>NZ_JAUMIS010000005.1:0-1410 GCF_030519635.1 Marinobacter suaedae | reverse complement strand
GACGTCAGCAACGGCAGCCTGACGCTCAACAACGATGGCAGCTTCACCTACACGCCAGCGGCCGACTATCACGGCGCGGACAGTTTCACCTACACGGTGACGGACAGCGCCAGCGGTGAGAGCGCGACACAAACCGTCAGCCTGACCATTAACCCGGTCGACGATGCGGTCACCATGGGTGGCGACACCAGTGGCACGGGCAACGAAGATACCGTCATCAGCGGTACGCTGACGGCCAGCGATAGCGCCGACGGCCTGACCGACGGCACCTATTTCACGGTCTCGACGGACGCGACCAACGGAACGGCCTCGATCGACCCCGAAACTGGGCTGTGGAGCTACACGCCCAGTGCTGACTTTAACGGCAGCGACTCGTTTACCGTCACGGTCACCGACGATGATGGCTACACCGACACCCAGGTGATCAATGTCACCGTGACCCCGGTGGTCGACATTGTCGATGACAGCCTGATCACGAACGAAGAGACGGAGATCTCGGCCAACGTGCTGACCGGCACCAACGGCGCCAGCGCCGACGGCTTTGAGGGCACACCGACGCTGACCGGAGTGACCAACGGCAGCAACGGCACCGTCAGCTTCCTGCCTGACGGCACGATCACCTACACGCCGGACGCAAACTTCAATGGCAACGACTCGTTCACCTACACCATTACGTCGGGTGGAGTGACCGAGACCGGGACCGTGAATGTCACGGTCAACGCCGTTACCGATCTGACGGCACAGGACGACAGCGTCAGTGTGGATGAAGACACCCCCCTTAGCGGCACGGTCGCGGACAATGACAGCACCACCAGCGGTGGGACGCTGAGCTACGCGCTGGCCACCGACGTCAGCAACGGCAGCCTGACGCTCAACACCGACGGAAGCTTCACCTACACCCCGGCGGCCGACTACAACGGCGGTGACAGTTTCACCTACACGGTCACGGACAGCGCCAGCGGTGAGAGCGCGACACAAACCGTCTCCATCACCGTCAACCCGGTCAACGACACCGCGGTGTTCAGTGGCGACACCTCGGGCAGTGGCAATGAAGACACGGTGATCAGTGGCAGCCTGAGTGTCGCGGATACCGCCGATGGCATGACCAGCCCGAACTACACGGTCACCACCGACGGTGCCAATGGCACAGCCAGCATTGATGCCGCCGGTAACTGGAGTTACACGCCCACGGCCAACTGGAGTGGCAGTGACAGCTTCACCGTCTCGGTGACCGATGACGACGGTAACGTCGAGAATCAGGTGGTCAGCGTCACGGTGACCTCGGTCAACGATGCACCGACCACCTCGCCGGTCACGCTGGCACCGATTGCTGAAGACAGCGGTGCGCGCACCATCACCCAGGCCGAGTTGCTGGGCAATGCCAGTGATGCCGACGGCGATTCGCTCACC
>NZ_JAUMIS010000004.1:0-5335 GCF_030519635.1 Marinobacter suaedae | reverse complement strand
ACTACCATCGGCGCAGGCCTGTTTCACTTCTGAGTTCGGGATGGGATCAGGTGGTTCCGGGCCGCTATGGTCGTCAGACAAAACGGTTGATCACTGGGAAGGACGAGATAAATAGTGATGATGATTTCGCGTTATCCGCAATTGTCTTGGGTGTTATATAGTCAAGCCGCACGAGCAATTAGTACCGGTTAGCTCAACGCCTCACAGCGCTTACACACCCGGCCTATCAACGTCCTGGTCTTGAACGGCTCTTTAGGGACCTCGAAGGTCCAGGGAGATCTCATCTTGGAAGGGGCTTCCCGCTTAGATGCTTTCAGCGGTTATCCTGTCCGAACATAGCTACCGGGCAATGCGTCTGGCGACACAACCCGAACACCAGAGGTTCGTCCACTCCGGTCCTCTCGTACTAGGAGCAGCTTTCCTCAAATCTCCAACGTCCACGGCAGATAGGGACCGAACTGTCTCACGACGTTCTAAACCCAGCTCGCGTACCACTTTAAATGGCGAACAGCCATACCCTTGGGACCGGCTTCAGCCCCAGGATGTGATGAGCCGACATCGAGGTGCCAAACACCGCCGTCGATGTGAACTCTTGGGCGGTATCAGCCTGTTATCCCCGGAGTACCTTTTATCCGTTGAGCGATGGCCCTTCCATACAGAACCACCGGATCACTATGACCTGCTTTCGCACCTGCTCGACGTGTCTGTCTCGCAGTTAAGCGGGCTTGTGCCATTACACTAACCGCATGATGTCCGACCATGCTTAGCCCACCTTTGTGCTCCTCCGTTACGCTTTGGGAGGAGACCGCCCCAGTCAAACTACCCACCACACAGTGTCCTCATCCCCGATAAGGGGACCAAGTTAGAACCTCAAACATGCCAGGCTGGTATTTCAAGGTTGGCTCCACCCGAACTGGCGTCCGGGTTTCAAAGCCTCCCAGCTATCCTACACAAGCATGCTCAAAGTTCACTGTGAAGCTATAGTAAAGGTTCACGGGGTCTTTCCGTCTAGCCGCGGATACACCGCATCTTCACGGCGATTTCAATTTCACTGAGTCTCGGGTAGAGACAGCGCCCCCATCGTTACGCCATTCGTGCAGGTCGGAACTTACCCGACAAGGAATTTCGCTACCTTAGGACCGTTATAGTTACGGCCGCCGTTTACCGGGGCTTCGATCAAGAGCTTCGCACGAATGCTAACCCCATCAATTAACCTTCCGGCACCGGGCAGGCGTCACACCCTATACGTCCACTTTCGTGTTTGCAGAGTGCTGTGTTTTTAATAAACAGTCGCAGGGGCCTGGTATCTTCGACCGGCTTCCGCTCCACCCGCAGGGGCTTCACGTACACACCGGCGTGCCTTCTCCCGAAGTTACGGCACCATTTTGCCTAGTTCCTTTACCCGAGTTCTCTCAAGCGCCTTGGTATTCTCTACCTGACCACCTGTGTCGGTTTGGGGTACGGTCTCGAATCACCTGAAGCTTAGAAGATTTTCCTGGAAGCATGGCATCAATGACTTCCCGCTCTATGAGCAGTCGTCGTCACGTCTCAGAATTGAGGACCCGGATTTGCCTAAGTCCTCTTCCTACTCGCTTAAACCGGGACAACCGTCGCCCGGCTCACCTAGCCTTCTCCGTCTCTCCATCGCAGTGATCCAAGGTACGGGAATATTAACCCGTTTCC
This sequence comes from Marinobacter suaedae, assembly GCF_030519635.1. Classification (NCBI taxonomy): domain Bacteria; kingdom Pseudomonadati; phylum Pseudomonadota; class Gammaproteobacteria; order Pseudomonadales; family Marinobacteraceae; genus Marinobacter; species Marinobacter suaedae. Next base: position 3,652 of record NZ_JAUMIS010000004.1, on the reverse strand, counting down.
CATCGACTACACCTTTCGGTCTCGCCTTAGGGGCCGACTCACCCTGCGCCGATTAGCGTTGCGCAGGAACCCTTGGTCTTCCGGCGTGCGGGTTTTTCACCCGCATTGTCGTTACTCATGTCAGCATTCGCACTTCTGATACCTCCAGCATGCTTTACAACACACCTTCGCAGGCTTACAGAACGCTCCCCTACCCCGCATACAAAGTATGCAGCCGCAGCTTCGGTGACCAGTTTGAGCCCCGTTACATCTTCCGCGCAGGCCGACTCGACTAGTGAGCTATTACGCTTTCTTTAAAGGGTGGCTGCTTCTAAGCCAACCTCCTAGCTGTCTGAGCCTTCCCACATCGTTTCCCACTTAACTGGTACTTGGGGACCTTAGCTGGCGGTCTGGGTTGTTTCCCTCTCCACGACGGACGTTAGCACCCGCCGTGTGTCTCCCGGATAGTACTCACTGGTATTCGGAGTTTGCCTGGGGTTGGTAAGTCGAGATGACCCCCTAGCCCAAACAGTGCTCTACCCCCAGTGGTATTCATCCGAGGCGCTACCTAAATAGCTTTCGGGGAGAACCAGCTATCTCCGGGCTTGATTAGCCTTTCACTCCGATCCACAAGTCATCCCCTGGCTTTTCAACGACAGTGGGTTCGGTCCTCCAGTGCCTGTTACGGCACCTTCAACCTGCTCATGGATAGATCGCCCGGTTTCGGGTCTATGCCCAGCGACTAAGTCGCCCTATTCAGACTCGGTTTCCCTACGGCTCCCCTAGATGGTTAACCTCGCCACTGAACATAAGTCGCTGACCCATTATACAAAAGGTACGCCGTCACCCAACAAGTGGGCTCCGACTGCTTGTACGCATACGGTTTCAGGATCTATTTCACTCCCCTCACAGGGGTTCTTTTCGCCTTTCCCTCACGGTACTGGTTCACTATCGGTCAGTCAGGAGTATTTAGCCTTGGAGGATGGTCCCCCCATGTTCAGACAGGATATCACGTGTCCCGTCCTACTCGATTTCACTGAACTCAGGTTTCGGATACGGGGCTATCACCCACTATGGCGGCACTTTCCAGAGCCTTCTCCTACCAGTTGTCCAGCTTAAGGGCTAGTCCCCGTTCGCTCGCCGCTACTAAGGGAATCTCGGTTGATTTCTTTTCCTCGGGGTACTTAGATGTTTCAGTTCCCCCGGTTCGCCTCTTACACCTATGTATTCAGTGCAAGATACCGACCCGAAAGTCGGTGGGTTTCCCCATTCAGAAATGTCCGGATCACAGCTCGTTTGCCAGCTCCCCGAACCTTATCGCAGGCTTCCACGTCTTTCATCGCCTCTGACTGCCAAGGCATCCACCGTATGCGCTTAGTTGCTTGACTATATAACCCCAAAACAACTGACCCAGAATGTCCGCCGTCACCAGGCAAGCCTGATGTCGATTTTCATTCGAGACCGTCATTCGAAGCTATAAACAACCACTTCAACGACACACCGGATAACGCTTGAAATCGTTATCACTTTGAACATTTTCTCTCGGAGATAATGAGAGAAAAATATTCGTCTATCTCGTCCAATTTGTTAAAGAGCAATTCTGACCCAGTGATCAGAAAGAAGAGCTTCACTTCGGAAACGCTTGTTTCTGGACACTGACCGAAGTCAGGGTAAGTATGGTGGAGCTAGGCAGGATCGAACTGCCGACCTCCTGCGTGCAAGGCAGGCGCTCTCCCAGCTGAGCTATAGCCCCAAATAAACAGCTACCTTAAATTGTTCATCCCAGGCATTCACTAACGCCGAGCTGAGCAATTGGTGGGTCTGGGTGGACTTGAACCACCGACCTCACCCTTATCAGGGGTGCGCTCTAACCACCTGAGCTACAGACCCAATGGCATGGGCCTGCTAGACCCGTTGCTCTCTTTAATTAGCCAACCAAGTAATTCGTGTGGACTCTGACCGAAGCGTTCGGCTTCGTTTAAGGAGGTGATCCAGCCGCAGGTTCCCCTACGGCTACCTTGTTACGACTTCACCCCAGTCATGAACCACACCGTGGTGATCGTCCTCCCGAAGGTTAGACTAACCACTTCTGGTGCAATCCACTCCCATGGTGTGACGGGCGGTGTGTACAAGGCCCGGGAACGTATTCACCGCGACATTCTGATTCGCGATTACTAGCGATTCCGACTTCACGCAGTCGAGTTGCAGACTGCGATCCGGACTACGATACGTTTTGTGAGATTAGCTCCCCCTCGCGGGTTTGCAGCCCTCTGTACGTACCATTGTAGCACGTGTGTAGCCCTGGCCGTAAGGGCCATGATGACCTGACGTCATCCCCACCTTCCTCCGGTTTGTCACCGGCAGTCTCCCTAGAGTTCTCAGCCGAACTGCTAGCAACTAGGGATAGGGGTTGCGCTCGTTACGGGACTTAACCCAACATCTCACGACACGAGCTGACGACGGCCATGCAGCACCTGTCACTGCGTTCCCGAAGGCACCAATCTATCTCTAGAAAGTTCGCAGGATGTCAAGGCCAGGTAAGGTTCTTCGCGTTGCGTCGAATTAAACCACATGCTCCACCGCTTGTGCGGGCCCCCGTCAATTCATTTGAGTTTTAACCTTGCGGCCGTACTCCCCAGGCGGTCTACTTAGTGCGTTAGCTGCGCCACTAAAGATTCAAGATCTCCAACGGCTAGTAGACATCGTTTACGGCGTGGACTACCAGGGTATCTAATCCTGTTTGCTCCCCACGCTTTCGCACCTCAGTGTCAGTGTTGGTCCAGGTAGCCGCCTTCGCCACTGGTGTTCCTTCCTATATCTACGCATTTCACCGCTACACAGGAAATTCCACTACCCTCTACCACACTCTAGTCAGACAGTTCGAAATGCAGTTCCCAGGTTAAGCCCGGGGCTTTCACATCTCGCTTACCTAACCACCTACGCGCGCTTTACGCCCAGTAATTCCGATTAACGCTTGCACCCTCCGTATTACCGCGGCTGCTGGCACGGAGTTAGCCGGTGCTTCTTCTGTAAGTAACGTCAAGCCTCATGGGTATTAACCATAAGGTTTTCCTCCTTACTGAAAGTGCTTTACAACCCGAAAGCCTTCTTCACACACGCGGCATGGCTGGATCAGGGTTGCCCCCATTGTCCAATATTCCCCACTGCTGCCTCCCGTAGGAGTTCGGGCCGTGTCTCAGTCCCGATGTGGCTGATCATCCTCTCAGACCAGCTACGGATCGTCGCCTTGGTAGGCCTTTACCCCACCAACTAGCTAATCCGACTTAGGCTCATCTGATAGCGCAAGGTCCGAAGATCCCCTGCTTTCCCCCGAAGGGCGTATGCGGTATTAATCCGAGTTTCCCCGGGCTATCCCCCACTACCAGGCAGATTCCTAAGCATTACTCACCCGTCCGCCGCTCGTCAGCGGGTAGCAAGCTACCCCTGTTACCGCTCGACTTGCATGTGTTAAGCCTGCCGCCAGCGTTCAATCTGAGCCATGATCAAACTCTTCAGTTTAAATCATTCAGCGATCCGAAAATCGCAAATCTTGCTCAAGACAAAACTCAATTTCGACGAGTCACTGTCCTGATATTTCGTATCCGAAATACCTCGGCCAGCGCCCACACGAATTACTTGGTTAACTTTTTAAAGAACGTTGAGCCGTTGCTCA
>NZ_JAUMIS010000003.1:0-191297 GCF_030519635.1 Marinobacter suaedae | reverse complement strand
GCTTCCGAACCGACCCCGTTTGGCGTCGTGTCCGTCAGAAGTGGGGCGCATTCTACAGCCCTCAGGAAAACTGTCAACGCCGGATTTTGACATTTCTCACGATGCTTCGGTTTCCACCTACACCACCACCCCAAAATCGATCACCTTACAACCAACCTGATCACTATTTAATCGACCGCTGTTCTCGCACAAACGGGATAAGAACATTCCAACCAATCCAGCGTGCACGGAGCCACAACAGCCCCGCAACAAGAACACCATAAATCAGCATCTCGCCAACATCGCTTCGCGCCTGCCAGATAAAGTGAATCCATGCTGCAACGACCGACACATAGATGAGGCGGTGCAACCGCTTCCAGTCCGACCCCAACCTCCTCATCATCCCCTTGGTTGATGTCAGGGCCAGCGGCACCAGCACCAGAAAGGCGACGGAACCAGCAATTATATACGGCCGCTTGGTGAACGTAGCCCACAAGTCATGCCAGCCCAAAATGAACTGCAGAAATGACAGCACATGCAGACAGGCATAGAAAAAGGCAAACAAACCTAGCATCCGGCGGACACGTATCCAGCCACCCCAACGGGTCCAGCGCTGCATCGGTGTCATACACAAGGTAGCAATTAACAACTGAAACGCGGCAAGACCAAGAGCCTGCGTCACCTCCTGGCCCGGATCCGGCCCAAGATTTCCAGTGACGATTCGATTCACCAACGTAGCCATTGGCAACAAGGCTAGCAACGCAACGCCGACTCTAAAGCACAGCAGAAAGCCTCGACTCTGGCGCCAGTTAGGCCAATCCATCAGTAGTATTGCCGCAGATCCATCCCCTTGTAGAGGTGCGCCACCTGCTCGCCATAGCCATTGAATTTCTGCGTCTCGACCCAGTTTGGGCTGAGCAACCCCGATGGGAGACGACGCTCCCGCTTCTGACTCCACCGAGGATGGTCTACCTCAGGATTCACGTTGGCGTAGAAGCCGTATTCCTGGGGGGCAATCATTTCCCAGGTGGTTGCGGGCTGATCTTCCTGGAAGCGGATTCGGACGATTGACTTGATGCTCTTGAAGCCATATTTCCAGGGCACGACAAGTCGAATCGGCGCACCGTTCTGGTTTGGCAGGGTCTTTCCGTACAAGCCAACGGCCATGAAGCTGAGTTCGTTCATCGCCTCGTCCATACGCAGGCCTTCCCGGTAAGGCCAGTCGATGGTACTGAACAACGACCGCTGCCCGCGCATTTCATCCGGTTCATGCAGGGTTTCGAAATACACAAACTTGGCCCGGGAGGTAGGTTCGAATCGCTTCAGCATGTCTGCGAGGGGAATTCCAATCCACGGAATCACCATCGACCAGGCTTCCACGCAGCGCAGTCGGTATACCCGCTCTTCCAGGGTGTGTGGTTTTACCAGATCCTCCAGAGCATAGGTCCCCGGCTTGCCACACTCCCCATCAACCACCACCGACCAGGGATCGACGCTCATTTCATGGGCGTAACGGACGGGATCGTCCTTTCCTGTACCGAATTCATAGAAATTATTGTAGCGAACCACATCTTCGAAAGGGGTTTTTTCCTCATCGGTGGAGAAGTCCGGCGCCGGCGAGAAATTCAGGTCTTCAAGCGAATCCGGACGAAAGGCCGCAGATAAACTCATCGGCGCACACAGGCCCGCCGTGCCGATGGCAAGACCGGCCATGAACGTTCGGCGATTGAGAAAGACGCGCTCGGGCGTCACTGCGGAGTACGGAAGTGCCCAGGAAGGGCGCTTGTGGATAGGCATCGGCATTCTCCGGTCCGGCCATTCAGTTCATAACAACTGACACGGTTGACCGGAGCCTGCCGGCGGAATTCCCGGCGTTGTTATCACCGGGAACTCTGGGACTTTAATCAGCCGCCAGCACTGCGGCGCGGTTTTTTCCGAAAGATTGCACGAACCGGGCCGGACAACGCGTACATCAGGAAGATGCTGAACAGTACGGTCGCGGGATCAAGCGCGATCACCACGAAGATCAGCACCACCAACAGAATAGCAGCAAACGGTACACGCCCACGGAGATTCAAATCCTTGAAGCTTCGGTACAAAATGTTGCTGACCATCAATATGCCCGTGCCACCGACCACCACCATGGTCAACAGGGTTAGCCACGACGACGGCTCGAACTGATGGAAGCACCACACCAGGCCAGCAACACAGGCCGCCGCCGATGGACTGGCCAGACCGACAAAGTACTTCTTATCCACAGACCCGATCTGGGTATTGAAACGAGCCAGGCGCAAAGCCGCACCCGCGACATAGATAAAGGTGATGGCCCAACCGACCTTGCCAAGATTATTGAGGGACCAGAAGAAAGCCACCAGTCCGGGGGCCACGCCGAAGGCAACCATGTCCGCCAGCGAGTCGTATTCCTCACCAAACTTGCTCTGGGTATTGGTCATACGGGCGACACGCCCATCGAGCCCATCGAGAATCATCGATACAAAGATCGCGATGGCGGCGTTATCAAATACGCCATTTGCCGCAGACACGATGGCGTAAAAACCCGAAAACAGTGACGCAGTGGTGAGTGAGTTGGGCAGCAAATAAATCCCCTTGCGACGAACCGGGGCGCCCTCAACCAACTCCTCTTCAACCACCTCGAAAATCTGCAACTCGTCTTCCGAGGTTTGCTTTTCAGTGTTTGCCGATGGTGAACTCTCAGGCTCCATATCAGCAGATTTCTTTTCGTCAGTCATTGCCATCACTCCGGAAAGCGTTTGGGCGGAGTATATACGAAAAACGCGGCTACCCGAGCCGCGCTTTCCTGAACTGTTCGAATTTCCGATCAGTTCTTTTCTTTATCTACGATCTTGTTCGCAGAGATCCACGGCATCATGCCACGCAGCTTCTCGCCCACCACTTCGATTTCGTGAGCAGCATTCTGGCGACGACGTGCCGTCATGGACGGATAGTTCAGAGCGCCTTCAGAGATGAACATCTTGGCATATTCACCGCTCTGGATACGCTTGAGTGCGTTACGCATGGCTTCGCGGGACTGCTCGTTGATCACCTCAGGACCGGTCACGTACTCACCATACTCCGCGTTGTTGGAGATGGAGTAGTTCATGTTGGCGATACCGCCTTCGTACATCAGGTCAACGATCAGCTTGAGCTCGTGCAGACACTCGAAGTAGGCCATCTCCGGAGCGTAGCCTGCCTCGGTCAGGGTTTCGAAGCCTGCTTTTACCAGCTCTACCGCGCCACCGCACAGGACCGCCTGCTCACCGAACAGGTCGGTTTCAGTCTCGTCCTTGAAGGTGGTTTCGATGATACCGGTACGACCGCCACCGATGCCGCTTGCATAGGACAGGGCCAGGTTCTTGGCGCTGCCGGATGCGTCCTGGAAGATGGCGATCAGGTCAGGAATACCGCCGCCCTTGGTGAACTCGGTGCGCACGGTGTGACCCGGAGCCTTCGGCGCCACCATGATCACGTCCAGATCCTTGCGGGGAACGATCTGGTTGTAGTGAATCGCGAAACCGTGGGCGAACGCCAGAGTAGCGCCCTGCTTCAGGTTCGGCTCGATTTCCGCCTTATACAGCTGCGCCTGGAACTCGTCCGGGGTCAGAACCATCACCACGTCGGCTGCAGCTACTGCAGACGGAACGTCACTGGTCTTCAGGCCGTAGGCTTCCGCCTTGGCAATGGAGGAAGAACCCGGGCGCAGACCCACCGTTACGTCAACGCCGGAATCCTTCAGGTTGCACGCGTGCGCGTGACCCTGGGAACCGAAACCGATGATGGCAACTTTCTTGCCCTGGATGATGGAAAGATCGCAATCCTTATCGTAATAAACCTGCATGTGAAACCTCTGTTCTTAGTATTGGCCTCAGCGGGCCACGTGTTTTAAATATGTTCGTTGTCGGTTGTTAAAGGCTGAGCACTTTCTCGCCGCGAGCAATACCTGAAACCCCGGACCGTACCACCTCCAGAACACCGGAGGTACCCACCGCCTGGATAAAGCCATCGAGCTTCTCGCTGTCGCCAGCCAGCTGGACGGTATACACCGAACTGGTGACATCGACAATCTGCCCCCGGAAGATGTCCACGGTGCGCTTGATTTCCGCACGCTGGGACCCGGTGGCCTTGAGCTTGATCAGCATCAGCTCCCGCTCAATGTGGGCGCCTTCCGTCAGGTCTACAAGCTTGACCACTTCAATCAGCTTGTTGAGCTGCTTGGTGATCTGCTCGATGACCTTGTCGGAACCGGTTGTGGTCACCGTGAGCCGGGACAGGGTCTCATCTTCTGTCGGAGCGACCGTGAGGGTTTCAATGTTGTAGTTACGCTGGGAGAAAAGCCCCACCACGCGGGACAGTGCTCCAGGCTCGTTTTCCAGCAAAACAGAAATGATTCGACGCATGATCACACCCTCTCCGTCTTGCTGAGCCACATATCTTTCATGGAGCCACGAGCGACCTGCATCGGATAGACGTGTTCGAACCGATCCACGTAGATGTCCACGAATACTAGCTCGTCCTTCATGGCCAGAACTTCCTTCAACTTAGACTCCAGCTCTGCCTTCTTCTCAATCCGAACGCCTTTATGGCCATAGGATTCCGCCAGCTTGATGAAGTCCGGCAGAGATTCCATGTAGGACTGGGAATGGCGGGACTCGTAGTTCATGTCCTGCCACTGCTTCACCATACCCAGGGCCTGGTTGTTGAGGTTGATGATCTTCACCGGCAAGTTGTACTGCTTGCAGGTGGACAGTTCCTGAATGTTCATCTGGATACTGCCTTCGCCGGTGATACACAGAACCTCATCATCCGGATGAGTCAGCTTGACGCCCATGGCAGCCGGCAGGCCAAAGCCCATGGTGCCGAGACCACCGGAGTTGATCCACCGGTTGGGTTTGTCGAACTTGTAGTATTGCGCGGCAAACATCTGGTGCTGACCAACATCGGAGGTGACAAACGCCTCGCCGTTGGTGAGTCTGTGGAGGATTTCGATCACCTCTTGCGGCTTGATGACGTCGTCACTGGTTTCGTAACGCATGCCATGAAACGCCCGCCACTCTTCGATCTGCTTCCACCAGGCTGCAATCGCATCCGCGTCTGGCTTCTGCTTGCTCTCCTTGACCAGCGACAGCATTTCCTTGAGTACGGCATCAACAGGGCCCACGATGGGCACATCTGCTTCCACGGTTTTGGAAATCGAGGCCGGATCAATGTCCACATGGATGATGCGGGCACCCGGGCAGAACTTCTCAGTGGCATTGGTCACACGGTCATCAAAGCGCGCACCGATCGCCAGAATCAGATCCGCGTGGTGCATCGCCATGTTGGCTTCGTAGGTGCCATGCATGCCGAGCCAGCCCAGATGCTGCTTGTCGCTGGCCGGATAACAGCCAATCCCCATCAGGGTATTGGTGATCGGGTACCCGAGCTTGCGAACGAACTCAGTCAGCTGATCAGATGCCTTGCCCAGTACCACGCCACCACCGGCGTAGATCACCGGACGACGAGCTGCCAACAGCATGTCGACCGCTTTCTTGATCTGGCCGGCATGACCGCGAATGGCCGGGTTATAGGAGCGCAGCTTGACCTTCTTGGGATAGGCGTATTCGTAACGCTCGTTGGGGGTGGTCATATCCTTGGGGATATCCACCACCACCGGGCCGGGACGGCCGGTTGCCGCAATGTAGTATGCCTTGCGAATCACTTCCGGGATTTCTTCCGGATGACGCACGCTGAGGTTGTGCTTCACCACCGGCCGGGAGACACCGATCATATCGGTTTCCTGGAATGCATCCTCGCCGATCAGCGTGGATGCCACCTGGCCACACAGAACGACCATGGGGATGGAATCCATAAACGCGGTCGCGATGCCGGTGATGGTGTTGGTGGCTCCGGGGCCGGAGGTCACCAGAACGGTACCCGGCTTGCCGGTTGCACGGGCATAGCCATCGGCCATATGGACCGCTGCCTGCTCGTGTCGAACCAGGATGTGTTTGACCTTGTCCTGCCTGAACAGCGCATCATAGATATGAAGCGCCGCACCACCCGGATAGCCGTATATGTATTCGATGCCTTCGTCCTGCAAGGACCGGATCAGCATATCGGCGCCAGACAATAACTCCACGGTTTTCTACCCTCTTCTAATTGTGAATGTTCCGGGCTCCTGCCCGGTTGCCTGGATTCACGGTTTCCCTGCTTCTTGTGAAAGCGGAACCGACTGCTCCTCCACACCCTGATCAGAGGTTGTCTCCTGGCCAGCCGCCCTCCTGAGGGTTGCGGAGAACGACCAATCAACGGGTTGCATGTCAGCAACAACCACCCTGCAACGTCAAGCGCAGAGCGTTCGGTGTGGTGTGTGATGGGGGATACTCGCTCGGGATTGCCTGCCGTATTGACCCCAGTCCTCAGGCAAACGGTAATTCTGACAGCGGGAAACTCCCTGTCAATAGGTCAGTTAGCTTTGATTTGGCTGCGAAACGATAGGCGGGCCACACTCGGAAACAAAACCAGAACAGAGTTTTGAACCAGATGGAAGAAATCTGCTGTGTTGAGTGGCATGATAGCGGTCAGTGATTCAAGAACAGTACCCGGCCTGTCAGGGTCTACCCTGGAACCGGGAGTAGTAAACACCGAGTGGATGTACCCATGAATAAGAAGATTCTGACGCTGGCCGCCTTGCTGGCTGTTGTACCGGGCATTTCAATGAGCGCATCAGTTTACAAGTGGACTGATGAAAATGGGGTAACGCACTTCGGGGATCGGCAGCCAACGGGCAAGTCCGTGGAACGCGTGAATGTCCGCGCCGGCGTTCCCGCCAGCACCGCCAGCCAGAAAGCAAGCCCGCAGGAGCGGCTGGCTGACATGGAAAAAGAAAAGGAAAAGGAAAACCTGACCGCCCGTGAGCGTGCTGAAATGGAGGCTAGGGAAAAGCAGCGCGCGGCCAACTGTGAAACGGCCCGCAGCAACCTGAAGGTGATTGACAGCAACGCCCGCATTCACGTTGAAGACAACGGCGAGAAGCGCTACCTGTCACCGGAGGAAATCGCCGAACAGCGCCAGAAATTCCAGCAAGTCGCCGAAGAAAACTGCGGCCCGGAAAAGACCACGGCGGCCAACTGATCGTTTCGGCGACGCCTATCGATTAAGGCAAATACGGCGGGGTATCCGGAGGACCGGATACCCCGCTTGCGTTTCAGGCCTTCACAAACTCCAGATTGTGGTCCCTGACGGTGCCATGGATTGTGTCTCCGGGCACGAAGTCGCCCTGCAACAACCGCTGGGCTAACGGGTTCTCGATCAGCCGCTGAATAGCCCGCTTCAACGGACGCGCGCCATACACCGGGTCATACCCCACCTCGGACAGAAACTCCATCGCAGTGTCGTCCAGCTCCAGAGCGATATCCTGCTCCTTCAGGCGCTTGTTCAGGGATTCGATCTGAATCCGGGCAATGCCCTGAATTTGGTTTTCCGCCAGCGGATGGAAGACTACGACCTCGTCCACACGGTTGATGAACTCCGGCCGGAAGTGCGTACCAACGACTTCCATCACCGCGTTCTTCATGGACTCGTAATTTTCCTCACCCGCCTTCTGCTGGATGATGTCTGAACCCAGGTTGGAGGTCATCACGATGACGGTATTCCTGAAATCCACGGTGCGGCCCTGGCCATCGGTAAGTCGGCCATCTTCCAGAACCTGCAGCAGGATGTTGAACACATCCGGATGGGCTTTTTCCACCTCATCCAGCAGCAATACCGAGTACGGCCGGCGACGAACTGCTTCCGTCAGGTAACCCCCCTCTTCATACCCGACATAGCCGGGAGGCGCACCGATCAACCTTGCCACCGAATGTTTCTCCATGAACTCGGACATGTCGATCCGCACCATGGCCTCTTCGGTATCGAACAGGAACGACGCCAGGGATTTACACAGCTCGGTTTTACCCACACCGGTTGGCCCGAGGAACAGGAACGAACCGTTCGGACGATTCGGGTCAGACAACCCGGCCCGGGAACGGCGAACCGCATTAGCCACGGCCTCAACCGCCTCATCCTGACCAATGACCCGCTCGTGCAGGGCCTCTTCCATACGCATCAGTTTGTCGCGCTCACCTTCCAGCATCTTGGACACAGGGATACCGGTCCATTTGGAGACCACTTCGGCGATTTCCTCATCGGTGACGCGATTACGCAGGAGTTTCATCTCCATCATTTCGGCCTGGCTGGCCATGTCTAGCTGCCGCTCCAGCTCGGGGATCTGTCCGTACTGGAGTTCGGACATGCGGCCCAGGTCCCCAGCACGGCGAGCATTTTCCAGATCAATCCGCGCCTGCTCGAGCTGACTCTTGATCTTCTGGGAACCGTGCAACGCCGCCTTTTCGGTGTTCCAGACTTCTTCCAGATCGGCGTACTCGCGCTCAATTCCGGAGATCACATCAGACAGCTCATCCAGACGCTTCTTGGACGCCGCATCCGTTTCCTTTTTCAATGCTTCACGCTCGATCTTGAGCTGAATCAGGCGACGCTCCAGACGGTCCAGGGCTTCCGGCTTGGAGTCCATCTCCATACGAATCTGGCTGGCCGCTTCATCCACCAGATCGATGGCCTTGTCCGGCAACTGACGGTCGGTGATGTAACGATGGGACAGCTTGGACGCGGCGATGATGGCGCCGTCGGTCACTTCGACCCCGTGGTGAACTTCGTAGCGTTCTTTCAGCCCCCGCAGGATGGCAATGGTGTCTTCCTCGGTTGGTTCGCTCACCAATACTTTCTGGAAACGACGCTCAAGGGCGGCATCTTTTTCAATGTTTTCCCTGTACTCGTCCAGCGTGGTGGCGCCCACACAATGAAGCTCGCCGCGGGCCAAAGCTGGCTTGAGCATATTGCCCGCATCCATGGAGCCCTCAGCTTTACCGGCACCAACCATGGTGTGGATTTCGTCGATGAACAGGATGATCTGACCTTCCTGCTTGGCCAGTTCGTTCAACACGGCCTTCAAGCGCTCTTCAAACTCACCCCTGAATTTGGCACCGGCAATCAGGGCACCCATGTCCAGAGAGAGCACTTTTTTGTCTTTCAGGCCTTCGGGCACTTCGCCGTTGACGATGCGCTGGGCCAAACCCTCAACAATGGCGGTCTTGCCCACGCCGGGCTCACCGATCAGAACCGGGTTGTTCTTCCGGCGACGCTGGAGCACCTGAATGGTCCGGCGGATTTCATCATCCCGGCCAATCACCGGGTCCAGCTTCCCGGACTCCGCTCGCTCGGTCAGGTCAATGGTGTACTTGGACAGCGCCTGACGGCTTTCTTCGGCGCCCGGATCATTCACTGCTTCCCCACCACGCACCTCATCAATAGCTTTTTCCAAGGCCGCTTTGTTCAGCCCCTGTTCGTTCAGCACCCGGCCAAGGGTGCCACGGTCTTCCAGGGCCGCCAGCAGCATAAGCTCACTGGAAATGAACTGGTCCTTACGCTTTTGCGCCAGCTTGTCAGCAATATTGAACAAACGCCCCATGTCGTTGGACATGGACACGTCGCCTGCCGAGCCCTGCACTTCGGGCAGTTTTTCGAGTTCCCGGGCCACAGCCTGACGAACTCTGCCGGGCTCACAGCCGGCCTGCTTTAGCAGGGGCTTGATGGAGCTACCGTTCTGATCCAAAAGTGCCTGCATCAAATGCAGAGGCTCGATAAAATTGTGATCCTTACCCACCGCGAGGGACTGGGCATCGGCTAACGCCGTCTGTAACCGGCTGGTCAGCTTATCAATTCTCATAAACTCGTATCCCCAATTCAGTTGCCTGGGTGTCGGCTTATCGACGCCTCCACACCCATCATGCTTTGAAAGTAAATGTAGGGGCGAGCAGAGCGACTTCAAGCAGGGGAGCAATCAAGCTGCTGAAAAATTGATCGGCATCATACTCTTGAGGAAGAGCGAATCAGGCGGTGAGCCAGATCAGGCTGGCCATACGACCGGTCTGGCCATCTCGCCGGTAGGAGTAAAAACGGGAAGGGTCTGAAACCGTGCACACTGGTTCACCGAAAACCGACGTCACCCCCAGCGCAGACAGCCGGATGCGAGCCAACTGGTATAGATCTGCCATGTAATGGCCGGGGCGGGCGCCTTGCTTGTGAAATGCCTTTTCGGCGAGCGGGCTGGAAGCGAGAAAGGACTCGCGAACTTCAGGCCCGACTTCAAACCGCTCAGGGCCGATTGCCGGCCCAAGCCAAGCCAACAGCTCGGCTGGGGACGAGCGGAACTGGCCGATCACATTTTCCAGCACCCCCTGACAAAGCCCCCGCCATCCGGCGTGGGCGGCAGCCACCTGGTTGCCAGCGCGATCACATAACAATACCGGCAGGCAATCGGCGGTCAGAATCGCGCACACCTGTCCCGGGTGGGCCGTCATGGCAGCATCCGCACTGGGGACTCGCTGCTTGACGGGGAGCTCCACCACATCGGTACCGTGTACCTGATCCAGCCATCCAAAAGCCTCTGGCTCGAGGTTCAGGTGGCCCGCCAGCCGCCGTCGGTTGACGTCCACGTGGGAAGGATCGTCCCCCACATGCATGGCCAGATTCAACGACTGCCAAGGCACCTCACTGACACCGCCCGCACGAGTTGTGCAGACGGCCCGCACCCTGGCAGGTGCCGGCCAGTCAGGCGTGATCAGGGGGAGATCAGTAGACATCGCTCGCCAGGTCTTCGACGTGTTTGCGCAGGGCCGCCAGCAGGGCCTGCATATCCTCTGGCAGAGGCACTTCCCAGGAGAGGATCTCGCCGGTTTCCGGGTGTTCCAGCGTCAGTTGCCGGGCATGGAGTGCCTGCCGGTTGAACGCCGCCAGAGCCTCCCGCAGTTCTTCGGTGGTTCCCTTCGGCAGGCGCAGGCGCCCACCGTAGAGAGGATCTCCAACCAGCGGGTGCTTGACGTGCGCCATGTGCACCCGGATCTGGTGGGTCCGACCGCTTTCCAGCTTGCACCGGATATGGGTATGGGCAGCAAACCGCTCCGCCAAGCGATAGTGGGTGACGGCCGGTTTGCCGGAGGCCACCACCGCCATTTTCTTGCGTTCCCGAGGGTGACGACCAATGGGCGCATCTACGGTTCCACCGCCGGTCAGTTCCCCGACCACCACAGCGTCGTATTCTCGCCCCATGGTTCGGGTCTGCAGCTGATCGACTAACGATGTGTGGGCAACCAGACTGCGCGCCGCCACCATAATGCCTGAGGTGTCTTTATCCAGACGATGGACAATCCCCGCACGGGGCAGATTCTCCACTTCCGGCGCGTAATTGAGCAGAGCGTTCACCAGAGTGCCAGCCGCATGTCCTGCTGCCGGGTGCACCACCAATCCCGCCGGTTTGTTGATGACCAGCAGGTGCTCATCCTCGTAGACGATATCCAGGGTGATGTCCTCGGCTTCCCAACTGACCTGAGCCTCGGGCTCCGCATCAAGATTAATCTGATCATCGAGCATGACCTTGTCACGGGGTTTGCGCTTTTCGCCATTCACGGTCAAAGCACCGCTCTTGATCCAGCTTTGAAGGCGGGAGCGTGAATGCTCGGGCATCAGTTCGGCGGCGGCCTGATCCAGGCGTCGATCGCTCAGTTCGGGTGGCACCGCAAAACTGGCTGTAATTCGGTTTTCAGATGACATTAAGCCCCCAGGGCCGATGTAGGTTTCGTATGATTGAATCAAAAGGCCAGACCACTCTGCACATCCGGCGACATCCCCGCTACAATGGCGTCTCTTTTGAAATCATCAACATTATACGGGATTCCGGCATGAGATCAGTTGTTCGTTCATTGCTACTGACCACTATGGTCGTTCTGGTCAGTGCCTGCGCCTCCAATCAACAGGAGGAGGTGCTGCCGGAGAAGACTTACTACGAGAACGCTCGCGAGGCCATGAACTCCGGCAACTTTACCGAAGCCGAGGAGAACCTGGACGCTCTGGAGACCTACTACCCGTTCGGCCGTTACGCTGAACAGGCGCAGCTTGACCTGATTTTCGCCCGCTACCAGAACCTGGACCTGGAAGGCGCCCGTGCTGCGGCTGACCGTTTCCTGCGCCTGAACCCCCAGAGCGACCACGCCGATTACGCGCTCTATATGCGAGGACTCGCGTCCTACAATCTGGACCTTGGGTTAGCCGCCCGCTACTTCCCGATTGATGTGGGCGCCCGGTCCCCCGGTGAACAGGAGCAAGCCTTTCGGGATTTCTCTGAACTCCTGAACCGGTACCCCGAGAGCCAGTATGTCGCTGACGCCCGCCAACGCATGGTTGCCATCCGCAACCGCATGGCAGAGCTGGAAATCTATACTGCCCGATACTACATCAAGCGAAGCGCCTACGTAGCGGCGAACAACCGTGCCCGTTACGTGGTGGAAAACTTCCCGACCACGCCGTCTGTGGAGGAAGCATTGGTGATCATGGCGGAAACCTTCCGGGCCCTGGAGCTGCCAGAGGACTCACAGGATGCTATTGCACTGCTCAAGCAAAACTTCCCGGAGAGCAAGGCGTTCAATCCGCAGGGTGAGTTCGAAGCAAACCTGCTCAACGCTGAAAGCCGCTCCCTGTCTAACGTGGTGACCTTCGGCCTGATGGGCGACGACTGAGTCGTCGCCCCCGAACGCCTGCCCGCTTACTTGCCGCTCTTCCAGCCATTGGTGATGGGATAGCGGCGGTCCTTGCCAAAGCCGCGCTCGGTAATCCGCACCCCAACCGGGGCCTGGCGACGCTTGTACTCATTGATGTCCACCAGGCGGACGACCCGCTCGACATCAACTCGATCAAACCCTTCGGCAACAATCGCATCGGCGCTCAGATCCCGCTCTACGTAGAGATTGAGAATCTGGTCCAGCACGTCATAACCGGGCAGGCTGTCCTCATCTTTCTGATCCGGCGCCAGTTCCGCGGACGGTGGGCGAGTAATGACCCGCTCCGGTATGACCGGGGAAACAGTGTTTCGGTAGCGGGCCAGCCGGAACACCAGCGTCTTTGGCACATCCTTGAGCACATCAAAACCACCGGCCATATCGCCATACAGCGTGGAATACCCCACCGCCATTTCGCTCTTGTTGCCCGTGGTGAGCACCAGCGAACCGAACTTGTTGGACAACGACATCAGCAGCACACCACGAAGGCGGGCCTGGAGATTTTCTTCAGTGGTATCCGGCCGGGTGCCCTCGAAGGGTGTCTCAAGGGTGGCCATAAAGGCATCGTACATGGGCTCGATGGAGAAGACGTCGTACCGAACGTCCAGCGCGTTGGCTTCTGATTCTGCATCTTCCAGGCTCATGCTGGAGGTGTACCGGAACGGCATCATGACCGCACGCACCCGCTCTTTGCCCAGCGCATCAACGGCAACCGCCAGGGTAACGGCTGAATCAATGCCACCCGACAGGCCAAGCACCACCGACTTGAAACCGTTTTTGTTGACGTAGTCCCGCACACCGGTCACCAGGGCACTGTACACTTTGGCTTCCAGGCTCTGTGCCTCGGGCAGCGGCTGGGATATAGGCTGGCAATGGTGTTCATACAGGAAATCAACCGGATAGAGTCCTTCCGCAAACTGGGGCACTTCAACCGCCAACTCACCGGAATGGTCATACACCATGGAGCCACCGTCGAACACCAGTTCGTCCTGGCCGCCCACCAGGTTCAGGTAAACAATGCTAACCAGGTTTTCCCGGGCCTTGCGCTCAATCAGCGCCTTGCGTCGTTCCTGCTTGTCGAGATCGAAGGGCGATGCATTGATGTTCAGAATTAACCGTGCGCCAGCGGCTGCCGCGTCCTCAACCGGGCCTTCCCGCCAGATGTCTTCGCAGACGGTCAACCCCACCGGGACACCACGAATCTCAACGACTACCGGATCCCGCCCCTCGGCGAAATAACGCTTTTCGTCAAAGACCTGATAGTTAGGCGGATACCGCTTGAAGTAGCGCCCGGTGACCTGTCCGTTTTCGATCACCAGCGCTGCGTTGTATAGCAACGCCCCTTCACGAACCGGCGCACCAATGACGATGGCAGGGGCCAGCTGGGCATCCTGGATTCGTTCCAGTGCTTCCCTGACGCGCAGGTCCAGACTCGGTCGCAACAGCAGGTCTTCCGGCGGATACCCCGTCAGACACAATTCCGGGAACACCACGATATCAGCCTGATGTTCCTGTTCCGCGCGCCGGACCGTCTCGATCACCAGGTCCGTATTCCCGGGAATATCGCCCACCAAAAAGTCTTGCTGAGCCATGACGACCCGCAGTTTCTGGGGAGATGCGTTGAGGGATGTTCGACTCCCGGAAGAGGACATAAATCGGCTCCTGTAACTCATTGCCACTAAAAGGCTATTATAACCCGGCGGAAGCTAGGATTTCTTTATACGAACAGCGGACTCTCTATCCCATGGCAGTAGACAAACCGTCCCTAGCGGGACCAGCCCTCCAATCCCCCACCCTGCCACAGCAGGCGAAACTGTTTCGTATCTACAACCATTACCGGCTGGTGGTCAGTATTATGCTGCTGGCGCTGCTGCTGATCGATCCGGTCAACTTCGACTCCCAGTTCCGACTACCGGACTATTACCTCACTGGTGCCGCCGGATACCTTGGCCTGAACGCCTTCATCGCGCTGATTATTGTGGCAGGTTTCCAGCCAAACCGCAGACACATTATCCTGTCCATCCTGCTCGATATCCTGATTATCCACTGGCTGCTTTTTACCAGCACGGGCATTACTAACGGCCTCGCCAACCTGGTGATTATTTCTATTGCTGCCGGCAATATTCTGACACCCACCCGGGTCGGCACGTTCTATGCCGCACTGGCCGCGCTCTGCTCCCTTGGCATCTCTGGTTGGGCCACGTTAGTTCTCGATGCATCCGCAGACGATCTGGTGCGCGCCGGCTCCCTGGGCATCCTGTATTTTGCTGCCGCATTTACTCTCCAGTATGTCTCCCGCCGAATGATGCGCAGCGAAGCCTTGGCCAGTAGCAGGGCCCGGAGCCTTGAAGAACTCGAGCAGATCAACAAACAGATCATCCAACGGATGCGCACCGGTATTCTGGTGCTCGACCGCCATGGGCAGATTCGCCTGGTCAATGCGGCAGCCGAGGAACTGTTGTTTGGGACGCCCTCCAGCCCAAATCAGCAACTGCCCCCAAGCCGTGTTCTGCCCCAACCGTTGAAACTTGGGCTGGAGGCCTGGATTCGCAATCCCGGCCAACGCATAGAACCTTTTCAGCCATTTCCGACCTCACCGCGCCTGCAGGCCAATTTCACGGAACTGGACGTCAGCCGCAAGGATCACATCCTGGTATTCATAGAAGACATAGGTAAGGTGACCCAACAGGCCCAGCAAATGAAGCTGGCCTCTTTGGGTCGACTGACGGCCGGGATTGCCCATGAGATCCGAAACCCTCTGGGCGCCATAAGTCACGCAGCCCAGTTAATGGAAGAATCCCCTACGCTTTCTGAGGGGGATCATCGGATGCTGGACATCATCCGACGTCACTCCCGGCGCGTGAATGGGATCATCGAGAACGTGCTGGACCTGTCTAGACGACAGGTAGCGCAGGCTGATCAGATTGACCTCTCAGACTGGCTGCAAGAATTTGTGTCTGACTACCTGCAAACCCAGGACGGTGATCGCGCCTCAGCGACCATTGATCTCACCTTTGATGACGACCTGCCACCAGCCCGGTTCGACAAAAGCCAGTTCGAACAAGTGATGATCAACCTGTGTGATAACGGGCTTCGCTACAGTCACCAGAAAACCGGCCGATACTCGGTTAAGATTCATGCCGGCACATCGGCCGATGGGGAGCGGAGCTATATCGACATCCGCGACGAGGGACCCGGCATCGATCCGGAGCAAAAAAGCTCCGTCTTCGAGCCGTTCTTCACGACCGACAAAAGCGGAACAGGACTTGGCCTTTATCTGGCCAGGGAACTGTGCGAGTCTAACCAGGCTCATTTGTCCGTATTGGACGATGCCCAGCCGGGCTGCTGTTTCCGCATCACGTTCGCCCACCCGGGACGACTGATCTGAAGGTGCCACCTTCCCTGGAAGCGCACCTGAATTTCGACCAGGAACCAACTCGATAACAATGACTAACGCCCCATCAGCTCTGATTATTGATGACGAACCGGATATTCGTGATTTGCTAGAAATCACGCTTTTTCGCATGGGTATCAGCGTCGAGACTGCGCCTGACCTGGCGAGTGCATACCGGCTTCTGAACGACCAGACCTTCAATCTTTGTCTGACGGACATGAACCTGCCAGACGGCAATGGCATTGAACTGGTCCAGTGGATACAGCAACACGTTCCATCGACACCGGTCGCCGTTATTACAGCGTACGGCAGCATGGACGCCGCTATTGATTCACTGAAGGCCGGTGCGTTTGACTTTGTTTCCAAGCCGGTGGAACTGCCCCGACTCCGGGAGCTGATCAACAGCGCTCTGAAACTCGCGCCTCAGAAAGCGGAGCAGACCCCCGACGACGAAGAGCCCGGCCTCCTCCTCGGCCAATCCGACCAGATCCGCAAACTGCGCAAGCAAACCCAGAAACTGGCCCGTAGCCAGGCGCCGGTGTTTATCAGCGGGGAATCTGGAAGTGGTAAGGAACTGGTCGCCCGGATGATCCATCTGCAGGGTCCAAGAGAGGATGGCCCCTTCATCGCAGTGAACTGTGGCGCCATACCCTCAGAACTGATGGAAAGCGAATTCTTTGGCCATAAGAAAGGTAGTTTTACCGGCGCCGTGGAGAACAAGGAGGGCCTGTTCCGATCCGCCAGCGGCGGCACCCTCTTCCTCGACGAAGTGGCGGACCTGCCCCTGGCCATGCAGGTGAAGTTATTACGAGCCATCCAGGAAAAAGCCGTTCGACCGGTGGGAGAGAGCAAGGAAGTGCCGGTGGATATCCGCGTGCTCAGCGCCACTCACAAGAACCTACCTCAACTGGTACAGGACGGGCTTTTCAGGCAAGACCTGTTTTATCGGATCAACGTCATCGAACTGGCCGTGCCGCCTTTGCGCGAGCGCGCCGATGATATCCCGTTGCTCGCTGACCACATCCTGAACCGCATCGCCCGCGAGTACGAATGCGCCCCGGCACACCTAACCCCGGCGGCCTTGGATCGACTTCAGGGCTACGCATTCCCCGGCAACGTCCGTGAGTTGGAAAACGCCCTCGAGCGGGCCTTTACCCTGTGTGATGACGACACCATTGATGCTGCCGACCTGCAACTGGGTAACGGAAACCAGGCGCCCATGCCTGGGGCAGCTGCCGAGGACCACCAGCCCCCCACATCAGAAGTCGCCATTCCCGAGGGCGATATAGATCTGGAGGGATACCTGGAAGATATCGAACGGAAGACCATCGAGAAAGCGCTGGAAGCGACACGATGGAACAAAACGGCGGCGGCCAAGCGCCTGGGCATCACCTTCCGGGCGTTGAGATATCGGTTAAAGAAGCTCGATATGGACTAGGCCCAGATAACCCTCCCCGACCACATCAACTCTCTCTATACTGACCAGGCAGCCGGCAGGAAGCCGGCTAGCTGCAATTTTTCGTTTAACTGTTACAAGGACTGTAACTATGCGAATGCCACTTTTCCGGTCGGCAGGCTTTAGCCTGCTTGAGCTTGTCGTCACTCTGGCGATCATCGGCATCCTGTCAGGACTCGCCACACACAGTTGGGGCACCTGGGTCAACCAGTCCCGGCAAAGAGCGATACTGGAGCATTACCACTCACTTTTCGCCTTCGCGCGATGGTCCGCAGCCAGTCTGCGAAAAACGGTAACGGTCTGCCCCCTGTCCGCAACCGGTCAGTGCGTCGACGACTGGCAACGCCCTGTCTCGATCTTCGTCGACGAAGATAAGGACCGCAGACCTGATAATGGCGAAATCCTCAGCCAGAGCGGGATTGAACTTGCTCCGTTTTCTCTGAACTCACGAACGGGCGGACGAGGCTATTTCCGATTCAATGACGAGGGCATGAGTTCGGGGGCCATGGGCAGCCTGGTGCTCTGCCCGACCAATACATCGGAGGGAACCATGAGTTACATGCCCGTCAATATGGCCGGTCGTTTCCGGGTCGAGAAGGACAACGATCGCGATGGGAGAATACGACTTTCCTGGGGCGGTCTCATCAGCTGCTGAACGAAAAAGAGCCGGCTTTGCCGGCTCTTTTTATGACGGTAAAGGAAATGCCTCTAAGGCCATCCTATTACCAGCCCAAATTCCCATTCCAACGCTTTACACCTGTTGAATCCAGCTCGAGTACCCCATCGCCCGCCTGGGCACCTTTCGGCGTGGCCCGGAGGGTGTAGGTGGTGGCTGTCGCAGCCTGGATGGTCAGGTCATAGTATTTGGTGTCACCTGACACCGGTGCCTCGTCCGGGAAGATGGCAGGGGCACCGGTATCGCCCCCACCGGTTGCTGCACCCTGGTAGCTATTGTTACCTGCAAAATGACGTTCCATGGCAGCCGCCATCTCCATCAGCGCACCCTGGCCATCAACCCGGCGAGTGCGATCGACCTGGCTCTGATAGCTGGGATACGCAATCGCGGCAATGATGCCAATGATCGCAACCACAATCATCAACTCTATCAGCGTAAAACCCTTTTCGGTCTGACGTAGCTTGCTCACCATTTAGTCCTCATACCAGTAGGTTTCAACAACACCTTTGACAGTTTCGAACGTCTGGCACTCGGTACCCACACAAATAACGTCAGTGTCGTCCACCCGCATGCGCTGGGGCGATGGCGGAAGCCCCGGAACATTCACCAGGACCGGCCGGTCACTAGCCGTTAACTCGTTGCTCGCGTCCCCACCGATACCGTCATAGTTGCGAACCGCACTGCCATTCAGGGCTGAGAAATGGTAGAGCCTGGATGTTCCTGTCGGCGGTAGGCAAGGGTTGTCGCTCACTTCGGGGTCGTAGGTCGTTATAAACACCTCACTGTTGATAGTGGTGGCTGCGGACAGCACTTTCTCACCGTCATTTTCCAGCTTGATGAACCAGCCTTTCGAACCGGCAAGGGAATTGGCAGCGGCTTCCTTCTCGTCTGCGGTACCCTGCTGAATCAGGTTCGCTGTTGTGTCAAACAAGTCTGCTTCTGTTGCGGTTTCATAGAGCACATCAAGCTGATCCGGATCGTCAGGATCCAGAGGGGCGCTGCTCACGGCAGCGATCTTCAACATGTAAATGCGATCATCTACCGTTTCATTCAGGGGGTTTGCCTGATAACCAGAACCAATAACCAGTCCTAGATATCTCGTACCACCAATCTTGATGCCAAACAAATCCGGACTGTGATAGAACCGGCGATTGTTCTGTTCGCCTTCTCCGGCCAGATCAGCAATCCGGCCTCCGGTTGCGAATTCGCTCAGTCGATTGCCGTTCGTGAAATCAAAGCGGAAAATCTGGCCGCCCATGTCACCTACATAAACCTGGTCAGCCAGACCATCACCGTTGACATCCAGAACTTTTGGCGAGGCGGGAATGCTGTACTGCATAGTTGCCAGTTCCATGGTGGCACCGCTATCTGCTGGACCTGCCCACCACAGCAGATCGCCAGTTTCCGCATCAACAATGTAAAGCGCTCGACCTGACGAATCGGGAGTTCGAACCGAAACAGAGTCCTGATTAGTATCGTAACCCCCGGAAAAAATCAGCGCTTCATGGAGGGAGTTTGCAATCTTCACCTTGGTTTTCACAGGCTTGGACCAGGTCTGTGCAAGCTCCGCGAAGTCTGTTTCGGCAACGCCGCCAGTGATGGACCACATCAGCTCCGGGGATGTTCTGTCTGTTACATCAAGAGCGTAATAACTCTTTCCGCCCCGGCGCATGCCACCAAAGATGCGCACAAAGTCATCATTCCCATCGATTTTCGCATTGTAATCCGCATCCTTTGTCCACAGGACCAGAGTGCCATCCATGCCGTAGATTTTGGATGACGCATCGGTACTGTTCATCAAAGCTGGCTGATTCTTCAGCAACTCACGCGGAATGAAGGAGAAGTGGCTCGCCCCGGTTTCACCATTTATCCCGTGGATGAAGCCCTGGTTGTCACTGTAATAAATAGTGATGTCCTGGGGATCCGATGTGGCGTCATAGATCGCCAACTGAGGTACAGAGTGAAGTGGATCAGCGAGGAACTTGCGGCCCTCGGTAGTGTCCGAGTCGCCATCCTCGTCGTTGACATCAACTCCTCGAGTCCAGTTGATGACTTTCTCAAGATCGGCTGCTTGCATGGTCGCATCGCCGAAGTCCGCTCCGGTCAGGTTGGTATTCGTCGAAACAACCGCGTTGGAAACGTGCGACAAGTCACTCTGTCGGTCACTCAGGTTGGAAAATACCGCCCGACTGGCCGCAGTCGCCGGTAACTGGGAGGCAGCCCCTCCTTCACGGACATTGGCGCCATCTGCGGCCGTACTCCACCAGCTTTTCGCCGTGTCCTTGAAAAACCCGGTTGCCTGATCAATCGCAGCATTGCCGTTGGCATCTTCGATGTAGGCCGATTTTTCACCGGTGTTTGCATCGGTTTCAATTGCAAGCTCATAACGCTTCAGGTTCCCATCCCAGATGGAACCTCTTCCGGATTGGAACAGGGCGTAATAGAGCATGTTCAGGTGATTCAGACGGTCGAAGGTATTTACAGCAACACCAGGTGCAACGTAGGTTGTCGATCGGGCCTTCACTTCCCTCACGATATTCTGAAAGGCTGCCGTCAACTCTGATGAGTTATTTGCCAGAATGTACTGGCCTCCTCCATTCGTCGCTGCGTCCGACAACAACTGCTGGCCATTGACGAAACCCACGGTATAGGTTGAGACTTTCTGAACGCCCGGGAAGCTGTCAGTCGGCATCATATCGCTGGTGTACATGTGTTCAGCGATTTCATCCAGACAGTTATCAGTGCAACTTCCTACGACACCCTCAATGGTTCCATTATGATTGATGTCCGACTGAGGCGTACCATCAGAGAGGAGCACTACATAATTTGGCTGACATGAGTAATCTATCGGGCTCTGATAGGTCAAACCTCCATCATTTACAACACCAGAGACTGTATCCCCGGCCATATTGGAGCTTCTTATAAAGACCTCTTCTCCCTGAAAATAACGCATAGCCTGAAACAGGCTTTCAGACAATGGCGTACTACCTGAATCAGTTAATGCAGAAACTTTAGTCTTGAGGCTCGCCTTATTATTCTCGATCGGTTCAATAGGCGCTTCGAAATAGGCTCCGTCAGAGCCACCAAAAACCATTAGCCCCACATTCACATCCGTCAAACCGTCAAGAAGACTGTTAGTCGCGGTTTGCATTGCAGAAAGACGCGTCTGTCCGTTCACGTCGTCTGTACCCATGCTGCCTGACGCATCCAGGATCAGCATGATATTCGGCTTGACGGTGTTCTCAGGGTTATTAAAAAAAATCTCTGTATCATCCGCCAAGGCGGCCATACCGGCCATAGAAAAGTAAACTGCTGAACCAACGGCCGTGAACATTCGACTGAACTGCTTCATCATTCGTCTCCCACTCCACGCTCACGCCAAAACATGATTCGATCCACCATTCCGGTGTCACGGTTAATTACAACTGTTGCCGCTCGCCCATTGAAAGTTTTTAGCTGACCGGACAGCACTTCATCCTTTCCGTAAGTGATCTTCAGGTTTCGTGAGGGAAGGTATCCAGCCTGATCGCACACGTCACAACTATCAACGCGCACCTGAACCACATCACCCGCAGCATTTTGAACGATCTCAGTTGCAGGTACCTCCGCTGCCAGGAGGTTACCGTCAAGCATGGAACCGTTTTGCTGTGCCTGAACTCCAGCAACACCCGAACTTAGGACGACGCTGATAACAAATCTTGCGAACAACCGCATATAATTCATCTTGTTCCCTCTTCGCGACTGCGATTCAGTAGTACTCGACACCTTTAAACACTCGAGCCTCAGCTCCGGTGTTGGCCATGGAACCCTCACCGATCAGCTCGTAACGAAACCCTTTCAGATTGTTTGAGCCCTCATCGGCATTCATCGAGGTGCCGCTGGTTACGATAATCTCACCGAGATAGCGAACCTGATATGAGCCGGAAACACCATTGGAGCTATCTATGGTCTGAGCCTCTTCAGTACTGTAACCAGAGGCGGACTGCATGGACTCCCGGAGTGTATCGAGATTATTGGCCTTCAACTGATTGGTAAGTGCGCCGACGGTTGCCTCGGCCGCCTGAAAGGCACGGTTGGAGTTCTGGGCGTTAACTGCCATACGCTCCTGCATAATTGACGAGTTCATGCCCGCGACACCGATCAGAGTCAGCACCAGTAGAACGATCAGGCTGGTAATCAATGCCGCCCCATCCTGGTACCTGGACATGACAGTGGTTTTCAGGTGATTCATAACTCCCCCTTTAGTCGCGGTTACGAAGCATAACGGTGGAAATAAAGGTACGACGAACCCGGTCATCTTCCGGATGCGTCACTGCACCGGCTGCTGCGCCACCTGCTGCGACAATGGTCTCCCCAGGCAGGGGGTAATCGATGGTGTCGGTAAAATTGCTGGATCCATCCGCGTCACTGATCAACAGGCCGACACGAACGGTGATGACATTGGTCATATCGCCCACCTGGTCAGCGGTTCCGTAACGAACATTGCCGGTTGGCAAGAGCTCACCATATTCCAGCTGCATGCTCTCAACACCCTCCACAATCTCATCAATCTGGAACGTGGGAGTGGCAGCATTCAGCAGATTGTTGGTGGCCCTATAAAGGGCCCGGATGTCGTTGCCGCGGGCATCGTCACGGCCTGTATCGGCAACAAAGTACACCGTGGCGGAAAACTGCATGACTCGAGCCGAGTCGGTGTAGGCCTGGCTCAGTCGGTTGCTGGTATTCACGTTATTGGCATGGGCCCAGGTATCAGAACTGGGCTGACTGGAAATCCGAAACAGGTCCGCCGCCTCACAGTCTGAAATAAGGACAATTTGCCCCTGGCTGAACAACCCTACGTCAGACCCCTGCACCTGAATATTGGCGTTGTCGGCCGACATGTTACCGGTTAGCTCGACTTCGACCGACTCCCCGCGCTGCACCGCCAGGACATCGCTACCCACAACAGCGCGGGTCTCGATGCTGGTTCCATCAAACTCGGTGCCATCGGCCCAGCTGGCGTCGTCCACTTCCCAGCCCCGAAGGGTCGAGTCGAAAAAACTTCCCGTCGGAGGATTTTCGGCGATGATATTCAAAGTCACATCATCCGGGTCGGCACACCCCTGAAAACCGACCATCCGCATGTCCCGAGCCATGATATCGGTGCCAATCCGGCCGGACTCTTGCACCCGCGCCAGGGAGTTGGCAAGCCGGGATGTCTGGCTGGAATCGATATAGACGGTAAAAATGCCAAGCAGAAGTATCGAACTGACTGTCAGGGCAACCATCATCTCGACCAGCGAGAGACCTGCCTGCATTCTCAAAAGCCTGTTCCTTCGAACATCCAACAATTTCATGGTTTCTGCCCTCACAGCGTAAAGCTCACGGTGTAGGAGTTGTCACCGGCTATCTGGCCGGCAGCATTGCTCCGACTGCCCTCCTGCCACTGCACGCTGATGGTGTAGGTATTGGTGGCGGCATCGTGGCTGATGGTGCCAATGCCGCCGGGGATCATGGTCATGTTGCTGCCAACGTTCTGGATCTGGCGAGTCCAGGCGGCCTTGTCGTAATCAACGAGGCCGGCAGCCGAACAGCCGGCTGCTTGACTGGCGCAGGCCGGGAGGGCTGTTGATGCTCCGTCGGTAGTGAAATTGTCGTAGGCGGTGGCCTGATCCTTGTTGGCCCGCATCCGGTCAGCCATGTCGTAGGCGAGGATACTGGCCTGGGTGCGAAGATAGGCACCCTGGTTGTTGAGCATACCTTCAAAAAGCAGGCTGGCCAGGCCAAGCAATCCGATAGCGAGGATGAACAGCGTGACCAGGATTTCGATCAAGGTGAAACCCTTTTCACGCTGGCCACCGGCACGGCCTTTCACAAGGCGGAATACCTGAGGATTTTTTTTAAACATCTGAAACTCACCCTTTATGGACAGGTAACGTCGTTGCCATCATGGTCATCGAGGACTCCGGCAGTGCCGCCGCTGTCACGAGCAAGTCGGGTCTGCCCGGACACCCCGACAACCACCGCCCTCGCCTGAGCAGCACCACGATCATCACAAATCACAAACGTACCAGCGGCATTACCCGTGGCAGAGGGGATAGGAAAGCCATTACTGGCAAACTGAATAAAGTTACCGCTGTCACTGCTCGCGTCGACCAGCCGCAGAGAGTTGCCCCCATCAAGGACCTCCCTTACCTTCAGCAGTGCATCACCGTCTCCCGCGTCCAGGGTCCGATCGCCGTCAATATCCCGGAAAATAATCCAGCCAGTTTCCCAGGCGGCATTGCCAGAACAGCTGGCGAGATTGGTCGAACCACACGCCGTAACGACGCCGGAGCGTAGCTTGGTGGCTTCACTTCGTGCAAAACTGATCATGCTGGTGGTTTCGTTGACCTGGGCCGCCAGACGATTGTTCATGACGGTGTCGCGAAAGGACGGAATGGCAAAGCTTGCCAAAATCGCGATGATGATGATTGTGACAATCAGCTCAATTAGCGTAAAACCCGCAGCGCGATGATACTGATACATAGTCGATTCCTATTAAGACCGACTTATAGGCTATTCGGACACGGGGCAAGTTAACCAGTGGCATTCGACAAGCGGAAGCTTATAGCGGATAAACGGCTAACCAGCGGAAAAAGATGGGATTAAGCTCACATTTTTGAGCGGGAGAAGGGCTAAATTGCAAGAGCACAGACCAGAGCTTCGGGCGCTACTGGTCCGAGCACGACACCTGAGTTCAGGAAACCTCAACCACGTCGATCCTCAATTCTTTCGGCATAGAAAACACGATATTTTCCTCACGCCCATCAACCTCCTGAGGAGACTCCCCACCTAAATCTTGCAAGCGGGACACCACATCATTAACCAGAACTTCCGGCGCGGAGGCCCCAGCCGTGACACCAACTGACGACTTGCCATCAAGCCAGGAAGGATCGATCTGGGAGGCATTGTCGATCAGATGGGCAGGAGTACCCATGCGCTCCGCGAGTTCGCGGAGGCGATTGGAGTTGGAGCTGTTGGGAGAACCGACGACGAGCATCAGATCGCAGTCACCCGCAAGCTGTTTTACGGCGTCCTGACGGTTCTGGGTGGCGTAGCAGATATCGTCCTTGCGCGGCCCCTGGATGTCCGGAAATTTGACGCGCAAGGCGTCGATTACCCTGGCCGTGTCGTCCATGGACAGGGTGGTCTGGGTAACGTAAGCAAGACGAGCCGGGTTGCGGACCTCCAGCTTTTCGACATCCTGTTCGTTTTCCACCAGGTAAATGTCGCCGCCGTTGCTGTGATCGTACTGTCCCATGGTGCCCTCCACTTCCGGGTGGCCATGGTGACCGATCAGAATGCATTCCCGCCCATCGCGGCTGTAGCGCATCACTTCCATATGCACCTTGGTGACCAACGGACAAGTGGCATCGAACACCTTCAATCCGCGACGAGCCGCTTCGCTCTGCACGGCTTGGGATACACCGTGGGCACTGAAGATCACCAGCGTGTCGTCCGGCACTTCATGCAGTTCATCCACGAAAATGGCTCCGCGATCGCGAAGGTTATCCACCACAAACTTGTTGTGGACCACTTCGTGACGCACGTAGATCGGAGCGCCGAATACGTCCAGAGCGCGGTTAACGATTTCGATGGCGCGATCAACGCCGGCGCAAAAGCCACGGGGATTGGCGAGTCGGATCTGCATGCTGGTGTCCCGCTGGTAATCGATGGGAAAATTTGAAATCAGTGCGTCGGTTTCGCTGGCTCGACGTCGAGAATTTCCACCTCGAACGTCAGTGTACGCCCGGCCAGAGGATGATTGAAGTCCACCTCCACCTCGTCCCCTTCAACGCGCATCACCACGCCGGGCAACTCGCTCTGGCTGGCATCGGCAAAGGAGATGACCACCCCTGGCTCCAGCACCATGTCGGCGCTGAATTCATGGCGTTTGAACGTCTGTTGATTGTTCGGATTACGCTGACCGAAGCCTTTCTCGGGCGGAACCTGGAAGGTATCGCGATCGCCCGCCTGCATGCCCATCAGCAATGCCTCGAAGTTCTCAGGCAGATTTTCATCGCCGATTTCGAGGGTCGCAGGCTCCTTGTCAAAGGTGGAATCGATGACCTCACCGTCGTCCATACGCAGGGCAAAATGCAGCTTTACCCGGGTGCCTTTGTCTACGGGAAGTTCTTTCATTGAGTTCATTCGCTCCTTTGCGCTTCCCCGTCGCCCTCGCGATCGGAGTTACGAAACATATCCAGAATCATCATGGCAGCGCCGATGGTAATGGCGGTGTCTGCAAGGTTGAACGCCGGGAAATGCCAGTCGCGCCAGTAAAAGTGCAGAAAGTCCACCACATACCCGTGCACGACACGGTCGTAGACATTACCCAGCGCACCACCAAGAATAAGTACGATAGCGATGGCCATCCAGGTTTCATGCCGCTTGAGGCCTTTCAGCCAGTAGACCAGCACGCAGCTGACCACCAGCGCCAGAGTCACGAAAAACCAGCGCTGCCAGCCATCGGCCTGGGCCAGGAAGCTGAAAGCGGCGCCGGTGTTGTGCAGCAACGTCAGGTTGAACATGGGAAACACCGGAACCGGCGTGCCATAAGTCAGCGTTGCCGTGGCCAGCGCCTTGGTGCCAAGATCCAGCACGATCACCAGCACCGCCAGCCAGAGCCACTTCAACTTGCTTCCGGTTGCCTGATTTTCAGCCATTACCGTATCCATCAGGCAAACGAGCGAGCCTCACCCGGCCCCTCGATGTTGGTCACGCAGCGACTGCAAAGATCCTTGTACTTGGCGTTCCGACCCACATCCTCACGATGGTGCCAGCAGCGCTCACACTTGTCGTGGGAAGCGGGGGTAACCGCCACACGCAAGCCTTCGTAACCGGTCAACTCGGCATCGCCCGCCTCGGACACCGGCTTAACCGTCGCTTCGGAGGTAATCAACACGAAACGCAGTTCGGAACCCAGATGTTTCAGGTTTGCGGCCAGGTCACCCTCGCAGTACAGGGTGACTTCGGCACTCAGGGAGCCTTTGATTTCACCCCGGGCACGCGCATCTTCCAGGCACTTGTTGACGGCTTCCTTCACACCGAAGATGTCGCGCCAGTAATCGCGACCCAGCTCGGCGCTATCCGGCAACGCCTTCAGGCCCTCATACCAGGTTTCGTAGAACACGGTATCGCCTCGCTCACCCGGCAGGTGCTGCCAGATCTCGTCGGCCGTGAAGCTCAGGATCGGCGCAATCCAGCGCACCATGGCTTCAGCCACATGGTACAGAGCGGTCTGGCAGGACCGGCGCGCCAGACTGTCCGCCGGCGTGGTGTACTGGCGATCCTTGATGATATCCAGATAGAAGCCGCCAAGGGTCGCCTCGCAGAAGTTGTACACCTTCTGATAGATCCGCAGGAACGCGTAGTTCTCGTAGTCTTCCCGCAACTCGTTCTGTAACTGAAGCGTCCGATCCACCATCCAACGATCCAGCGCGATCATCTCCTTCGGGGCAACCATGTGCTGTTCCGGATCGAAGCCGGTCAGGTTGCTCAACAGGAAGCGAGCGGTGTTACGGATCCGGCGGTAGCCATCAGCGGTCTGGCGCAAGATATCCTTGGACACGGTCATCTCGCCGCTGTAGTCGGTGGCCGCCACCCACAGGCGAAGGATATCCGCGCCCAGCTCGTTCATCACTTCCTGGGGCGCGATGACGTTACCGAGGGATTTGGACATCTTGTGTCCCTTGCCATCCACGGTGAAGCCGTGGGTCAGCACCTGCTTGTAGGGTGCGACGCCATTCATGGCGATGGACGTTTTCAACGAAGACTGGAACCAGCCACGATGCTGGTCGGAACCTTCCAGATACATATCCGCCGGGAACTGCCCCAGTTCAGGCCGTGCCCGAAGGACGGAATCGTGAGTCACGCCGGAGTCAAACCAGACATCCAGGGTATCCGTGACTTTCTCATACTGATCGGCATCGTCCCCAAGCAGCGTTGTCGCGTCCAGATCGTACCAGGCATCGATACCATCGGCTTCGATGTGCTCCGCCACGCGCTCGATGAGACGCTCGGTGTCCGGATGCAGATCCTGGGTTTCCTTGTGAACAAACAGGGTAATCGGAACACCCCAGGTACGCTGACGGGAGATACACCAGTCCGGGGATTGCTCGAACATGGCTTCGATACGGTTTTTACCCCAGCCCGGCACCCAGCGAACACCCTGGATGGCCTCAAGCGCGTCGGCACGGAGGTACTTCTTGTCCATACTGATGAACCACTGCGGCGTGGCGCGGTAGATCAGCGGGGTCTTGGTTCGCCAGCAGTGCGGATAGCTGTGCCGGAACTTCTCGGAACGCACCAGTTTGCCTTCCCGTTCCAGCGCGGCACACACAGGCTCGTCCGCCTTGTAGACATGAATACCGGCCAGTTCGCCGGCAGCACTGGTGTAGGTACCGTCGGCCTGCACCAGGTTCAGGGTTTCGATACCGTAGGCCTTGCCCACCTCAAAGTCTTCCAGACCGTGATCCGGCGCGGTATGAACAGCACCAGTACCGGCGTCCGTGGAGACGTGATCGCCCAGTATCGCCGGTACCTGCTTGTCGTAGAACGGATGCTGCAGGGCCAGGTTTTCGAGATCCGCACCGGCACAGGTAGCCAGCACCTCGAAAGCCTCCACTTCCCAGCGACTCATGATGCCGTCGACCATGTCCGCCGCCAAAATCAGGCGCTCGGGACCATGGCCAACATCGGTCTGAACCAGCGCGTACTGGAGATCAGCGTTCAGAGACACGGCCTGGTTGGCCGGAATGGTCCAGGGCGTGGTGGTCCAGATCACCACGGACACACTGCCCTCACCTTGCCGGGTATTGAACAGGGCCAACGTTTTATCCTGATCCACCGCAGTGAAACGCACGTCAATCTGGGTCGATGTCTTGTCCTGGTATTCAACCTCGGCCTCTGCCAGTGCGGACTGACCAACCACACTCCAGTAGACGGGTTTGTAACCACGAACCAGGTGACCATTGGCAACGATCTTGCCGAGGGCGCGGACAATGCCTGCCTCAACCTTCGGGTCCATGGTCAGGTAAGGCTTGTCCCACTCACCCATCACACCCAGGCGAATAAAATCGGTTTTCTGGCCTTCCACCTGCTTGGCGGCATAGTCGCGACAAGCCTGGCGAAAAGTCTTGTAGTCCACCTTCACGCCGGCTTTGCCAATTTCCTGCTCGACCTTGTGCTCAATCGGCAGGCCATGACAGTCCCATCCCGGCACGTAGGGCGCGTCGAAGCCCATGAAACCGCGGGACTTGACGATCATGTCCTTGAGAATCTTATTGACCGCGTGACCGATATGAATGCTGCCGTTGGCGTAAGGAGGGCCATCGTGAAGAATGAACTTGTCCCGACCTTCACGCTGCTTGCGCAGGTTGCCGTAGACATCCAGGTCCTGCCAGCGCTTGAGCATCTCGGGCTCACGCTTGGCCAGGTTACCACGCATGGGAAACGCGGTTTCCGGCAGATTCAGGGTATCTTTGTAGTCGCTCATGGTCTCTGTGCGTACTCTTTCAGGTCAGTTTCGGTCAGTCATCAATTGTGCCGGTGTTATCCGGCGTTGTTCAGCTTGTTGCCCGGGCGGAGCCATGTTCAGCAATCCATTTCCGGCCAGACTCAAAGTCTTTGGCGATCTGTTGCTTCAGCGCATCCACGGAGGCAAAACGGATTTCTTCCCGCAGCCCGTGGCGGAAAACCACCTCAATGTGGCGGCCATAAAGTGTGCCAGTAAAGTCGAACAGGTGCACTTCGAGTGCCGGCTGCTTGCCATCTACCGTAGGACGAAGGCCGATGTTGGCGACGCCATCGTATACCGAACCGTCATCCAGTGTCCCGCTGACCACATACACACCCTGTAAGGGTGCCATGCGCTTCAAACGGATATTTGCCGTCGGCGCACCGATTTCCCGCCCCAGCTGGCGCCCATAAACCACGGTGCCGCGAATCCGGTAAGGATGCCCAAGCAGGGTTTCCGCTTCTTCCAGGCGATTCACGTTCAAGCACTCACGAATCCGGGTGCTGCTTACCCGTTCACCATCCAGGGTGACTGTCCGGGTATTTTCCACCGTAAACCCCCTGATCCGTCCGGTTTCCCGCAGCAGCATAAAGTCGCCCGTACGGTCGCAGCCAAAACGGAAGTCGTCTCCCACCACCAAATGACGAACACCCAGGCCATCCACCAACACCTCTTCAATAAAGGCCTGGCTGGTCAGGCGGCGAAAACGACCATTGAAGTTGAGGCACAATACGTAGTCCACGCCCGCAGCGGTCAACGCTTCGAACTTCTGGCGAAAAGACATCAAACGGGGCGGCGCCTGATCGCCCTGAAAAAACTCCCGGGGCTGCGGCTCAAACACCATCACCACGGACGGCAATCCCAGACTGGCGGCCTTCTCTTTAACTTGCTGCAAAATGGTCTGGTGACCGATATGCACACCATCGAAATTACCGATGGTCGCCACGCAGCCACTGGCCAGTGGTGAATCCGCCTGTTGGGCGAGTTGTTTCAGGTTGGCGAGACCTCGGATAAGACGCATGCAATGCAAACCTTCAATTGCCAGCTGGCTTTTGGTGTTTTCGCTTCCCTGCCTTCGAGCCCATGCGACGGACCCATTGGTGAGAAAACGCGCGATTATACCCTACCTGTGGCGAAAATGTCTTACCCGCACCCCTACCACGGCGAGCGAGAGGAAGTAAGCGCCAACACCGGCCGACACCAGCACCGCCATGTCCGCAGCCCGATCAAAACCACCTGCCGCCAGCCAGACATTCACCGGTGCCTTGAGCCAGAGAATCACCGCAGCCAAAACCGAATTAGCTACCACCAACTGGATAAGGAACCTGGGCCAACCGGACTGACTCTGCCAGGCACCTTCTTTGCGCAGCCCCCGCCAGAGCAAAAAGCCGTTCAGCCAGGCCGACAACGATGTGGCCAACGCCAGCCCAGCGTGGGCCAGCGGGAAAATCAGGATCAGATTGAACACCATGTTCGCCACCATGGCGATGATGCCAATCTTGACGGGTGTGCGGGTATTCTCCCGGGCGAAGAAACCCGGCGCCAGCACCTTGATGAGCATGAACGCCAGCAGACCGGCGGAATACGCCCTGAGACTCTGGGCTGACATCATCACATCACGATCGGTAACCGCGCCGTAATGAAACAGCGTGGCGATCAGCGGCTCCGCCAATAAAGCAAGCGCCAGCGCAGCGGGCAACCCGATCAGCAAGACGGCGCGAACCGCCCAGTCCAGGGTGGCAGCGAACTGGTCCGCAGAGGCCGCCGCGTGCTTGCGGGACAGGCTCGGGAGAATGACGGTAGCAATGGCGATCCCGAACACCCCGAGCGGCAACTCCGACAACCGGTCCGAGTAATAGAGCCATGAGACGCTGCCGGTCTGGAGGAACGACGCCAGCACCGTATCGAGCAACAAGTTGACCTGACTGACCGACACCCCGAACAGGGCCGGTGCCATCAGCTTCAGGATTCGGGAGA
This sequence comes from Marinobacter suaedae, assembly GCF_030519635.1. Classification (NCBI taxonomy): domain Bacteria; kingdom Pseudomonadati; phylum Pseudomonadota; class Gammaproteobacteria; order Pseudomonadales; family Marinobacteraceae; genus Marinobacter; species Marinobacter suaedae. The sequence goes on along the minus strand of NZ_JAUMIS010000003.1, from coordinate 159,611 downwards.
CCCCTTCATGCCGGTAATCCACCCGGGGGCGGGGCAACAACCCAAGACGCATCAGAAACGGCAACTGGAAGAACAACTGCAGGGCACCGGCAATCAGCACCCCCCAGGCCAGCGCCAGAACTGGCTCATCCATCAAAGGCGTGAGGAAAATTGCCGCGGCGATCATCGACAGATTGAGCAGCACCGGGGTAAAGGCCGGCACCGCAAAGCGGTCATAGCTGTTGAGTATTCCACCAGCAAATGCGGTCAGCGATATCAGCAGTAAATAAGGAAAGGTGATACGCAGCATGTCGCTGGCGAGGGAAAACTTCAGGTCGTCATCAAGAAACCCGGGGGCAAACACCGCCGTCAATACCGGTGCCCCCAACATGGCCACCAGAGTGACGGCCAGCAAAACCACCCCGAGCGATCCCGCCACCGCATCCACCAGACGCTTTACGTCCGAGATATCCTGCTTTTCCCGATAGGACGACAGCACCGGCACAAAGGCCTGGGAAAAGGCCCCTTCGGCAAACAGCCGGCGCAAAAAGTTGGGAATCTTGAAGGCCACGAAAAAAGCATCCGCCCCGGCGCCGGCGCCAAAATAGCGGGCGATAACCATATCCCGCACCAACCCCAGCACCCGGGACAGCATGGTCATGACACCGACCACGCCGGAAGATCTGAGCAGTCCTGGGGCCCTGGGCGGCTGGTGTTTTTCCGGGGAATTCTCTGGTTGCGATGACATGGCGTGCTGGTCTGGTCCTGAGCAATCGACTAAAAGGAAAAACTAAGTGGCATTTCGGGAATTACGTGCTTCCGTCCACCCCCTGCCAAAGCGTGCCGCGAGTGTAACACAGGCCTTGCGGGCCGCGGCATGAATTGGGTTTTAGTCTTGACATTTCGGGGTTACGGCGGCATAGTTCCGCGTCATTTATTTCGACGCGCTGTTTTTGGCGCGCCCGTGATGTAACGAATCACTCAGCAACGAATACAGAACTTTCAGGAGTTTTACGGTGGCAAATTCCCCGCAAGCCAAGAAGCGCGCTCGTCAGAACGAGAAAAACCGCAAGCACAACGCAAGCCTGCGTTCCATGGCTCGTACCTACGTGAAGAAAGTACAGGCGACTATCGAAGCCGGTAACTACGAAGAAGCGCAGGCCGCTTTCCAGAAGGCCCAGCCTATCCTGGACAGCATGGTCAACAAGGGCATCTTCGCCAAGAACAAGGTTGCTCGCAGCAAGAGCCGCCTGAGCGCCAAGATCAAGGCTCTGAAGAGCGCGTAAGCGAGCTTTCCTTCAGAACTGAAAAAACCGGCCGAATGGCCGGTTTTTTTGTGTCAGTTTCCGATAAAAGCCAGCAAGCCAGTCCCTGACCTCACGACAAAAAACCCTTGAAACGATCTGCCCACAAGGACAGACCAGCTACCAGATGGCTAACGCACTATCTCAATATCAATCCGGAAATCGATATTGCAGGTGTTTTTGTTAACCACATCGTTTGCATCGGCCCCGGTCAGGGAGATACCTCCCGAACCAGCCAGATCGTCATAGCTGTACCGCTTGCGAAGCGTTTTATGGATCTCGCTCGCAGTGATCGTTGAAGGAATGAAATTGGGCGCGGTGCCGCAATCATCCGAGATAAAGGCATCTGCCTCAAGAAATGCCGCCTGGATGCCAAACGATTCTCCGGGCTTCAAGCTCAGCACATTTACTAAGTTAGATTGCCCTACCCATGAGTCCTCCAACTGCAACCAGGTACTTTGGCTCCAAACACGCTTGTAGTAGCAGGCACGACGTTCATCTGCACTACGGTCGGGTACTTGAGGAGGCACTCGGTCCCTGAAGCCATAATCTACGCCATCAAAGGTCGCTGGCTGGTAGAAAATGGCCCCCAGGTCTTCATCACTATTTTGAAACGCTTCGGCATCCAGCGCGTCAGACAGTAATTTCTTCTGACCGGTCTGAGGGTCTTCCACCACGACCCACCACATCACCTCGCCTGCCTGCTCATCAGCACTCCCTTCTGAGGCGTCCTTGCATTGGTTGTTAATGATGATGTCACGCATAACGACCTCGAAAGCAACATCGGGAACCAGCGGATCCGTACCCACGGTGAGCTCCGACCCGTCCGTGCGACCATCTCCATCGGTATCCGCATTGGTCGGATCCGTCCGAGCAGCAATCTCATCACCGTCGTTCAAACCATCCAGATCGGTATCCGGGTAGACAGGGGACGTAAAGATCGTGGTTGCGGCTGTATCGCCAGGAAAAAGAAGTCTCGAGCCTGAAATAAGCTCGACCTGATCCTGCAAGCCATCGTTGTCACTATCCGATTTTGTGGGATTCGTGCCATAGCCACCGGTATTGGCCGATGTGATGTTCATATTGGGATACAGCGCAGCAATACTGAGGTACTTGGACAGATCCGCCACCTCGTCGTAATCACTGATGGTATCGCCATCGGTGTCGACACTGCGCGGATTGGTGCGGAGGTCACGCTCGACAAAATCCGGCAAGCCGTCAAAATCCGTATCGGGCAACGACTTGCTGGAGGTGACCTCATCCCCGGCGGCGCCATTGACCGAAACCAGCCAGCCTAAATCCTCCTCACCGTCAGTCAAACCATCCTGATCTGCGTCAAAGAAATCCGCCCTGTCATCGATAGTCGGATCAGAACCGCGGACAATTTCACTACCATCAGCCACCGAGTCATCATCAGTATCGCGGCGAAGCGGATCTGTCAGAACCGTCTCTGCTTGACGCAATACATCGTCCCCTTCAGGGGTGCTATCGATAATGGAATTGGATCCCGGCAGAACAATCACATTGCCGACGGGAACCGGGTTGTTGATAAAGGCTCGCTGGATATCGTCGCCACTGGCAAGGGTGTCCGCGACACCATCACCACCATCAACGATGGCCAGAAGTGCATCGACTCCCCCCAGCTCCTCAGCATCTGGAATGCCGTCCCGGTCGGTATCCGGCTCGGCAGGGTCTGTTGCCGGCGGAATACTTGAGACTGCTTCATAGACGTCATCGCCATCGAGTTCTGTATCCAGAATGCCATTCGGACCAGGTCCGATAACCGGTGTACCGAACGCCAGGCCGGCCGTTTGCGGTGGTGTCAATTGCTCATCATCACCCACGGCCGTGGTGTCCGCTGTCTTGTTTGCGCCAGCAATAATACCGATAGCGTCCGCCTGACTGACCGGATCGTCATCCTGGAAAGCACAAAGCGCTTGCGTACGGTTATCGCCCGGCTCGCAAAAGCCCCGCAGATCCTGCTCCTCAACATCCCAAAGGCCATCGCCATCGGTATCGCCAAACCGGGGCGACGAAAAGGTCTGACGCAGGGCTCCGCCGTCTACGGCGACCTTCCAGCCAACAAACACTTCCGCAAAGTCGCTCAACCCGTCCTGGTCGCTGTCCACCGAATCCGGTACGCCATCGGAACCCGCCTGCCCCGAGAAAGCCGGGCCAAAAAGCTCGTTGTCGAAGCGGTCACGGTCACTGTCTGTCGAGCCAAATAAAAACTCATTACGGGCAAACAGCCCATCACCATCCAGGTCCTGCAGGAATGCCAGGCTGAGGTTGTCGCCCGGTTCAACAGTAATCTTGTCGAAATCGGCCGCATCCGGCAATTGGCCGGAGGTCAGAACCACCCACCCCCGGTTGAAATCGCCATCACGCAAAGACTTGATTCGGGCCAGCTTCTGCGGGCCGCTGCAGGTGCCGCTCACGCATTCGCCATCAAGCCGGCAAATAGCACCCGCATTTTCCGAAAAGGCGGAGCACGTTCGACTGGTTTCGTACCCGCCAATAAAGTCGACAATATCGTCCTCTTTGGCCGGTGTATCCAGCACACCGTTTTCACCGGGGCCAATCACAATGGTGCCGAGGCTCAAGCCATCTGTGCCCACGGGGACCAGCTGGATATCATCTCCCTGAGCGATACTATTCGCCACTTTATTCAAGCCAGCGACAATACCGCTAACACCGGTCGGATTGGCGATGTAATCGTCACCGCCCGGCTTCGATTCAAGCCAACCGTTCGCACCCGCGCGAATCACCTCTGCATCCACGTCCAGAACATCGTCGCCCTGGGCGGCAGTATTCAGAACGCCATCAAAGCCGGCGGAAATATAGTCCTGACTGGTCTGGTGTCGCGGCAAGCCAATGGTCGATTCCAACAGGTAACTCAGGGGCAGACCGAGCGCACGCCCCGACGGACTGAATCCGCCCAGATACTGATCGTCCTGCAGCACCCCCGCAGTGGCCAACAGGTAGTTTTCTGCCGCACCGGCATCGCCAAAGTCCAATACGATACTGCCGGTGCGGTCGCGGGCGACCTGGCTGATAAACGTGTAGTTGCGACCCAGCTCATCCTCGACATCGTAATTGGCAACGCGGAAAACCAATGAAGCGGGGTTACGCATCAGGCTTTCGACCAGATTGGGGAATACCTCGCGGCTGCTGAACAGGAAGGGCCCGCGCTCGTTGGTGTTACCGCCCAGATTGATGGTCAGCGACGACCCGGTGGCCAGCTCTGAACTTGATACCAGTGTGGCCACCGGCAAAAACGTGTCACGCCCACCCACCTGCTGCAAAACGGTCACTTCCAGATTGCTAAGGGTAAAAGGCACATTACCTTCGTTAGTGATACTCAGGGGCACATCGATACTGGCCCCGATCACTTCGCGCGTTACGGTTTGAGTAGTGCTCAGTTCCTTACCCTTAGTCTGAGATTGCTCGTAAGCCTCTTGGGATTCCCGCGCCGATCCTTTGTCCGTCTGCCAGTTGGTGGTATTGGTATCGAACACATAGCCAGTGACTTCCAGCCCACCGGAAACTCCTTTGTCCCCGCCAAAAAAGCTGCCGTTGCCAATCCCCGTACGAAAACCGCCTCCACCGCCCCACTCATCCGTTCCACCATCTGTTCTCGAGAACGAGGTATTTTCACTTGATGCCAGGGTCGTGCTGGTATTCGATTCTTCCGTAATCACCTCACCGGTTTCATCCGTGTAACTGAACCGCTCATCAAGCTGAAGACGAACATCTCCCACGCTGATGGCTAGCTTGGGCACGTCGGCAATGCGCGGATTACGATTCAGCTCAAACAGCTCTCGATAGTCATCGAGCTGATCCCCATCGGTATCCGCCAGTACCGGCGATGTTTTGAGATCGAAGTGCTCGAAGCCGTCCTGCAAGCCATCCAGATCGCTGTCCTGGGCGAACGGGTTACTGAAAACCTTGTTCAGTTCAAGGTCATCGTGGATACCATCCCCGTCGGTATCGGTTGCCCGGGGGTTCATGCCAAACTGCAGTTCCAGGTAGTCGTCAAGGCCATCCCCATCGGTGTCGGCAAGGTTAGGGTCGCTGGTCACCTGCCGGGTAATGATTTCTCCGTTCGCCATCTCAACAATAACGATGGTGCCGGCCTGCTCTTCACTGTCGTACAGGCCATCGCCATCGGTATCCACCAGCTCCTGTGCGCCTGCAGGTGTTCCAGCAAAGATCGCGGTGTTGGCGGTCACGAATGAAACCACACCATCGTTTACTTTCAGCTGCTGGCCATACATGTCGGTGGCGTTGGTAACAGCAACCTGATAGGTCAGCTCACTCTGGGATCGTGTAGTCAGTTCAATAACGCGGTGATCCGCGCTGGCAAAGCGAGCGTCCAGCACCTCAAGAACGCCAGATTCCGGGTTCACATTGGCCTGGGTAATAGAGAAGGTTGCAGAGCCTGGCGTCTGCTCGCTCATCGGCTTGCTGAAGGTGACCTGCACATGGGTGTTATCCAGCGATGCCGCGCTGACCACGGATGGCGCCTCCGCGCTCGCCATCTCGAGAGACATACCCAGGAAGGTCTTGTCGGAAGGCAACATATACAGCGGCAAGCCGCTCACAAGGCCGGTCACCTTGCTCAGTTCCAGATCGTAGTAGGCGTCATCCTGCGACTCGGTGGTCAAAACAGCGGTATCTGCCTCAGCACCCAGGACAACCTGGGTAATCTTGAGACCGTTGCCGGCATTGGATGTCAGGCGATAGTTCTTGATGTCGCCGGCCGCATCCGAAACCGGCTCACTGAAGCGCAAAAACACAACGGTGTCACTGAGGGACGTGAGTGCCAGCAGCCGCGGCTCCTCGCTGCCATCACCGATGAACAGAACGGGCTCGTCGTTAACATTTGCCAGATCCAGCTGAAGAGTTCCGTTCGGAATCAACTGGATATCTTCTTCCTCCGGAGCAAGCTGAAGCAGAACCGTTTTCCCGTCCGGCCCCGGGTAGGCGCCAACCACAACCACCCGGTTTCCGTTCGACAACGTGACGTTGTAGTTCAGAGGATTACCCGAGGCATCAGTATCCGCGGGCTGAGCGAACTCAACTTCAACATAGTTGCGACTCAGGGAGGCAACTTTGGAAATTGCCGGCAATTCTCCTGCACTCACCTCAACCGAGCCAGAATCAGATCCGCCGGAATCCCCACCGCAAGCAGACAGCACAAGAGCCAGTAACAGCACCAATACAACTCTGATTCCCTGCGCCACCTGGCAACTGGAATTTACAAACCGGCACTCTTCAGCACCCGACAGGCCTTCCGTTAGAGTCGACATATTCCCTCACGTCATCTTGCTGCCTGCCAGTAACCGCTCCTTACAGCCTCAAATTCGAGGACACCTACCGGTTAGGCCGCACGCAGTCCATTGTTAAATTTTTGTTACATAAAGAAGGTATAGTGTAAAGAACGGGCAGGGTCAGCAGGCAAAGGCAATAAATCAAAGCAACGCCTATAAAATGAGACGCAGTTCATACTATTACTCAATGTTGTTGATCCCCCCTGCTTATCGACTGCGCAAGGAGTGCCATGCGGGAAATGGATAAAACACTGTGGTTGCAGGGCCAATGATGCAGAAAGCGCAATACGCTTCTTTTGGCGGTCAGGAAAACCTGAGACCCGGGGCTCAGCCGGGAGGTAACGGGAAAGGCTTGAGAATATGAGCTGACTGCGAATTAGACTGACAGGATGCTTCAATACGAGCCGCTGGAACCGCCACAAGGACCGCCCCAAAGACTTATCAGACAACCACCAGATTATCCCGGTGAATCATCTCTTCACCCGACGCATAGCCGAGAACCTCAACAATGCGGTCACTGGACTGGCCTGCAATCGCTCGAGCCTCCGCCGCATCGTAGTTAACCAGCCCCCGGGCCACCTCCTTGCCGGAAAGATCCACGCAAGACACCATTTCCCCGCGACGAAATGTGCCCGACACCTCTTTCACACCCACCGGCAAAAGGCTGCGCCCGTTGAGGCACACCATGCGGACCGCGCCATCATCCAGAACCAGCTTTCCGCGGGTTTGGAGGTGACTCGCCAGCCACTGCTTGCGTGCCGCGGTTCGGCCCTGCTCGGGCAAAAGCAAGGTACCCAGCACCTCGCCTTCACGCAATCGGGTAACCACGTGCTCAATCCGGCCACCCACAATGACCGTAAATGCTCCAGAACGCGCCGCCAACCGGGCCGCCCTCAGCTTGGTGAGCATACCACCGCGCCCCAGCACTCCGGCGCCACCGCCAGCCATGGCATCCAGCGACGAATCGCTGGCTTTGCACTCGGTGACCAGGGAGGCATCGTCATGCTTTCGGGGATCCTTATCAAAGAGCCCGAGCTGGTCGGTCAGAATAATCAGGCCATCGGCTTCGATCAGGTTCGCGACCAGAGCGCCCAACGTGTCGTTGTCACCGAAGCGAATCTCGTCGGTAACCACCGTGTCGTTTTCGTTCACGATGGGCACCACACCCACATCCAGTAGTGCACGAAGGGTACTGCGGCCGTTGAGGTAGCGCTTACGATCCGACAGATCATCATGGGTAAGAAGAATCTGGGCACTGTGCAGCCCGTGGCGTTTGAACTGGGCTTCCCAGGTCTGTACCAGCCCCATCTGCCCGGTTGCCGCAGCAGCCTGCAAAAGGTGTAACTGTTGCGGCCGCTCCGACCACCCCAGCCGGCTCATGCCTTCAGCCACGGACCCGGAGGAGACAATCACGACTTCCACACCACTGCTGATCAGCTCGGCAATCTGATCCACCCACAAACCCAGCGATGCCACGTCGAGACCTTTGCCATCGTTGGTCAGCAAGGCACTTCCGATCTTGATCACCAGACGACGGGCCTGGCGCAGCTGGGTACGTTCACTCATAACGCGCGTGCTTCTCTCTTATTATTCCGGGGCGTAGACCACTTCAACGTCGTAATCGTCGTCATCAAAGTCGTCATCGTCATCATCCTCAACGCCATCTTCGCGGGCAGCCCGGCGAGCCTCCCGCTCTGCCTGGATTCGGGCCCGGGCCTCTTCATCCATCCGGCGACGCCGCGCCGCTTCGCGCTCGGCAAACTCAGGATTCTGCGCCTCTTCCTCGGCCTGCTCCTCAATCCAGCGCATCACCGCCTGAACCAGAGGCTTGGTCCCTTCGCCACTGAGCGCGGAAATACGGAACACCGGCCCCTGCCAGTCAAGTTCGTCAATGATGGCCTGGCACTGGGCGTCACGATCTTCCTCCGCGACCATATCCACCTTGTTGAGCACCAGCCAGCGCTCCCGGTTCGCCAGGGTTTCACTGAACTTTTCCAGCTCATGCTCGATAGCGCGGACCGACTCGACCGGGGATGAGCCGTCATAGGGGGCAACATCCACCAGATGCAGTAGCAGCCGGGTTCTGACCAGATGCTTGAGGAAACGGATACCCAGCCCCGCACCCTCGGCCGCGCCTTCGATCAACCCCGGAATATCGGCGATGACAAAGCTCTGGTGCGCCTGTACGCTCACCACACCCAGGTTGGGCACCAGCGTGGTAAACGGGTAATCCGCCACCTTGGGACGAGCAGCAGATACAGAACGAATGAAGGTCGACTTGCCCGCATTAGGCATCCCCAGCAAGCCCACGTCGGCCAGCACCTTCAGCTCGAGACGCAGGTTGCGCAGTTCGCCTTCGGAGCCTTTGGTGGTCTGGCGAGGCGCCCGGTTTACCGAGGACTTGAAGCGGGTATTGCCCAGCCCATGAAAACCGCCCTGGGCCACCTTCAGACGCTGACCAATTTTGGTCAGATCGCCGAGTACCTCATGGGTATCCATGTCAACCACAGTCGTGCCCACCGGTACCGGCAACACAAGATCCTCGCCCTTGGTCCCGGTACAGTTGCGCCCGGAGCCCGGCTCACCGTTCTGCGCTTTGTGCTTACGCTGGAAGCGATAATCGATCAGCGTATTGAGCGCCTCGTCCGCCTCCAGATATACGGAGCCACCGTCACCACCATCCCCGCCGTCGGGACCGCCCTTGGGCACGTATTTTTCCCGCCGGAAACTGAGACAGCCATGCCCGCCCTTGCCGGCTTCAACGATGATGGTGGCTTCGTCTACGAATTTCATGGTTTAACCCTTTGCGCTTCGCGCTTAAACGAAAAAAGCCCCGCAGCCTCAGGGAAGCTTTGCGGGGCTCCTGGCATCATTGATCACTGACTATATCAGGATATCAATGCTACCCAAGGTTCGACAGAACCGGATCGCCGCTGCTTACGCAGCCGGAACGATGCTCACGAACTTGCGGTTCTGCGGGCCTTTGGTTTCGAACTTCACCTGGCCGTCTGCTTTTGCAAACAGAGTGTGGTCCTTGCCAATGCCTACGTTGCTACCAGCGTGGAAACGGGTGCCGCGCTGACGAACGATGATGCTGCCTGCAGATACAGCTTCGCCGCCGAAGCGCTTGACACCAAGTCGTTTCGACTCGGAATCGCGACCGTTACGGGTACTACCTGCTGCCTTCTTATGAGCCATTACCAGCCTCCTTATCTAAGGGGTAATTCGAGAGCCTTAGCCCTGGATACCCGTGATCTTAACTTCAGTAAACCACTGACGGTGGCCCTGACGCTTCATGTGATGCTTACGACGACGGAACTTGATGATGTTCACTTTGTCGTGACGACCGTGGCTAACCACTTCAGCGGTAACCTTGGCACCGTCAACGACCGGAGCACCGACCTTAACGTTGTCACCGTCGGCGACCAGCAGAACGCGATCGAACTCAACGTTGCCACCGGTTTCAACTTCCAGCTTTTCCAGCTTCAGAGTTTCGCCTTCTTTCACACGGTGCTGCTTACCACCGCTAACAATAACTGCGTACATTTACCTTCTCCGCGATTGACCCATCCCTGCTCTTATCCACCTGGTTCTAAGGGAAGCGCTTCGGCAACCCTATAGCAGGGAGCGCAGGTTGGGATGAGTTGGGCGCGTGATTGTACGAAAAGCCGCCGGGCAATACAAGCCAAGTTGACACTAAAGCCCGTAATACCTAGCATTGCCGCGACCTGCCCTGTTTTTGCTTATTTCAGAACCACCTAACGCAGCATCAAGGATTCACAAGCCGCATGACAGCCGAGCGCATATACGACACCGTGTCCGAGGAGTTTAGCCGGGTAAACGACCTCATTCTCGAGCGGCTTGGATCCGACGTTCCCCTGGTGGAAAAGATCGCCCAATACCTTGTCGAAAGTGGCGGAAAACGCCTCAGACCTCTGCTGGTGCTGCTTTCCAGCCAGGCTGCGGGCTACAAGAAAGACGACCACCTGAAGCTTGCGGCGGTCATCGAGTTTCTGCATACCGCCACCCTTCTGCACGATGATGTGGTGGACACCTCCGACATGCGCCGGGGCCGCAGCACCGCCAACGCCCGTTGGGGCAATGCACCGAGTGTGCTGGTAGGGGATTTCCTCTATGCGCGTGCTTTCGAGATGATGGTGGAACTGAAAAACCTGGCCATCATGGAGGTTCTGTCCCACGCCACGGCGGTCATCGCCGAGGGCGAGGTGATGCAACTGATGAACGTGAAGAACCCCAAGCTGACCGAAGATCAGTATATGAAGGTCATTCACGACAAAACCGCCAAGCTGTTTGAAGCCGCCTCTCATACCGGCGCCCTGCTGGCCGGAGCCAGCGAAGCCCAGGAGCAGGCGTTGCGAGACTACGGCAAGCACCTGGGACTGGCGTTCCAGTTGGTGGACGATGTGCTGGACTACCGGGGCGATGCCGAAACCATGGGCAAGAACGTGGGCGACGACCTGGCCGAGGGCAAAGTCACCCTACCCCTGATTCACGCGATGGCACACGGCGAGAAAAACGATGCCGACCTGATTCGTCAGGCCATACGTAAAGGTGGCCTGGACGACCTGTCCCGGATCGGAGAGATCGTCGAAACTTCCGGAGCCCTGGAATACACCATGCAACGGGCTCGCGAAGAAGCGGAGAAAGCCAGAGACTGCCTCTCCACACTGGAAGGATCAACTCACAAGACCGCCATGGTTCTGCTGAGCGAACTCGCGGTCGCCCGAGTTAACTGAGCCTGTCCCGTCCGTGCGGGGCGTCGAAGTTCTGCTCGGGCCCTTTCGGTACCACCTGAGTCGGGTTGATCATGGTGTGACTGAAATAGTAATGGCGCTTGATCTGCCCCATATCCACCGTGTTTGCGACACCCGGCACCTGGTATAGGTCACGAACATAGGCCGACAGGGCCGGGAAATCCGAAATCCTGTTCCGATTGCACTTGAAGTGCCCAAAATACACGGCATCGAAGCGCACCAGCGTTGTGAACAGCCGCCAGTCTGCCTCGGTTAACTGGCCGCCCACCAGATACCGCTGACGACTGAGCCGGTCCTCCAACCAGTCAAGCGATTCGAACAACTCGTCGTAGGCGACTTCGTATTTATCCTGCGCGGTGGCGAAACCCGCCTTGTACACGCCGTTATTGATGGTGTGATAGACGCGCCCATTGATCCCATCAATTTCATCCCGAAGCGTGTCCGGGCAAAAGTCCAGCCCGGCCTTCACACCTTCCAGACCGTTAAACGCCGAATTGAACATACGGATAATCTCAGCGGATTCATTGCTGACAATGGTTTCCCGCCGCTTATCCCAGAGCACAGGAACCGTCACCCGCCCGGTGTAATCCGGTGCTGCACGGGTGTAGATCTGGTGCATAAACTGGCTGCCGTAGAGGTGATCCTCGTGCGCATCCTCTCCAGGGCGGAATTCCCAGCCGTTTTCCAGCATGTCCGGACTGACAACCGATATGGAAATATGGGCATCCAGCCCCTTCAGCTTTCGGAAAATCAGGGTCCGGTGCGCCCAGGGGCACGCCATCGACACATACAGATGGTAGCGCCCACTCTCTGCAGGAAATCCGCCTTCGCCCCGGGGGCCGGGTTCACCACCTGCTGTTACCCAGTTTCGAAAGCGGGCGGCCTCTCGTTCAAATTTGCCGCCGGTTTTATCCGTGTCGTACCACTTATCCTGCCACTTGCCATCGACGAGCAGCCCCATGCGCCACCTCCCTACTGTTCATTTACGGAATATTAGCCAGCAGAATACCGGCGACCCTGCTACCCTCTCAAACAAGCATTTCTGGCCAACTTCCTCAGATAATTCGAACATGCATACAGCCATCACCATCGACGCCCTGAAGGTGCTCGACGCTATTGACCGTAAAGGCAGTTTCGCCGGCGCCGCCAATGAATTGTTTCGGGTGCCGTCCGCCATCAGTTACACCGTTCAGAAACTCGAAGAAGACCTGGATGTCGCCATCTTCGATCGCAGTGGCCACCGGGCAGCACTCACCCCAGCGGGCCGGTACCTTCTTGAGGAAGGGCGCTCACTGCTGGAGGCCGCGGAGAACCTGGCCCACACTACCCGACAGGTGGCCCAGGGCTGGGAAACCCGCCTGCGCATCGGCATCAATTCCCTGTTGCCCGCCCACTGTCTTTTTCCAGCCCTGAAAGCCTTTTGCGAACTCCGTGTTCCGGTTGATGTTCAGGTTGTCGAGGAGGTATTCGCCGGCGCCTGGGATGCCCTGAAAGACCATCGCGTCGATCTGGTGGTGGGTGCCGATCACCTGAGCAAGCCTGCCGGGCACTACACCATCCACCCGCTCGGGGAAATGCCGTTCGAATTTGCCGTTGCCCCGAATCATCCGCTGGCCAGCGCACAGGAGCCCCTCACCGAAGCCGATATCGCCCGCTATCCAGCGGCCGTGGCAGCCGACACCTCGCGCTCCCTGCCCCACGGCCACGCCGGTATTTTCAACCAACAGCGCACCCTGACGGTGGCCAACGTGGACCAGAAAATTGCCCTGCAGGTTTCCGGACTCGCGGTGGGCTGGCTGCCCCGGGGACGAATCCGGGAACAACTGGAACATGGCACCCTGGTCAGCAAAACCGTTGTCGAACCCAGACCACCGGTCCTGCTGCACCTGGCAAGACACAGTGAGTCTCAGGGCAAGGCCCTGACGTGGTTTTGGGAGCGGCTCAGTAACGATCCCTCAGTGACAGACTGGCTGACACACCAGAGCCCCGTGTAACTGGCTGCTCAAATGAGAAAAACCGACGGATAAGCCAAGCGACTGGCGCCCGTACTCGTTTATACTGCGCGAACGCCAACCGTAATGGAGCCCATAGATGCGTCAGTTGTCGGAACTGGATGCCTCGTTTTTGTATCTGGAATCGGAAACCACCCCGATGCACATCGGGGGGATTTACCTCTTTGATGCCAGTGAACAGGCAACACCGCTGAGCTACGGCAACTTTGTAGCCTATCTGCGCAGCCGCCTGCACGTGGTTCCGGTATTTCGCCAGCGCCTGAAAGAAATCCCTATGCGACTGGGCCGCCCCTACTGGGTGGATGACACGGACTTCAGCATCGAACGTCACCTGGCCTATGTCAGCCTGGGTGGCCATGGCACCGGGGATAACCTCACCACACTCGCGTCCAAGATCATGGAGGAGCCCCTCAAGCGGGATCGCCCACTGTGGCACATCACGTTTGTCGACGGATTCAAGCTGAATGACGCATCTGAGGACGGTGGTTTCGCGCTTATTGTCAAACTGCACCACGCGGCCATTGACGCCTTCAGTGGTGAAGACATCATCAGCAAGCTGCTGGAGTACACGCCAGAGCCGCGCCCCGTCCACCCGCCCCGACCCTGGAGCCCCCGCCCGGCCCCATCGGAGGAACGGGTGATACTGCAAGCCGGCGCAAACCTCCTGAAAACGCCGCTTCAGTTTACCTCCCTGGCCATCAACGCCATGGAAGCGACCACCCGGGGCATCGTCCAGAAACAGCTTCGAAAGCTCCCCATGCCATTTCCATTGTTTTCGGCTCCCCAGAGTCCGTTCAACCGGCAAGTGACTGCCAATCGCCAGATCATTTCTTGCCAGGTGGCGTTGTCGCGGCTGAAAACAGTCAAGGCCAATCTGGGCAGCGTGACCCTCAATGATGTGGTGCTGGGACTGTGCGCCGAGAGTCTCCGACGTTACATGGATGACCAGGGCGCCGATGTCAGCCGGTCGCTGGTAGCGATGACGCCCATTTCCGTGCGCTCCAGCAGCCTTCGCCGGGCGACCGGCAACCAGATGTCCGCCATGCTTCTGGATCTCGCCACCACCGAGCCCAACCCGGCGCTCCGGATTCACAACATTCACCGCAATGCTGTGGTGTCCGAACCTTACCGGGAGGCGATTGCTGCCGACCGCCTGACCGAATTGCTTCCATCCACCCTGCTGGCGCTGTCGGCGCGGCTCTACTCCGAGTTGCAGGTGGCGCAACGCTACCAGCCTGCATTCAACCTGCCGATCACAAATGTTCCGGGACCTCAGGTCCCTCTGTACCTCCAGGGCGCTCGACTGGTCCAGCAGTACAACACGGCACCACTGTTCGACGGCCTGGGACTGGTTATCGTCGCGGTCAGCTATCAGGGACAACTGACCATCAACTTCACCCTGTGTCCCGACGCAGTCCCTAACGGGGAGTCACTGGCCAGCTACATTGAGGACAGCCTGTCGGCCATCGAGGAAGCAGCAGCCAATGTGGGGGATGAAGCGTTGCAACAAACAGAGGCAGATTCCACACAACCCACCCTTGCGGATGATGTGCTGAACGCATTGGAAGGGGCCCTCAAGAAAGCCATTCACCGGCTGAGACCCTAGAAAAAGGGGCCTCCCTAATAAGGGCGGCCCCTGGTCTTGCTGCAGAGTTATTCGAAAGCCCAGCGCAGGAAGGCTTTTTTCTCGTCCTCGGAGGCGGTTTCCCACACGGCCTTCAGCGTATCAAGTGCGCTCGCATCAATGCCGCCGACCGGGGCAGCGGTAGCCGCAGGAACCGGCGTTCGCGCGGCAACCTGATCCAACGCCCGCTCAGAAGACTTGGCGACCGCTATCCCATCAGCCCCAACCACCGTTGCGGAAAAGCCTGCCATCATCTGTTCGGCTTCAACCTTCGTGCCCGGCTTGTCGAACAGGAAGGTGTACACCTCGTTGGGCTGGGCATCGAAACGAACCACCTGCGGTTCACTTTCGACCACGTGCACTTTGGACTCGCCGTTGCCGACCACTTCTGTCTTGGCCCAGATGGTTTTGTAGGTAAACACGACCTCGTTCTGGCCCGGCAGCAGCGCATAATCCAGGGCAAGATCATCCATCAGGAAGTTGCCGACACGGCGACCGTTCACTTCAGACACCTGAATTTCACCCGGTGCCTTGAGCGTGGCGGCATCAGAGGCACCCGCCGGGGAGCCATCCCAGGTTTCTACACTGGACACGCTGGACGCACAGCCGGTGATCACCAAAGCCAACAGAGCGAAAAGCAGCGCGCGGGCACCATGCACCGGTCGCCACACAGGTCGCCGAACAACGGCCGGATTCGAAAAAGTACGCATTTATTCTCCTTGAGTAGGCGGAACTGGTTGGGAAAGGGAAAATCAAAAAAGCATTCTGACGAGTGAACTCTCTGAGGGCAAGCCGACGTATAACTCTGAAAGTGAGTCATTTCAGCGCCAGCAATGCGAATACCGTGGTCCACAAAAACGGAAACGCTTTCTTGAACACAGGGCTTTTTGGTTTAAATTGGAAGGAAGGCCTGCCAAAAGGCGCAACCGCTCGGCTCCTTGGTGACACTTGGGGAACTGGAGGAGATATGGATACCCATCGCAGGACCGGAGAAGCCGGCCCGACCCCATTCAGAAGCAGTCGTTTCTTCAGCGTTGGCAGCCAGTGGTACTTTGCCACACGGGAAGGTTTCGACAGCGGGCCTTTCGCAAGCCGCGAACGTGCAGAAACCGGCCTTCGCCGCTTCTTGCATGTGGTTAATCTGCTGCCAGAAGATGCGGTCACCCATTGAGGGCGGCCGCGGCCTACACCAGAATAGCCACAACCCAACGGTCTATGGCGTAAAGACTCACCAGCGCCATGATACCCGCGACCACATCGTCCATCATGATGCCAAAGCCACCGGGCAGGCGCTCATCCAACCAGCCGATCGGCCAGGGCTTGGCGATATCGAACAGCCGGAAAAGCGCAAACGCCGTCAACACACCAATCGCATTGGACGGAAACAATCCCAGGGCGATCCACATACCCACGAATTCGTCCCACACGATGCCTCCGTGGTCATGGACCTTCAGGTCGTCGGCGGTTTTCCCACACAGCCAGATCCCCACCAGCAAGGCGATCACCACCACCACCCAATAGGCCACCGGCGGCAGCCACGAGAAGGTATACCACAGGGGAATAGCCGCAAGACTGCCCCAGGTTCCCGGGGCCCGGGAGGCAGCACCACTGCCAAAACCGAAGGCCAACAGGTGTACCGGGTGCTTGAGAAACCCCGGGGGTAGCAGGGCCTGCGGTACGTCCGGTTCCTGAACGGAATCCTCCCGGCTCATGACATACTCCTGAAATGATCAAACCCGTGTTGGTCGGCAGTTCCCTGCCAACCCTGAATCCTCAACCCCGGCTCGGGCTCAATCGAGCCAATCACCGAAAGCTGCTGACGAATATCCGATGGCAAGGCCTGCCAACCTGCCGGCGGAAGGGTAACGCACAGTTCGTAATCGTCGCCCGATCGCAACGCGTAATCCACCGCCTGATCGCCCGTTAGCCGCACCAGTGCCGGTGAGAGTGGAATGGCCTCGGCGCGAATACTGGCTCCCACCCCGGAGGCTTCCAGGATGTGCTCCAGATCTGCCGCCAAGCCATCGGATATATCAATGGCAGCCGATGCCACGCCAGACAGTTGCTGGCCAAGCGCCAGACGAGGTAGAGGCTGGTGGTAGCGCTGGAGCACCGCCTGCATGTCTTGCGTCGGGTCCGGCTCCGCCAGATATTCAAGAGCTGCCCCTGCATCACCAAGGCAACCGGAAACACACACCAGATCGCCGTTTTTTGCGCCGTTGCGGTGAAGCCCCTGCCCTTTCGGAACCACGCCATGAACCTGCAGCGTCACCACCAGAGGACCCCGCGTGGTATCGCCCCCCGCGAGCGCCAGTCCAAATTCTTCTGCAGCCTGAAAGAGACCACGAGAGAAGGCAGACAGCCAGGATTCATCGGCGCAAGGCAAAGTCAGGGCGAGCGTAAAGCAGACAGGTTCAGCCCCCATGGCGGCAAGATCACTGGCAGCAGCAGCGAGGGCGCGCCAGGCGAGTTTGTCGGAGGGGTAGGCTTTTGGGAAGTGGACACCCTCGACCAGGGTGTCGACGGAAAATACCAGATCCCGACCGTCCGGCACACGCTGTATGGCACAGTCGTCACCGGGGCCGAGAATCAGGCTGGATGAGGCGGACCGTCCCGCCAGCGGCTGAAAAAAGCGGCGGATCAGCTCGAACTCACCCATCGTCTAGCGCGCGCGAGTCTCTGCAGTTCGCAGTCTGCGGCTGAGCTTGTCCAGCACGCTATTGACGAACTTGTGCCCCTCGGTACCACCGAAGCGCTTGGCCATTTCAATGCCTTCATTGATGACGACCTTGTAGGGCACATCAAGCCGGTGCTTGAGCTCATAGGCGCCAAGACGCACAATGGCCAGTTCAATCGGGTCCACTTCCGCCAGCGGCCGATCCAGGAAGGGCTCAATCAGGGTATCCAGATCCCCTTGCTCCCGATGAACACCTTTCAGGAGGTCACGGAAATACAGCAGATCGACCTTGGTCATGTCATTGTCGACCATGAACTCCGCTTCAATATCGGAAATCGAGCTCTTGCTGAAGTGACGCTGATACAGCCCCTGCATCGCCAGCGCACGAGCGCGGCGGCGGTCACCAGCCTTTGGCTTGCTGCCCGGCGCTGGTCCGGAGGTGTTATCGTCGGTTGTGTTCATCACTCACCCAGTTTCTTGAACAGGCTGACCATTTCCAGCGCGGTAATGGCGGCTTCCGCGCCCTTGTTACCCGCCTTGGTGCCGGAACGCTCAATGGCCTGTTCAATGGAATCAACGGTCAGGACACCGAAGGTAACAGGCACGTCGGTCTCCAGGCTCACGGCACCCAGGCCACTGGAGGCTTCGCCGGCGACATAATCAAAGTGCGGAGTTCCACCGCGGATCACGGCACCCAGGGCGATGATTGCATCGTAATCCTGAGTCTCGGCAACGCGCTTGACCGCCAACGGCATTTCGTAGGCACCTGGCACGCGAATGATGGCAATGTCGTCCTCGGAAATACCATGGCGACGCAGCGTATCAATCGCGCCTTCCACCAGACTCTCAACCACGAAACCGTTAAACCGGCCAACCACAAGCGCATAGCGACCACTGCACTGAGTGAAGTCACCTTCGATTACTTTAATATCTGCCATGCATGGCTCCTTGTCAGGCCAGGGCACACGCCCTGACCGGGTTACTTAGTCAGGGGTGTAGGGAACGTACTCCACCACTTCCAGATCGAATCCGGAAATGGCTGAAAACTTGATGGGCGGACTCAGCAGTCGCATCTTGCGAACACCCACATCGCGCAGGATCTGTGAGCCGGTCCCGACAGTGAAATAGACACCCGAACTACCTTTACCGGCGGAACCCCGCTCCTCGCCGAAGAAATCGTGAATGCGGTCTTCCAGATTGTAGCTGTCCTCACCACTGTTGAGCAGAACCACAACCCCCTGGCCTTCGGCCGCCACCTTCTCCAGCGCACGGTGCAGGGGCCAGCTACGGGAGTCTTTGCGACGGGCACCGAGTAAGTCCCGAAGGGTATCGGTGATGTGCACGCGAACGTGGACAGGCTCATCTTCACGAATATCACCCATCACCATAGCCAGGTGGGTGGAGCCCTGAATGCTGTCCCGATAGGTGCGCAGCTTGAACACACCGTACTCGGTGTCCAGCTCGTTCTCTTCCACACACTCGATGGTGCGTTCATTCATGGTGCGGTAGTGAATCAGATCGGCGATGGTGCCGATCTTGAGATCGTGCTCTTCGGCAAATCGCTCGAGGTCTTCACGACGTGCCATGGAGCCGTCGTCGTTCATAATTTCACAAATCACACCTGCCGGCTCAGATCCTGCCAGCGCCGCCAGGTCGCAGGAGGCTTCGGTATGCCCCGCTCGGCTCAAGACGCCGCCCGGATCGGACATCAGCGGGAAAATGTGACCGGGCTGAACCAGATCGGAGGCCTTGGCATCGCGAGCCACGGCAGCCTGAACGGTGCGTGCGCGGTCGGCGGCAGAGATACCGGTAGTCACCCCTTCTTTTGCCTCAATGGACAGGGTGAACTTGGTGCCGAAACCGGATGCGTTCTGCTGAACCATCAGCGGCAAGCCCAGCTGCGCACAGCGGTCACGGGTCATCGGCATGCAGATCAGGCCACGACCGAAGCGGGCCATGAAATTGATGGCTTCCGGGGTACAGTGTTCCGCCGCCATGACCAGATCGCCTTCGTTCTCACGATCCTCGTCATCCATCAGGATGACCATCTTGCCCTGACGGATGTCTTCAATGATCTCTTCAATGGTATTCAGTGCCATACGGTCTTGTACCCTTGCGGTTGATAGACAGTTGAACTGCCGTTCACCGTGAATTTAAGAATTAGCTACGCACCAGAATCAGGCGCTGATCGTCGCCGACCTGGCGACGATCCCGGACGATCCAGGAAACCTTGTCGGCCATACTTTCCAGCGGCAGGTGGGCCGTTGGCCGGCCAGTACTGCCAAGAAATACCGGGGCCTGATAGAGCCAGAGCTCATCAACCAGCTGCTCCTGAATAAACGTACCCGCCAGCGTCGGACCGGCTTCCACCAGCAATTCGTTAATACCCAGGTCACCCAGAGCGTCCAGCAACTCCGACAGGTCAATGCCGTTGTCCTTCCAGGCCACCCCGTTGATACTCACACCCAGTGCTGCCAGATCTTGCGCCGGCGCCGTGGGCAACGTGGATGATGCGCAAAACAGCTGCACGTTGCCTCCGTGCAGAATCTTCGCCGTTGGTGGCGTGCGGGCATCCCGGTCAGCAATCACCCGAAGCGGCTGGCGGGAAGGCTCGGTTGCGTCGCCGATATCCCCCAACTCGGTCCGTCTTACGGTCAGCGAGGGATCGTCCGCCAGCACGGTGCCCACGCCTGTCAGAATAGCGTCGCTGATTGCCCGCAGACGCTGAACATCCTTGCGGGCTTCCGGTCCTGTAATCCACTGGCTTTCACCAGATGCCATCGCCGTGCGTCCATCCAGGCTGGCCGCCATCTTCAGGCGAACATACGGCCGCCCGGTATTCATTCGTTTCATAAACCCCGGATTCAGTCGCGCTGCCTCATCCGCCAGCACCCCGACTTCCACCTGAATACCGGCTTCAATCAGCAACTCCAGCCCGCGGCCCGAGACTGCCGGATTGGGGTCCTTGGTGGCGGCAACCACTCGTGCCACACCGGCATCAATCAATGCGCGGGCGCAGGGCGGAGTCCGGCCAAAATGGCTGCATGGCTCCAGCGTGACGTAGGCCGTTGCGCCTCGGGCGGACGGACCGGCCTGGCTCAGCGCGCGGATTTCAGCGTGGGCTTCACCGGCACGCTCGTGCCAGCCTTCACCCAGGATGACATTGCCCCGGGCGATAACACACCCCACCCTCGGGTTGGGATGCGTCGAGTAGCGACCACGCCAGGCAAGCTGAATCGCCCGCGCCATCATGGCCCTGTCACGGACGTCCGTCATGCTTTCCCTTTCGCAGGATGATTATCCGCCAGTGCCTTGGCCACATCCACCGGATGCTCACCATTGGCCTCGGCCAGGCGCTCAATCTCTTCCTTGAATTCATTGATGTCCTGGAAACTTCGATACACCGAAGCAAAGCGAACGTACGCCACCTGGTCCAGCTGGCGCAGCTCGGTCATGACCTCTTCGCCCACCTGCATGGATTTGACTTCCCGTTCCCCGGTCGCCCGCAGGCGGTACTTGATCCGGTTCAACGCCGCATCAATCTGCTCGATGCTCACGGGACGCTTCTCAAGCGCCTTCATCAAACCGGAGCGAAGCTTCTCTTCATCGAAGGGCTGCCGGACGCCATCCTGCTTAACCACCCGGGGCATCACCAGTTCGGCGCTTTCAAAGGTCGTGAAACGCTCATGACAGGACAGACATTCCCTGCGGCGGCGAACCTGATCGCCCTCGGCCACAAGGCGCGAGTCGATGACTTTCGTATCTGCTTCACCACAGAAGGGACAATGCATAATTCAGAGGCTCCAGAACGGAGGCCGGGCCGTGCGCCTGAGACACACGGCCCGGCAGGTCTTGACGGAAAGTTTAGCCGTAGACCGGGAATCGGGCACACACGGCCTCAACCTGGCCACGTACCCGCTCGATGATGGACTCGTCATCCATGTTATCGAGGATGTCACAGATCCAGCCGGCCAGCTCGCGGCACTCGGCTTCACCGAAACCGCGGGTGGTGATCGCCGGGGTGCCGATGCGCAGGCCCGAGGTCACGAACGGGGAACGCGGATCGTTCGGCACGGCGTTCTTGTTCACGGTGATGTGAGCACGGCCCAGAGCCGCATCGGCATCTTTACCAGTGATGTCCTGCTTGATCAGGCTCAGCAGGAACAGGTGATTCCTGGTGCCACCGGAAACCACGTCGTAGCCGCGATCAACGAACACTTCAGCCATCGCGCCGGCATTCTTCACAACCTGCTGCTGGTAAGCCTTGAACTCATCGCTCATGGCTTCCTTGAAGCACACAGCCTTGGCGGCGATCACGTGCATCAGAGGGCCACCCTGGCCACCCGGGAAAACGGCGGAGTTCAGCTTCTTCTGCAGGTCAGCGTCGTCGCAGGCCAGGATCAGGCCACCGCGAGGACCACGCAGGGTCTTGTGTGTGGTGGTCGCAACCACGTGGGCGTGAGGTACCGGGTCCGGGTAAACACCAGCGGCAACCAGACCAGCCACGTGCGCCATATCAACAAACAGGTAGGCGCCTACTTTGTCTGCAATCTCACGGAAACGGGCAAAATCCAGCTCCTGTGAGTAAGCGGAGAAGCCGGCAATGATCATCTTCGGCTTGTGTTCAACCGCCAGTGCTTCCACTTCGTCGTAGTCGATCAGGCCGGTTTCCGGGTTCAGACCGTACTGGACGGCCTGGTAGATCTTGCCTGAGAAGTTCACGCTGGCACCGTGGGTCAGGTGGCCACCGTGAGCCAGGCTCATGCCCAGAACCGTGTCACCTGGCTTCAGCAGAGCCATGAACACGGCCGAGTTAGCCTGCGAGCCGGAGTGCGGCTGCACGTTGGCGTAGGCCGCACCGAACAGTTCCTTGGCACGGTCGATGGCCAGCTGCTCAGCCACATCGACGTATTCGCAGCCACCGTAGTAGCGCTTGCCGGGGTAGCCTTCGGCGTACTTGTTGGTCAGCTTGCTGCCCTGAGCTTCCATCACCCGCGGACTGGTGTAGTTCTCGGATGCAATCAGCTCGATATGAGCTTCCTGACGCTTCTCTTCCGCCTGCATGGCGTTCCAGAGTTCATCGTCAAAGCCGGCGATTTTCATATCACGATTAAACATGGATGCGCTGCCCCTGTATGTGTGGCTGGTACGGGGGCGCTGTGCCCATCCGTACACCCTGAAAAATTGGGCCGCTATTCTAGCTTAGATACCGGTAAAAAATCATCTTTTGTACCGCTATTACCGGCTCAGGACAAACCCTCACACCACGGTGCTTCGACTTTCCCTCAATTGCTATAGCGATGCGGTTTCGCTACCTTACGTGCCTAATCCCCAAGTCATATTTTGATCACCTCCGAATTCAACAGAGGACACAGCCCGTTATGGCCCAATACGTATTCAGTATGAATCGCGTCGGCAAGGTGGTACCACCCAAGCGCGAAATCCTCAAAGACATCTCCCTGAGCTTCTTCCCCGGCGCCAAAATCGGTGTTTTGGGTCTGAATGGCGCCGGTAAGTCCACCCTGCTGCGCATCATGGCGGGTGTTGATCAGGATTACATCGGTGAAGCCCGTCCCCAGCCGGGCATCAACGTTGGTTACCTGCCCCAGGAGCCGGAACTGGACGACAACAAAACCGTGAAGGAAATTGTCGACGAGGCGGTTTCCGGCGTCCACGAGGCGCTGGCCGAACTGGACAAGGTTTACGCCGCCTATGCCGAACCGGATGCCGACTTTGACGCTCTGGCCAAGAAGCAGGGCGAACTGGAGGCCTATATCCAGGCCACCGACGGCCACGACATCGAGCGCAAGATGGAAGTCGCCGCCGACGCACTGCGCCTGCCAGCCTGGGACCAGATGGTAAAAAACCTGTCCGGTGGTGAGCGTCGCCGGGTTGCCCTGTGCCGCCTGTTGCTGTCGGGCCCGGACATGCTGCTGCTGGACGAGCCCACCAACCACCTGGACGCCGAATCCGTCGCCTGGCTGGAGCGTTTCCTGCACGACTACGAAGGCACTGTCGTAGCCATTACCCACGACCGTTACTTCCTGGACAACGTCGCCGGCTGGATTCTGGAACTCGACCGGGGCCACGGCATCCCGTTCGAGGGCAACTACAGCCAGTGGCTGGAGAACAAAGAGAAGCGTCTGGAGATGGAAGCCAAGCAGGAAGCCGCCCACCAGAAAGCCATCAAGCACGAGCTTGAGTGGGTGCGCTCCAACGCCAAGGGCCGTCAGTCCAAAAGCAAGGCCCGTCTGGCCCGCTTCGAGGAAATGTCATCCCAGGAATTCCAGAAGCGTAACGAAACCAACGAACTGTACATTCCGCCTGGCCCCCGCCTGGGCGACAAAGTCATCGAGGTGGACGGCATCAGCAAGTCCTTCGACGACCGCCTGCTCTATGAAAACGTCTCGTTCAACGTACCGCCCGGCGCGATTGTCGGCATCATCGGCGGCAACGGGGCCGGCAAGTCCACCCTGTTCCGCATGATCTCCGGCAAGGACCAGCCCGACAGCGGCTCCATCACTGTCGGCGAGACGGTCAAACTGGCCTACGTGGACCAGATGCGCGACCTCGAAGGCGACAAGACCGTCTGGGAAGAACTCAGTGACGGCCAGGACATCATCAAGGTGGGCAACTACGAGACTCCGTCCCGCGCCTATGTTGGCCGCTTCAACTTCAAGGGCTCCGACCAGCAAAAGCGGGTTGGTGATCTGTCCGGTGGGGAGCGCAACCGCCTGCACCTGGCCAAGCTGCTGAAAGCAGGCGGCAACGTTCTGCTGCTGGACGAACCGACCAACGACCTGGACGTGGAAACCCTGCGAGCGCTGGAAGAAGCCCTGCTCAACTTCCCGGGAGCCGCCCTGGTGATCTCCCACGACCGCTGGTTCCTGGACCGCGTCGCCACCCACATCCTGGCGTTCGAGGATGATGGCGAAGTGGTGTACTTCGAAGGTAACTTCAACGAATACGACGAAGACCACAAGAAGCGCAAGGGTGACTCCGCCATGGTGCCCCAGCGCATGAAGTACAAGAAGCTGGCCTGATGGCAAAGACCAAAACGTCATATGTCTGCACCGAATGCGGTGCAGACTACTCCAAGTGGCAAGGCCAGTGCAGTGCCTGCCACGAATGGAACACCATCAGTGAAGTTCGTGGCGTTGGGAGTCAGCCCAAGGGCGCTCGCGGCGCCCGCTTTGAAGGGTTTGCCGGCAGTCTGACCGAAATCCAGAGATTGGATGACGTGAGCCTGGCGGAGCAGCCACGCATCAGCACCGGTATGCAGGAGTTCGACCGGGTACTGGGCGGCGGCCTCGTCGAAGGCTCAGCTGTGCTGATGGGCGGGCACCCCGGCGCGGGTAAAAGCACTCTACTGCTTCAGGCAGTCTGCCATCTGGCGGAAAGCGTGCCGGCTCTGTATGTCACCGGGGAGGAATCCCTGCAGCAAGTCGCCATGCGCGCCAAGCGCCTGGGACTACCCACCAAAGACCTGAAGATGCTGTCCGAAACCAGCGTGGAGCGGGTAATTCAGATTGCCGAGACGGAGAAACCCCGTATTCTGGTGGTCGACAGTATTCAGGTCATGCATATGTCCGACATCGAGTCAGCCCCGGGCTCGGTATCTCAGGTGCGGGAGAGCGCCGCCTTTCTGACCCGCTTCGCCAAGCAAAGCGGCACCATTCTGTTCCTCGTGGGCCATGTTACCAAGGACGGCAGCCTTGCCGGCCCGAAAGTACTGGAACACATGATCGACTGCTCCATCCTGCTGGAAGGTTCCAGTGACAGTCGTTATCGAACCCTGCGGGGCATCAAAAACCGCTTTGGCGCAGTTAACGAGCTTGGCGTGTTCGCCATGCTGGAGCAGGGTCTGAAAGAAGTGAAAAACCCCAGCGCTATTTTTCTCAACCGGGGTGAAGAAGCCGCACCGGGCAGTGTGGTGATGGTGGTGTGGGAAGGCACCCGGCCCATGCTGGTAGAAATCCAGGCGCTCGTGGACATGGCGCAAGGGGGTTACCCCCGCCGCGTGGCCGTGGGCCTGGATCAGAACCGTTTGGCCATGTTGCTGGCCGTTCTGCATCGGCACGGCGGCATGCACGTGTCCGATCAGGACGTGTTCGTCAACGTGGTGGGCGGCGTCAAGGTGGCCGAAACCAGTGCCGATCTGGCGCTGCTGGCATCGATCGTGTCGTCCTTCCGGGATCGCGCGCTGCCACAGGATGTGGTGATTTTCGGTGAGGTGGGCCTGTCTGGCGAAATCCGACCGGTACCCAGCGGCCAGGAACGCATCTACGAAGCGGCCAAGCACGGATTCACCCGCGCCCTGGTGCCAAAAGCCAACGTTCCGAGAAAGCCCATAGAGGGCATGAAGGTAACCGCGGTTACCCGACTGAGTGACGCGCTGGCGGCACTTGAAGAGTTCTGAAAAAAGGCCCTTACGGGCCTTTTTTCGTTAGAGCATGGAAATGAAAAACGCCCCCTATTCGAGCAGGTGAGCGAATTCCCGCTCCAGCAACGCCTGATCCCCGAGGTTTAATTCCACCAACCGCTTCAGGTGGCTCGCACTCTCCAGATCAATGTACTGACACTTGAAACCCAGCCTGTGGGTTTCCACATGTCGCAGGGCCACCGCCATCACGATACCGATCTCGCGATCATTCAGATGGATTATCACTTCACAGGGGTCTTTCAGCGGCACGTCCCACGCGTCCGGCCGCCGAACCAGGACACCCTTGAGAGAGATATCCAGAACCGTCGTTTCCCACACCTCATCCTGCCAGTGCAACTCACAGGGGGCGTCGAATTCGATTCGATGGAAACGGCGTTTTTCCGCGGCTAAGGCTGACAAGGGGCGCTCCTGTTACCTGCGTGGTTTTACCCGACTATAAACCCGCCATCACTATCCTGCCAGCGGCCATTCTGGCGCCTGTTTCACAAATCGAGGAATGGGGTGCAGCCTGACCACACCCCTGCAGCAACCACCAGATTACTGGTGATATTGGGGGCTCAGCTCAACCACCGCCTCGATAAAGGCACCGGCGTGTTCCGGGTCCACGTCCGGCGTAATGCCGTGACCGAGGTTGAAGATATGTCCCGTTCCGGACCCGAAGCGGCGCAGAATGTCGGCAACCTCCTGTCGGATTCGGGCCGGCGGCGCGTACAGCATGGCCGGATCCATGTTGCCCTGCAGGGCAACCCGGTCGCCGATACGGGCACGGGCATTGCCGATGTCTGTAGTCCAGTCCAGTCCAACCGCATCCGCACCGACATCCGCGATGGACTCCAGCCACTGACCACCGTTCTTGGTGAACAGAATCACCGGCACTTTCCGGCCATCGTTTTCACGCTTAAGCCCGGCCACAATCTTCTTCATATAACGAAGCGAAAACTCCTCATAGGCCCAGCTGCTCAGTACCCCACCCCAGGTATCAAAAATCTGCACCGCCTGGGCACCCGCATCGATCTGGCCGTTCAGGTAATCAATGACCGAGTCCGCCAGATGATCCAGCAACCGGTGCATGACTTCGGGCTGGCCATACATCAATTTCTTGGCCTCACGGAAGTCCTTGGACGAACCTCCCTCGATCATATAGGTGGCCAGGGTCCAGGGACTGCCGGAGAAACCGATCAACGGAACCCGCCCACCGAGCGCGCCACGAATGGTCGACACCGCATTCATCACGTAATCAAGATCGACTGTCGCATTCAGCGCCGGCAAGGCGTCTACATCGGCTTCGGAGCGGATGGTTCTCTTGAACTTGGGGCCTTCGCCGGTTTCGAAATACAGGCCCAGACCCAGTGCATCGGGAATGGTCAGAATGTCCGAGAACAGGATCGCTGCGTCCAGTGGGTAGCGCTCCAGCGGCTGAAGCGTGACCTCACAGGCCAGCTCCGTATTCTTGCACAGGCTGAGGAAGTCGCCGGCCTTGGCCCGGGTCGCCCGGTATTCCGGCAGGTATCGTCCGGCCTGACGCATCATCCACACAGGGGTACGGTCCACAGGCTGGCGCATCAGCGCGCGCAGAAAGCGATCGTTCTTCAACTCAGTCATAGACATTCCAGCATTCCTGGTCGGTGAGTGGTTCTATCCGAATGGGGAGCAATGATACCCCGTTTGCAGCAATAAAAAAGGGCGGCTTACCACGAGTAAGCCGCCCTTTTGGTCTTCTGGCCGGAATCAGACTTCGAGGTAGTCCAGAATACCTTCGGCCGCCTGGCGCCCTTCCCAGATGGCCGTGACCACCAGGTCGGAACCGCGAACCATATCGCCACCCGCAAAGATCTTCGGATTGCTCGTTTGGAACGCGTACGCAGCTTCCTCCGGTGCTTCCACACGTCCGGAATCGTCGGTACGGACGTTCATCTCGTCAAACCAGTCCGCCGGGCTGGGGCGGAAACCGAAGGCGACCAGTACCGCGTCCGCAGGAATCACCTCCTCACTGCCCGGCACAACTTCAGGGCGACGACGACCATTCTCATCCGGATCGCCCAGACGCGTGGACACCACCTTCACACCTTCCACCTGATCCTCACCAATAATGGCGATGGGCTGACGGTTGAACAGGAATTTCACCCCTTCTTCCTTCGCGTTGGCTACTTCTCGACGGGAACCCGGCATGTTCTCTTCGTCCCGCCGGTAGGCACAGGTCACACTCTCGGCCTGCTGACGGATAGAGGTTCGGTTGCAGTCCATCGCGGTATCACCACCACCAAGAACCACCACGCGCTTGCCCTTCATATCAATGAAGTCAGCCGTGTCCTCTTCAAAACCGAGACGGCGGTTCACGTTGGAAACCAGGAATGGCAGGGCATCGTAAACGCCAGGCAGGTTCTCACCGGGGAAGCCGCCTTTCATGTAGGTGTAGGTGCCCATGCCCATAAAGACCGCATCGTACTCATCGATGATGTCCTGAAGCATGACATCCTTACCCACCTCGGTGGACAGGCGGAATTCCACGCCCATTTCTTCGAATACCTGACGACGACGGCTCATCACCGACTTTTCCAGCTTGAACTCAGGGATACCGAAAGTCAGCAGGCCGCCGATTTCCGGGTAGCGGTCAAACACCACGGGCTTGACGCCGTTACGCACCAGAATGTCCGCACAGCCCAACCCTGCTGGGCCGGCACCAATAACCGCGACCTTCTTGTCGGTCCACTTGACCGACGACATGTCGGGCTTCCAGCCCAAGGCGAACGCGGTATCAGTGATGTACTTCTCCACCGACCCGATGGTCACCGCGCCGTAGCCGTCATTCAGCGTACAGGCACCTTCACACAGGCGATCCTGTGGGCACACGCGACCACAAACCTCGGGCAGTGAGTTGGTCTGGTGGCACAGCTCCACCGCTTTCATCACATTGCCCTCGGACACCAGCTTCAGCCAGTTGGGAATGTAGTTGTGTACCGGGCATTTCCATTCACAGTAGGGGTTGCCACACGCCAGACAGCGATGCGCCTGGGAAGACGCGGCGCCAGCCGTGAAAGGATGATAAATCTCACCAAACTCCTGCTTGCGCTTTCTGGCAGGGACTTTTTTCGGGTCAACCCGGCCAACCTCAACAAACTGGAAGTCGTTACTCAGTCGTTCTTTCATCTTGCTACTCTCATCAGCTCAATTTCGACCAGGGCGGCCGTCCATAGGCCACCCTTAAACCCTGTCTTACCGGGAGACCTTATTCCGGTCTTGCCCGGGTGCTAGCCAGCAGGCTGCGCAGGTTGGCAGCCTTGGGTTTAACCAGCCAGAAACGGCCGATGTAATCTTCGAAATTTTCAAGGATGTGCGCGGCCCACTCACTGCCGGTTTCCGAGATGTGCTCACGGATGACACCACGCAGGTGGTTCCGGTAGGACTCCATGTCTTCACTTGAAATCCTCTGGATCTCCACGAGTTCGTGGTTGTACTTGTCAACAAACGTGTTGTTGCGGTCCAGCACGTAGGCGAAGCCACCGGTCATACCGGCGCCGAAGTTGTGGCCGGTATTGCCCAGCACAGTCACCAGTCCGCCGGTCATGTACTCACAACAATGGTCCCCAGCGCCTTCAACGACGGCGTGGGCTCCGGAGTTACGTACCGCGAAACGCTCGCCCGCGGTGCCAGCGGCGAACAATTTGCCTCCGGTTGCACCATACAGGCAGGTGTTACCGACAATGGACGTTTCCTGAGTCTTGAACTCGCTGCCACGGGGCGGCTTCACCACCAGCTTGCCGCCGGTCATGCCCTTGCCCACGTAGTCGTTGGCGTCACCCTCAAGAATCAGGTTCAGACCACCGACGTTCCACACACCGAAACTCTGGCCGGCCGTACCGGTCAGGTCCAGGGTGATCGGCGCGTCCGCCATACCCTGATTACCGTGCCGAGCGGCAATCTCACCAGAAAGACGGGCACCGATTGAGCGATCGCAATTGGTCACTTTGTAGGACCAGGCACCGCCGGAGGTGTTCTCAATGGCGGTCGCCGTGTCCTTGATCATCTGCTCAGCCAAGGCGCCCCTGTCGAACGGATGGTTGTGCTCGACCTGACAGGTATGCGGCTTGTCGGCCGGAATGTGGTCATTGGACAGCAACCGGGACAGATCCAGTTTCTTCTGGCGCTCGGTATTGCCAGGCAGGCATTCCAGCAGGTCGACACGACCGACCAGCTCTTCCAGAGTCCGGACACCCAGCTTGGCCATCCATTCACGGGTTTCTTCCGCTACGAAACGGAAGAAGTTCATGGCCATTTCAACCGTGCCCTTGAAATGCTCTTCCCGCAGATGCTCGTTCTGGGTTGCCACACCGGTTGCACAGTTGTTCAGGTGACAGATACGCAGGTACTTACAACCCAGCGCCACCATCGGTGTGGTGCCGAAGCCGAAGCTTTCCGCACCCAGAATGGCCGCCTTCACCACATCCAGACCGGTCTTGATCCCACCGTCCGTCTGCAGGCGAATCTTGCCCCGCAGGTCGTTGGCACGGAGGGCCTGATGGGTCTCGGTCAGCCCCAGCTCCCAGGGAGAGCCGGCATAGCGGATCGATGTCAGCGGGCTCGCGGCAGTACCACCGTCGTAACCGGAAACGGTGATCAGGTCCGCGTAGGCCTTGGCCACGCCCGCGGCAATGGTGCCGACGCCCGGCTCAGACACCAGCTTCACCGATACCAGCGCATCCGGATTGACCTGCTTGAGGTCAAAAATCAGCTGGGCCAGATCCTCGATCGAGTAGATGTCGTGGTGCGGGGGCGGCGAAATCAGGGTGACGCCCGGTACCGAGTAACGCAGGCGAGCGATCAGGTCGTTCACCTTGCCACCCGGCAACTGGCCACCCTCACCCGGCTTGGCACCCTGAGCCACTTTGATCTGCATGACATCGGCACTGCGCAGGTATTCGGCGGTCACACCGAAACGCCCCGAAGCCACCTGTTTGATCTTGGAACGCTTTTCAGTGCCATGGCGAGCCGGATCCTCGCCACCCTCACCGGAGTTGGAGCGTCCACCAAGGGTGTTCATCGCCACAGCCAACGCTTCGTGGGCTTCGGGTGACAGAGCACCAAGGGACATCGCGGCCGAGTCGAAACGCGGGAAGATCTTCTCCACCGGCTCAACATCCGACAGGTCAATTTGCGTCACGTCCTTGCGCAGGGACAACAGGTCCCGCAACGTAGCCACCGGGCGCTCGTTAACCAGCGCCGCGTATTCCTTGTAGTGACCGTAATTGCCATTAGTCACAGCCTCCTGCAGTTTGGCAACCACATCAGGATTGAAGGCGTGATATTCCTGCCCGTGCACGTACTTGAGCAAACCTCCCGGAGTGATCGGTTTGCGGGAACTCCGGGCCAGAGCCGCCAACTGCTCCTGATCCTGCTGAAAATCGAAGAAGCCAGCGCCCTGGATTCGGCTGGGCACGCCCTTGAAGCACAGATCCACCACCTCATCAGCCAGACCAATGGCTTCGAACAGCTGGGCACCCCGATAGGAGGTAATGGTTGAGATACCCATCTTGGACAGGATTTTCAGCAGCCCCTTGTTGATGCCTCGACGGTAATTGTTCTTGGCCTCGATCGGGTCCATCAGCATTTCGCCGGTACGGATCAAATCGTTCAACACCTGGTAGGCCAGGTAGGGGTACACGGCGGTCGCACCGAAGCCAAACAAAACCGCGAACTGATGGGGATCCCGGGCCCAGCCGGTTTCCACCAGCAGGTTGGAATCACAACGCAGGCCACGCTCAACCAGATGGTGATGCACAGCACCGGTAGCCATCAACGAGTTAATCGGCAGTTCGCCGTCCTTGAGCTCCCGGTCTGTCAGGACCAGAATCACCTTGCCATCCCGAACGGCCTGCTCGGCCTGTTCGCAGATGCCCCGGATAGCGCCTTCAAGGCCAAGTTCAGGACGGTAACTCAGGTGAATGTTGGCGACTTCGAAACCTGGCCGCCCGTTGTTGACAACTTTCAGGAACTTGGCCGGAGACAAAACCGGCGTCGACAGAATGATCCGGTTCGCGTGCTCTGCGGTTTCCTGAAACACATTCTGTTCAACGCCGAGGCAGGTCTCCAGCGACATAACGATGGATTCCCGCAGCGGATCGATCGCCGGATTGGTTACCTGGGCAAACTTCTGCCGGAAATAATCACCGACATGGCGCACCTTGCTGGAGAGCACAGCCATGGGCGTATCGTCACCCATGGAGCCAACCGCCTCCTGACCACTCTCGGCCAACGGACGCAGGACCTGATCCCGCTCCTCAAAAGACACATTGAACATCTTCTGGTGAACCAGAAGATCGTCAGGATCCATCAGTTTGAATTCCGGAGTCTGCTGATTCAAAGTGGTTTCTACACGCAGACCGTTCTGGCGCAACCAGCTCCGGTAGGGCTGGGCTGTCTTCAGACGCTGGTCGATGTCATCGGTGTGCAGCACCTGGCCGGTTTCGGTATCCACCACGAGCATCTGACCCGGGCCCACCCGGCCTTTGGCAACCACATCGTCCGGCTGGTAATCGTAGGTCCCGATTTC
The DNA here is from genome assembly GCF_030519635.1 of Marinobacter suaedae. Taxonomy (NCBI): domain Bacteria; kingdom Pseudomonadati; phylum Pseudomonadota; class Gammaproteobacteria; order Pseudomonadales; family Marinobacteraceae; genus Marinobacter; species Marinobacter suaedae. Next base: position 126,917 of record NZ_JAUMIS010000003.1, on the reverse strand, counting down.
AGACGCCAGGGTAATGAAATCATCCTTGGTGATGACCCAGCGAGCCGGGCGCAGGCCGTTACGGTCGAGCATACACAACGCATAGCGACCATCGGACATAACCAACCCGGCAGGGCCATCCCAGGGCTCCATGTGCATGGAGTTGTACTCGTAGAAAGCGCGCAGCTCCGGGTCCATGCTATCGACGTTCTGCCAGGCAGGCGGAATCATCATGCGAACAGCGCGGAACAGTTCTACACCACCGGCCAGAAGGATCTCCAGCATGTTGTCCATACTGGAAGAATCAGAACCGGTCAGGTTAACCAGCGGCTGCAGGGTCTGCAGGTCTGGCAGCTCCGGTGAGCTGAACTTGGCCGCGCGGGCGATGGCCCAGTTACGGTTGCCGTCGATGGTGTTGATTTCACCGTTATGGGCCAGGTAGCGAAACGGCTGGGCCAGTGGCCAGCGCGGCATGGTGTTGGTGGAAAAGCGCTGGTGGAACACACAGATGGCGGTCTGCAAGTCCGGGTCGCCGAGATCTTTGTAGAAGTTGGCGAGGTCCGCCGGCATCATCAGGCCTTTATAGGCCAGTGTGCGATGGGACAGACTGCAGATGTAGAACTCTGAATCATCGGCCATGTCCCGCTCAGCGTGACGACGGCCAACAAACAGGCTGATGGCGAACTCTTTTTCCGCTTTCCCCGCCGGGACCACGAACACCTGCTCGATTCGGGGCAGGCAATCCAAGGCCATTGGCCCCAGACAGCTAACATCGACCGGCACTTCTCGCCAGCCCATGATTTCCAGCCCCTGCTCGACCAGGCGTTTTTCAACGGCAGCCCGTCCAGCCTCTGCTTTGCTCTCGTCCTGATTCAGAAACACCTGCCCTACCGCAAAGACATCGCCGGGTTCTTTGCCAAAGGCGGCCTTGGCAGCCTTCCGCAAGAAGGCGTCCGGACTCTGAATCAGCAGGCCACAACCATCGCCAGTCTTACCATCGGCAGCAATACCGCCACGATGGGTCATGCACGTCAGCGACTCGATGGCAGTTTGCAGTAACTTGTGACTGGCCTCGCCTTTCATATGGGCGATCAAGCCGAAGCCACAGTTGTCCCTGAATTCTTCGGGATGATACAAACCTGTCATCATAAGCGTACTCTCGCGTAGATATGCTTTTCAATCAGAGGGTTAGCCGCTAAAGGGCCAACTAACCACCCTCTGACACTGAAAATAAGGGGGCTGGCCATTTTACACACGTAGAAATACGTACTCAAATGGCAGCATGCTTTATTCTGCGGAGTTCGGCGCATTTGCGCCTCTCGAACGGGGTTTAGACCCGGGAATCGGAAAGTTTTTGCCAAGCAGGTTCAAAGCGCTGCAGCACGGCGGACTCAGGGAGCATCGTTTAGCTGGTCTCTTGTGTGCAACAAGCGAATCTGATGGACGCCCAAGGCAGCCAAATCCGGACCAATCGGCTCTGCCGTCTGATCGATGCCTGCGAATGCAGGCGGGGCGATTCACTGCGTACCGATTCCAGGGGATTGGCGCGCAAGCCAAGTCGCTCCTGCAACCGGGGAAAACACCATCGGTACCTCAGGTATTGAGACGATCCTCTGTCACAAGGCTTCCCTGTCAGCGATTTTCACTACGCGCGGTTCGATGCCGCTACCAACGAAAACCTAGCGACAAAACTTCGCCAGGGTTTCGGTCAGGTTTTCCGGTTTGGAATCTGCGGTCACCACGGCCTGACCGACATGAGCCAGCAAGACCAGCCGAAGCTTGCCGTCGATATTTTTTTTGTCGACCGCCATCAAGGCCATAAAGTCATCAGGGCTCATCCCCTCCGGCGGTCGAGCGGGCAATCCCGCACGACGAACAATGTCTCTGACACGACGCTCATCGGCATCAGAGATCATACCTTCCCGGGCAGAAAGATCGGCGGCCATGATCATGCCGGTACCGACCGCCTCACCATGAAGCCAGTTACCGTAGCCAGCAAAGGTTTCGATGGCGTGACCGAAGGTGTGACCGAGATTCAAAATAGCGCGCAGCCCACCTTCTCTTTCGTCCAGAGCAACCACTTCGGCCTTGCAACGGCATGAGCGGTAAATGGCTTCAGCGAGCGCTTCAGAATCAAGTGCCACTAGGCGCTCCATTTCAGCTTCTAGCCAAGCGAGAAAATCCAGATCGCGGATCAGGCCATACTTGATGACCTCAGCCAGGCCCGCAGAAACTTCCCTGGACGGCAGAGTCGTCAGGCTGGCGGTATCGATGAGCACGACGTCGGGCTGGTGGAAAGCCCCGATCATATTCTTGCCAAGGGGATGGTTAATGCCCGTCTTTCCTCCCACCGATGAATCAACCTGTGATAGCAGGGTGGTCGGGATTTGAATGAAAGGCACTCCACGCTGGTAGCAGGCTGCCGCGAAACCGGTCATGTCTCCCACAACCCCCCCACCGAGGGCTACCAGTGTGGTCTTTCGGCTATGACGCTTTTCCAACAAAGCATCGAAAATTCGGTTGAGTGTCCCCCAGTCCTTGTATTGCTCACCATCAGGCAAGACGACAGTGTCTACCTGAAGGCCGGGGAAGCTCCGGATCGCACGCTCAAGATACAGCGGAGCCACGGTTTCGTTGGTCACGATCATCACCTGGCTGCCGCCAACCCAAGGTGTCAGATCGTAGTTTCCCAGCAACTGTTGACCAATGACGATCGGATAACTCCGATCTCCCAGATCCACGTTCAGCTCATGGAGAATCCTAGACATGGTGGCGCCCCTCCTTATGAACCTTGCGTTTGTGCCTGGGAGTCTTGGGGTTCAATCTGTTCACGAGCTGCCGAACGACAAGACGGGGGCTCTTCCGGTCTGTTTGCATCACGATGTCTGCCAACCCGGTATACAGAGGGTCCCGAATTGAAAAGAGTTTCCTCAAAACCGCCTCAGGATCCTCATTTTGCAGAAGAGGACGATTCCGGTCTTTACGTGTGCGCTCGACCTGCTGCTCGATAGACGTTCTCAGATAAATGACGACCGCGTCCTGTTTGAGAACCTCCCGGTTTTCCGGTCGCATAATCGCGCCCCCACCGGTGGCCAGGACAGCCTGATCTTGTTCCGCAAGCTCGCGGAGCATGGCGGTTTCCCGCTGACGGAAACCGTCCTCCCCTTCCACATCAAAGATCCAGGGAATATTCGCCCCACAACGCTCCTCGATAATGCGGTCCGAATCCATAAACTGATAACCCAGTTCCTTGGCGAGGAGGCGACCGATCGTACTTTTCCCTGCCCCCATGGGGCCAACCAGGACAACGCGCTTGGGCAATGACATGACTTCCGCTCGATGGTTTTTCAGGTCGCTGAGAATAGCACAGGGCAACAATTTCCCTAAATAACCCTTCTCGTTAGAACACCTCTGTCACACAAAAAAGCCGCCGGTTTTACGCGGCGGCTTTTTTGCTCAGAGCATTTACTGAATAAGATCGCTCTTGATGATCTTAGGAGTGATGAAGATCAGCAACTCACTGCGTTCATCAATATGCTCGGTACGCTTGAACAGGCGTCCAAGGTATGGGATGTCACCGAGGAACGGTGTTTTGGTAGTTTGGGTCGCAACCTCGGACTGGAAGATACCGCCAAGCACGACCGTTTCGCCATTACCCACCAGCACCTGAGTGGTCACTGAGTTGGTATTAATGGAGGGGATACCTGCTGTAACCTCACCGCGGGAGTCCTGATTGACCACCAGGTCCATGATGATCTTGTCGTCCGGCGTAATCTGCGGGGTGACTTCCAGAGACAGTACCGCTTCCTTGAAGGATACGGACGTTGCACCACTGGAAGAGGCTTCCTGGTATGGAATCTCCTCACCTGACTTGATAGACGCGGTCTGACGGTCAGCTGTCACAACTCGCGGCTGGGAAACCACCTCGGCCTGGCCGTCGCTTTCCAGCGCAGACAACTCGAGGTCCACCAGGAAGTCGTCACTACCCCAGCCGATGGCAAAGGATGAGGCTCCCTCCTTAGAAACACCGAGGTCGACCGCCAAAGCACCTGGAAAAGTAATGGTGTCATTATTACCGGCTGCAGCCTGACGCGCTTCTTCAACGGTGCCCTGTGAGCCCCCGATGGCAAACACATTGTCGCCACTCACATTGTAAGCTGCGCCACCCCAGCGAATCCCAAGGTCTTCAGCAACATTGGTCTGTGCACGAACGATACGGGCTTCGATAGAAACCTGCCGAACCGGCACATCCCAAGTTGAGACGAGACGGCGGATTTCTTCCAGATTTTCGGCGGTCTCACGAACGCTGATGGTGTTAGTGCGGTTGTCAGAAGACACAAAACCTCGATCGGAGATTAGCTCCTGGTCTGCTTCGATCAAAGCAACAACATCAGCAGCTTTTGCGTAGTTAACTTGAATAATCTCAAGACGTACCGGTGCAAGCTCTGCAATTTGCTTATTGGTTTCAAGTTCAAGCTTTTCGCGGGCAGCGATTTCGTCAGCCGGAGCAACAAGAAGGACGTTACCGATCTGACGCTTATCCAGACCCTTGGTTTTCAGAATCAGGTCCAGAGCCTGATCCCAGGGAACATTCTGAAGACGGAGCGTGATGCTTCCGCCAACCGTGTCACTGGCCACCAGGTTCAGTCCGGTGAAATCAGCAATCAACTGGAGAACAGAGCGGACCTCAATGTCCTGGAAGTTCAGGGACAGCTTGTCGCCAGTGTATGGGAACTTCTCTTCGCGACGAGCTTCAGCTTCTTCTTCGCTCAGCTGTTCAACACTCACCGTGAACTCGCTTCCAGACTGATAAGCGATGTAGTCGTAGCTTCCTTCCGGACGAATCTCAACCACGGCATTACCACCTTCCATGAAGGTATCGACGCGGTGTACAGGGGTTGCAAAGTCCGTCACATCCAGGCGGCGGCGCAGATTTTCCGGAACGGACAGGCCGGACATGGTCAGTCGGATCTTACCAGCCTGCTCGGCAAGATCGACGGAAGTGCGCTCGCTACCCAGGTCAACAATGACCCGGCCTTCCCCATCCTTGCCTCTGCGAAAATCGACGCCCGCCAGGGTATCTGCGCGACGAGGCGAACTGGAGGCAACTGCTGACGAGGTTGCGGCGACAGCAGGTTGCGCTGTGGATGAGTCACCACCAATGGTCAGAACCAGCGAGTTGCCGCTTCTTACGGTGTCGTAGGGGGCTAGTTCAATCAGGTTGAAAATCAGCCGGGTACGATCTTTGGTTTCAACCACCGTCATACTCTGGGCGTTTCCCGAACCCAGCGGAATGCTACGCGTATCCAGCCCGCTCGTTGTGCCCTGCAAATCCACCGCGATCCGTGCAGGACGCTCGATGGTGTATCCGGTTGGCGTCGGGGGCTGACCGTCAAAGGCCAACGTGACCTCGAGGCGCTCTCCCGGCAGCGACGAGAATGAAACGTCTTCCAGCGTGACCGCGTGAGCCAGGCTCGACAACAGCCCCAGAGTGATCACGCCGACGTATACATTGAGTTTCTTAAACATCGCTAGCCTCGACCCCAAACTTTTTTGTTCATGCATTTTTCTTACGATTATCATTATGCCGCTCCCTAGCCTTCCTCTCCGTCCAATGTCATGGAGCGCGGACGTTCTATCCAACCACCCTGACCATTCGGAACGATTTCGAGCAACTCGACCCGGGTTTCATTCAAGCCGACAATTCGGCCGTAATTCTGTCCCATATAATTGCCGGTCCGAACACGATGGATACCTCCTGCGTCGTCCCTTATCAGGGCATAAAGAGAGCCAGAGGTCCCTCGGAGAGTACCGACCATAGCAAGCTCTTTCAGGTTAAAGGTTTCCAGCACTTCTTTAGGCCGATCCAGATCAGGCTCGACCTGACTATCTGGCTGCTGTTCTGCCATGGTGAGCTGCACATCAATGGGAGCCTCAAAAGGTGCCCTTCGATCCGCGGCCGAATAAGTGAAAGCCTCATAAGCCTTGAACTCGGGAAGCGGCTCAACGTGCCCGCGGGGCTTTGCCCGGGTATCCGCCATGAATTTGTCTAGATCGGAGAAACCACTGCCTTGCGTGCACGCCGTCATCAGAGATACCAGGCATACACCCAGCCAGGCTTTTCCTGCATGCTTTACTGCCATGCTCATTCTCCAGCCCGGTAGCGATAAGTGCGCGCAACAACCTGCATATCAAGCTGCTCGGCATCTTCGCTAGTTGGTTTGATAGTTAAGTCGTGCAAGGTCACGATGCGCGGCAGACTCGCAACACTGCTCACGAAAGACGCAAGCTCGTGATAAGTGCCCGATACACGAATGTCGATCGGCAACTCAGCATAGAAATCCCGCTGCTGCTCTGGCTGCAGCTCTACTTCCCGTAAAGCCAACCCGCTGCCCAGCGCCGTATTGGTGATGTCTTCCAGCAAGCCCGGGACCTCCGTCTCACTCGGCAACTGCCGAACCAAAGCGCCAAAGGTCTCTTCCATCTCCGCCATCTGGGCCTTGAACACCTCCAGATTGGCGACGCGATAGGCCTTCTGTTCGTATTGCTGCCGTAGCTCCTGCTCCTTTTGCTCCACCCTCTCCAGCTGCGCGTACTTGTCCTTCACGAAGAACCAGTAACCGCCTCCCAGAATCAGGCCAAACACGATCAGAGCAAAAATAAACTTGACCGGTGCAGGCCAAATACCAGCGTTATTGAAGTCGAGATCATTCAGATCCAACTCGTTCAAACTTTTCATTGAGTCCGCGAGGCTCATTACTTCTCCTCCCCTTCGGGCTCCGGCGTCTTTTGTTTCACCGACAGGTTAAACTGACTGTACCCGGCTTTCTTGCTGTCTGCTTCCAAGACGTTGGAAAGGCTCGGATCCGCGAACCAGTCCGACTCTTCAAAACGGCGCATCAAAGATGAAATCCGGCCGTTGGACTCGGCCATCCCCACGATTTCAACCGTGTCGCCGGTCTTCTCCAACTCGGTGTAAAAAAGGCCATCCGGCAATGTTCTGACCATTTCATCAAAGACACGGACGATAACCGGGCGTTTCCCCTGAAGATCCTGAATCACCTGCATACGAGCCAGCAATTCATCGCGCTTTCGCTTGAGGTCCTCGATTTCCTTGATCTGCTTATCGAGCTGTTTCATCGCGGTTTCGATGTAGGCATTTCGCGACTGCTGATGGGCGATTCGACCATCCACATCGGATACCCACAAAAACGCGAGGCCTGCCGCGATAATGGCGGCACCGAAGATCATGACAACGAACTGTTTCTGCTTTTCTGCCCTTAGCTCTTCACGCCAGGGCCGGAGGTTTATCCTTGTCATCAGTCGAAGCTCCTCATTGCCAAACCGCAGGCAATCATCAGTGAGGGGGCATCGTTACCGAGGGTGGACGCATTAACCTTGGAGCCCACTGCCATATCCGCAAAGGGGTTTGCGACCAACGTAGGCGTTGCCGTTTTTTCTTCGACCATTTCTGTCAGCCCCTGTATAGAGGCAGTACCACCTGCCAGAATCACATAGTCGACCGCATTGTATTGACTGGCGCCAAAGAAAAACTGCAGCGCCCGGGCCACCTGTTGCACAACGGCTTCACGGAACGGGCCGAGCACTTCAGACTCATAGTCATCCGGCAATCCGCCCTGCTTCTTGGCCAGGCCGGCCTCTTCCTGGGAAAGACCGTATCGACGCTGGATCTCTTCGGTCAACTGCTTACCACCGAAAATCTGCTCTCGCGTGTAAACGGTCTTGCCGCCAGCGAGAACACTGAGGGTTGTCATCGTCGCGCCTATATCAACGATCGCAACAACCAGCTCTTCGCCCTGGGAATCGAGTTGTGGTTCAAGTAACGAATAAGCGCGTTCAAGTGCGTAGGCCTCAACGTCCACCACCTTGGTGGAAAGACCTGCAATTTCCAGCGCATCCTCACGAATATCGACGTTTTCTTTCCGGCACGCCGCCAGAAGCACATCGACCTGGTCTGGGTTGGTTTCGGAAGTCCCTTGAACTTCGAAATCGATGGCAACTTCATCAAGGGGATAAGGAATGTACTGATCGGCCTCGAGGGCGATCTGATCTTCCATTTCAAATTCGTTAAGCCCGGCGTCCATCTGGATGATCTTGGTGATCACCGCAGAGCCGGATACCGCTACTGCAACCTGCTTCACCCCGGTGCGCGACTTTGACGCCACCTTGTTCAACGCTTCGCCGACGGCCTCAACGTCAGTGACATTCTTTTCGACCACGGCGTTCGCCGGTAACGGCTCCACCGCATAACTTTCGACCTTGAATCGGTCGCCCTGCTTTGACAGTTCCAAAAGCTTGACTGAACTTGAACTTACGTCCACGCCCAGCACTGCACTGGATTTCTTTCCAAACAATCCGAACACGCGCTCACCTTAATACCTGGTCAGACAACACCGGTGTCGTTATTTATGTGTTTTTTATTTAAGAGAATTTCTTTTGTTTTCCGTCTACAATGGCCTTCCTTAAATGAGAAGCATTGCACCAGCGAAGGTAACCTTCATAACCTAAAGCAATTTCTCAAATAATAGCCCTATATCCAACAGTTGTCAGAAAAAAATGTCACATTTGCTGCGTACATCTCGTGTTTTAGCCTGGTTATTTTTCACCGGACTGAGTGTCGCCATCATCGTAACCTCAGGCTTTTACCTTTATCTCCGCCCCGGACTCCCGGCCGTGGAACAACTTCTTGATATCAAGTTGCAAACACCGCTTCGGATCTACAGCAAAGACAGCAGATTAATAGCAGAATTCGGGGAAAAGAGAAGGGCACCTATCACAATCGAACAGATCCCAACAATTCAGTTACAAGCCTTTATGGCCGCGGAGGACGCACGTTTTTACGAGCACTTCGGTGTGGACATCAAAGGCTTGGCGCGGGCTGCCATCGAACTGATATCTACCGGATCCATCCAGTCCGGCGGTAGCACCATCACCATGCAGGTTGCAAAAAATTACTTCCTGTCACGGGATCGAACATTTATCCGTAAGTTCAACGAGATACTCCTTGCTCTTCAGATCGAACGCGAGCTGACTAAAAATCAGATTCTCGAGCTGTACCTGAACAAGATCTATCTGGGCAACCGCGCCTATGGCATTGCAGCGGCAGCCCAGGTGTATTACGACAAGCCCATCAACGAGCTGTCACTTGCCCAGATGGCGATGCTCGCAGGCCTTCCAAAGGCCCCCTCCGCCTTTAACCCTCTGGCGAACCCAGAGCGGGCGCTTATTCGCCGCAACTGGATCATTGGCCGCATGCGCGATCTCGGATACATCACCGAAGACGCCCATGAGCTCGCCACCTCTGCACCCCTAACCGCCAGCTACAACGCCACCGATGTCGAGGTCGACGCCGATTACGTGGCCGAAATGGCGAGATCCGAACTGGTTCGTCGCTACGGTGAAGGCGCCTACACCGACGGCTATGTAGTGACACTCACGGTGGACAGCAACAACCAGCAGACAGCCACCAACGCCCTGCGCGCCGGCCTTGAAGCCTATGACCGCCGCCACGGCTTCCGGGGCCCCATAGGGCAGATCGACCAGGAAACTCTCGACAGCCAGGAGGCGTCCGACCTTGTCTTGAACTACCCCTACGTCGCCTCACTGACTCCAGCATTGGTCACTGAGGTGAACGACGAGAACCTGCAAGCAAAAGTACACGCCCGGGGTATCGGCGACGCCATCATGCCCTTTGAAACCATGACCTGGGCGCAGCGCTTCAAGACCGAAGACCTGCGCGGCCCCAGCCCGGAGAAACCTTCGGATGTGCTGGCCGCTGGCGATGTAATCTACGTCCACTACCGCAGCGAAGAGCCAGAAAACAGGGAGACCCCCACGCTTCCCTCGGTATCGCTGGCACAGGTACCCCGGGTCGAGGGAGCCCTGATCTCCCTGAACGCTCAAACCGGAGCCATCGAGGCGCTTGCGGGCGGCTACAGCTTCCGGCAGAGCAAGTACAATCGCGCGACCCAGGCGAAGCGGCAGCCCGGCTCCACGTTCAAGCCGTTCCTGTACTTGACCGCCCTGGAGAACGGAATAACGCCCGCCACCGTTTACAATGACGCCCCCATTGTCTTTGAAGACGACGAACTGGAAACAGCCTGGCGCCCACAAAACTCTTCAGGGCAGTTTTATGGCCCGACACGCCTGAGGGAAGCCCTCTACCGCTCCCGAAATATTGTATCGATCCGCCTGTTGAGAGATGTTGGCATCGAAAACACCCTGGACTACCTCAGGCAACTGAAGATCCCTGCCGATAACATGCCAGAAAACCTGTCGCTCTCGCTCGGAAGCGGTCAACTGTCACCGATGGAACTGGCCCGGGGTTTTGCCGTTATCGCCAACGGCGGCTTTGATGTCTCCCCCTACCTCATCGAACGCATCGAAGATGCCAACGGAGACACCCTCTATAACGCACCTGAAACGGTCTTATGCGATGAGGCCTGCATAAAGCAACAAACCGAACAACCTGAAAACCCGGAACCTCTCATTGCGATCACCGAGAACACAGAAGGGAATTTAACAGAAAGCACCGCACCGAAAGACGAACCAACGGCAAAGGAAGAGGGCGGCAAAATTGAAAGCCCGGACACGCGCTATATGATGCGCCTGGCCGATGAAAGATCCGTCTACATCCTGCACTCGATGATGCAGGACGTCATTCGCATGGGTACCGGTAGACGAGCCCTGGCACTGGGACGTTCGGACATTGCGGGCAAAACCGGGACCACCAACGAACAGAAGGACACCTGGTTTGGAGGTTTCAACCACAAGATCGCCACCACAGCCTGGGTGGGCTTCGACCAACCAGCACCACTGGGAAGACGCGAGTTCGGCGCAAGCACCGCACTGCCTATCTGGATCGACTATATGAAAGTCGCACTTGATGGCATGCCTGCGGCCACCATGCCTCGCCCGAACGGGATTGTTAACATCCGGATCAACCCGGAAACAGGCAAGCGGGCCCGTCCAGGTGAAGAAGGCGTGTTCGAACTGTTTCGCGAAGAGGACGCGCCTGCGCCCATTACCGCCGAAGAAAACTCTACGAGCGGCAACGGTGACAGCGAAGACCTGTCCCGGCAGATCTTCTAGGCAGTCACACCACGAAGCGCAGACATAAAAAAAACCGGCGGGAATTCCGCCGGTTTTTTTTATTTCCCAGAAACGACTTAAATGATGTCGTCCATGGATTTCAGCGGGTAATGAGCCGGGTATGGATGACGTGCCACACCGGAGTCTACCGCAGCGCGAGCGACGGCCGCAGGAACAACTTCCAGCAGGCGAACATCCATTGGCTTAGGAATGATGTATTCCTTGCCAAACTCGAAGCTGTCGACACCATAGGCTTCACAGATTTCCTGAGGCACGGGCTCTTTGGCCAGCTCACGGATAGCGTGCACTGCTGCAACCTTCATTTCTTCATTGATTGCGGTAGCACGCACATCAAGCGCACCACGGAAGATGAAGGGGAAGCCAAGCACATTATTCACCTGGTTCGGGTAATCCGACCGACCAGTCGCCATGATTAAATCGTCGCGGGCGGCCAAAGCCACTTCCGGACTGATCTCGGGATCCGGATTGGAACACGCGAAAACGATGGGGTTTGGCGCCATTTTCTTGAGCTGGTCAGCCGTCAGCAGGTCCGGACCGGACAAGCCGAGGAATACATCTGCGCCGTCGATGGCATCATCCAGAGTGCGCTTGTCCGTTTCGTTAGCGAACATCGCCTTATACTGATTCAGATCATCACGACCTGAGTGAATCACACCCTTCCGATCCAGCATGTAGATATTTTCAGAGCGGACACCGCAGCTGATCAGCAGCTTCATACAGGCAATCGCCGCCGCGCCAGCACCCAGACAAACGACCTTGGCCTCATCAATTTTCTTTCCCTGAAGTTCGAGCGCGTTAATCATGCCAGCAGCCGTAACGATGGCTGTACCATGCTGATCATCGTGAAAAATAGGCACACTGCACTTTTCAATCAGAGCACGCTCAACCTCGAAGCACTCAGGTGCCTTGATATCTTCCAGGTTGATACCACCGAAGGTATCCGCGATACGCTCAACCGTTTCGATAAATGCCTGAGGACTTTCGGAGTTCACCTCAATATCAAATACATCGATACCAGCAAAGCGCTTGAACAGTACGCCTTTGCCTTCCATGACTGGCTTACTCGCCAGAGGACCCAGGTTACCCAGGCCAAGAATCGCCGAGCCATCAGAGATTACGGCCACCAGGTTGCCCTTGGCGGTATATTTGTATGCATTCTCCGGGTCTTTTGCGATCTCGCGGACCGGTTCGGCAACCCCGGGGCTATACGCCAACGACAGATCACGGGACGTTTTGGTTGGCTTGGTGATTTCAACACTCAGCTTACCTGCCCGCGGCTTGGCGTGGTATTCAAGGGCCGCTTCTTTCAGATCTTGAGACATTGCCACTGTTCCGTTTGTCACGTTTAATTAGGTCATTAACCGCAGGGACTCCACCCTCCGGAGCGCGCCATTATGGCCCGCTGCCTGATAAACAACAAGTCTCGCTGCAGAGTTTTGTGAGGCCTCAATAGTTACTACTACCTACCCAGAATCACGGCACACACTTCTGTCAGGCACAAAAAAAGCGCCCCGCGGGGCGCTTTTCGTAAGCGTTGGTGCTATCAGGCTTTCTTGCCGCCGATACGACCACCAAAACGCTTCTGGAACCGGTCGATACGACCGCCGGTGTCCATAACCTTCTGCTTGCCAGTGTAGAACGGATGACACTGAGAACAAACGTCCAGCTGCAGGTCATGACCAACAGTAGAGCGGGTCTTGATTACATTACCGCAAGAGCAGGTAGCGGTAACGTCTTCATACTTTGGGTGAATACCTTCTTTCATGGCGAACCTCTTTAGGTCATGCCGCTACCCAATCGCCGTCTACTAACAACAGACCAGAGCGTCAGGCACCGCATGTTTGAACCAATGTAAAAGACAGGGCAAAATCGTGCCCTGTCCGAACAGACCGCGCATCTTACTTGCAATCCCCCCTTCAGGCAAGCAGCCCGGGGCTCTGAGCGCCGTTCAACGGTGGTTTTGCGCACCAAACGGCAGTTCTCAAGGGTACGCAAATACCACAATCTACGGGAAGATCGAGTGTCATCCACCGCACGCATTGCCCTGAACCGCCCAATTCGCCAATTATTCGACTACACCGTTCCGGTGGAACTCCAACTGCAACCGGGACAGAGAGTTCACGTACCTTTCGGTCGCCAAAAGATCACTGGCATTGTTGTGGAAACAGGATCCAAACCTCCTGCGGGCATAACTTTGAAGCCCGTATCGTACGCATTGGAGGACTGGCCAGCCCTTCCAGCGGAAACTTTCCGCCTATTAAGCTGGGCCAGCGATTACTACCAGCATCCACTGGGCGAATGCCTGTTTACCGCCTTGCCGCCAGCCCTTCGACGGGGTCAGCCTGCCGAGGAAAAACCCGAGATTTGCTGGCGCGCAACGTCCGCTTCCCCGGAACTGCCAGCAAATGCGCACAAACAAAAGGCACTTCTCACCTTGTTGCAGGAGCACCCTGAAGGTCTGTCAATGAGCGCCATCACCAAAGCTGGCTACACACAACAACAACTGAAGAGCCTCGCCGGCAAGGGACTGGCCGAATCACTAATACGGAAACCGGAACCGGCCTCCCATACGGCAGATTCGGACGTCACCACAGGACCCACGCTGTCGCCTGCGCAGGAAAAAGCAGCTGAACAGCTAGTTGAAGGCGAGAACGGGTTTAACCCCTGCCTGCTATTCGGCATCACCGGCAGCGGTAAAACGGAAATCTACCTTGATTACCTGACGAAAAACCTGGCAAGGGACAAGCAAGCACTGGTTCTCGTTCCGGAAATCAATCTTACGCCCCAGACGGTCGCCCGTTTCCAGCGTTACTTTGGCGCCCGCATTGCTGTGTGGCATTCCGCGCTGAACGACAGGGAACGCCTTGAGACCTGGCTAAAAATAAGAAACGGTGAGCCGATCATACTGATAGGCACCCGATCGGCCGCCCTTCTTCCTTTCACGCAACTCAGTGCAATCATTGTCGATGAGGAACACGACAGTTCCTACAAACAGGGCGACGGCTTCCGCTACTCGGCCCGGGACGTGGCCGTCTACCGAGCACACCTGAACCAGTGCCCGATTATTCTTGGCTCCGCCACGCCCTCCCTCGAATCCCTGAACAATGCAAAGCAGGGAAAATACAAACTGGTGCGGCTTGAGGAACGGGCAAAAAACGCTGCGCCACCCTCACTGAGCCTGCTCGACATACGCAGCCGGCCTCTCGAAGGAGGCCTCTCTCGCCCGGCTATCTCAGCCATCCAGCAAGCGCTGAACAAAGGAGAACAGGCACTGGTTTTCGTCAATCGCCGGGGGTTTGCGCCAGTGATGATGTGCTTCGATTGTGGACACACCGTCGAATGCCCTCGCTGCGACACCCGCCTGACCTACCATCGACGCGACCGCGCCATGCGCTGCCACCACTGTGATTACCAGACGGCGGCAACCGAAGCCTGTCCGGAGTGCCAGAGCGAGGCCTTTAAACCCGTGGGGCAAGGCACCGAGCGAACGGAGGACATACTTGGTGAGGCGTTTCCGGATACCCCGGTGGTTCGCGTGGATCGGGACAGCACCCAGCGAAAAGGCAGTATCCAGGCGATCCTGAAACAGGTGAACAAGGGCGACCCCTGCATTCTTGTCGGAACCCAGATGCTGGCAAAAGGCCATGACTTTCCGAACGTGACACTGGTCGTTGTTGTAAATGCGGATGGCGGGCTTTTCAGTGTGGACTTTCGCGCCCCCGAGCAGCTGATCCAGACCCTTCTACAAGTGAGCGGACGAGCAGGCCGCGGCGCAAAACCAGGCGAAGTACTGATCCAGACGTGCCATAGCGACCACCCCTTGCTGAAAGCCCTGTGCCGAGGCAACTACCTGGAAATCGCCGATCAACTGCTGGCCGAACGGGAGTCCGGTCTGCTCCCCCCTTTTCGAGCGATGGCCATCCTTCGAGCCGAAGGCAACACCATGGAGCAAAGCCTGCAGTTCCTGGACTCGGTCAAGCCTATGACCCAGAGGCCCGGCATCGAAACCTGGGGACCATTGCCCGCTCTCATCGCTCGCCGTGCGGATCGCCATCGGGCCCAGCTGATTATAAATTCAGGCAGCCGGAAATCTTTGAACTATCTGCTTAGACAAATTTGCCAACACCTTGACCAAATGCCTATGCGCCCCCGAACCCGGTGGATGATTGATGTTGATCCATTGGAGTCGGGGTGACAGTAACCAGCAAATTTTTAATATTTAACAGTATTTTACAGATTGCCAGCGCTCATGCGTAGGCACCCCTTTCCCTTACGCGTAAGATCATTCTCGGCTGGCAAGTGCCCTCTCACTTGAAGGACCTTATATGCGATCTCGTGCAGGGGATCCGCATCATGATGTTACTTGCTGTAAACGGAAATCGGAGTGTCATAATGAAAAAACAATTCCTTGCGCGTGCATCAGCCATATTATTGGCTGCCTCACTATCTGCTTGCGGGGGTGGGGAAAACTCGAATCCATTAGCTGGCTCACCAAACGGCGACAGCAGTACCGGATCGGCGACAAATCAGGCCTCGACTGAGGCTGGATCGATAGACCTCGTCGCCAGCCCCATCCGTATATACTCATCCGACAGTGCCCGCTCCTCAATCACAGCACGGGTTAAAGATTCAAACGGCGTACTTTTAGAAGGTGTCCTTGTAAACTTTAGCACTGCAAATGGTGGAACTCTTGAGGTTACCCAAAGCGAAACTGACCAAGCGGGAGTTGCGTCCGCCACCCTAATGACGGCGGGAGACTATAGAAACCGCACCATCCAGGTTTCTGCCCAAAGCGGTTCTGTAACCAATAACGTCAACATCGAGATCACAGGAACCGAAATCGCTATTAACGCGCCTTCTTCTGTTTCTCTGGGGAGCACAACCTCGATTCAAATCAATTTGTCTGATTCCGAGGGTAATGGCATCCCAAACCAGCCAGTTAACATCACGAGCACTCTTGGCAATCTATCCGCCACCTCATTGACAACGAATGCAAATGGAGTGGTAACCGCAGACCTAAGCAGCGGCTCTACAAGTGGGACTGCCACAATTACAGCCACCGCATTTTCGGGAGACAGTACATTATCGACCTCCCAAAACATTGAGATATCGTCCGATCGTTTTGGCTTCAGCACTCCGACAAATAATGCTGAGATCAACATCGGCACGACCCAAGAACTAGCTCTCGAATGGATCGTAGATGGCACCCCAATTGCGGACGGCACCGAAGTTCAGTTTTCCACATCACGAGGCACATTGACTCCGGCGAACGGCACAGTCACTACATCTGGCGGTATTGCTCGCATTGACATAAGTTCAGACAACGCAGGCCTCGCAACTGTAACCGCGTCGGAAACAAATGGCCTGTCCACGGACCTCTCCCTTGAGTTCGTAGCAACCAATCCCGACGAAATCAGTCTACAAGCCACGAAAACACAACTTGATCTTGGAGCCTCGAGCGAAATCATCGCTGTCATTCGCGACGCCAACAACAATCTCGTAAAAAACCAAGATGTGACCTTCCGCATCGTGACAGACGGCAGTGGAGGCTACCTAGCAACGAGTCGAGACACTACTGATTCACAAGGCAGGGCCTCAACGGTATACCAAGCAGGATCAAATACGAGCGGCAGAGACGGCGTTATTATCGAAGCCACGGTAGCGGGTTCAATTACAGACTCGGTGACCATAACAGTAGCGCGCCAGGCATTACGGCTTGCTGTTGGAACAGGGAACCAAATCGAAGAACCTGACTCCGTGCGTTATCGCAAGGACTATGTTGCGATTGTAACTGACGCAAACGGTGCACCTATTGAGGGTGCAGAAATCGAATTGAGCGTTCTCCCAGTTGGATACGCTAAAGGCAGTTACGAAGCCGTCGATAACAAATGGAGAATCCCAAATTCTGTATACTGTCCAGCTGAAGATGCCAATAGAGATGGCCAGCTTGATGCCGGAGAGGACATCAACTCAAACGGCACACTAGAACCGACTAACTCTGCCGCCACCAGCGCACCATTCATTACTACTAGCGCTGACGGCTCAGCAGATTTCTCATTGCTTTACCCACAGAGTCACTGCAACTGGGTTGGAGTAGAGCTTACCGCTACCGTAAGAGTCGGCGGCTCTGAGAGCGTCGAAAAATCAGAATTCTTTCTCTCGTGCCTTGCCTCCGATTTAAACAATACCAACATTATCCCCCCGGGTGGTACCGAAGGACTGTACGGAAGCGAATTAGACTGTACATCACCATACTAAAAAAAAGCCCCGCACTCGCGGGGCTTTTTACGATTTGAGTCCCTTCCTCCTTTCCGCGATAATAGCCGCCTTCAATTCTTAACCGGCCTCCCAGCCATGTTTTCCACCCTTCCAGCCAACCGAGTCATCCGACAGCATGAAAGAGACCGTTTCCGATCTGCTCCAGTCCGCACTGGCCGCGCTTCAGTCTGAAGGCACTCTGCCAGCCGACCAGACATTTACCCCGCAAGTAGGCAACACCAAGGACAAATCCCACGGTGACTACGCCTGCAACATTGCACTGGTCGCCGCGAAGGCTGCAGGTTGTCCGCCACGAAAACTTGCCGAGGAACTGGTGGCACGATTGCCTGACAGTTCAGCGGTTGAAAAGGTGGAGATTGCCGGACCGGGCTTCATCAACTTTTTCATGAGTACCGCCAGCGCGTTTGAAATTGTCGGCACCATTCTGGAGCGGGCGGAACAGTTTGGCCGAAACGAACACGGCAAAGGCGAGAAAGTTCAGGTGGAATTTGTCTCTGCCAACCCGACGGGGCCTCTGCACGTTGGCCATGGTCGCGGTGCCGCCATTGGCGACTGCCTGTGCCGGCTTTTGGAAGCCAATGGCTACGACGTCACCCGCGAGTTCTATTACAACGACGCCGGTGCCCAGATCAATAACCTGGCGCTGTCCGTTCAGGCCCGGGTAAAAGGCCTGACGCCGGAGCACGAAAGCTGGCCCGCTGATGGCTACCGGGGTGACTACATTATCGACGTGGCCAAATCCTATCTGGCTGGTGAGAAAATCGATGCCGACGATCGTCATGTGATCGGCAAGGCCGATCCGGAAGACCTCGATGCCATTCGGGACTTTGCCGTTGCCTACCTGCGTCGTGAGCAGGATCTCGACCTGAAGGCCTTCGGCGTTCATTTCGATGTCTATTTCCTCGAGTCATCACTGTATAAGGACGGCAAAGTGGAAGCAGCCGTCGAGCGCCTGAACGAGAACGGATACACCTACGAAAGTGAAGGCGCCATTTGGCTGAAAACCACCGAATTCGGTGATGACAAAGACCGCGTCATGCGCAAGAAGGACGGCGGCTACACCTACTTCCTGCCAGACGTGGCATACCATCTGGATAAATGGCAGCGCGGCTTCAGCACTGTCATCAACGAACAGGGTGCCGACCACCACTCGACCGTGACCCGAGTGCGGGCCGGGCTTCAGGCCCTGAAAGCCGACATCCCGCAAGGATGGCCGGACTACGTCCTGCACCAGATGGTGATGGTCACCCGCTCCGGCCAGGAAGTAAAAATTTCCAAGCGTGCTGGCAGCTACGTGACCGTACGTGATCTTATTGACGAAGTAGGCCGGGATGCGACCCGTTTCTTCCTGGCCGCCCGCCGTGTGGATTCGCAGCTCACCTTCGACATTGACCTCGCCCGGTCCCAGACCAACGAGAACCCGGTCTACTACATCCAGTATGCCCATGCTCGGATCTGCAGCGTCCTGCGTAAGCTGGCAGACGACGGCGTAGAGCGCGGACGTAACGAATGCGTTGGCGACCTGTCACTTCTGACTCTGGATGAAGAGAAAGAGTTGGCTAATCAGCTGGCCAAGTTCCCGGAACTGATTGCCAACTCCGCCGCCCAGCGGGAACCCCATCACCTGACGCACTACCTGCGTGACCTGGCGGGACAGTTCCACACTTACTACAACGCTCACAAAGTTCTGGTAGAAGACTCGGCGCTAAGGGACGCCCGTGTTAGTCTGTACCTGGCCATCCGCCAGGTCATTGCCAATGGCCTAGACCTGCTTGGCGTAAGCGCACCAGAAGAGATGTAACTGTTTGCCATGGCAAGAGATTATGCCCGGAAGTACCGGACGGCATCGCCCTCAGCAACGCAAAAAAAGAAACCCGCCAAGCCCTCGCGCCAGCCTAAAAAGCAGCCGAGGGCCGCGGCGCCAACCAAAAACCAGAGAGGGGGATTGTCTGTGAAGTGGATTCTGTCCCTGGCCGCAGTCGGCGGGTTTATCGGATTCATCGTCTACCTGAACTCTTTGCCGTCCGGCCAATCTGCGAACAACGTTCCTCAGCAGGCAGAGCAACCCGCCACCAAGGTGGTCACGCCGCCCCAGAACACCGCCAAGGCAGAAGAAGAGAAGAAGCCCGGGTTTCGCTTCTATGAAATGCTGCCGGAATCGGAAGTCGTTCCCCCAAAGGTGGAGGAATACACTCCCGGCCCGGCCAAGCAGGACTTCGACTACCTGGTGCAATCCGGCTCATTCCGCAGCAAGGCCGATGCGGAGCGCCAGCGAGCCCAGATTGCTTTCCAGGGCCTGCGTGCTCAGGTTCAGCGTATTGATCTGGACAACGGCTCAACCTGGTACCGGGTCAATGTGGGCCCCTTTGTCTCTCGCAGCCAGATGAACTCAGCCATCGACAAGCTGGTATCCATCAACATAGAACCGCTGGTTCGCAAGATCCCGAAAAAGGGCTGACCTAACATTCGCCAGGGATGGCTGCGAGCCTGTCGGGCCATAGGCAGTGAACGCCAGAGCCGGTGGCCCGATACCCACTTGAATTCTTCCCGCCTGCCTCCATAGTGCCTTGATACCGATTTTAATCAGGCAATTGGAGCCCAAATGACTACCATACTTTCGGTCCGACGTGATGACGAAGTTGCCATGGGAGGCGACGGCCAGGTCTCACTGGGCAATACCGTCATGAAAGGAAACGCACGCAAGGTCCGTCGACTCTACAACGGAAAGGTGCTTGCCGGATTTGCCGGTGGCACCGCTGATGCATTTACGCTCTTCGAACGTTTCGAAGCCCAGCTGGAAAAGCATCAAGGCAATCTCACCCGAGCCGCCGTTGAACTGGCCAAAGACTGGCGAACGGACCGGGCACTGCGTCGCCTGGAAGCCCTTCTGGCAGTCGCTGATGAGACGGCCTCCCTCATCATTACCGGGAACGGAGATGTCATCGAGCCCGAACAGGGCCTGATTGCCATTGGCTCCGGCGGCCCCTACGCCCAGGCATCCGCCCGGGCGCTTCTGGAAAACACCGATTTACCAGCCCATGAGATCGTCGAGAAAGGCCTGAACATTGCGGCGGATATCTGTGTTTATACCAACCACAATCGCACCCTCGAAGTGCTGCCTACTAACGACTGATCCGGAGCGACCATGGCTGGAATGACACCCCGCGAGATTGTTCACGAACTCAACAAACACATCGTAGGCCAGGAAGAAGCCAAACGGGCAGTCGCCATCGCGCTGCGGAACCGCTGGCGCCGGATGCAGCTGGATAACAGCCTGCGAGACGAAATCACCCCCAAGAATATCCTGATGATCGGCCCAACGGGCGTCGGTAAAACCGAGATCGCCCGCCGACTGGCCAAGCTGGCCGATGCCCCGTTTTTGAAAGTCGAGGCCACCAAGTTTACCGAGGTTGGTTACGTTGGCCGGGATGTGGAGTCCATCATCCGGGACCTGGCGGATGCAGCTATAAAGATGCTGCGCGAGCAGGAGATGAAGCGCCACGAGAACCGCGCTCTGGATGCGGCTGAGGAGCGCATCCTCGACGCCCTGCTGCCACCACCCAGGGACTTTAACGAAGACAGCCAGAAGCCGGCCGACTCTGCCACCCGGCAGATGTTCCGCAAAAAGCTGCGGGAAGGCGACCTGGACGACAAGGACATCGAAATTGACCTGAGCGCCAGCTCCGCAGGCGTCGAGATCATGGCGCCTCCCGGCATGGAGGAGATGACCAGCCAGCTCCAGAGCATGTTCTCCAACCTGTCTTCCGAAAAGCGCAAGACCCGGAAGATGAAGGTGGCAGATGCCTTACGCCGGGTGAAAGACGAAGAAGCGGCGAAGCTGGTGAACGAGGAAGAAATCAAGCAGAAGGCCATTCAGGCGGTCGAGCAGAATGGCATCGTCTTCATCGATGAGATCGACAAAGTCGCCAAGCGCTCGGAAAACACCTCCTCGGATGTATCTCGTGAAGGCGTTCAGCGCGACCTGCTCCCTCTGATTGAGGGCAGCACGGTGAGCACAAAATACGGTTCCGTGCGCACGGATCACATTCTGTTTATCGCCTCCGGCGCGTTCCACCTGTCAAAACCGTCGGACCTGATTCCCGAGCTACAGGGCCGCTTGCCGATTCGGGTCGAGCTTCAGGCGCTTACTCCGGATGACTTCAAGCGCATACTGACTGAGCCGGATGCGTCACTCGTGGAGCAGTACGAAGCGCTGATGGGCACCGAAGGGGTTAAGCTCACGTTCAGTGAGGATGCCATCGCCCGAATTGCCGAGGTGGCCTGCAAGGTTAACGAAACCACCGAAAACATCGGTGCTCGCCGCCTGCATACCGTGCTGGAACGCCTGCTGGAAAGTTTGTCCTTCGATGCGGGCGACAAGGTCACCGAGACATTTGAAGTGACCTCTGCCTATGTAAATGAAAAGCTTGGGGAGTTGGCCGAGGACGAAGATCTGAGCCGCTATATTCTCTAACCAAGGCTGCCGGGGTTCGCGAATCTACCGAACCCCCGGCTGCTTAATTCACTGGGCCTTACTGAATAGATGGCTGACGTTTTCAAAGCGGGACGCCAGCCTGCCCTTCTCAGCCTTTTTCTTCCTGCCTTTGGCCACGTATAGCGGCAACATTTCGCCATACAGACTGGTACTGATGGTGCGCTGCTCATCCTCCAGCCGATCACGACGCAGGCTGATTCCGTATTTGGCCAGGCGCGGCTCCAGTTCATCTGCACGCTTGAGCAGATCACGACGAGTCATCTGGTAAGCGTGTTCGCACACCATTCTTCGGGATTGGAAACTGAACACGTTGGAGAAGAAGAGCTTCGCGTCGTCCCGGGTGGGTTCAAAGAGCAAGATGTCCTTGTCTGGATAGTCGCGGGCGTATTGGGCAATGCCCGATTGCATACGCGAATACACCATGGTCCGGAACATTTGTGACAGCAGGTTAGGCATCCCCGCCCGGGTCAGTTCGCCGGGCTTCATAGAGCCGGCACGGACAGCGGCACTGGCGTCTATCGGCACCTGAGGATTTACCGCGAACACCAGATCCGCACCGTCTTCAAAGGCGACCGAGGCATGCAACCCCTTCCGAAGTGTACCGTCCACGTAATAGCGGCCATCAATGTCGACCGGCACATACAGTCCGGGCGAGGCCGTACTGGCCTGAATGGCCTTTGAAATAGGCACGTGATCGAAGCCCGGCGCTCCGAAACAGACCGCGTCGGTGCTTTCCACGTCGGCAGCCACAATGTACAAGCTCCGTTTCAGTTCCCTGAAATCATTAGTCCGGCCCAGCATGGTGAAGGCGCGCTTCAGGTAATCGTGCAACCCTTCATTATCGAACAGTCCTGACGGCGCTGCCTGGGCGAGAATCGTCATCGCTTCCAGCAGGCTCTGGTCATACGGGTTGTTCACGAACCGCTGAAGAGCGGTAGACACAAGGCCTGGCACGGCCAGCAGACGACGACCTATCTCACGAAATGCCGGACGATAGAAAACCTCTGGGTGGAACGGATGTACTTCCGCTTCGTTCCGGACGAAAATCCGGCACAGCTGAGCGGTGGTCATCTGGTTGGCGAGATTCGCCGCCACGAAAGAGCCCGCGTTGACGCCCACATACACATCAATGTTGTTGAAATCGAGACCATCAAGGGCTTCATCGAGCGCCCGCAAGGCGCCGATCTCGTATATGCCGCCCAGCGGGCCACCACCACCTAGGGCGAGTCCGACACGAGGAGCGGTTTTCAGATCGGTTGGCGCTGTCATGGTTCTTCCTATTCCGATTGGCAACATGGGAATGGCCCTTGTTAGACCTACCCTATTCCAAACTACCAGCAGGATTTAGAGTCCTCACCCTATATTCATTCAAATACAGCCCGTTGGCTCAAGAGGCCGCTCGTTCTGCGTAGGCCGTACTGTTCGTCTTTCCTGGCCGGAGATAACGGCCAAATCCAGCGTTGCGAAGGGCCAGGTCCACACAACTTTTGATGACGTGAGGCGAATCCAGGAGCAACACATCCTCCAGCAGCTGCATGGCCCACTCACGACTGACACTGCGAATCACCGACTTGACCTTCGGCAGACTCGCGGCGTTCATCGACAGGGAGTCGTAGCCCATCGCCATCAGCAGGAGGGCGCCACCCGGGTCACCCGCCAATTCGCCACAAATACCAGCCGGCTTGCCCACCACATGGGCATCCTGGGCGATTCGAACAAGCGCCTGAAGCACCGCCGGATGGTAGGAATGGTATAGCTGGGCCACCCGGGGGTTGTTACGGTCGACCGCCAGCAAATACTGGGTCAAATCGTTGGAGCCTACCGACAGGAAGTCCACCCGTTCGGCCAGTTCACGGATCTGGTACACCGCCGCCGGCACTTCCACCATCACGCCAACTTTCGGCATGTGAATGTCATAGCCCTCTTCCCGGACCTCATGATAAACCCGGTAAATCAGGTGCAGCGACTCTTCCACCTCCGAGACATTGCTGATCATCGGTAACATGATCTGCAGGTTATTCAGGCCCTCACTGGCTTTCAGCATGGCACGAACCTGCACCAGGAAGATTTCCGGGTGATCGAGCGTGACCCGAATGCCACGCCAACCCAGGAAAGGGTTTTCTTCCTGAATAGGGAAATAGGTCAGGGATTTATCACCGCCAATGTCTAAGGTCCGCATGGTTACGGGATTTGGCGCAAAAGCCTCGAGCTGTTCCCGGTAATACTCGCGCTGCTCCTGTTCCGACGGGAAGCGGTCCTTGATCATAAAGGGCACTTCGGTGCGGTACAGCCCAATGCCTTCGGCACCGTGCGACAGGGAACGGACCACATCGGTCATCAAGCCGGTGTTCACCAGCAGCGACACCCGGTGATGATCAATCGTCTCGCAGGGCTGATCCCGAAGAGCTTCCAGCCCGCGGATCAGCTCATCTTCTTCTTCACAAATGGCCTGGTAAAACGCGCGCAGATCATCCGAGGGCGAGGCAAAAATCTGGCCTTCAAAGCCATCAACAACCAGTTCCTTGCCGTCCAGTTGATTGACGGGGATATCCACCAGTCCCATCACGGTAGGTACGCCCATGGCCCGGGCCAGAATGGCGACGTGAGAGTTACTGGAGCCCTTGACCGAAACAAGCCCGACCAACTGGCCTTTCGGCACCTCCCCCAGCATCGCAGGAGTCAGCTCTTCGCTGACCAGCACCGTACGTTCCGGGTATTCGAGTTGTTCCTGCCCGCGCTCCTGAAGGTGGGACAAAAGCCTGCGACCAAGGTCCCGGATATCCACCGCCCGCTCCTGCAGGTAATGATCATCCATCATCTCGAAGTGGCGCACGTACTGCTGAACGACCTGCTTCAGGGCCCCCTGAGCCCAGATTCCTTCGCGGATTTTGTTCGTCACCTCGCCGGGCAGGGCGTCATCACCGAGCATTCTCAGATAGACGTCGAATAATGCCTGCTCCTCGGGCCTGAGCTGTGAGGCCAGGCGCTCGGCGACCCGTTCGATGTCATCCCGAACAGCCTTTACCGCTGACTGGAACAGAACAACTTCCTGTTCAACATCCTCTGGCACTTTTTCCGGAACGGCGTCCAGGTCGGCTGAAGGGTAAACCACGACACTCTGGCCGATCGCGACGCCCGGAGCGCCTGGCACACCGTTGAAACTGACGTCCCGGGCCTCTTCACCGGTCAGGGAAAGACCGCTGATCACACCGGTGGCTTCACTGTGAGCAATCACGCCCGCCAACTGGGCCGACACAGTCACCAGGAAGGCTTCTTCACCCTCATCGAAGGTTCGTGTGTTCTCCCGCTGCTGAACAACCAGAACCCCCAGTACACGGCGGTGGTGGATGATGGGAACACCCAGGAAGGACCGGAAACGTTCTTCACCGGTTTCCGGGAAATAGCGGTATCGGGGATGAGACGGCGCATCTTCCAGGTTGATCGGCTCTTCGCGGGAACCAACCAGGCCAACCAGGCCCTCGGAATAAGCCAGGGTGACCTGCCCTACCGCATCTGGATAGAGCCCCTCGGTGGCCATCAGGATATATCGATTGGTTGCCGGGTCCAGCAGGTAAACAGAGCACACTTCGGTGCCCATGGCATTCTGCACACGCGAGACGATGATATCCAGCGCCTCCTGGAGATCCCGGGCGCTGTTCACCTCTTGTACAAGACTTCGCAATATGCTCAGCATGCGCGTTTAGTCCGTCACCGTCTGGGGCTCCCGGGCTCGTCGAGTCTGTTCGCGCCGCTGCCACTGTTCCATCTCATGGAACAAGCGGGGAGCCAGCTCCCTCAGCGCCCGCCGGTAGACTTCACGTTTGAACGAGACAACCTGCCCCAATGGATACCAGTAGCTAACCCACTGCCATCCATCGAATTCCGGCGAATCGGTTCCGTCCACGCAAACCCGCGCGTCCGGCGACAGCATCCTCAACAGGAACCATTTTTGTTTTTGGCCGACACAGACGGGATGCGAGTTATGACGCACCATCCGCTTTGGCAGCCGATACCTGAGCCAGCCCCGCGTACAGCTGATGATTTCCACATCGCTGGCAGCAAGACCGATTTCTTCTCCGAGCTCCCGGTATAATGCTTCCTCCGGCGATTCGTTGGCATTGATTCCGCCCTGAGGAAACTGCCAGGCATCCTGCCCGACACGCCTAGCCCACAGCACTTCACCCCTGTGGTTGGCCAAAATGATTCCGACGTTGGGTCTGAAACCGTCTGAATCTATCACGGCACAGTCCTCTTATAAGTCGGTCGGGCAGTTCATATTTCGAACGGCCACAATTATCCAAGTTGTTTTCATTCTTGCAGAAACGCACGGCCACAGCAAACGGAGCTGTGCACGTTCGGCCATGGTAGACTAGCCGCTTTCCAAGACACGGTTTGCGCTCCGGAGGTAAAAAGTTGACGCTCGCTATCTTTGATCTCGATAACACCCTGCTGGCGGGAGACAGCGATCACGCCTGGGGCGAATTTCTGGTGGAAGAAGGCATCGTTGATCCCGAGGAGTACCGCAAGGCCAACGATCGCTTCTATCAGGAATACCTGAACGGCGAACTGGACATCCTTCGCTATCTGAGCTTTGCCCTTCAGCCACTGGCAAAGCACGAAATGTCACAGCTCCTGGCGTGGCGCGATCAGTTCATGGAGAAGAAAGTTCGCCCGATGATGCAGCGTAAAGCGGGTGAGCTGCTGGATACTCACCGCACCCTGGGCCACACCCTGATGATCATCACCGCCACCAACCACTTTGTGACAGAGCCTATTGCTGCCGAGCTGGGGATAGAGCACCTGATTGCGACTGAACCGGAATTGAAGGATGGGCGGTACACGGGCCAGGTCGCCGGCACACCCAGCTTCCAGGATGGCAAGGTTTCCCGGCTGAACCACTGGCTGGCGGATACTGGAGAGAGTCTGGACGGCGCCTGGTTCTTCAGCGATTCCCATAACGATGTGCCACTGCTTGAAGCTGTGGACAATCCCGTCGCTGTGGACCCGGACCCGACCCTGGAATCACTGGCGCGGAAAAGAAACTGGAAGATCCTGTCGCTAAGAGACTGACAGGCACTTGAGGGAATCCGACCAGCTCCCTTAAAGGAAGCTGGTCAGTGACCGCACGAAGCAGGCCTTGATGTAATCGGTTTCCGGAATACCGGGAACCACCGGATGATCGGGCGCCTGATGCCCCTGCTCCAACAGCTGCACAAACCGGTCAATCTTGCGGCCACTGCTGCGAATAATATCCACAAGCTGGCTCTGTGACAGATGCATGGAGCAGGATGCCGACACGAGAATGCCCTCGCGCTCCAGCAATCTGAGCCCAAGCTGGTTCAGCCGGGCATAGGCCTGTTCACCGGCCTTCTGATCACGGCGGCGGGGAATCAGGGCCGGCGGATCCAGCACCACGATATCGAATTTTTCCTTTTCGTCGCACAACGCCTTGAGTGCTTCAAAAGCATCGCCCTGAAGGGTCTCCACATTCTCCAGCCCATTGAGCGCAGCATTGTGATGCACGCTATCAATCGCCGATGCCGAGCTGTCCACACAGGTTACCTGGCTGGCGCCCGCCGACGCAGCCTGGACCCCCCAGCCGCCGACATAACTGAAGACATCAAGCACTCGCTTGCCCGGCGCATACGCCTGCAGGCGCCGGCGATTCATGCGATGATCATAGAACCAGCCAGTCTTCTGTCCCTCCGCCAACGAGACTTCAAACCGAACCCCGTTCTCTTCCACCGGCAGCACGGACACTTCTGGCCCATGGGCCTGCTCGACGTAATTCTCCAGCCCTTCAACCTTGCGCATCTTGCCGTCATTCTTGAGCACGATGGACTTTGGATGAACGAGGCGCTGAACGGCCCGGATGATGGAGCCTTTCATCTGTTCCATGCCCGCCGTGGAGATCTGAATGACCACGATATCTCCGAAGCGGTCCACCACCAGGCCTGACAGTCCGTCACTGTCGCCAAAGACCCAGCGGTAGAAAGGGCGTTCAAACAGTGTTTCCCTGAGCGCCAGTGCCGTCTCAAGCCGGTGCGTCAGCCGCTGGGGCGTCATACCATGAGACGGATCCCGGCTGATCAGTCGTCCGCAGATCAGTGCATGAGGATTCACAAATACCGACCCCAGAGGCTTATCATTGGCAGCCCTGAGTTCCGCCTGGGCACCGGCTTCAAACCCGGAGAGCGGCGATCGGCGAGTGTCCACCTCGTTGCTGTAGACCCAAAGATGACCGGCACGAAGACGTCGCTCCGCACCTTTTCGAAGATACAAGACAGGTAAGTTCATTTCGGTTATCCGAGGGGAAAGAGTTACATCTCTGCGGCAACGTGATCCGCGTAGGCGTCCGCATCCATCAGACCGTCCAGCTCACCTTCATCCGCCAGCCTGACCCGGAACATCCAACCCTCACCGTAGGGGTCTTCATTCACTTTTTCCGGCTCATCTTCCAGTGCTTCATTTACTGCGATCACTTCACCGGTAACGGGACTGAACACATCGGAAGCCGACTTGACCGATTCGGCAACCCCCGCCTCTTCCCCACCGTTAACGGTGACGCCCAGATCGGGCACACCAACGTACACCACATCCCCAAGCTGTTCCTGGGCGAAATTTGTGATGCCTACGGTCGCCGTTCCATCATCGGCTACACGGACCCATTGATGAGTGTCGATGTATTTCAGATCTGCAGGTATGTCGCTCATGGTCGGATTCCCTGGTGAAAATTTTGCGCAGTGTAACTCAAGAAGCTAGCAAAACGTGAGCGCGGACGCAGGGGAAGAACCGAGAATCAGTATGAGGGAATTTGGAATTCAATATCCGCTGCTGGACTGATCAAGCTCGAAACTGAAGTCCAGAGCACGGTGAACCCGAGTAGTAAAGCTGCCATCGGCATCAAACTCGAACCAGCGGTACCCCGGTGCCAGCGGCTCCACGGAGAAGTCGGATGAGCCGGTGGTGAATTGGATACAGGTAGACGGCGTTGAAAGCAGGCGCACACCGTCACGAACTATGTTCTGTTCCTGGTGAATATGGCCCCAGAGCACGACTTTCACTTGAGGGAAACGCTCGATAACCTGCCAGAAAGCCTTTCGATTTTTAAGGCCAATATTTTCCAGCCAGGCACACCCGATATCAACGGGGTGATGATGAAGGGACACCAGCGCCGGCATCTCCGGATACTCGGACAACACCTGCTCAAGAAACGCCAGCTCGGACTGTAACAGCTCGCCATGAACCTTTCCTGGAACGGACGAATCCAGCAGGATGAACTGCCAGCCACCCATCAGTATACGACGATGATTGGCACCGAACTCCTCCGCTACCTGCCTGAGGGTGCCAGCGTCATCGTGGTTGCCTGGTGACCAGGCGGTCTCGCACTGAAAGACATTCAACCGCTGGCCAAACACCCGATAGGCTTCTTCCGAACCGTCCTGGGCGAGATCGCCGGTGGCGAGGACCAGATCAGGCTGACCATGGGACTTCAAAACCTCATCAATAACGGCAGAGAAACTGTCCCGGGTGTTCACACCCAGCAGTTGCCCGCTGGCGTTTGCCATCAGATGGGGATCGGTAAGATGCAGAACCCGGAGAGGTCGGGTTTCGTTTGGCATGGTCATGGTAATCAGTTTCGCCTTACTGCGCATCACTTGGTCGAGATTTGAGTGTACGTTGTCGAGGTAAGATTTTATTGCCCCTGAATGCCACGGGCATCACATTCTCAGTAGTGTCTGGCGATATATTGCGATTTTTAACAACTCAGACATGAGCCCGGCCTCTCAAAAACCAGGTCAATAAGACGATGGTCAAAGACCGCTCAGTCCACACCCTCGCCGGCAGGCCAAGCTGCCTGATCGATGGGCAGATGACCAAACCGGAGGCAGAAATCGAGCCAGTCCGCCAGGAAACCGTTCACCTGGACCTTCTCATCCGGGTGATGCATGAAACGGTTCGGGTAGTCGTTAACCGGCGCGATCTGACGATCGCGATAGCAACTGATCACTTCGGCCATCGATGCATCGTGATAGACCCGCACGGTCATTTCCGGATTGTTCAGCCAGCGGCCTGAGTTGTGGATCTGCTCAAGTAGGAGGGTTTCCGTGTATTTTGCTGTCTGCAGCACCTTGATCTGAACCCTGCCAAGGTAAAGGCTCTCACGGCGTAGCTCGAATGCATTGATCGACCTGCCGTTCAACTCGAGCTGGCGCAACCGGCGAAGGCGCTGGTAGTTACCATCACACAGTGCACCCAGGCGCTGGAGATCCGGCACATAAGCTTTGGGTTTGATGGTCCACTCAGTCATAGACCCACCTCGTTACGCAGTCTCGAACGGTTCAGCTGCAACCATTGAAGGGCGATAATGGCCGCCGCGTTGTTTATTCGTCCGTCACGAATCATTTCAATGGCCTCGTGCGAGGAGAAAACGTGTGCACGGATATCTTCGTGTTCGTGCTCCATCCCATACAGGCCACCCGCCGACTCGGCACTGACCAACCCACAGTACAGGTGGACCAGTTCCGACGTCCCCCCCGGCGATACCAGGTAATCGCAGATACGCTCCAGACTGCGGAAGGTCAGACCAGCTTCTTCCTGGCCCTCCCTTCGCGCGACTTCTTCCGGTGTCTCTCCGTCTTCATTCATCCCGGCAACCAGTTCCAGCAACCAGGGCGACTGGTCTCGCCCCAACGCCCCAAGCCGGAACTGTTCCAGCAACACCACTTCGTCACGGACCGGATCGTAGGGCAATACGCAGGTCGCATCACCCCGGATGAAAAGCTCACGGGTGAACACCGGCATATTCTTCCCGTCGAAGCGGGCGTGCGTCAGCC
Organism: Marinobacter suaedae; assembly: GCF_030519635.1. Taxonomy (NCBI): domain Bacteria; kingdom Pseudomonadati; phylum Pseudomonadota; class Gammaproteobacteria; order Pseudomonadales; family Marinobacteraceae; genus Marinobacter; species Marinobacter suaedae. The sequence goes on along the minus strand of NZ_JAUMIS010000003.1, from coordinate 96,194 downwards.
ACAGCTTGTCCAGACGGAAAAACCCCTGAAACACGGTTTCCCGCCTTTCGATATGGACATCGCTGGCACTGAACTGAAAGGGGCTGGTCATTTTTTCTCCAATCGAAACCAATTTTGAACAATAGCCGGTGATTCCGATCCATTGCAAGCAGGCCGAAGCCGCTGTGAACACACCCAAACCGGGACAATCAGATCTTGTCGTAGAGCTTGCCTCCGGACTCCATGAATTCCCGGGATTTTTCCTGCATCCCGGTTGCCAGCGCCGAATTTTCGTCCAGATCACGGGCCCGTGCGTAATCCCTCACCTCCTGGGAAATCTGCATGGAGCAGAATTTCGGGCCACACATGGAACAGAAATGCGCCACCTTGGCGGACTCCTTCGGCAGGGTTTCATCGTGGAACGAGCGAGCAGTGTCCGGATCCAGCCCCAGGTTGAACTGATCCTCCCACCGGAACTCAAACCGGGCCTTGGAGAGCGCGTCATCACGGACCTGGGCGCCAGGGTGACCTTTGGCGAGATCCGCGGCATGGGCGGCAATCTTGTAGGTGATGATGCCGGTTTTCACGTCCTCTTTATTCGGCAGCCCGAGGTGCTCTTTGGGCGTCACGTAGCAGAGCATGGCACAGCCATACCAGCCAATCATGGCAGCACCGATGCCGGAGGTGATGTGGTCGTATCCCGGCGCAATGTCCGTCACCAGCGGACCCAGTGTGTAGAAAGGCGCCTCGTCACAGCATGTCAGCTGCTTGTCCATGTTTTCCTTGATCAGGTGCATCGGCACATGCCCCGGTCCTTCGATCATGACCTGCACATCGTGTTTCCAGGCGATTTTGGTCAGTTCACCCAGGGTCTCCAGCTCACCAAACTGCGCGGCATCGTTGGCGTCCGCCACGGATCCCGGCCGCAAGCCATCGCCAAGACTGAAGGACACATCGTAGGCCTTCATGATCTGGCAGATATCTTCGAAGTGCTCATACAGGAAGCTCTCCCGATGGTGCGCCAGACACCATTTGGCCATGATGGAACCGCCACGAGAGACAATACCGGTTACCCGATTGGCGGTGAGCGGTACATGGTGCAGCCGCACCCCGGCATGGATGGTGAAATAATCGACACCCTGCTCGGCCTGCTCGATCAGGGTGTCGCGGAAGATGTCCCAGGTGAGGTCTTCCGCCACACCGCCCACTTTTTCCAGCGCCTGGTAGATAGGTACGGTGCCGACCGGGACCGGGGAGTTGCGAATGATCCACTCCCGGGTTTCATGGATATGTTTGCCGGTGGAGAGGTCCATGATGGTATCCGCGCCCCATCGGATGCCCCAGGTCAGTTTTTCGATTTCGTCCTCAATGGACGAGCTGACCGCCGAGTTCCCTATGTTGCCATTAATCTTTACCAGGAAGTTGCGGCCAATGATCATCGGCTCCAGTTCCGGGTGATTGATGTTGGCCGGGATGATTGCCCGTCCTTGCGCCACTTCATTCCGCACGAACTCCGGGGTAATTGCCCCGGGCAACGAAGCCCCGTGTGACTGGCCAGGATGCTGGGATTCGAGCAGCCCCCGCTCGCGGGCCTCCTGCAATTTGAGATTTTCCCGGATGGCGATGAACTCCATCTCCGGCGTAATGGTGCCCTGGCGGGCGTAATGCATTTGGCTCACGTTCTTCCCGGCCTTCGCCCGCAACGGCTTTCGCCCCTCAAAAAATCTCAGGGGATCCAGTGTCGGGTCGGCGTTTCGCCGACGGGTAAATGCCGAGGTGTACCGGGACAGTTGCTCCACATCCCCACGCTCTCGAATCCAGTCCCCGCGCAAGGGGTCGAGCCCCTTGCGAATATCGATTCGGGCCTCCGGATCCGTGTACGGGCCAGAGGTGTCGTACACCAGCACGTCAGGATTGGATTCGCCGCCCATATCGGTGGGAGTGATACTCTGGCTGATGGCTCGCATCGGCACCCGGAGATCGGAGCGGGAACCTTGCACATACACTTTTCGGGAACTGGGCAGCGGCTCAACCGCAGCGGAATCCACGCGGGCACAGTCTTTGAGGTAGGAGATTTCGTCTGTCATCACTGGCTCCGGGTCTGTCAAAGGAACGGTGGTCGCGCATGACAGAGCCCGGCTCAACGGACATTGAATCAGTGCCCGTGCGCGTCGTTAAAACGCTTGCCAGTGATCGGTATGGTCGTTGATTCCTACGCCGGTATTATCCGGATCAGGTTGCGGGTTCTGCTGTGCAATCTCAGCCGACCGTTCACCGTTTAAAACAGTAAACTGGTCAGCACCCCGTCAAGACGCGAAACTTGATTGTGTGGCACCTCGAATAAGTGCGCCTCGCAAGTGTAGAGCTATGCCCATTTATTGTCCATAATGGCCGTCCAGCTTCCCAAGGATCAACTGCGATTGGATTTTTTTTCTGTTTTATAGGAAGTTACAACCTTCAATCGCGGGACACGTTCGTGCAAAGGTATTCAGGAGACACTATGAAGAAGCAACTGCTTTCCGGGCTGATAGGGCTTTTCGCGACCCAGTCCGTTTTTTCCATGGATCTGGTAGAGACCTACGAGAAAGCATTGTCTTACGATTCCGGCATAGCGGCTGCTCAAGCCCGCTTTGAGGCACAGGAAGCCGCCAGCGATGTGACCCGGAGTGCGTTGCTGCCGCAGATCGGCGCTTTCGGCGATGCAAACTACATTGATGTCGACGGCCCAAACCAGGATGCCGGTTACCGCGAACTCGCCTTTGGGGCGCAGCTGACCCAGCCTGTTTTTCGCGCTGATGCCTGGTATCGCTTCGATGCCAGCCAGTTTCAGACCGAATCGGCCCGGGCCCAGTTCAACCTTGCCCAGCAGCAACTGATTCTTGACGTGGCCACGGCTTACTTCAATGTGCTGCTCGCCCAGGACACGGTGACCACTACTCTGGCAGCGGAAGCCGCCATCCAAAGACAATACGAGCAGGCTCAGGAGCGCTTTGATGTCGGCCTGATAGCCATCACCGAAGTCTATGAAGCCCGGGCGTTGTTCGATGACACCCGCAGCCGGCGTATTGTTGCAGAGAACCAGCTCAACGTTGCCAGGGAACAACTGGCCCGCCTGACCGGCGAGTACACCGAGGAACTGGAAAACCTGCGCGAAAACTTCCCCCTTGGACGCCCGGAGCCGGCCGATCCCGCCGCCTGGGAGAAAACGGCCCTGGAGCAGAACTGGTCAATTCAGTCCGCTGTTTATGATCTAAACACCAGTGAAGCCAATCTGAGGGCAGCCAAAGCAGGGCATTACCCCACCCTGGATTTGAACGCTTCCTACGGCAAATCCGACATTGATGGGCTGGAAGAGCCAGGCGCGACGCTTACCCAGCGGGACGGCACCACCACCCAGGGTGTAATCGGGCTGACGCTGAACGTGCCAATCTATACCGGTGGCGGCACCCAGGCCTCGGTTCGCCAACAGCGCTCTCTGCTGGACGTCGCCGAAGAAACCCTGAACACGGTGCGCCGGGATGTTCGTGTCACCACCCGCAGCCTGTTCCTGACAGTAAACAATAACATCGAGACCGCTTCAGCCCTTGAACAGACCATCGTGTCCCGACGCAGCGCGCTGGATGCAACCCGTGCAGGTTATGAAGTGGGAACCCGGAATATTGTCGAAGTATTGGATGCCGAGCGTGCTTACTACGTGGCGCTCCGTGACTACGCCAATGCCCGCTACGATTACGTGGTCAATACCCTGCGCCTGCAACAGGCCGCCGGTACACTGAGTCCGCAGGACCTTATCGTGCTGAACAACTGGCTGAGCGAAACGGCACCGGGCATTGAAGCACTGGCAAACGAGAACGAGGTACTGGAAGACCCGACCCAGTGAACGGCGAGGCGGGCGCCCGAAGGCAAGCCCGCCGTCACAAACGCTCGATGATTCCGCTAACTACCCTGTCCAGGGCGCCCCGGTTTTTTTCAACCACCGCCAGCGCCCGCTCACCGGAGGCTCGCCGGGCCTCTGGATCTCCCACCAGATCAACCAGATGTTGCGCCAGCTCACTGGCGCCAGACACCATGGTTACCCCCTGATCTTCCTGCAATCGCTGGTAAATGGTTTCAAAGTTAAAAACGTGAGGGCCGGAAAACACCGGAATACCCCAGACCGCCGGTTCCAGGGGGTTATGGCCACCGCGGGTAATCAGCGAACCGCCGACGAAGGCGATGTCACTGGCGCCATACAGCATCATTAGCTCCCCCATGGTATCCCCCAGATAGACCTGCGCGGTCGCGGGCTCGTCCGAGCCTGACCGGCGAGCAAGGGACAGACCGGCTCTGGTCACCTTGTCTGCCACAGAATCAAACCGGTCGGGGTGACGGGGAACCAGTATCAGCAAGGTCCTGGGGTGCGCTGCCAGCACCTGCTGATGTGCCGCCAGCAGCATCTCGTCTTCACCTTCATGGGTACTGCCGGCCACCCAGACCACTCGGTTTCCGAATGCCGCTTTCAATTTTCGTGCAGACGCGTGAACATTTGCTGGGATATCCACATCGAATTTCACGCTTCCGGTGACCGATACACGGCTAGGCTCCACACCCAGCCGACAAAAACGCTCAGCGTCCTTCTCCGCCTGTGCGGCCACCCAGCTGAGACTTTGCATAATCGGACCGGTGAGTCCTTTGACCCGCTCGTAACCACGAGCAGAGCGCTCAGATAGCCGGGCGTTAATCAGGAAAATAGGCACACCAAGGGCACGACTTTGACGAATCATGTTCGGCCAGAGCTCGGTTTCCATGATGACAAGAATTCTGGGCTGAACCCGTGCGAGGAAGCGCCTGATAGAGCCAGGTGTATCGTAAGGTGCATAAGCATACTGGACCTGATCCCCGAACATTTTCCGGGCCTGCGCCAGGCCGGTATCCGTCATCGCGGTCATCAGGATGGTGATACCCGCCTTTTGTGCCAATAGCCTCCGAACCATCGGACCCGCAGCGATGGTCTCCCCCACCGACACGGCGTGAACCCAGACAACCGCCCCATCCACGGGCGGTACAAAGCCAACCCTGTTGCGCCAGTTATTCCGCAGGTCCGGTGCCTTTCGTCCATGCCACCATAACCGAAGTAAAATGAAAGGCAGCAGTAGCCGAATTAACAGGGAATAGATAAAGTGAAGCACAGACGACTCCCAACCAAACAGTACGCTATCATAGCGGAAATCCAGTGTTTTTTCCTCTAACCGGGAAAACAGCGCAACGGGATGTGCATGGAATCCGGCACCTTCAAGGATCTGTTTGCAAGTGAACAAGACATATCGTAAACCCCCACGAAACACAGACTTTTCAGCGTACCGGCATCCACGCTGGTGGCCCACCTGGTGTGTGATCGGCCTCATGTGGTTACTGGCGCACCTGCCCCTGCGCCTGCAGTGGTGGCTTGGCAAACTTGCCGGCCTGCTTGCCTTGCGGCTTGCAGCTCGCCGCCGACGGATAACCGAAACCAATATCCGACTATGCTTTCCGGAGCTGACAACAGAGCAACAATCGGCATTGGTTCGAAAATCCTTTATTGCCAATGGCATTGGCCTGATGGAGCTTGGCCTCGCCTGGTTCCGCAACCCGAAACACTTTCTGGACATCACCAGGGTGCATGGACTGGAATTTTTCGAGCAGGCTCGCGCTCAGGGGAAGGGTGTACTGCTGCTTGGCGGGCATTACAGCACACTGGATCTGGGCGGCGCGCTGGTCACGGAACACATTGCAGCCGATGTGATGCAGCGCGATCATAACAACCCACTCATGAACGCGGTAATGACAAGGGCGAGAGAGCGGCGTTACGGCACTGTGCTCGGTGCCAGGGACCTGAGGGGCCTGTTCAGAAGCCTGCGACAGAACCATGCAGTGTGGTATGCCACAGATCAGGATTACGGCCGCAAGGACATTGTGTTTGCGCCATTTTTCGGAATACCTGCAGGAACCATCACCGCGACATCGCGGATCGCCGAACGAAGTGGCTGTGTCGTTGTCCCGTTCAGCCACACACGCCGGGAAGACAAACCCGGCTACGACATCTACTTCCATCCTGCGCTGGAGAACTTTCCCAGTGGAAACGATTTGCAGGACGCAACCCTGATCAACCGGACGATCGAGCAGGAAATCCGCAAAGCCCCGGACCAGTACCTCTGGATGCACCGCCGGTTCAAAACCCGACCGGACCCTGACGATCCGGGCTTTTATCAACGCAAGTAGACAGACCCAATGGAGACGGGCACACCGTGCCTCAAACTATGGCGACACTCGACAGGGAAAGAAGCGAACCGCCGGTGGTCTGGCTGCTGACGGACAACAAGCCAGGTCATCGAAACCAACTCAAAGGCCTGGGCAACCGACTGCGTGCGCTGGCCGGTGCCAGCCTTCACTGGGTTGATACAGAGTCGATTGCCGTTCCCCTCTGGCGGTCGTTTCTGGGCATGCCGCCCGCTGCCGACTATCCACCGGCAGAACCCGACCTGATTGTCGGTGCGGGCACGGGCACGCACCGGTTGCTGCTTGCGTTACGGCGAAAAAAAAACGTCTCCACTCTGGTATTGATGAAGCCCGGATTCCCGCTCGGCTGGGTCAGTGCGGTCATTACACCGGCCCACGATCGCGTTGCCGAGGGGCCCAATGTTCTGCTGACCGAGGGCGTGATCAACACCGTGACACCACTGGCCCGAATCACTGACAAGCCAGAGGCGTTAATTCTGGTGGGCGGGCCCTCGCCCCACTTTGACTGGGATGAGGACGTTCTGCTTGGCCAGATCCACCATCTGATCAACCACTATACAGGTTGGCGCTGGACCATCAGCGGTTCGCGGCGGACTCCGGAGCCGCTGTTGGGCAAACTGGAGGAGCTGGCCGGACTGAAGATTTCCGTCGTCCATCCGGAGCGCACCCATCAAGACTGGCTTAATCACCAGTTATCCGCATCCCGTGCGGTCTGGGTAAGCCCGGACAGTATGTCCATGGTGTGCGAGGCGGCCACCTCCGGCGCTCCCACGGGGATATTCCAGCTTACTCCGGTGGCTGGCAGTCGAGTGGCAACCGGAATCGACCAGCTGGTAAAGAACGGCCGTATCGCCCGATGGTCAGACCACGCGTCGGTCATGACAGAAAAGCCCCTTCGAGGACAGCCTTTCTGGGAGGCGGATCGCGCGGCGCGCTGGGTACTGGAGAAGGAACTGCTGCCAACACCGCCGCAGGAAGAACTCACCGGAGGGAGAGTGGGGTGAGAGTCCTGCAGGCTTTGCCAGCCCTGCACAGCGGGGGCGTGGAACGGGGCACCGTTGAGTTCGCGGCTGAACTGGTCAAACGTGAACATGAGTCATTCGTCGTCTCCAACGGCGGGCCAATGGTCCAACATCTGCACGAGAACGGCAGCACCCACGTCCAGATGCCGATACACAGGAAATCGCCGGCCTCCTTCGGCCAAATCCTTCCCATGCGGAGACTGATTCGTCGGATTCGGCCAGACATCATCCATGTCCGGTCCCGCATGCCAGCCTGGATCATTCACCTTGCCTGGCTCAGCCTGCCCGCTGCCGAACGGCCACTGATCGTATCGACGTTTCACGGCATGTATTCGGTGAATCCGTACAGCGCTGTCATGACCAAGGCCAATCACATCATCGCCGTGTCAAACTGCGTCCGGGACTACGTGCTGAACAACTTCAATGTTGCGCGGGAAAAACTGACCGTTATACAACGAGGGGTCGATGTGGACCAGTTCCGCGAACATCGCTTGGATCCATCCTGGACCCATGCCCTTTTAGCGACCTACCCGCAACTCAAAGACCAGAAAATATTGATGATGCCGGGGCGTATTTCCCGCTGGAAAGGCCAACTGACCTTTCTTGAGGTTATGGCGCAACTGATCCGGGAGCGCAATGACTGCCACGGCATCATCGTCGGCGGTGCAGAGCCCGGCAAAGAGCATTTCATGGAGGAGCTGAAAAAGCGTTGCGAAGCGCTTGGCCTGTCGAAGCATGTCACCTTCCTGGGCCAGAGAAACGACATGGCGGAACTGTATCTTCTCTCCGACCTGGTATGTCACCTGTCCACCAAACCTGAGCCGTTTGGCAGGACGGTCACCGAGGCTCTGGCGTCAGGCACGCCCGTAGCCGCCTTCAACCGAGGTGGCGCGGCTGAAACACTGCAGGCCTGTTTCCGTGAAGGACTGGTCACTCCGGACGACACAGAAGCATTTACCGAAACAGTTGTACGGTTACTTGACGGGCCAACGCCGGACATACAGATTCCCGACCGCTTCCGACTGGAGGCCCAAACAGAGGCAACGCTTCGGATCTACCAGCAGCTTGTGACCGGGCGCCGGGCCTTATCATGACGGAACGTCACCTGACGCTGGCGTTTGTGATTGCCACTCCGGGTACCAACTGGGGGGGTATGGAACGACACACCGTAGACCTCGCCAAGGGGATGGCCGAGCGCGGGCACACCGTGCATGTTCTTGGACATAAGAGTTACCACGACCACTTCCCTCCCCCCGTGACGTTTCACCGCCAACCGGTGCAACTGGGCCGAAAAAACCCATGGCTGCAGTGGACGATAACTCGCTGCCTCAGAGATATTTCGCCTGATATTGTCCATGCGCAGGGGAGCAAGGCGGCTGACCTTGTCAGCCGGTCCCGCCTTTCCCTGAGCACACTGCGATTAGGTACCGTTCATGGCATTAAGTCGAACCACCGGGCGTTTCAACACCTGGATGCGGTCATCGCTGTAAGCCAACCAATATTTTTGGTACTGGAACATCCTCGGAAGCGACTTGTCCCGAATGGCGTGCCGGCCCCACTAACTCCCGGCCAAAGTGCTCCAGCAGTCACCGACCAGCCCGATGGCACCATCAATGCGATTGCCGTTGGTCGCCTGGAACCCGTGAAAGGATTTTCGAAACTGATAGAAGCCTGGAGCAAACTCGTCCCGGACGAACGCCACTACCATTTGACCATTTATGGTGAAGGCTCCGAGCGCCCCAGACTGGAGCAGTTGATCAATCGCCACAGTCTTGCAAAATCAGTCACCTTGGCAGGCTTCCAGCCTGCGATGGAGCAGGTCTACCAGGAAGCGGACCTGACCATCATCAGCTCAGAGCGCGAGGCGCTGTCCTATGTGTTGATCGAGAGCCTCCTGGCTGGTTGCCCCGTAGTTTCCACCCCCATTCCAGCCATTCAGGCCCTGCTGCCAGAACAGGCCGTCAGCACAGCCCATTCGGTCGAAAGCCTTGCCCAGCTGCTGAGCTCCTGGCTGTCAAACCTGCCAGATCTGAGAGTGCTGGAAACAGAAGCGATCATTTTTGCGCGCACGCACCTGACCCTGGAAAACATGATCGCCAATACCGAAAGTTTTTATCTGGAAACCTTGCAATGCCACCACACTGGGACTCCCTGAGAATGGTAACCGCTCTACTGACGACGATTAAGTTCGTCCATCAATTGAAGCTCCCGGGCCTTTGCCAGACGCATGAAATTCCGATTGGCAGCGGTGATAGCCACACTCAGACCAAACCAGCCATTCAGGACCTGCCGATGCAAAAGGTAATACTTCAAAAACTTGACAGGAAATTCCGCGAACAACCGGATGGAACTGATGCGCCGGCCTTTGCCGTGCATATACCTGGCCTGTTCGGATGACAGCTGACAGTACTTGCGTTCCATTTGCTCAAGCGAGACCAGCGTCCGGTGTAACACGTCGCCCTTGAGCTCCAGCACCCTCCCCTCCTGAACCTGAGGGCGATCGTTATTGCTGTCTCGCTCAGCAACAATCATCGCCCTCTTGCGGTTATACAGCCGGAGAATTTTCTTCGATTTGTCGTGACGGAAAGGGTGTCCTTGTATGGGCGGGGATAACACCCAGCGCATTCGATAGCCCGCGACATCCTGTGGCATCGGGCTGGCAAACAGTGCCTGAATGTTCCTCACCAGGGTATCCGACAGAACCTCATCGGCATCCAGGTCCAGCACCCAATCGTTCCGACACAGGGAGGCAGCATACGCCTTCTGACAGGCGAAACCTTGCCAATCTCGATGCACGACCCGGGCACCGGCCTCCCTGGCAATCTCGCAGGTTCGATCCACGCTGCCCGAGTCCACCACGATAATCTCATCGACCCACCCCTGAACTTTGGCAATGGATTCCGGCAGCCTCAGCTCCTCATTCCGGGTAATAAAATAAACCGACAGTGGCAACGGCATTCGAAGCTCCTTGCTAAACCTTCATTTTCGTGTACCTGCGGGACAATTATGTGCTACCCCTATGGTAAGATGACGAGCGAAATAACGGACGTAACAACCGATGCGCAGCGGGCAAAACGCGCTCTAGACCAGACACGGAGTATACCCATGATTCACCCCGTCATTATGGCCGGTGGAACCGGTTCCAGGCTATGGCCGATGTCCCGGCAGCTGAACCCCAAACAGTTTCTGAAATTGACGGACGGACCCTTGTCCATGCTGCAAGCGACCGTGGCTCGTCTGGATGGCATGGACGCCAAAGAGCCCCTGCTGATCTGTAATGAAGAGCACCGCTTCCTGGCGGCCGAACAAATGCGCCAAGCCGGCAAGGAACAGGCCGATATTATCCTCGAGCCCTGTGGCCGAAACACCGCCCCGGCCATTGCCCTGGCGGCACTTCAGTTGGTGGAAAGAAGCAGCGAAGCCAATCCACTCATGCTGGTACTCGCCGCAGACCACCTTATTCAGGACACCAAAGCCTTCCAGGATGGCGTCAAGAAAGCGATTCCTCTGGCTCAGGCAGGCAGTCTGGTAACCTTTGGCATCGTGCCCCAGCATCCGGAGACCGGGTACGGATACATCCATCGGGGCAACGAGCTGGCCATGAATTGCTTCACGGTTGACAGCTTTGTGGAAAAACCCGACCTGGACACCGCCAAGGCATATCTGACCTCCGGTGATTATCTCTGGAACAGCGGCATGTTCCTGTTCAGCGCCCAGGACTACCTGAACGAGCTGGAAGCGCACCGCCCGGATATTCTCGCCGCCTGCAAAACCGCCATGTCCGGCGCCAGCCAGGACCTTCACTTCACCCGGGTCGACGCAGACGCCTTCGCTCAGTGTCCTTCGGATTCCGTCGACTTTGCGGTGATGGAAAAGACCGACAAAGCCGCTGTTGTCTCCCTGGACGCCGGCTGGAGTGATATCGGCTCATGGTCTGCCCTTTGGGATGTCAGCGAAAAAGATGAGGCTGGAAACTGCCTGAGTGGCGATGTCATTACCCACGATACCCGCAACACCCTTGTCCGGGCCGACAGCCGACTGGTCGCGACCGTTGGCGTAGACAACCTGGTGATCATCGAAACCAAGGACGCGTTGCTGGTTGCACACCGGGACAGAGTTCAGGACGTGAAAAACATCGTGGAAAAAATCCGGGACGATGGCCGCCACGAACACATGAACCATCGCGAGGTCTACCGCCCCTGGGGAGTTTACGACTCTATCGACAACGGAACCCGTTACCAGGTGAAACGGATCACCGTGAAGCCCGGTGCCAAATTGTCAGTACAGATGCACCACCACCGCGCCGAACACTGGATCGTGGTCAGCGGCACCGCCAAGGTGACCAACGGCGAGAAGACCTATCTGGTCACTGAAAACCAGTCAACCTTTATACCCGTCGGACAGACTCACTCACTGGAAAACCCCGGCGTCATTGACCTGGAACTGATTGAAGTCCAGTCCGGCTCTTACCTGGGCGAGGATGACATTGTACGTTTCGAGGATAAATACGGCAGAACCTGACGATAACTACTCGCAAACACAAGGGTGCGCAATGCGGCGCACCCGACCTGTTTAAGCCGTACCTTCGTCAGATCAGATCTAACAGAGCTTGCCTTTTTGATAAGGCTCGGTGGCCATCCCAGAAGCCCATCGCCTCGACGTTGCTTGCCAAACTCAGGGCAGTTTGCTAACTCGATATGCTCAAAACTCCACTGATTTTGCTGCGGCAAATCATTCCCTGAGTCGTTAAAATTGTGCCCAACCATATCAGCGGAGCCACTGCCCCCCTTCGGAATCCTACGATAAGAGTTCGGTCAGAATCGTGTTAGAGTTTTGCCCGTTTAGTCACAATCATTCGACGAGCCTCGGGATCTGGCAAACTGAACACGATTCAACCTATTTTCTACAGGACTGCATGCATGAAACTTTCCGTTATCATGACCACCTATAACTCACCGGAATGGCTGGAGAAAGTCCTCTGGGGCTACAGCGTTCAGACTCATAACAATTTTGAGCTGGTGATTGGTGACGACGGGTCAACGGAAGAGACCCGTGAGGTAATTGATCGCATTCGGGAAGAAACCGGAATGACGATCAAACACGTCTGGCAGGAGGACAAGGGTTTTCGTAAGTGCCGGATCCTCAACAAATCGATTGTCGAAGTTGAATCAGAGTATGTGGTGTTTACCGACGGCGATTGCATACCTCGCAAAGACTTCCTTGAAGTGCACGCCAAAGAGGCCGAGCCAGGCCGCTATTTGTCTGGCGGGTACCACAAGCTGCCCATGAGCACGAGCCAAACGATAACCAGGGACGACATCGTCAGTGGGCGCTGTTTCGACCTGAACTGGCTAAAGGAAAACGGACTAAAGTCCAGCTACAAAAACAGCAAGCTGACCGCCACGCCACTCAAGGCAAAAATCTTCAATACGCTCACCCCTACTGCCTGCAACTTCAAGGGCTCGAACGGTTCCGCCTGGCTCGAGGACATTCTGGCGGTGAATGGTTTTGATGAGCGCATGCCCTGGGGCGGACTTGATCGGGAATTCGGGGTGCGGCTGATCAACTCCGGCATCAAGCCCAAACACGTGCGTTACAACGCCATTGTGATTCATCTGGATCACAAGCGCGGGTATAAGGATCCGGAGCTGGTGGCAGCGAACAAGGCCTTGCGAGTGAGCTCCGAAAAAGAGAAAACCAAGGTGACCCCGTGCGGCATCAAGCAGCTTGAGGCATCCGAATGATTTTCTGCGTCTTCTCCTTTAACCGGGGCCGCTATCTGGAAAACTGCATTGGATCTATAGAAGCCTGCGCACCCGGTTCCCCGATTGTGATCTTTGATGACAACAGTACGGATCCGGAAACGGTTCAAGTGCTCGAAAAATTCCGCGCCAAACACCGCATCATCCAGCCCCAGCGGGACGAAAGGTCCCGCCACCACCTGGGCGGATTGTACGGTAATATGCAGCGGGCATTTGAGGAACACCTGGATGCCGACCTCGTCTGCTATCTGCAAGACGACACACAGATGGTTCGCAGGCTTGACGAGGATGACCTTGCAGGAATCGAGCAGACGTTCGAAAAAGCCCCCTCACTGAGCTTCGTCAGCCCATGCTTTATGAAAGCAATAAACTTTGCCAGAGGGGCAGAGTACTCCTACAACACCGACCTGAATCTCTACTTCCGGGAACGCTCCGAGCGCAGCGCAGGAACCTACTTTTCAGCGTTACTCATCATGAAACCAAAGCGGCTGAAAGACGCAGGGTGGTCTTTCGCACAATCCGAACCAGCGAATAATCAGCAGGCCAGAAACCAGTTTATGCCCATGGGCTATCTGCACTCCCCCTTCGCCATGTGGCTTCCGGAGGTACCCGCCTATCGGGGCAAGAAAAAAACCCTGGGACTGAAGCTTGCGGAAAAGAAGCGAAACTGCGGCTACTACCCCTTCGCACTGATGAGCGAATCCCAAATAACCGACCTCAAGGGGCGGCATGAAAGCGCTCTCCCGATTGCGGAGGACTTTCTTCACTGCGCAGATCATGAGCCCCCCAAGCCCTGGGCTTACAATCCACTGACCAACACCGGCTGGATCAAAACTCTGAACCAGGCGGAAGTCTCGCTGCGGCGACTGTTCAAATAGCGGCTCTCCACCACACGCGTTCAGCCTGTTTGACTGGCTGAACGCGTCACCCCGTCACGATCTGACCAGAACAGGATAAAAACGACAGGCACCCAGAGGAACAGCCAAACGGCCTTGATCGAACTGATCACCGTATGGGACCCGGTCAGGGTCAACATGAAAACCAGCCCCAGCAGTGCAAAAAGCCCAATTTTCTCTTCCATGCCAGCACGGCTGATTACGATGCTTCTCACGACCAATCCAATCATTGTCGCCAGAAAACACAGGCCAACTATGCCAGTTTCAACCAGGGTGCCAATAAACAAATTGTGGGCGTGGGTGACAGGAACTCTGTTCGGTATCCAATAGGCTTCCGCTGCGGTTAAGACATCCGGCGGAGTCCCTGCTCCGAAGCCAAACCACCATGAAGCCGGCGGATACTGGAGATAGCCTGCCCAGATCTCCAGCCGGGACGACGCCCCCCTGCTGAGCAACTGCTGGACATAAGCGTCTCCACCATAAAGAGCCACCACGATCCATGCTACAACCGCTGAAACCACACTGACCGCCAGAAAGCTTCGCATGTCGGATGCTTTCACCAGAACAAGTACACCAAGGTACATCAGGTAGACAACCATCGCCCCGATGGGCGCACGACTCTCTGACAGAAAAACAGCCAGACAGACACTCGCCAATGAAGCGGCCAAAAGCGCCTTGTCCCCTTTCGTAAAGCCAGAACGCACACTTGTCAGCAGTAAGTGACCAATAGCGAAATAAACCAGAAGAATGGATCCGGCCTGAATCGGGTTATGCAACGCTCCCAACCCCGTTAACCGCCCTCGAAGATCAAAATAAAAAACAAACATAATAACAGCGGCCAGCGCCCCGAAAAGTCCGCACCAAAGGAAGAGATAGGCCCACCATCGTGGTGACTTAACGACATGAGGCATCCAGATATAAAGCGCGAGCAAGCCGAAGGTTATCTCCACACCCCAGCGAAAGGCCCGCACATGCTCGCTCATAGGACCAAAGCCAACCACGAACGTGCTAATAGATGCATAGGCGAAAAACGCCAGAGAAACCAATAGGAACGGGTCTCTCCAGTTGATGCCCGCCCGCCGGGTGAACAGGAGAATCAGGACGGTTGGTATGAGAATGCCGTGGAAAAATGCCTTGTAGAGATCCTGATGGGGGGCTAAAACCGTCAAAAGAAGCCATATTGAAAATAGGTGTGGAACCTTGCTACTCACCCTCTCAGCAAAAGTCTTTCGATTGACCTTGTTCACCGATCCATGAAATTGTAAGCCATTACTACTCTCTACCATTGCCCTCCTCCAGTCCGTCTATGCCCTAAGAACCTTACCTGCATGCAAATCCACTCTCGAAAACCCAGAATTAAAAACTAAATATTTCAAATCATTATACTCAATACCCTACAATATAAATTGGCGCAAATATCCGACTAATACAACATGCTTACCATTAGGGGAATGAAGGCAAAAATATAGTCCGGAACTACCCTTTCAGATTAAATAAAGCGGAAATAAAACGCTTTGGCGCATACTTTACTCTATACCTAAGGGGTATAGAGAAATCGAAACCATGCATGACTGAATAAGGTAGATTATTTTTCATTATCACCTGGCTGATGCGGCGAGTGAATTTCTTGATTTGATAACGACCAGGCGCAAAGTCAGAATAATGCTCCACAAAGTGTCTATGCACTTTTAGTAGAGCAATGGCATTTCGTTCACTTTTCCTCGAGGTCATGATAGATCCTGCACGATAACGTCTTTTGAAATAGCGGCTACTTATGGATTTTACCCGGCCCGCGTGATAAAAAATATCAAAAGTATAGGTTTCGTCTTCATGCGGAATTCGATCAATAAAGGTAATACAGTTATTGGTTACCACAGTTTTCTTGCACAAGTAATTACAAGCCGAACAAAAGTAGCTGGGCGTCGCGATATATTTTTCCAGAAACGCTTTCCCAGTCATGATATCGGTATTTTCTCGATGATATGTTTTTCCCTTGAAATCGATATCGCCAAAAGTCGATGCAGAAAAAGCGATGATATCCAAGTCAGACTCTTCCATCACTTTTACGCAGTCCTCAATCGCATTCAATTCTAGGATGTCGTCAGAGTCGAAATAATAGATATATTTGCCCGTTGCCAGCTCTACACCCTTGTTCCGCGCTCCCGACAAACCGCGATTTGGCTGGGAAAATATGCTGACTCTGGCGTCACGCTCGTATTCCTCGGCAATTTCAAGGCTATTATCCGTAGACCCATCGTTAATAATAATTATTTCAAGGTTTTCATAGGATTGGTTAACAATGCTGTCTAGCGCCTCCCTCAAATAGGGTGCGACGTTGTAGACCGGAATGAGTATAGATACCAATGGATTCATCATTTTCCTAGCGTTTTTAACGTTTAGGTGATTCGGGCTACAACCAAATATTTTCAGACATGATTTCGCCGACCATCCAGAATGCGCCTAATCAAAATTAGGCGCTTATGTAGCGCAGCGCAAAACTGTTCTCCAGTCCTCGACTGCTGGGTTTTCACTCATTCATTTCAAATTTTTGGCCAAAATGCGTTACTTTCGAATTCAAGTATAGAGACCACACTCTCGCAGCGGTAAGCCGAGATAGTTACAGCCACTCCCAAGCATTACCGCTCTCGCAACAATTGGACGACAGAAAGGCGAAGGCTGGCAAGCTCAGGTCCAGAGCCCGGGGCCATTCTGCAATACCAAATAGATCCTTGGCTACCGAAAAGCGGGTTATCGCGCCCCTGTAGAAAACACCGATCACCTCAACTTGCTGGCCACGTTCAGCAATCTACCGATGAATGAAAAATACCTGCCGGCTTAACGCCAGCGCACCTGAACTACGCCAACATGGTGGAAAACGGACAAATATTTAAATGCGGGGTTAGCATCTAAAGCTCCCACTTGTTGATGACTTAAGCAGTTCTGGTGAAAATCGAGGGTGATTGAGATCTTCCTCAGTACTCGTAATTCAGCAGTTCAATCTCAGCCTTGAATATTGATCTAATTTTTTCATTCTGTTCACGAGTAAACACCTCAGAGTAGTGTCTCTTGTCTTGGCGATGTGTGGACTTGGCTTTTGGCAGAAGAATAGGTTCTGGCAAACTTAAATGCTGCCGAACCGTTTCGAGGTCATCGACAAGATTCTCATAACGACAAATTTTGTCCACTACCACTTTCCCGCCAATGGTATAAATCCCCATCCCCTTCCGCACAAGCGACCGGATATGAGAAGACTCTAAAAACTCATCAATCGACATCATTTTTTCAGCATTTCTTTGACGCCAATAGTACTGAGAAATCACCCTGTCCCACGGGTTCCTCGCTACACAGAACTTGTAATAGCTGTTCCAGACATCCACCCCAATTCTGCGCCGCACTTTCCTTGCAGGAATATGATCGTAATAACGACAAGGCGGCTTAGAGCGGCTGATAACCTTCCAAATCTGGGACGGCTTATACCGAAACGGCATCTCACCGTAATTTTGAGGCGCCACTCCTCCAGCTTCCACTCTCTGTAAATCTTCCTCTTTAGAAAGTGGAGTCACAATATCTTCAGGACCACAGAACTTAGAAAGTGCCATCTCTATCGATGAACCTGCTGTTTTACTGGTCTTCAGAAAAATAAATCTATATTTATGACAAATAATCATGATCTTTTTCTACGCTGGAGTGCCGATCGAGCAAGGAAGCGATCGGTTGTTTTTCTAAACCTTTCCTACCAATCATTTCGTCTAACGCTCTCTACATGCCCTATAGTCATTTAATCTTGACGCCAATCGCGCCATCGGGACTGCCAGACCCGCAGCCATGTCCTCAATCGGCTACGGGTCTCACTGCCCGAATAACGGCCCTTGGCAACATGCCGAATCCGATAGACGCCAGGCAATTCGATAGGCTCACCCTGACTGCGGAGTAGCCATCGGAAGGCCCGATCTTCGTGGCACTTGGCGAAGGTCTCCTCTGGCTGCTGATAAATACCAATGTTCCGGCAATAGCCCACCGCCCGGCACACATCACCGTGGGCAATCTGTAACGGCCCCGTCGCCTTGCTGATGGTACGGCTGGTGAAGGACGATGTGTCAATATCCAGTACCTGAGGGCCGGCAGTTCCAGCCTTTAGCATGGGGTTATCTTCTGCCAGAAGATCGGTCGTGCGCTCCTCATCTGGGAACAGCAGAGCATCACGTCGCCCTTGAAGCACCTCTGCCAGGGCATCAAGACACCCCTGCCGGAACATCAGGTCACAGTCGGTAAACCAGACCCAGTCTGCGGTGGTTGCAAGCGCGGCCCGATTACGCCCGATGCCTCTTCGGAAGAGCTCCTGCTTGGGGATTGCCTGCCAGTTCCACGTCACCCCGGGAACATTTTCCTCGCCAAAATAAGCCAGCAATTCTGCCGTTTTCGCATCTTCGGAGCTGTAATACACCGTCATGGTGACATCGAGTTTCTTGGGCGGAAACAGAACCAGAGAGCTCAGTTGATACACAAGAAAATGCGAGTAATTCCAGCAGTGGCTGACCACCTCAAGTTTCAGGTGCCCGGTTTTTGCCGATCGTTCTTGTTCAGGTGGCAAGTCCGGCTCAAACCACCCAGCTGGAATCCAGCCGCCTGCCGCAAATTTGAAAAATGCCAGCCTGATTTTATCCCACATAGAATATTCGCCCGAAATCCCCAGATAGAGCCCAGATGCGCCGCGTTCTAGGTCAGGCGCTACTGAAACCAAAGCGCCAGATTCTAGCATGGAGAAGGCCTGAAAAGCAGCGAGCCCTCCCGAGTCTTAGCTCTGGCGCCTTGTACGCCAGCAGTGACAATGGTAGTTTTCGCCCTTCGAGCTTTCGGCCTCCACTGGATGACACTGTGCCCGGCAAATTCATCAAAGTTGCATTCCACCTTATTTCTCTCCTCAGCCTCAAGAGTGCTCAGCGTGTTGGCCGCAGTCTCGGAGCCATGGCATGGCGACTCGGCGGACGCTCGGTAGAAACAACGCGAAAAAACCTTCGGGCATGCTACCCCACCCTGAGTAAACAGGAAGTCGAGGAACTGGGCCGAAAAAGCATGCAGGAAACGGCAGCAACCGCTCTTGAGATTCCACTGATGTGGGAGTGGCCCATCGAGCGCTGCCTGGACCTGATAAAGGAAATCGAGGGAGAAGAACTTCTGAGGGATTACCAACAGGGCAAACAAGGGTTGGTATTACTGGCCCCTCACCATGGAAACTGGGAACTTGCCGGACTTTTCTTTGCCTCTCGCTACAAAATGGCTGCTCTCTACAGCCCGCCCAACCAACCCGGACTGGAAGACTACATAAAAACCGCCAGGAGCCGCACCGGGTCAGAACTCGTCCCCACCGACCGGAAAGGCATTGTTCGCCTCTTCAGCATCCTGCGTGAAGGCGGCGTGGTTGGCATCCTTCCGGATCAGACGCCCCGACGCGAAGGCGGGGAATTTGCGCCTTTCTTCGGTATTCCAACGATCACGATGACGCTTGCGTCCAAGCTCATTCAGAAGACGGGCGCCAAGGCCATTGTCACCTATGCCCAAAGGCTTCCTGGAGGCAAGGGCTTTAAAATGGTGCTCAGGGAGGCCGAGCCAAGCCTGTCATCCAAAGACCTGACAGAGTCCCTTACCGCCCTGAACCGATCGGTTGAGAAGTGTATTGCCGAGGTACCAGAACAATACCAGTGGGAATACAAGCGCTTTCGTCGTACAGCCCCCGGGGAAAAGCCAGTCTACTGATCACCTCCGGTAGCCCGAAAGCAATGACTCCCATAGCTGCTCCCGAAGACTGGCGTCCAGATGGCCCAGTAGCTTTTCAACGGATCGCTTCAAGCGATTGATGTTGGCCTTTTTCCAGTCGCCACCCTTTCCGCCCGAAATGATACGCCCCCGATCAAAATCAATAAGATAGATCTGATCCGAAACCAGAATATTCATGCAGTTCAGGTCGGCGTGATACACACCGGCGTCATGGAAACGACGAATGCATGCCCCGGCGTCTTGCCAAACACCCAGATCGGAAAAACCGGCATGATCTGACAAAGGGGTGGCATCGGGTATGCGCCGCATGAGAATCGACGCATGATAGAACACCGAACCATGACGCTGGTAGCCGGCCGCAATGGGTTCGGGAACAGGTAAACCCTGGCTGTAGAGTTTGCGTAGCAGCCGAAATTCTACAAAGGATCTGACCTGGCTGACTCTGGTATAAACGTAGTCTCGTCGAAGGAAGCGCCCCGGAAGCCCGCCGCGGCAAAAATGTCGAAGGAGCAAGTCACCAGCTGCGGCATGAATAAACCAGGCCGCGCCTCGCCCGCCCTTACTGACCGGATCGGCCAAATCCCCCCAAAAGTCAGGGTCAAACCACCCTTCCTCGAACGAGGCCTCAAATGACGGCGCCACCAGGTATCCCCCGGTGGCGCCAATGTGCTTGATGTACTCTTTTCCCATCGGTGGTGGGGATCTATCTGACCTGGGTCAGCCAGCCGCTGTGCTCTGGCAGCTTGCCTTTAACAGCATCGAAGTACATAGCCTGCAACTTCTCAGTCACGGGACCACGCTTGCCAGCGCCAATGACGCGACCGTCCAGTTCACGGATAGGCAAGACTTCTGCCGCAGTGCCGGTAAAGAAGGCTTCCTCAGCGATGTAAACTTCATCGCGCGTGATGCGGCGCTCTTTCACCGGAATGTTCAGTTCGCGGGCAAAGTCCAGAATGGTCTGCCGGGTAATCCCCTCCAGGCAGGAGGTCAGTTCCGGCGTGTGCATCACGCCATCACGGATGATAAAGATATTTTCCCCTGAACCCTCCGCAACGTAACCCTCATTATCCAGCAATAATGCTTCTTCACAGCCACTGGCGATGGCTTCGTTCAGCGCAAGCATGGAATTGATGTAGTTTCCGTTGGCCTTGGCCTTACACATGGTGATGTTGACATGGTGTCGGGTGTAGGAAGATGTCCGCACCTTGATCCCCATCTCCTTGGCTTCCGGCGACATGTAGGAGGGCCAGCTCCAGGCCGCAACCATCACGTGCACCTTGAGGTTGTCCGCCCGCAGACCCATGCCCTCGGAACCGTAGAACACCATTGGACGCAGGTAAGCTTCATCCAGGTTGTTTTCTCGAACTGCGGCACGTTGCGCTTCGTTCAACTCATCCTTGCTGAACGGAATCTCCATGTTCAGGATATGAGCGGAGCGGAACAACCGATCGGTGTGTTCCTTCAAACGAAAAATGGCAGGGCCGTTCGCGGTATGGTAGGCACGCACACCCTCAAAACAGCCCAGGCCATAATGCAGAGTGTGAGTCAGCACATGGGTTTTGGCTTCTCGCCAGGGAACCATTTCACCATCCAGCCAGATCAGGCCATCGCGATCAGCCATTGACATTCTTTGTTGCTCCTAACAGTCCGTTTTCGTGGGGAAATGGCATTCTAGCAGGAAATTTGACAAGAAAAATACACACGATTCTACCCGCCCATCACCCGCTTCCAGACCGAGATCACATACTCGCGCTCCGCCTCGAACGCATCCCCTTCCACCTTGCTACTGAGGTTCTGGAGCGCTCGCCGATGTATGGTTGATCGGAGCGCAATGAACACGTCACGCAGCTTTTCCGCATCCTCAACAGGCAATATCCCAACCTGCCCCAACGCCTCCATTTGACGTATGTTGTCGGACCAGCGGGTCAATTCCGGGTGGTCCGCGCTGTGGGTCAGCATCAGGTACTGAACCATGAACTCGATATCCACCAGACCGCCCGGGTCATGCTTGATATGAAAGACCTGGTTCCGGTTTCCGTCGGGAGTGGCGAGACTCGCCCGCATTTTCTCTCGCATCTCTACTACTTCTTGCCGGAGCCCCTCCGCATCCCGACGCTGGCAGAGTATCCGATGGCGAATATCCTCAAAACCCGAGAGCGTGTTTGCGCAACCCGCAACCCCCCGCGCCCTTGCCAGAGCCTGATGTTCCCAGGTCCAGGCGTCTTTCTCCTGGTAGCGCTCGAACGCCGATAACGTACTGACCAGCAAACCGGAATTCCCCGAGGGGCGAAGGCGCATGTCGACCTCATAAAGCTGCCCGGAGGGTGTCTGGGTATTGAGAATATGTACAATGCGCTGGCCCAGCCGGGTATAGAAAACCGCGTTATCTATCGGTTTGTCGCCATCGGTGGACAGTTCGGCGTCGGCCGTATGGACAAACACCAGGTCCAGGTCCGACGAATACCCCAGCTCAATTCCCCCCAATTTGCCATACCCGATCACCGCGAAGTCTGTTTCGGGTGGCGCACCATCCGAACGCCCCGGATACCCGTGGCGACTCACCAGATTGGCAAAGGCCACATCCACCACATGATCCAGCACCACCTCCGCTATCCATGTCAGATAGTCACTGACCTTCATGAGCGGTAACGTGCCCTTCAATTCCGCGGCCGCCACCCGCAGCACGTGCGCCTTCTTGAAATGACGCAGGGATTCCATCTGCTCTTCGAGATCTTCAAACGGAATCCGCAGCATCTGCTGGCGAAGATCATCCTCAAGTTCCGCCTTGGCGGGCGGGTAATAGAGGCTTTCGGCGTTGAGCAACTCATCCAACAGCAAAGGGGTATCGGCCAGTTGCCTGGCGATCCAGGGACTATCGCTGCAGAGCTTGACCAGCTGGGTTCGAGCCCCCGGATTCTCCAGCAGCAGAACCAGATAAGCGGTTCTCCGAAGCACGGCCTCCACCAGCTGGAGCACCCGTGACAGGGTCTCAGAGGGATTTTCAACCTGCGTCAGCGCTTCCAGCAGAACTGGCATGAACTGGTTCAGCCGTCGCCGAGCCTGAGTCTGCATGGTCTGGACGGTTCGGTTCTGCTTTAATTCTTTCAGCAGCCGATAGCTATCCTCCGCATCCTCGAAATCGTGGCTTCGAAGCCAGCCAACCGATGACGCCTGATCCAACTCCGACAGCCACAATGCATACCACTCTTCGGCAACCATGCCGCTACCGGCCTGCTCATCGTCATCACTGGCGATGATATTGGCAAAATGGCGAGCAACGTTCTTTCGGTGAAGATCGAGCTCGGACAAGCAGTCAGCCCAGTCCTCGAACCCCATAATCAGCGCCACCCGGGCTCGCGAAAGATCGTCCTCAGGCAGAAGCTGGGTTTGCCGGTCCTCCATCCCCTGCAGAGCATGCTCCAGATTGCGCAGGAACACATAGGCCTCCCGGAGTTCCGCCACCACCGTTACCGGCAGCAATTCCAGGGCTTCCAGCTCCCCGAGGATGACCAGCATTGACCGCTGTTGCAGTTCACGGTCTCGTCCGCCGCGAATCAGCTGGAACGCCTGCACCACAAACTCGATTTCCCGGATACCGCCACTGCCCAGCTTGATGTTATTTTCCATGCCCTTGCGCCTGACTTCCCGGCTGATCATCGCTTTCATGTTGCGCAAGGACTCAAAGGCACTGAAATCAATGTATTTCCGATACACGAACGGTCGCAGGCTGCGCATCAGAACCTGCCCTGCCCGCTGGTCTCCCGCCACCACACGGGCCTTGACCATGGCGTAGCGCTCCCAGTCCCGGCCCTGATCCTGATAGTAGGCTTCCAGGGCGGCAAAACTCAGGGCCAACGCGCCACTCTGGCCATAGGGGCGCAGGCGCATGTCCACCCGGAACACGAAGCCATCAGCGGTAATCTGGTCCAGCGCCTGTATCAGGCGCTGACCAAGCCGGATAAAAAAGGTTTGATTATCCAGGGCACGGCGCCCATCCCGGGTTTCACCAGCACTGGGAAAGGCAAAGATCAGATCGATATCGGAGGAAACATTCAACTCGCCGCCACCGAGCTTGCCCATACCCAGAACAACCATCTTCTGGGGTGCCTCCTTTCCGGAGACCGGGTCAATACCCCAGGGAGTTCCGAATTGCTCGCACGAGTCACCGTATAACCACTCCAGCGCCCCCTCGATGCACACATCGGCAAAGGCACTGGCCGCAGCCACAGTTTCGGACAGATCTGCCCACCGCATCAGGTCTCGCCAGATGATCCGGAACTGGGCTTCCCGCCGGAATCGTCGGAGCGCGACCTGCAAAGATGCCTCGTCTGTTACGTGTGTCAGATAGTCTTGCCAACGATGGTTCAGGAATTCTGGCGTTGTAGGTTGCGAAAGCCCCCGAATATTCAGACATTCACGGATGTGATCGGGAGAGCGCTCCAGAACCTGCCGGAGAAATGGACTACGAGACAAGGCATCGGCAACCACCTCCGCCGTCAGATCATCGACCGCTGTCAGCCACGCCGGGCAACCATCCGGAAACACCGTGTTCCAGCTGCGGGCAACATCGTCCGCCAACACGGGCGGAAGGGAGCTCCAAGGACTGGACATAAGGCAAACCCCTGTTTCTCTGTTATATTTCCGGTACTGTATAACGAACGTCACCCCGACTGAACAGGCTCCAGAACGGATGCAGAGAAACCGACGCCCCCTCAATCCGGAACACCAGCAGACCCACCTTCCAATGGGCAGCATGATTCTGAAACGGATGAAACGGCTGTTCCTGATCCTGAGCGGGATGCTCGCCTTTCAGATACTGGTCATCTGGACGTTCGAGGATCTGAATCTGTTCGAGTCAGTTTGGATCACCATGACCACGGTATCCACTGTTGGCTACGGCGATTTCGCACCGCAAACACTGATGGGACGAATCAGCACCATCGTGGTGATGTTTGTTGGCGCCATCACGCTGCTCACACTGATCGTCAGCGACTTTATCGAATACCGTTTTTATCGTCGGGAACGCATTCTTACCGGTAGGTGGGTATATAAAATGAACGACCACATCGTGATCATCAACACCCCTCAGACAGGCGGAGAACAGTACTTCCTACGCTTTGCCTCCCAGGTTCGCTCGGTACCGGGCTACACCTCGATTCCCATCATGCTCCTGACACGCCAGTTTCCCGAGGGCCTGCCGCCGGAACTGAGGGACGTGGGCCTGGTTCACTATCATGGCTCCGGCTTCGATCCTGAAGCGCTCAAGGCCGTCCATGCCGGCAGTGCCCGGCACATCGTGGTGCTCGCCGCCGATGAATCCGATGCCTATTCAGACAGCCTGACTTTCGACATCGCCCACCGATTGTGCGAACTGAATCTTGGCAACCGAGCCACCATTGAATGTGTAAGCGATGCAAACCGGCCCCGTTTCGAAAACCTGGGCATCCGAACGGTACTCCGTCCGGTCCGGACCTATCCGGAAATCATGGTGCGATCGGTGGTCGCGCCGGGCTCGGAAAAGGTCCTGGAAGACCTGTTCAATTACGAGCATGACCACCCGCATCGGTATGAAATCACACTGGACGACCTGAACTGGGCGGATATTGTCAGTGCCCTGATTCGACATGGCATAGGTACCGCCCTCGCCTATATTGACCGTGATGATCAGGTAATCTGTCACCCGGAGATCAACACGGAGATTGAGGGCAAGGGATTGATTGTTCTAGTCAAATCGAACCACACCCCCTCGGTGGAGGTGGTTAAAGAGGCGCTGGATCGCTATCGGGATTTCATAAACCGTTGGCACGAGTTGCAGACAGCAAGCAAAAGCAAAGAGTAACCCCCCTCGGGGACCACTCCATTGCCAGGAGCGCTTAGGAGCGCAACAAAGCCACTTGCAAAGGCCCCAGTGACGGAATTCGCTCAGGAACAGGGTCAGCCCGGAACTGCTCGAATACCTTCGCTGAATCGGACGATCCGACAAGCGCTGATGCTCCCTCAAGCTCCACCACAGCCTCATCGAACTCAGAGGTTTTCTCGCCCGTCAGCCAGAGCGTACTGGTTCCATGGAACAACCGGGCCACAGCATCAGATTCCGGTGGCAATGGCTCAGGCCGATGGATACCCGCCAGGTAATAGCCCTGCTCTGCTTTGCTGATCAGGTTGATGAAAAATGGCACCTGTTCCGCCAGCTTTCCGACCCAGTGGAGCAGACGTTTTTCGTCACCGGATTTGAGTTCAAATTCCACCTCGCATAACGGCAACGCGTCGGAACCAGACGTGATTTCGCCGATATCAACGGCACACTCGATCACCGCAGCACCGTCATCCAGCATCACGATCCGGCGCTCGAAGTTGGTTTCAAAAATAGGCTTTAAGGCAGTCAGATCGATATCGGAGGCCAAAGGCGTCTCCCCCAGCAAATCGAAATCCAGAGATGGCCCCGGAACCGGCCATTCCCATTCCTGCCTCCGGTGCGCGCCATCAACAAAGTCGCCCTGGGTTTTCAGGGTTTGGATATACCGGTCACCCGCCTGGCGGATACGCAACGCAGCACGGCGACGGTTCAGCTCCGCTGCCGGGGTATCAAAATAGGTATTAATAAGGCTTTTGGTGGGGCCCGCCGACGTTTCGGGCAGGGAAGAAAGCCAGCGATAGGCATCTTCGGCGGAGGACGGGTCCAAGGTCAGTTTGATTTCCAGTTCCTGAGGCATGTTTTTCGCTCACAGCAATAACAATGCCGCCAGCATACACACCCCAACGAAAAACGGCGACCCGAGGGTCGCCGTCTTCTTCAACTACTTTTAAATCAGGCTAAAGGCCAGATCAGAAGTAGTAAGTAGCACCAACAACGAAGTCACTGTTGTCTTCGTCAGTAATGCCATCATCAGTGTTGTTGAGGTAGCCTTCAACATACACGTACATATGGTCAGACAGGCTGTGCAGAGCCTGTGCCGTAATAGTAGAAGCCTCAAGGTCACCTTGATCTGCTTCAACCATTTCGTAGGACAGGGCGAAGTTGTTTTGGCCCAAGGCGTAAGCTGCGTGAACACCGTATAGGTCGCCAACGTCCTTACGCGTCTGGAACTGGCCAGTCAGAGCCAGATCACCCAGGTTGAAAGTACCACGAACACCGTAAGTGTTTTCGTTGTTCACGCTCTCCCCTTCAGCAGTACCGGAGTACCTACGGTCACCATCATTGGAGTCCATAGCTACAGCCAGCTCGAACGCGTCAACAGAATAAGTGGCAGCCAGCTGGTAAGGATAGGACTTTACTTCCTTCTCACCGTCGCCGTTGAACTGGACAGCGCCGTGCAGCTTCAGACCACCAAAGCTCGGGGAGGCGTACTGGATCAGATCGCCTTCACCAGTATCGTAAACGAAACCATCCAGAGCGTTGTCGTTACGAAGGCTCAGGCCACCGTACTCGTAATAGTTGGCGATGTAGTCAACCGCACGCTCGTAGGTAGAGTCGTCAGAACCAACCCAAAGCTGACCGAAGCTATCGCCTTTAACACCGATGTACGCTTCGTCAAACCCGTTCAGTCCACCGTTACCAGCTTTGTCGTCTGCGTCGAATTCCAGTTCGGCCTTGAAGAAACCGGTAAGAGCAGAGTTGATGGCGTGCTCATGAGCAAAACCGATAGTGGAGCCATTGTCGTAGTGACCAATGTTTGAGCCGGAGGCATCACGGTCCTCATGGGCAATAGCCAGCTGGATGTTACCGTAAACGGTCGGCATGTGAGCGTCGGCAAGCGCAGCGCCAGAGAAAGTTGCGGCTGCAACAGCTGATGCGATGAGCGTTTTTTTCATTTTGCGTCTTCCTTTGTGAGTTAACTCAGGTTTTAGCGTTATAAAACGGGTTCGGATCCCGATTTTTTTTAGGCCCAACCAGAAAAACTGGTTGGACCCGATTCTGGATTACCCTTACGTCAGTTTCATGACAATCTGGGTAACTTTTTTTCTAGTTATGCAATCCGCATCATGCAGATCTTTAAAGCTCAATCACTTACGGAACCTTTTTAAAGCCCCGAATGATGAAACTGTTTTAATATACTGAACCCAATTTTGCAAATCATTGCGGGTGCATTTTTAGCTCGTTTCGCACCAGAAACGCAAGTGTTTATGCTTTCTGGCGCTCAACAGCCCTCCGCAAGAACGCAAACAATTACAGGGCCAACTCAAAAACTTTTCTTTTCTTTCAATAAGTTGAATCGCACAATCCGAAACAACCGAAATCACACGGGGTATAACCTACACTTTTACGCACCAAGAGGAAACACCGTCTCCTTACGCGCCCCTGATCTGTGCACCTCACCCTCGCCCAGAAACAGGCGCTTCCAGCAAAAATGTAACCGGTCCGTCGTTCACCAGGCCCACCTTCATATCCGCACCGAAACGCCCGACGGTCACGCGATCCCTTCCCAGCCCGTCGCGGGCCTGAGCCACGAAGTACTCGAACAGGTCATGGGCAATTGCGGGCGGGGCAGCGGAGGAAAAACTCGGACGGGTACCAGAGTTGGTATCGGCCGCAAGGGTAAACTGAGGAACCACAAGAAGGTCACCGCCGGTATCCAGAAGGCTTCGGTTCATTCGCCCCTGGTCATCCGGGAAGACACGGTATGACAGAATTTTCCGACAAAGGTCGGCGGCAGTATCGGCGGAGTCTTCACGCTCAACGCCCAGAAGAAGCAGCAAGCCCTCACCACTGATGGCGATCTGCTCACCATCTACAGCAACACTCGCTTCTGATACTCGCTGGATAAGCCCTTTCATTCACAACTCTGGATACAGCAAGGGTTTTGTTATTAGTCGGACGGGAGTCTATCGGGACCAGCGAGGAACCGCAACAGGAAAAGCGGTAACTAACTGGCGCTTTGTTGTGATTTGCTCACCACCTCCTCCACCCCCCGAATGAGAGCGTCGACGATCGCCGGTTCCGCTGCGGAATGACCAGCATCCCGGATAATCCGGAGCTCCGCCCCTGGCCAGGCTTTACTCAGGGCAAAGGCGTTATCTACCGTGCACACCATGTCGTAGCGCCCATGGACAATAACGCCAGGTATATCCGCAAGCTTTCCCGCATCCCGCAGGATCTGATCCGGTTCAAGGAAGGCGGCATTCATGAAGTAATGGCACTCGATACGTGCCAGTGCGATCGCCACATGAGGATGGCCAAAATGCTCAACAACACGGGGATTCGGATGCAGAGTCGCGCAACGCCCCTCCCATACGGACCAGGCCTTGGCCGCCTGAATTTGTTCCAGTTCGTTACTGCTCGTCAGGCGCCGATAATAGGCAGACACCATATCAGATCGCTCGGACTGCGGAATCTGAGCCTCATATTCCTCCCAGTAATCGGGAAAAATCCGGCTGGCACCGGATTGATAAAACCACTGAATATCCTCCGGACGACACAGAAAGATACCCCGCAGTACCAACCCCAGCACACGGTTCGGGTGGGCCTGGGCGTATACCAGGCTCAGCGTAGAACCCCAACTGCCACCAAAAAGTAACCAACGCTCCACCCCCAGAAAGGCACGAACGGTTTCCATGTCGGCCACCAGCCGGTCAGTGCTATTCCCCTCCAACTCTGCCAATGGCGTGGACCGCCCGGCTCCACGCTGGTCCATCAGGATGATACGGAACCGTTCCGCATCGAAAAACCGGCGCTGGTAATCCTCACACCCACCCCCAGGCCCCCCATGAACCACAAGCACAGGGATACCATTCGGGTTACCGCTCTCTTCCACATAAAGCTCATGGGGTGGATCAACCGCCAGGGTATGACGGGCGTTAGGGGTAATTTCAGGATAGAGGGTCAGCATGGCAACACTTCCGGCAACGAGTGTTCCCTGAGTGTAGTCAAGCACCTCACTGCAATGACATGAACCGCCATAAAAAAACCGGGCACCACCTGTCAGGCGGGCCCGGTTTTATCAGAGCTTCGGCAGGCTTACTTCTTGTTCGCGCGCTTACGCTCGTTTTCAGTCAGCAGCTTCTTGCGCAGACGGATCGACTTCGGCGTTACTTCAACCAGCTCGTCGTCGTCGATGAACTCAAGCGCCTGCTCCAGAGTGTGCTTGATAGGCGGCACCAGACCGATCACTTCATCCTTACCGGAAGCGCGCATGTTGTCGAGCTTCTTGCCCTTGGTCGGGTTCACAACCAGATCGCTGTCACGGCTGTGAATACCACACAACTGGCCTTCATAGATTTCCTGGCCCGGATCCAGGAACAGCTTACCGCGGCTCTGCAAGGTCTCCAGTGAGTAAGTCAGCGCAGTGCCCGTCGCCATGGAGACCAGAACACCGTTCTGGCGGCTGGTGACATCACCCATTTTGATCGGACCGTAGTGGCTGAACGTTGATGTCAGGATACCGGTGCCCGACGTCATGGTCAGGAAAGCGTTACGGAAACCAATCAGTCCGCGCGCCGGAATGGTGTACTCAAGGCGCATACGCCCTTTACCGTCCGGAGCCATGTTGGTCAGATCGCCCTTGCGCAGCCCCATCTGCTCCATGACAGAACCCTGATGCTGCTCTTCGATGTCGACAATTACGTTCTCGTACGGCTCTTGCTTCTCGCCATCGATTTCACGAATGACCACTTCAGGACGGCCAACCGCCAGCTCGAAGTTTTCACGACGCATATTCTCGATCAGTACCGACAGGTGCAGCTCGCCCCGGCCGGAAACCTTGAACTTGTCCGCGGAGTCACCCTCTTCAACACGCAGAGCAACGTTGTGCAGCAGCTCTTTTTCCAGACGTTCTTTGATGTTCCGGCTGGTGACGTACTTGCCTTCTTTACCCGCGAACGGCGAATCGTTCACCTGAAAGGTCATGGACACGGTCGGCTCGTCCACAGTCAACGGCGGCAGCGCCTCAACATTAGACTGGTCGCACAGGGTATCGGAGATGTACAGCTCATCCATGCCGCTCACACAGACGATATCACCCGCCTGCGCTTCCTCGACTTCCACGCGCTGCAGACCAGAATGCCCCATGATCTTGAGGATACGACCATTACGCTTTTTACCGTCAGCACCAATCGCGGTTACCGGTGAATTGGTCTTAACCTTGCCGCGCATAATGCGGCCAATGCCGATAACACCCAGGAAGCTGTTGTAGTCCAGCTGGGAGATCTGCATCTGGAACGGGCCGTCCAGGTCAACCTTTGGAGCCGGCACATGGTCAACAATCGCCTGGAACACGGCATCCATGTTGTCGTCGAGGTTTTCGTGATCGTTACCCGCAATGCCGTTCAGGGCACTGGCGTAGACAATCGGGAAGTCCAGCTGTTCGTCTGTCGCGCCCAGGGCATCAAACAGATCGAAAACCTGGTCAATAACCCAGTCCGGACGAGCACCCGGACGGTCAATCTTGTTCACCACCACGATCGGGCGCAGGCCCGCCGCGAAGGCTTTCTGGGTCACGAAGCGGGTTTGCGGCATCGGGCCATCAATCGAATCGACAACCAGCAGCACACAATCCACCATGCTCATTACACGCTCAACCTCACCACCAAAGTCGGCGTGTCCCGGAGTGTCGACGATGTTGATATCGTAGTCGTTCCATTTCAGCGCCGTGTTCTTCGCGAGGATGGTGATACCGCGCTCTTTTTCCTGATCGTTCGAATCCATCACGCGCTCGCTATCGAGCTCTTTACGCTCCAGCGTTCCGGATTGACGCAGCAACTGGTCTACGAGTGTGGTTTTGCCATGGTCAACGTGGGCGATGATGGCGATATTACGAAGCTTCTCAATCACAACTATTATTCCTGCGACATGCTGTCTTTGACCTGAGCCGTCGTCCTGAGGCCAAACCTCACATGTCGTCTCAAATCCGTAAATGGTGGGCCCATTAAGAATGTGCCGGGCGGCACCACCCCGAAACCGGGGCACAAAATAAGGCGGCGCGAAGTATAGCGAAAAGTCCTACCCCTGAATATGGACATTAACGCCTATCGGAACTCGGGAACCCGCACCAACTCAGATCACCGGCGACCTTTTTTGCCCCATTTTAGTGCGCAGCACCTTGTTTCATGCACCAACAACACCCCTCTGACCAACAGCCATAGCCCTAAAACCCGCGTCACTGAGCCAATCAGGGCCACGCCCCAGAAATTGGCAAGACGCTTGCTTAAAAGATTTCAGCCCTAAATCACAGGCAAGCGGCATTTCCATTTGATAAGCTGCCTAAGCCTCTGAGGTGGATCGGATCACCAATCCGACAACCGGCGAAAAGACCACGAATGCGTCCCAGACGCTGAATAAACAACGGAGCATGCACAATGTCCAAAACGATTGATTTGATCAAAGAACACGAAGTTAAGTGGGTCGATCTGCGCTTCACCGACAGCCGCGGTAAAGAGCAGCACGTTACCCTGCCGGCCTCTGAAATTGACGAAGATTTCTTCACCGACGGCAAGATGTTCGACGGTTCCTCAATCGCTGGCTGGAAGGGCATCAACGAATCCGACATGATCCTGATGCCGGCCGACGACACGTCTGTGCTGGACCCGTTCACCGAAGAAACCACGGTCAACATCACCTGTGACATCGTCGAGCCGTCCACCATGCAAGGCTACGAGCGTGACCCACGCTCTGTTGCACGTCGCGCAGAAGAGTACCTGAAGTCCACCGGCGTCGCCGACGGCGCACTGTTTGGCCCTGAGCCCGAGTTCTTCGTATTCGATTCCGTGAAGTGGGACGTCGACATGAAGGGCGCTGGCTACAGCATCCACTCTGAAGAAGCTGCCTGGGTATCTGGTGAAGACTTCGACCGCAACAACATTGGTCACCGTCCGGGCGTCAAAGGCGGCTACTTCCCGGTTCCGCCGGTAGACAGCCTGCACGATCTGCGTGGTGCGATGTGTGCGGCCATGGAATCCATGGGCCTGGAAATCGAAGTACACCACCACGAAGTGGGCACCGCTGGCCAGTGTGAAATTGGCGTTGGCGCCAACACCCTGACCCGCAAAGCAGACGAAGTTCAGATCCTGAAGTACTGCGTACACAACGTTGCTCACGCTTACGGCAAGACCGCCACCTTCATGCCGAAGCCGGTGGTTGGCGACAACGGCTCTGGCATGCACGTTCACATGTCCCTGAACAAAGATGGCAAGAACATCTTCGCTGGCGACGGCTATGCCGGTCTGAGCGAAACCGCCCTGTACTACATCGGCGGTATCATCAAGCACGCCAAGACCATCAACGCCTTCACCAACGCCTCTACCAACAGCTACAAGCGCCTGGTTCCGGGCTTCGAAGCTCCGGTTATGCTGGCCTACTCTGCCCGTAACCGTTCCGCTTCCATCCGTATCCCGTTCGTGAACAGCCCGAAGGCACGTCGTATCGAAGTTCGCTTCCCGGATCCGTCTGCCAACCCGTACCTGGCGTTCGCTGCCATGCTGATGGCCGGCCTCGACGGCATCCAGAATAAGATCCACCCGGGCGATGCCATGGACAAGGATCTGTACGATCTGCCGAAGGAAGAAGCACTGAACATCCCGACCGTGGCCGAGACCTTCCAGGAAGCCCTGGATTGCCTCGAGAAGGATCACGAGTTCCTGACCAAGGGCGGCGTGTTCACTGAAGACATGATCGCTGGCTACGTCGACCTGAAGCGCGGCGAAGTTGAGCGCCTGAACATGACCACTCACCCGGTTGAGTTCGACATGTACTACTCTGTTTAATCTCCACAGATTCAACAGAACAAAAAGCCCCGCCCCGTGCGGGGCTTTTTTTCGCCCCCATCAGGCCTCACCCGGAAAATCCTCGCAAGTGCCTGCCGCCGTTAACGATATGTAACCAACAACCGCCACCGGAGCCGTTGAAAAGACCTCAGGCGCCATCGATAATCGGTTAAAAACCACGACAACAGGTGCAGTTATGAAACCGAGGACCGGATTGCTCACCGCAGCCCTTATCCTGGCTACCTCTTCCGTCAGCGCAGAGGTTTACCGAAACGTCGATGCCTATGGCAACGTCACTTACTCCGACGAGCCGACCGAAGGCGCAGAAGCCATCGATGTGAAACCGGTGACCACCGTGACTCTCCCGAAACCCCAGAATGTGCGGGAAACCGACAAGCTCCGGGAAGAAGTCAAACGTGAAGGCTCGGTTTATGAAAGTGTTTCGTTCATCTATCCGCAGAATAACCAGGCATTCCACAGCGGCGGTGGCGAAGTCCGTTTTGAAGTCAGCAGCTCCCCTTCGCTGCAATCGGGGCACAAATACGAAGTGACGCTGGATGGCCAGCCGATTGGCCAGAGCACCTCTGGCACTGTCGCAGTCAGTAACGTAAACCGGGGCACCCACGATGCCCGCGTCCACATCGTGGATGAGAACGGCGTTCAGGTGAAAACCGGCTCCGCCATCAGCTTTACCGTGCACCGCCCGTCAGTCGCGAACTAATACCGCGCACCATTTCAGTGCATTCGCACCAAGAACACGCCATACTCTGACCAGCATCAGGGCGTTACAGCCCCGCTGGTTAGAGTAAATACCCTCTCCTGCACCAGCTTACGGCATAATTCCGCCAGTTTTGGCTCGTTTATACGCGTATCGCCCTGTGTTTTTCCAACGGTGTCTAAACTGGTTCGCTTCTTGCAATCCTTTGGACATATTAAGACAAACCGGGTCGTTCAACGGGATTCGCGCATGGCACTGTCCAAGCCCATCACACCGAGCTACAAGAGCATTCTCGACAGCCTTTCCACGGCGGTCCTGGTGCTTGGGGACTATCTCAAGATTCGATACTTCAACCCGGCGGCGGAAAGCCTGTTCGAGACCAGCATGACCCGCAGTTTCGGCCAGCCTTTCGGCTCCATCCTCATCGATTCAGAGGAAGCCCTTGAAACCCTCTACGCCGCGCTGGAAAACGGCCAGTCCTATACCCGGCGAGAAGCGGAGTTTACGCTGGCCAGCGGCTCGCGGCTGACGGCCGATTACTCGGTCACGCCGATCAGCATTGATCCCACCGAGGTGCTGATCGAGATCCAGCCCAGGGACCGGCTGCTGCGTATTACCCGCGAAGAGGACATCATCTCCCAGCAGGAAACAACTCGCATTCTGGTACGGGGCATGGCCCACGAAATCAAGAACCCTCTGGGGGGCATTCGCGGAGCGGCACAGCTTCTGGACCGGGAACTGAATGACGAAGACCAGCGGGAATACACCCGGGTCATCATTGACGAGGCAGACCGGCTTCGCAGCCTGGTGGATCGGATGCTGGGCCCCAACAAGGCTCTCAAGCTAGCGCCGACCAACATTCACGAAATACTGGAGCGCGTTGGCACCCTGCTGGAAGCCGAGAGCAAAGGCCGCCTGCTATTCCGGCGGGATTACGACCCCAGCATTCCGGAATTCCCCGGTGACAAAGAGCAGTTGATTCAGGCCTTCCTGAACATCGCCCGCAACGCCATGGAAGCCGCGTTCGAAAACCAGAACGACCATGACAGTGATGAACCACCCACCATCACGTTCCGGACGCGGGCCCTGCGCCAGTTTACCATTGGCAACCGCCGCCACCGCCTGGTGTGCCGGGTGAATGTCATCGATAACGGTCCCGGCATTCCGTCGGAACTGCGGCAAAACATCTTCTATCCAATGATCAGCGGGCGTGCCAGCGGTACCGGCCTTGGCCTGTCCATCACCCAAAGCATCATTGGTCAACATCATGGTCTGGTTGAGTGCGACAGTGAGCCCGGCCAGACGGATTTCACTATCTTCCTGCCTCTGGAGGACACCCCATGAGCCAACCGGCTAACGTCTGGATCATCGACGATGACCGGAGCATTCGCTGGGTGCTGGAACGCGCCCTCAATCAAGCCGGCATGCACCCCCGGGTCTTTGAGAGTGGCGAGGGCATCACCACGCGCCTGCAGCATGAACAGCCCGACGCTGTCATCAGCGACATCCGAATGCCGGGTGTCGATGGCATCACCCTGCTGTCGGATATCGTCGCCGACCACCCCGATGTACCGGTAATCATCATGACCGCGCATTCGGACCTGGAAAGTGCCGTCACCAGTTACCAGACCGGTGCGTTTGAGTACCTGCCCAAACCCTTTGACGTGGACGATGCCGTTGCTCTGGTGAAACGTGCGGTCGCCCACAGTCACGAGAAAAGGGCCAGCACGGAAAAGCAGCCGGAAAACCTCCAGCGCAATACCGAAATCATTGGTGAAGCGCCGGCCATGCAGGAGGTTTTTCGCGCCATCGGCCGGCTCTCACACTCCAACATCACCGTCCTGATCAACGGTGAAAGTGGCACCGGCAAGGAGCTGGTGGCCCAGGCCCTGCACAACCACAGCCCACGAGCCAAGCATCCGTTCATCGCCCTGAACATGGCGGCGATTCCCAAGGATCTGATTGAATCGGAACTGTTCGGTCACGAGAAAGGTGCCTTTACCGGTGCCGGCGCTGCGCGCCAAGGACGATTCGAGCAGGCCAACGGGGGAACGCTGTTCCTCGACGAAATCGGCGACATGCCCGCCGACACCCAGACCCGATTATTGCGGGTTCTGGCCGATGGCGAGTTCTACCGGGTGGGTGGCACCACACCCATCAAAGTCGATGTGCGCATCATTGCGGCCACTCACCAGAATCTGGAAAAACTGGTGGAAGCAGGCTCCTTCCGGGAGGACCTGTTCCACCGCCTGAACGTGATTCGGGTGCACCTGCCCAAGCTGGCAGAACGTCGGGAAGACATTCCCCGACTGATGCAGCACTTTCTGAAGCGCGCTGCAAAAGAACTGGCCGTTGAATCCAAGCTGTTACGCCCGGATGCAGAGGAGTACCTCTCCACCCTGCCCTGGCCCGGCAACGTCCGCCAGTTGGAGAATACCTGTCGCTGGCTGACCGTGATGGCCAGTGGTCGTGAGATCCATATCGACGACCTGCCCCCCGAACTTCTGCATCAGGCCGAAACACCTACCGCCGGATCGAGCTGGCAGGAAGGCCTGAGAAACTGGGCAGAGCAGGAGCTGAAGCGGGGCAAGAAAGGCATTCTGGATACCGCGGTACCCGAGTTCGAAAAGATCATGATCGAAACCGCGCTCAAGCATACGGGCGGCCGCCGTCGGGATGCCTCCATCCTGCTGGGATGG
Organism: Marinobacter suaedae; assembly: GCF_030519635.1. Lineage (NCBI taxonomy): Bacteria > Pseudomonadati > Pseudomonadota > Gammaproteobacteria > Pseudomonadales > Marinobacteraceae > Marinobacter > Marinobacter suaedae. The sequence goes on along the minus strand of NZ_JAUMIS010000003.1, from coordinate 59,393 downwards.
GGGCGCAACACCCTGACCCGGAAGATCAACGAGCTGGGCATGGATCACCCGGAACACGAAGAAGAGTAAGTCCACGCTCCTCCCCTTAAACAGGGAGGAGCCTTCCAGTTTCCCTTAACGCTCCTGCCAGAAAATCACCCGGTCGTGCCCCCGGTAAACCCCGAACGTCGCCAGACCGACCGGATCGTCCAGAGCACCATCGCCATCCCAGTCAGCCTCCAGCCAACCGGGCACATCCCAGGTCAGCGCATCTGTACCCTGGGTTCCGTTGGGCTGTAGCGCCAGTGGGCCGCCGCTGCCAGCGCCAATCGTGCCGGCATCGGCGGATAACGTATGGTACACCTCCGGATCGCTGATGCTTGCCGTACTCCAGGCAGAGCAGCCATCATCGGCGTGCTCGACAAAACGGCTGCCATTCCAGGCTTCCGCCCGAAACGGCATCGACAGCGACACGACATTCTCCGGTCCGTAGACATTCTCCAGATGCCAGCGACCGTATCGCACTTCCAGGGGCGCGCCGGGCGTAATCTGGACTGGCACCAAAGGTGCAACGACACCATCGCTATCGACGACGCCCGTCACCGTAAGCGTCAGACTCGGAGCAAACGGCCCGACTTTGCCATCGGGGGATTTATCGTAAACCAGCGAGTCCATACTGGAGAAGATGTAGGACACCTGTCCGGGACTGGAGACTGTCACCATGCCGGTTTGAATGGAGGCGGTAACGGGCATTAATGCGCCGGAGAGCCCCGTCTGGACATTGTCCGTCGTTGGCGAAGTCCGACTGACGCCAGAAGCATTCAGCTTCATGAACCCCGTTTCTGTGTAGTTGCGAGTAACATACGTGCCAGGCCCCATCGCCGAAATGGTGATTTCCGGCATCAGGTTCCAGCTCATGGCCTGCCCGGTGTAGGTAAACGGCGATCCGGTGCTGCAAAACGGAGCCAGTTCCCCTGGTGATACCGACAATTCAAACCGGTCCGGAATGAACCTCCCTACGTTGGCTGACAGACCTTGAACCGGTGGCGTAGCACCAAGGTAGGAATCATTGCGCGCGGCCAGCGCTATAATCCCCACCTCGTTCCAGCTCACACCACTGACAAGCGCCTGGCCATTACTGAACAGAGACCCTGACAGCAACCCAGCCCCGGACAGCAGCCCCACCTCGCTTCCAGGGCCAACTGGCTGAACCAGAGTATGGGTAAGGTCAGCGCCCTGGGGAGTACCTTCCTGCCCGTAACTCGCCAGCGGCGTGCCGTTTGCACCAACCGCCGCCAGTTGCACGTCAAAGGCCTCCCCCGCAGCCCGGAATACCGGCCCGGAAGCATCGCTCGCAGAGGGATTGCCGGATACGAACAGTTCGAACCGGTCAGGCCGGACGGTCCAGAGATCACTGACGCCCGCCACCGGCAGCGGACTCCCCATGACGTTCTGTACAATTCCGGACGTGTCATCCAGCAGATTAAGCTCGTACTGACCAACATCCGAAGTCACCAGTGAAAACGATGCCTCGCCACCCATAAAGTTGAGGGAAAGGTTGTTCGCCGAGGGCAGCGCATTCGCAACACCCGCAGTGCTCGTACCGTTATTCAGGCCTGGCGCATTGCCGCCGGGGTCATCTCCGGTACGGGACAGCCAGGCTTTGAGCCCGATGCTGCCTTCGTAATCCGGAATCGAGCCACACTCACCATTTACAGGATCGCGACGTACGGCCCGGACCACAAACTGATGGTCGCGCTCAGCCACAATATCGAGTCCATTAACGTCCGAGCTTTCAACCAGAAAAGCATTCTCTAGAAACTGGATGGCAGAAGACTGGGACTCCACACCGGATAATTCTGTTACCTGTATAGTTAGCTCATCAGCCGTTGCGTTAGACAAGGCCAAAGACACCGCCCCCCCATCCGCAGGTACGAACTGGTAGGTAACCCCACCATTGTTATCTGTGTCTGGATTTGGAGCTAAAACACCTGCAGGTACGTCAGCGCTGCCTGCCGCCCAGTTTCCGCTTCCGGAGCTTGTCTGCACAGCAATCTGCCCGCTGTAACCCGCCAGCAAGTTTCCGCCCTGATTCAGGGCGCGTATGGTCACCTCGACCGGCGCACAGACGCTGCCAGTCGCTGGCACCAGAACTTCAAAGCCACCCAGATTATTGCCACCGCCAGAGTTATTGTTGGACCCACCTTGAGTTGGCTTGTCCGCATTACCTTTGGGCGGCTCGGTGGGCCACCCCCCCGTGCCATCGGGACGCCTGGATATGGTCTTGGAGCTGGTCTGAGCTCCCGAAGCTTGCCAACTGTAAGCCGGTTCACAGTTCATATCCTCCTGGTCGACAAATCCATTAACGCTCAGATAATCAATGGTATTGCCCTCACCATCTTTCAGCAGGATATCCATTGCCTGGAAGTTGATGACGTCCCCATTTTCAATCTGCGCTTTTTCGACCACCAGCCAGGGAAGGCTCAATGCCGTGGCAGCACTTAACGGTATATCACCACTGCAACCTGCATTACTGCACAGCGACAGCGACCAATCGGAATAACTGTCGGTTGCCGAAAAAGACAGCATTTTTAATTCGACAAACCAATTCGTTTGGCCTTCAGATTGTTTATGCACCTCATTAATAGTTGCCTGCCCCCAATAGGCAGAACACTCTGCAAGGGCGTTAGCAGAAGCCAGTACGCCCGTGCAGAGAACCACCAGCGAACGAAAGAATCTTACAATGGCAGGAAGCGTGCCTTTCACCGGACCTTCACCTCCACCACACGCCGGGCCTGATCCAGCCCCGCGCCACATTGGCCGGCACTAATCAATGTGAACACCGGCTGAGCTCCCCCCGAGCCCTGCACATCCGCCAGCACTGACTCACAGGAAACCTCGGCCTGGCAGCCCGACAGCCCAGTCGAAGAAAAAACCTTGGGTGATGTAAGACCGCTGCAACTGTTCGCCTCCAGTACCTCACGCACGCCGACCTGAGCACCGCTTTCAGCACTGAACAACGCCCGCTGGGACTGTATCTGCAGACTTACCGCCTCGGCACTGCCCTGCTGGAGCTGGGCCATGACCACCACCAACAAGGCCAGCACTGTCATCACAAAAATCGCCACCGGCAGACCGGCACCAGACTGCTTTTGCAGGGAAGACTCATGGCACATTACGAATCTGCACCTCCTGACTTACGGTGGTCACCTCGCCGGTTTGCTCACTTTGCAGCTGGAAGGTGAACGCCACGACACCGTTACGCTGAAGCGTGGGAGGCACCACCTCGAATTGCAGGGAATTGCTCACAAGCCCAGCTGCCATCACTTCACGGTTTGGCGCCGCAGTCGGCAACCCCGACGCCACGGAGGACTGGATACCGTAGTTTGAATATCGGAACAGGAACGGCCCCTGCTGACACAGGGTTCTCGGTTCATCAATCACAAAGAATTTTCGAGCCGGGGACTGGCCCGAGAAGCGGTGGCTGGCACCGCCGTCAAAGCTCACGGTGACGGGTGACGTGCCCGTCGGCAAGGTGGCTGCCGGCGACACCGGGCCAGGATTGCTCACTGAATACAGGTCACTGCCATAGCCGTAAACCACAACTCGACCTGCCGCGGTTTCACCACCCGCAAGCGGCACCGCTTCGAACGAGGTCAGACTTCCACCACCGGGCAGGGAGAGATAGTTGGAAGCGGCCAGCAAAGGCATCCATTCGATGCAGGAACCATCACTGTTTATCCGCACCGAGCCCGGCAACGCTTCTCGCAGAGCCCGGCTGACCTGTTCACTGAGTACAACACCGGACAGCGAACGCAGCTGGCGCGAACCCACATCAATGGCGCCCTGCGTCGACAGCGTCACAAAGCGTACGGAAATCGTGGCGACGATCGACAGCAGAACGATCACCATGATCAGCTCGATGAGCGTGAAGCCCTCCGCCCTGCGCATCAGAAATTCGCCCTGTAGGCAGAAAAGGTGAAATCCCGGTTATCCGGCGCAGATACCACCAGATCAATACGTTTGGCCTGGGAAGCCGCCAGCCCGACTTCAGTGCCGGCACAGCTCACCGACACCTGGACGGAAAACCCGCTGTAGCCGCTCAGGCTACTGAGGGCGCTGGAGGGTGGCGTATCGGTCAGGCCGTTGTAGTCATCTACGTCATCAAACGTGGCCCTGGATTCAGCCCCCTCTGATCCGATGCTGCAAGCACCGTTGTAGCGGGGAACGCCCCCCTGAGGGGTCTGTTCATCGTATTTTCGGGTGAGGATTTCATCCATATACAGCTGGGCCAGCGCCACCGCCCGGGTCTCGTTCAGCGGGTCTGCACTGCGACCGGATATGAGTGAAAACGCGCCCACCACGCCGGCAATGGCGGTGCTGATAATCACAATCGTGATCACCAGCTCCACCAGCGTTGCTCCCCGTTCGCGCCTCATGGCAGACAACCTCCGGAATAGACTGCCCCCAGGGAACTGATGCAGGTCTGGTAAGTGGTGTCGCCGGAAAAAGTCAGATTGGTACTACCACCGCTGGAAACTTCACCGAGGCTGTTGAAGGACAGTGTCAGGGGAAGCGCGACACCAGTCAGACTGGTTCCGGCGCGCTCGACGCTGAAGACACGAGCCTCCGGGGAACCGGCACCGACGGTAAACCGAAAGGATTCCGCCGCTTGCTCAACAGTGAGCGTACCGGCGGAGTTGCCCGCCAGCGCCGCTTGCTGGGCAAGCAGCGTGGCGGAGGCGAGTTGTTGATTGGCCAGGAGTGGGGAGAAGGCGGACCGGCCGGCAAAAAGGCCAATGCCCAAGGCCGATAGAACTCCGATCAAAATAATAACCATGACTAACTCTACCAGGGTAAACCCCGCTACCCTTGGGGCAATCCTCATACTCCGCCCCCCGAAAATCCACAGTTCATTCAAAGCATGCGGAGCATGTCACGACATGCTCCGGCGTATTAAAGTCCGACTATCAACAACCGCTAACAGTGGGAGCTGTTGCAGTTCCAGTGAGCGCATCGTAACTGAAGTTGCAGTTGTTAATAGCATTACCGCTTGAATCAGTCAGAGAGATGACTGCAGTGGTTGCAGGCGTGCCTGCAGTAACATCAAATTCACCACTCAGCTGCGCTGCATCTACGATTCCTGTAACTGACGGATAGCCATTCGATGCGTTCATAGCGACGGGAGTGCCGTCCAACGATACCGAGGTAGAAGTTGTATCACCATCTGCTACCCAGCGAGCATGTGCAATAGACGCAGCGGAACGAACAGCACCTGCTGCACCGTTAATTGTTGCAACTCGTGCTTCGTTGCTGAAATTGGCAAACCGCGGCAGTGCAAACGCTGCCAGGATGCCCAGAATTACAATCACCATCACCAGCTCGATGAGTGTGAAACCTTGCTCTTTTTTAGTTGGCATTACCTTCATGGTACTTCTCCATTTGTCCTCAGGACGTTTTCTGATTTAGAGGTTGTTCGTTACGTCGCCATTGGTGGCGTTATAGCTGATTGCTGTAGTCCCACCGTCCAGCTGATAAGCGTAGGTGCACGTTCCACTGGCGACTGTCGCCAGATAGTCACTACCGGTCGCGGTGTCCACGGAAGGAGCGTTAGCCTGCAGCAGTCCATTCCACACCTCGATACAGCTGGCTGCGCTCATGGACGCAGGGGCTGTGTTGGTGCCAGTTGTTCCAACGACCCACCCGTCGTCGCTCACGTTGACATCGTCATTGCCAAAACCAACGACATCAGTGGTGGCAGCAGTCAAACCATTGGACACCCACTGTGTTTTTGCCAGTGCAACCCCCGCAGCCAGTGCGCCGGTGGCCGCGTCGACACTGGAGTTATGGGCTTGCTGGGACAGCTGGGCAAACCGTGGCAGGGCGAACGCTGCCAGAATCGCCAGAATAGCGATAACCACCACCAATTCGATCAGGGTGAAACCGCGGTTCCTCTGTTCGGTACTGTAATGCGTCATAGATCAGCCTCTTTCCTTACCTCTGTCGTTTAATTCACGGCCTCAAGGCCTGCCATTTCATGTCGTGATAGCACGGTTTCTGTCAGCAACAATCCGGAGGATCTTTCCCCGGCGTCCCGGCGGCCATTGCTGTTCCTGTCGGCAAAGTCAGTCGCTACCTGCCAGACCACCAGCTGCCCCGGTTGTGTCTGTTGTCCTTTCAACGTTATCGGCTGCTCCGGGTTATAAATTAACCATCCTCTTTCGCCGCTAACTGTTTCTTTTTGTTCCCGTTGCAGAAAGCACCACTGCCTGGGCTCGGGCCACTGCCGGCAAACTCCGGCGTAGTTATGCCAGGAATGCTCGAGCCACTCGAACGGATTGGTACCAACCAGCCCCTCCAGCGTCTCAGTCCGGCTCAGCATTGCTTCTGCTCCGCGTATCACCAGTGCCGCACTCAACTGGTTAAACACCAGGTTGGCAGCCTGTTCTTCTGCCTTTCCGGCTTCCCGCTCCAGCACACCAAGCAAGAACCAGTAGAGAAGCCCCAGCACCACCATCGACACACCGAGCCGAAACTTGCGTATCAAGACCAGCCGGTCGATTGCGGGCAATGCTTTCACCCGGTGTTACCCGCGCCCCATGGCAGCTGCACCCAGATCCCAGATGGGCAGGAATACCCCCAGAGCCAGGATCAGAACGAGAACGCCCATGGCTACGATCAAAATCGGCTCGATGGATTCCGCCAGTCGTTTCAATCCGTAATCCACATCCTCGTCATAGAAGTCCGCCACGTTATTCAGCATTTCATCCACCGAGCCGGTTTCCTCACCGACCGCAATCATCTGCAGGATCAGTGGTGTAAACATCTGGCTCTGGCGGGCAGTACGCACGAGACTCTCACCCCGTTCGATACCGGCCCGGATTTCCTTGATGTGCGAGGAAATCCAGGCATTGTCGGTGGCATCGGAAACCACTGTCAGTGCGCGGCTCACTGGCATCCCTGCCGACAACATGGTGGCGAAGTTTCGGGCAAACCGGCTCAGGGTAATCAGCTCCAGCAACGGGCCAATAACGGGTACCCGAAGTTTGTAACGGTCCCAGGTCAGGCGGCCCTGCGAGGTCTGCTTCCATTGCCTCAGTAAAACCGCGCCAGCGGCCACAGCAAAGAGGCCTATGTACCAGTAGTTCAGCAGGAAGCCGGAGGTGTCTACCAGCAGTTGGGTCAGAAACGGTAGATCCGCGCCCAATTTGGCGAAAACCGCCGAAAACTTGGGGATCACCAGGAAATTCACCACCATCAGAGCCGCCAGCAGCGCAACCACCACAAACGAGGGGTAACGCAGGGCCTGCTTCATGCGGCGCCTGGTATCCCGCTCCAGCTCCAGGATTTCAGACAGGCGCCGGAACGCGTCATCCAGCATGCCGGTGTTCTCCCCCACGTGGATCATGGCAATGAACAGTTCCGAAAACACCCTGGGATGGGCCTGCATGGCGATAGCCATGGTGGTACCGCCTTCCAGCCTGCCAGTCACATCCCGCAGTACCTCCGCCAACGCCTCCGAGCGTGTCGTATCGGCCAATCCCCGCATGGTACGGATGATGGGAATGCCCGCCTTCGTCAACGCATGCATCTGGCGGCAAAAGACGATCAGTTCGTCCAGCGTGACCTTGTCACGGAACAGGGACAGGCCGCCCAGGTGTTTACCAACAGACGCTTTCTCCTGCTGTTCTTCGATTTCCAGGGGCGTAATGCCCCGACGCATCAGTTCGGTGGCAGCCGCGTCCGCGCTGGCCGCCACGATGGCGCCCTGCTGGGTGATACCGCGATTATCTTTGCCCCGATAACTGAACTGCATCAGGCCATACCTTCTTCCACCGCCAGATCCGCCAGCGTCTTACTGGCACTACCGGCAAAATCGGTTTCCGAGGTAGCCGCCACCCGGGCGACCTCTTCCAGAGTGGTCACGCCGCGCAGAGCGTAATCCATGGCGCACTGGCCCAGTGGTCGGTAGCTGTCCCCCAGTCGAGCGGCCCGGGTGAACGCGGCCACGTCCTTCTGCCGGAGCGCATCCAGCATGGGCTCGTTCATTTCCAGCAACTCGTAAACGCCCACCCGGCCCCTGTAGCCGGTGTTGCTGCACTGGTAACAGCCGCGTCCCTTAACAAAACCGGCCTCCAGATACCGCGGATCCAGATGGAAGCTGTCCAGCCAAATCCGCTCCTGCTCTGTCGGCTCGTAGGCTTCGGCACAGTTGTCACAGACACGACGTACCAGACGCTGAGCCACCACGCCCAGCAGGGAGCTTGCTACGAGGAACGGTTCCGCGCCCATGTCGATCAGGCGCATGGCGCTGCTGATGGAATCGTTGGTGTGCAGGGTGGACAGCACCAGGTGACCGGTCATCGCCGCCCGCAAACCGATCTCAGCGGTTTCACGGTCCCGCATCTCACCTACCAGGATCACGTCCGGATCCTGACGAAGTGCCGCACGCAGGACACTGGCGAATTCCAGGCCGATCTTCGGGTTGACCTGAACCTGGGTAATTCGCGGCAGGCGGTATTCCACCGGGTCCTCCGCGGTAATGATTTTCACCTCGGCGCGGTTGAGTTCGTTCAGCGCGCCGTACAGAGTGGTCGTCTTACCGCTACCGGTAGGTCCGGTGACCAGAACCATGCCATGGGGCTTACGAATCATCTGGCGGAAACGTGTCAGCAGATTTTCCGGCATACCGGTACCGTCGAGGTTCAGCATGCCTTTACTCTGATCGAGCAGACGCATAACGACGGACTCACCATACTGCACCGGCATGGTGGACACCCGCACGTCGATACTGCGGCCCTTGACCCGGATATTGAACCGGCCGTCCTGTGGCAGACGCTTCTCGGAAATATTCAGGCCCGCCATCAGTTTCAGACGAAGAACCAGCGCGGCGTTCACCTTCTTTTCCTTCATCACCTGTTCTTGCAGCACGCCATCCACACGCTGACGAATCCGCACCAAAGTCTCATCGGGTTCGATGTGGATATCAGAACTGCGTGCCTGAACGGCGTCTTCGAACAGGGTCTGTAGCAACTTCACTACCGGTGCCTCGGCGCTCTCGGATTCCGCCGACAGGTCCGCCAAATCAAAGGCATCGTCACCCAGCTCATCTTCCAGCTCTTCCGCCAGGGACGCGATTTCATCGGTCCGGCGATATACCAGATCGAGAGCATTGAGCAGCTCACTTTCACTTACAACGGCCTGCCGGACCGGCCGCTTGAGAATCCGTACCAGCTCATCGTAGGCAAAGATATCCAATGGATCGGCCATACCGATCAGCAGCTCGCCACCCTGTTCGTCCAACACAATGCTGCGGAACCGGCGGGCCATGGCCTCGGGCAGTTTCTTCACCAGTTCATTGTTGAACCGATAGTGCCGTAGCTGGACAAACGGCACCTCAAGCTGACGAGAAAGGATGTTGAGCAGATTGTCCTCATCCACGTACCCCAGGTCGATCAGGGTACGACCCAGTTTTCGACCCGTGTTCTTCTGTTCCCGCAACGCGGTCATCAGCTGCTGTTCACTGATGACATCGTTATGAACCAGCAGGTCACCAAGTCGAATTTTCTTTTTCGGTTCCGTCATACTCAACCTGCCTGCAGTGTTTCCAGCCGTTCACGAACATAATCCGCCAGCGAGGGCGAGAGCCCAGGCAATTGGGCTGCCTGGCCATAAGCTCTGGCGGCGCTGGCCAGTTCACCACGGGATTCAAGGGCAATGGCCAATCCAACCCACCAGGCGGCGCGGCTGTCATCCACCGAAATCAGCGCGGTCCAGTGTCGGGCGGCCTCTTCGCTATCACCGGCCTGCTGTAGCAAGGTTGCCAGGGTAACGCGGTACTCAATGTGGCCTGGCACCGGCGGCACCTGCTTGCGCAGGCTAGCTACGGCACCGGAAAGGTCACCCGTGGTCAGCAAAGCCCTTGCCCTAAGCAGCCTGAGAGCGGGGTAAGCGCTAACCTCGGAGTCACTCAGCCAGCGCAGGGCGCGGTCCGGTTGTTGCTGCAACAGCATGGCGCGGGCAAACACCTCCCTGCTCACAGGTGCGGCCTGACCTGAAGCCAGCTCAACCAGCTTTTGCTCGGCCTGCCGGGAGTCGCCAGCGCGGAGCAGGCGCTCAAGCTCACGACTGACACTGCGATCAATGGCTTCCGGTGTTTCGCGAACCTGTTTGACCGTGGTCTGCGCAGCTTCAGAATCCTGACTTGCAACAGCGGATTCCCGTGTTTTGGTTTTATCTGTTTCGGGCTTATTCACGTTTGAACGAGAAGCCTCATCAGCCGCTGCCACCTCACGGCGAGCAGGAACCGGGGGCTTGACTCGTGCGGCCTCTATCTCTGGCTCTTGCTCGGGCGATGGCCTGGCTTGTGCGGGAGACTCAGAACTCACCACCTGATCAGAAACCACCACGGTTTCCGGCTCTGGCTTCGGCGTGGGTACCACGTCGGCTTTTGCCTGATCCGGTGCGACTGTTTCCTGCGCTGAAGGCACAACCACGGGAGAAGCCTCCACAACCTCCGTTGGCACACTTTCTTCACGCTCGATCAGCAGATACCCGCCAACCGGAACAATGGCGATCGCCAGCACCGCCACAGCCAAACGCCACGGGCGAGCAGGCTTCACACTGGCCTGTCCGCTGCAGGCAGTCACACCCTCGGGGCGATTCTGACGTTGCTCGGCAGCACGCAAGGCATCATTCAGCAGGCTCATAGCCACCTCGCCAGTAATCCAGGGGGCCGGACACTTTCCGTGTCCCGAATGGCACGGAGTACATGGCCACGGGAGATTACCCGGTCCCCCTGCCCCCACGCCGCTAGCAGAGATTTGTGGGCAAGTATGTTCACCAGCCGGGGAATGCCGCCGGCAGCCCGGGAGAGCAGACGCAGGGCACCCGCCGAGAACAGTTCCGGGCCGTTATAACCGGCCTGGGATAACCGATGGCGCAGATACTGGGCCACCGAATCCCGGGTCAGGGGCATCAGGCGGTAGTGGAAGGTAATGCGCTGGCGCAACTGACGCAGGCTGTCCTTTTCCAGCATCGCATCCAGCTCCGGCTGGCCGAACAGCACCACCTGCAGAAGGCGCGTGCTCTCGGTTTCCAGGTTGGTCAACAGCCGGAGCGCCTCTATGGTGTCTTCCGGCATGGCCTGGGCTTCATCAATCACCAGCACCACCGGCTTCTGTTCCATCGCCAGCTCAATCAGGGCGGCATTCAGTGCCTTCAGCACCTGATGGGTATTGGCACACCGGGAGACATCCACCCCCAGCTCCTCGGCCACCGCTTCATAAAGGGCGTCCGGTGCCAAATGCGGGTTCGGCAGGTACGCGGTATACGCCTTGGACTCCAGCTCGTTCAGTAACAGCCGGCACAGCAGTGTCTTGCCGGTGCCGACTTCGCCGGTAATCTTGATAAAGCCTTCCCGTTCGCCCAGCGCCACCAGCAGGAGTTCCAGCGCATCCCCATGGCTGGGGGCACGCAGGAAGTAGCGTGTGTTGGGCGTCAATGCGAACGGTGCTTCCTGCAGTCCGAAATGGGATTCGTACATCGTCAGCGAACCGCTCGCTCGGGCTCCGGAGTCACGGATTGGGACGACTGCAGCAACTCCTTCAGCACGCTCATGCGTTCACGGCTGGCAGAGACATCGGCGCTCATCTGTTCCGCCGACGCCACAACCGGGCGCAGCAGAATCACCAGTTCGCTCTTGCGAGACTGGAAACGACGCTGCTTGAACAGCTCACCCACGACCGGGATATCGCTGAAGAAGGGCACGGCGGAATTGGAATCGTCACTGGTGTTCTGGATCAGGCCACCGATCACCACAATCTGCCCGCTCTCGGCGCGGATCACACTGTCGGTCTCACGCACCGTGCTGATGGCCAGCGGCAGCGTCACATCCCGCTCTCCGATGGTGATGATCTTTTCCTGATCGTTCACTTCACTCACCGACGGGTGAACGTGCAGGGTAATGCTGCCGCTGTCGGAGATCTGCGGGGTCACGTCCAGGGAAATGCCGGAGAAAAACGGCGTGAGCTCCACCGAGGTAGAGGTACTGTCGGAACCAGTTAACGTGGAGTTGTCGTCGTCGAAGTCGATATCGGTCACGAAGAACTCGTCGGTGCCCACCTTGATCACGGCCTTCTGGTTGTTGACCGTGGAAATTCGCGGGCTGGACAAGATCTGGACATTGCCCTGCTCACCCAGCAGCTGGATCAGCGCGGAGAAATCACCGGCGCGAACACTGGCAGAAAACAGGCCGCCAATGTCGGAAGTCCGGATCGCCTGCCCAACCAGTGCCTGGGCGGTAAAGTCTGCGGGCAGCCCGTCAGAGGCCACAATGCTGCTGCCACTCTGCAAATCGGACCAGTTGATGCCTTGCTGGTAGCCTTCGTCGAGGATGATCTCCAGGATCTTGGCTTCCAGTACCACCTGACGCTGCATGATCAGCTCGGTGCGGCGCAGGTATTCCTCCACCAGGCGCAACTCTTCACCGCCAGCCCGAACCATCACCAGGCCGGCGCCCGGGTTCACGATCACCTGCCGGCTGTCGCTGGTACCAACGATCATGGAAACCGCGTCGCGGATATCCGCCCAGAAGTTGGACTCGGTTTCGGTGGAAATCGTGGTACCTGCCAGCGTGGTACCGGCGCGCCCACGATTATCAACCGAATCACCATTGCCATTGCTCTGGGTGTTGGTGACCTGCCCGGAACTCACGCGCGTTTCCGAACCACCCTTGCGCTTGAAGTGCAGGTAATCGATCGGGAAGATCCGGGTCTGGATCTGATCCGCCTGCACCTTGAACAGACGACCACTGCGCTGGATATCCAGGCCGTAAAGATCAGCGGTAATGTCCATCACCTCTGGCACGGTGACATCCTGTAGGCGCAGATCAACGGCCACATCCACATCCGGATGAACCACCACATTGTAGCGGGTACCTTCCACCAGCGACTCGAAGAAAATACCCGCAGCGATAGCACGGGCGTTGACATCAAAGCGTTCGTCCAATTCTTGATTAGGCGATAACGGCGGCAACAGAGCGGCACTGACATCCGCCGGAAGTGTTGACGTAGCCGACGTCGGCGCCGGTGTTGAGGCGGCAGTCTGAGTTTCGGAGGCCGCCAGCGTCTCATCTATCGCGGTCGCCACATCGGTGGATGTCGCGTTGGACGAACGCATCAGTGGGTTGTTACTGCACGCCGCCAGCGTGCCCGCCAGCAATGCAACGGCCAGAGATTTGATCGTGTTGGTCATGATTGCCTGCTGTTGGTTCATTGAGTCCTCCGCACCTGCGGAAGCTGCTCCAGGTAAAGCGTGCGGAGCCGGCCATGGTCCAGAACCTCAACCCGATCCCGGAGAATCCTTCGCACCCGGATTTTGCCGAAGGACTGTCCTTCCGCCCGGGGCTCGCCATTGATCACCGCCACCTTGCGACCATTACCCACAAGAATCGACTGAACAGCCAGACTGGTCTTGGGCACGGCCTTTGACGGTGCACCACCGAACCCCGGCGGGCGAGTGGGATCCTTGAGCGCCAGCGCCGGCGCGGAAAAGGCCCAGAGCGCGGCCAGAAGTGAGGCCATCAGGCCCACGGATTTAAGACGCGTGTACTGCTTCATCTCACACTCCCAACCACACTGGCTCCAGACTGAGGGTCCGGACCCGAATCATTGCTTCACCCGCCGGCCAGGCGTTGGCATCGTACTCAAACGTCACCCAGCCCAGACGCTCATCCAGCGACTCCAGGCGTTCGAGATACGCGAGAACGTCCAGGTAACTGCCACGGATTTTCAGTTCCACATCGTGGGCAAACAGCAACGGCTCGCGATCTGCCGGTGTCTCTGTGTCGCCTACGCTTTCTACCGCCGGCGCAAACACGGGCTCTGGTGATTTCAGCTCCAGTGACTCCAGACGCAATGACTGCTGGGCAGAGAGCATGTCCCTGAGCAAAGACACCATGGCCTTGGGCGCAATCAGCTTGGCGGTGGAGTCGGCAATCTGCTGTTCCAGCTGGTCCAGCCGGCCCTGGCGGGCTGCCAGTTCCTGACGGAGTTCCAGAGAGGGATCGGTGGCCAGCTGATCATTGAGATGCTGCTGTTGCATCAGCAACCGCTCATGGGAGGAGGACAAGACATCCAGCCGGCTTGCCAATGCCTCTTTCTGTTTCAACGCCGGGGCGACACCCAGCTCCCAGCCCACAAACAGGCAGGCAATCAGGGCGGTTGCCGTAATCAGGCCACGCTCACGAAAGGGGCGTGCATTAAACCAGTCTGCGGCCTGCTTGACCGAGGTTTTAAGGGACTCAGCCATCAGCTGTCCTCCCCGTCACGGTCCGTGGCCACATGAAAACGGATACCCCGTTCGTTTTCCGGCCGGGACAGACGGAAGGCGCCAAAGGTCCTGCCACTGAACGCGGGCTCGTCACCCAGATTTTCAAGATAGGAAGGTACCAATGCCCCGGAACGGGCGAGGCCTTCGAGGGCAACCTGCGACTGCTCCGCGTCCAGCCACACACCGGTCAGCCAAACGTCGTCCGGGATCTGACGGGCCAGTGCCGCCATTTGCGGGGAGAACTGCCCGCCAACACCCAGCACCAGGTTTTCCACGCGTTCGAGCAAACGCTGACGACGGGCAAGCTGCTCGGTCACATCCACAAGCTGCTCGCGAATCTCCGGAGAAGGACGACGTGCCAGGACGGCCTCGGTCTGACGCTCAATGCTTTGCTCAAGGCCACGATTATCCGCCTCAAGTTTTTCAATCTGTGCCTGCAATTCACTGGACTGGTAGTGAGCCAAGCCACTACCGGCTACCAATCCGACCACCACCAGCGCGACCAGGACCACGAGAGTTCCTGCCTGCAGGCTTTCCCGACGTGGGCGCAAATCTTCGGTATACAGGTTGACGCTCTGGCTCATGAACGGTCTCCTCCGGTCATCGCCAGGGCGGCACTCCAGGCAGGCAAACAGCGGCTGTCCGCGGCCGGATCCCCCCCGAGCGCAGACCAGTCCAGCATCTGGACACCGACGGCCAAATAGGACGACACCATGGAGGCGAGGGGCAAGGAACTGTCCCGGACCACAAGCTGGATCGTCGCCGGGGGCACCTGCCCAAGCTGACTCTCGTAGTAATCAAGCGAACGCTGCATCTCCAGCGCCAGCGACTGAACGGCGCTTCCCTGGCGTACCGCATCCTTTAGATCATCGGCCGCCACGTCGAGGCGACGGGAGAGATAGAGGGTATCGTCCCGGCACACCACCATCTGCCCGTAGCTATCACGCAGGTGCACCAAGGCCGCACCGCGACCGTTCTCATCCAGGGCACTGACCAGATTGCGCAGGGCCAGTTCGGCGATATCAATACAGACCAGCTTCAGCCCGGATTCCCGAACCAGACTCACCAGTTCCTGCACCAGCGACTTGCGGGCGGCAACCACATTCACCAGGGAACCACGCCCCCGAGAGGCATCTTCAGGAAATGGAAAGACATCAGAAACGGCATCGGCCGGCGGGAAGTCCAGAAAGTCCTTGAGCTTCCATTTCAATGCGTCGCCCAGCTCAGAGTCTTCAATGCCTTCGGGCCGCTCCATCTGGAATACCTGATACTGATCCAGTGGCAATACAAGCGTGGCCTTTGCCCCACGCCAATGTCGCTGGTCAACCAGATCCTGCAACGCTTTCAGGCGCCTGGCCGGCATGCACTCAACAAAGCCTGCACCGGGCGACTTGCCGCCAGCGATTTCTGCCCATGCAATACCGTCGGGGCGCACCTCCAGGAAAACCTGAAGGCGTCCGCCAGCCCCGTTCAGCAAACCGGTTATCTTAGAAAGCAAAGAGCGTTGCGTCATGAATTACTACAGAAGGAAACTACCCATAATGTGCCGATTCTAATCATTCTGGTTGAACTTTCAGCAGTTTTTACATTGGCTTACATAAAAAATGACAAAGCGTTAATGGACTCACGTTTTGTGAACAATTTCACACTTTTTTATAGTCCGATAACATTACTCGGCCTGTAACCGATCCCAATCAACGCCCACAAAAAAGCCCCGACAAAGCGGGGCTTTATGACTACTTGTAACGGACTTACGTTACAAACTGCACGATGGACTTCCTAGAAGGGAATGTCGTCATCAAAATCGTCGACCGGCTCAGGCATGCCGCCCTGAGGCTGCTGCGGTGCCGACTGGTTATAACCACCAGACTGCCCCCCCTGATAACCGCCACCCTGTGGCTGCTGCTGAGCCGCCGGCTGGTTGTAGGACTGCTGGGGACGACCCGCCGGAGCGCCCTGCCCCATGCCACCGCCTTCGCCACGGCTATCAAGCATCTGCATCTGGCCGTTGATGTCCACCACCACTTCGGTGGTGTAACGGTCCTGGCCGCTCTGGTCCTGCCATTTACGGGTTTGCAGCTTGCCTTCGATGTAGACCTTGGAACCCTTGCGCAGGTACTGGCCAGCGACCTCGGCGATCTTGCCGAACATCACGATGCGGTGCCATTCGGTCTTGGGCACCATCTGGCCGGTCTGACGATCCTTATAGCTTTCGTCGGTGGCCAGGTTCAGATTGACCACCGCATTGCCACTAGGGGTATAGCGGGTTTCAGGATCCTGCCCAAGGTTCCCGATGAGAATAACTTTGTTTACACCTCGTGCCATGCTTTGCTCCTGACTGAGTATCCCGGGAAAATCGGGCGTTCAAATTTAAGAACCTTCACCCTGCCGAACGAATGCAACATTCGACAGCAACGCTTCATCAAACTGTTGGCGATCCACTTTCAGATAGGCTGTTGCCGCCTCTTCGACAATCACCACGTCTTTCACGCCGGGCAATTTCCGAAGATCGTCATCGATCTGGTCGAACTGGTCACCAACTACTTGCTGCAACTGTACCACGAAACTGGTCGTGTATCCCGGGCTTGGCATCGTCATCGCGATCAGCAACCACACGCCCAAAACACCGACCATAAGCCAGAGTACACCGGTAAAACCGACGGCTTCCAGCAGGACGCCACCCAGCGCCCCGCCAAGGAAGGCACCGAAAAACTGGGACGTCGAATACACGCCCATGGCGGTTCCTTTACTCGCAGCTGGGGCTTCCTTGCTGATCAGCGACGGCAGACTGGCTTCCAGCAGATTGAACGCCATGAAAAACGCAAACAACACCCCCCAGGCCACAACCAGGCCGGTGGTCGCCGAGGTCAGCGCCGCCGTGGCCAGCGTAAGCAGGGCAATGGCGCCGCACAGAATCGGCTTCATCTTGCGCTTCTTCTCACCAATGATGATGAACGGCACCATGGCAAAGAACGAGGTGACCATCACGCTCAGGTAAAACCACCAGTGAGACTTACTGGCCAGCCCGAGCTGATCCTGCAGGATGGAGGGAAACAACAGAAACAACGCCGTCAGAACAAAATGAAGCGCAAAGATGCCGAAATCCAGCCGCAGCAGGCGACGATCGGACAAGACGGTGCTCAACATTTCCTTTGCCGGATGGGTATCCGCGCTGTTTTTATGCTGATGCGGCGTTGGAACCAGACGATTAACAATCACCAGCGCGATCAGTGCAAGCACCGCGGTGGCGTAAAAGATGCCGGAAAGCCCCCAGATGCTCCCCAGCAAGGGCCCCAGAACCAAGGACACCGAGAACGACAAACCAATGGAAATACCCACCGTGGCCATCGCCTTGGTGCGCTCTTCCTCCCGGGTCAAATCACTCAGCAACGCCATCAAGACACTGGCAATGGCACCGGCGCCCTGAAGAATCCGCCCCAGAATGACAACGTATATGGACTCAGCCGATCCGGCCAGAAGACTTCCGGCGGCGAAAATCACCAGGCCGATGTAGATCATCCGTTTGCGCCCTACCCGGTCGGACAGCAAACCAAACGGAATCTGTAAAAGAGCCTGGCTTAACCCGTAGGCACCAATGGCAAAACCGAGCAACGCCGGGGTTGCGCCCTTGAGATCGCCACCGAGCAACACGAATACCGGCATGACCATGAACAACCCCAGCATACGCATGGCGTACACAGATGCGAGGGCCGTGACTGATCGACGTTCCAACGTATTCATGAAAGCGATACCTAAACCGGGATTGATCACCAGCTACCCGAACATCAGGCAGCCGTTGCAGGCGGCGCATTGTAGCAGAACGAAAACCTGCCCGGCACCGCCAAGGACCACCGCAATCAGTGCTTTCGCTGTCCCCCGGTGAACACGTTATACTTTCCGTTTTTTCTCTGAGCGAGGTGTTATGGACCGTATTGAGATCAAGGGCGCACGCACCCACAACCTGAAGAATATCGACCTGGATCTGCCACGGGACAAGCTGATCGTGGTGACCGGGTTGTCAGGTTCCGGTAAGTCGTCCCTGGCGTTCGACACCCTGTACGCCGAGGGCCAGCGCCGCTACGTGGAGTCCCTGTCCACCTACGCCCGTCAGTTCCTGTCGATGATGGAAAAGCCCGATGTGGACCACATAGAGGGGCTATCGCCAGCCATTTCCATCGAACAGAAATCGACGTCCCATAACCCCCGCTCGACCGTCGGCACCATCACCGAAATCTACGACTACCTTCGCCTGTTGTTCGCCCGGGCTGGCGAACCACGCTGTCCCGATCACGGACAACCTCTGGAAGCCCAGACCATCAGCCAGATGGTGGATCAGGTTGTCGCCATGCCGGCCGACAGCAAACTGATGATTCTGGCGCCCGTCATTCGGGACCGAAAGGGCGAACACCACCAGATCATCGAGACCATGAAAAGCCAGGGCTTCATTCGCCTGCGCGTGGACGGAACGGTTTATGACATCGACGACGTGCCCGCCCTGGATAAAAAGCGCAAACACCAGATCGATGTTGTCGTGGACCGCTTCAAGGTCAAAGGCGGACTGGAGCAACGCCTGGCTGAGAGCTTCGAAACCGCGCTGGATCTGGCCGATGGCATCGCCATGGTCGCCCCCATGAGCGGCGAGGGTGAAGAACATATCTTCTCCGCCCGTTATGCCTGTACCCAGTGCGGTTACGCCCTGAGTGAACTGGAACCCCGCATCTTCTCTTTCAACAACCCGGCCGGCGCCTGTCCGACCTGCGATGGCCTGGGCGTCAAACAGTTTTTCGATCCGGACAAAATTATCCAGAACCCGGACGCGACCCTCGCCGCCGGCGCCATCAAGGGCTGGGACCGCCGGGCGGTGTACTACTTTCAGATGCTCACATCCGTGGCCGAGCATTACGGGATTGATTTGGAAACGCCCTGGTCGGAGCTGCCCGAAGGGTTTCGGGACACGCTGCTCAATGGTTCCGGCAAAGAAGCCATTTCGTTCCGCTACGTGAACTCTCGTGGCCACATCATGGAAAAGGCCCACTCGTTCGAAGGCATCCTGCCAAACCTGGAACGCCGCTACCGGGAAACCGATTCCCAGAGTATGCGGGAAGAGCTGGCCAGAAACCTCAGCACCCAGCCGTGCAAGGACTGCGGCGGCTCACGCCTGCGCCGCAGCGCGCGCCATGTCTTTATCGAGGACCATAACCTTGCGGACGTAACCCGCCTCCCGGTAGGTGATGCCCATGGGTATTTTGAAACCCTGGCGCTGCCCGGCCGCAAAGGCGAAATCGCAGAAAAAATCCTGAAGGAAATCCGCCAACGCCTCCAGTTCCTCGTCAACGTTGGCCTGGAATACCTGACCCTCGAGCGCAGCGCGGACACCCTTTCAGGAGGCGAAGCCCAGCGTATCCGGCTGGCCAGCCAGATTGGCGCGGGCCTCGTGGGTGTCATGTACATCCTCGACGAACCATCCATTGGCCTGCACCAGCGGGACAACGACCGCCTGCTGGCGACCCTCACCCACCTGCGGGATCTGGGCAATACGGTGATCGTGGTGGAGCACGATGAAGACGCCATCCGCGCCGCCGATCACGTTGTTGATATCGGGCCCGGCGCTGGCGTGCATGGGGGCCAGGTAATCGCCCAGGGCACCCCGCAACAGATTCTGGACAATGCCGACTCTCTGACCGGACAGTACCTGAACGGCACCAAGGAGATAGCGGTACCGGCCGAGCGCAACAAGGGCACGGGAAAATACCT
This sequence comes from Marinobacter suaedae, assembly GCF_030519635.1. NCBI lineage: Bacteria > Pseudomonadati > Pseudomonadota > Gammaproteobacteria > Pseudomonadales > Marinobacteraceae > Marinobacter > Marinobacter suaedae. The sequence continues at coordinate 39,329 of NZ_JAUMIS010000003.1, read as the reverse complement.
GACGTTGACGGGCGCCAATGGCAACAACCTTCAAGACGTTACCCTGAAGATTCCGCTTGGTGTGATGACCTGCGTTACCGGCGTATCAGGATCGGGCAAGTCCACACTGATTAACAGCACCCTGTATCCTGTCGCAGCCACCAAGCTGAACAAAGCCACAAGTCTCAGCGCGTCGCCACACGGCGACCTGAAAGGTCTCGATCACCTCGATAAAGTGATCGACATTGACCAGAGTCCGATTGGCAGAACGCCACGCTCAAATCCGGCCACCTACACCGGCCTTTTCACGCCGATCCGTGAACTGTTCGCTGGCACCCAGGAAGCTCGCTCCCGAGGCTACAAACCCGGCCGATTCTCCTTCAACGTCAAAGGCGGCCGCTGTGAGGCCTGCCAAGGCGACGGCGTCATCAAGGTTGAGATGCACTTCCTGCCCGACGTCTATGTTCCCTGCGACGTCTGCAAAGGCAAACGCTACAACCGGGAGACCCTGGAAGTTCGCTACAAGGGCAAGAACATCCACGAAGTGCTGGAAATGACCGTGGAAGAGGGACGGGAATTCTTCGATGCCGTCCCATTTATTGCCCGCAAGCTCCAGACCCTGATTGACGTAGGCCTTTCCTACATCCGTCTTGGTCAGAGTGCCGTCACCCTCTCCGGAGGTGAGGCCCAGCGGGTCAAGCTCGCCAAGGAGTTGTCCAAGCGGGATACCGGCAAAACTCTTTATATCCTCGACGAACCTACGACTGGCCTGCACTTCTACGACATTCAACAACTGCTGAACGTTCTAGAGCGACTGCGTGATCACGGCAACACGATCGTGGTGATCGAGCACAACCTGGATGTCATCAAGACCGCGGATTGGATTGTCGACCTCGGCCCGGAGGGCGGCTCTGGTGGCGGGCAGATTATTGCTGAGGGGACTCCGGAGGAAGTATCCGAGAATGAGAGATCTCACACTGGGCGGTATTTGAAGCCGATGCTGTCGAAATAAGCCCAATTCCTATCGGTACAATTGCGGCAATAAGGAATACGGGATCTGGGCAGCCTTTCTTCTGGAAAAATAACTCGCTTCGCTCCGACATATTTTCCCGGCAGAAAGACCACCCAGACCCCTCCCGTCAGAAATTCAGGAGAAGGTGACCGGTGATGCTTGCCAAGGAGGGTGGATAGGTTTTAGTTGGAAAAAGCTGTCTGAGCGCAGCGAGTTTCTTTTTCCATAAGAAAACCTATCCACCCTCCGCCCCCACTCAGGCACCAAACTCCGGACACAAAAAAACCGGGAACCTTTCGGCACCCGGTTTTTCGCTGGACAAATCCGAAGCAATTACGCCTCGTCTTCGTCCACCTCTTCCGCTTCGATATCCAGCGGACGACCTACCAGCTCAACGAATGCCATCGGGGCATTGTCGCCGGCACGGAAGCCACACTTCAGGATACGAAGGTAACCGCCAGGACGGTCGCTGTAACGGGGGCCCAGCTCATCAAACAGCTTGGCAACCGCTTCGTCGCTACGCAGGCGCGCGAACGCCAGACGACGGTTTGCAACCGAATCATTTTTGGACAGCGTGATCAAAGGCTCAGCCACCCGACGAAGCTCTTTGGCTTTCGGCAGCGTTGTTTTGATCAGCTCGTGTTCAACCAGCGACGCAGTCATGTTACGAAACATGGCTTTGCGATGCGCGCTGGTCCGACTGAACTTACGACCACTCTTACGATGACGCATTGCTCTGATTCCTTACCTTAAACTAATCGGCGATTAACCGCCCAGAACCCGGTCGTCGCCACGAAGGCTCGCCGGCGGCCAGTTATCAAGACGCATGCCCAGAGACAAACCACGGGACGCCAGAACGTCCTTGATCTCGGTCAGCGACTTTTTACCCAGGTTAGGCGTCTTCAGCAGCTCAACTTCAGTGCGCTGAATCAGATCGCCGATGTAGTAAATATTTTCCGCCTTCAAGCAGTTAGCTGAACGCACTGTCAATTCCAGATCATCAACCGGGCGCAGCAGAATCGGATCGATTTCTTCCTCTTCTTCTACACGCTCAGGCTCTTTCTCGTGATCGAAATCAACAAACACTGCCAGTTGCTGCTGGAGAATGGTCGCGGCCCGACGAATTGCTTCTTCCGGATCGATAGTACCATTGGTCTCCAGGTCAATAACCAGCTTGTCCAGGTCGGTGCGCTGCTCAACCCGTGCACTTTCCACGGCATAAGCCACACGACGAACTGGGCTGAATGTCGCATCCAGCTGCAGGCGTCCAATCGCGCGAGTTTCGTCCTCGTCAAGACCGCGCTGGTCAGCCGGCTCATAGCCACGACCGCGGGCAATGCGCAAGCGCATGTTCACTTCACCATTTTCACTCAGGTGACAGATCTCATGGTCCGGATTGGCAATCTCGACACCGTGGTCAAGCTTGATATCGCCAGCGGTTACAACGCCCGGGCCCTTCTTGCTGAGCGTCAGCTCAACGTCGTCCCGACCGTCCAACTTTACGGCAACGCCTTTGAGATTCAGGAGAATCTCGATGACGTCTTCTTGAACACCCTCAATGGCGCTGTACTCGTGCAAGACACCGTCGATCTGCGCTTCAGTGATAGCGCAGCCCGGCATCGAAGACAGGAGAATACGGCGCAAAGCGCTACCCAGGGTATGACCGAAGCCCCTTTCCAGAGGTTCCAGCGTCACCTTGGCTCGCGTGCCGCTCAACTCCTTCACGTCAATCGTACGAGGTGTCAATAACTCATGTACTGAACGCTGCATAGACGCCCCTATCTGCTATCGTTGCTAACTAGGCTTTACTTGGAGTAAAGCTCGACGATGAGGTTCTCATTGATGTCAGCCGGCAGCTCAGTACGCTCAGGTACTGACTTGTAAACGCCGGACATCTTGTTGGCGTCGACCTCTACCCAGCTCACCGGTGCGCGGCTAGCAGACAGTTCCAGTGCGCCTTTAACACGCAGCTGGTTCTTGGCCTTTTCACGCACGCTCACAACGTCACCCGGCTTGACCTGGTAGGAAGCAATGTTCACTACCTTGTCGTTTACCAGAATCGCCTTGTGAGAAACGAGCTGACGGGATTCAGCACGGGTAGAACCAAACCCCATGCGGTATACAACGTTGTCGAGACGGCCTTCCAGAAGCTGCAGCAGGTTTTCACCGGTTGCACCCTTCAGACGGGCAGCCTCTTTGTAATAATTACGGAACTGCTTCTCAAGAACGCCGTAGATGCGACGAACTTTCTGCTTTTCGCGAAGCTGTACGCCGTATTCGGACAGACGACCACGGCCTGCGCCGTGCATGCCTGGCTTTGTCTCAATGTTGCACTTGGAGTCGAGTGCGCGAACACCGCTCTTCAGAAAAAGATCTGTCCCTTCACGACGAGACAGCTTGCACTTCGGGCCTATATAACGAGCCATAATTCACTGTCTCCTGTGTTAGACGCGGCGCTTTTTCGGCGGGCGACAACCGTTATGGGGAATCGGCGTCACATCTGTGATGTTGGTGATCTTGTAGCCACACGCGTTCAGCGCGCGAACTGCAGATTCACGTCCGGGTCCAGGACCCTTCACTTCAACATCCAGGTTTTTCAGGCCGTATTCAGCAGCCGCGTTACCGGCTCTTTCAGCTGCTACCTGCGCAGCAAAAGGTGTACTCTTACGCGACCCACGGAAACCAGAACCACCTGAAGTGGCCCAGGACAGTACGTTGCCCTGACGGTCGGAAATGGTCACGATAGTGTTGTTGAAGGACGCGTGAATGTGCGCGACGCCATCAACAACCGTCTTTTTCACCTTTTTACGGGTACGTGTACCTGGCTTTGCCATGATTGCCTACCTGTTACTTGCGAATCGGTTTGCGAGGACCTTTACGGGTGCGTGCGTTGGTCTTCGTGCGCTGACCACGGACCGGAAGTCCATGACGGTGGCGCAGACCACGGAAGCAGCCGAGATCCTTCAAACGCTTAATGTTCATCTGAACTTCACGACGCAGATCGCCTTCGACAGTCAGCTTGGTTACTTCGGTACGAAGTGACTCCAACTGCTCGTCGCTCAGGTCTTTGACCTTGACGTCCGGCTTAACGCCGGTTGCATCGCAAAGCTTCTGGGCTGTTGTCTTGCCAACACCAAAGATATAGGTGAGCGAGATAACAGCATGTTTGTTATCGGGTATATTGACACCGGCTATACGTGCCATCCAAATTACTCCGCGTTCAAAGCTTTGCTGTGTGAATTTTCCGCCACAAAAAGGGCGCGAAATAATAGCGCTCGACCCCTTATGGAGTCAAGCGCCAACATTTCGATCGCCTTTTGTGCAATCAGGTTTCCGGATAAGGATTAACCCTGACGCTGCTTGTGACGAGGCTCCGTGCAGATGACTCGAACTGAGCCATTGCGACGAATTACTTTGCAGTTACGGCAAATTTTCTTTACCGAAGCGCGTACTTTCATTGTCGACTCCAGTTTTCAAGGGGAACGGCTCAGCCGTTCCGTCCATAGCCCTTGAGATTGGATTTCTTCATCAGGGACTCATACTGATGAGACATCAGATGAGACTGTACCTGCGCCATGAAATCCATCACCACGACTACAACAATCAGCAGCGACGTCCCACCCAGGTAGAACGGAACATTCCCGGCCACCATCAGGAACTGAGGGAACAGGGAAACTGCTGCGATATACATAGCACCGAACAGGGTCAGCCGGGTCAGCACGCCATCGATGTACTTGGCGGTCTGATCACCGGGACGAATGCCCGGAATAAACGCTCCAGAGCGCTTGAGGTTATCCGCTACTTCTTTCGGGTTGTACATCAGAGCCGTATAGAAGAAGCAGAAGAAAACCACTGCTGCTGCGAACAGGATGATATACAACGGCTGACTCGGCGCCAGCGCCTGGGACAGGCTGCTCAACCACTCCATGCCTTCGCCCTGACCAAACCACTGACCGATCGATGCCGGGAACAGCAGAATGGAAGACGCAAAGATGGGCGGAATCACACCAGCCATGTTGACCTTCAGAGGCAGATGGCTCGACTGCTGAGCAAACACGCGACGCCCTTGCTGGCGCTTCGCATAGTTGATCGTCAGACGTCGCTGACCACGCTCCATGAAGACCACGAAACCGATAACAGCCACTGCCAGAACACCAATACCCAGGACAACCAGCAGGCTCATTTCGCCATTCCGGGCCTGTTCCAGAGTCTGACCGATAGCGCCAGGCAGGCCAGCAACGATACCCGCAAAAATCAGCAGCGAAATACCGTTACCAACGCCCCGCTCGGTGATCTGCTCGCCCAGCCACATCATGAACACGGCGCCACTCACGAAAGATACAACCGCCACGAAGTGGAAGCTGAAGCTGTCGTTGAAGGTCACACCCTGGGATGCCAGACCTACCGAAATGCCGGCGCCCTGAACCAGGGCCAGAACCACTGTCAGATACCGCGTGTACTGGCTGATCTTACGACGGCCAGCCTCGCCTTCCTTCTTCAGCTGCTCAAGCTGCGGACTCACCGCAGTCATGAGCTGCATGATAATAGAAGCCGAGATGTACGGCATAATACCGAGAGCGAAGATACTCATGCGCTCAAGCGCACCACCGGAAAACATGTTGAACATGCTCAGGATTGTGCCCTGATTCTGCTCGAACAAGGCTGCGAGCCGGTCAGGATTAATCCCCGGCACCGGGATGTGGGCACCGATCCGGTACACCAGCAATGCCAGGAATACAAACCAGAGCCTCGACCGAAGCTCTGCCAATCCTTTTCCTGCGCCCGCAGGCAATGATGCTGTCTTGGCCATTTAGTCCTCGACTCGCCTTAGTCTTCGACTTTTCCACCCGCGGCAGTAATTGCCTCGCGTGCACCCTTGGTTACCCGCAGGCCCTTAACAGTTACTGCACGGCTCAGTTCGCCAGACAGAATAACCTTGGCTTCACGGATTTCCTCGCGAATGATGTCTGCTTTCTTCAGAGCAGCCAGATCCACAACGTCGCCTTCCACTTTCGCCAATTCGTTCAGACGAATCTCAGCAACATAACGCTGCTGGCGAGAAGTGAAACCAAACTTCGGCAGACGACGAGCCAGAGGCTGCTGACCGCCTTCGAAGCCCGGAGCAACGGAGCCGCCGGAACGGGACTTCAGACCCTTATGACCGCGACCACCAGTTTTCCCGAGACCACTACCGATACCACGACCAACGCGCTTACCAGTTGGGCGTGAACCGGGCTCTGGACTAAGTTCGTTCAGACGCATCTTAGTTCTCCTCAACCCGAACCAGGTAATCTACCCGGTTGATCATGCCGCGGACGGAAGGAGTATCTTCCACTTCAACGGTGTGACCGATTTTACGAAGACCCAGGCCCTTTACACACAGTTTGTGCTTGGGCTGACAGCCAATTGGGCTGCGGGTCAGAGTTACTTTGATCGTTTTTGCGTTCGCCATGACTTCAACCCAGAATTTCTTCCACGGTCTTCCCGCGCTTGGCTGCGATATCTTCAGGAGCCTGCATGGCCTGAAGAGCCTTGATGGTGGAACGTACCACGTTCACCGGGTTGGTAGACCCGTAACACTTGGACAGTACGTTCTGAACACCTGTCACTTCCAGTACGGCGCGCATTGCACCGCCGGCGATAACACCGGTACCCTCGGAAGCCGGCTGCATGTAGACCTTGGAGCCGCCATGCTGAGCCTTTACCGGGTACTGCAGTGTGTTGCCGTCCAGAGGGACGTCAACCATGTTCTTGCGCGCAGCTTCCATGGCCTTCTGGATAGCAACCGGAACTTCCCGGGCCTTACCACGACCGAAACCAACGCGACCTTTGCCGTCACCCACTACAGTCAGTGCGGTGAAGGCAAAAATACGGCCACCCTTAACAACCTTGGCGACACGGTTCACCTGAACCAGTCTTTCCTGGAGCTCAGGCGCCTTCTGTTCGTTAACGCTCATTTTCTCCACCTCTTAGAATTGCAAGCCAGCTTCACGGGCGCCGTCGGCAACTGCCTGGACACGACCGTGGTAACGGTAACCGGAGCGGTCAAATGCGACCTGCTCAACACCTGCCGCCTTGGCACGCTCAGCAACCAGCTGACCGACCTTCTTGGCGGCGTCCACGTTACCGGTTGCACTCTGGCGCAGTTCCTTATCCAACGTGGAGGCAGATGCCAGAACCTTGCTGCCATCTGCAGTAGTAACCTGGGCGTACATGTGACGCGGTGTGCGGTGAACACACAGACGATTGACACCCAGCTCACGAATCTTCATACGCACTTTACGTGCGCGACGCATTCTTTCGATATTCGCGCTCATAGTCCCGCCTTATTTCTTCTTGGCTTCTTTGCGTCTGACCTGCTCATCCGCATAACGAACACCCTTACCCTTATAAGGCTCGGGCGGACGGTACGCGCGGACGTCCGCAGCGACCTGGCCAACCTGTTGCTTGTCGATACCGCGAATCACAACTTCGGTGTTCGAAGGTGTTTCGGCGGTAATACCCTCAGGCAGCTCGTACTCGACCGGGTGAGAGAAACCCAGCGTCAGATTGAGCTTCTTGCCCTGCGCCTGGGCACGGTATCCAACGCCTACCAGCTGGAGCTTGCGCTCAAAGCCAGTGGAAACGCCGACAACCATGTTGTTGACCAGTGCACGGGTGGTACCTGCAAGAGCGCGGGACTGCTTGGCGCCATCGCGCGCCGCGAAACGCAGTACGTTCTCTTCCTGCTTTACTTCCACCGCCTGGTGGATGTTCATTTCAAGAGTCCCTTTGGAACCCTTAACACTGATTTCCTGTCCGTTCAGCTTAACCTCAACACCGGAAGGCAGCACGACAGGATTATTGGCAACCCTGGACATGTGTATCTCCTAGAATACGGTGCAGATGACTTCGCCACCCACGCCTGCAGCACGTGCAGCGCGGTCTGTCATAACGCCCTTGGACGTTGAGACAATCGCGACCCCAAGACCACCGGAAACTTTCGGCAGCTCCTCAGCACCTTTATATTGGCGCAGACTCGGACGACTGACCCGCTTGATCTCTTCGATCACAGGCTTACCGCCGAAGTACTTCAGAGTGATGGTCAGCTCGGGCTTCGCGTCGGCTGATACGGAGAAATCCTCAACATAACCTTCGTCCTTCAGGACCTGGGCTACGGAGACTTTCATTTTTGAAGACGGCATCGTCACGTCAGCTTTCGACGCCATCTGAGCATTACGAATACGGGTAAACATATCCGCAAGCGTGTCTTGCATACTCATTGGTATGAGGCTCCTGATCTTTTTAGTTGTGCAGCGGCTTGCCGCACCGCTTACCAACAGGCACCTGACCGAAGTCAGGCTGCCTATCTTACCAGCTTGCTTTGGTCAGGCCCGGAACGTCACCGCGCATGCCGTATTCACGGAGCTTGATCCGTGACAGCTCGAACTTGCGCAGGACGCCGTGAGGGCGACCAGTTACCTGGCAACGATTCCGAAGACGTGCGGGACTCGCGTCACGAGGAAGCTGCTGGAGCTTCATCTGCGCGTCCCAGCGGTCTTCATCGCTGGTGTTAGGGTTCTTGATAATCGCCTTGAGCTCGGCGCGCTTGGCTGCGTACTTAGCCACAGTCTTTTCGCGCTTGAGCTCACGGTTTTTCATGGAAACCTTAGCCATTACACTCGTTCCTTTATTTCTTGAACGGAAAGCCGAAGGCTTTCAACAGTTCGCGGCCTTCATCATCGGAGCCGGCTGTGGTGGTAATGGTGATGTCCAGACCACGGATCTTGTCGACTTTGTCGTACTCGATTTCCGGGAAAATGATCTGCTCACGCACGCCCATGCTGTAGTTACCACGACCGTCGAACGACTTGGGGTTCAGACCGCGGAAGTCACGAATGCGGGGAACCGCAATGTGCACCAGACGGTCAAAGAAGTCCCACATACGCTCGCCACGCAGAGTAACTTTACAGCCGATCGGCCAACCTTCACGGATCTTGAAGCCAGCCACTGACTTACGCGCCTTGGTTACTACAGCCTTTTGGCCTGCCAGACGCTCAAGATCAGCAACAGCGTTCTCGATCAGCTTCTTGTCGCCAACCGCTTCGCCGACACCCATGTTGAGGGTGATCTTTTCGATACGCGGAACCTGCATCGGATTCTTGTAACCGAACTCTTTCTGCAGGGCGGGTACCACTTCTTTCGTGTACTGCTCTTTCATGTTCAGCATCGTCACCACCCCCGATTACTGGCTATCGACAGTTTCGTTTGTGGACTTAAAAATCCGCACCTTGGTGCCGTCTTCCTTAACCTGGAAGCCTACACGATCGGCTTTGCCGGTCTGCGGATTAAAAATAGCCACATTCGAAGCCTGGATAGGTGCTTCTTTCTCGACGATACCACCCGGGGTGCCCAGCATCGGGTTCGGCTTGGTGTGCTTCTTGATCATATTGATACCAGAAACTACAACACGGCCGTCGTCCTGAACGCGCAGAACTTTACCACGTTTGCCTTTATCTTTCCCCGTGGTGACGATTACTTCGTCATCTCGTTTGATCTTTTTCATAACCGGCCTCTGGTCCTTTAAAGTACTTCGGGTGCCAGTGAAATAATTTTCATGAACTTCTCATTACGCAGTTCACGAGTAACCGGCCCGAAGATACGGGTACCGATTGGTGCGTCCTGATTGTTCAGAAGTACTGCAGCATTTCCGTCGAAACGGATCAGCGAACCGTCTGAGCGACGCACACCCTTGCGAGTACGCACCACAACAGCCTTCAGGACCTGGCCTTTCTTCACCTTACCGCGGGGGATGGCTTCCTTGACGGTCACCTTGATGATATCCCCAACGCTAGCGTAACGCCGGTGTGAACCGCCCAGGACCTTGATGCACATCACCTGACGTGCACCGCTGTTATCCGCGACTTCAAGCATTGTTTGAGTCTGAATCATGGTTGTTCTCCGGGCGAATTACACCTTGGATGCAGCTTCGGTCACTTCCACCAGGGCCCAGGTCTTGGTCTTGGAGACCGGACGGGTTTCCTGAATGGTCACAGTGTCACCGATGTTGCACTGGTTATTCTCATCATGAGCGTGAATCTTGGTAGAGCGCTTCATGTACTTACCGTACAGAGGGTGCTTAACCTGACGCTCAACCAGAACCACGATGGACTTATCCATCTTGTTGCTCACGACCTTGCCGCTCAGAGTTCTGGCAGTTTGGGTAGCTTCGGTCATGTCACTGTCCTGCCTTTTCGTTCAATACTGTTTTCACGCGAGCGATGTCACGCTTCACCTTGGCGAGGAGGTGAGACTGATTCAGCTGACCTGTCGCTTTGCGCATGCGAAGGTTGAACTGCTCCTTCAGCAGGTCGATCAGCTCTTTGTTCAGCTCCTCGACTGATTTTTCACGCAGCTCTGTTGCTTTCATCACATCACCGTCCTCGTTACAAAGGTGGTCTGAACCGGCAGTTTGGCTGCCGCGAGCGTGAAGGCTTCACGCGCGAGTTCCTCGCTCACACCTTCCATCTCGTAAAGCATCCTACCAGGCTGGATTTCAGCCACCCAATACTCGACAGAACCTTTACCTTTACCCATACGTACTTCCAGCGGCTTACCGGTGATCGGCTTGTCCGGGAACACCCGGATCCAGATCTTACCGCCCCGCTTGATACGACGAGTCATGGTACGACGCGCTGCCTCAATCTGGCGCGCAGTTATACGCCCACGGCTGGTCGCCTTCAATCCGTATTCACCGAAGCTCACCTTATTAGCTCGCTGAGCAAGACCGGTGTTACGGCCTTTCATTACCTTGCGAAATTTGGTGCGTTTTGGTTGCAGCATAAGAGTGCCCCTTTACTTAGAACCTTTCTTCCCAGAGGCTTTCTTGTCAGCACGGACCTGCTCCATACCACCAAGAATCTCACCTTTGAAGATCCATACCTTGACGCCGATTACGCCGTAGGTGGTATGCGCTTCATAGGTTGCGTAATCAATGTCTGCACGCAGTGTGTGCAGAGGTACACGACCTTCGCGATACCACTCGGAACGAGCGATTTCAGCACCCCCAAGACGGCCGCCAACCTGAATCTTGATGCCCTTGGCGCCCTGACGCATGGCGTTTTGTACCGCACGCTTCATGGCACGACGGAACATCACGCGACGCTCAAGCTGACCAGCAACGTTTTGTGCTACCAGGCGAGCATCCAGATCCGGCTTGCGAACTTCTTCGATGTTGATGTGCACAGGCACGCCCATCATGTCGCTGACTTCGCGACGCAGACGGTCAACATCTTCACCCTTCTTACCGATAACAATACCGGGACGGGCAGTATGGATCGTGATACGGGCGTTCTGAGCGGGGCGCTCGATCACAATCTTGCTGACAGACGCCTTGACCAGACGCTTGTCCAGGAACTCGCGAACCTCGATATCATTCAAAAGGTTTTTCGCGTAGTCCTTCTTGTCGGCATACCAGACTGAGTTGTGCTCTTTGATCACACCCAGGCGAATGCCGGTTGGATTTACTTTATGACCCATCTGAGCATCTCCTACTTGTCGGCGACCTTGACGGTGATATGACAGGTGCGCTTGAAAATACGATCAGCGCGCCCCTTGGCTCGAGCTTTAATGCGCTTGAGCGTCGGCCCCTCGTCCACCATGACGGTAGACACCTTCAGGTCATCCACATCCAGACCTTCGTTGTGCTCAGCGTTGGCAATTGCAGACTCAAGAGCTTTCTTGATAACTACAGCTGCCTTCTTCGGGCTAAAAGTCAAAATATTCAGGGCGTCCTCAACAGCCTTGCCGCGTACCTGGTCGGCGACAAGACGTGCTTTCTGAGCTGAGAGGCGAGCGCCCTTGTACTTGGCTGCTACTTCCATTTCTATTACCTCACAATCAGCGTTTAGCTTTCTTGTCGGCTGCATGACCACGATAAGTACGCGTTGCCGCGAACTCACCCAGCTTATGTCCAACCATATCTTCGGTGACATAAACCGGCACGTGCTGCTTGCCGTTATGGACTGCAATGGTCAGGCCTACCATCTCCGGGAAGACTGTGGACCGGCGGGACCAGGTTTTGATCGGCCGCTTGTCGTTAGCTTCCAGAGCTGCCTCGACCTTCTTCAACAGATGCAGGTCTATAAAAGGACCTTTCTTTAAAGAACGTGGCACAGCAATTACCTCTATGTAGTCGTTTACTTGGCTGAACGACGACGTACTATCATTTTGTCAGTACGCTTGTTCTTACGAGTCTTATGCCCTTTGGTCGGAACACCCCACGGAGTAACCGGGTGACGCCCGCCAGAGGTACGCCCTTCACCACCACCATGCGGGTGGTCAACTGGGTTCATAGCAACACCACGTACTGTTGGGCGTTTGCCGCGCCAACGTGATGCACCCGCTTTACCAAGCTGCTTGAGGCTGTGCTCGCTGTTACATACTTCACCCAGCGTTGCACGGCAATCTACAAGCACCTTTCGCATTTCACCTGAGCGCAGGCGGATGGTTGCATACGCACCTTCCCGAGCCACCAGCTGTACGGATGCGCCCGCGGAGCGAGCCAGCTGAGCACCTTTGCCAGGCTTGAGTTCGACGCAGTGGATCACAGAACCAACCGGAATATTCCGGAGCGGCAGAGTGGAACCCACCTTAATCGGCGCGTCGACGCCAGAGCGCACAGGATCGCCTACCTTCATACCCTTGGGAGCAATGATGTAACGACGCTCACCATCGGCATACTTCAGAAGAGCAATGTGCGCAGAGCGGTTCGGATCGTATTCCAGACGCTCAATAGTCGCCGGAACACCATCTTTGGTCCGCTTAAAATCAATGACACGGTAGTGCTGCTTATGACCACCACCAATGTGACGAGTGGTAATGCGACCAGCATTGTTACGACCACCCGACTTTTTCAGAGTCTCTACCAACGGCTCGTAAGGGCGCCCTTTGTACAGATCAGGGTTGTAAGTTTTTACAACGTGACGGCGTCCGGCAGATGTTGGCTTGGTTTTGACGATCGGCATTTTACGACCCCTTTACCTTATTCCACATCCATAAAATCGATGTCCTGACCTTCTGCCAGCTTTACGTAAGCCTTACGAATGTCATTACGCTTGCCGAACCCGCGGATAGTACGCTTGAGCTTACCCTTGCGGTTCAGAACCTGAACACCTTCTACAGTGACGTTGAACAACTGCTCAACGGCCTTCTTGATCTCCGGCTTGGTTGCATCAGGCGCTACACGAAAGACAACCTGACCACGCTCTGCCGCCAGAGACGCTTTTTCTGATACGTGAGGTCCCAGAAGAACCTTATAAATACGTTCCTGATTCATCCCAGCATCTCCTCGATCTTCTTCAGAGCGGGAACAGTCACTACGACTTTCTCGAAGGCAACCAGGCTAACCGGATCCAGGCCAGCGACATCACGCACATCAACGTGCGGAATGTTGCGGGATGCCAGGTGAAGGTTCTGCTCCACACTGTCAGACAGGATCAGAGCATTAGATACACCGATATCCTTCAGCTTGGCAGTAAACGCCTTGGTCTTCGGAGTCTCGACATTCATGTCGTCAACCACTACCAGACGCTCCTGGCGAACCAGCTCGGACAGAATAGAGCGCATGGCCGCACGGTACATCTTGCGGTTAACCTTCTGCTCAAAGTCGCGCGGCTTGGCAGCAAAAGTCACACCACCAGAACGCCAGATCGGACTACGAATGGTACCCGCACGAGCACGACCAGTACCCTTCTGACGCCACGGCTTCTTACCACCGCCACTAACTTCAGAACGCGTCTTCTGAGCCTTGGTACCCTGACGGCCGGCCGCCATGTAGGCAGTTACCACCTGGTGAACCAGGGACTCGTTAAAATCTCTTGCGAAAGTAGCGTCGGAAACAGAAACGCCCTTTCCGCTACCAGTAATTGTCAATTCCATCGCACCGCTCCTCAGGCTTTAACTGCAGGCTTGATGACAACATCGCCGCCAGTTGCGCCAGGTACGGCACCACTTACCAGCAGCAGGTTGCGCTCGGCGTCGACACGGACAACTTTCAGGTTCTGCACGGTGACACGCGCATTACCCATCTGCCCCGCCATCTTCTTGCCCTTAAATACCCGACCCGGAGTCTGGTTCTGACCGATAGAACCAGGCGCACGATGGGACAGGGAGTTACCGTGAGTAGCGTCTTGCGTGGAGAAGTTCCAGCGCTTAACACCGCCCTGGAAGCCCTTACCCTTGGACTGACCGATCGCATCGACAACCTGACCATCTTCGAAGATGGAGGCATTAATTTCGCCACCCAGCGCCAGCTCTTCACCTTCACCGTCAGCCAGGCGGAATTCCCACACGCCACGACCAGCTTCTACGCCGGCTTTGGCAAAGTGACCTGCTGCACTCTTGGTTACACGAGAAGCACGACGAGCACCTACGGTCACCTGAACGGCGCGGTAGCCATCGCTTTCAAGGGTTTTCAACTGAGTAATCCGGTTGGGCTCAACCTCGATTACCGTTACAGGCACTGCGTGCCCTTCATCCGTAAAAATACGGGTCATACCGGCCTTGCGACCGACAATACCAATTGCCATGTTTCACCTCTTAAGTGTACGGGGCTCTCACCCTCTATGGCCTTAGGACAGTTACACAGACTAATACCGGGCGGTATTAGCCGAGGCTGATCTGAACGTCTACACCTGCTGCCAGGTCCAGTTTCATCAGAGCATCTACTGTCTTTTCCGTCGGCTCAACAATGTCGAGCAGACGCTTGTGAGTACGAATTTCATACTGATCACGCGCGTCTTTATTGACGTGCGGAGAGATCAGAACGGTGTACTTTTCCTTCCGCGTCGGCAGAGGGATAGGGCCACGCACCTGAGCGCCGGTCCGCTTGGCGGTATCGACAATCTCCTGCGTGGACTGGTCGATAAGACGATAATCAAACGCCTTCAACCGAATTCGAATTTTTTGGCTTTGCATGATGCACCAAACTCCACTCGTAGCAGCTACTAGTTAGCCGACCTTCAAAAAAAGGAGCCGCATTGTATGCATAATACCCAACCCTGTCAACAGCTATAGCCACCGACGGGAGCGGGCAAGGACTTTGCGACTTAAATAGAAAAAGGGGCTGATAAATCAGCCCCTTTCTCAGGATCACCCGAGAATATTACTCGATGATCTTGGATACCACGCCGGCACCAACGGTACGGCCACCTTCGCGGATTGCGAAGCGCAGACCATCTTCCATGGCGATCGGAGCGATCAGGGTAACACTCATCTTCACGTTGTCACCCGGCATAACCATTTCTACGCCTTCCGGCAGTTCGCAAGAACCGGTTACGTCGGTGGTACGGAAGTAGAACTGAGGACGGTAGCCCTTGAAGAACGGGGTATGACGACCACCTTCTTCTTTGCTCAGTACGTACACTTCGCACTCGAACTTGGTGTGCGGAGTGATGGAACCCGGCACCGCCAGAACCTGGCCACGCTCAACGTCGTCACGCTTGGTACCACGCAGCAGAACACCAACGTTCTCACCGGCACGACCTTCGTCGAGCAGCTTACGGAACATTTCAACACCGGTACAGGTGGTCTTGGTGGTCTCACGGATACCAACAATTTCAACTTCGTCGCCAACCTTGATGATGCCACGCTCTACACGACCGGTAACAACAGTACCACGGCCAGAGATAGAGAATACGTCCTCGATCGGCATCAGGAACGGCTGGTCAATGGCACGCTCCGGCTCAGGGATGTAGTCGTCCAGGGCTTCTACCAGCTTCTTAACAGCGGTAGTACCCATTTCGTTGTCATCCTTACCTTCCAGAGCCATCAGGGCAGAACCGGTGATGATCGGAGTGTCGTCACCCGGGAAGTCGTACTGGCTCAGCAGGTCACGAACTTCCATCTCTACCAGCTCAAGCAGCTCTTCA
Source organism: Marinobacter suaedae (assembly GCF_030519635.1). Taxonomy (NCBI): domain Bacteria; kingdom Pseudomonadati; phylum Pseudomonadota; class Gammaproteobacteria; order Pseudomonadales; family Marinobacteraceae; genus Marinobacter; species Marinobacter suaedae. Next base: position 23,429 of record NZ_JAUMIS010000003.1, on the reverse strand, counting down.
TCGTCAACCATGTCGGCCTTGTTCAGGAACACAACGATGAAAGGAACGCCAACCTGACGGGACAGCAGGATGTGCTCACGAGTCTGCGGCATGGGGCCGTCAGCTGCGGAGCAAACCAGGATCGCGCCGTCCATCTGCGCCGCACCAGTGATCATGTTCTTCACATAGTCAGCGTGGCCCGGGCAGTCTACGTGCGCGTAGTGACGAGTCGGAGAATCGTACTCAACGTGAGAAGTAGCGATGGTGATACCACGCGCTTTCTCTTCCGGAGCGTTATCGATCTGGTCAAACGCACTGGCAGTACCTGTACCCCATACTTCGTGACACACACGAGTCAGAGCGGCAGTCAGAGTGGTTTTACCATGGTCAACGTGACCGATGGTGCCCACGTTTACGTGGGGCTTACTACGTTCAAATTTTTCTTTAGACACGGTTACACCTCTTCCTGTTTCTTAAGTCCGGGAATCAACCCTGTTTCATGATTGCTTCGGCAATGTTCGACGGCGCTTCCGAGTAACCGGAGAACTCCATGGAGTATGACGCCCGACCCTGAGTCGCAGAACGCAGGTCGGTGGCATAACCGAACATCTCCGCCAGCGGAACTTCAGCTCGAACCAGCTTGCCGGAGGGATTTTCATCCATACCCTGAACCAGACCACGACGACGGTTCAGGTCACCGACGACGTCACCCATGTAGTCTTCAGGAGTGACAACTTCAACCTTCATGATCGGCTCAAGCAGCGCCGGGTTCGCCTCAAGCGCGCCCTTCTTCATGGCCATGGAACCCGCGATCTTGAACGCCATTTCGTTGGAGTCCACATCGTGGTAGGAGCCATCATACAGAGTGGCCTTGATACCCAGCAGCGGGTAACCGGCCAGACAGCCGTTTTGCATCTGCTCTTCGATGCCCTGCTGAACCGCCGGGATGTATTCCTTCGGAACCACACCACCGACGATCTCGTTCACGAAAATGAAGTTTTCGGTATCGTCGTCCAGAGGCAGCGGCTCCAGCTTGACCTTGACGTGACCGTACTGACCACGACCGCCAGACTGGCGCACGAACTTGCCTTCGACATCAACCGGCTTCCGGATGCACTCACGGTAGGCCACCTGCGGCTTACCAATGTTGGCCTCAACCTTGAACTCGCGACGCATACGATCAACGATGATGTCCAGGTGAAGCTCACCCATACCGGAAATGATGGTCTGGCCAGACTCTTCGTCCGTGCGAACGCGGAACGACGGATCTTCCTGAGCCAGCTTACCCAGGGCAACACCCATCTTTTCCTGATCAGCCTTGGACTTCGGCTCAACTGCTACAGAGATAACCGGCTCCGGGAACTCCATGCGCTCGAGAACGATTTTGTTGTTCTCATCACACAGGGTGTCACCGGTCGTCACGCTCTTCAGACCGATAGCCGCAGCGATGTCACCAGCCAGTACTTCTTTGATTTCCTGACGGTCCTTCGAGTGCATCTGCACCATACGACCAACACGCTCTTTCTTACCCTTCACAGAGTTGTAGACCGCATTGCCGCTTTCCAGGGTTCCCGAGTACACACGGAAGAACGTCAGAGTACCAACAAACGGGTCAGTGGCGATCTTGAACGCCAGCGCCGCGAACGGGGCGTTGTCGTCGACCGGACGAGTTTCCTCGGTACCTTCGTCGTCAACTTCACCGCGGATGGCCTTAACTTCGTCCGGAGCCGGCAGGAACTCGATAACCGCATCCAGAACCGCCTGAACACCCTTGTTCTTGAACGCAGAACCACAGGTAGCCAGCACGATCTCGTTAGCCAGGGTGCGCTGACGCAGACCAGCCTTGATCTCGTCATTGGTCAGCTCGCCGCCTTCCAGGTACTTGTCCATGAACTCTTCGTTGGCTTCGGCAGCAGCCTCAACCATCTGCTCACGGTACATTTCACACTCTTCGAGCAGCTCAGCAGGAATGTCCCTCTCTTCGTAGGTCATTCCGGAATCAGCTTCATTCCAGTAGATAGCCTTCATACGAATGAGGTCTACCACGCCCTGGAAGTCTTCCTCGGCACCGATCGGCAGCTGAATGGGCACAGGAGTCGCACCCAGACGGTTCTTGATCTGATCCACAACACGCAGGAAGTTAGCACCAGCACGGTCCATCTTGTTGACGAACACCATGCGGGGAACTTCATACTTGTTAGCCTGACGCCAAACAGTTTCAGACTGCGGCTCAACACCAGAAGAACCACAGAAAACAACCACCGCACCGTCGAGTACACGCAGGGAACGCTCTACTTCGATGGTGAAGTCTACGTGCCCCGGAGTATCGATGATGTTGATACGGTGCTCAGGATATTGCTTGTCCATACCCTGCCAGAAACAGGTGGTCGCAGCAGAGGTAATGGTGATACCACGCTCCTGCTCCTGTTCCATCCAGTCCATGGTGGCGGCGCCATCATGAACCTCACCGATCTTGTGAGACAGACCGGTATAGAACAGAACCCGCTCGGTGGTCGTGGTTTTGCCCGCATCAACGTGCGCACAAATACCGATGTTTCTGTATCGCTTGATTGGAGTTTTGCGTGCCACTGTATAAACCTCGGCTTATTAGAAACGGAAGTGGGAGAAAGCCTTGTTGGCTTCTGCCATGCGGTGAACGTCTTCGCGCTTCTTCACAGCGGCGCCCTTGCTCTCAACGGCGTCCAGGATTTCTCCGGCCAGACGCTGAGCCATGGACTTCTCACCACGCTTCCGTGAGAATTCAACGAGCCAGCGCATGGCCAGCGCGTTCTGACGGGAAGGCCGAACTTCTACAGGCACCTGGTAGGTAGCACCACCAACACGACGGGATTTAACCTCAACCATCGGCTGGATGTTCTCCAGGGCCTTCTCGAACATGTCGATCGGCTCTTCCTTGGATTTTTCGGCGACGATATCGAGCGCGCCGTAAACAATGCGCTCTGCAACAGACTTCTTGCCGCTTTCCATCACGTGGTTGATGAACTTGGCAAGGCGTGCACTGCCGAATTTAGGATCCGGGATAATTTCCCGTTTAGCTGCAACTCTTCTTCTAGGCATCGATAAGCCCTTATCTATTTAAAAGGTCTTCAGGAACCCCTGAGATAGCCAATTGCTACTCAGCCTTACTCTTACCGTTCTAACAAGCAACGATAAAAGACACCCATTAGGGACATCAGGACTTGGGTCGTTTTGCACCGTACTTGGAGCGACCCTGCTTACGGTTCTGCACACCCTGGGTGTCCAGTGTTCCGCGAACAGTGTGGTAACGCACACCCGGGAGGTCCTTTACACGACCGCCACGGATAAGCACTACGCTGTGCTCCTGAAGGTTATGACCTTCACCACCGATGTATGAGGAAACCTCGTAGCCGTTAGTCAGACGAACACGGCACACTTTACGCAGTGCTGAGTTCGGCTTCTTCGGCGTTGTGGTGTACACACGAGTGCACACACCACGGCGCTGAGGACAGGCCTGGAGAGCGGGAACGTCGCTCTTGGCTACCTTGCGCTTACGAGGCTTACGCACCAACTGATTAATCGTTGCCATGTAAGCAAACTCCAAAAACCATTCCAATGAAACTTACCCCCTGGGTACAGGGGGTAAAATTTGAGGGCCGCAAGTTTAAGCCTGCGGCCCATGTCAGTCAAGATGACTGATCTCTTTTTAACCACCTTCGGAATAGGTATCTATCCGGAGGTGGCTCGCCAGCCCAACTCAGCTTTCGCGGTTGAGCTCTGCGCTGAGCGCCTCTTCGACATCCGCCGCGGTCACACCCTGCTCACCCAGTTCGCGCTTGCGACGGCGCTCGCTGTGGTACGCCAGACCAGTGCCGGCCGGAATCAGACGACCAACAACCACGTTCTCTTTCAGGCCGCGCAGGTAATCACGCTTGCCGGTAACCGCACCTTCGGTGAGGACCCGCGTGGTTTCCTGGAACGACGCAGCAGAAATGAACGACTCGGTCGCCAGAGAAGCCTTGGTGATACCCAGCAGCAGACGCTCGAAGCGCGCCGGCTCTTTGTCAGCAGCATCGGCCTTCTCGTTCTCTTCGAGCACCTGGTTGATTTCCACCTGGTCGCCGGAAAGCAGAGTCGTATCGCCCGGGTCGGTCACTTCAACCTTGCGCAGCATCTGGCGAACGATAACTTCGATGTGCTTGTCGTTGATGACAACGCCCTGCAGACGGTACACGTCCTGGATTTCGTTAGTGATGTACTTGGCCAGCTCGACCACACCCAGAAGACGCAGAATGTCGTGCGGGTTAGACGGGCCATCAGAAATCACCTCGCCCCGCTCAACAGTTTCGCCCTCGAACACGTTAAGCTGACGATGCTTCGGAATCAGAACCTCGTAAGCGTCTGCATCTTTCGGCGTAATCACCAGACGCTTCTTGCCCTTGGTTTCCTTGCCGAAGGACACGGTGCCGCTGATTTCTGCCAGGATCGCAGACTCTTTCGGACGACGCGCCTCGAACAGATCCGCAACCCGCGGCAGACCACCGGTTATATCCCGTGTCTTCGAGCTTTCCTGCGGAATCCGCGCAACCACGTCACCCAGCTCAACCTTGGCGCCATTGGCCATGGTGACCAGGGCGTTGGCTGGCAGGAAGTACATAGCCGTTGCGCCACCCGGAAGCTCGACCTCATTACCGGACTCATCCAGCAGCTGGATACCCGGACGAACGTCCTTACCAGCAGCAGGGCGATCCTTCGGGTCGATCACTTCCATGGTAGACAGGCCTGTCAGCTCGTCAGTCTGGGTGCGGACGCTGATGCCCTGCTCCATGTTGACAAACTTGGCTGTACCCTGGGCTTCGGCAATAATCGGGTGGGTATGCGGATCCCACTTAGCCACAACCACACCGGCCTCAACCGCATCGCCGTTCTTAACAGACAGCACGGCACCGTAGGGCAGCTTATACCACTCACGCTCACGACCCTGTTCATCGGCAATGGCCAGCGCTGAGGAACGGGATACAACCACCAGGCTGCCATCGGTCTTCTCAATAGACTTCAGGTTATGCAGGCGAACAGTACCGCCATGCTTGACCTGAATGTTATCCACCGCGGAGGCCCGGCTCGCCGCACCACCGATGTGGAAGGTACGCATGGTCAGCTGGGTACCCGGCTCACCGATGGACTGAGCCGCGATAACACCAACGGCCTCACCAACGTTAACCTGGTGTCCACGGGCCAGATCACGGCCGTAACACTTGGAGCAGATACCGTGGCGGGTTTCACAGGTGATCGCAGAGCGCACCCAGACCTCGTCTACACCGGCCCGCTCGAGCGTCTCGACGGTCTTCTCATCCAGCAGGGTGCCGGACGGAACAACCGCGTTGTCCTTGTCGGTCGGGGTAAACGCATCGCGAGCGGTAACACGACCCAGCACACGATCGCCCAGCGGCACAACAACGTCGCCACCCTCGATGTGCGGCGTCATCAGCAGGCCTTCGGCCGTGCCACAGTCTTCCTCGGTGACCACCAGATCCTGGGATACATCGACCAGACGACGGGTCAGGTAACCGGAGTTCGCAGTCTTCAGAGCGGTATCTGCCAGACCCTTACGAGCACCGTGGGTCGAGATGAAGTACTGGAGTACGTTCAGACCTTCACGGAAGTTCGCAGTGATCGGCGTCTCAATGATCGAGCCATCCGGCTTGGCCATCAGACCACGCATACCCGCCAACTGACGGATCTGGGCCGCAGAACCCCGCGCCCCGGAGTCGGCCATCATGTAGACGGAGTTGAACGACTCCTGCATCAGGTCTTCGCCGTCTTCGCCCTTCACAGGCAGGCCATCAGGCCCGATAACCTGCTCTTTCGACAAACGCTCCATCATAGCCTTGGAGACTTTGTCGTTGGCGCGGGACCAGATATCGATGACCTTATTGTACTTCTCACCCTGGGTCAGGAGACCGGATGCGTACTGGTTTTCGATGTCCTTAACTTCATCGGTAGCCGCGTCGACCATCTCGTACTTCTCGGGCGGGATCTCGAAGTCGTTGAAACAGATCGAGATACCGGACACGGTCGCGTAGTGGTAACCCATGTACATGAGCTGGTCAGCAAAGATAACGGTGTCTTTCAGGCCCGCATCGCGATAGCAGGTATTGATCAGACCGGAAATGGCCTTCTTGACCATCGGCTTGTTGACCAGATCGAACGACAGGCCATCCGGCACGATATCAAACAGCAGCGAACGGCCAACGGTGGTCTCAACGACCTTGAAGGTTTCCTCGCGGGAACCGTCTTCCGCGACGCTCACCTCCTTAACCCGAACCTTGACCTTGGCCTGAAGGTCCACCATTCCGGCGCCGTACGCGCGGTGAACTTCCTTCACATCAGAGAACACCATGCCCTCACCCAGCGCACTTTCGCGCTCACGGGTCATGTAGTACAGACCAAGTACCACGTCCTGGGACGGAACGATGATCGGCTCTCCGTTTGCCGGAGACAGAACGTTGTTGGTAGACATCATCAGGGCACGGGCTTCGAGCTGCGCCTCCAGAGTCAGCGGTACGTGTACCGCCATCTGGTCACCGTCGAAGTCCGCGTTATAGGCGGCACACACCAGCGGGTGCAGCTGAATCGCCTTGCCTTCGATCAGAACCGGCTCGAACGCCTGGATACCCAGACGGTGCAGGGTCGGCGCACGGTTCAGCATGATCGGGTGCTCACGAATGACTTCGTCCAGGATATCCCAGACCACGCCTTCTTCGCGCTCAACCATCTTCTTGGCGGCTTTGATTGTCGTCGCCAGGCCGCGATGCTCCAGCTTGGAGAAAATAAACGGCTTGAACAGCTCCAGCGCCATCTTCTTGGGAAGACCACACTGGTGCAGGCGCAGGTATGGACCTACCACGATGACCGAACGGCCCGAGTAGTCTACCCGCTTACCCAGCAGGTTCTGACGGAAACGACCCTGCTTACCTTTGATCATGTCGGCCAGGGACTTCAGCGGGCGCTTGTTGGTGCCGGTGATAGCACGCCCACGGCGGCCGTTATCCAGCAGCGCGTCAACTGCTTCCTGCAGCATCCGCTTTTCGTTACGGACAATGATGTCCGGCGCGTTGAGCTCGAGCAGGCGTTTGAGACGGTTGTTCCGGTTGATCACACGACGGTACAAATCGTTCAGGTCAGAGGTGGCAAAGCGACCACCATCCAGCGGTACCAGCGGACGGAGATCCGGCGGCAGAACCGGCAGAACGGTCATGATCATGTCACCCGGGCGGTTGCCGGAGTGCAGGAACGCTTCAAGAATCTTCAGGCGCTTGCTGAACTTCTTGATCTTGGTTTCGGAATTGGTCTGCGGAATCTCTTCCCGCAGCGCGTCAACCTCGGCCTGCAGATCGATACCTTCCAGCAATTCCTTGACGGCTTCCGCACCCATGCGGGCATCGAATTCGTCACCAAACTCTTCGAGGGCTTCGTAGTACTGCTCGTCGTTCAGCAGCTGGCCCTTTTCAAGCGTGGTCATGCCAGGCTCGATGACGATGAAGGACTCAAAATACAGAACCCGCTCGATGTCACGCAGAGTCATGTCCAGCATCAAGCCAATACGGGATGGCAGGGACTTCAGGAACCAGATGTGGGCGACCGGGCTAGCCAGTTCGATGTGCCCCATACGGTCACGACGAACATTGGCCAGAGCGACTTCAACGCCACACTTCTCACAGATAACACCACGGTGCTTCAGGCGCTTGTATTTGCCGCACAGACACTCGTAGTCCTTGATCGGGCCGAAGATCTTGGCACAGAAAAGACCGTCACGCTCAGGCTTGAACGTACGGTAGTTAATGGTCTCAGGCTTTTTAACCTCACCGTAAGACCATGAGCGAATCATGTCAGGGGATGCCAGGCCGATGCGAATGGCATCGAATTCCTTGCTTTGGTTCTGGCTCTTGAGAAGATTCAGCAAATCTTTCATCAGTAAAAGCTCCGGATGGCGTTAAATTCGGGCGGGTACACGGGGTACCCGCTCACGCTGCCAAAAACAATTCGGCTTACTCGGATTCCAGCTCGATGTCGATACCCAGCGAGCGGATTTCCTTGACAAGAACGTTGAAGGATTCGGGCATGCCCGGCTCCATACGATGATCCCCATCAACAATGTTCTTGTACATCTTGGTCCGACCATTCACGTCATCAGACTTGACGGTAAGCATTTCCTGCAGCGTATACGCCGCACCGTAGGCCTCAAGGGCCCACACTTCCATCTCACCGAAACGCTGTCCACCGAACTGGGCCTTACCACCCAGCGGCTGCTGGGTAACCAGGCTGTACGAACCGGTAGAACGGGCGTGCATTTTGTCGTCGATCAGGTGGTTCAGCTTCAGGATATACATGTAGCCAACCGTCACCGGTCGATCGAATGCATCACCTGTACGACCATCGTACAACACAGTCTGGCCAGTGGTGCTCAGGCCGGCAAGCTCGAGCATCCGCTTCACTTCCGCTTCCTTCGCGCCATCGAAGACCGGAGTCGCCATCGGTACGCCGGAACGCAGATTTCCACACAGCTCCAGGATTTCCTTGTCGCTCAGGGAGTCCAGATCCACCTTGAACACTTCGTCCGAATGGTTGTAGATCTCATCCAGCAGTTTGCGCAGCTCGGCAATCTTGCGCTGCTCATCCAGCATCTGGCTGATGCGCTCACCCAGACCTTTGGCAGCCGCACCCAGGTGCGTTTCAAGAACCTGGCCAACGTTCATCCGCGACGGAACACCCAGAGGGTTCAGCACGATATCCACGGTGGTTCCGTGCTCATCGTACGGCATATCCTCAATAGGCATGACCGCAGAGATAACACCCTTGTTCCCGTGACGACCGGCCATTTTGTCGCCAGGCTGAATGCGACGCTTGATGGCCAGGTACACTTTGACAATTTTCAGCACGCCCGGAGCCAGGTCGTCGCCCTGCTGCAGCTTGCCTTTCTTGTCGTCGAAACGGGCTTCGTGTTCTTTCTTGCGATCGTCCAGAGACTGCTCGGACTTCTCCAGCAGCTCATTCAGGCTTTCGTCCTTCATCCGGAGCTTGAACCAGTCCGGACGCGGCAGCTCAGCCAGATAAGCCTCGTCCAGCTTGGCGCCCTTCTTCAGGCCGGGTCCACTGATGACTTCCTGACCGTTCAGAGCATTCATCAAACGCTCGTAGGTAGCACCCTCAACGATCCGGTATTCGTCTTTAAGATCCTTGCGGTACTGATCCAGCTGCTCTTTCTCGATGGACTGAGCACGCTGATCCTTCTCGATACCGTCACGGGTAAAGACCTGAACATCGATAACGGTTCCGCGAGTACCAGTCGGGACACGGGCAGAGGTGTCTTTTACATCAGACGCCTTTTCACCGAAGATCGCACGCAGCAGCTTCTCCTCCGGAGTCAGCTGAGTCTCACCCTTCGGCGTTACCTTACCGACCAGAATGTCGCCCGGGCCCACTTCGGCACCGATGTAGACAATGCCGGACTCGTCCAGCTTGGCCAGCGCACTTTCACCCACGTTCGGGATGTCTGCCGTGATCTCTTCGCTACCGAGTTTGGTATCACGAGCGACACAGGTCAGTTCCTGGATATGGATAGTCGTCAGACGATCTTCCTGAACCACCTTCTCGGAGATCAGGATCGAGTCCTCGAAGTTGTATCCGTTCCAGGGCATGAACGCGATGCGCATGTTCTGGCCCAGCGCCAGCTCACCCAGATCCACAGACGGGCCGTCAGCCAGAACGTCACCACGCGCTACGGCATCGCCCTGACGAACGATGGAACGCTGGTTGATACAGGTATTCTGGTTGGAGCGGGTGTATTTGGTGAGGTTGTAGATATCCACACCTGCATCACCGGCTTCGGTTTCGTCGTTGTTGACGCGAACTACGATACGGGCCGCATCAACGCTTTCAATCACACCACCACGACGGGCAGTCACACAGACGCCGGAATCCTGGGCCACAGTACGCTCAACACCGGTACCGACCAGAGGTACCTGGGAGCGCAGGGTCGGAACGGCCTGACGCTGCATGTTCGCACCCATCAGAGCCCGGTTCGCATCGTCGTGCTCAAGGAACGGAATCAGAGACGCAGCAACCGACACAACCTGGCGCGGCGATACGTCCATGAAGTTCACGCTCTCCGGCGGCATTACGGTGAATTCGTTCTGATGACGCACGGTAACCAGCTCGTCTGTCAGACGGCGGGATTCCTCGTCCATCGCCGCACTTGCCTGGGCGATAACGTAGTTGCTCTCTTCGATGGCCGACAGGTAAACCACCTCGTCGGTCACCACGCCATCTACCACTTTCCGGTACGGACTCTCAAGGAAACCGTAGGAGTTGGAGCGGGCATAGGTCGCCAGTGAGTTGATCAGACCGATGTTCGGACCTTCCGGAGTCTCGATCGGACACACACGTCCGTAATGAGTCGGGTGTACGTCACGAACCTCGAAGCCGGCTCGCTCCCGGGTCAGACCGCCCGGCCCAAGTGCCGAAATACGACGCTTGTGAGTCACTTCCGACAGCGGGTTGTTCTGATCCATAAACTGGGACAACTGACTGGAACCGAAGAACTCCTTCACAGCCGCAGCTACCGGCTTGGCGTTGATTAGGTCTTGCGGCATCAGGCCTTCGCTCTCAGCAAGACTCAGACGCTCACGAACTGCCCGCTCAACACGGACCAGACCGACACGGAACTGGTTCTCCGCCATCTCACCCACACAGCGAACACGACGGTTACCCAGGTTATCAATATCGTCCACACTGCCCTGACCGTTACGGATGTTGATCAGAGTCTTGAGAACATCAATGATGTCTTCGTTGGTCAGGGTACCCGGACCAGTGCTGTCTTCACGACCCAGACGACGATTGAGCTTCATACGGCCAACGCCGGACAGATCGTAACGCTCGTCGGAGAAGAACAGGTTGGTAAACAGGTTTTCCGCCGACTCTTTGGTGGGCGGCTCTCCCGGGCGCATCATACGGTAGATCTCGACCAGCGCTTCCAGCGGCGTGCGGGTCGGATCGATACGCAGGGTATCGGACATGAACGGACCACAGTCGAGGTCGTTCGTGTACAGGGTTTCGATTTCCGTAATACCGGCGTCCAGCAGCTTCTCGATCAGCTCGGCTGTCAGCTCGGAGTTACATTCGGCCAGCACCTCTCCGGACTTGCTGTCGACCATGTCTTTGGCCAGAACACGTCCATGGAGGTACTCGGTAGGCACGTCCAACTCATTAATGCCGGCCTTTTCAAGCTGGCGAATGTGGCGCGCGGTGATCCGGCGACCTTCCTCTGCAATGACATTGCCGTCCTTATCCTTGATATCAAAGGTCGCAATGTCGCCACGCAGACGGCTCGGAACCAGCTCAAGCTTGCAGGTTTCGGCACCCAGCGTGAACTTACTGGTATCGAAGAACATCTCCAGCATCTGCTCGGAGGTGAACCCCAGACCACGCAGAAGGATGGTGGCGGGCAGCTTACGACGACGGTCGATACGAACGAACACAGAGTCCTTCGGATCGAACTCGAAGTCGAGCCAGGAGCCACGGTAAGGAATCACCCGCGCGGAGTACAGCAGTTTGCCGGAGGAGTGAGTCTTGCCCTTGTCGTGATCGAAGAACACACCTGGTGAACGGTGGAGCTGGGAAACGATTACACGCTCAGTACCATTGATAACGAAGGTACCGTTCTCGGTCATCAGGGGCATTTCGCCCATGTAGACTTCTTGCTCCTTGATGTCCTTGATCGCCTTGTTGGACGACTCCTTATCGTAAATGATAAGGCGGACTTTCACCCGCAGCGGCGCTGCGTAGGTTACGCCCCTAAGCTGGCATTCCTTGACGTCAAAAACCGGCTCGCCAATACGATAGCTAACGTACTCGAGCGCGGCATTGCCAGAGTAACTGACAATTGGGAATACGGATTTAAATGCTGCGTGAAGACCGGTTTCCCGGCGGTCTTCAGGAGCGGCTTCCATTTGGAGGAAGTCCCGGAACGAATCCAGCTGAATAGACAGCAAATAGGGGACGTCCATCACGGAAGGCAATTTGCTAAAGTCTTTGCGAATCCGCTTTTTCTCAGTGTAGGAGTAAGTCATCTGCATTCCCCAGCTTTAGACCTGATACCTGGTATCAAGAAGCAACCAATGTTCTGCTTCGGGGCCGAATTGCTCGGCATATAGCGCCGTCTTGAACAAGACCCTGGCTGTCGCTGTTATAGCTCTGGCGCCTGTCTGCCATAGCAGACCAGAGTCTATAGCACATACAACAGAAAAAGGCCGGTGGCGTAAAGCCACCAGCCTGTCCATGCTTAAAGCACGGTGTCGATCAAAAACCGACTCTTACTTGAGCTCAACAGAAGCGCCTGCTTCCTCAAGCTTCTTCTTGGCTTCTTCAGCGTCGTCCTTGGAAGCGCCTTCCTTAACAGTAGACGGAGCACCGTCAACCATTTCCTTAGCTTCCTTCAGACCCAGACCAGTCAGCTCACGAACGGCCTTGATGACGTTTACTTTCTTCTCGCCCGGGCCAGTCAGAACTACGTCGAACTCGGTCTGCTCTTCAGCAGCAGCCGCGTCGCCACCAGCGGCAGCCGGAGCAGCAGCAACGGCAGCTTCAGCGGAAACGCCGAACTTCTCTTCCATAGCTTCAACGAGCTCAACAACTTCCATTACGCTCATTTCAGCAATTGCATTCAAAATATCGTCTTTAGACAGAGCCATGACTTTCTCCAAAAAATAGAAAAATAGTGTTCAACAGAATCAAGCAGCTTCGCGCTTCTGGTCACGGACTGCGGCTACTACCCGCGTAATCCGTCCAGGAACGTCGTTCAGGCTGCGTACGAGCTTGGTAACTGGTGCCTTGGTTACGACTGCCAGCTTGGTCAACGCTTCGTGGAGCGTCGGCAGCTTGGCAAGGCGATCAATCTGTTCTGCGCCCATCAGCTCACCGCCGACAGCCAGACCTTTGATCTCAAACGCCTCATTCTCTTTGGCAAAATCCTTCAGCAGGCGCGCAGCGGCACCCGGATCTTCCATAGAGAAGGCCAGAATGGTTGGGCCTACCAGAGCTTCGTCAATGCACTCGAACTCGGTACCTTTGATGGCGATCTTTGCCAGGTTGTTACGAACAACCTTCAGATGCACCTTCTCAGCACGAGCCTTGGCACGAAGCGCAGTCATGTCACCAGAAGTGACACCGCGGTAGTCAGCCAAAACCACAGACAGAGCAGCACCAGCAGTCTCGTTGACTTCAGCGACGATCGCCTTCTTGTCTTCGAGTCTAATTGCCACTGGTAATCTCCTCGATTTCGCCGGTTCTTACCGGCAAACCCATCAATGCCCTTTCGGGCGCCTAACGGTGTTTGGGTTCAGAGAACGTCTTCACACCGTCTGCGCAGGCGTTGCTTTAACCCTTGTGGCCTTCCGGCATCCGGAAGGCCGCGGGGGCCTGCGGTCTTTGACAGCCTTGGCTTCCGCCTAGACTACAAAGCAACTACCGATCCGGACCTTAAAGTGCCAGGGTTCCCTGATCGATAGCCAGGCCAGGACCCATGGTCGAGGACAGGGTGATCTTCTTCAGATACACACCTTTCGCCGACGCAGGCTTGGCCTTTTTCAGGTCTGCAACCAGAGCTTCAAGGTTCTCCTTGATGGTCTGAGCAGAGAATTCCACGTTGCCCAGCGGAGCGTGGATGATGCCGTTCTTATCGGTGCGGTAGCGCACCTGACCCGCCTTGGCGTTTTTGACCGCAGTCTCAACGTCCGGAGTTACGGTACCAACCTTCGGGTTTGGCATCAGGCCACGCGGGCCCAAGATCTGACCCAGCTGACCAACGACACGCATGGCGTCCGGCGTTGCGATAACAACGTCGAAATCCATGTTGCCTTTCTTAACTTCTTCCGCCAGATCGTCCATACCGACAACATCGGCGCCTGCAGCGGTTGCTTTCTCAGCGTTTGCACCCTGAGTAAAAACGGCTACGCGAACAGACTTGCCGGTGCCGTGAGGCAGAACAGTACTGCTACGAACAACCTGGTCGGATTTACGCGCGTCAACACCCAGGTTGACAGCAACGTCGATAGACTCCTTGAACTTGACGCCTTCGCCCAGCTCAACCAGCAGAGCAACGGCCTCGTCAATAGAGTATGAACGGCCGGCTTCCACTTTTTCACGAATCAGCTTCTGACGCTTACTCAGCTTTGCCATCTTACAGGCCCTCCACGTTCAGGCCCATGCTACGGGCTGTTCCGGCGATGGTACGAACCGCTGCATCCATGTCGGCTGCAGTCAGGTCAGGCTCTTTGGTCTTGGCAATCTCTTCGAGCTGCGCACGGGTCACGGTACCGACTTTCTCGGTATTCGGACGACCGGAACCACTCTTGATACCAGCAGCCTTCTTCAGCAGAACCGCGGCAGGCGGTGTCTTGGTGATGAACGTGAAGCTGCGATCGCTGTAAACAGTGATAACAGTCGGAATCGGCAGACCAGGCTCCATTTCCTGAGTCTTGGCGTTGAACGCCTTGCAGAATTCCATGATATTAACGCCGTGCTGACCCAGCGCGGGACCAACAGGGGGGCTTGGGTTGGCCTTACCGGCAGCAACCTGAAGCTTGATGTACGCTTCGATCTTCTTTGCCATGACAGTTCTCCTATGGGTTCAAACGCCTTTCGGCTCCCCTCTTCAGACACAAAAAGCCCGCGTCGCCTGGGCGCGCGAGCTTTCAGATGTAAAGCAACCGATCAGTCTTTTTCGACCTGCCCAAACTCCAGCTCGACCGGAGTTGAACGACCAAAGATCAGAACAGCCACCTTCAAACGACTCTTGTCGTAATCCACTTCCTCTACCACGCCATTGAAATCAGCAAACGGACCTTCAATAACGCGAACAATCTCTCCCGGCTCAAACAGGGTCTTGGGCTTCGGCTTTTCCGCACCACTCTCTACTCGGCGCAGGATCGCCTCAGCCTCACGCTCGGTGATAGGAGCCGGCTTATCCTTGGTCCCACCGATGAAACCAAGAACCTTTGGCGTATCTTTTACAAGATGCCACGATGCATCATCCATTTCCATCTGGACGAGTACGTACCCCGGATAGAATTTGCGCTCACTCTTCCGCTTCTTACCATCGCGCATTTCGACCACTTCCTCGGTAGGCACGAGGATTTCGCCGAACATATCTTCCATGCCATTCAGAGCCACACGCTCTTTAAGAGTGCGCATCACATGCTTTTCGAAGCCAGAATACGCATGAACCACGTACCAGCGCTTAGCCATTGCACACTCCCATTAACCGATAAATCCGGCGACCAACCAACTGATCAGCGAATCCATTCCCCACAGAATCAACGCCACAACCAGCACAAACACCACAACAATAATGGTGGTCTGCACCAGCTCAGGCCTGGTGGGCCAAACGACTTTCCGAATCTCGACACGCGCCTCTTTCAACAAGGTCGCGAACCGACGCCCACGATCAGTCTGGAGCGCAACGAAGGCCGCCACAAGAGCGAGACCCACGAGAGCCAGAACCCGATACAACAATGACTCGGCACTAAAATACTGATTACCGACGACACCGACGACAATCAATGCGAAAACAACCAGCCACTTCAGGAGATCGAAACGACTGGTTGACTGTACGGCTTTTGACTCCATAGGAATCAGCTTTTGTATCCAAATGTTTTAAAAATGGCAGGCCAGGAGGGAATCGAACCCCCAACCTGCGGTTTTGGAGACCGCTGCTCTGCCAATTGAGCTACTGGCCTGCACCGAAACAACTCAGTGCAACTACTACTTACCGAGCAATCACTCGATAATCTTGGATACCACGCCGGCACCAACGGTACGGCCACCTTCGCGGATTGCGAAGCGCAGACCATCTTCCATGGCGATCGGAGCGATCAGGGTAACACTCATCTTCACGTTGTCACCCGGCATAACCATTTCTACGCCTTCCGGCAGTTCGCAAGAACCGGTTACGTCGGTGGTACGGAAGTAGAACTGAGGACGGTAGCCCTTGAAGAACGGGGTATGACGACCACCTTCTTCTTTGCTCAGTACGTACACTTCGCACTCGAACTTGGTGTGCGGAGTGATGGAACCCGGCACCGCCAGAACCTGGCCACGCTCAACGTCGTCACGCTTGGTACCACGCAGCAGAACACCAACGTTCTCACCGGCACGACCTTCGTCGAGCAGCTTACGGAACATTTCAACACCGGTACAGGTGGTCTTGGTGGTCTCACGGATACCAACAATTTCAACTTCGTCGCCAACCTTGATGATGCCACGCTCTACACGACCGGTAACAACAGTACCACGGCCAGAGATAGAGAATACGTCCTCGATCGGCATCAGGAACGGCTGGTCAATGGCACGCTCCGGCTCAGG
Organism: Marinobacter suaedae; assembly: GCF_030519635.1. Lineage (NCBI taxonomy): Bacteria > Pseudomonadati > Pseudomonadota > Gammaproteobacteria > Pseudomonadales > Marinobacteraceae > Marinobacter > Marinobacter suaedae. Next base: position 7,052 of record NZ_JAUMIS010000003.1, on the reverse strand, counting down.
GATGTAGTCGTCCAGGGCTTCTACCAGCTTCTTAACAGCGGTAGTACCCATTTCGTTGTCATCCTTACCTTCCAGAGCCATCAGGGCAGAACCGGTGATGATCGGAGTGTCGTCACCCGGGAAGTCGTACTGGCTCAGCAGGTCACGAACTTCCATCTCTACCAGCTCAAGCAGCTCTTCATCGTCAACCATGTCGGCCTTGTTCAGGAACACAACGATGAAAGGAACGCCAACCTGACGGGACAGCAGGATGTGCTCACGAGTCTGCGGCATGGGGCCGTCAGCTGCGGAGCAAACCAGGATCGCGCCGTCCATCTGCGCCGCACCAGTGATCATGTTCTTCACATAGTCAGCGTGGCCCGGGCAGTCTACGTGCGCGTAGTGACGAGTCGGAGAATCGTACTCAACGTGAGAAGTAGCGATGGTGATACCACGCGCTTTCTCTTCCGGAGCGTTATCGATCTGGTCAAACGCGCTGGCAGTACCTGTACCCCATACTTCGTGACACACACGAGTCAGAGCGGCAGTCAGAGTGGTTTTACCATGGTCAACGTGACCGATGGTGCCCACGTTTACATGAGGCTTACTGCGTTCGAACTTTTCTTTGGACATTTGACCAACTCCCTAATCAACAGGACCGTAACGTTGACCGGATTGAAAGTGGAGCTCATGGGCGGATTTGAACCGCCGACCTCACCCTTACCAAGGGTGTGCTCTACCGACTGAGCTACATGAGCATTACAAAACCAAATTGGAGCGGGCAGCGGGAATCGAACCCGCGTCATCAGCTTGGAAGGCTGAGGTAATAGCCACTATACGATGCCCGCGAGCAATAAGTGGTGGAGGGGGCAGGATTCGAACCTGCGAAGGCGATGCCGTCAGATTTACAGTCTGATCCCTTTGGCCACTCGGGAACCCCTCCGAGTCAGATTTACTCTCGCAAACCTGTCAAAAACTAAAAGTGGAGCTGGCGGACGGAATCGAACCCCCGACCTGCTGATTACAAGTCAGCTGCTCTACCAACTGAGCTACGCCAGCTCACATTCGCCTCGTCAGCGAGGGCGGTATACTACGGATTTTTTTTCGGCGTTGCAACACCCTCACAAGGGTTGATTTCAACGAAATCAAAATTGCTTCCATAATCCGCTTCCACCGCCGGAACCAGCTCTTCTACAAGAGCGGGCTGCCCCTCAAAAGCGAGCGCGTAGCTTATCTGATTTCGGGGGAAGTTTGCCAGCACCGCATTAAGATTCTGACGTTTTTTTTCTTCCAGCACGGATATTGCTGCCTCTCGCGACTCAAACAGCCCCAGAGAGATCGCATTTCGGTTCTCACCCTCGGTCACGAGATAGGAATCAATGCCACGACGCTGGATCTCACGAAACTGCCGAAGCGCTTCGGCGCCTGGCTGAGGGGGGATGATGACCCAGTTATAGGGCGTCAGTTCACGGCGCTCTTCGACCACCACCAGCTCGACCGCCTCACCGGCTCGGGCCTCGATCAAGCGTTGCGCTTGCTCACGAGTCTCCAACCAGCCCATCCGGACACAGACCCTCAGTTCGGGCTCTTCGGCCGACACCTCTTCCACGGGCTCCCCCACACCTTGCCGGGCAGCGACACTTCCTGAACCCGTTTCCCCCATCGCCTCAGCTGCGCCCTCGGCTTCCGGCGAACCTGAAGCTATCGGCCCCACCGGCGCCCCAGCAACCGGGGCAGAAACATCAGCCACTTCCGCCCGGGGTTCGGCGTCAGGCTCCGGTTCAGGTTCAGGCTCAGGCACTGGTTCCTGCAACTCCGTGGCTGTTACCGGCTGGACGCCGGCTTCCTGCAATACCTCCTGCTCAGGGGCTGGCTCGGCCCACTCGCTGGTTTCGGACTCAGGCGATTTAAGGCTGGCAACACGAGGCAAGGTGCCCCCGTCCGTCACTGGGGACCGAACTGGCGGCTGGAACACATCGGCGAAATACCAGACGGCAACATTGATAGCCAGCACGATGAACGCCAACCACTTCATACCGCTGACTCCTCACCGTCGATACGTGCAAGCCCTTGCAGTACCAGGTCCGGAACAATCATCCCGCCCAGCCCCAAGCCAACCAAGCGCTCCGCATCTCCGCCGGTTACCAGAACATCCTTTATCGAAAACCGGTCTACGTCCTCCTGAATCTTCGCCACCATTCCGGCAGACAACCAGGCCAGCCCGTGGTTAACGCATTCCCCGGTTGACCGCCCGGGAGACCGATCCAATACCTGATTCGGCTCAAAACCAATGCGAGCGGCATCGGTTTTCAGGCTTCGGAACATCATCTGCAAACCCGGTAAGATAAAACCGCCAAGATGCTGCCCTGCTCCGTCAACGTAATCGACGGTAACGGCACTTCCCGCATCAACAATCGCCACCCCCTGTCGGTACGTTGACCAGGCGCCATACATGGCATGCCAACGGTCAGCCCCCATCTTTGAAGGATCGTCATAAGCATTTCGAAGACCAGCTCGCTCCGCCTCCGCCCAGTGATAGACCACAGGCGCCGGTGTTAACAAGGCCAACACCTCCGACAGGCGTTTTCGCTGCGGCTCTCCCGCGACCACCGAGACAGCAACACGCTCAACGTCGCTCAGACGCCCGGCGAGTGATGCCAGCGATTCCTGATCAACAAGGTCCACTGCGCCCTGATCTACGACCACTGGTTGCTCGTTGCTCCCCTTAACCAACCGCCACTTGATTCGGGTATTACCGGCATCGATGAGCAGCCTCATGACACCACCCTGAGACTGATTTCACCGGCGCGCACTGGAACGGTCCCATCGCCGGTCCGAACCAGATAGTTGCCGCGCTCGTCGATGCCCGCCGCGATGCCCACCACACCGCCTCCCTTAGCTTCTACGGATTGGCCTTTGAAAATATCACGTGCCTGCCAGGGTTCCAGAAAGGCACCGAAACCGTCTCGAGAAAACAGATCAAGCGCATCCTGAACGGCAGTAATCAAGTTACCGGCAAGATCATTGCGGCGCCAGCGAACGTCCGGGTAAGAACGGGCAAGACTGCTCCACGGCTGATCGACACCGCCCAGCGTTTGCGCATGTACATTGATACCGAAGCCGGCAATCACCTGCACAACCCCCTCCTGCAATTCCCCCTGAAGCTCTACAAGAATCCCACCGAGCTTTCCGCCGGGAACAAAAATATCATTGGGCCACTTTAACCCGAGACCCTGTGCACCGAGTCGCTCCAGAGCGTTGGCCACGGCAACCCCCAACACGAGGCTCAATCCATCAAGTCTCGAAAAACCACCCTGCAGAGTAATCCCCATGGATAGATAAAGATTTTCCCCCCGGGGACTCGTCCATACCCTCCCACGACGACCACGGCCCGCTGTCTGGCAATCAGCAATGGTAATTGGCAGACTGGCCTCCCCCGACGACATCCGACGACCGACCTCGGCGTTGGTCGAGCCCACTTCATCCAAGACTTGCAGGGCAATATCGCCCCGGTACTCAGGGGCAATGGCCGACAAGATGCTGTCGGCATCAAGCAAATCCACGGAGGAAAGCAACTGGTAGCCTTTGCCACGAATGGTCTGAATCTCCACACCCTCTTCCATGGCCTTTCGGACCTGTTTCCAGACTGCGGTACGACTGACACCAAGCTTGGCGGCGAGGGATTCACCGGAGTGAACTTCGCCATCACTCAGGTGTGTGATCAATGCTTTAGACTTCATTTGATGCCATCCGGACAGGAAAGTGGACTCCGCCGGATTAAACACCAGCAGAGACCAAAAGACAAAGTTGGTATCCAGCGCCGGGTAGCTGGATACCCGATTTCAGGGAATGGGCGTGGCGGTCAGATTGGCACGAATATCGACGTTGTGCAGATTGACCCCGTAGATTGCGGTTTGACTTCCTCCGGCTGGATGCACCAGGTCAACGTTATTGATAGACAACTCTTTAAACTGGGTGCGTGCCGATACAGCAAATCCCAATGGACGATTCTGCTTCTCATCTGTCGTAGGATTGCTGACATAGCGATAACCGCCGGGCGCCGAAGAATCCATGATTTTCTCATCTCCGCGCGCGCCAACCACGCCCTTTGCGTCGGTACCCGTGGATTTTTTCACCACTTTGGTCTGGTAAATATCTATCGCGAGCTCGGTCTGGATGCCGAAGGTATTATCCTCCATCCCATCACCATCAAAATCACCGCCATCACTGGTATAGATGTCATTGATGACCAGCTGGGTTCCGGTGCCGTTGACCAGGTTACCGCCATCACCAATCTGGCGATTGGTTTCCCAGGTCAGTGCGTTTTTCTTTTCATCACTGAGGGCCCTGGCAAAGATTTGCTTGAGTCGAATGGTAACCCCTTCCTCACCCCGGTCTTCCCAGCGGCCACCGGTCGCCTGACACGCCAAGGCTGTCACCCCCATGCCTCCGGCACAGACCGTTCCGGCGCCGCCGGGCATGATCATCATACTGCTGCCGGTTTCGTATTTTTGCAGCTCGAATCGCCCAATACTCTGCCCCGTGTCCTTGTCACCCACTCGCAGGTTCCCGATATTCATGGTGCCCCACGCTTCACCCTTGATAATGGCCAGACCTTCATCAGTGAGATCGATAGTCATGTCCCGGACGTGACTGTCGTAGTCCAGCTCGGTCAACCAGAGACCTTTCTGGCTCATCTCGCCACTTCCCTCATCGTAGGGCGCGGCAATGACTGCGGCCTTACCGTTGCGAATTTGAACGTCCGAGTTGATGGTAATACCTTCCCCGCTCGTGCCCCCAGGACCGAGGGTCAGGTGTCCGTCCAGCTCGAACTCATAGGCCGGGTAGAATCCCAATGCCAGCAGCAGCTCTGTCCCGTCCTTCAACTCCGAATCCTCGCTGGCCACACGCAATCCATTGATTCGATATCCGGCCTCAACGCCCTCGAATCCAATTCTCAGTCCGTCATAGAACTGCGTGTCATTCCGGACTTCAGACCTGGTTACGTTCAGCGTCACGTCACCGCGCCCCCAGGACTGCGAGCCGCTGAGGATGACTCGATTACCGTCTTCCGTATAGGCTATGTTGGCGTCAGCCAGACTCCACTCTGTCGACAGTCGCATTCCCTGGGGGCCGGCATCGGCGTGACCACCGCCCTGCAAATAGAGCGCATTGGTGTAGGCTTGGCCAGTAAAGGAAGCATCTTCAAACAGAAAACCCAGATCGACAGCGCCGAAGCGCTTCCCTGCCCACCGAGTTCAATGGAGCCGATGCTCAGATCGCCAGTCAACGAGGTGGTCGTCAACCCGAGCGCCGGCCTTCCACGGCGGTCTGCGGTAACATCCACCAGCAGGTCAATCAACTGGTAGGCTCCCGTAATATCGCGAAGCGCCAGGGCATTTCCATCGTCTATAAGGACCATAGACACTCCTAAAACATGCCGTGTCCGCGGTCGATGTATTCGGTACGGTAGCGCTGGCTGCCATACAACGCTTCGTTAAGGTTAACCTCGGTTGCGCCGTTAGGAATGTTAAAGAAAGCACCGGCAGTCGTTCGGATGAAATCTTCAGGGGTGATGTCGGTATTGCTGACGTCCTTCAGCCAATCAAGATCCTTGGTCTGAAAGGAGATGAAGGTGCCATCGGTAGCACCGGTGATGCGCCGTTCGCCATCGACTTCGCCCACTTCGCCGATCGGAAAGCTGTTGTAGATATCGAGATCGAAACAGGCATCGATCCCGAGAATCACATAGTCCTGAGCGTAAACGTAGATATCACCGCTACCACAACTGAAGAAAGAGCAATCGGGGACCTCGATTTCCGAGCTGCCCCCCCCCAACCAATCAGGTTTTTGAGCGACCACCGGGTAAACCCACCGGCACCCTCCAGAACAAATTTCTCACCGTCCGGAATGCCAATGTACTCGGCTCTGATTGGATCCAGGGAACCTATATTCGGATCGCCTTCGGCGCCATACACCAGCTTGGCTTTCGTCACCAGCGGGCTGTTCTTCTCCAGCAGAGGCGTCAAAAGGACAATCAACTGGTCAAAGAAGTTACCGTCAGAGTCCGCCTGCCTAATCCCCTCTCCACGATCGACGATGTCCACATTGATACTGCCGGTAAGGGTTTCAATCTTGCCGGAGAAAAACCCCCATCGAATTACCGAAGCCAAGGCGGAAACCCACTACTTCTTCAGTGGCTTCATCGTAGGCAAATTCGAAGAAGGGATTTTCAATGTGGAAAGGGACTATTTCACCTTCGGCGTAGGCGGAGCCGTCGGGTTTTCGTTGACGGGGCGCCTTGGGGTTCGCCTCGAAGTAGGCCTGATTATTGATATACCCCAGACCAAAATCTTCGATATATACATCCGAGCTGCCGGCTTTTTCTCCATCCCGCTCATATCGGCCCATTTCAAGGACATCAATTCCGGTCTGAATATCGTATCCATTCCTAGGTTTACACGGGTATAAGAGGTGGAGTTGTTTTCGTCAGGGTGATATTGGCGATCAACAGACTTGAACGCCTGGCCGGTCACTTCCGATAGCTGATCATCAGAAATGGGCTGCAATTCGGCAAAAGCCGATACACTCATCAACCCCAGCACGAGGAGGGCTACGCTATTTTTACTCATAGTCACGTCTCACTGTCGCCGCACTTTTATTGTGAGCGGCTGTTCCTTATGAAGACTGATGAGCGTCTCTGAAAGCTGGCTATCGTTTTATTTTTTGCCAGTTCTTTTTTTGATCAGTTTAATGCGACGTCCAGTCTGTCACGGTGAGGAATCTCGAAGAATGGTTATCCAGGCCAGTTTTATTTTTCGACCATCACAGCCAGAAGAGCACCCATGGCCGGTTTTCTAAAGGCAATAAAAAACCCCCGGCAGCGGTGCTGTCGGGGGTTTTGGTATTAGGAGTCTGACGATGACCTACTCTCGCATGGGCAATGCCAAACTACCATCGGCGCAGGCCTGTTTCACTTCTGAGTTCGGGATGGGATCAGGTGGTTCCGGGCCGCTATGGTCGTCAGACAAAACGGTTGATCACTGGGAAGGACGAGATAAATAGTGATGATG
>NZ_JAUMIS010000002.1:0-1444593 GCF_030519635.1 Marinobacter suaedae | reverse complement strand
GGAACCACCTGATCCCATCCCGAACTCAGAAGTGAAACAGGCCTGCGCCGATGGTAGTGTGGCATTGCCCATGCGAGAGTAGGTCATCGTCAGACTCCTAATACCAAAACCCCCGACAGCACCGCTGCCGGGGGTTTTTTATTGCCCGCAAAAACGTGTTTCGGGTGATATACTCCTGCGATCATGAGACAGTATTTTTGATGGAGTCGAGGAATGTCCACCAACGAACACCTGGTTGTATTTGATACCACTCTCCGGGATGGGGAGCAGAGTCCCGGCGCCACCATGAACAAGGCGGAGAAGCTCCGGATTGCGAAGGCGCTGGAGAAGCTGCGGGTGGATGTCATTGAGGCGGGCTTCGCCATCGCGAGTCAGGGGGATTTCGAGGCGGTCAAGGCCATTGCGGAGTCCATCAAGGAGTCGACGGTCTGTAGCCTTGCGCGCGCATTGGATAAAGATATCGATCGCGCCGCCGAGGCGATTCGGCCAGCTGCGAAGGGGCGAATTCATACCTTTATTGCGACCTCTCCCATTCATATGAGGCACAAGCTTCAAATGGAGCCGGATGAGGTTGTCGAGCAGGCAGTCCGCGCGGTTAAACGAGCCCGTAACCACGTAGAAGACGTCGAGTTTTCCTGTGAGGATGCCGGTCGTTCCGAGCTGGATTTTCTTTGTAGAATCATTGAGGCGGCGATTGACGCGGGTGCGCGCACCATCAATATCCCGGATACGGTTGGCTACGCCATTCCGGAGCAGTTTGGGGAGACCATCGGGCAGTTGATGAGCCGGATCCCCAATGCCGACAAAGCTATTTTCTCCGTGCACTGTCACAACGATCTGGGGCTGGCTGTAGCGAACTCCCTTGCGGCTGTATCTCATGGTGCACGCCAGGTCGAATGTACGATAAACGGTCTGGGCGAGCGTGCCGGTAATGCCTCGCTTGAAGAGATTGTCATGGCGGTGCGCACTCGCCAGGATCTGTTCCATATCGATACCGGTATAGATACCTCGCACATCGTCCCAGCCTCCCGTTTGGTTTCCACCATCACTGGCTTCCCGGTACAGCCGAACAAGGCGATAGTGGGAGCGAATGCATTTGCCCATGAATCCGGTATTCACCAGGATGGTGTGTTGAAGCACCGCGAAACCTACGAAATCATGCGTGCGGAAGATGTCGGCTGGCACACCAACAGTCTCGTGTTGGGTAAGCATTCAGGCCGCAATGCGTTCCGCACCCGGTTGCTGGAACTAGGCATTCAGTTCGAGACGGAGACGGAACTGAATGAGGCGTTTACCCGCTTCAAGGCACTGGCTGATCTCAAGCACGAAATCTTTGATGAAGATTTGCAGGCGATTGCCAGTGATACGCGGCAAAAAGAAGACGTCGGACGATATGGATTGGTGTGCATGCGGGTGTGCTCTGAGACCGGTGTTATCCCGAAGGCCGAGCTGACGCTGACGGTCGATGGAAAAGAGCACAAGGTTGAAGCTGAAGGAAGCGGTCCTGTCGATGCAACATTCAAGGCGATCGAATCCCTGGTGGATTCCGGCTGCAATCTGCAGCTGTATTCAGTAAATAACATCACCAGTGGTACTGATGCCCAGGGCGAAGTGACCGTCCGGTTGGAACGTGGAGGCCGGATCGTCAATGGCGTGGGTTCGGATACCGACATTATTATCGCGTCCGCCAAGGCTTATATAGAGGCGCTTAACCTCATTAGCAGTGGCGGTATTCGTCAGCATCCCCAGGTATCGGATGTCTGAACCCAAAACGGTAGTGTCTGAGTAGTCGCTATGATTCGATCGGAAAACGAACGGCAGTTTTATCTTGGCATGGTCGGGGTGAGCCTCTGGTATGCCCGGGAGCCCCTGCCCGGTGCCGCGCCAAGCCCAGAATTCGTCTTTCATGAGCCGGAGCCAGCCACCGATAGCCGGGCTGATGAGGCGCTTGCCGACCTTCCGATTCCTGTCAGGCCAGCTCCGATAACGAAGCCATCCGGGCCCGCTGACAAGGGGGCGGCAAAGGCTCGGGTTTCAAACCTTCAGGCATTGGTTGGTGGTAAGGAGTCCGGAGCGGAGTCCGCGCAACCGGTGCAAAAGTCTGCGTCTCCAGTCAAGGCTCCGGAGCCAGAGGTGTCGGCGCCAAAGAAGCAGCCCCTGGTCGAAGACGTCGAGGCGGTGTCAGCTGGGGCGCCTCTGAAGCTGGCGTTGAAATTGTGGAAGGGCAAGCGCTTTGTCCTGATTTCTGATTTGTCGAGCGGGGCGAGTCTCAAGCTGCAGGAGGCACTGGCGGAGAACATCCTGAAAAGCATCGGGGAGCATTCCGTTGAATCGTCTGGGCCCATCAGCTGGCCGCTATTCAATAACCTTCGGGCCCCCGGTAACGCTCTTTCGGACCTTCAATCGGTACTTAAGCATGCCCTGAGTCAGATTGAGGGACAGAAGGTCATAGTCCTAGGGTCGCTTCTGCCCGAAGCGGAAGGCGATTGGCTTCAGCGTCTCGCCGGATGTAAATCAGACGTCCAGTTTCCGCTGACGCTGGCAGAGCTTGCGTCGGATCCCAATCAGAAGCGAGCATTGTGGGAGCAACTGAAACCCTTCGCCAGTTAATATGTCAGAGCAGAAAGCTTCAGATTTCGACGTCCTCATTAAACCGATGCTGGAAGTCGATGTGCCGGATGTACTCGAAGTCGAGCGTCAGGGCCACAGTTTTCCCTGGACGGAAGCCATTTTTCGGGACAGCTTCCGTGGCAACTATCGACTGTGGACTGCGTGGGTAGAAGAGCGTCTGTTGGGATTTGCCGTTGTCGCCTACCTGTTTGATGAGGCGCACCTGCTCAATCTGTGCGTGTCTCCAAAGGTTCAGGGGCAGGGTATCGGTCGGCGGCTGCTTCGACACCTGGTGGCAGAGGCCTCCCTTGATCATATCTGGCAGATCATCCTCGAGGTCCGGGTCAGCAACGACGCGGCTTACCATCTTTATAAGAGTGAAGGGTTTCGGCAGATCGGCCGCAGGCCCGATTATTATCCGGCCGCCCAGGGACGGGAAGATGCTCGGGTAATGGCCTTTAGCCTGCGGGATTAACCTATTTCCCCGGTTCGCGTCAGTTTCTCTTAGCCCCTATAATACCCGCCTTTAATCTCATCTGATTCAGGTTGCCTTTACGCTATGTCGAAGCTCTCCCAGGAAGTGGCCAATCGCCGCACTTTCGCGATCATCTCGCACCCGGATGCCGGTAAAACGACGATTACGGAAAAGGTTCTGCTGTTCGGGCAGGCGCTCCAGAAAGCCGGGACGGTAAAGGGGAAGAAATCCGGCCAGCACGCAAAGTCTGACTGGATGGAGATGGAGAAGGAGCGTGGTATCTCGGTGACCACGTCCGTGATGCAGTTTCCCTACGGCGGAAAGCTGGTCAACCTGCTCGATACACCGGGGCACGAAGATTTCTCGGAGGATACCTATCGTACCCTCACCGCAGTGGATTCCTGCCTGATGGTCATCGACAGTGCCAAGGGTGTTGAGGAGCGAACCATCAAGCTGATGGAAGTGACCCGTCTGCGGGACACCCCGATCCTTACCTTCATGAACAAGCTGGACCGCGATACCCGCGATCCGGTGGAGTTGATGGACGAGGTTGAGGATGTTCTGAAAATTGCCTGTGCGCCGATTACCTGGCCCATCGGCATGGGGAAGAACTTCAAAGGGGTCTATCACCTGCTTCGGGATGAAGTGATTCTCTATCAGTCGGGGCAGGGGCATACCATCCAGGAGAAACGGATCATTGCTGGCCTGGACAATCCTGAGCTGGATGAAGTGATCGGTGCCTATGCTGCCGATCTGCGGGACGAGATCGAGCTGGTGAAGGGGGCATCCCATGAGTTCGACCTGGAGTCCTTCCTTGCAGGTGAGCTGACACCGGTGTTCTTCGGTACGGCGCTCGGTAACTTCGGCGTGGATCACATGCTGGATGGCCTCGTTGAGTGGGCGCCTACGCCGCAGCCCCGGGAAACGGATCAGCGCCCTGTGGAGCCGACGGAGGATGGCTTCTCTGGCTTTGTCTTCAAGATTCAGGCGAATATGGATCCGCAGCACAGGGACCGGATTGCCTTCGTGCGGATTGTGTCGGGCAAGTACGCGCAGGGCATGAAGGCGCGTCACGTGCGAATTGGTAAGGATGTTCGCTTTTCGGATGCGCTGACCTTTATGGCCGGTGATCGTGAGCACGCTGAAGAGGCCTTTGCCGGCGACATTATCGGGCTTCACAACCACGGTACGATTCAGTTGGGGGATACCTTCACCGCTGGCGAGGACATGAAGTTCACCGGCATTCCGAACTTTGCTCCGGAACTTTTCCGTCGCATTCGCCTCAAGGACCCTTTGAAGGCCAAGCAGCTTCAGAAAGGATTGATTCAGCTGTCTGAGGAGGGGGCGGTGCAGGTATTTCGTCCGCAGCGTAATAACGACCTGATTGTCGGCGCAGTCGGTGTCCTGCAGTTTGATGTGGTGGTTGCCCGCCTCAAGAGCGAATACAAGGTTGAAGCCATCTACGAGCCCATTAACGTGGCGACGGCGCGCTGGGTGACGGCTTCGGACGAGCGCACCCTGGATGAGTTTCAGCGCAAGAATAACGACTACCTGGCACTGGATGGCAGTGATCGGCTCGCCTATATCGCGCCGACCATGGTGAACCTGAATCTGGCGCAGGAGCGTTATCCGGACATCAAGTTCCACAAGACCCGGGAGCACTGACGCGCCCGGTCGGGAGAGACTGTGCAGTTTATCGACGCCCATTGCCACCTGGATTTTCCGCGCTTTGACGGTTGTCGGGAGGCAGAGCTGTCGAAGGCGCGGCGCGAGGGTCTTGCCGGTCTGGTGATTCCCGGCGTCCGGCGTGGTCATTGGGGGCGAGTCAGGGATACAGCCCACGCCCAGGACGGGCTGTATTACTGCTTGGGTATTCACCCCTGGTTCGTTGCCGAGCACAACGATGACGATCTGAGGGCGCTCGATGAGGCCCTTGGCGAGCGGCCTGATCGTTGTGTGGCGTTAGGTGAGTGTGGTCTGGACCGTCTGCACGGTGATCTTGATGGCCAGTTGCCGTGGTTTGAGGCGCAGGTTGCTATCGCTGCCCGGCGGCAGTTTCCGTTAGTGATTCATTCGGTTCGAACCCATGATGAAGTCCATGGAGTGTTGAATCGGACCCGGTGGCGTGGTCGTGCTCTGGTGCACGGTTTTTCCGGCAGCTACCAGCAGGCCTGCAAGTTAGTTGACCAGGGGTGCTTCATTGGGGTTGGCGGGGTGATTACCCACCCCCGGGCCCGGAAAACCCGGGAGACGATGACCAGATTGCCCGTGGATAGCCTGGTTCTTGAAACGGATGCGCCGGATATGGCGCCCGAAGGGGTAGAGCGGGGCCGGAATTCACCGGCGTACCTTGGGCGGGTGCTCGAGGCCCTGGCTGAACTTCGAGGCGAGGCGGTGGCGTCGCTTGCCCCGCGTTTGCTGGATAATGTGCGCCGACTTTACGGCTGGCAACCGGGCGACGTAGGGAAATAACGAAACAAGCGGGGTTAGGGTTGGCTTTCCTGGGGTGTTCGAGTATACTTCGCGCCCTGGCTTTTCAAGGCGATGTCACTGTCTCAGCCCCGAACGGTGTCACTGCCAAAGTAAGTTTAAATATCGAGCCTCCTCCGGATGTTGTTTCAAGTACCGGCGGCGGTGTTTTTAACGTTTCTTTTATAGCGTTCAAGGCGGAATCAATGAAGACTCTGAGTGCGAAACCAGAAACAGTAAAACGTGACTGGTACGTTGTAGACGCAGCCGGCAAGACGCTGGGTCGTCTTTCAACCGAAATCGCCCGTCGTCTGCGGGGCAAGCATAAGCCTGAGTATACCCCTCATGTAGACACTGGCGATTACATCGTTGTTATCAACGCAGGCCAGGTCCGGGTTACTGGGAACAAGACATCTGACAAGATGTACTACAGTCACACCGGCTTTCCGGGTGGAATCAAGTCCATCAACTTCGAGAAGCTGGTCGACAAGGCTCCCGAGCAAATCATTCAGAAGTCTGTCAAAGGCATGCTTCCGAAAGGCCCGCTCGGCCGCGCCATGTTCAAAAAGCTGAAAGTCTATGCCGGCGCTGAGCACCCTCACGCAGCCCAGCAGCCCAAAGAACTCGACATTTAACGGAAGGCGGATATGTCTGTAGCACAAAATTACGGTACTGGTCGCCGCAAGACATCCTCGGCACGGGTGTTCATCAAGCCGGGAAGCGGTAACATCTCCATCAACGGTCGCTCTATCGAAGATTTCTTCGGTCGTGAGACTCTGCGGATGATCGTTCGTCAGCCGCTGGTTCTGACGGAGTCCACAGATCGCTTTGATATCAAGATCACCGTAAAAGGTGGTGGTATCAGTGGCCAGGCTGGCGCTATTCGCCACGGCCTGACCCGCGCCCTGATGGATTATGACGAGACTCTGCGTCCGGCCCTTCGTCAGGCTGGTTACGTTACCCGTGACGCTCGTGAAGTTGAGCGTAAGAAAGTGGGTCTGCGTAAAGCACGTAAGCGTCCGCAGTACTCCAAGCGTTAATTCTGCTGGAGCAGGACACAGAAAACCCGGTCAGTTTGACCGGGTTTTTTTTTGATCCAGGTCTGTAAATAGGCGTTTTTAGCGCAGATTGGGCGGCCTCCTCCGGAGGTGTCCGACTTGTAAGCACTTGGTAATTTCATTACCATTTGGGCGCTTATATTTTTGGGTTGTGAAGTCCTTTTTGATGCACATTGCCGGCTTTCTTGCAGGCTGTGACATCGCCTGATGGGAGAAGACCATAATGAGTAATGGCGACGTAAGCCAGGGTCGACGTCGGTTTCTGATCGGCGCTACGTCCGTGGTGGGTGGCGTCGGTGCTATTGGTGCAGCGGTTCCGTTTGTGGCGTCCTGGAATCCCAGTGCGAAAGCGGAAGCGGCAGGTGCGCCGGTAACCGTCAATGTCAGTAAGATTGAACCAGGTCAGCAGATTACCGTCGAGTGGCGCGGTAAGCCGGTGTGGATAATCCGTCGCACCGAAGAAATGCTGGCGAACATTGAAAAACTTAACGATGCGGTCAAGGATCCCCAATCCGAGGCACCGCAGCAGCCCGAGTACATTGACGGCATTTACCGGTCTTTGAAGCCGGAATTTGTGGTTCTGGTCGGGCTCTGTACTCATCTCGGTTGTGTTCCGTCCTATCGTCCGGAAGTCGCGCCTGCGGATCTGGGCGATAACTGGTTGGGCGGTCTGTTCTGTCCGTGCCATGGTTCCCGCTACGACCTGGCTGGCCGCGTCTACAGTGCGCAGCCTGCTCCTGATAACCTGGAGGTTCCGCCTTATCGCTTTGACGATGACGCGACTCTTACCATTGGTCTTGATCCGGAGGCGGCGTGATGCAAAAGCTACTTCACTGGGTGGATGAACGTCTGCCCGTCATAGACGCCTGGAACAAGCATGTTGGCAAATACTACGCGCCGAAGAACTTCAACATGTGGTACTTCTTCGGGTCGCTGGCGATGCTGGTGCTGGTGAATCAGTTGATCACGGGTATCTGGCTGACCATGAGCTATAATCCTTCCGCGGAGGGTGCGTTCGCTTCGGTCGAATACATCATGCGCGACGTCGAGTGGGGTTGGTTGCTCCGTTACCTGCATTCCACCGGTGCGTCAGCGTTCTTCGTGGTGGTCTACCTCCACATGTTCCGTGGCCTGATGTACGGCTCCTACCAGAAGCCGCGTGAGCTGATCTGGATCTTCGGTATGCTGATCTACCTGGTGCTCATGGCAGAAGCCTTCATGGGCTACCTGCTGCCTTGGGGGCAGATGTCCTACTGGGGTGCCCAGGTTATCGTTAACCTGTTCGGTGCTATTCCGGTAATCGGTGAAGATCTGTCGCTCTGGATTCGTGGTGACTACCTGGTGTCCGGTATCACCCTGAATCGATTCTTCGCGCTGCACGTGGTTGCCTTGCCAATCGTTCTGCTTGGCTTGGTGGTTCTGCACATTCTGGCGCTGCACGAAGTGGGGTCGAACAACCCGGACGGGATCGATATCAAGAAAAACAAGGATGAAAACGGCATTCCGAAAGATGGTATCCCGTTCCACCCTTACTACACCGTTCACGACCTGCTGGGCGTGGGTGTGTTCTTCTTTATCTTCTTTATCGTGGTGTTCTTCTTCCCGGAAATGGGCGGCCTGTTCCTTGAGAAACCGAACTTCGAGCCGGCTAACCCGCTGAAGACCCCAGAGCACATTGCGCCGGTTTGGTACTTCACGCCATTTTACGCCATGCTGCGTGCGGTTACGGTCGACCTGTTTGGTCTGTCCGCGAAATTTTGGGGTGTAGTTGTGATGGGTGCGGCGATTGCGATCCTGTTCGTCCTGCCTTGGCTCGACCGCAGCCCGGTTCGCTCCATGCGTTACAAGGGCGTGCTGAGCAAGATTGCATTGGCGATCTTTGTGGTCAGCTTCGTGGTGCTGGGTTACCTCGGTCTGGTTCCGGCAACAGAGGGTCGAACCATGGTCGCCCAGATCCTGACCGTGCTCTACTTCCTCTACTTCATTCTGATGCCGTTCTACACGCGCATGGAAAAAACCAAGCCAGTGCCAGAGAGGGTGACAGGATAATGAGAAAGCTGATTTTTGGTCTTTTCATAGCAGCCCTGCCAGCTCTCGGACTGGCGGCGGGCGCATCCGTTCCGCTTGATCACATCGAGACGGATCACACCAACAAGGAATCGTTGCAGCGCGGCGCAGCCCTGTTCACCAACTACTGCATGGGCTGTCATTCCATGGAATACGCTCGCTACAAGCGTGTTTCCGATGACCTTGAGATCCCCGCGGAGTTGTTCGAGGAGAACCTTATCTTCACCGGCGCCAAGATCGGTGAGCTGATGAAGAACTCCATGAACAAGGACATGGCGGCTGACTGGTTTGGTGCGCCGCCCCCCGATCTGACGCTGGAAACCCGCTTGCGTGGCGAGTCCTGGGTCTACTCCTACCTGCGTGGTTTCTACCAGGATGACAGCCGTCCCCTGGGCGTGAACAACGTGGTATATGCCAACGTTGGTATGCCTCACGTTATGGTTGATCTGCAGGGGTTGTGTGCCGTGGAGCCAAGCATTGGTGTTGACGCCAGCGTGGAGCCACTGTCCGGTAACATCAATAACGGTGATGTTTGTCCGGAGTACGCGATCGAAGGGAGCATGTCGGCGGCAGAGTTCGATCAGGCCATGTACGACCTGACCAATTTCATGTCCTACATGGCGGATCCCATCCGTGTTGAGCGTGAGCGCCTTGGGATGTTTGTCCTGATCTTTGTCGCGATCTTCTTTATCTTTGCGTACTTGCTGAACCGCGAGTACTGGAAGGACGTGCACTAAGAAATAGGGTATAATTCCCGGCTTTGTTCTCCAGCAGGCAGTATCTGTCCTGCTGGAGTTTTGCGTTTTTCGGGATGGTTTCCCGGTTTGTTTACTCGTGAGGTAATTCTATGGGCGTTGTGACCAAGAGGTCATCAATGACGTTTTTCTCTGACCCGGCCAGTCATTACAGCCACAGGGTGCGCATTGTGTTGGCCGAAAAGGGTGTAACCGTCGATATTGTCGATGTGGATCCGGACAATCCGCCCGCGGAACTGGCTGATCTGAATCCGTATAACGCCCTGCCAACCCTGGTGGATCGTGATCTGGTGCTTTACGAGCCGAATATCATGATGGAGTATCTGGACGAGCGGTTCCCGCATCCTCCGCTGCTGCCGGTTTACCCTGTTGCCCGCGCGAACAGTCGCCTGATGATTCATCGGGTCCAGAAGGACTGGTGTGGTCTGGTTGACCAGATTCTGGCTGAGCCGGGTGCCAAGGCGTCTGATGCAGCCCGCAAAGAGCTTCGGGAAAGCTTGCTGGCGGCTGCACCGCTGTTTGGCGAAATGCCGTTCTTCCTGTCCGAAGAGTTCACCATTGTTGATTGCTGTATCGCGCCGATTCTCTGGCGCCTGCCCGCGCTTGGCATCGATCTGAATGACAAGCAGGCGAAGCCGCTGCAGAAGTACATGGATACCATCTTCAGTCGTGAGAGCTTCAAGGCAAGCCTGTCCGATGTTGAAGAAGACATGCGTGGCTGATTGAACGGTTCCCGTCGGGGCCAGGAGAGAGTTCGTGGCAGACAGCAACATCACCATGACGGCCAGCAGACCGTATCTTGTTCGTGCGTTCAACGAGTGGATTCTGGATAACGACTGCACGCCTTATATTCTGGTGGATGCCAGCGTTCAGGGAGTTCAGGTACCAACCGAGCATGTGGCGAATGGCCAGATTGTACTGAACATCAGCCCGGGGGCGGTTCGCAGCCTCGTGATTGGTAACGGGGCGCTGGAGTTCAGTGCCCGCTTTGGTGGGGTTCCCATGCAAGTGTTTATCCCATTGCACGCAGTCATTGCCATCTACGCTAAGGAAAATGGCGAGGGTATGGTCTTTGGGAATGAGCCGGGATCGCCTGACCCGGATGGTACCGGTAGCAAGCCGGACTCCCGGCAGGGAGAAGAGGAGCGGCCTTCGGGGCGTCCAACCCTCAAAGTAGTGAAGTAATACCCCTCAGAAAAAGCCAGCTAAATGCTGGCTTTTTCTTTATCCGCCAAACAGTTTGGCATCGATCAGGCTGCACAGTGCGTTGATGATCACCAGCAGCAATGGTGCTGCTTCCGTCGATGGCACATCGTTAAGTGCGATTTCGTGGTCTTCCGGGTGCATCAAGGACGTGATGTCGGATTTCTCCCGGGCGCTCAGGACCACCACATTCATTTCACGATCATGGGCGGCCTGGATGGCCTGAATAAGGTTGGCCTTGTGTCCGTCGTCGGCGATGACGAACAGCAGGTCGCCAGGTTTGCCAACCGCTCGTACCTGCCGTGAAAAGGTTTCGTTAAAGCGGTTATCCCGGCAAATGGCAGAGAAGGTCGTTGCGTCCGCACCCAGGTTAATCGCTGGCAGGGCTGGGCGGTCGTGGTCAAAGCGATTGAGCAGGGCGGTGCAAAAGTACTGGGCCAGAATGTTGGACGTGCCGTTGGCGCAGGTGATGATTTTGCCATCCTGGAGCAGCGCATGGACGAAGGCGTCTGCCACCGTTTCGATCGCCGGGCCTGCACTGCTGGCGGCCATCGCGGTGTGCTCCATATGGCTTGCAAACCACTGGTTGATGAGTTGCTCGGTGTCCGTCATGGTGTTCTGTTAACCTGCCTCAATTGCATTTCTGATCCATTGTACCCGGTATTTTTTGACAGTCCCTGGACGTATGGCGATGACGTCAATGCGGCTCATGGCGTTCCAGAGCTGATGCTTGTGGAGGTAGAAGGAAACGGCCTTGAGCAGCGTTTTCTGTTTGGCGTAATTAACCGAGCTGGCCGGGTCCGTGAGACTTCCATGGCCCCTGAAGCGAACCTCGAAGAATACGAGGGTTTCGTTGTCATAGCCGATCAGGTCAATTTCGCCGCCCCGGTTTGTCACCTTTCTGCCGACTACCCGTACACCCTTCTGGGTCAGATAGCGCTCGGCCACGCCCTCGTAGTGATCCCCCAGTGTTTTGGAGCCTTCCCTGGCCATCATGCGTTAAGTCCTTGGGTGTTACTGGTGTTGTGGCATCTCTGTGCCGGCTTCCTCGTCAACCTCTGGGGTTTCGACCAGTGGTGGCTCAAGGTCTGGCAACAGGCGTGGCGCGCCATTCTGGAACTGGGCCCAGAGCTGTTGGCGCCGGATGCTGCCGTTGTCAGACATGGTGAGCACGCCGGTCTGGCCCTCCAGAGAAGAGTTCTCAACCTGGCGCAGCAGGGGAAGCCGTTTACTCAGTTGCCAGGCATCGGCCCCCATGGCAAACAGGCGACCGAGTTGTCCCCGTGTGTTGTTCAGCTGTTGTGACGCGGTGGTCTTCAGCTGGCTGTCCTTCAGCGTCCAGGGGATGTCGGTAAACTTGACCCGGTTGAGGTCTCTGTCCCGCGCCGGATCCGGATTGCCTTCATAAATAATGGACGGGGAATACACCGGCAGCTCGCCGCCGAAGTAAAATGCAAACAGTGGTTTGAACTGTCGTGCGATGGTTGGGTCCGCCACCATGATGATGGCTTCGGCATCCTGGCGGCGACGGGGTTCGAACTCCACGTCCAGGCCAATGGTTCGCTCTACTGCCACAGCGCGGTCCCGGGATACGGTGATGCCGAGAAGATCGGCTGTCACCGCTCTGAGGTTGTCGTCGCGGGAAAAACGCTGGATGTCTAGTGCAACACCGCCGTTTTCGTCCAGCCGGGTCCGGAGGGCGTTCTCGACACGGTCGCCCCATTCGCCCTGAGGAATCAGGACAAGCGTATTCCGGATGTCTTCTGCACTCAGGCGATCGGCGATCTGTCTTGCTTCATCCTCGGCGGACAGGCCGAACTGGTAGAGACCATCCGGAATGCGCGTGTCCGTGGGCAGGTAGTTAAGGCCTAGGGTTGGGATTGGCAGGGTATTCATGGTGCTCAGGCCGATCAGCGCGTCCTTTTCCAGTGGGCCGACGATCAGGTCCACTTCCTGCTGGGCCAGTTCCTGGTATACCTCGCTAAAGGGGCCGCTGGACGTGTCGACGATGCGGATATCGGTGGTGCTGCGGTCTACGGAGGCGTCCAGGTAGTAGGCCGCCAGGAAGCCGTCTCGGATGGCTTCACCGGCCGTAGCGAGTGGGCCGCTCAAAGGCAGCGCCAGTGCGATGTTTTCGGGGCGGCTTTCAACCAGTGTTGCGATCAGGCCGAGTTCGCTGGGTAATACCTGGGCTGCCGGATGGCCGGGCCAGTCATTTTGCCAGCGACGAATTGCCCGGCCCTGATCATCCAGTTCCATGCCCGGGGATCGAAGGGCGGAAGCCAGTTCGAACCAGCCCTGTTCTTCGTACCCGATCGCCATGTTGGACGCAGCCTGCAATTCCTGGTCTGGAACCTCTTTCAGGTACAGCCACACTTGATCGTGGATGCGCTGAGGGCTGGTGGAGCTGTCGGTCTGGCCCAGAAGCACCAGGGTCGCTGCGGCCGACAAAGGGTCGCCGGCCAGTGCAAAGGTTTCAGCCTGCAAGGAGGCTGCTTTGGGAATGAGCGCGGTTTCGTAGGAGGTAATGCTCTGGGGCGTCAGATCCTGAGCCAGGGTCTGTGCCCACTGACTATCCTCAAGAGTGGTTGCGCTTGCCATGGCGAGCAGGCGTTTCTCATTGGCCAGATCCGGGGGGAGCTGGCTGAGCTGGGCGTTCTGGAGTATGGTGCGCGCGGCCTGGTGGTCACCGGTGTCCTGGAAATCGCTTGCCGTGCGCAGCAGATAGCGCTGTGCAGTATCACGGTTCGCTTCCTGCTGGGCTAGCTCGAGGGCCTGTTCCGGGGTTTGTGCAACATGGGACTGCAGGTTCACGCTGGCGCACCCGGCGGACATGAGGGCCATGGCAAAGATGGCGGCAAGGGCTCGGTGGTGGATACGGGTTCTGGTCATGGCAAGCTCTGAATACTCCGGATAATTGGGCTTGTGGCACCGATCTAACGGTGGCAAGTTTAACAGTTCCCGTATCGATTCACATGACGTTAGTGTCATCGTGTGGCGTACAACAACAGTGAGGCGTGTGCTTTGAATTCAAGTGTTGAAGTGGCTGGTCAGCAAAGGTCGAAGGCTGGCGGCACGCTGTACATTGTTGCCACTCCCATCGGCAATCTGGATGACCTGTCGCCGCGGGCGGCGAGGGTGCTGGCATCGGTGGATGTGGTGGCGGCAGAAGATACCCGTCATAGCGGCCGTCTGCTGCAGCATCTGGGGATCCAGAAGCGTTTGATTGCCCTGCACGATCACAATGAAAAAGATCGCGCCGAATCGCTCATCGCTCTGCTTGAGGGTGGTCAGGATGTGGCGTTGATCTCCGATGCAGGAACACCGCTGATCTCTGATCCGGGGTTTGTGCTGGTGCGAATTGCACGGGAGCGAGGGTGTCGCGTGACACCGGTTCCTGGTCCTTGTGCCCTGGTTGCGGCTCTGAGCGCCGCGGGCTTGCCCACCGATCGATTTCTGTTTTCTGGCTTTTTGCCGGCGAAGCGGGCCGGGAGGCGGGCGGCGCTGGAGGGATTGGGGCGTGAATCCGCCACCCTGGTGTTCTATGAATCCCCCCACCGAATTCTGGATGCTGTTGCGGATATGGAAGCCGTATTGGGCGAAACGCGTGAGCTGGTATTGGGGCGAGAGCTGACCAAGACATTTGAAACCTTCTATGCCGGCACCATCGCAGAGGTGCGTGAGGCATTGGAGGCCGATCCTCATGGCAGCCGGGGTGAATTTGTGGTTATGGTGCGCGGCTTCGAGTCGACCGGGCGCGAGGATGATTCCTCGCAGCTCGATGTGGACCGACTGCTGCAGCTTTTGTTGCCCGAGCTGCCGGTAAAAAAGGTGGCCAAGGTGGCCGCTGAGTTGGCGGGGCGCCCCAAGAACGAGATGTACCAGCGGGCGCTTGAGCTCAAGGATCGTTAGCCGGAGATGAGTTTCGCTTGCAAGGCTGAGGTGGCGAGAGTATTGTCTCGCCCGAGCTCGCCAGACAGTCGCCGCCGGTTTCGCCGGGGGAGGAAAGTCCGGGCTCCGCAGGGCAAGGTGCCAGGTAACGCCTGGGCGGCGTGAGCCGACGGAAAGTGCAGCAGAAAGTATACCGCCTAAGCGCCTTCGGGCGCCGGTAAGGGTGAAATGGTGCGGTAAGAGCGCACCGCGTGACTGGCAACAGGGCACGGCAAGGTAAACCCCACCTGGAGCAAGACCAAATAGGAGTCCTATGGCGTGGCCCGCGCTGGACTCGGGTAGGTTGCTTGAGGCCTGTGGTGACGCAGGTCCTAGATGAATGACTGTCCACGACAGAACCCGGCTTATCGGCGAGCTCGATTTCCTATTTAGTGCTTTTGTATCAGTGAGTTATGGCCTAATCAATCGGAGGCACTAACTCATGGTACAAGAGCTGGTACAAACTGAATTTCCGTATGTATATCTGAGGCGGAAGACTTACTACTTCCGTTTCGTTATCCCTCCTCGAATCCGGCAGCTATGCCCCTCGTTACCCCGAGAGGTTAAACGCAGCCTCCGTACGGACTCCTTGACTGATGCGTGGTCTATGGTGTCCGACAAGCTTCCACTGATTCGATTGCTCAGGCTATGCAATTCCGCTGAAGTGGCGAGAGACCTTTGCCAGAGATTGTCTGATTTTGCGTGTCAAATAGGTGAGTGGGTTCGAGCAAAGGTAGCGGCCCTCCGCCCAATGCCCGTGGAGCCCAGGGCCTCCGTAGATAATCTAAAGACTTCGCCGAATGCTCCTATGTTGGATGAAGCTTGGGAACAATTCTGTCTTTGGAAGTCATGGACGGAGAAAAGGACAAAGCTGAATCAGAGGATGTACGCCAACCTTAGATATTTCTTGGGTAATGTTTCTGTCGCGTCTATCCGGAAGCAGGACATTAAAGGTGCCCTAGAGCGAATTTCACGTCTGCCCAAGGGAAACTTGAGGGCATACAAAGGAGAATCGTTGAAAAGGCTCTGCAGCCTATCAGTGCCGCCTCAGGACAGGGTGTCTGCCAAATACGTAAAAGAGCACCTGAAGCTCTGTCAAAGCCTCTTCAGTCGTTATCTGAAACAGGAGTTGGATGTTCTGGAAACTTCGCCCACAGAAGGCCTCAGGTGGGCTCATGAGGACAATCGGTACGGTTGTTTGACCGATGCGCAAGTACGCGCTTTGCTCGCTCAAATGGAAGACAAGCCTGAGTGGTTCCGCTGGTTCCTGCTAATGGCTCTGTATTCAGGCGCTCGTAGGAGTGAGCTGGCGAGTCTGACGAAAGCTGACATAAAGCGTTGCCCTGACACTGGGCGTCATTACTTTGTCGTGAAGGATGGTAAAACTAGGGCTGCTCGTCGTGCTGTACCAATCCACAGCCGGTTGCTCCAAGAAGGCTTTCTTACTTGGGTAGCTGTCCAAGAGGGTCGTTTGTTTGAGACGGCATTCCACAACCCCAACCGAGTAACTGATCTATTCGGTTCGATGCTGAATGCTAAAACCAACGACCATGGAGAGCGCTTGGTATTCCATTCTGTGAGACATACTTTCATCACCAGCGCGCGGGCTGCTGGCAACGATACAGTTCTTGTTCAGCAGGTAGTAGGTCATGAAAAGCGGGGAGCCGGACAAACTGATAGGTACACGCATACCTTTCCCCTTAAAGACATACTCTCAGTCGTTGACTGTATCTGCTACGGAAGTGGATAACCTCTCGGTGGGCTTGTAAGTTTATGAATAAGATATGGTTTTACTTCCCTGTTAATGGGCATAGGTGAGCTAGGGTATTCCCCTCGGTATCTCCTCAGGAGTTCCCTAGGCTCACCTTAGGTATTGCTTCAAGTGTAGTGGTCATTGTCGTAGACAGACCACCCACCTCATAACATCCCAGAGACTAACTCTCTGACACCACAGGGCTATAGCCATTCATGATTTCCTGGTATTCAGTAATCATCATCTCGTTGAGTAAGCCTTTGTCCCTTCGTCTCACAACGAATGAGTCATGAACGCCTAAACATGCCTTTTGGTGCTGGGCGAACTTTCCCATGATGTTTACCGCTATAGAGCTTTCACGGTATTGAAGGTTTTGCCATAGGCAACGAGATGCTGCGTCTCGGATTATGGGGTGAATATCCAGCATGTCTTCGAGCAATCCATGCGCAGAAATGTCGCGCGTTTGAGTCTCTCTTAACATGTTCCTGAGAGAGCCTATGGTTTGCTGGCGGTTCTTGCAGTGCATAATGCGTAGGAAGGCTCCTTTCACGATGTCTCTCGGTAGCGAGGCGTGGTAATAACAGTCCTCGGGAGCTTCTGTCCCATTAATGTGATAGAGCATTCGAGCTTGATGCGAGCGAAAATCAAGTTCTATGACTTCTTCCCCGTCAATCATAAGCTGACGCCGCTTCTCTCCGCTCAGCTGTTGAAGGGGGTAATGCATACGACCTCCACTTTCGAAATCCTCCTGGAAAATCCTTTTTGCCTCTAGCTCTGCCGGGTGAAATGAGCCTCGGTTCTCCTCAGTAGTGGGAAGGGTGATTGTGTGTGACATGTTTGCTTGGTTGATTCGTTGAATTTGGGCTCTTAGTAATGCCGTGTGCTCGGAGTCCTTGTAGTCAACAAGACGTTTCTTGTTGTCGCGCAAATGCAGAGGCTCATGTTTTGTCGATAAGAAATCGGGGTGGAGAGCGTCGCTATGCTCCCTCAACCATAGTCTCGCTTTCTCAGTCGGGGCGTAGGCGCTGGTTAGGCCTTGGAAGTGGTTTTTCCCGCGATAGCCACCCGCTACTTTCCGCAAGTATTTCTTATTTGCCAGCCAATCGATGGTGGTTGCCCAAGGGCCATAACCTATCGAGTTCTGACGGTAGCGAGTTGGACATTCGAACGCTCCTTTTGCCTTCGGTAGACATATGGCTGTCTGAAAATCCTCTGATTTGTTCTCTTCACATGAGATACAGCTGCTGAGCGCAAGGAGTATTGCGGCAAACGATTGATGGTACTTCTCAGGGTGACGTTGGTTCCGAAGAATAGGGTGTGTAAGTTCGTCTAGCGGCTTACCTACAAGCCCAATGCGCGCCTCCGATGGTTGGATGGTGGAAGTCATAATGGGGGTGTCGATGGTAGAGGATAGTTTGTGGTTAAGCTGAGGGGAGTAGATTGTCTTGGGGAGTGATGCTCTCATTTGGCAGTCTCCCTCCGTTCTGTCCGCTTACCTTTTGATGCGCACCATCGGCATAAATCATGAAACCTTTGGTCTGCCTGGAGGTCCTCTCTCTCGGCTGCTCTCAGCGCCATAGCACGCATTAATACAGACAGGCTGTAAGTGACCCCCTCCGTTGTCTCAATCTTCCTCTGGGCCTCCTTTAGCGCCTCATAAGACATGGGGCAGAACGATGCGGGATAAACGATTTGCCCCGAAATACGGCGTACTCGTCTCTTGGTCATAGATACCTTTCCAATGGGTTACTTGTAGAAAGGGCACAAGCACAGTTGCCGAAAGACGGACGGCTACTTGCTTATTCCCCAATAGTGGCGACCCAAAAAACGCTGATTATGAAAGGGGGGCTTCGATGCCTGTCATTCGTCTTGAATTGAGTGTTAAGTCAGAGGTAGAGGCAGGAATCGTGGAGAGCGGGGCATTGTTAGTCTGCGGATGGTAACGCTATCAGAGTCTGGGCCCAGGGTACGATGCCTCATAGGGCGGTCGGCTTGATAAACGAAAGGTGAGGGTCAGTCCGTGGGGTAGATGTACTGACCCTCGTTACTTGGTCTTATGGGGAGGTTTTAGCTCTGAGGCGATAGATAGTCTGGCGAGTGGTTCCAATGGCCTTTGCGGTGGCTCTTACTGAAGTTCCGTTATTCAGCATGTTGATAGCTTTCCGCTGGTCTTCGTCCGTCAGTGAAGGTTTGCGCCCAAAGCGAACTCCCTTGCTCTTCGCTTCCTCTCTGCCCTCGGTCGTTCTGGATACAATAAGATTCCGTTCTAGCTCGGCAAATGTACCCAGTAGATGAACCATTGCGGTAGCAAACGGAGTGTTTTGGCTTGTATCTACTGAGCCGTCCAGGGTTTTGAGCCTAGCTCCCTGTGCGTGAATCTCGTCGAGGGTGTTCAAAATAGCCTTCAGTGACCTTCCTAACCTATCCAGTTTTGTCACCACGACAATGTCGCCATCTCTAACGTAGTCAACCAGTTCTCTAAGCTTGGCTTGATTTTGAGATGACGCTCCAGAGTGTTTCCCATGGAAAACCTTGTCACAACCGGCCTCTTGGAGCTGCTGTAGTTGTGTCTCAAGGTCTTGGTCTTTGGTGGATACCCTCGCGAAACCAATTAGCACGACCTTCCTCCTGTCCGAAACTTATAATATTCGTACTCCTAATCTATAGGTCTGTCCGAAATACTTCAAAAATAAAAACGGACATATGTACGAAACTAAGATAAATAAATCGGACATAGAATCATGGGGGGGCACTAGTTGTAGCCTCAGCCTGAACTCTTCTCTGCAAGTTAGTTAATAGTTCGTAAGTGGGGCTGGAGAAGTTTTCAATTTTGAAAGGAGGACAGAATTAGTGAGGTTGAATCCAATCGTTCAAGGCAGTTGGATAGCAATTACAGTAATTTCCGCCATGTCCTTGGTGTCAGGTGAGTTGGATAGAGTTGCTCACACTATCCTTTACGTGGTCTGTTTGGCGAGCGTTGTTGGGTGGGCAATGACTCGTCATGTTGACGGTTGGTTGGGTACACCTCCGGCCAAAATGAGTGAAGAGCTTGAGTGGTTGGAGGGAAAGTTGCAAGCCAAAGAGGGGGACTTGTGCGAGGAGACGCATCGCAATCTGCAGAAGAGTAGAGAAAAGTTGCGAAAGAAGCTCTCTGAAGCAAGAGCGGCAGGGTTTATCGATTAACACCGGCCCCACCGGGGGGAAATCCTAGCCTTTCCTATATACTTGGCTTCTCAAAAATTTGTTGAACAAATACAAGCTAGAGTTTGCAGCAAGTTTGCTGAGAGTCCCTGGATCAGTGCATTTTGGCTTGAAAGACAATGGGAGGTTAGCGCGGTAGGAGAGGTTAGAAGTGGGGGACTGCTTGGCTCCCCAAAAAGAACAACAATTAGTTGAAGTTCCTCATAATCGCCATCGCGACTGCTTTTTGTGCCCGGGTCATGGTCGGCAAGTGGACGGTCATCTTCCCGTTGGCGTCTACCTCCAGTGGGGGGCGTTGCGTTGGCGTAGAATGAAGATGAATTACCTCCGCTGCTTTGTTTTGTTGCGTTTCGAAGAGGCCGGCCCACTTCACAGACTTCTTAAAATTTTCAATGCATTTAGTCCGGGCTTTCAGTGAATAACCCTGTCGAATCAACACCGCCTCAAGCTTTGCATCATGCGGAAGGCCCTTATCGCAAACGTTTAGTAATGCGCTGAAGACTGGGGGAGTTCGTACAATCGTCGTGCGAAAAGCCTTCTTCCGGGTTTTTTTGAGCATCATGAATAACTCTTTTGGTACGACTGCGATTCCAGTTCCCGCAGAAACAAGCAGTCCATAGCTGAACAGTGTCGCAATGAGCGGGGCTGCAGCGCCATTCCGTGCATTGGTGTACCCCAAAAGCTTGGCAATGGCGTCAATTGGTGTGGGATTGGTCTTGAAGGCTCTTAAGATTTTGATAGCCAACTTGAATGCCTCCCGCGCATCGAGGTGCGGCATTGTTGGATTTCTCGTTCTTGCTGGGTTCATCATCGTTCCTCTTTTGTTAACGCGTTCCAGTGTTCTCCACGCCGCGAGAGGTGCGCATATCTTGCGGTGTTCTTTTGTTTTAGATTGCGGGTGTCTCGAAGTCAACAAAATATACTTTAAAAACATAGGCTTACGCTTACTAACCAGATAGTCAGTTTTTGAGGTGACAGCGATGTGATAAGGAAATCAATACGTTGGAGCTTTCATGTCGGGGGCGGTAACGATAGTTCCAAGACTGTGTTTTGGTATCAGATTTGGTGTGAGGGGGTTGGGGGGCGGAATGGTACAAAGTTTGGTACACTATAAATGTTGAAATTTTGCCATTACTCGCAAGGTAAACCCCACCTGGAGCAAGACCAAATAGGAGTCCTATGGCGTGGCCCGCGCTGGACTCGGGTAGGTTGCTTGAGGCCTGTGGTGACGCAGGTCCTAGATGAATGACTGTCCACGACAGAACCCGGCTTATCGGCGAGCTCTCACTTCTTCTCTTCAAGGGTTGCTATGTGCATCTTTTGAAGACAGTTCTCATTATAGCCAAAAATTCTTAAACCTCATCCTGTATGTCCGTTTTATTCTGCAGGTGGTTGATTTTTAATATTTTCTTTCCTTAATGTCTCTCTTTTTTCTCAATCCCCATCTGTAACTTATTGTCTTAAAGGGTTTTTTTTATGGTGTGGCGCTATTGTCGGCGCTTGCATTGTATGAGGTGTGTTCCTATAGTGTGCAAAAGTGGGAAAAAGTGGTTTCTAGTGGTTTTTTGTGGGCACGGTAGCCCAAAAGACGGGACAAATGAGCAGATTTCTGGGCAGTCATGCCATCAACATGGATGCGAAGGGGCGCCTGGCGATCCCGGCAAAGGTGCGAGAAGAACTCGCGCAGCTTTGTGACGGCCGCATTGTGGTGACTGCTAACGCCGATGAAGAGCGGTGCCTGCTTATCTATCCGGAGCCCGAGTGGGAAGAACTGCGCCCGAAAATTGAAGCACTGCCCAATATGAACCGGGCTGCTCGTCGGCTTCAGCGCCTGCTGCTTGGTAACGCTGCACCCATGGAGTTGGACTCGGCGGGGCGGATTTTGGTTCCCCCCACGTTAAGAAGTTACGCCCATCTAGAGAAAAAGCTGATGCTGATTGGTCAGGGAAAGAAGTTGGAGCTCTGGAGTGAGGAGCGCTGGTTTGCCTGGCTGGATGAGTCATCCGACGACGATGAAATGCCGCCGGAAATGGAGGCGCTCAGCCTATGACGGACGATCGCACCCAGAAGGACGGGGCGGCTTTCGCTCACCGATCGGTCCTTCTGGACTCGGCGGTCGACTATCTCGTCAATGATTCGGAAGGTCTCTATGTCGATGGCACCTTCGGGCGCGGTGGACATAGCCGGCTGATTCTCGAGCGCCTGAGTGAGCACGGCCAATTGCTCGGCATCGATAAAGACCCTGAGGCCATTCGCGCGGCGAAGCAGTTGGCGGAAGGTGATTCCCGGTTTGCATGGTTTCACGGCTCCTTTGCTGATCTTGATCAGGCACTGCTGTCCCGCCACTGGGATGCCGTGAATGGTGTGTTGTTGGATCTTGGTGTGTCCTCTCCGCAGCTGGATGACGCATCTCGTGGTTTCAGCTTTTTGCGGGATGGGCCCCTGGACATGCGGATGAATCCGACCCAGTCCCCGAGTGCAGCCGAGTGGCTGGCGGAGGCTGGCGAAGCGGATATCGCCGATGTCCTGTGGCGTTACGGAGAAGAGCGGTTTTCCCGTCGCATCGCCCGGGCAGTAGTTGCCCGTCGCGGTGAGGAGCCCATTGAGACGACCCGTGCACTGGCTGAGCTGGTGTCCGATTCCGTGCCGAAAAAGGAAAAACACAAACACCCGGCTACCCGCACATTCCAGGCCATTCGCATCTTTATTAATCGCGAACTGGAAGATCTGGAGAGGGGGCTGAAACTGGCAGCGGAGCGTCTGGCTCCGGGCGGCCGTCTGGTGGTGATCAGTTTTCATTCGCTTGAGGACCGGGTCGTCAAGCGATTTATGCGGGATCTGGCCAAGGGGCCCAGGCTCCCGAAAGGCATTCCGGTGACCGCGGAGCAGGAAGCTTCCGCGTTCCGGTTGGTTGGCAAGGCCATGAAGGCCAGTGCCGGCGAAATTGAAGAAAATATTCGCGCCAGAAGTGCCGTTATGCGGGTGCTTGAGCGCGTTAACAACGATTAAGAGTCCACAGGGGATGGCTTGATGGGTGCTGTAGCCATAGAACAGCCTGCAAAGGCCGCAAGGTCGAGCAAAGTTCGGGTTCGCGACGGTGTAGCGACGGCCGTCCGTATTTCCCGGCAGGTATTCGGTGCGACCAGGGAGCGGAGTGTGCTCGTTTCCCTCGTGCTGGTGGCTGTGCTGGTGGCATCGTCCATTGGCGTGGTGGTCAGCGCCCACAAGAACCGTGAGCTCTTCAATACGTTGTCCCAGTTACAGGATGAGCGCGATCTCTACCAGCGGGAATGGAGCCAGCTGCTGTTGGAGCAAAGTGCACTGAGTGCCCATGGCAGGGTCGAACAACTTGCTGCGGAACGCTTTGGCATGGTGGTTCCGGGGCGTGAGGATATTGTGCTGGTGCCGATGGTTGCGCCGGTAAACCAAAAATAATTAGCGATAACAATAATCGTCGGGGTGATCGATTTGTCCGGTCAGGGAACAACAATGACATGGAGTCAGCGGCTGGCGTCTGGTCTGAAAGCCTGGCGTTACGGCTCCGTGCTGGGTGTTTTCCTGCTGGTGGTGGGGGTGCTCGGCTGGCGGCTGGTTGACTTGCATGTCGTTGATAACGAATTTCTCCGCAAGCAGGGTGACGTTCGAACCATCCGGGTCGAAACGATTGACGCTCATCGTGGCGTGATCACTGATCGGCACGGGGAGCCCCTGGCTGTTAGCACGCCCGTGCAGACCATCTGGGCAAACCCTTCTGAAATCGATCCGGATCAGGACCGTCTGACTCATCTCGCCCGTCTGCTTGGACTGAATGAAGCCACGTTGCGTAAGCGTCTGAAACGCTATGCCGGACGGGAATTCATTTACCTACGTCGGAAAGTACAGCCTGGACTGGCGCGACAGGTGACAGAACTCGATATCGATGGGGTGTACTCACGACAGGAATACCGTCGTTATTATCCGGCCAGCGAAGTGACCGCTCACGTCGTTGGCTTTACCGATATTGATGAACGTGGTCAGGAAGGAATGGAACTGGCCTATAACCAGTGGTTGTCTGGCGAGCCGGGCAAGAAGCGGGTGCTCAAGGATAACCGGGGACGCGTGATCAAGGATCTTACATTGATCCGTGACGCCCGCCCGGGTAACGGCCTTCAGTTAAGTATTGATCTGCGTCTCCAGTATCTGGCATACCGCGAACTCAAGGCGGTCGTGAACGCCCACAACGCGAGAGGCGGCACGCTGGTGATGCTGGATTCGGACACCGGCGAAGTGCTGGCCATGGTGAATCAGGGGGCTTACAACCCGAATGATCGAAATCAGCTGGCGGCGGAAAATCTCAGGAACAAAGCGATCACGGATTTGTTCGAACCCGGGTCGACCATGAAGCCAATTACGATGGCGGCGGCCCTGGAATCGGGCAACTATCAACCGGAAACCACCATTGATACGGCGCCGGGGTTCCGGCGCTTTGGTCGTTTTACGATCCGGGATCATCGTAATTACGGTGTGATGGATCTGACCGATATCATCGCCAAGTCCAGCAACGTGGGTATCAGCAAGATCGCCACGGACATCGGTGGTGATGCCATTCGTGATCTGTACAGCCGGCTTGGTCTCGGTCAGCCAACGGGTATTGGATTCCCCGGTGAGGCGGTGGGCGTGCTGCCGTCTCCGCCCAAATGGCGTCCGGTGGAAGAGGCGACGCTGTCCTACGGCTACGGCATGAGTGTTAATGCCTTACAGCTTGCTCAAGCGTATATGGTCATTGCTAATGGAGGCATCCGTCATCCCCTGAGTCTGATCAAGCTGGACGGCGAGCCGCAGGGCCACCGGGTTATCTCGGAAAAGGTGACTCACCAGGTTCGAAACATGCTGCGCGAAGTGGTTGAAAACGGTACCGGAAAGCGCGCACAGCCGGGTTTCTACTCCGCTGGCGGCAAGACCGGAACCGTACACCTGGTGGGCGAGCAGGGCTACCAGGATAGCGAATACAAGGCGATTTTTGCCGGCATGGCGCCGATTGAAAATCCCAGGATTGTTGCCGTTGTGGCGGTCGATGCGCCGCAATCAGGAGAGTACTATGGTGGGGAGGTGGCCGCGCCGGTCTTCGCACGGGTTATGAGTGATGCGCTCCGCTTGTTGAACGTGAAGCCTGAGCTGGAGGTTGGGAGTCGTCAGACGGCCGGCCTGCCGGTTGGGGAGCGAGGCTAAACTTATGTGCATCACATCCCTCAGTACGCTGCTACACGATATTGTTCCGGTGCCGTCGGTCTTCGACGTCACCATTCATGGCCTGAAAACGGATAGCCGGGATGTAAAATCCGGTGATGCGTTTGTGGCCCTGGCGGGTACCACTACGCCAGCGGACCATTACGTCGGTGATGCCGTGGCTGCAGGTGCAACGGTGGTTCTTCTGGAATCAGGACAGGCCGGTGAGTGCCGTGAGTATCGCGGTGCTCTGGTCGTGCCCGTGGCTGGCCTGCGCGGATTGCTGGGCAAAATTGCCGACCGGTTCTATGAGCATCCCTCCCAGCGGCTTGCGCTGGTGGGTGTAACCGGGACCAATGGAAAAACATCTGTTACTCAATATATTGCAGGCCTTCTCAACGCTACCGGGATGCCTTGTGGCGTGATGGGGACGGTAGGGTACGGCATGCCGGCCGCTCTGACGCCGGCCACCCACACGACGCCTGACGTCGTGCGGGTGAACCGGGAACTGTCGCGCATTGTCAGTGCCGGTGGCCGGGCTGCGGTCATGGAAGTGTCTTCCCATGCATTGGATCAGGGGCGGGTCGCGGATCTGGTCTTCCGGGCCGCGGTGTTCACGAACCTGACCCGGGATCACCTGGATTATCACGGCACCATGGATGCCTATGGCGAAGCCAAGGCGAAGCTGTTTTTCCGTGAAGAACTGAATTTCGCAGTGATCAATTTTGACGACCCCTTCGGACGGCAACTGTTCGAGCAGCTTCAGGGTCGTTGCGATCGGGTTCGTTACAGTTTGCACGAATCCCAGACGGAATTGTGGCTCACTGACTTTGCCCCGACGGATGACGGTTTCAAGGCAACGGTAGACGGTCAGTGGGGGGCTTTTGCTATTTCCGTGCCGCTGATGGGCAGCTTCAACGCAAGTAACCTGCTGGCGGCGATGGCAACGGTCCTGAGCCTGGGGACCCCGGTTGAGCGGGTGCAGCAGGCCGTGCGGAGTCTCACTCCGCCCCCGGGGCGGCTGGAATCCTTTTTTGGCACCGATGGTGTCCGGGTCGTGGTGGATTACGCGCACACTCCCGATGCCCTGGCCAATGCACTGTCCGCGTTGCGGCCTCATGTGGCGGGTCGATTGATTTGTGTATTTGGCTGCGGCGGCGACCGGGACTCCGGCAAGCGGCCGGAAATGGCTCGTGAAGCAGAAAAAGGTGCCGACATTGTCATCGTCACGGATGACAATCCCCGAACCGAAGCCCCCTCGGACATTGTTCGGGACATACTTGGCGGCTTCAGCTCACCGGACACAGCAACGGTGATTCATGATCGGGCCGAGGCTATCGGTCATGCCGTGCAGATGGCGGGGCCGGATGATCTGGTGCTGGTCGCCGGCAAGGGCCATGAAACTTACCAGGACATAGCGGGTACCAAGCATCCGTTTAATGATGCGGAACAGGTGCAGCTGGCACTGAAAGACCAGGGAGGTGCGTCATGATGCGCGCTTTCTCACTGCAAGAAGCCCGTCAATGGATGGGCGCGACCAGCTCTGCGGAAGGGCTGGAGAACAGCACGTTTACTGGTGTCTCTACGGATACCCGGTCACTGGCGCGCGGCGAGCTGTTCGTGGCGCTGCGGGGTGACAACTTTGACGGGCACCGGTTCCTGCAGAAGGCAAAAGAACTGGGTGCTGTCGCAGCCGTGGTGGACACAGAAGATGCATCCGTTGATCTGCCCCAGCTCATCGTGGCGGATACGGTGGATGCTCTGGCCAGGCTAGCGGCCGGGAATCGCGACGCCAGTGCTGCGCGACTGGTGGCGGTGACTGGCAGCAGTGGCAAGACCACCGTTCGGGAAATGACCGCAGCGATCCTGTCCCGGATGGGGCCGACCCTGGCTACCTCGGGCAACCTGAACAACCACATCGGCGTGCCGTTGACCTTGTTTGGTTTAACCCCTGGACATCGGTACGGTGCTATTGAACTGGGTGCCAGTGGTCTGGGAGAAATCGCCCATACCGTGGCTATTACCCGGCCCCAGGTAGTCATTCTGACCAACGCGGGTCAGGCGCACCTTGAGGGCTTTGGTAGTTACCAGAACATCATTCTCGCCAAGGGCGAGATCATCGATGGCGTCGAGGACGGCGGTCTGGTGGTACTGAATCGTGACGATCCGGCCTTTGACCAGTGGAAGGCCCGCGCCGGTGGGCGCCGGGTGGCCAGTGTCAGCCGCCTTGACCACCCGGAAGCCGATTATCGCAGCGTCGCGGAGGCGTTTGATGGTGAAGGTCAGCGCCTGCGGGTAACTGGCCCCGGAAACTGGCGCTGCACGGTGTACCTTGCGCTCGAGGGAGAGCACAATCTCACCAACGTGGCCCTCGCCATTGCAGCTGCCCGCGAACTGGGTGCCAATGACGATGCCATCGTTGAGGGGCTCGGAGCGCTGCAGCCAGTAAAGGGGCGCCTGCAGAGCATGCAATTGGCGCCTGGGCTGACGGTCATTGATGACAGCTACAACGCGAATCCGTCGTCTATCAAGGCGGCACTGAGTGTGCTGGCCTCAAGAGACGGGCAACGTGTTGCGGTGCTGGGTGCGATGGCAGAACTGGGCGAGGATGCCCTGGCGTTGCATCACGAAGTGGGTGAGTTCGCCCGCAAACAAAATATTGATCGGTTGCTGACCGTCGGGCCTGGCTGCGAGGGCTATGTCCAGGGATTCGGTTCAGCGGTAGAAAGTTTCCAGACCCACGACGAGGCTGTTGAGGCGATTGTTGCCAGCCAGCAGTCTCCCATGACGGTGTTGGTGAAAGGTTCTCGCAGTTCCGCCATGGATCGCGTGGTGGAGGGAATTCGGAAAAAGGTGAATAACTCATGCTGCTCTGGCTAACAGAGGTTTTGTCACAGTATTTCTCGGCCCTGACCGTGTTTCAGTATCTCACCCTGAGGGGGATACTTGGCACGCTCACGGCCCTGCTGATTTCCCTGATCATCGGTCCCTACATGATCCGGAAGCTCAGCCAGTACCAGATTGGTCAGGCGGTCAGGGACGACGGCCCGCAAACCCATTTGAGCAAGGCCGGCACCCCCACCATGGGCGGTGCGCTGATTCTGGTCGCCATTGGCATCAGTACCTTGTTGTGGGGCGACCTTAGCAACCGCTATGTTTGGGTCACCCTGCTGGTCACGCTGCTGTTCGGCGCCGTGGGCTGGGTGGATGACTACCGGAAGGTGGTTGAGCGCAACCCTCGCGGCCTGCCCGCCCGCTGGAAATATTTCTGGCAGTCGGTCATTGGTGCCGGTGCCGCTATTGCCCTGTATATGAGCGCCGCCTTGCCTCAGGAAACGTCCCTGTACGTGCCGTTCGTCAAGCAGGTATCGCTGACCCTCGGGCCGGTGGTGTTCATTTTGTTGACCTATTTCGTCATTGTCGGCAGCAGTAACGCGGTCAACCTGACCGATGGCCTGGATGGTCTGGCGATCATGCCCACGGTAATGGTGGCGGCCGCATTGGCCATCTTTGCTTATCTGTCGGGACACGCCCAGTTTGCCGATTACCTGTTGATCCCTCATTTGCCGGGTACCGGTGAGCTGATTGTATTCTGTGGCGCCATTGTTGGTGCCGGGCTGGGATTCCTGTGGTTCAACACTTATCCCGCGCAGGTGTTCATGGGCGATGTTGGTGCGCTGGCTTTGGGTGCCGCCCTCGGCGTGGTGGCGGTCATTGTCAGGCAGGAAATCGTACTGTTCATCATGGGCGGAGTGTTCGTGATGGAAACCATTTCGGTGATTCTTCAGGTGGGCTCCTACCGGCTTACCGGCCGGCGGATTTTCCGCATGGCGCCATTGCATCATCACTTTGAATTGAAAGGTTGGCCGGAACCCCGGGTGATTGTCCGTTTCTGGGTTATTACCGTTGTTCTGGTGTTGATTGGCCTTGCCAGTCTCAAGATTCGTTAAGGGTACGTAGCGATTATGAGTGTCATTGTTTCGGATCGTCGCACGCTGGTCGTAGGGCTCGGTAAAACCGGGCTTTCCTGCGTGCGCTATCTGTCCGAACAAGGCCGTGAGATTGCGGTGGCTGACAGTCGTAACGCACCACCGGGCCTGGATGAGCTCAAGGCCGGATGGCCGGATGTGGCCATTCACCTGGGGCCGTTCGATCCGGAACTTTTCCGCGGTTTCAATGAGCTTGTGGTCAGCCCCGGTATCAGTATTGCCGAGCCGGCCATCGCCGGAGCGGCTCAGGCCGGTGCCCGAATCCGTGGGGATATTGATCTGTTTGCCGAGGCGGCAGACGCGCCGATTGTGGCGATTACCGGTTCCAACGGAAAAACCACGGTGACTTCCCTGGTCGGTGACATGGCCCGGGCAGCGGGCCGAAAGGTCGAAGTTGGCGGCAACATCGGAATCCCAGCGCTGGACCTGTTGGGCAGGGGCGCGGATCTGTATGTGCTGGAGCTATCGAGCTTCCAGCTGGAAACCACCGAAGAGTTGAACGCCCTGGCCGCGACAGTACTGAATATCAGCGACGACCACATGGACCGTTATCCGGACAAAATGGCCTATTACCAGGCCAAGCAGCGGATTTTCCGGGGCTGTCGCAATGCGGTGGTCAACCTGGACGACGCGCTGAGCACGCCGATGGCGCGAGACACCCTGACGTTCATTTGCTTTGGCTTCAATCGGGTAAACCCGGAGACCTTCAGTACCCGGGATGATGATCAGGGTACCTGGATTACCTATGGTCTGGACAACTTGCTGCTCGCCAGCGAACTGAAACTGATGGGCCGGCACAACCTGAGCAATGTGATGGCGGCGCTGGGGCTGGGCATGGCGGCGGGCCTGCCCATGGACGTCATGCTCGATGTGGCACGCAAGTTCCGTGGCCTGCCTCATCGGTGCGAGTTTGTGCGTGAGCTGGATGGTGTGGATTACATCAACGATTCCAAGGGCACCAATGTGGGGGCCTCGGTGGCGGCTATTGAAAGCCTCGTGCCCGATCAGGGCAAGATCGTGCTGGTTGCCGGCGGCGATGGCAAGGGCGCTGATTTTGCACCGATGCAGGTGCCGGTTCGCCAGCATTGTCGGGCCCTGGTGCTGATTGGTCGGGATGCGGGCCTGATTGCAGAAGCGGTGGGCGACGGTGTCGATATTCAGTTCGCAGACTCGCTGGCGGACGCTGTGGTAGCGGCCAGGGAGCTTGCCAACGCGGGCGACCGGGTGGTGTTTTCCCCGGCGTGCGCCAGTTTTGACATGTTTCGTGACTATGCCGACCGCGGAGACCAGTTCCGCGCTCGGGTGGAGGCTTTGTGATGCAGGCAGGGGTAGCAATGCCAGATCACAATCAATGGTTGGGTGACATTCGTCCGCTGCCGATGCTGGTGATCAGCTCCATCGCGTTGCTGGTGCTGGGTATGGTGATGATTTCCTCTGCGTCCATGGACATGGCCACCGAGACCGTTAACAACAGCTACCACTATGTGGTCCGGCAGATACTGTTCGCTGCCATGGGCTGCGTGATGGCGCTGGTAGCGGTGAATGTTCCGATGGCCTGGTGGGAGCGCAGCGGATGGTTGCTTCTTGGCATTGGCCTGCTGGTGCTGGTACTGGTTCTGACGCCTCTGGGCCGGACGGTTAATGGCTCCACCCGCTGGATTCCTTTTGGCCTGTTCAATATCCAGGTGTCGGAAGTTGCCAAGCTGTGCCTGATTGCCTACCTCGCCGGCTATGTCGTGCGTCGTCGGGATGAGCTGCTCAATACCTGGATGGGATTCTTCAAGCCGCTCATTGTGCTGGGTGTGGCCTCCATGCTGCTGGTGATCCAGCCGGACTTCGGGGCCACCGTGGTACTGGTGACCGCGGCTGCCGGCATGATTTTCCTGAGTGGTGTCCGCCTGACCCGCTTTGTGCCCCTGATCGTGGTGCTGGGTGCTCTGGGCACCCTTCTGGTGGTCACGCAGCCGTACCGTCTCAAGCGAGTGGTCAGTTACCTGGATCCGTGGAAAGACCAGTTTGACAGTGGCTACCAGCTGACCCAGTCCCTGATTGCGTTTGGTCGCGGTGACTGGGGCGGTGTTGGTTTGGGCAATTCCATTCAGAAGCTGTTTTATCTGCCGGAGGCCCACACCGACTTTATCTTCGCCATCATTGCCGAGGAGTTTGGTCTGATTGGATCATTGGCCGTCCTGGCGCTGTTCACCGTTCTGGTGGTGAGCGGATTCGTGATTGCCCGTCGGGCGGAAAAAGCCGGCATGCCGTTCGGTGCCTGTTTCGGTTATGGCCTGACGTTGCTGATCGGCCTCCAGGCCACCATCAATATTGCCGTCAGCACAGGCCTGTTGCCCACCAAGGGGCTGACACTTCCGCTCGTCAGCTACGGTGGTTCAAGCCTGATGATCGTGTGCGTGTGCATCGGTGTCCTGGCGCGGATTGAAATGGAACGGCTGGATCAAGAGCGGCAGGCTGCTGCGAAGACGGAGCCCAGAGTTCGGGGAGGCGCTGTGTATGACTGAACCTCGTCGTTTCCTGATGATGGCGGGTGGCACCGGGGGGCATGTGTTCCCGGCACTGGCAACTGCCCGGGCGCTGGAGAAAAAGGGGCACGAAGTCCACTGGCTGGGTGCCCAGGGTGGCATGGAAGAGCGGTTGATTGGTGATACCGACATCCCCCTGTCTCTCATCCACATTTCTGGCCTGCGGGGCAAGGGCAAGCTGGCCCTCTTGTTGGCACCATTCCGTCTGATGCGAGCGTTGGGTGAGGCTTTCACCATTGTTCGCCAGATCAAGCCCGACTGTGTGGTGGGCATGGGCGGTTTTGTCACTGGTCCGGGTGGGGTGGCCGCCTGGCTGACCAAGACACCGCTGGTGATCCACGAGCAGAACGCCATTGCCGGTATGACCAACCGTTTGCTGGTTCGCTTCTCGGAAACCGTGCTGGAAGCCTTTCCGGGCAGCTTTGAGGCCGGCGTGGTAACTCGCTGCACTGGTAACCCGATTCGCGAGGGGCTGTCAGCGCTGCCTGACCCGGACACGCGCCTGGCCAAGCGCGATGGGGCCCTGCGGGTGCTCGTGGTGGGGGGCAGCTTGGGTGCCCAGGTGTTTAACGAGACACTACCGGAGGCGCTTGCGCTGATGTCCGAGGCAGAACGGCCTCAGGTTCGCCATCAGTGCGGCGAGAAGAAAGTTGAACAGGCCCGTTCGGCCTATGAACGTCACGGGGTTGAGGCTAGTGTCGAGCCGTTCATCAAGGACATGGCGGAGGCTTACGAGTGGGCGGACATCGTGGTCTGCCGCTCCGGTGCACTGACCGTGTCCGAACTGTGTGCGGCAGGCGCCGGCGCCATCCTCGTGCCGTTCCCTCATGCGGTGGATGACCACCAGACCAAGAACGGGCAGCAAATGGTAAGCGCCGGTGCGGCGATTCTGATCCCCCAGAGCAAACTGACAGCAGAAAGTCTTGCGGAAACGCTGGCGGGGTTGGCCAGGGATCGCAACCGGGTAATGAATATGGCGAAGGCCGCACGGACTCTGGCCCGCCCTGACGCAACGGAGAGAGTTGTGAATTACTGTCTGGAGGCCGCCAATGACTGATGCCAACAATCAGCCACTGGTTTATCAGGTGCCCGAGATGCGCCGGATCCGCCACATCCATTTCGTGGGTATCGGGGGCGCCGGCATGAGCGGTATTGCCGAGGTGCTCAAGAACCAGGGCTACGACGTGTCGGGTTCTGACCTGAAAGAAAGCGCAGTGACGGCACGTCTGAAAGCCATGGGTGTGGAAATTCACATTGGCCACACCGAAGCGAACAGCTCCAAGGCTGACGTCGTGGTCGTGTCGACGGCCGTGGCGGCAGACAACCCGGAAGTGGTTTCTGCCCGCAGTCGCCGTGTGCCGATCGTGCCCCGTGCAGAGATGCTGGCGGAGATTATGCGTTACCGTCACGGCATTGCGGTGGCGGGAACCCACGGGAAAACCACCACTACCAGCCTGATCGCGTCGGTGCTGGGCGAGGCGGGTATGGACCCCACGTTTGTGATTGGCGGCAAGCTGAACAGTGCCGGTACCAACGCCCAGCTGGGCGGTTCCCGCTATCTGGTGGCTGAGGCCGACGAGAGCGATGCGTCGTTCCTGCACCTGACGCCAGTGATTTCCGTGGTGACCAACATCGAAGCCGATCACATGGACACCTACGGCGGCGATGTGGAAAAACTCAAGCAGACGTTCGTGGATTTCCTGCACAACCTGCCGTTTTACGGCGTTGCGGTGATGTGCGTGGATGATGCCTACGTGCGCGAGATCATCCCCCGGATTTCCCGGGCAATCATCACCTATGGCATCGACAACCCGGAGGCGGACTACCGGGCCGAGCAGATTGAATCTGATGGACTGAGTACCCGGTTCATCGTTAAACGCCCCGGTGGCCGCAGTGATCTGAGCGTGAGCCTGAAAATGCCGGGCCGCCATAACGTACTGAACGCACTGGCGGCCATCGCCGTCGCCACCGATGAAGGTGTGGCCGATGATGCCATTTGCCAGGGGCTGTCCGGTTTTGCCGGCGTAGGGCGTCGTTTCCAGGTGTATGGCGATTATCAAACGCCGAACGGCTCGGTCACGCTGGTGGACGATTACGGCCACCATCCCACCGAGGTGGAGGCGGTGATTCGAGCTGCCCGCGATGCCTGGCCCGGGCGTCGGCTGGTCATGCTCTATCAGCCGCATCGGTTCAGCCGGACCCGGGATCTCTACGAGGATTTCGTCCGGGTGCTGTCGGAAGTGGACGGCCTCCTCCTGATGGAAGTGTATTCCGCCGGCGAGCCGGCGATAACCGGTGCCGACGGCCGCGCCCTGTGCCGGAGTATTCGGCAGCGGGGGCAGGTGGAGCCGGTTTTCGTGGAAGAGAACAGCGAAATTGAGAGTCTGTTGAAAAACGTGCTCCAGGACGGCGACCTGCTGATCACGCAGGGTGCCGGCGATATTGGCGGTGTAGCTGCAAGACTGGCTGCAGCGGGAGTGATTTCTGGTGAGTGATATGCAACGTACTGAGCCGCAAGCGTATCAGGCCGATCCGGAGCTTGTCCGGAAACTGGGCCGGGTGGCGGTCTTTATGGGTGGTGACTCCGCCGAGCGGGACGTTTCCCTGAACAGTGGCAAGGCCGTGCTGTCTGCGCTGCTGTCCGCTGGCGTTGATGCCTTCTCCGTAGATGTGCGCGGCTGCTTGTTGAAGACCGTCGAGAATCCGGACTTTGATCGGGTCTTTATCGCGCTGCATGGCCGTGGCGGCGAGGACGGAACCCTGCAGGCGATTCTGTCCCAGGCGGGCATTCCATTTACCGGCAGTGAGACTCTGGCCTCGGCGCTGGCCATGGACAAGTTGCGCACCAAGTACGTGTTTGAAGGTTGCGGACTGCCAACGCCGAAGTTCCGGACCATGGCCTCCGAAGGCGAAGCCGAAAAGATTGTCGCGGAACTCCGGACACCCTTGAGCGTCAAGCCTTCCCGGGAAGGCTCCAGTATCGGTATTCGCAAGGTGCGCTCTGCCGACGAACTGGTCAGTGCCTATCGTGCCGCCGCCGAACGGGATTCGCTGGTGCTTGTCGAAGAATGGATCGAGGGGCCGGAGTTTACCGTGAGTGTGCTGCAGGGCCAGGCCCTGCCGGCGATTGGCCTGAGCACAGACCACGAGTTCTACGACTACGACGCCAAGTATCTGGCTGATGACACCCGTTACCAGATTCCCTGTGGCCTGTCGCCGGACGACGAGGTTCGACTGCAACATTTGGCTGTTGATGCGTTTCAGGTTGTCGGCTGCCGGACCTGGGGACGGGTAGACATCATGCAGGACGCCGATGGGCAGTTCTGGTTGCTGGAGTTGAACACCGTGCCGGGTATGACCGATCACAGCCTGGTGCCGATGGCCGCCAAGGCCGCGGGCATCAGCTTTGAGGAACTGGTGGTGCGTATTCTCGAGGACACCCTGGAGGAGGCCAATGCTTGAACATTTGCTGATCCGGAGTCGGGCGGTTCCGCCCGATCCCCCGCGGCGAAGGGGGGCGACCTCCCTTGAGCCTGAGCGGGACCGGTTCGGTGTGTTCAGAGCAGTGCTGGGCGCCGTGCCCTGGCTTCAGGTGGGTATGGGAGCGGTGATCGTGTTGCTGGCGGCGATGGTGCCCTGGGGTACCGGCAAGATACTCGGCGCCATGGACCAGCAGATTCTGGCCGTGGATGTGAAAGGCGAGTTGATTGGCGACAGCCGGGTGGCCATTGAAAGGGCGGCGGGCAACTGGATTGGCAAGAGTTACTTCGCCACGGACCTGTCGGAGATTAAAGCGCATCTGGAGCAGCGCCCCTGGGTGGAATCGGCAGCGGTCAGACGGGTTTGGCCCGATCGCCTGGAAATCGATATTCGCGAGAAGAAGCCGCTCGCGTACTGGGGTGACGGCCGGCTGGTAAGCCGGACTGGCGAGGTGTTCGCGCCCTCCAATTTGCAGGTTGCGGGCAGGCTCCCGTACCTCGCAGGGCCGGACGAGCGGGTGCGTGATGTCATCCGAATGGCCCAGACGCTCAGTGAGCGCCTGGTTGAACACGGTCTGGGCCTGGCAGGGCTCGCATTGGAGGAGCGTGGTGCCTGGACTCTGAAACTGGGTAACGGTATTGAGGTCGTCCTCGGCCGGGACCAGGTGGAAGAAAGATTTGAGCGGTTTATCAACGTTTATGAAAGCCGGCTGGTTGCCCGGTCGGAAGAAGTCAGTCGGGTGGACGCACGATACACCAACGGTGTGGCAGTGCAGTGGAAGGCGGCGGAGCCTGCCTCCAGTCCGAGATCATAAGAAAGGTTAATTCAGACCACGGTTTGGTGAGATACATGTCATCGGTTGAAACGGAAAATATGATTGTCGGCCTTGATATCGGCACGTCGAAAGTAGTTGCGATTGTCGGTAAGCGCAAAATGGACGGCACCATCGAGGTCGTGGGCATTGGCTCCCACCCCTCACGGGGGCTGAAGCGCGGGGTGGTCGTGAACATCGAGACCACCGTTCAGGCCATCCAGCGTGCGGTGGAAGAAGCCGAACTGATGGCCGGTTGCCGGATCCACTCTGTGTATGCCGGGATCGCGGGGAGCCACATCAAGAGCCTGAACTCCCATGGCATCGTCGCCATTCGGGACCGGGAAGTGACCCAGGCGGACATCGACCGGGTGATCGATGCTGCCCAGGCGGTAGCCATTCCCGCCGACCAGAAAATACTGCACATCCTGCCGCAGGAGTTCGTCATTGACAGCCAGGAAGGCATCAAGGAACCCCTGGGTATGTCCGGTGTGCGTCTTGAAGCCAAGGTGCACCTGGTGACCTGCGCGGTGAACGCGGCGCAGAACATCGAAAAGTGCGTCAAGCGCTGCGGCCTCGAGGTCGATGACATCATCCTTGAGCAGCTGGCTTCCAGCCACGCCATCCTCACCGAGGACGAAAAAGAGCTGGGCGTATGCGTGGTGGATATCGGTGGCGGTACCACCGACATTGCCGTGTTCACCGGCGGCGCGATCCGCCACACCGCTGTGATCCCTATTGCCGGGGACCAGGTCACCAATGATATCGCCATGGCGCTTCGCACGCCGACCCAGAACGCGGAAGAGATCAAGATCAAGTACGCCTGTGCACTGACTCAGCTGGCCGGTGCCGATGAAACCATCAAGGTTCCGAGCGTGGGTGACAGGGCCCCTCGGGATCTGTCTCGTC
The DNA here is from genome assembly GCF_030519635.1 of Marinobacter suaedae. Classification (NCBI taxonomy): domain Bacteria; kingdom Pseudomonadati; phylum Pseudomonadota; class Gammaproteobacteria; order Pseudomonadales; family Marinobacteraceae; genus Marinobacter; species Marinobacter suaedae. The sequence continues at coordinate 1,408,141 of NZ_JAUMIS010000002.1, read as the reverse complement.
AGGCGCTGGCAGAAGTGGTCGAGCCCCGTTACGAAGAGCTCTTTACCCTGGTGCAGTCTGAACTGCGCCGGTCCGGGTTTGAGGACCTGATTCCAGCGGGGATCGTGATTACCGGTGGTTCCTCCACCATGGAAGGTGTGGTGGAACTGGCCGAGGAAATTTTCCACATGCCGGTCCGGCTTGCGTCTCCGCAGGCGGTGTCGGGCATGACCGAAGTTGTCAATAACCCGATTTACGCCACTGGCGTCGGGTTGTTGATTCACGGCTTTCGCCAGATGGATCTGGGGCGAACGCCGGTGCTCAAGAGCGAAGAAACGCCGTCGCTGGTTGAGCGAATGAAGGCCTGGTTTACCGGTCAGTTTTGACGGTATCCGGCTGGCAGTAAGTGAAGTAAACGAAGGTATCTCGAAAATATAATCGTGAACAACAGCCTGAAAGGCTTGAGAACTCACACGAAGGAGTTGGGGAAATGTTTGAACTTGTAGATAACGTCCAGCAAAGCGCTGTGATAAAAGTCGTGGGTGTAGGCGGCGGTGGTGGAAACGCCGTGCGTCACATGCTCAATAGCGACGTGGAAGGCGTTGAGTTTATCTGCGCCAATACCGATGCCCAGGCCCTGACCGACCTGGACGCCCGCCAGATTATTCAGTTGGGCGGCAACATCACCAAGGGCTTGGGCGCGGGTGCGAACCCGGAAGTCGGCCGTCAGTCAGCGCTGGAAGACCGGGACCGTATCGCCGAATCCCTGAACGGTGCGGATATGGTGTTCATCACCGCCGGCATGGGCGGTGGTACTGGTACCGGCGCTGCGCCGATCGTGGCGGATGTCGCCCGGGAACTGGGCATCCTGACGGTCGCCGTGGTCACCAAGCCGTTCATGTTTGAAGGCGGCAAGCGTATGAGCGTGGCCGAGTCCGGGTTGAAGGAATTGGAAGAAAATGTCGATTCCCTGATCACCATCCCGAACGAAAAACTGCTGGCGGTCATGGGCAAGAAAACCAGTCTGCTGGACGCGTTCGCCGCCGCCAACGACGTGCTGCTGGGCGCTGTTCAGGGCATTGCCGATCTGATTACCCGAAACGGTATGATCAACGTCGACTTTGCCGACGTGAAAACCGTGATGTCCGAGATGGGCATGGCCATGATGGGTACCGGTCGGGCGACTGGCGAAAACCGCGCTCGTGAGGCTGCTGAAGCCGCTGTTCGAAGCCCGCTGCTGGAAGACATCAACCTGCAGGGTGCCAAAGGTATTCTGGTCAACATCACTGCCGGTATGGATCTTAACCTGGGCGAGTTCTCCGAGGTTGGTGACATTGTTCGCGAGTTTGCTTCTGATGCAGCGACGGTGGTTGTCGGTACCGTGATCGATCCGGAAATGACCGAGGAGCTGAAGGTGACCGTGGTTGCCACCGGTCTGGGTGGCGAGCGCGAGAAGCCGACCAAGGTGGTGGACAATACTCGCAGCCTGGATGGCAAGACCGACTACAACCAACTGGATCGTCCGGCTGTTCTCCGTCGCCGTGCGGCTTCTCAGGGAAATGTGGCCATTGACCAGAGCAAGGAAAGCGAAGAGCAGGGAGTCGACTATCTCGATATTCCCGCATTCCTCCGTCGGCAGGCAGACTGATAGCTTGTGAGGAAGAATCCCTGAGAGGGCCCAGATAAGGGAGTAGGGCCTTCAGGCAGGGTAACGCGCTGATTACCAAGCGTTGGCTTATTGTAAAGTTGACGCAAAGCCAAATTGGTCAAATGGTGTTCAGTTTCGCTTTCTGGTATTCTTCGAGCCGAATAATTGCTTTGAATACCGAATTTTTGTGACGGAATGATGAATCGATGATCAAACAACGGACACTTAAAAACACGATCCGTGCCACCGGTGTAGGACTGCATTCCGGGGAAAAGGTATACCTGACCCTGAAGCCTGCACCCGTTGACACGGGTATCATCTTCCGCAGGACCGACCTCGAGCCAGCGGCCGAGATCCGTGCCTGTGCGGAAAATGTGGGTGAGACCACGCTGTCCACGACGCTGGTAAAAGACGGTGTCCGGGTGGCGACGGTAGAGCATCTGTTGTCCGCTATGGCTGGTCTCGGCATCGATAACTGCTTTGTGGAACTCAGCGCCGCTGAAGTGCCGATTATGGATGGCTCCGCCGGACCTTTCGTATTCCTGCTTCAGTCTGCCGGCATTGCCGAGCAGGACGCTGCCAAGCGGTTTATTCGCATCAAGCGTGAAGTGACCATCGAAGAAGGTGACAAGAAGGCGACTTTCCTTCCGTTCGACGGATTTAAAGTCAGCTTCGGCATCGATTTCGATCACCCCGTTTTCAAGGGGCGGGCACAGACCGCTACCGTCGATTTCTCAAGTACTTCGTTTGTGAAGGAAGTGAGTCGCGCTCGGACCTTTGGTTTTATGCGGGACATCGAGAAGTTGCGGGCAATGAACCTGGCTCTGGGTGGAAGTGTTGACAACGCCATCGTGGTTGACGACTACAAGATCCTTAACGAAGACGGTCTTCGTTACGACGACGAGTTCGTCAAGCACAAAGTGTTGGATGCAATCGGCGATCTGTACCTGTTGGGCAACAGCCTGATCGGTGAGTTCCGTGGCATCAAGTCCGGTCACGACCTGAACAACAAGCTGCTGCGTAAGCTGCGGGCAGAAGAAGATGCATGGGAAGTGGTGACCTTCGATGACGAAGCGACCGCGCCTATCTCTTACATGAAGCCCGTGTTGGCCGCTCCGGCTTGAGATAAAGTGTTTCAGTCACGAACGTGACTAGCGAGTTTTTCGAGAACCTCGCGTAGTTTTTTATCCTTCGTGTGCCCGGCCTCCTCTTTGAGGAGCCGGGCATTTTCTTTGCTCAAAGGCTCCTTTTTGTGCGCTGGACGTTCGCTAAAACGTGGGGGTGCCACCTTCACCTTGAGCTTCCAGACGTACTGGAACAATTCGTTCGCGCGTACCTTTTCCATTATTTCATGCTGGCGGAACCGGATTCGGGATGCTTTACTGGCATTCTCTGCCGATAAAATCAGTTCGCCTTCATGGCAACTGACGAATCGTGTGCCTTGGGCCAGTTCTGGCGGAATGGCTTCCAGAACTTGAGATTCAGCCTGGCGATGAAGTTCTGCTTTCTTTAAAAGTTCGTTGAGGCCGGGCGCTCCGCTGAGGCTGTCGATGCCCGTTTTTTGAGCGTTTTTTCGCGACATGTAGGCGTTTCTCTCGCGGATCCATTAACGTTTGGTTACACTTTAGGCACGGTTTGTGCGTAGTCCCTAGTTTAGACTTCTTTTACTTTCAGGGTAACTTAACAGCTGTACCCGGGTGCGTGCCTTTTGGCGCAACGCTTTGTCATGGATGGCAAGCCCCGTGGATAGTTCCCGAGCGCAACAGCATGGACAGGAGGTTGCAGCTCAATGACAGATTCAAATGATGATATGAACATAATTCTTGTTGGCAAGCACCACGGGAGGTCCCGTGTGTTGACACTAAACGGCATGCTGATTGTCGGCATGGTAGTGCTGGTGTCGGCGTTGATTGGTGCTGCCGGCTGGGCCGGGTACCAGTTTGCTCTGAACCAGGCGAGTGCGTTGGCTGCGAATCCGTCCGGGTTGGTTGCGCACTGGGAAGCGCGGTTGGACGAGCAGCAGGTCGAACTGGCTGAAGTTGAGCAGGCGGCCCAGCAGCAGATTGATGCGCTGACCCTTCGCCTCGGCGAGATGCAGGGGCGCCTGTTGCGTCTGGATGCACTCGGTCAACGATTTGTGGAATCCGGACTGGTCGCCAGTGAGGAGTTCAGTTTCGGTGAGCCCGCCGCCGTAGGTGGTCCGGAAGATTCGGGCGATAAGGAGTCGTTTTCTGCGCCTGATCTGATGTCCATGATTGGACGACTGGAAAACCTGATCGAAGACCGGGAAAAGCAGTTGCGCTTGCTGGACAAGCTGGCCTCACGGCAAAAACTCGATGAAGAGATGTACGTCGAGGGTCGGCCGATCACCTGGGGTTGGTTGTCGTCCAAATATGGCTACCGATCGGATCCCTTTACCGGAAAGCGGACCTGGCACGATGGCGTGGATTTAGCCGGCAAAGATGGCAGTGACATCATCTCTGTCGCCGGCGGTGTCGTGACCTGGGCGGGCGAACGTTATGGTTATGGGAACCTCGTTGAGATAGATCATGGCGATGGCCTGGTGACCCGTTACGGCCACTGCAAGGAAGTCGTCGTTAACAAGGGGGATGTGGTTCAGAAAGGTCAGGTTGTTGCCCTGATGGGTAGTACAGGCCGATCAACCGGTCCCCATGTTCATTTCGAAGTTCTGCACAACGGTCGCTCCAAAGATCCGGTCAAATATATCGCCCGCTCCAGCAAGTGATGCGGGCGATATCGCATCTGTTCGTTTCCTTGTTTTGAACTTCACTCCGTCGGTCGGACTTGCGTCCGCACCGTCGGATTCTGCGCATTCGTCGTCTGGCACTCGCCTCGTTAAACAGGGTCGTCTTTTTTCCTGTTACGAAATAAGGTTAGAATGCCGGCTCCCCCGTTAAACCAAAGAAGCAGTGGTATATGTTCACAAAGCTTGCAACAAAGATGTTCGGCAGTAAAAACTCACGAGAGATCAAGCGGATGCGTAAAGATGTCTTGCGCATCAATGAGCTTGAAGAACAGCTGGGTAATTTGTCCGACACCGAGTTGCAAGGAAAGACCGCTGAGTTCCGTCGTCGACTGGACGAAGGCGAGACACTGGACGCCCTTCTGCCAGAGGCGTTTGCGACTGCTCGAGAGGCCAGCCGCCGGGTTATGGGGATGCGCCATTACGATGTCCAGCTGATCGGTGGTATGACCCTGCACGAAGGCCGGATTGCGGAAATGAAGACCGGTGAAGGTAAAACACTGGTGGCGACCGCGGCGGTGTACCTGAACGCGTTGTCCGGTAAGGGCGTGCATGTTGTTACAGTGAACGATTACCTGGCCCGCCGGGATGCCGAGTGGATGGGCAAACTCTACCGCTTCCTGGGTATGCAGGTGGGCGTTGTGGTTTCGGGCCAATCTTCCGAAGAAAAGCGCGCGGCCTACCAGGCTGACATCACCTACGGTACCAACAACGAATTCGGCTTCGACTACCTGCGCGACAACATGGCGTTCAGTAGCGAAGATAAGGTCCAGCGAGGCCTGAACTTTGCCATCGTCGATGAGGTGGACTCCATCCTCATCGACGAGGCTCGGACCCCATTGATTATTTCCGGTGCGGCCGAAGACAGCTCCAAGCTGTACAAGTCCATTAACACCTTGATTCCGCTTCTTGATAAAGGCGAAATTTCCGAAGAAGGCGAGGCCAGCGGTGATTTCACCCTCGATGAGAAAGCCCGCCAGGTGGAGCTGACCGAGTCCGGTCACGAAAAAGTAGAGCAGCTGCTGCTCGAAAAGGAACTGCTTGCTGAAGGAGAAAGCCTTTACTCCGCTTCGAACCTGAGCCTGCTCCATCACGTGCACTCGGCACTCCGGGCCCATCACCTGTTCCAGAAAGATGTGGATTACATCGTTCAGGGCGGACAGGTTGTTATCGTCGATGAGCACACCGGCCGGACCATGCCGGGCCGTCGCTGGAGTGAAGGGCTGCACCAGGCGATCGAAGCCAAAGAGGGGGTCAACATCCAGGCCGAGAGCCAGACCCTGGCTTCAACAACCTTCCAGAATTACTTCCGTCTGTACAACAAGCTTGCCGGCATGACCGGTACAGCCGATACCGAAGCGTTCGAATTCCGCCAGATTTACGGCCTGGATGTGGTGGTGATTCCGCCCAACAAGCCGATCCAGCGGATTGATTACAATGACCTTATCTACCTGACCCAGGAAGAGAAGTTCCACGCGATCATTGATGAGATCAAGGACGTAACGGCCGAAGGTCGTCCCATCCTGGTAGGTACGGCCTCCATCGAAGCGTCCGAATTGTTGTCCATGCTCCTGAAAAAGGCCCGCATTGACCACAAGATCCTGAACGCCAAACAGCACGAGTCTGAGGCGCTCATTATTGCCCAGGCGGGCCGTCCCGGTGCCGTGACCATTGCCACCAATATGGCGGGCCGGGGTACTGATATTGTGTTGGGCGGTAACTGGGAATACGAAGTGGCGGCCCTGGACGATCCGTCCGAAGAACAGGTCGCGCGCATGAAAGCCGAGTGGACCGAGCGTCACAATCAGGTGCTGGAAGCCGGTGGTCTGCACATCATCGGTACCGAGCGTCACGAATCTCGCCGGATCGATAACCAGTTGCGCGGTCGTGCCGGTCGTCAGGGCGATCCCGGTTCTTCCCGTTTCTTCCTGTCACTGGAAGATAACCTGATGCGGATCTTTGCGCCTGAGCGGGTCAAGAACCTGATGCAGGCCATGGGTATGAAGAAGGGCGAGGCCATCGAGCATCGCATGGTCACCAATGCCATTGAAAAATCCCAGCGCAAGGTTGAAGGACGCAACTTCGACATGCGTAAGACCCTGCTTGAATACGATGACGTAGCCAACGACCAGCGGACCGTTATCTACGAGCAGCGCAACGAAGTCATGTCCTCGGAAGACGTCTCCGATATGGTCGACGTTGTTCGCGCAGACGTGGTCGATTCACTGATCAGCGAATACATTCCGCCCCAGAGCATGGCAGAGCAGTGGGATGTCGCTGGTCTGGAGGCGCAGTTGCAGTCCGAGCTGGCAATCGAGCTGCCGGTTCAGAAGTGGCTGGACGAAGACAGCAAGCTCCACGAAGAGACCCTGCGCCAGAAAATCCTCGACGAAATCGTCGCGGCCTATAAGGCGAAGGAAGAGATTGCCGGCGCTGAAGCCATGCGCAAGTTTGAGAAGCAGGTTTTCCTGCAGGTGCTGGATACGCTCTGGAAAGAGCACCTGTCCAACATGGACCATCTGCGCCGCGGTATTCACCTGCGTGGCTACGCCCAAAAGAATCCGAAACAGGAATACAAACGCGAGGCGTTCAACCTGTTTCAGGAAATGCTTGAGGCAATGAAGCGTGATGTGGCCCGGATCCTGTGTCACGTGCGTGTTCAGAGCCAGGAAGAAATGGAAGCGGTAGAGCGTCGCCGTAAAGAGGCTCTTGAGAACGAGTTGGCAAAAGCAAAATTGCGCCACGACGAAACCAGTGCGGCACAAAGCCAGGCCCAGGGTGACGACTCTGGTGAAGGTTCGGCACAACCGGCTACGCCGGAAACGTTCGTGCGTGAGGGGCGTAAAGTGGGCCGGAACGAACCGTGCCCTTGCGGCTCCGGTAAGAAATACAAGCAGTGCCATGGCAAGGTCAGCTGATCGCCGGCACTGACTCGGAGGTTCAAGCCCGCACCCTGATGTTATCAGGCTGCGGGTTTTTCCGTTTTACATCGTCTGGTTTGGGATTGTCAGAGGAGAGAGACAATGGCAGTAGGCCCCGGAGAGTTGCCTGAATTTTTACCGGTAAAAGGCGTGCGTCTGGGTGTTGCCAGCGCGGGTATCAAGACCCCCGGCCGTAAGGATCTGGTGGTGTTTGAACTGGCGCCTGGTAGCAGGACGGCCGGTATTTTCACTCAGAACGCATTTTGCGCAGCGCCGGTTACCCTGAGCCGGGAGAATCTGGCCGCGAAACCGCCACGGTACCTGCTGATCAACACTGGTAATGCCAACGCGGGAACGGGGGCTCAGGGTATGGCCGACGCCAGAACTTGTTGTGAGGCCCTGGCAAAGTCAGCCGGGGTTAGTCCTGAAGAGGTTTTGCCGTTTTCAACGGGCGTGATTGGCGAGCCTCTGCCGGTCGAACGGATTACAGGTGCCATCCCTCAGGCGCTCGCCGGCGTGGATGAGAATCACTGGCGAGAGGCAGCCGCCGGGATTATGACCACCGATACCCGGCCCAAGGGGGCTACCCGTAAAATTGATCTGGATGGCCACACAGTCACTATCTCGGGCATCAGCAAAGGGGCAGGGATGATCCGTCCCAACATGGCGACCATGCTTGGTTTTATCGCCACCGATGCGAAGATTGAGCCCGGCTTGCTACGCACGCTGGCGTCGGAGCTGGGGGAGAGCTCCTTTAACCGGATCACCATTGACGGTGACACTTCGACCAACGATTGCTGCATGCTGGTCGCCAGCGGGCACTACTCCGGCCCAGAGATTACGGCGGACAGTCCAGCTTTGCACAATCTTCGTGACGCGCTCTGGGCGGTCTATCTGGAACTGGCCCATGCCATCGTTCGAGATGGCGAGGGCGCCAGCAAGTTTGTCACCATCGACGTACAGGGGGCGAAAGCTTCCCAGGAAGCCCTGGATGTGGCGTACACCGTTGCTCATTCCCCGCTGGTCAAAACCGCGCTGTTTGCTTCGGATCCGAACTGGGGGCGGGTTCTCGCCGCGGTCGGTCGTGCCGGAGTGCCTGATCTCGACCTGAACGCCCTGGAGATATTCCTCGGAGACGTCTGCCTGGTTCGAAATGGCGGTCGTGCAGTGGATTATTCGGAAGCGCGTGGTCAGGCGGTCATGGATCAGGAAGAAATCACCATCACCATCGATCTCAAGCGCGGACAGGTCAATGAGACTGTATGGACCTGCGACCTGTCCCACGATTACGTCACCATTAATGCGGAGTACCGAACCTGACCATGGCCGACGTCACCAAAGCCAGGAAGGAAGTCCACGTCGCGGTTGCTGTGATCGAGCGGCAAGGTCGGGTGCTGATTGCCCGGCGTCCGGATCACACCCATCAGGGTGGTTTGCTGGAGTTTCCCGGGGGCAAGGTTGAGGCGGGCGAGACCGTTCAGCAGGCATTGGTGAGGGAGATTGCCGAGGAAACCGGTTTGTCGGTGCCTGAGGCTTCGCTGGAGCCGGTCATCGGTATTCGCCACGACTATGGCGATAAACAGGTTTTTCTGGATGTCTGGCGTACGAGCGAGGCTGAGGGCGAGCCAGAGGGGCGGGAAGGGCAGCCCATCGAGTGGCTCCGGCCTGAAGACTTTCGTGATGAAGAGTTTCCCGCAGCGAACCGACCGATTATCCGGGCTGTTCGTCTGCCTCGCCAGTTGGCGATCAGTGGTTCCATTGAGGCTAATGGTGACAGCGCCGGAAAGCTTTGCCGTGCCTTAGAGCGCAAACGACCGGACCTACTGGTCCTGAGAGCACCGGAGCTTGATGTACAGCGGTATCGGAAACTGTTGGGTGGCGTGTTGTTGTCATGCCAGTCTGCCGGTGCCGGCCTGATCGTCCATGGTGCCCCGGACCGTTTTGAGGCTCTGCCTGGCATCGCTGGCCTGCATCTTCCCTGGCGCCAGGCCAGGGTGTTGGATGCGCGGCCGGTGCCATCCGGCGTGTGGCTTGGGGTGTCCTGCCACACCGCTGAGGAGATTGCGCACGCGGAAACCCTGGGGGCGGACTATGTCACCCTTGGCCCGGTTCTGCCCACACCCAGTCATCCCGAAGCCCCGGGGATCGGGTGGTTGGCATTTGAGGAGATGGCTCAGCGCGCCAGGGTGCCGGTTTATGCACTGGGCGGCCTGAGCGCTTCTGATGTGCCCAAGGCGACAGAGAGAGGTGGTCAGGGAATAGCGGGAATCCGTTTCTGGTGTTCGGAAGATTGACCAGGTAGGGGCCTGACAACCGGGTGCCTGCCATACTGTGAGTAAGCGTTTTCAACATAAATGAGGGATCGATGTGAGCAAGTTGACTCATCTGGATGACAAGGGCGAGGCCAGAATGGTGGACGTCACAGACAAGGCTGTGACCGAGCGTGAGGCGAGGGCCGAGGCGACCATTCGCATGGCCCCGGAGACGCTGACCATGATCGTCGAGGGCGAGCATCCCAAGGGCGATGTGCTCGCGGTCGCCCGGATCGCCGGCATCATGGCGGCCAAGAAAACACACGATCTGATTCCGCTGTGCCACTCGCTGAACCTGACCTCCGTGAAGGTTGAATTAACCCCCGGCGACGATGGCGCGTCCGTTCATGTGCTCACCCGTTGCAAGCTGGCCGGGCAAACCGGGGTTGAGATGGAGGCGCTGACTGCCGCGAGTGTCGCCGCGCTGACGCTGTATGATATGTGTAAGGCGGTGGATCGGGGCATGGAAATCGGTCAGGTCCGGTTACTGGAGAAAAAAGGCGGCCGCAGTGGCCATTGGATTGCTCAGGGATAATCTGTTCACCGCCAGTTAACGTAAGCTCCGGACATTTCTGGGCGTCTGGTCTGTCCATTCTGGTAGGGCTACGCCATGGGAGGGGTGCGTGTTAGAATGCGCGCCCGATTGACTGAACCACGAGGAACGACTGTGGCTGTTCGTTACATCCAGACTTGCCGGTTGCCAACCCCGTTCGGGGTGTTCGACATGCACGGTTTCGAGGAGCCGGGCACGGGCAAAGAGCACGTGGCCCTGACCCTGGGAGAGCTGGATGGCGATGAACCGATGCTGGCGCGAACCCACTCGGAGTGCCTGACTGGTGATGCGCTTTACAGCATGCGTTGCGACTGTGGTTATCAGCTGGAAGAAGCGTTGCGCAGTATTGCGCGGGAAGGTCGTGGCATTCTCCTGTACCTTCGCCAGGAAGGCCGCGGTATCGGCCTGCTGAACAAGATTCGTGCTTACCACCTTCAGGATCAGGGAGCTGATACGGTTGAGGCCAACGAGCAACTGGGCTTTTCTGCGGATCTTCGGGACTACAGCATGTGCAAGGATATGCTGGAGCATCTGGGTATCAAAAGCCTGCGGCTGATGACCAACAATCCGCGCAAAGTGAAGGCCCTGAGCTCATACGGGATTACCATCGCGGAGCGGGTGCCCCTGCATGTCGGCCAGAATCCCCATAACGAAGGCTATCTGGCGACCAAGCAAAACAAGCTTGGGCACTGGCTCGATACCCATCAGGACGACGACCCTGAAGACTGACGGAGCTTGCCCGGCGGATACGAAAAAAGCCCACCAAACGGTGGGCTTTTGATTGTCAGTTCGTCGGGCTCTGAACCCTCTACTTCACCACTTTCAGGCTCTGGTGCTGTAGCCGTTCCATCCGCTCGGCAATAGCCTTGCGGATGCCCTTGGCATCCAGTCCGCAGTCACTCAGCAGTTCACCGTGCTTACCGTGGTCGATGAATACGTCAGGCAGGCCCAGTTGCAAAACCGGCATCACCACTTCCTGGCTGTTGAGGAATTCGGTGACCGCACTGCCCGCGCCGCCGGCAATGGTGTTCTCTTCCAGTGTCACCAGCAGCTCATGCTGTTCTGCCAGCTCAAGCACCATCGCTTCATCCAGGGGTTTCACGAAGCGCATATCCGCCACGGTGGCGTCTAATGCTTCGGCCGCTTCCAGTGCCGATGACAGCAGGGTGCCGAAATTCAGGATTGCAATGCCTGAGCCTTCCCGTACGGTGCGCCCTTTTCCTATCGGAAACCCGGAGAGCGCCTGCTCGATCGTTGCGCCGGGGCCAGTGCCTCGCGGGTAACGCACGGCGGCGGGGCCGTTGTAGACCAGCCCGGTGTGCAGCAGCTGCCGGGTCTCATTCTCATCCGACGGTGTCATGATCACCATGTTCGGAATGCAACGCAGATAACTGATGTCGAAGGCGCCAGCATGGGTGGGGCCGTCTTCACCGACCAGGCCAGCCCGGTCAATGGCAAACAGAACATCCAGGTCCTGGATGGCGACATCGTGCACGAGCTGATCGTAGCCCCGTTGCAGGAAGGTGGAGTAAATCGCCACGACTGGTTTTGCACCATCACAGGCCAGGCCAGCAGCCAGGGTCACTGAATGCTGTTCAGCGATGGCGACATCGAAATAGCGATCCGGGAAACGCTTCGAGAATTCGAGCAGATCCGAACCCTCACACATGGCCGGGGTAATGCCGGCTACCCGATCATCCTGCTCCGCCGCGTCACACAGCCACTGGCCAAACACGTTGGCGTATTTGGGGCGTGCAGGCTGGGCGGGAACCGGTTCCGGTTTGCTGGGGGGAACCGGTTCAATCTTGTTGATCGCGTGGTAACCAATGGGATCGGCTTCCGCCGGGGCAAAGCCTTTGCCTTTGGTGGTGACCACGTGCAGGAATTGCGGGCCGTCCAGTTCCCGGATGTTCTCCAGGGTTTCTACCAACAGGGGCAGATCGTGGCCATCGATGGGGCCGATGTAATTGAACCCCAGTTCTTCAAACAGAGTGCTGGGAGCAATCATGCCCTTGAAGTGTTCTTCGGTCTTCCTGGCCAGGGCCATCAGGTGCGGTGTGCTCTGCAGCACCTTCTTGCTGCTGTCACGCATCTGGTTGTAGGTCCGGCTGGCAAGCAGCTTGGCGAAGTAGTTGGACAGGCCGCCTACATTGTGGGAGATCGACATGTCGTTGTCGTTCAGTACCACCAGCATGTCGGCGTGCAGGTGACCGGCGTGATTGAGGGCTTCAAAGGCCATGCCGGCGGTCATTGCGCCATCACCAATCACTGCGATGCTCTTGCGCCCGGTGTTCTGCATGCGGGCCGCAATGGCCATGCCCAGGGCTGCGCTGATGGAGGTGCTGGAGTGTCCCACACCGAAGGTATCGTATTCGCTCTCGCCCCGTTTGGGGAAACCGGCCAGTCCGCCCTTTCGACGGATGGTATCCATCTGTTCGCGGCGACCGGTGAGGATTTTGTGGGGGTAGGCCTGATGACCCACGTCCCAGACCAACCGGTCTTCGGGGGTGTTGAAGACGTAGTGCAGTGCAACGGTCAGTTCCAGTACACCGAGGCCAGCGCCAAAATGGCCACCGGTCTGTCCGACTGACCACAGTAGGAAGGCCCGAAGCTCTCTGGCGAGCTGGGTGAGCTGCTCAGCCGGCAAGTCGCGAAGCTGGGCCGGTGAATCGATCCGGTTCAGCAACGGGGTATTGGGCCGCTGAGAGGGGATTTCCTTGAAGGTGTAGGTTTCCTGCATCTGCTCGGGTCTATTCCAGAGTATTCGGCAACAGGATGGCATTATAAGGGAACAGGTCGGGCTGTTTCACACTTATCGGGCCAGTCACTGCTACTTTGTCATCGTTGAGTGTGCGCTTTTTGGGCGCCCCTGATCAATGGGTCCTTGCCACTATGTAATTGGCCATGGCCCTCAGCGGATCAGCTTCGGGGCCGAAATCCCGCAGGCTGTTCAGTGCGTGGTTCAGTAACGCGTCGAGATGCTCGCGGGCACCTTCAATGCCAAGCAGCGCGGGGTAGGTGGGTTTGTCTCGCGCCATATCGGAGCCCTGAGGCTTGCCGATGATTTCAGTGTCGCCTTCGATATCCAGCAAATCGTCCTGAACCTGGAACGCCAGGCCAAGTGCCTTGGCGTACTCGGTCAGTGAGGCCTGCTCTGCGTCCGAAACCGAGCCGCTCGACAGCGCTCCAAGGATAACACTTGCTTCGATCAGTGCGCCGGTCTTGTGCCGGTGCATGGTTTCCAGCTGGCTGAGTGTCAGCTTTTGTCCGACCGATTCCAGGTCAATGGCCTGTCCTCCGACCATGCCTTTGTGCCCGCTTGCCCGGGCCAGTTCGCGAACCATCGCGAGCCTGGTCTCGGCATCAAAGCTTCCAGTCTCTGTCAGCCAGCTGAAAGCCAGGGTTTGCAGGGCATCGCCCGCCAGAATGGCGGTGGCCTCATCGAAGGCAATATGGGTGGTTGGCCGGCCCCGGCGCAGGTCATCATCGTCCATGGCGGGTAGATCGTCATGGATCAGTGAGTACGCGTGGATGAGTTCCAGGGCGCAGGCCGGCACCAGGGCGTTATCGCCCGTGTGTCCAACGGCGCTGGCGGCACCCAGGCACAGGGCTGGGCGAATACGTTTGCCGCCACCAAGCACGCTGTATCGCATGGCTTCCTGGAGCCGGTTGGAGGCGCTGCTGCGCTCGATGCAGCGATCCAGTTCTTCGTCGACACGGGCTTGGCAGGCATCGAGGAAATCCAGCCCCGAGTGTTTCCCTTTGCTCATTGGCTGTTGTCGTCCGGGCTGAAGGGACGGGTCTCAAGCGACCCATCGCTGTTTTGCACCAGCTGTTCCACCCGCTGTTCGGCGGACTTGAGGGCTTGCTGGCATTGCCGCGTCAGCTTCACGCCGCGTTCGAACGCCGCCAGTGACTGCTCCAGCGACAGCTCGCCCTGCTCCAGATCCCGGACCAGCTTTTCCAGCTCATCGAGGGATTTTTCGAAATCGGCGATGGTGGTGGCGTTTTGTTCTTCAGCCATCGGGGTCTCCGGGAGGATGTCAGAAAGTGGATATGAGAATTGGGCGGATTATATCAGAGCGCTACGGTTATCGCTGCCAGTGGAAGTGACGGCATTCCAGGGGGTGTGCCTGCGGGCCCCAGGATTGTTCGCTGACGGTCATGTGCCCGGCGGACGACAGGGTGATAATCGTGGTACAGCGGGTGCCATAGGTGTCGCCCTCGATGAACGGTGAGGAGAGAAAACGTTCGGTGTCCAGCCCGACACCCGTGTCGGGTAGGAGGTGATCGGGCGCCGGGGTGGTGTCCTGCAGTAGTCGGCGCAGTTGGCTGTGCAGTTCGTCGGCGTCCGGGGACGCCGAGGTGACGAGAGTGCCGACGGCTTCCCGCAGGCGCAGGAGTTTCGGCCAGGGCGTTTGAAGCAGGTGATTACTCAGGCCATAGACACCCCGGTGGACGGAGCGGCCCGGGTGCGCATCCCGATTGCTGTAGTACCAGCCGGACTGATCGGTCAGCCGAATCAGGTTGAAGCCGGCGTATTGGTCGGTGGCGCTTGAGAGTTCTGAGTGGAATTCGGCTGGCGGCTCCGCCAGTGCCCGGAGCGGCAGCTCGCCCCGACTTCTTAGCCCGCGCTCGGGCGAACCATCCCGCACGTTAGTGACTGCGCTGACCGTACCATCCCTGGTGATCGCCAGCCAGGTGCCGCCGGCCTCCAGGTCGCGGCCCGAGAGCACGGCGATGTCGTTGTCCGTCGTCCACCAATCCATCGGGGCGGTCGGGCGGCGGAAAAACTCGTCCCGGTTGGCGGCGACCACCAGTGGAAAGTGGGGGTTCTGGTGAAGGGCAAACGCGATCAGACACATGCTGCTGGTCGGTACTCCCGGAAGTAATGAAGTTGGCGGTTGCGGTGTGTATCATACCAGCCTTGTTTTCTTGGGGTAGGGATACGCCGATGAGTCTGTTGTACGTAGTAGTTTCCTATCTGGCGCTTGGGGCTTTGGCGGGCACTCTGGCGGGGTTGTTTGGTATTGGCGGTGGCCTGATCATCGTACCGGTGCTGATTTTCAGCTTCGGAATTCAGGGGGTGAGTCCGGAGGTGGCGGCGCATCTCGCCGTGGGTACGTCGCTGGCCACCATTGTGTTTACCTCGATCAGCTCGGTGCGTTCACACCACAGCCGTGGCGCTGTCCGGTGGGATGTATTTCGCCCGATGGCGGTCGGCATTGTCATTGGCGCTATCCTGGGTGCCTGGACAGCGTCCCTGCTCAGTGGCCCAGTGCTGGAAATGGTCATTGGGGTGTTTGTCATCCTCGTGGCCATCAAGATGCTGCTGGGGGCCGAGCCGAAACCAGGGCGAGATGTGCCCGGTAACGCCGGGCTGGCCACGGCTGGCGGTGGAATCGGCTGGGCGTCCGCCATCTTTGGCATCGGTGGCGGCACCTTGACCGTTCCTTTCCTGAACTGGTGCAACGTGCGGATGCAGAGCGCGGTTGGCACCTCGGCCGCGTGTGGTTTGCCTATCGCCGTAGCCGGTGCGCTGAGTAATATCGGGACGGGCTGGAACAATGCCGCGCTGCCGGAATACAGTCTGGGCTTTATTTACCTGCCGGCGATGCTGGGCATTATCGCGACGAGTGTGCTGTTCGCCAAAGTAGGTGCGTCGCTGGCTCACCGGCTGGACGCGATGTTGCTCAAGCGCATCTTTGCGGTATTTCTTTTACTGGTCGGGCTTCGTTTTCTTCTGAGTTGAGAGGTTGTTGATGCTGCAGCATCCGCAGATTGACCCGGTGGCCATTGCCATTGGTCCGTTCAAAATACACTGGTATGGCCTGACCTATCTGGTCGGTTTTGTCGTGGGCTGGTGGCTTGGCCGTCTGCGTACCCGCAAGCCCTGGTCGCCCATCAATGAAGAGCAGATGGGTGACTTGCTCTTCTATATTGCCCTTGGCGTTATCCTTGGTGGCCGCTTTGGCTATGTGATTTTCTATAACTTCGATGCTTTCCTGGCGGACCCGCTCTGGCTGTTCCGGGTGTGGGAAGGGGGCATGTCGTTCCACGGTGGCCTGCTCGGCGTGATGCTGGCTATGTGGTGGTATGGTCGCAAGGTCGGTGCCGGGTTCTGGCGCATTGCCGATTTCGTAGCGCCTCTGGTGCCGGTCGGTCTGGGTGCCGGTCGGATTGGAAACTTTATAAACGGTGAGCTGTGGGGCAAGGCCACAGACGTGCCCTGGGGCATGGTGTTCCGCACCGCGCCGGACAGCCTGGCCCGTCATCCGTCCCAGCTTTACCAGTTTGCCCTTGAAGGTGTGGCCCTGTTCGTCATTCTCTGGTGGTTCTCGGCCAAACCGAGACCGCGGATGGCGGTGTCGGGGGCATTCCTGATTTTTTACGGGGTATTCCGGTTTATGGTGGAGTTCGTTCGCCAGCCGGATCCGCAGCTCGGATACCTCGCCTTTGACTGGCTTACCATGGGGCAGGTGTTGTCCACGCCGATGATTATCGCGGGTATTGCCCTGATGTTGATTGCTTACCGGAGACATGCTGAATGAAGGCCTATCTCGATTTGATGCAGGACGTTGTTGATAATGGGTTTGATAAGGGTGACCGCACCGGAGTAGGCACCCGTTCGGTGTTCGGACGCCAGATCCGTTTCAACCTGCAGGAAGGCTTCCCGCTGGTGACCACCAAGAAGGTGCACCTCCGCAGCATCATCTACGAACTGCTGTGGTTCCTGAAAGGTTCCACCGACAACAACTGGCTCAAAGAGCGCAAGGTATCCATCTGGAACGAGTGGGCACTGGAAGATGGCGACCTGGGCCCGATCTACGGGAAGCAGTGGCGCAGCTGGCAATGCCCGGATGGCCGAGTAGTGGATCAGATCAGCGAAGTCATTGAGCAAATCCGGACCAAGCCCAATTCCCGCCGACTGATCGTGTCCGCCTGGAATCCGGCCGAATTGCCGGATGAAGCCATCAGCCCGCAGGACAACGTCCGAGAAGGCCGTATGGCGTTGGCTCCCTGCCATTGCCTGTTCCAGTTCTACGTGACCGACGGCAAGCTGTCCTGCCAGCTCTATCAGCGCAGCGCCGACCTGTTCCTGGGCGTGCCGTTCAACATTGCCTCCTATGCCTTGCTGACCCACATGATTGCCCAGCAGTGCGATCTGGATGTGGGCGAGTTTGTCCACACCTTCGGCGATTGTCACCTGTACCAGAACCACCTGACCGACGACATCGTGTTCGAGCAGCTCAAGCGTGAGCCGCGGGCTCTGCCGAAACTGGTGATCAAGCGCAAGCCGGAGTCCATCTTCGATTACGAACTGGAAGACTTCGAGTTCGAGGGATATGACCCTCATCCGGTGATCAAGGCGCCGATCGCGATTTAAGCCTGGGCAGGCTTTTACATCACTTTGATCGCGAGTGGCAGGTAGCGCTGTTCGAAACTGTGCGGAGCCAGGGATGGCGTAGCTCAAGCGTCACAAGGATGTGTTCGAGCGTGTTTCGAGCAGCGCTATCTGGTGCTCGCTAATTCGAAAGCAAGAGGTTTTGAAATGAGGAAAGCCCTCATCGTTGCTATGTCCCAGAACCGGGTCATCGGCCGCAACAACAAGCTGCCCTGGTATCTCCCGGGTGATCTGCGCTACTTCAAACAGGCTACCATGGGTAAGCCGATCATCATGGGGCGCAAGACCTGGGATTCCATTGGTCGACCCTTGCCCGGCCGTATGAACCTGATCATTACGCGCCAGGATGACTGGCCGGCACCGGCAGGAACTGTGCGTGTGGCGTCGCTGGAAGAGGCGCTGTTGAAAGCCGGTGCTCAGGCCCAACTGGATGGCGTGGATGAAGTGATGATTATTGGAGGAGGGCAGATTTATGCCGAAGCTCTGCCTCAGGTGGACCGGATGTACATCACCCAGGTGCACGCGGATGTTGAAGGGGATGCGTTCTTCCCGGAAGTGAACTGGGATGGCTGGGAGGAAATCGGACGGGAGGATTTCTCCGCGTCCGACAACAATCCCTACGACTACAGCTTCGTCGTTTACCAGCGTCGGTCTTAGGCCTTACGAGGCGGGCGCTTGCCCGCCGGCTTGCCGCTTCGACTGCCTCCCTTCCCGGGCGGCTTTCCACGCCCGCCATCACGTCCCTGGCCTCTGGGGCCGCCCTTTTTGAAACCACCCTTGCGGCGATCACCACCCGGACGTCCGCCTTTACCGTCCCGACGGGGCGGCTTGCTGGATACCACCGGCAGTGCTTCGGGTTGCTCCAGTGGCAGGGAGCCTGGCTGAGCTGTTTCCATCCAGCAGGCCAGTGCGCCAGCCACCATGGCCATGTCCATGTTGTTACGCTCGGCAATGTCGTCCATCAGAGCAATGGCCTTGGCCAGCTTGGCGTCTTCGGCAAAACCCATCAGCTGGGTTTCGAACTGCTGCTCGCGCATTTCCAGAAGTTCTTTGGGCGATGGCAGTTCATAGCTCTGCATGGGCGAGTTGGTGGCTCGCTCCAGGGTCCTCAGCCAGCTGCGCTCCCGCGGGGTGACCAGCAGAATGGCTTTGCCGGTTCGACCGGCACGGCCGGTACGTCCAACGCGGTGGATGTAGGCCTCGGTATCGTAAGGCACGTCGTAGTTGATAACGTGGGTGATCCGGGGTACATCGAGGCCACGGGCTGCCACATCGGTGGCGATAATGATGTCTTTTTTGCCCCGCTTGAGATCTTCGACGGTCTGTTCACGCTGGCGTTGGTTCAGATCGCCATTGAGCGGTGCGACGCCGTGACCCCGTGCCGACAGCTTTTCAGCCAGCAGCGTGGTTTCCGCCTTGGTGCGGACAAAGATGATGGACGCGTCGAACGGCTCCACTTCCAGAATCCGGGTAAGGGCGTCCAGCTTCCGCTCGGCGTAGACCGGCAGCACGTACTGCGCAATGCGCTCGACGGTGCGGGTTTCGCTTTCAATTTTTACTTCAGTGGCATCCCGCAGGTAGGTCTGGGCCACTTTCTTGATCGGCGGCGGCATGGTTGCTGAGAACAGCGCCCGCTGACAGTTATCCGGTGTTTTCGCGAGGATGGCCTCAACGTCATCAATGAAGCCCATTCGAAGCATCTCGTCAGCTTCGTCCAGCACCAGCGCCTTGAGCTTGTCCAGCTTGAGAGTGCCCTTGCGCAGGTGATCCAGCATCCGGCCCGGCGTGCCCACGATAACCTGGGCGCCACGCTTCAGGCCGCGGATCTGGGGCTGGAAGTCCTGGCCACCGTAAATGGGCAGAACGTGGAACTGGCTGAACTTGCTGGCATAGGTGGTGAAGGCTTCTGCTACCTGAATGGCCAGTTCCCGTGTGGGGGCCAGGACCAGCAACTGGGGATCACGGCTCGTGGCGTCAATGCGGCTGAGCAGTGGCAGGGCGAACGCGGCGGTTTTTCCGGTGCCGGTCTGGGCGACGCCCAGGAGATGGTTGCCGGCCAGCAACGCTGGAATGGATTGAGCCTGAATGGGCGAAGGCTTTTCGTAGCCCACTTCGGTTACGGCTTCAAGCACTGCCGGGTCAAGACCCAGCTCGGCGAAGGAAATATCTGACATTGATTCACTCGGAATTCGGAAGGGTAACGCATTGACAGGCAATGCATGGCGTGAACGAAGTATAGTCGCTTTAGCGCTGGTTTGATATGTGAGGAAGCCGGTGCACTGTAGGTAGTTGCCGGTGCCCGAACGTTGATTTTAGGCGCCGGGTGGGGCAGTCTCTCGGTTTTGATAGCTTGCTAATGGGGTTTCCGATGACGTTTGATCAATTGCTTGCGGCGGTGCGCTCAGACAACGAGGTGGTTATTCCCGGAAGCTGGGGGCAAGGGCGGGCAAGCTTTGGTGGCCTCCTTGCGGCGCTGGTCTTTGAACGCATGGCCGCGCTGGTCGGCGAGGGCCGTGCCATGCGTTCTTTGCAGACGTCTTTTGTGGGTCCTGTGGCGCCAGGTGTGCCAGCCCGCTGCGAGGCAGAGGTATTGCGAGAGGGGCGGGCTGTGACCCAGGTTCAGGGGCGAATTGTCCAGAACGGTGAGCCCCGGCTGGTATGTCTGGCCAGCTTTGGCGGAGATCGTGAATCCGCGGTGCAGGTGGATGCCCTGCCTGCGCCCAAGGCAACCCCTGTTGAACAGTGTCAGGCCTTGCCCTATATCGAGGGCGTGACACCGGCGTTCACCCAGCACATTGAGATGCGCTGGGCGTTCGGGCACATGCCGCTCAGTGGCAAGGGCGGACGAGAAATGGGCGGCTGGATGCAATTCCGGGATGAACCCCTATCACTCGAGGATGCTCATATCGTGGCACTGGTGGATGCCTGGCCGCCGGCACTGTTGCCGCATCTGAAAGGGCCTGCGCCGGCAAGCTCCCTGAGTTGGGCACTGGATATCCTGCATCCCCGGCCCGAGATAAAGTCCGGTGACTGGCTGTTGTACAAAGCCGGCATTGACCAGGCGGGAGCAGGGTATGGCCACACCCATGCCGGCATCTGGACCGCCAGTGGTGAACTGGTGGCGCTCAGCCGCCAGACGGTAACTGTGTTCGGCTGAAGCCCAGCAAGGGCGGCTGTTCAGGCCGCCCTCTGGGATTTCAGTGCATCGGTGATGATGCTGGCGAATTCCCTTGGTGAATCTTCTTGCAGGAAGTGGCCGCCGCGAAGTGTGGTGTGCGGTTGGCCATAGGCACCTGGAATGCGACGTTGCATGTAGCGATCACTGCCCCGGGTAATCGGGTCGCCGCTGCTGAAGCAGGTGATGAAGGGCTTGCGCCATTTCTCCAGGGCCCGCCAGGCTTCGCGGTTCGCCGCACTGGATGGGTCGTCACTGGAAACCGGTACCAGCCTGGGGAAAGCCCGGGCGCCGGCCTTGTATTCCGCCGACGGGAACGGCGCTTCGTATGCCGCCAGTTCGCCTTTCGACAGCATCCGGTCGGTCCCCAGTTGAACCACCCGCCCGATGGGCAGCCAGGGGCTGTGGGTGGCAAAGGTCTTCCAGAGCGTGAAGGTGGTGGTCACGCGGTTTTCACCGGTAGGCAGCATGCCGTTGCCAACGATGATCCGGTCGAACCGGCGCGGGTTTTCCGCCGCCAGTCTCAATCCGAGCAGTGAGCCCCAGTTCTGGCATACCAGCGTAATGTTGCTCAGTTCCAGCTGATCCAACCAGTTCACCAGCCAGGTCATGTGCCGGTCGTAGCTGTAATCATCCACCGAGGCGGGCTTGTCGGATTTGCCGAAACCAATCAGATCGGGCGCAAGTACCCGGTGGCCGGCATTGGCAACCAGCGGAATCATATGCCGGTACAGGTAAGACCAGGACGGCTCACCGTGCAGCATCAAAACCGGAGACGCATCGGCCGGACCCTCGTCGACATAATGCATCCTGAGGTTCGGAGCCACATCCAGATAATTTGGCGCAAACGGGTAGTCCGGGAGGTCCGCAAAGCGGCCTTCATCGGTTCTCAGAATACGCATGCCATCGACTGTCCTGACTGATTGGTTGCGAGATTGCCGGAGGCCGGTTAACGGTTAAAAGCCTCCGGGGGCAATCGTAGAAAGGAAGGATAATTCAGATAGGGGGTTTATGTGTTTGACTTGCGTAACAGTGCGTTGCCGCTTTGATTCAGCTGGCAAGGCCGAGTAGTTGGTCACAATTTTCGAAGGCACTCATGGCCTCGTCACAGCAGTTAACGGCACCGCAATCGTCTGCTGAGCAGTAGCCAATTGTCTGGCAATCAATACCGGGCGCGGCGGTATCGCGTTCGGTTCGGAAAATTTTTGCCCTTGATAGCGTGGAGTGGCAATGTCCACACAAAAGCGTCGGGACGGCGCTGTTTTCAGCGGCGACCGCGGTAAAGATTTGTTGTTCGTTCATAGTCATAAAATCCTCCTGTTTATTTCACAGTATGGACAGGATGTGAAAGTTTAAAGTCTGCGGGATGAAAGACGCGTTAGTTGCTGGGGTCGACAACCGGCCGGCGATTGGAGCGCTTGTCGTCCCAATCCAGTTCCTTCGGGTCGTACCAGCCTATGCCGCCCAGTACTTTTTTTCGGGTGGATGGCGACAGGGTTGGCCACAACTCCTGGAATTCGCTCAGACCCAGTTCCCGCTGTTTTTGTTGTTTGCTTTGTAAACGGTTGATGGTGCGTGGCAGCTGCAGGGCTTCGCCCAGCTGGCCAGGAACAACGACTTCTTGCCCCATCACCTTGCGGCGGTGAGTGCGGGCAGCCAGAACCCGGCGAAGTTCAGTCGCGGCCTCCAGGGCCGTCTCTTCGGTAAATTGCTCCAATTCCACCAGAACAGCCTGTTTAAATATCAATCAACAGCCGACCACTATAACCCGAAGTGGTCTGTCATGGCCATGCCACCATGATACGCTAGGCCCGACGGCAGGTATCACTCACCTTTGCCGTCCTCTATTTTCGATCGTTTCGTTGGTAAGGGAATCGCGACCGTATGTACGCAAAACTGGAAACACGGACTTTTCTGGCCCTGCTAGTTGGGGTGTCGCTGGCTTTTGTCCTGTTGATGAAGCCGTTCTTTGGTCCCATTTTCTGGGCTGTTGCGATCGCACTCATTTTTCATCCGGTGCAGCAATTACTGATCCGTAAGCTTGGCGACCGACCGAACCTCAATGCCTTGATTACCCTGGTTTGCTGCATGGTGATCGTGGTGATTCCGGTGTTGGTGCTGGTGACCTCCCTGATTGCCGAGGGAGTGGGGCTGTATCAGCGGATCCAGAGTGGGGAAATTCGGCCCGGTGAGTACATCGATCAGGTCAACGATTCTTTCCCTGCGATCGAAGCCTTCCTGGCGCCTTTCGGCGTTGATTTCGCTGAACTTCGTGATCGTGCCGTCAGCCTGTTTGTCGGCGGTAGCCAGTTCCTGGCCAAGCAGGCCATTGGCGTGGGACAGAACACCTTCCAGTTTTTCCTGGGACTTGCCTTGATGGTGTATCTCGCGTTTTTCCTTCTGCGGGATGGCGACAAGCTGGTGGAGCTGATTATCCGGGCCTTGCCGCTGGGCGATGAGCGTGAACGCCTGCTGTTTGCCAAGTTTGCCGAGGTAACCCGGGCGACGGTGAAAGGCAACCTGCTGATCGCCATCATTCAGGGCGCACTTGGTGGTCTCATTTTCTGGGTTCTTGGGATCAGTGGAGCGCTGCTCTGGGGTGTGGTGATGGCCGTCGTGTCGCTGCTGCCGGCGGTCGGGGCGGCGCTGGTCTGGGTGCCGGCGGCAGTGTATCTGGCGGCCGTTGGTGATGTTGTGCAGGCGGTGGTACTGACGGTATTCGGTGTTGTCGTCATCGGTCTGGCAGACAATTTGTTACGCCCTGTGCTGGTCGGACGAGATACGAAACTTCCCGATTACATTGTCTTGTTGTCGACCCTGGGAGGAATCGTTATGTTCGGGGTGAACGGGTTTGTCATGGGGCCGCTGGTCGCTGCCCTTTTCATGGCCTTCTGGGGAATATTCATTCGTGAGTTTGGGCAGGACTCAGAGGCTGAGGAACCGTCAGCCGGTGAGCCGGGTGATGCTGAATCCGGTCCAAGATGAACTTCTTGTAAAGTGTGATACGATGTTCACACTTTGCCCCAGCCTGTGGAGATCGGCACCACACAACAATAAAGAATGGGTATCGGTGAGATATCAGGAGTATGCAGGTGAGTAGCATGAAAAAAACAATCAATCCTATGAGCCGTATGGCGGTTGCGGTGGGCGCAGCTGCAATGCTCGGGTTGGCGCCCGCAGCATTTGCCGCAGATGAAACCGTTGCACTGAAAAACGCTCTTTACGGCGCAGGATACAGCATCGCAAACGTAAGCCCGACAATGGACGACGCCACCAAGGCGGCGCTCAAGAAATTCCAGATGGACAGCGGTATTGCCGTCACCGGTGCGATTGATGACGCCACCAAGAAAGCGCTGGGTATCGTATCTGTTCAGGTTGCTGCTGCGGCCAGCACAAGCAGCGCGCCGGCCAAGACCGAACAGGCCTCCGCATCGGCTGAAACAACCAAAACTGCCGACACAAAAGCGGCCAAAGACGCTGCCAAAGAAGACGAGGACGACGGCTGGTCACTGTGGTAAACCGCCCCGCCTGACGCAAAAAGCCCGCCGGTTTGGCGGGCTTTTTTGTGCCTGGATGGTTAGTCCAGTTTGCTCAGGTCCCGAACCGCGCCTTTGTCTGCGCTGGTGGCAAGCAAGGCATAGGCTTTGAGTGCTGCAGATACCTTGCGGTCCCGAGCCAGTTCTGGTTTCCAGCCTCTGGTGTCCCGCGCCTCGCGGCGACGATCCAGCTCGCTTTGATCCAGAAGCACATTGATGGAGCGGTTGGGGATGTCAATGCGAATGCGGTCGCCGTTTTCAATCAGACCAATGGCGCCGCCGGCAGCGGCTTCCGGCGAGGCGTGCCCGATGGACAAGCCCGAGGTGCCTCCTGAAAAACGACCGTCGGTCAGCAGCGCACACTGTTTACCCAGGCCCTTGGATTTCAGGTAACTGGTCGGGTACAGCATTTCCTGCATGCCCGGACCACCTTTGGGGCCTTCGTAACGGATGATAACCACCTCGCCGGGCTTGACTTCATCGCTGAGAATGCCGGCCACCGCAGAGTCCTGGCTCTCGAACACGCGGGCGGAACCTTCAAAGACAAAGATGCTTTCGTCCACGCCGGCGGTTTTGACCACGCAGCCGTCCAGGGCAATGTTGCCGTAGAGCACGGCCAGGCCGCCTTCGGAGGAGTACGCATGTTCCACGGAGCGGATGCAGCCGTTCTCCCTGTCACCATCGAGGCTGGGCCAGCGGGTGCTTTGGCTGAAGGCGGTCTGGGTCGGGATGCCGGCCGGGCCTGCCTTGTAGAATTCCACCACCTCGGCAGACGGGGAGCGCATGATGTCCCAGGTATCCAGTGCCTCTTTCAGTGTCTTGCTGTGGACGGTGGGCAGGTCCGTGTTGATCAGTCCGCCCCGCTCCAGTTCGCCGAGGATACCCATGATGCCGCCGGCACGATGCACGTCTTCCATGTGGTATTTCGGTGAGTTGGGGGCCACCTTGCTCAGTTGGGGCACGCGTCGGGAAAGCTGGTCGATTTCGTTCAGGGTAAACGGCACCAGGCCTTCCTGGGCGGCTGCCAGCAGGTGCAGGATGGTGTTGGTGGAGCCGCCCATGGCGATGTCGAGGGTCATGGCGTTTTCAAACGCGGCCATGGAGGCAATGCTGCGTGGCAGCACGCTGGCATCGTCCTCCTCGTAATAGCGGCGGGTATTCTCCACAATCTGACGTCCGGCTTTCAGGAAAAGTTGTTCCCGGTCGGCGTGGGTAGCCAGCATGGAGCCGTTACCCGGCAGGGCCAGGCCAATGGCCTCGGTCAGGCAGTTCATTGAGTTGGCAGTAAACATGCCGGAACAGGAGCCGCAGGTTGGGCACGCGCTGCGCTCGTATTCGGCCACGGTTTCGTCGTCGGCACTGGGGTCGGCGGCAATCACCATGGCGTCTACCAGATCCAGCTTGTGTTCAGAGAGCTTGGTCTTGCCGGCTTCCATCGGGCCGCCAGAAACGAATATGGTGGGGATGTTCAGGCGCATGGCGGCCATCAGCATGCCCGGGGTGATCTTGTCACAGTTGGAAATGCATACCAGAGCGTCGGCGCAGTGAGCGTTCGCCATATACTCCACCGAGTCGGCGATGATCTCGCGGGAGGGCAGGGAATAGAGCATGCCGTCGTGGCCCATGGCGATGCCATCGTCCACGGCGATGGTGTTGAACTCTTTGGCAACGCCGCCGGCGGCCTCAATTTCGCGGCACACCAGTTGGCCCAGGTCCTTCAGGTGGACGTGGCCCGGCACGAACTGGGTAAAGGAGTTGGCAACCGCAATAATGGGTTTGCCGAAGTCCTCGTTTTTCATGCCGGTGGCGCGCCAGAGGGCTCGGGCGCCGGCCATGTTGCGGCCGGCAGTGGATGTCCGCGATCGATACTGTGGCATGGTGCTGTGATCTCTCTTTTATTTCAGTTGGACGTTATCGTAAGGCATTGTGCAAAAATGAAGAATACCAGATTAGAATCCCTTCGCATGGATGTTTTGAGGGGCGGCATTTCTTGAAAAGTTTCAACGGGAGTAGCTAAAAATGACCGAGGGTCGGAGCATAACGTCGCCGATGGCCGCAGAAGATGGCTTGCTCCCTCGGCTCAGGGAGTTCGGGCCGCTGGCCCGGCTCAGTGATGACCAGCTGGTGCTATTGGCCAGTCGGGTTGAGCACCGGCAGTTTGGAGCTGGTCAGAAGCTGGCGGAGCGGGGTGGACGGGACGGCAAACAGCTGTTCCTGCTGAAAGGCATGGTGGAGCTGTTGGCCGGCGGCGGTCAGAAAACCCTGGTTGACGCCCATTCGCCCGAGGCTGCCGCACCTATCGCCCGGCTACAGCCCCGGCTTTATGATGTCATTGCTGCCGCGCCCTGCGAGATCGTGTCTGTTGAGGGACGCATGTTGACTCAGTTGTTGCAGGAAGCGCCACTGGCTCGGCCTGACGGCGGTTCGCATGAGGTGGCGGTAATGGATGAAGACCGTGAACACGCGCTGCTCATGTCTTTTTATAGCGAGCTCCGGGCCAATCAGGTAACGGTACCCAGTCTTCCCGATGTGGCCTGGAAGATCTGTCGGGTGGTGGATGATGATAACTCCTCGCCGGAGGCAGTGATCCAAGCCATCTCTGCGGATCCCGCCATTGCAGCCAAGCTGATTCGGGCCTGCAACAGCCCTCTTTACCGCGGGTTCAGTGAGGTGACGAGCGTCCGGGGCGCAGTGCTCCGCCTCGGCATGCCAACGACACGTCAGCTGGTAACGGTTTTCGCCATGCGTGAGGTATCCACGGCGCAGCCCCCTGCTTTGAAATCTGCCATGGAGCAACTCTGGCGACACTCCCGGGAAGTTGCCGCGCTGTGTTGGGTGCTGGCGGACCAGATCGCCGGGCTGAATCCGGAAGAGGCCATGCTTGCTGGACTGTTGCACGATATTGGCTCGGTCCCGGTACTGGTTCACTCCGAACGGCATGCTAATCTGTGTAAAGAGGAATCGCTGCTCGCCAAGGTAGTCCGGGAACTTCGCGGTGATGTGGGTGCCTCAGTGCTGGAGAGCTGGTCGTTTCCGTCAGCGTTTGTCGAATCCGCCCGGCATGCTGAGGATTGGCAGTTCGAATGCAGGGAAGAGTCCCCCCAGTTGGTGGATGTCGTTATTGTCGCGCAGATGCACTCGATGATTGGCTCGCATCAGGGTGCCCAGCTGCCACCCTTCACCGAAGTACCTGCCTACCGCAGACTTGGAGCACTGGGACTCAATGCCTCGAAAAGTCTCCAGCTACTGACGGAGGCACGGGCTCGTGTTGAAGATGTGCAGCAACTGCTGTCCATACGCTAATTCTTTTATGTCTGGTCGCCGACGGGGCCCACTGTAACTATGAATGTACCTCTCTTTCCGCTGAACTCCATCGTGCTTCCCAAGGGCAGGATACCTTTACAGCTTTTTGAACCCCGCTACATCGACATGCTGACCCGTTGTTTAAAGGAAGATCGCGGATTTGTCGTGGTCTTGCTTCGGGATGGCAGGGAAACGGATTCCGCTGCGGCCTTTTACGATATTGGCACCTATGTCCGGATCATCGACTTCCAGCAACTGGACAATGGCCTGTTGGGTATCACTGCCGAGGGTGTTGCCAAGGTCACGGTCGTGCGCAGCTGGCAGCAGGAAGATGGCCTGAATATCGGTGATGTGGAAATGTTGCTCGACGAGGCAGACAGCGATGTGCCGGAGCGGTTTGGGGAGCTGCCCTCAGTACTCCGGGCGCTTTTCAGGCATCCGGTAGTGCGTGACCTGGAAATGGACGTCGATTACGGAGATGCCCGGCAGGTAGGATGGCGACTGACCGAGTTGCTGCCGTTTGATAAGCAGGAAAAACAGCGACTGGTGGAGTTGCAGGACCCGCTTGAACGCCTCAGTCGGCTTCAGGAGTTGCTGGAAGCCCTGGAAGAGGGGTAGTCACATGCCGGTCAGAGTGGCTGGAAGCTGGCCTGTGCGACCGGCCAGTTCGTGATCATGTAGCTGATTGTGAACCCGGCCCAGACGAGTGTTGCCAGCGTCATCGACAGGTCTGGCGACAGGTGAATCCGATCATAGCGGCTGTAACTGGCTCTTACCGCGCCGGTGACGGCCAGCCCCAGTAAAATCCCCCCGATGATGTCCGTAAACCAGTGCACCCCGAGGTACAGTCGGCTGAGTGCGACGGGGATCAGTGGTAGTGAGCACAGCACATACACCTGCCAGCGCTTTCCCGGTCGGCTTTCAGCGGCGACGAAGCTGGCCAGCAGTGTGACGAATACAGTGATGCCAGCGCTGTGGCCGCTCGGGAAGGCCCCCGAGTCCGGTGGGTTGGCGACGGTTTCGGGGCGGACAATGCCAAGGGATGATTTCAGCAGCCAGACCAGAACAAAGGTCAGTAAGGCAGCAAAGGCCACATGCAGCGCTGCGGCATAATACCCCCGAAATACCAGGGTCAGGCAGATCAGGCCGGCGCCAGTCAGCAGCACGGGAGCATCCCCCAGCATGGTGGCGGCGATGGCCGGCCCCTCCAGGAGCGGCTGTCGGAGTTGTTCAAACCAGTGCAGGGCCTGCTGGTCGAACGGAATCAGAGCGTCGGTCTGGGTGGCGAGTTGTCCCCAGATCAGCAGCAGCCCCGCTGCACCCACTGCGAGGATCAGTGAGGCCAGAGGAAACTCCCCGGCGCGGGCAGGGCGGTGGTTGGTGTACAGGCGCCAGAAACGATGAGTGGCGTCGTACTTTCCCATCTTATCTTCCAACCAGTGATAGAGTCGTCCGCCATCCGTGAGGCCAAGCTGGAACTGGATCAGCAGCAGGTAGACCACCGCTACGGCGGCGAGGCTGATGCCCACCACCAGGTAAAAGTGGGCAGGCGGTCTGATCTCGCTCGCGAGCGCACTGCCCACCATAAACCCGGGCAAAATGTACACCGGGGCCCAACCGACGGCGGAAAAAATATTGAAGGTGAGGAAGCGTTGCCAAGGCATGCTGAGAGTGCCAGCCACCAACGGGATGACAGGTCGCACCGGCCCGACAAACCGACCGATCACCACGCTCTTGCCGCCGTGCTCGAGGAAAAAGGATTCACCCTTGGAGATCAGCGCGGGATAACGGCTGAATGGCCAGACGGTATGTAATCTGCCCTGCAGTTTGCGTCCGATGGCAAAGCTCAGAACATCGCCTGCGATTGCGCCGAGTCCGGCCCAGATCAGCGCCTGTATCAGAGGCATTTCGATCTGGCCTGCCAGCGCTGCAAAGGCAAAGAGGATGGCGACGCCGGGCACAATGACACCGGCGATGGCCAGGGATTCAATAAAGGCGGTCAGGAACAGCGCGAGGGCCAGCCAGCCGGGGTGCAGGGTCAGCCAGGCGGACAGCTCGCTTAGCCAGCCGTCGTTCATGCCGTAACGGTCTCTCCCGCGCTGAACCAGACCGAATCAGAACCCCGTTTCCTGGCATTGAGCATGGCCTGGTTGGCGCGATTGCGAAGGGCGTCGGTGCGGGTGTCGCCATTGCCTCGGGTTGTGCAGCCAATCGAAACGGTGGCCTTGCCAATGTCAGGCCAGTGGTGTTCGGAGATGGTCCGGCGAATTCGTTCGGCGATGACCCGAACCCCTTCTTCCGGCGTGAACGGAAGAATCAGGAAGAACTCGGTGTCGTTCAATGTGTACAGTGTGTCGCCGGCACGAATCACCGTGAACAATTGTCCGGTCATGTCCTGGTAGAGCGTCTGCAGGCTGTTCCTACCATGCAGGTCCACCAGTTCGTCAACATAATCAATGCTGAGATTAATCACCGACAGCGGATGACCGGTGGCGATGGCGCGGCTGATTTCTTTTTGCAGCGACTCGTCCAGGAAGCGTGCGTTGTGGGCGCCGGTTACGGGATCGGTGATCGCCAGATCTTCTGCGGATTGCGCCATATGGTCGTAGTGCCAGATGTAAAGTGCGGCTGCTGTCAGCAGAATGAAAAGGCCCGCAATGCGGGTAATGGCGTCTATCAGTGGGCCTTCGAACAGCAAGATGGCGGAGGCCGGAAGCAGAAGCAGCAGTGACAAGGAGACCCCCTGTCGCAGAGGCAGTATCAGGAGGTTGAGCACCAGCAGGGGCATGGCCCAGTGGATGATGCCGGCGTTGTCCAAGGTGACAAGGGCCGCAAGCAGACCGCTGTTCAGTCCAATCAGAAGCAGCAGGTGCCCCTTGGCCGACAGCTGGCGCTGACGACACAGGATCGTGTAGGCGAGGCCAATCAGGGTAAGGCCTGCCAGCGTCGCCGCCAGGTAAAACAGCTCGTAAAACCCGTAACGCAGGTTCTGCAGGGCCAGCATGAAAATAAAGAGGGTGGCGAGACCGTAACCGATGCCGTGGGTACAGGTGCGAAGTTGCGTTTCGGTCATCAGGCGGTCCCCTCCGCAGAAGCCGGTCCGGAAGGCGCCGCCTGACTCCAGGCGCTGTAAGCCTGGGTGCGGTCGCCACCTTGTTGCTGGGCTCGGCGCAGGGCGTTGGCGGCGCTCTGTTGCAGGCTGTCGGCATCGTCACCAATGTTCAGCCCGGCGATCCCGGCGCTGACGGTGAGTTTCAGTGAGTAGGACTCCAGAAGTGTGTTCAGGCCTTTTCGGATGGTGTCCGAGCGGGCAATGGCATCCGCTGTAGGCACACCCGGAAGGATAATCAGGAACTGGAGATCGGCCACCCGGTAGTAGGTGTCAAAATCCCGGAGCTGTGAGTGCAGGTAGCGGCCAATGCGTGGCAGGATGGAACGGATGTCCTTGTCCGGGGGGGCCTGATCGGTCAGATGAGTATCGAGACCAATCATGATGATGGACATGTCGATGCCCTCGCGCTCACTGCGCTGAATCTCCTTGTGCAGGTCAGCGGACAGGTATTCCCGGCTGGCGGCCTGAGTCAGTTCGTCGGTCCGGCGCAGAGGCACCAGCTGGCGGGCCTTGTATTCCCTGAGGAAAACCAGCAGAGCGGAGAGCAGCAGCGTTAGCAGGAAGGCACTGATCATCTGGTGTCGCTCCGGCTCGCCTTCAGCCAGTGGCAGAGTAACGATCACCACGGCCAGTACCAGAAGACTGATCAGTGCGGCGATGCCGATCGGGAGCAGCGCGAAGGTCAGCAGTGGCAGACCGTAAATCCAGTGCCTGAGCTCCCAGGGGCCGGTCCACAGGCTGGCGATCAGCAAACCCAGGAAAGCAAAGTAGAGAACCTGCTGGATACGGGGCCAGGGTGCGTTCTTTCGATTGAGACGGAAGGTCCTGGAGCAGATGACAATGCCGGCTCCGGCAATCGCTGCGACGGCGGTTACAGGCTTCCCCAGGGTAAAACCAAGTACGCCAATGGCGATCAGAGCCACGAAACCGGCGCGGGACAATCTGCTCAACAGGAATTTTTCGGCCAGTTGGGCCATGGTGTCCTTCCTCTCTGCTCCCTGACGTGTTGGCATTGCTGCGTCGCTATCATATCCGTTTAGGGTGCGTACTTGAATCGGGCAAGGTAAAGTTAGCTCTTATTACTGAATTCTGCTCGAAAACGTGAAGGTAATTGAATGGATATAGCAGCTTACATGGCCGAAATCGGGCAGCAGGCCCGTGCGGCGGCAAGCGAGGTGGCTCGTTCCACCACCGCGGTGCGGAACCACGCCCTGCTGGCAACTGCGAACGAGCTGGATGCAGCCCGCAGTGAGCTGGCTGAGGCCAACGCAAAGGACTTGCGAGACGGCGAACAGCGTGGACTGGACAAAGCCATGCTCGACCGGCTGGAACTGACCCCGGAGCGCATCGACACCATGATCGAGGGGTTGCGCCAGGTCGCGACGCTGCCGGATCCGGTGGGCGAAATTACCGACATGACCTACCGCCCCTCCGGAATTCAGGTTGGCAAAATGCGCGTGCCGCTTGGGGTTATCGGCATCATCTACGAATCACGCCCGAACGTGACGGTGGAAGCCGCCAGTCTGTGCCTGAAATCTGGCAATGCGGCCATCCTGCGCGGTGGCTCCGAATCCATTCATTCCAACCAGGCTATTGCTCAATGCCTGGCTAAGGGCCTTGCGGAGGCCGGCCTGCCGGAAACCGCGGTGCAGGTGATCAAGACCACAGACCGGGCTGCCGTGGGTGAGCTTA
The DNA here is from genome assembly GCF_030519635.1 of Marinobacter suaedae. Classification (NCBI taxonomy): domain Bacteria; kingdom Pseudomonadati; phylum Pseudomonadota; class Gammaproteobacteria; order Pseudomonadales; family Marinobacteraceae; genus Marinobacter; species Marinobacter suaedae. The sequence continues at coordinate 1,375,741 of NZ_JAUMIS010000002.1, read as the reverse complement.
TTACCATGCCGGAGCATGTGGATGTGATCGTACCCCGGGGTGGCAAGGGGCTGATCGAGCGTATCAGCCGGGACGCCAAAGTGCCGGTGATCAAGCACCTGGATGGTGTCTGTCACGTGTACATCGACAGCCATGCCGATCCGGAAAAGGCGATTCGTGTAGCGGTCAATGCCAAGACCCAGCGTTACGGCACTTGTAACACCATGGAGACCCTGTTGGTGGATGCGGAAATCGCCAAGGATATCTTGCCGATGCTGGCGTCCGAGTTTGTGGCCAAAGGTGTGGAGTTGAGAGGCTGTGACCGGACCCGGGGAGTGATTGAGGCCAGTGTGGCGGTGGAAGGCGACTGGGAAGCCGAATATCTGGCGCCAATCCTGGCCGTTCGGGTGGTGGACGGGCTGGATGGCGCGATCGAGCACATCAATCGCTACAGCTCCCAGCATACGGACAGCATTATCACTGAGAACTATACCCGGGCGCGCCGGTTCCTGACCGAGGTGGATTCCGCGTCGGTGATGGTAAACGCGTCCACTCGCTTTGCGGATGGGTTCGAGTATGGCCTGGGTGCCGAGATCGGGATTTCGACGGACAAGATCCATGCCCGCGGCCCGGTTGGGCTTGAGGGACTGACTTCCCAGAAATACGTGGTCTTCGGGGACGGCCACATCCGGACCTGATCTCCATGCATCTCGTATACGGCGGCACCTTTGATCCCGTGCATCATGGTCACCTGCGCATGGCGCTGGAGGTGAGTGATCGGCTCGGTGGTGAACAAGTCCATCTGATGCCCTGCCATATCCCACCACACCGTGGCGGGACAGGCGCCTCTTCCGAGCAACGTTTGCGCCTGCTGGAGCTGGCAGTCGATGGTGAGCCTCAGTTGGTCGTGGATGATCGCGAGCTACGGCGGGGTGGGGCGTCCTACACGGCGGACACCCTGCGCCAATTGCGTGCGGAGCGAGGGCAGGACACGCCGCTGGCGATCATCGTCGGTACCGATGCGTTTGCCGGCTTTGACCGCTGGCGGGAGTGGCGGGCGATCCCCGAGCTTGCCCACATCATTATTGTTCGGCGGCCCGGCTACCAGTTGGATGCGCATGGTGAGCCGGCCCGGCTGCTGGCGGAACGGGGCGTGTCTGCGCCTGACGCGTTGTATGACCGGCCGTGCGGGAGACTGCTGGCGCTCGACCTGCCGTTGCTGGACATTTCGGCCACCGACATACGCGCACGCATTGGCGACGGTCGATCACCTCGTTATTTACTTCCTGAATCGGTCTGGCGGGAGATTCGTGCTCAGGGACTGTACAGTGCGTGCCCCGACAGGAACTTTTAGTGCTACAATCGCGTCTGAATAGGGCTTATGGGGATGCCATTCCGGCAGGTCCCGTCTAACAGGGTGATTATGCACGCAGAGCAGCTGAAAGATCTCGTCGTTAACGCACTTGAAGAAGTAAAAGCACAGGATGTCAGTGTGATTGATGTCCGTGACCGTACCAGCGTTACCGACTTCATGGTTCTGGCATCCGGAACGTCTAACCGTCATGTAAAATCTCTGGCCGACTCAGTGGTCGCGGACGCCAAGGAAGAAGGCGTACGAGCCAGCAACGTTGAGGGCGGTGCCACCAGCGACTGGATTCTGGTCGACCTCGGGGATGTTGTTGTCCACGTCATGATGCCCGCAACGCGGGAATTCTACGATCTGGAGCGCTTCTGGCGAGATGCTCCGGACCTGGGTGCTGCGGGCAGCGAATAAGCATGCGTTTACGTCTGATCTGCGTGGGGCAGAAGATGCCCGACTGGGTCAGTACGGGGTATAGCGATTACGCCCGCAGGATGCCGCCGGAGCTGCCTCTGGAACTGGTGGAGGTTCCTATGGCCCACCGAGGCAAAAACCCGGATATCCCCAGACTGATGCAAAAGGAAAGTGACGCCCTTCTGGCCGCCGCTGGTCCGAAAGACCGGGTGGTTGCACTGGAGGTAGGCGGCCGTCCGTGGACCACTGAAAAACTGGCCAGTCAGCTGGAAAACTGGCAGCAGGATGGTCGGGACGTCAGTTTCTTTGTTGGCGGGCCGGACGGTTTGGCCGACGCCTGTCGCCAACGGGCCGATCAGCAATGGTCACTTTCGCCGCTAACCCTGCCTCATCCCCTGGTTCGTATTGTGGTGGCCGAACAGCTGTACCGGGCCTGGTCGATCACCCGCAACCATCCTTATCACCGGGCCTAGGACGTTATCATGCCGTGGGGTGAATTCAAGGATACCGCCGCAGAGCGACGCCTTTTCCAGCGTCGTACCATGGTCATGCTGACGCTGGTGTTCGTTTGCCTGACAGGGCTGTTGGCCCGTATGTACCAGCTGCAGGTAATCGAACACGATATCTACACCACGCTTTCCGACAAGAACCGGGTGCAAGTACAGTCGGTTCCGCCTCCCCGTGGCCTGATCTACGATCGTAACGGCATTCTGTTGGCCGAAAACCGGCCCGTATTCAGCGTAACCCTGGTGCCAGAGCGGGTTGACGGCATGGACGAAACCATCGCCAACCTGGGTAACATTCTCGATGTGTCCGAAGAGGATCTGGAGCGATTCGAACGCCGGCTTCGCGAGCCTCGTCGGCCGTTCCAGGAAATCCCGCTCCGCTACGATCTCACTGACGGGGAAATCGCCCGTCTGGCGGTGCACCGACACGAGCTGCCGGGGGTAGAGGTCAAGGCAGAGCTGGTCCGCTACTACCCACACAGCGAACTGACGGCCCATGCCCTGGGCTTCGTCGGCCGCATTAATCGGGACGAGCTTCAGCGCATTGACCCGGTCAATTACGCCGGCACCAACTACATCGGCAAATCCGGGATTGAACGCTTCTACGAGGAAATTCTCCACGGTCAGGTGGGCTACCAGCACGTAGAAACCAACGCACGAGGGCGGACGCTCCGGGTGCTTGAGCGGGAAAATCCGGTGCCGGGTGAAGACCTGAAACTGCATCTGGACCTGCGATTGCAACAACGGGCTCACGAACTTCTGGATGGCCGGCGTGGTGCCATCGTGGCCATTGAGCCGGAGACCGGGGGAATCCTCGCGCTGGCCAGCGTGCCGGGCTTCGACGCCAATAAATTTGTGACCGGTATCAGTGTCAAAGATTACCGGGCCCTGAGCGAGAGCAGGGACAAGCCACTGTTCAACAGAGCCTTGCGAGGGCAATACCCGCCGGGTTCCACCCTCAAACCGATGCTGGCGATTGCCGCACTGGACAGTGACGTAACTACCCGGGATTACACCATCTGGGACCCGGGTTACTTCCGTCTGAACGAGAGCGGGCGCCGGTATCGCGACTGGAAGCGCGGTGGTCATGGCTGGGTCGACCTGATGGATGCCATGGCGGAGTCCTGCGATATCTATTTCTATGAGGTGGCTGTGAAAATGGGCGTGGATACCATGCACAGCTACCTGTCCCACTTTGGCTTCGGGGAAGACGCCGCACTGGATGTTTCCGGGGCGCTCAGTGGTTTGCTGCCTTCCCGGGACTGGAAACGGGCCATGCGTAATGAGCCCTGGTATCCGGGGGACTCGGTCAACCTGGGGATAGGTCAGGGCTTCATGCTGGCGACCCCTCTGCAGCTGGCAACCGCCACGTCGTTGATTGCTAATCGTGGCATCTGGTCTGAGCCGCGGCTTCTGCGGGATATCGAGGGCGATACGCCGGTGGAGACGTATCTGCCGGAACAAACCCACGAGCCGCTGAAACTGGATAACCCGGATGACTGGGAGTTTGTCGTCAGGACCATGGAGGAGGTCATGCACGGTCGCAAGGGCACCGCACGCAAAGCCGGAGCGGATTCGTCCTATCGTATGGCCGGAAAAACCGGGACTGCTCAGGTGTTCAGTCTGGCAGAAGATGAAGAATACGATGCCGAGGAAATCAGGGAGCGTCTGCGAGACCATGCCCTGTTCGTGGGCTTTGCACCGGTTGACAATCCAAAGATTGCCGTAGCCGTCATTGTAGAGAACGGCGGCGGAGGCAGCAGCACGGCCGCACCGGTTGCCCGAGAGCTTTTTGATGCCTGGCTGCTGGAGTTTGGCCAGCAGCCAGAGTCGCTGGTGAGTGATGTACGATCCCAGGGAGTAAACGATGGCAGCGAATGATCTTGTAGATTCTGCCGGAAACGGCGGGCTGGGGCGTCCGCGAGGCATCTGGGCGGCCTTGCATCTTGATCCGCTCCTGCTGTTCCTGTTGACCGCACTGGTCTGTGGCGGGTTGTTTATCCTGTACAGCGGAGCTGACAGGAACATCGATGTCGTCAAGGCGCAGGGCATTCGTCTGGGGGTGGCTTTTGTCGTCATGCTCGTTTTCGCTCAGCTTGACCCGGCGGTGTTCCGGCGCTGGGCGCCGTGGCTCTACATTGCGGGGGTCGGCGCCCTGATCGCCGTCCTGCTGGTGGGGGTGGGTGCCAAGGGCGCCCAGCGCTGGCTGGCACTGCCGGGGCTGCCCCGGTTCCAGCCATCGGAAATCATGAAGCTGGTGGTTCCGATGATGGCGGCCTGGTATTTGTCACGGCACTATTTACCCCCTCGTAACCGGCATGTATTCGTCGGTCTGGCGATTGTGCTGGTGCCGATGGTGATGATCATGCAGCAGCCGGACCTTGGTACCTCGTTGCTGGTGGGCATGGCCGGCATTTTCGTGGTGTTCTTTGCCGGCATCAGCTGGAAGCTCATTGCTGCATTCGCGGCGCTGGTGGGCGTGTCTGCGCCGGCCATGTGGTTCTTCGTCATGCGTGAGTACCAGAAGCAGCGGGTGCTGACCTTGCTTGACCCCCAGAGTGATCCGCTCGGCGCGGGCTGGAATATCATTCAGTCGAAAACCGCCATCGGGTCCGGTGGCATCGAGGGCAAAGGCTGGCTGCAGGGCACCCAGTCTCACCTGGAGTTCCTGCCGGAGAGCCATACGGATTTCATCGTGGCGGTGTTGGCGGAAGAGTTCGGGTTCATCGGGGTGACCGTACTCATGATTCTGTATTTCCTGATTATCCTGCGCTGCCTGTACATCTCCGTGACCGCGCAGGATTCCTTCAGCCGGTTGCTGGCCGGTGCCCTGACCATGACCTTCTTTATTTACATTTTCGTCAATGTAGGCATGGTGAGTGGGCTGCTGCCGGTGGTCGGCGTGCCTCTGCCACTGATCAGTTACGGGGGGACGTCGGGCGTGACGCTGATGGCGGCCTTTGGTGTTCTCATGTCCATCCAGACACACCGAAGAATGATTACTGCCTGAACCTGCGAGGTAATCGTGGCGGCAGGGTAATGGTGAATCTGAGATATAACCCGTTACAATGTAGAAGCAAGTCCAGTAGCGGCATTGATCTGGCGAATAACAAGAGGAAATCCGGACGGTGAACAACAGGCTCCTGTTTTCATGTATGTTTGTGGTGAGTGCGTTGGTGCTGGGCGGATGTGGTTCGGCACCGAAAACTGACCATTCATCACGCTATACCCTGACTCAGGACCGCGCACCGGCAGGCAATTTCGATGCCTCAGGGCTGGTGGATGCCCGTCCGATGTATGAGAAACCAAGGCGGGCGGGCAATAAATCTCCCTACACCGTCTGGGGCAAACAGTACAATGTGCTTGGCAGTAACGACGGCTATGTAGCCCGCGGAACGGCCAGTTGGTATGGAGAAAAATTTCACGGTCACAAGACCTCGAACGGCGAGGTTTTTGACATGTACACCATGACAGCAGCGCATAAGTCCCTGAGAATTCCGAGTTATGCGCGCGTAACGAACCTGGACAACGGACGTTCGGTCATTGTTCGTGTGAATGACCGCGGCCCTTTTCACGGTGATCGGCTGATTGATCTGTCCTACGCTGCGGCGAAGAAACTGGGATACCAGGCCCGGGGCACCGCACGGGTTGAAGTGGCAGCCATTACGGTCCGGCCTGATGGTTCCATGTTCCTCGCGGGCCAGCCGTTTGTGCCCGGAGACAACGTACGACCCGCGGATAACCCCGTTGCGGCCGGTGGACTGGTCGGCTCAGCCAACCAGGCGTTGTTTGTCCAGCTGGGTTCGTTCAGCAGCCGGGATCCGGCCGAGCGGCTTCTCGGGCAGGCGCGCGCCGTACTCCAGGACCCGATGCGGGTTCGTTCGATTGACACCGGCGCCGGACGTTTCCACCGGGTGCAGGTAGGCCCGTTTATCGATGAAGACAGCGCCCGCCGGACACAGAGTCTGCTGGAAGACCGCGGGTTTTCACAGACCATCGTACTGACTGATCATCACTGATTTCGAATTCCACGAAACACACCTGACGACGAACGAAAAGACTCATGGCCCTTAAACGATTGCTTCATTCTTTTTCCGTGATCCTTATTCTGCTGCTTTCGGGCAACGCATTGGCCCAGGCCGTGCTGATCCCATCGCCGCCCCAGATTGCCGGCAGCTCCTACGTACTCATGGATCCGAAAAGTGGTCAGATCATCATGGAGGAAAACAGCCATGAACGACTGCCACCGGCCAGCCTGACCAAGATGATGACCGCGTACATCGTCGAGCGGGAGCTGGACGAGGGCCGGATCAGTATGTCCGATATGGTGCCGATCAGTGTTCGGGCGTGGAAGACCGAGGGATCTCGTACTTTCGTGCGTGAAGGTACCAGCGTACCGGTGGAAACCCTGCTCAAGGGCGTCATTATTCAGTCTGGCAACGATGCTTCAGTGGCGCTGGCGGAGTTCGTCGCCGGCAGTGAAGGGGCCTTCGTCGATATCATGAACCAGCAGGCCCAACTGCTGGGCATGAAGGACACCAGTTTTGCCAACGCCACCGGTTTGCCGGCGGAAGACCATTACTCCACGGCTTACGACCTGGCATTGCTCGCCAAGGCAATCATTAACGATTACCCGGAAAACTACCCGATCTACGCTGAAAAACAGTTCACCTACAACAACATTCGCCAGCCCAACCGGAACAGCCTGCTGTGGCGTGATGACAGCGTGGATGGCCTGAAAACCGGTCATACGGAAGAAGCGGGTTACTGTCTCGTGGCCTCAGCCAAGCGCAACGATACCCGGTTTATCGCCGTGGTGATGGGTACCAGCAGTGCCGAAGCCCGCGCCCAGGAAGTCCAGAAGATGCTCAATTTCGGCTTCCGCTATTACGAAAGCGAGCGTCTGTTCAGTGCCGGCCAGGAGCTCATGGAAGCCCGGGTCTGGGGTGGTCAGTCTGACCAGTTGTCGGTTGGTTTGATTGAGGACGCCTTTGTCACCATTCCGAGAGGTTCCCGCGGCAACCTTGAGTCCACCGTGGACTTGGATTCTGTCATCAAGGCCCCCATTAAGGCGGGAGACGAGCTTGGCCGTGTCCGGGTAGCCCTTGAAGGAGAAGTGTTGGTGGATCAGCCGGTGCTGGCGCTGACCGATGTGCCGGAAGGTGGTTTTATCAAACGCATCTGGGACGCCATCAAGCTCTTCTTCTTCCAGTTATTTCAGTGAGGGTGACCAGCGTCCCCTGGGGAGTATCACGGCATGAGTGAGCCGAAAGCACCAAAAATCGAGTTTCCCTGTGACTATGTCATCAAGGTCATTGGAAACGCCGCGCCGGATTTCACCGACTTTGTGGTCGAAGTGGTCGAGCGTCACGCACCCGGTATCGACGAATCCCGTATTTCAGTCAACGAGAGCAGCAAGGGCCGATTTTCATCGGTCCAGTTGAAGATCGTCGCCACCGGCGAGCCCCAACTCAAAGCGCTGTTTGAGGAACTCAAGGCCAGTGGCCGCGTACATATGGTGCTTTGAGGGCGCTTTGCGTCTCCAATAACTTCCGCCTGTTGCCCGGGCCAGAGGCACAATGGTTTCTGGTCCGGCTGTTTTCACTGATCTGCGACATTCTTCCCTGTCACTACCATTCCTGTTCAGAGGCCAGGTTGCCGCCTACATTGATGGTTGAGCAAAACTCAGTTGGTATTTTAGGAGAGTAAGATGGACAGACTGAATGGAAAAGTTGCGGTTCTGACCGGCGCCTGCGGTGGAATAGGCCTGGAAATTCTGAAAAAGCTGGTCAGTGAGGGCGGCAAGGTACTGGCGGTTGACCTGTCAGAGGAAGGGCTGGCGGCAGTAAAGGCAGAACATGGCGATGCGGTGGATACGGTGGTCGTGGATGTGACCGACTACGATCAGGTTGCCGGAATGATGGCTCGGGCGGCAGAACGGTTCGGGCATCTGGACATCGTCATCAACAATGCGGGAATCGGTGTTCCGAAGCCGTTGCTTGATCACGACCCCATTGCGGATTTTGAGGGCGTGACGGCGGTAAATCAGAAGGGCGTGTATTACGGCATTCTGGCGGGCGCACGGCAATTCAGGACCCAGGGAACCGGAGGTGTCATTCTTAACACTTCCTCGGTCTATGGTCATATGGCGTCCGAATTGACCTTTACGTATAACGTCAGTAAAGCCGCCGTAGACATGATGACCAAGTGCGCCGCATTGGAGCTTGGTCCGGCGGGCATCCGGGTGTGTGCGGTTGCACCAGGGCGAGTGGATACGCCGTTGCTGCGCAAATACGAAGAGCTTGGGCTGTGGGACCATATCCGTCGGGAGCAGATGCGCCAGACGTTTACTCAGCCTGAGGAAATCGCCAATGTGGTTGCGTTCCTGGTCAGTGATGAGGCCAACTGCATCAATGGTTGCACCGTTTACGCTTCCGACGGTTTTGAAAATTTCAAATTTCCATTGCTGGGCTCCTAGGCGTTCCCAGCAAGAGTATCTATCCGGAGGGCTGTTGTTTTCATCACGATATGAAGAATCTGATTGTTCGTTCCCTTGGGCAACAGCCCTATCTGGAAACCTGGGAAGCCATGAAGTCATTCACGGCGGATCGCGACGACAGTACTGTGGATGAGCTCTGGTGCCTCGAGCATCCGCCCGTCTATACCCAGGGGCAGGCGGGTAAGGCTGAGCACATCCTGGCACCGGGCGATATTCCGGTCGTCCAGGTCGACCGGGGCGGGCAGGTGACCTATCACGGCCCCGGCCAACTGGTCATTTACCTTTTGATCGACCTGAGCCGGCGCAAGCTCGGGGTTCGCGCACTGGTGGACAAGATTGAGCAGGCGCTCGTACGAACACTTGCTGAGCTGGATATCGAGTCAGCACCCCGACCGGATGCACCCGGGGTCTACACCGGTGATGCCAAGATCGCTTCGCTTGGTCTGAGGGTTCGACGGGGATGTTCCTTCCATGGACTGGCTTTGAACGTGGATATGGACCTGGAACCCTTTGCCCGAATCAACCCCTGTGGCTACGCTGGTATGCCCATGAGCCAGGTTAGGGACTCTGTTCCGGGTGCCACGGTGGCTGATCTCGAAAGGCGGCTGGTCGCGCATTTGTGCGAGGGACTGGGCGCATCAGAGGTTGAGCACCGGGAGGGCTGGTAGGTCCTGGTCCCGCCTGCTAGATGTCAGGCGGGGGCTTCGGCCTCGTGGGCGCAGACCCGGTTTCGTCCCAGTGATTTTGCCTTGTACAGGGCCTCGTCGGCGCGCTGCAGGAGGCCGTCAATGGACTCCGACGGATGAATGCTGGCCACGCCAACGCTGATCGTGGCCGCCACTGGTTGACCATCCACATCGACGGATGAGGTCGCAATCTGCTTGCGAATACGTTCGGCCATCTGAAGGGCTTCCCCGGTTTCCGTTTCCGGCAACACCACCAGATATTCCTCGCCACCCCAACGGGCCATGGTGTCGATCTTGCGGCACTGATCACGCAGGGTCTGGGCCACCAAGACAATCACCTGATCGCCGATATGGTGACCATGGGTATCGTTCACCGATTTGAACAGGTCGATGTCCATGAGCAGGATGGCGAACGTGCGGGCGTTCCGTCGATAACGGGCGAATTCCTGCTCCAGTTGCGCTACGGCTTCCCGGCGGTTGGCGAGGCCGGTGAGGGTGTCGTGCTTGGCCGCATATTCAAACTTCGATGCCAGGCTGATCAGCTCCTGCCGGGCCCGGCGACGACTCTGGTCCAGTACGAAACAGGTGAACATCTCGAACCCCAGCGCAGCAAGCATCAGCAGCCGGAAGCTCGGGTCATGGGCAGGGGCAAACAGGGCGTCACCGACGGGACTGAATAGCAACACCAGGCCAATAAAACCACCTGCACAGGCAATGACACCGGTCCGGGCATCGTGAATGTAAAAGACAATGGGGGGGTAGGCAAACAGCCAGAGGATCGCCGCGCCATTTTCCGGCCCCTGCACGGCCAGGTATGTGAATAACACGGTAATCAGGATGAGGAAGCCGCGACGGAGCAGGGTGATGTTCTCGAGCGTCCAGTACAGGACACTATTGAAAGCGAGCAGAACTGCCACTGTGAGTAGCAGCGGCGAGGTGATCCAGTCACCTTGAAGTCCAGAGCGCCAGGCAAAGAACACGAGCAGCGGAATGGCGGCAGCCGTCAGCCAATTGATCAGGATCGGTACCGGGATTTCGCCCGGAACCCGACATTCGCCTGTATCGGGCGTCGTTGGTGTGTCTCTGTTCATGATTTGTCTTGTTGTTTTTGTCATTTGCCTGGTAACCGCTCGTTGTCTCGGTTCTGAAGCGCTAAGCTGGGCCAGAACCGTAATGCACGCGTAAACTGTAACCAATACACAGGTCTATCGTTTCGGCACTGCAGGCGCATTGGCCTGGAGGCCGTTGTGCTGCTGGCGGACGGGTTAGGTTACGCCGCGCAGCTATTCGTATAATGGTCCAAGCCGTCGTGAACGGCAAAATTCTCGGAACCGGATAGGTCGCCCATGTCATCCAGACGTTCAGGAAAATCTGTCTCCCGCATCAAAACCGGCAGCTTCGAGCGCAGGCTCAGCCTGACGAGGGCTGGTCTTTTCGCTGGTACACGCTTGGCCTCGCATATGGCCACCAACTGGATAGGCAGTAAGGAAAAGCGGGAAGAGAAGCACCGCGCGATGCTGTCGAACCAGGCCCGTTTCCTGGTGCACGAACTTGGGCAGCTGAAGGGCAGTGTGGTCAAGATCGGTCAGGTTATGGCGTTGTATGGTGAGCACTTCCTGCCGGAGGAAGTCACAGAAGCTCTGCACACGCTGGAAGATCAAACGACATCGCTGGAGTGGCCTGCTATTGAGAAGGTTCTCAAGGATGAATTGGGAAACGATAGACTGGCCGAACTGGACGTGGATCCCGATCCGATCGGAGCTGCGTCACTGGGACAGGTGCACCGGGCGGTCCGTCGCAGCGATGGTCTGGAGCTGGTACTGAAAGTCCAGTATCCGGGTGTGGCGGATGCCGTGGACAGTGATCTGAATGCCGTCGCCCAGCTCTTGAAAGTGGCCCGGCTGGTCAGCATGGGGCCCGAGTTCAATGATTGGCTGGAAGAGGTCCGGGAGATGATGCACCGCGAGGTGGACTATCGCCTGGAAGCCAGAACCACCGAGAAATTCCGAAAGATGCTGTCGTCCGACCCGCGCTTCATCGTACCGCGTGTGTTGCAGGAGTACTCGACCGCCCACATCATTGCATCCACCTTCGAGCATGGCCACTCGCTCAACTCGAAGCCCGTCAGGGACTTGCCTCTGGAGCGGCGGAGTGCGCTGGGCAAGGCCGCGCTGGAGCTGTTCTTTCGGGAGCTGTTTGTCTGGGGCGAGATCCAGACCGATCCCAACTTTGGCAATTACCGGATCCGTTTCGCCGGCGAGGACGGTGACGACCCGGGTTACGACCGTGTCGTCCTGCTGGATTTCGGTGCAGTGCAGTCCTATACCGATGAGTTCCTTGATCCGGTGCGCCAGATGATTCGGGCCTCCTACGAGAACGATCTGGATGCCGTCATCGACGGGGGCGTGAAACTTCGCTTCATGAGCCGGGACTGGCCAGAGGAGGTGCTGGAAACATTCGGGTCGGTCTGTATGTCGGTGCTGGAGCCGCTGGCGCCCGACCACAACGAATGGCCCGACTACGCGGTCAACGGGCAGGGAGAGTACCGCTGGAAACAGAGTGACTTGCCATCAAGGGTCGCCCGCCGTGCGGCTCGATCAGCCATCAGCCGCTATTTCCGGGTACCGCCAAAAGAATTTGTGTTCCTGAACCGCAAACTGATTGGCGTCTACACCTTCATTGCCGTCCTGCACTCGGAATTCAATGGCGAACATTTGCTGCGCAAATATCTGTATCAGGATCCGGCCGATGACGCTTCGGCAACCAGCCAGAGCACAAAGGCGTAGCGCAGGCCTTTGCCGATGCCCACCAGAATGACGAAATTGAGCCACGGCACGCGCATAATGCCGCCCACCAGTGTCAGTGCATCCCCGCCCAGTGGCAGCCAGCCCAGCAGCAGGGACCACTGACCATAGCGGTTGAAGCGCGCCCGCGCCTGTTCCAACTGCTGTTCAGTAATGGGAAACCAGCGTTTTTCCTTAAAGCGATCCACTTGCCTGCCGATAACCCCGTTAACCACGGAGCCCAGGGTATTGCCGAGCGTGGCCCAGAACCAGAGCCACCAGTACGACAGTCCCTGACTGACGAGTGTGCCTAACAGAATTTCAGAGTACGCAGGGAGAAGGGTGGCAGCGGCAAAGGCCGTCAGGAAAAGCGTTAAATACGCCAATCGGGTCTCCTTGAGGGAAGATTTCAAATTTCTTCACGAAAGTTATCTCATACGATGAGACAGCTCTCCCTCCAATTCAAACTCTTTGTCTTTGTGATCGCGCTGAGGCCAATCTGGGCCGTCCGTTACAGGGGCGAAAGTCCGTCATCCATGGCTCCGCCCTATGGCTGTCATTTAAAGCCTCAATTTTCAAAATTTCTTAGTCGTGAGATCATTCCGCCATCAATTATTAGCATGCATCAGTAACTCTGATGCGCAGGAGTGAGTTATGGATCAGGTTACGATCTACGGCCGTGCCAGTTGCGGTTTCTGCCTGAGGGCGAGAGGCCTGTGTGAAGCCAAGGGGCTGCCATTCACCTGGGTGGATATGATGGAAGAGGGTCTGACTAAGGAAGATATCGCAGCAAAGATCGGTCGACCGGTTTACACGGTACCGCAAATTCTGGTGGGAGACCGGTACATCGGCGGGTGCGATGATTTCTTCGCCTTTGTTCGTGAGAATGAAGCAGCGCTGGCAACTTGAGCATTTGAATTTGTGCACTAATAAAAAACGCCCGGCTCTCAGGCCGGGCGTTTTTTTGGAGCGGATTAAATCTCGAAGTCGGTTTTCAGCTTCTTGTCCACCAGCTGATTTTTCAGCTTGGCGACTCGTGGCAGGCCGTTATCAAACGGCGGGAAACTTTCACCGGCAATCAGTGGGGAGAGGTATTCACGGCAGTCCTGAGTGATGCCGAAGCCGTCATCCGTGATGTAGTGGATAGGCATCTTTTTCTCTTGGTTGGCGACTTCGCTCAGGGGCGCTTCACCAATCTTCCACCTGTAGGGTCCACCCTGCTCGCGAACGATGGTTGGCATAACCGCCTGCTTGCCGCTAACGGCCATTTCTACGGCCGCCTTTCCTACCGCATAGGCCTGCTCAACGTCGGTGCCGGAGGCAATGTGGCGGGCGCTACGTTGCAGGTAGTCTGCGACGGCCCAGTGGTATTTGTGGCCAAGTGCCTGCTTTACCATGTTGGCCAGCGCCGGCGCGACGCCACCCAGCTGTGTGTGGCCGAAGGCATCCTTGGCACCGGCGTCCGCGAGGAAGCGACCGTCTTCGTACTGGGCGCCTTCGGATGCCACGATGACGCAGTAGCCATATTCTTTGACGCAGTGGTCAACGCGAGCCAGGAAGGCTTCGCGATCGAACGGAATTTCCGGGAACAGGATGATGTGAGGGGGTTCGCCTTCACGCTGGCCTGCCAGGCCACCTGCTGCTGCGATCCAGCCAGCGTGACGGCCCATCACTTCCAGGATGAATACCTTGGTGGATGTCTCGCACATGGACTTGATGTCCAGGCTGGCTTCCAGGGTGGAGGTGGCGATGTACTTGGCCACGGAACCAAAGCCCGGACAGCAGTCGGTAAACGGCAGGTCGTTGTCGACGGTTTTGGGCACACCAATACAGGTAATCGGGTAGCCCATCTTGTCGGCGAGCTGGGACACCTTATACGCGGTGTCCTGGGAGTCGCCGCCGCCGTTATAGAAGAAATAGCCAATGTCGTGAGCACGGAAGACTTCGATCAGGCGCTCGTATTCACGGCGATTCTCGGAGATGTTCTTGAGCTTGTAGCGGCATGAGCCAAAGGCGCCGCCCGGTGTATGAATCAGCTCGTGAATCGCGTCGTCGCTCTCCAGGCTGGTATCAATCAGCTCTTCCTTAAGCGCACCCAGAATGCCATTGCGACCGGCGAACACCTTACCAATCTTGTCCGGATGTTTGCGGGCGGTCTCAATGACGCCACAGGCACTGGCGTTGATGACGGCGGTCACACCGCCAGACTGAGCGTAGAATGCATTCTTGATGGCCATCTTGGGCTGAAGCCTCCTGCTGGTTCGATAATCGCGCAGATGATACGCCAAAAGGCGCCGATTTTCATGAGCAGGATTGCGGATGGCGCGGCTCTTGACGGGGTGGAACGGATACGGGAGTCTTGTCGGACTTTAAGACTAAGGAAGTATTCTGGCATGCATATTCATATTCTGGGCATCTGCGGCACCTTTATGGGGAGTCTGGCTGTCCTGGCCCGAGAGCTGGGGCATACGGTCACCGGTTCGGATCAGGGGGTCTACCCGCCCATGAGCACCCAGCTTGAGGCACAGGGAATCGAGCTGATGGAAGGGTATAGTGCCGATCACCTGGAACCGAAGCCGGATCTGGTGCTGATTGGCAATGCCATGTCCCGGGGTAACGCCGAGGTTGAGGCGGTGCTCAACCAGAATATCGATTACATGTCCGGACCAGAATGGCTGGCTCGTGAGGTCCTGCGTCATCGCTGGGTTCTGGCGGTGGCGGGCACCCATGGCAAGACAACTACAACCTCCATGCTCTTGTGGATACTGGAGCAGGCAGGATTCGAGCCGGGATACCTCGTTGGTGGTGTGCCCAAAGACTTTCCGGTGTCGGCCCGGCTGGGCAAAAGCGATTTTTTCGTCATTGAAGCCGATGAATACGACAGTGCGTTTTTCGATAAGCGTTCCAAGTTTGTTCACTACCGACCGCATACCCTGATTCTGAACAATCTGGAATTCGATCATGCGGACATTTTTGACAACGTGGAAGCCATCGAGCGGCAGTTCCACCACCTGGTCCGCACCGTACCCT
The DNA here is from genome assembly GCF_030519635.1 of Marinobacter suaedae. Lineage (NCBI taxonomy): Bacteria > Pseudomonadati > Pseudomonadota > Gammaproteobacteria > Pseudomonadales > Marinobacteraceae > Marinobacter > Marinobacter suaedae. The sequence goes on along the minus strand of NZ_JAUMIS010000002.1, from coordinate 1,360,484 downwards.
CCAAAGGGTTGATTGTTCGCCCCGCAGTGGACGAGCACCTCGATAACGCCCTCGCGATGGGCTGCTGGAGCCCGGTGCAGGATACGGCCATCGGCAGTGAGATTTCCCGGGCCTCGGACTGGCGTGCCGAGCTGTTGTCAGAAGACGGGAGCCGGTTCATGGTGATACATCATGAGCAGCCGGTCGCAACGGTCAACTGGCCGCAAACCGGCATGCACAATGTGCGTAATGCGCTGGCGGCGATCGCGGCAGCGCGGCATGTGGGCGTGACTCCGGATCATGCGGTGGCTGCCTTGTGTCGATTCTCCGGCGTTAAGCGACGCATGGAGCTCCTGGCGGATGTTGGAGGTGTGCGCGTCTACGATGATTTCGCTCATCACCCCACCGCGATAGCCACCACGCTCGAAGGGCTGCGTGCGCAGGTGGGCGAGGAGCCCATCGTGGCGCTCATCGAGCCCCGTTCCAATACCATGAAGCAGGGGGTTCACCAGCAAACCTTGTTGCCGAGCGCCGCGGCCGCCGATCAGGTGTTGTGGGCGAATCTCAACGACATGGACTGGCTGGAAACGCTGGTGTCGGAGTGGTGCGCTGCCGGAGCAACGTCAGACCAGCATCGCGTTGAATCCACCGTGGAGGGATTGATTGATCAGGCGCTTGCAGATCTGTCAGGGCCTTGTCACATCGTCATCATGAGTAACGGTGGCTTTGGCGGAATTCACGGCAAATTGGTGGGCGAGCTGAAGCGTCGTCTTGGCTGAGATCGCAGGAACGGGGATGAACGGGATGTCTGAACAGGTTCGAACGATCAATCTGGCGATAACGGGAGCGTCCGGAGCCCAGTACGGGTTGCGGCTGCTGGAGTGTCTGGTGGCGGCCGGTTGCCGGGTCAACGTGATGGTGAGCCGGGCGGCACAGGTGGTGATCGCCACTGAAACCGACCTCAAGCTCCCGGGCACACCTCCGGCCATGCAGGCGGCCCTCGCCGAATGGGCCGGAGCCGAGTCCGGGCAAGTGTTGGTGTTCGGTCGGGAAGACTGGTTTGCGCCGCCGGCGTCGGGTTCCGGTGAAAAGGCGCCGATGATTGTCTGTCCCTGCAGCACCGGTACGCTGTCTGCTCTGGCGACCGGTGCCAGCAACAATCTCATCGAACGGGCAGGGGACGTGGCGCTGAAAGAGCGCCGGCCTCTGATTCTGGTTCCCCGGGAAGCGCCTTACTCGGAAGTTCACCTGGAAAACATGCTCAAGCTCACCCGCATGGGTGCGGTGATCTTGCCGGCCAGTCCGGGGTTCTATCACAAACCTGAATCAGTCCAGGACCTGGTCGACTTTGTCGTGGCCCGACTTCTGGATCATCTTGATGTTCCCCAAACCCTGATGCCCCGCTGGGGTGAAGCACGTGCGGAGCGCAAACGGGACAGCTGATTCGGGCGGCAGCGATGCTTTTGGTCAGCCCGATTGATGGTTTTCACCATTGAGACCTGAGCCCCCTCGGCCGAGACTTGGTGCCATATAAACACAACACTGGCCAAGTACCGAGGTTCCACATGATTCCACGCACCCTTTTCGATGCCGATCTGGAGAGTTTCCGGGATTCTGTCCGAAAATTCCTTGAGCAGGAAGCCGCGCCCTACCACGAGCAGTGGGAAAAGGATGGGCAGGTCAGCCGTGAGCTCTGGCACAAGGCCGGAGAACTCGGGTTCCTGTGCCCCACGATTCCGGAGGAATATGGCGGTGTCGGCGCGGATTTCCGGTACAGTGCTGTGGTCATGGAGGAAGTCTCGCGAGCCGGATTGTCCGGTATTGGCTGGGGCCTTCATTCAGACATCGTGGCGCCCTATATTCTCAATCACGGCACTGAAGATCAGAAAAAGCACTACCTCCCCAAGCTGGTTTCCGGCGAGATGATCACCGCCATCGCAATGACGGAGCCGGGCGCCGGGTCCGATCTGCAAGGCATCAAAACGACAGCGGTAAAACAGGGTGATGAATACATCCTCAACGGTTCCAAGACCTTTATTACCAACGGACAGCTGGCCGATCTGGTCATCGTAGTGGCTAAAACCGATCCGCGTGAAGGCGCCAAGGGCATCAGTCTGCTGCTCGTTGAATCCGAATGGGATGGGTTCGAAAAAGGACAGAATCTGCAGAAAGTAGGGATGAAAGCGCAGGACACCTCCGAGCTGTTCTTCCAGGACGTGAGCGTGCCGTTAACTCACTTGCTGGGCCCGATGGAAGGGCAGGGCTTCTTTCAGCTCATGCAGGAACTCCCCGCCGAGCGTCTGCAGGTAGCCATTGCGGCGGTGGCGGCGGCCGAGGCTGCATGGCAGTGGACGCTGGATTACGTGAAAGAGCGCAAGGCGTTCGAAAAGCCCGTGATCGCATTCCAGAACACGCGCTTCAAGCTGGCGGAGCTGAAGGCGGAAATCACTGCTGCCCGGGTCTTTACTGACCGGTGCCTTGAGCTGCATCTGGACAAGAAGCTGGATATCCCGACGGCTGCCATGCTCAAGCAACACACCACAGATCTGCAATGCCGTGTGATGGACGAGTGTGTCCAACTCCATGGCGGCTATGGCTATATGTGGGAATACCCCATTGCCCGGGCCTGGGCGGATTCCCGGGTGCAGCGTATTTATGCCGGCACCAATGAAATCATGAAGGAGATTGTGGCTCGCTCCTTTTGAGAGTGGCCACTTCAGGGAAAAGTTTTAACCATCTATTCCGGGGCACTCTCTGCAGATTTCAGAAAAGCGTCTCTGAGGAAGCTGAGTATTGCCTGGCCCTCTGACCTCAAGGGGACATCCCTGACCTTGAGGTCTTTTCTGAGAGATGCGCGAACGGCCCTATCTGAAGGAAACATCTTCATCCACCGGAGGCGTCGCGCTACCACGGTCGAAAATAACACCTCTGATACTTAAGTTTACAATTTGCCAAACCAGTCAAGGTCTCCGGTACCCACTTCACCTAAAGTAGCGGCACAACCTCTAAAAAGGATAAATGGTTGCCGCAATGAAACGCTTTCCTTCTCTCTCTGTCCCTGTAATTGCCCTCGCTCTCGCTGGTTGCGGCGAAGAGTCCGCTGTATCGCCTGTGGATGGGCGGGAGTTTGATGGAGATAGGTATGCGGAATTGGCTCCATACACTGGGCGGGTCATTGATGGTTACCTAAAAAATGCCCGGGTTTGGCTGGATATGGATGGTGACAGTCAGTACACATCGGGGCCGATGCTTATCACTCTGGATAACGGCAATGAGGTAGTGCTGGAATCGGGCGAGCCAACAGCTATGAGTGGGGCTGGCGGCAGGTTCTCCCTGGATATCTCAGAGTTTGAGATTTCTGCAGACGTAGGGCCGAATCTTGATCCGAGGGATTACCCTTTGTTTGCGCTGATTTTGCCCGGTAAAACCCTGGAGGAAGCCCATAGCGGGGACGTTCCGGTGGAGGGCGCCTATATGCTATCGGCTGCCCCCGGAGTCCGTAATGTTACCCCCTTGAGCATGTTGGCGCGTTTTCGAAGAATGTTTTTCTTGCCCGATTTTTCAGGCAGCAGTCTGCCTGAAGGGCTCTCTAGTCTTAACTTGGTCCGTGATTATATTCAGGCAGGGGATGAACAAGCGCATGCTTATGCTCAGACTTTTGCACGGTTTTTGGCGAGCCAGTTTCCCGAAAGCTACAGCGGCGTTCTGGAGCAGGCAAATGCCAATGGAACCGAGCGCTTTTTAAGCGAGGAAGCGGCTCACCTCCTTGGTATTTCATTGGTTAAATACGCCAGCACACTCGTTGATCTGGTGGATAATGCCGCGTTGCAGGGTGGGTATCCGAATGTCGATATAAAGGCGCTTAGTCTTCCCGGTGCCTCCATTGATCTGAATGATCCGGTTTTGGTGACCGGCCAACGGATTTATGCCTACCCCAGTTCTCAGAGCAATTTGCCCATATCAGGATCGAGTCTGGATGAATCTGCACAGCTCACTTTCTTTTATAGTGAAGATGGCCGGATTCAATCGGTGGACGTCGACGGATGTATCGTTCCCTCCATGGCTGAATTGGCGCGCTTAGTAAAACACAACGGATATATGGCGGAGTTGGATACTCAGTGGATGCCTTCAGTCTCGCTTGCGTTCAATGAGAGCTTGATGCAGTTCAACAATGATCGCGAAGTCGATGAGCGTCTTGAGTTTGACTGGGATAATCAGCGAATCTTGTTCGATAGCGCGACGACGTGTCACCAGAACCTCGGCATTGAGGCTGGTTCAGAGCTTGGTGGTGTGCCGGAAGTCACCTATATCTGGGAATTTATTGGTGGCGAGGTGAAGTTGGTTTCGCAGATGCGGGGGGCAAACGATTCGCTCTTCACCAGGGAATATGTCACCAATTCATCGTCGGCTGTGCATGCACTTTCCGGGTTTTCTCTCTCGGATAGTGATGGCGACATCGCATCCCTAGACTTCGTGGGTGGCGTTTCGGCTTGTCCACCTCCAGCGGAATCCGATGCTGGGGCAAGTCACCTCGTCAGTGCTTATCAACCGTACGCCTTCACCACGAGTTCAGGCAGTCTCGACAATGCAGTCTCTGAACTTGATGTACGCTCATTCGGGATTGATCTGCCCTCGGATAGCTTTGGTGTCCAGCGCTTACTAAGATTTGGGTTTCTCGACCAAGATATGGCTGGGTTGCCCAATGTGAATGTGGACAGTGGTTTTGAGTGGCAAATGTTTTATGAAGCTGTCGAAGGTCCAGGCTTTGTGCCGGAACAGCCCAATCTGATTGCCAAAGCTGAGTTGCTTAGGTATGCAGGGGTTAAGGGCTGCAGTCGTGTGTTTGAGCCGGCTAGCAGTGGGCTGTTTGCTTCGGTTAGATATTCCTATCAAAGACTATCAGACCACCTGATAGGACGGCTGCAATAGACGGCGCCCCGTCACTTTCTCCCGCCTATTTAAGACGCGCAAGCAGAACAGATAAGGTCAATACTTGATGAGTGATTAATCTTTAAGGGAAGTTTAGGAATATCGCCATTTCTTGAGGAAAGAAATGGTGCCGAGGAGAGGACTTGAACCTCCACGGGGTTGCCCCCACTAGCACCTGAAGCTAGCGTGTCTACCAATTTCACCACCTCGGCAGGTGATTTGCAGAGCCGCTCGGTTTGTTGAAAACCTCGCTCGTCTGCCGCTGTTGAGGAGTGCCCCTCAACCGATGGCGCGTACTTTAATGATTCCCTCAAAACCTGTCAAACATTTTTTGGGAAAAATTTTCTCAAGCTAATACTCCCTGTTTTATGCCGTGGTAAGTCCTTGTTGGGCAGGGAGGCGTTACCAGCGTTATACTTCACGCCATACGACACATCCGTGCCGCTTTCAACAAGGATTCGAATGGTTTCCAGGAAGAAAAATGTAAGTGACCCTCACGCAAGTCGTGAGGCGCAGAAGTACGACAACCCTATCCAGAGTCGTGAATTTATCCTCGCCCATCTCAAGGACCGGGGGGCTCCTGCGACTCACGAGACGTTGTGTTCAGAGTTAGGACAAGCGTCTGCAGATGGCATTGAGGCGCTGCGCCGTCGTTTGATTGCCATGTGTCGTGATGGCCAGTTGATCTGCAACCGACGCGGCGCTTACTTGCCCATTGAAGAAGCGGATCTGGTGACCGGGAAAATCATCGGCCACAAGGACGGTTTCGGCTTTTTGTCCCCGGATGACGGCGGAAGTGATCTTTTTCTTACTGCCCGTCAAATGCGGCAAGTCTTTCATGGCGACCGGGTCGCAGCCCGGGTTGATCGGGTGGATGACCGGGGGCGCCGGGAGGGCGTGATTGTTGAGGTACTGGAGCATCGTACCCAGCAGACGGTCGGTCGCTTCTTCAAAGAGAGTGGCATCAATTTCGTGGTTCCGGAAAACAGCCGCATAAACCAAGAGGTTCTGGTGCCGGATGAGAGTGCCGGCAACGCCAGGCACGGTCAGTATGTGGTGGTTGAGATCCTGCGTCAGCCCACGATAAGGCGTCAGCCGACCGGTAAGGTGGTTGAGGTCCTGGGTGAGCACATGGCACCGGGCATGGAAATCGATGTGGCCATCCGGTCTTACGATATCCCACATGCCTGGTCCCAGGCACTCGGAGATCAGGTTGCGGCCATTCCTGATGAGGTCCAGGAGAAGGATAAGGCCAATCGTGTCGATATTCGTGACCTGCCTCTTGTGACCATCGACGCTGAAACAGCTCGCGATTTTGACGACGCCATTTACTGTGAGTCTCGCCCTCGGGGTGGTTACCGCCTGGTAGTGGCCATAGCGGACGTATCGCACTATGTCCGCCCCGGCTCGCCGCTGGATGACGAGGCCGTGCGCCGTGGTAACTCGGTGTATTTTCCGGATCACGTGGTGCCCATGCTGCCGGAGAAACTGTCGAACGGGCTGTGTTCGCTGAATCCGGACGTGGACCGTTTGTGCATGGTGGCGGATATGACCATCAGTGCAGCCGGTAGTATCAGCGGTTACACCTTCTATCAGGCCGTCATGCGCAGCCATGCGAGGCTGACCTATACCAAGGTCAGCGACATGCTGGAGCGGCCGGATTCTGAACCTGGCTACCGGTTGGCGGAGCAGTATGCGGATCTGTTGCCGCATCTGCATAACCTTTACGCCCTCTACAAGTTGTTGCGTAAGGCTCGAACAGAGCGTGGTGCCATTGATTTTGAGACGACGGAAACCCGGGTCGTGTTTGATGCCCAGCGCAAAATTGAAGAGATCGTGCCGATCCATCGCAACGATGCTCACAAGATTGTCGAAGAGTGCATGCTGTGCGCCAATGTAGCGACGGCCCGATTCCTGAAAAAGCACAAAATGCCGGCGCTCTATCGGGTGCACGATGGTCCTTCGGAAGATCGCCTGATGGCTCTGCGCCTTTTCCTGGGGGAACTTGGCTTGTTCCTTGGGGGTGGTGACAAGCCGACCTCCGCCGATTATCAGGCCCTCCTTGCTCAGGTGGCTGATCGCCCGGATGCCCACGTCATACAGACGGTGATGCTCCGGTCGCTCAGTCAAGCTGTGTACAGTCCCGACGAGAGCGGACACTTCGGGCTTGGTTTTGCCAGCTATACGCATTTCACTTCGCCCATTCGTCGTTATCCGGATCTGATTGTTCATCGGGCAATCAAGTCGCGGATTCATAATCCGGACGTGACCAAGGATGTGGTGACGCCTCCCCACCAGGATCCGGAACTGGCTGAATACCCCTACGATCATGCGCAAATGGTTCAGATGGGTGAACACACCTCCATGACCGAGCGCCGGGCCGACGATGCCACCCGGGATGTTATGGCGTGGTTGAAGTGTGAGTTCCTCAGGGATCACGTCGGTGAGGAATTTGATGGCATCATTGCGGCAGTTGTTCCCTTTGGCTTCTTCGTGGAGTTGAACGATGTCTACATCGAGGGGTTGGTGCATGTCTCCACCCTCAGTGGTGATTACTTCCATCACGATTCGGCGAAACACCGGCTGATCGGTGAGCGAACAGCGGTGAGCTTCCGGTTGGGGGACGAAGTCCGGGTTAAAGTGGTACGAGTGGATCTCGAGGATCGGAAGATCGACCTGGAGCTGGTCAGTCAGCCGCGGCGCCGTCGAGCAGATCTTGATGCCCTCGAGGTTTCTCGGCGTGAGGCCGGTAAAAAATCGAAGCGTGCTGAGAAAGCGTCTGGCAAGAAAACAGGTCGTCGGAAGTCGTCGTCCAATGGGCAGTCTGCGTCAGCGCGCAAGGACGGCCGCAAGCCACAAGCCGGCAGTGCCAAAGATCGCCTGGTGGCCGAGGCGGCCCGTGAGGCCGGAAAAAAACAAAAAGGGGATGGTGATCGCTCATCGGGCGGGCTGCGCCGCCCCAGAAAATCCAGCAAGTAACAGGGGCCTTAGCTCGTGTCGAAAGATTATGTGTTTGGCTGGCACGCCGTTGAAGCTGTGCTTAAAAGAGAGCCCGAGAGGCTGCAAAGGGTCTGGATCCAGACCGGAAGGCAGGACAAGCGCGTCGGACGGATTACTGAGACGCTGGAGGATCTGGGTGTTGCCTGGAAAGTGGTGCACCGGAGAGAGCTGGATGAAAGGGTGTCCGGGGTTCACCAGGGCATTGTTGCGGCGGTGAGCGAGAGCCGTGAGTGGACGGAAGATGACCTGCTCTCGATGCTTTCCGCCGCCGATGCCCCGGCCTTTTTGTTGGTCCTGGACGGTGTGACGGATCCCCACAATCTCGGGGCTTGTCTGCGCACGGCCGACGCGGTTGGGGTTCAGGCAGTTGTTGTTCCAAAAGACAAGTCTGCCTCGCTGACACCTGTGGCGCGTAAGGTTGCGTGCGGAGCGGCTGAGACCGTGCCCTTCGTTCGGGTGACCAACCTTGCCCGTTTTCTGCGGACTATAAAGGACGAGGGGGTTTGGCTGATCGGAACCGCAGGGGAGGCTCAGGCGACTCTCTATCAGGCTGATTTCAAGGGTCCCGTTGCGCTCGTGATGGGGGCTGAGGGCAAGGGTATGCGCCGGCTGACGCGGGAGCATTGTGATCAACTGATCAATATCCCCATGTTGGGCCATGTAGACAGCCTGAACGTCTCTGTGGCTACCGGTGTCTGCCTGTACGAAGCGCTACGCCAGCGACTTGGTTAATGCTTGCACATCTGTCTTTGGGTGCCTAGAATACGTCACCCCTTTTTCTGGGGATGGCGTGTTTTTGTCTGAATAACAGGCACTCCGCGTCTCGCCTTCGGTCAGTCTCGGTACGTATGAGGCTGAACCGAAAGCAAAAAATTGAAACTGACAGCTCCGGCTGTTTCCTCCTTGCTTTCATGTTTGGCTCGCAGGCTTCGCCCGTGGGTCGAAAAGGAAGCTGTTAAATCCGTAGGGAGAACTCATGCGTCACTACGAAATCGTATTTATGGTGCACCCGGATCAGAGCGAGCAGGTGCCCGCGATGATCGAGCGTTACACCAGTATTATCAGTGAAGATGGCGGTCAGGTTCACCGCCTGGAAGATTGGGGCCGTCGTCACCTGGCTTACCCGATCAACAAGATTCATAAAGCTCATTACGTGCTGATGAACATTGAATGTTCAAAGGCCGCTATGGACGAGCTGACTCACAACTTCCGGTTCAACGATGCCATCATCCGCGACCTGATTCTGCGTCGTGATGAAGCAGTTACCGACCTGTCTCCGATGAAAGCTGCCGAGTCCCGTGAAGACCGTCGTGGCGGTGGAGAGGATCGTCCGCGTCGTTCAGCTGAAGGCGAAGATCGCCGTAAAGCTGAAACCCAGGACGAAGAAGAGTAATTAATCGGAGTTGAGGAGTTACCGTTATGGCTCGTTTTTTCAGACGTCGTAAGTTCTGCCGTTTCACGGCAGAAGGTGTTAAAGAGATCGATTACAAAGATCTGGACACCCTGAAAGGCTACATCACTGAAACCGGCAAAATCGTGCCCAGCCGCATCACCGGCACCAAAGCACGTTATCAGCGTCAGCTGGCTACCGCTATCAAGCGTGCCCGCTACCTGGCACTGCTGCCGTACTCGGACAGCCACGATCACTAATAACAGATAGACAGGACTTGGGACCATGCGTGCACTCGCGCAGTATGTAATGCGAGGTCCCCTGCAGGCCAGCGGGGTAGCCGTCATAACGACGGCGTTGCCTTTGCTGTTCTGGATTGGCGCAGCTGTTGTCGGTCTGGTGATTCTCAGGCTTGGCATCAGCCAGGGGTTCAATATTGGCCTCTGGGCATTGCTTCCGGCGCTGGGCTGGAGCTGGTTTGGGCAGGACCCAACGGCTCTGGCTGTGCTGCTTCAGGTAATGCTGATGGCGTCGGTGCTCAGAACCACGCTGTCCTGGGAAAGAGCCCTGCTTGCGGGGAGCTTTCTGGCCATCATCACGGGCCTGTTGTTGCCTGTGGTGTATCCCGGATTGCTGGACGAACTGGTCCGCGCCGGGGTCAGTTTTTACGAAGACTACAATGCCCAGGTCGCCCAGACGCTCGGGGATAACCTCGAAAAAGTCGTTCGGGAGACCATGAACGCCAGCATGGCGGGCACGTACCTGGCAACAGGTATTGCCATGACAATGCTGGCGAGGGCTTGGCAAGCCGGGCTGTATAACCCCGGCGGATTCCGAGAGGAATTCCATGCCCTGCGATTGTCACCTGCCATTGCGGTGGGCTGTGCGGTCGTCATGGTGGTTGGCCCGATGCTCGGGCTTAACGCCATGTTGCTGGTCTGGGTAGCGGGTACACCGCTATTTATTGCTGGTGTGGCATTGGTGCATGGTTTCGTGGGACGTAAGCAGCTGAGTGGCCAATGGCTGGTGATGTTTTACATCGCTCTGGTTCTGTTGGGGCCAAGTCTGATGATTCTGTTGGTGTTTTTGGCTTTTGTGGATAGCTGGCTGGATTTTCGGGGGCGCATCAAGCCTTCCGGACCGGCTGAATAAAGCACGAAGAGGTTAACGAGATGGAAGTTATTCTGCTCGAGAAAGTTGCAAACCTTGGCTCACTGGGTGACAAGGTTAAGGTTAAGGCCGGTTACGGTCGTAATTTCCTGCTTCCTTATGGCAAAGCCGTTCCTGCTACCGCAGAGAACGTGAAGGCGTTTGAAGAGCGTCGTGCAGAGCTGGAAAAGGCTGCCGCTGAGAAGCTGGCCGCTGCCCAGGCTCGCGCCGAGGCTCTGGAAGGTGCGTCCTTCACCATCACCTCCAAAGCGGGTGATGAAGGCAAGCTGTTTGGTTCTATCGGTGTGCGTGACATCGCGGATGCGGTGACTGCCGGTGGTACCGAGGTAGAGAAGAGCGAAGTGCGTCTGCCGGAAGGCCCGCTGCGGGTTACTGGTGAGTACGACATCGACCTTCAGCTGCACTCTGACGTTGAAGTGACCATCAAGCTGGCGGTCGTTGCCGAATAATCGTCAACGTCCCTCTGGCGGGCCGGGATCTCCCGGCCTGGCTTGATGTAAACGGGCCCGGGCCGTCAATGGCTCCGGGCCCGTTTTTGTATGTATCATGGCAAAAACAAGCACTCCCAAAATCGAAGCCCAGCCCGTAAACTGTCAGCTTCGTGGTATCAAACTGAAGACGTCGTTATGGCCAAGTCCAATCTGAAATCCTCTACTACTGATCTTGAAACCAGTCGTGTGAAAGTGCCGCCGCATTCTGTTGAGGCGGAGCAGGCGGTCCTGGGCGGTCTCATGCTGGATAACCGGCGATTCGATGAGGTCTCGGAACTGATTTCCGCCGAGGATTTTTACCGTCAGGATCATCGCCTGATTTTCGGTGCCGTCGAACGTCTCGCCAGCGAAAGTGAGCCCCTGGATGTTGTTACCCTGGCCGAGTTTCTGGAGCGCGCGGGTGATATCGAAGACGCCGGCGGACTTTCGTATCTTGCGGAGCTGGCCGAGAAAACTCCGGGTGCGGCTAACATCAAGGCCTACGCCACTATCGTGCGCGAGCGGTCGGTGCTCCGTCAGCTGGTCGAGGTGTCCGGGACTATCGCAGACTCTGCGTTCAATCCACAGGGGCGCACCAGTGATGAGGTACTGGATGAGGCAGAACGGAGTGTGTTCCAGATTGCCGAGTCCCGTAACAAACAGGGCACGGGACCACAGACGATCAACCCGATCCTGACCAAGGCCCTGAGTCGTATCGAGGAATTGTTTGAATCCGGCGAACAAACCACGGGGCTGACGACCGGTTTCCGGGATCTGGATGAAAAGACATCCGGTATGCAGCCGGCGGATCTGATCATCGTAGCGGGTCGTCCCTCCATGGGTAAGACCACGTTTTCCATGAACCTGGTAGAGAACTCTCTGATCAGTACGGGCACGCCGGTTCTTGTGTTCAGTATGGAAATGCCCGCGGATTCTCTGGCCATGCGGATGCTGTCGTCGCTCGGTCGTATTGATCAGACCAAGGTGCGAAGCGGTAAGCTCGAAGAAGACGACTGGCCTCGGCTGACATCGGCAGTGAGCCTGTTGAAGGATAAGCCCCTGTACATCGATGACACCCCGGGACTGAGTCCGACTGAAATGCGTTCCCGCGCCCGTCGTGTTGCCCGGGAAAATGACGGCAAGATGGGCCTGATCATGGTGGACTACCTGCAGCTGATGCGGGTGCCGGGCAATACCGAAGGCCGGACGGCGGAAATTTCCGAAATCTCGCGCTCGCTCAAGGGTATCGCTAAGGAATTGAATTGCCCTGTAGTGGCTCTGTCGCAGCTCAACCGGAGTCTGGAGCAACGCCCGAACAAGCGTCCGGTAAACTCGGACCTTCGTGAATCCGGGGCGATCGAGCAGGATGCGGACGTCATCATGTTCGTATACCGGGATGAGGTCTACAACGAAGACACGCCGGACAAAGGCATTGCTGAAATCATCATTGGTAAGCAGCGTAATGGCCCTATTGGTACGGTTCGCCTGGCCTTCATTGGTAAGTACACCAAGTTCGAAGACCTGGCACACGGTGATTATGGCGATTTTGACGGAGAGTATTAATGCCGCGAAGTACTGTTGCACGAATTCACTTGGACTCCCTGCGCTACAACTATCAATTGGCGTCGGAACGGGCCGGTTCTGCTCAAGCCATGGCCGTGATCAAGGCGGACGGTTACGGGCACGGGATTGTTCAGGTCGCCTCTGCGCTGGCTGATCTGGCGCCAAAATTTGCGGTGGCCAGCCTGCAGGAGGCGCAGGCAATTCGCAGTGCCGGGCATACCCAGCCGGTGGTTCTGTTGCAGGGGCCTCATGAATTTGGCGACATCGAGCGTTGCGCTGAGCAAGGCTTTGAGCCGGTCCTGCACAGTGAGCAGCAACTTGGCTGGGTCGAAAAAAGCGTCTCTCGCGGCCCCTTCTGGTTGAAAGTAAACAGTGGCATGAACCGTCTCGGCTATGCGCCGCGAGGGCTGGCTGATGTGATGGGGCGATTGGAGGCCATTGGCGCAAACAAAAGTTTGTTGGGCTTTGTCACCCATTTCGCCTGCGCCGATGATGAGTCGAGTTCGATGACCGCCCAGCAGACCGCCAGTTTCGTGGACGCAACAGCGCCCTGGCCGGATTACATGAGAAGTGTGGGTAACTCCGGCGCGCATTTTATCCCGGGTCAGCCTTTGTTTGACTGGAGCCGGCCAGGGATCATGCTGTATGGCAGCTCACCCATGGCGGCTAGAACTGGCCCCGAGCTCGGGCTCAAGCCAGTGATGACCCTCGAGGCGCCGCTCATTTCCACGCGTACCCTCTGCAAGGGTGAAAGCGTTGGCTATGGGGCCGGTTTTATTGCCGATCGTGACATGCGAATGGGTATGGTCAGTATTGGATATGGGGATGGCTATCCCCGGCATGCGGGCACCGACACTCCGGCGGCCATTCGGGGGCAGAAAATCCGCCTGATTGGTCGGGTCTCGATGGATATGCTGGCGGTGGATCTGAGTGGGGCACCGGATGCTGCCGAGGGCGACACGGTGGAACTTTGGGGCCCAAACGTCAGTGTGGATGACGTCGCGCGCTGTGCCGAAACCATTGCCTACGAGTTGCTGACCGGCATTACAGCCCGGGTTCCCAGGCTGTATCAATAGCAGACGCTTTAATCAGGCCTGTTCGGGTTCGTGAATGATTTCTTCAATGAAATCGAGAATGGCCGCCAGGCTTCTGTCGTCGAGCTTCTTGAGCACTTTGTGGACTACCATCTTGCTGCCTTTCAGCATGCTGCCGATGCCCATGTTGGCCATGCCCATCATCATGCTGCCCGCTCTCAGGCGGCGCAGCGGTTCGATGAAGAAGAAGTCGAGCCCGTTCTCGGTCAGTTCGACGATCAGGGAGTAAAGCTGATCGATGGCTTCCTTGTCGGCCTTGCCCCGGCTGCGGAGCTGGCTGACGGTGTACAGAGCTCGGGTGCGTAGTTCATCCGGAATCGGCGCCACAATGTGGCTCTGTTGTTTCAGCATCTTGTTTCCTGTTACTTACTCATAAGTGAAGATAACGATATAAACTGCCGGTAGCCCGGACAAGCTGTTATTGTATGCCTCGGCTTCAAGAAGCCATTGGCTGACCTTTTCGGGGCTGCCGTCATATCTGTAATAGTCTGGAGGCGTTAACTCGTCGTGCACGTACTTGTTGTTCATGATTATGGTCCACTTGGGACGTTGCTGCTCGAACGCCTGCGCAACACTCCGTTGCAGGTGACTCCACTGCTGGTCAGTGACCCGGCCAGCGCCGATCTTCACGCGGTACAGAGCTGGGTTCCGGAAGATACCGACCTGATCGTCAACGCACTCTGGCTGGTGGATCCGGAGGATGCCCAGAAAGATCCGGAAGACACCCACAAGGCGGCCTTTTCCTTACCAGTGGCATTGGCCGAATGTGCCCGGGACCGGGACATTGCCCTGTTCCAGTTGTCCTCGTGTTATGTCTTCGATGGTCGCAAGCAGCGGGGCTACATCACCTCGAACCCGGGGCAGCCTTTCAATGAATTGGGTAACTGGCAGTGGGAGTGTGAACAGGCTCTGCGCACGCTGTTGCCGAGGCACATTATCTTGCGTACCGGGTGGAGTCTGTCGCGGTTTATTCGCAAGGTTCAGGCGAGCGCCTCTGCCGGGAATGCGTTGTCCATGCCGGGTCGCTGCCGGGGATTGCCGGTTGCCGTGGCCGATCTGGCCCGGGTGATGGCTGCTGTCATTCTTCAGCTCGATTGCGGCGCTGAGGTTTGGGGGACCTATCAGTATGCAGGTGCCGAAGAGGTGAATCTGTACGAACTGGGACAGGTGATTGTGGGTTTGCCCGGTATCCCGGAGAGCACAAGGGTCGTGGATGACGTGCCGGATTGGGCTCAGCTGGAACCGCTCAATACCACGTTAATCTGCACCAAAATCCGTAATACCTTTGGCATCAAGCAGCAGCCCTGGCGGTCGTTTCTGGCGGACGAAGCCGCCATGCTGACAGAGCCTGCAACGAAAGCGGAAAGGGTGCCGGCCAACTAACCAGGCCGGCCGTTAGTCCTGCCGGGTAGAATCGCGAGCCACCAGTTGCAGAGCATCCACATCCAGCAGTTCCACGTCCCGGCCTCGCGCCTTGATCAGTCCCTGGTTCTGAAATCTCGTGAAGACCCGGCTCACCGTTTCCACGGCAAGGCCCAGGAAATTGGCAATATCACTGCGAGCCATCGGCAGGCTGAAGTGGGTGCCTGACATCCGACGACGCTCAAAACGGGAGGACAGGGACAGCAGCAAAGCGGCGATGCGCTCCTCAGCCGTATTCTTGCTCAGCAACATGGCCAGCTGATGGCCGTTCTGGATTTCCTGGCTCATCAGGTGATACATGTGGTGCTGAAGTTCCGGCATTTTGCCGGTCAGCTCTTCCAGCTTATCAACCGGAAACTCGCAGATACTGGTGCGTTCAAGGGCCCGTGCGGTGCAGGCATAGGTCTCGTGGCTCATGCTGTCGAGCCCGACCAGTTCGCCCGGCATGAAGAACCCGGTAATCTGTTCTTCGCCGCTTTCAGTGATGATGGAGGTCTTGACGGACCCGCTGCGCACTGCAAAACAGGCGCGGAACGGCGTGCTCTGATCAAAGATGTGCTCACCACGATTGAAAATGCGCCCTTGCTGGACAATGTCTTCCAGTCGATCAAGCTCATTTTCTTCCACAGCCAGAGGCAGGCACAGATTGCTGAGACTGCACTGGTGACATGAGGCTTTGAGTGGTGAGGAGGTCCGATGGAGCCGGATAGGTTGGGCCATAGCGAGACGATCCGTTCGTTCTTATCCCTGACAAACCCGTACCTTAATACGTAACGGTGTCTTTGCCAATCGTTGGACTGACGTATTGCCGGGCCGTGAGACACAGGCCCGGCTGGTGCCTCCGAAGATTCAGTCCATCAGTTTTTCGAACACCAGGGTGGCGTTGGTGCCTCCGAACCCGAAACTGTTCGACATCACGGTGGACAGATCGGCCTCTCGGGACTCGGGCCCCACGATAGGCAGCCCCTGAATCTTTTCATCCAGATTCTGCAGATTGGCGGTTCCGGCAATGAATCCGTGCTGCAGCATCAATAGCGAATAGATGGCTTCGTGTACGCCCGCGGCGCCCAGGGAGTGCCCGGAAAGGGACTTGGTTGAGGAGACGGCGGGCACATCATCGCCAAAGGTGTTTCGCAATGCGCCCATTTCCGCCACATCCCCCACTGGGGTACTGGTGCCGTGGGCATTGATGTACTGCACCTTGCCGCGAATGGTGGCCATTGCCTGCTGCATGCAGCGCTGGGCACCCTCGCCGGAGGGGGCGACCATGTCGTAGCCATCTGACGTTGCACCATAGCCGGTCAGCTCCGCCAGAATCGTTGCACCGCGTTTGCGGGCGTGCTCCAGTTCCTCCAATACCATCATCCCGCCGCCGCCGGCGATCACGAAACCATCGCGCCCGCTGTCGAACGGGCGGGAGGCTGTCTCAGGGGCGTCGTTGTACTTGGTGGAAAGTGCGCCCATGGCGTCGAACATCATGGTCAGGCTCCAGTCTTCTTCCTCACCGCCGCCTGCAAACACGATGTCCTGCTTGCCGGCCTGGATCTGTTCCATGGCGTGGCCGATGCAGTGGGCGCTGGTGGCGCAGGCCGAGGACATGGAATAGTTCACACCCCGGATCTTGTAGGCCGTGGCCAGGCACGCCGATACGGTGCTGGTCATGATGCGCGGCACCATATACGGGCCGATACGTTTGACGCCTTTCTCCCGCATTGTGTCGGTGGCTTCCACCTGGCTGGAACAGGAGGCGCCGCCGGAACCGGCAATGAGCCCGGTCCGATCGTTGGAAATCAACTCGTCGGTCAGGCCGGCCTGGGCGATGGCCTGTTCCATGGCCAGGTAGCTGTACATGGCGGATGGCCCCATGAAGCGCCGTATCTTCCGGTCGATAACGGATGTGTCGATGTCCGGTGAACCGGAAACCTGGCTGCGAAATCCCTTGTCGGCGTAGGTCTGGTTGAAACCGATGCCGGACCGTCCGTGTTTCAGGCTCTCAACAACCTCCTCCAGGCTGTTTCCAAGACAGGACACGATGCCCATGCCGGTGACGACAACGCGTCTCATATGCTCCTCCTGTTGCCCCGTTTAATGCATCGGGGCGGTTGAAATCGTGGAATAGGGGACAGTGTAGGCCCTGGGTGCTCCGGGGGATATTTGACCTTGGTAAGAGACGGCCGTTCGCGCTGGTTTTAGAGCCATAGCTGTTTCGTACAAGTCCGAGAGTTTATCTACTGGTAAAGTGACGGTATCTGATGGGACAACAACAAGGAGAATTGACATGCGTTCGTTGCAGCAATTTTTGAGTGACTACGGAGACAGCCACCAGAATCCACTCAATCAGTGGATTCATATTGTCTGTGTACCCGCCATTCTTATCTCGACTCTGGGCCTGCTATGGCTGGTGCCCATTGGTAGCTGGCTCGGCCTGAGTGGGGCAGCGGCGGAATGGGTAAACGGCGCCACCCTGCTGGGCGTGCTCTCCGGCATTCTGTACCTGCGATTGTCGTTCTGGGTATTCCTGCTGATGGTGGGCTGGTTTGCGGTGTCCGTCTGGGCAATCCTGAGTGTGAAGGCCGCGGGATGGTCGCTGTTCTGGACCAGTCTTATTATCTGGGTGCTGGCCTGGGCCGTTCAGGTATACGGCCACAAGGTCGAGGGTAAGAAGCCGTCCTTCGTGGAAGACCTGGTGTTTCTGCTGATTGGCCCGATTTTCGTCAGTGTTG
This sequence comes from Marinobacter suaedae, assembly GCF_030519635.1. NCBI lineage: Bacteria > Pseudomonadati > Pseudomonadota > Gammaproteobacteria > Pseudomonadales > Marinobacteraceae > Marinobacter > Marinobacter suaedae. The sequence goes on along the minus strand of NZ_JAUMIS010000002.1, from coordinate 1,342,744 downwards.
AATTTGCGGCCAAGCTGGGGATTCCCGTGCCCCACGCCCAGGGTACCGGTGGCAACACACCAGCCCAGAACCATTAATTGACGGTTTGCTGGTAGCGGATGGCGATTGCGCCGGCCTGCGGTATGCTTCGGGCAGACAACGAAATTTATGACTGGCTTGGTTATGCAGCAATCGCCCCACGGCACCCTGTTTCTATGGCCCGATCACTGGCACGTGGTCGGGCGCCTGATGCCCAATCGTCCGCACCGGCACATCAGTGCGTCCTGGCTGGTGGGGTTGGATGGGTGTTTCCGTATCCGCGTGGATGGCCACTGGCGAATGACGCGCGCTGTTCTCGTCGCACCGGATGTGGAGCAGTCCCTGGAGCCAGGCGATACCCGAATGTGGTGCGCCCAACTGGACCCGGACAGCCGTTACTGGCGTTCGCTGTGTCATTTGCTTGAGGAGCGGAGTTGGGTTGAGGTCTCCCATTCAGTAGAGGAGTTGGATAGCATCGCGGACATGGGCTGTGCCGGGGTGCATGAGGCTCTGCTGAATATCTTGCAGGCATTGGGCGAGAGGCCCGAACCACTGGATGACCGGGTTCAACAGGTGTGTGGATTACTGAGGGCCGAGTTGCCTGAAAGAATTCAGGTGGCTTCACTGGCGGCTTCGGTGGGGCTGTCACCGTCGCGGCTCAGCCATTTATTTCGGCAGCAGGTGGGTGTTCCCCTGCGACGGTTTCTGTTGCACCTGAAGGTGAACCAGGTATTGGCCCACTGGGAGCGGGGAAAAACCGTGTCCCAGCTCGCCCTGGACGCCGGATTCTACGACCAGCCCCATTTTGTACGAACGGCCCGTGACATGTTCGATGCCCTGCCATCCGAATACGTCACCACTGGCTGGTTCAACGTTTGCCGGTGCGGCCTTTCTTCTTCCCCTTAACATCCTTTTGAGCCGTTTTCTGGGCAGCCTTTTCGGCAGCTTCGCGTTCGGCCTCAGCCAGTTCCTGTTCCACCATCTCCGGTGTTTCCAGAGAGATCTGACCCAATGTACCGCTGCGGAACTCGTTCAGCAGCACCTCCGATACCTTGTGCAGGTCGGGTATGCTGCCTCGACCGAAAAAGCGCCGTTTGGCGGCAATGGCGTCCATCAGCCCAAGTCCGTCTTCCGGCAATGGATTCAGTCCGTAGCGCGCCTGCACCAGCTCCGGGTAGGCCTGTATCAGGTAGTCCGCTTCAAACAGAGCGATGTCTTCGAAATCCAGTACGGCACTGCGAATGGCACCGCTGACGGCAAGCCGGTAACCACTGGCCTCCGGTGACAGTTTGGGCCAGAGAAAGCCCGGGGTATCGTACAGCAGGATGTTATCTGGCAGCTTGATGGCCTGTTGGGCCCGGGTAACGGCCGGCTCGTTGCCGGTTTTTGCCACCGGGCGGCCAGCCAGTGTGTTTATGATGGTGGATTTCCCGACATTCGGAATGCCCAGAATCATTACCCGAAGGGCGCTTTTCTGCCGATCATGGTCGGGCGTCATCTCCTGGGCCAGCTCCAGGATGCCGAGGGCTTCGTGGCGCTGGTTGTGGGTGAGGGTGATGGTGCGAACCCCCCGCTCGCGCTCAAGCCAGGTCTGCCAGCGTTCTGTGATCTCCGGATCCGCCAGGTCGCGCTTGTTCAGAACCTTGATGACGGGTTTGTCTCCACGCAGGGCCGGCACCAGCGGATTTTCGCTGCTGAACGGTATCCGGGCATCGAGCACTTCGATGATCAGATCCATCTGGGGCATGACTTGTTTGATCTCCTTGCGGGCCTTGTGCATATGCCCGGGAAACCAGTTAATTGCCATGATTGCTACTCCGCCGGTGATTGAACGGCGCCATTATGAAGGGGAATGGCCAGTTTTTCACTTGTTGAAGGCTGCCCGGATGTGAGTCACCCGGGCAGCGCCAAACGGAAATGCATACGAGAAATCCACCACAAAGGGGCAGGAATGGGATGCAAAGGCGGGCCCGGATGTTTTAGGGTGTACGACCTGTGACGAGAAAAATACATGTTTGTGGCCTCTTGAGTTAGGCTACCCCATTAACGGAGAAGTTTATGAAGCTCGGTAAATTGATTGGTTCGGCACTCATCGCTCTGTCTTTGTCAGCGCCGGTAGCTGCGCAGGCCCCGGCTGGTCAGCCCGACCAGGTAGATCAGCTGGCGCAGCTGGTAGGGTTGTCGGATGACCAGCAAACAGAGATCCGCGGCATTATTGACGAGATGCAGGGGCAGATTGGCGAGCTTCAGCAGGAAGCCCGGACACTACAGCAGGCACTGCAGGCCGAAATCAAGGCCGACTACGATGAAGCCACGATTCGTGAAAGTGCCGAGGAGCTGGGCGAGCTGACTGGTGAAATCGCTGCATTGTCGACCCTGATGCAGGCCAAAGTAGACAGCGTGTTCACTGATGAGCAGCGTGACGAACTGGACCGCCGGATGAAGCAGATGCAACAGCAGATGCAACAACAGCGTCAGATGATGCAGCAGCCGGGGCAGTAATACGGCTCTGCCTGTATCGTTGAAATGAAAAGGCCGCATCATTTGATGCGGCCTTTTTTGTGTCAGTTGGCAGTCTGGGTGTTGCTGGAACTGCCTTCCGGACCGAAGGGTTTGGTCAGGACAATCAGGCGCGGCAGCAATGTCAGTGCGCCAACCAGTGCCATGAACATGGCGAAGCCGGTGAACAGACCAAAGTAGATGGTCGGAATAAAGTTTGACAGCACCAGGATGGAGAAGCCCGAGATGATCGTCAGGGAGGTGTAGAACATCGCCTGGCCGATGCTGCGATGGCAGCGATGCATGGCGGCCAGGTAGTCACCGTCCTTACGGATTTCCACACGGAACCGGTGGATATAGTGGATGGTGTCGTCGACGGCAATGCCCACGGTGATGGCCGCGACGGTGATGGTCATCATATCCAGCGGAATGCCCAGCCAACCCATCAGCCCCAGGACCGATCCGGCGGCAATGAGGTTGGGGGCAATACCCAACAGCGCCAGCTTCAGCGACCGGAACAGCAGCAGGAACATCACCAGAATGGCCAGCAGCACCACACCAATGGTCTTGATCTGGGAGTCGAACAGGCTTTGCAGCATATTGTTGTACATCACGGTCATGCCGGTGAAGAGCACCTGGTCATCCTCGAAGGCCAGTTCCGTGGTCAGGTGCTCTCTGATGCGATCCAGCAGTGCCTGGCGCCGGAGGTCTGGCATGGTTTCCAGGATACGGATGCTGAAACGGGCCTGGTCGTGTTCTTCGGAAATGTAGGGCGTGAGCAGAATATCCTTGAGATCGTCCGGCACGGCCGCCGGTACAAACGCCAGTTCCAGCGCGTCCAGAGGCTCGCCCTGATTGATCGTGGCCAGAATCGCGAGAGTGGTGTCGATGGACAGCACCTTGCCGGTTTCCGGCAGGCTCTCCAGATAACTGTGGACCTTCTCCAGCCGACTCATTTTCTGATAGGTGTACCAGGTGTCCCGGTACTCCTCGGCGCCGCCACAATCGTCGACAAACGGATCGCAACTGCTGGCAAAGGGGTCGCCATCCACCGCCGCGTCTTCAGGCGGCAGGTCGTCGGTAATCACCACATCCAGCGGCGTGGTGCCGCCCAGCCGGTTATCGATGGTCACCATGCCCTGGTGGATTTCCGTCGATGACTTGAAGTAATCGACGAAGCTGTTTTCCACCGTCAGTCGGCTGATACCGATCACACACAGTACTGCGATGACCAGCGATCCCACGAGCACCAATGAGCCAAACCGTTCGGTAAAGCGGGCGAAAGCATCGGTAAAGGGAATTCGGTCGGAGGTCACCCGCTTGTCAAGAGGCGGCGGTAGCAACGCCAGAAGCGCCGGGAAGACCACGAAGGTGATCAGGAAGGCCACGGCGAGGCCGAGGGTCATCATCCAGCCAAAATCAATGACCGGGCGGATACCGCTGAAGGTCAGGGAGCCAAACGCCACAATGGTGGTGATTGCCATGTAGAAACAGGGTTTGACCATGGCATACACGGTCTTGCGGAGCGTATCGCGGGCGGCGACTTCCGGTTCGTCGTGCTGGAACTCCCGGTAGCGCACGATCAGGTGGATGGTCAGTGACAGGGTCATGATCAGCAGCAGGGCGACGAAATTTGAGGAAATCACCGTCACCGGCCACTGTGCCCAGCCAAGGAAGCCAATCATCAACCACACGGTAAAGCTGCAGCACAGCAGGGGCACCAGCACCCAGCGCCACTGGCGGAAGATGATCGCCAGCGTCACCAACAGGAACACCAGAACGCCCAGACCGAAGGTGGACAGGTCGTTCTGGATAAACCGGATCATGTCCGAAACCACCATGGGTACACCGCCAAGGTGAATATCAGCCTTGTGGCGATGCTGGTCGAGAATGTCTCGAACGCGATTAATGGTGGCGTCCCGCTCCTTTCCGAGTTGCTCGGTATAACCGATAAAAGCGTCCCGCGCCCTTTCGTATTGAGTCTGTTGCCCGGCGCTTGCATCGCCGGCGGCCAAGAGGTCACGCAGTCGATTGCGTTCGTTCAGTAATTCAAAGTATTTCTCTGGGGTGGGTAGATTGACCTGAATGGCGGTGGTCTGACCGTCCTCGCTGATCAGCAGGTTGGGGTACAGCGGGTTGTTGAGCAGGGCACCGCGCGCGGTTTCAGGCGGAACGTCATGCTCGTCCAGGGTTTTGATTTCTGAGTCGGCGGTGTCCAGCGTCAGGTCCGGGCTGTGGAGCAGTGGCACATTGAGGATGCTGTTGGTCGAGCCAACGGCGTCCAGTGCCTGAAGTTCGTCCCGCAGACCGCGCAGATCCGACAGACCCTGCTCGGAGAAAAGCGTGTCGTGGGGCGTGTAGGTAACCACCAGGAAATCGTCGGAGGTGGTGAAACGCCGGTTCACCTGACGGTACTGTTCCAGTGATCGGTCGTTCTCCAGAACCAGGGATTCGGCCGAAGCATCGAGGCGGAACTGGTCAAAACGAAGGGCTGCCAGGCCCAAGAGAAGGGCGAGGGCGGCCAGCACCATCAGCGGGTGTGGCAGTATCAGGCGATTATACAGATTGGAAAGCCGGTTCATGGATGGACAACTCTGCGCAAAAACGAGCGCAGAGTTTGCCATAAATGCCGGTAAACTGTGACCTTTCGGGGCGGGTTATCGGCGATCCGTGGGCGTCAGTCGAGGGATTTGACAGGAATTTGCATCGCATTGGCCGACGCAGGAACGTCTGGCACCGCCAGGCCAAGGTTGTTCTTGTCGAACACCTTGTCGGCCCGATAACTGGAGCGGACCATGGGGCCGGACGGCACTTCCATGAAACCTTTTTCCAGACCGATTTCCCGGTAACGGTTGAACTCCTCGGGGGTGACGTAACGCTCAACCGGCAGGTGGTTGGGTGTCGGGCGAAGGTACTGGCCCAGAGTAAGGATGTCCACGCCAATGGCACGCAGGTCGTCCATGGTTTGCAGAATTTCGTCTTCGGTTTCGCCCAGGCCCAGCATCAGGCTGGTCTTGGTCAGGATGTCCGGGCGGTAATCCTTGGCGTGTTTCAGAACACTCAGGGTTTTCTGGTAGCCAGCGCGCGGATCGCGGACGCGTTGGGTCAGCCGCTCCACGGTTTCGACATTCTGGGCGAAGACGTCGAGTCCTGAATCCACCACTTTCTCGACGTCCGACATTACCGCGTCGAAATCGGGGGTCAGTGCTTCGACCGCCACTTCGGGTGTGCGCTGTTTGATGGCCGCCACGCAGGCGGCGTAGTGGCTGGCACCGCCATCGGCAAGGTCGTCACGGTCGACGGAGGTGAGCACGATGTAGCGAAGCCCCATCAGTTCGACCGACTTGGCCGTATTCTCGGGCTCTTCGTGATCCAGCCACCCCTTGGGATTCCCGGTGTCGACAGCGCAGAACTTGCAGGCCCGGGTACAGACCGATCCCATCACCATGATGGTGGCGGTGCCCGCGGTCCAGCACTCGCCGATATTGGGGCAATGGGATTCCTGGCAAACGGTACTCAGTCGGTGTTCCTGAACGTTGCGACGAACGGCTTCATAGCGCTCCCCGCCGGGCATGCGGGCCCGCAGCCACTTTGGCTTGCGTTCCAGCGGGCGGTTCTCGGAGTTGTCGCCGGAGGATCGCTTCACACCATCCTTGATGGCAGAAAAGCCGTGCTCACTGCGAAATTTGGAACCACTGGTAATGCGGGGTTTTGCGCTGTCGCTCATTCCTACCGGACTCTTTTGTTGAGGCTTGCGGGGCATTTAAGAGTAATGTCCGGCCCCCGGAGATACAAGGCGGGTACGGGCAATCACGGGGATCGACCGGGCACGACATTGGTCGTACCCGGTGTCTGGGTCAGGCCTGGGAAGCCGCCAGTGCCTGAGTGATGTCTGCGATGATGTCGTCCACATGTTCAAGGCCAATGGACAGCCGGACAAGGTCCTCACTGACGCCGGCGCTGCGCAACTCATCCGGCCCCAGCTGGCGGTGGGTAGTGCTCGCCGGGTGGCAGGCCAGGGATTTCGCATCGCCGATGTTCACCAGACGGTAAATCAGCTGCAGGGCATCAATGAATTTTGCACCGGCTTCCAGCCCGCCCCGAATGCCAAAGCTCAGGATGCCAGAGGCCTTGCCGCCACAGATCTTGTCACAGGTGGCTTTGTAGGGGCTGTTCGGCAAGGCTGCATAATTGACCCACTCAACCGCCTCGTGCTGTTCCAGGAAGCTGGCAACTGTCTCGGCATTCTGGCAGTGGCGCTCCATACGGAGAGACAGGGTTTCAAGCCCCTGCATGATCAGGAAGGCATTGAACGGTGACAGGGCCGCACCGGTGTTGCGCAGGGGGACGACCCGGCATCGGCCAATGAAGGCGGCAGGGCCAAGGGCTTCGGTGTACACCACGCCGTGGTAGGACGGATCCGGCTCGTTCAGCATCGGGAACTTGTCGGCGCTGGCTTTCCAGTCGAACTTGCCGGAATCCACGACGATGCCCGCCACGGTCGTTCCGTGCCCACCGATGTACTTGGTCAGCGAGTGGATGACGATATCTGCACCGTACTCGATGGGGCGACACAGGAAGGGGGTTGCGACGGTGTTGTCCACCATCAGGGGAATGCCGTGGCGGTGGGCGATCTCGGCCCAGCGCTGAATGTCGACGATGTTGCCCGCCGGATTACCGATGGACTCGCAGAACAGGGCGCGAGTGTTCTCATCGATCGCCTTTTCCACCGCGTCGAAGTCATCGTGGGGCACCATGCGACACTCAATGCCCTGGTTGGGCAATGAATGGGCGAACAGATTGTAGGTGCCACCATACAGCTGGCTGGTGCTGACGATGTTGTTACCAACCTTACAGATCGTCTGCAGGGAGTAGGTGATGGCGGCCATGCCCGAGGCCAGTGCGAGTGCGCCGACGCCACCTTCCAGTTGTGTCATCCGTTCTTCCAGCACCGCATTGGTTGGATTCATGATGCGCGAATAGATGTTGCCCGGGACTTTCAGGTCGAAGAGGTCAGCCCCATGCTGGGTATTGTCAAAGGTGAACGATGTGGTCTGGTAGATGGGCGTGGTGGCCGCATGAGTCGTGGGATCGCCATTGAATCCGGCGTGCAGAGCGAGCGTTTCGAGTTTCATTGCAACGTCCTTGCAGGTTGGTTGTTGGTGTTGTTGGGTAATTCCTTTCTGGATTGAATCGTGTCCGGTAAATTACCGGTCAGATCATTGCGTCGTATACCAGTTTGCGGACGTCCTCCCGAACCGGGTAGGCCGACGAAGGCATCAACTGTGTCATAAAAATTAGGACCAGTTCGTTGGCTGGGTCAACCTGGAAATAGGTGCCTGCCAGACCTCCCCAGCCAAACTCGCCAATGGAGCCCACGGTTGAGTGGGGCGATTCGGCAATTCTGACGGCAAAGCCGAGCCCAAAACCATTGCCAATTCGGGATGATTCGCTGAATGGACCGATCGACAGTGCCGGGATGTCTTTATTGTCCGGCAGGTGGTTCTGGCGCATCAGATCCAGGGTGTCACGGCGGATGATACGGCGCCCGCGGTATTCACCGCCCTGGCACAGAGCCTGGGCGAAAGCGTGGTAGTCGTCCAGGGTGGACACCAGTCCCCCGCCCCCGGACAGGAAACGGGGTTCGCGCAAGTAGCGGGAGCGCTCCGGGTCGTCCTGCAGCTTCATCTGGTCACCCGGTTGGTGCAGGTAGCAGGCGGCAAGGCGCGATCGTTTCTCTGGTGGAACATGAAAACCGGTGTCGTCCATGCCCAGTGGGCGAAAAATGTGCTGCTGGAAATAGTCAGCCAGCGACTGGCCGGATAGTTGCTGGACCAGGTAACCCAGCACATCGGTGGATACCGAGTAATTCCAGGCAGTACCGGGTGAGAACTCCAGTGGCAGATCGGTCAGGCGCTGGATCAGCTTGTCCAGCGTCAGGGTGCCGCTGCCATCCAGCTTCAGACGACGATACGCGGCATCTACCGGCGTTTGCTCCAGGAAGCCATAGGTCAGCCCGGAAGTATGGGTCATCAGATCCCGAATGGTCATCGGCTTGCTGAGAGAACGGGTCTGGAAATCGGGCCAGTGCCCGTTGTCGTAGACTTCCAGACGCTGCCACCCCGGAATATAACGGTGCACGGGATCGTCCAGCTTGAACAGGCCCCTCTCATAAAGCTGCATCATGGCAATGGAGGTGACCGGCTTGGTCATCGAGTAGATCCGGAAAATCGTATCATCAGCCAGGGGTCTCTGGCGCTCTACATCCATCCAGCCCTGCGCGCGTTGCCATACTACTTTCCCGTGGCGGGCTACCAGCGTGACTGCACAAGGAAGCTTGCGCGGTTGCAGGTAATGGTGATCCAGATAAGCGGCAATGCGTTCAAGGCGCTCGACTGAAAAGCCAGCGACATCGTCATCGGCAGACATACGGTTCTCCTCGGCAGAGTAGGGAGCTTATGCCAATGTCGATGCGGGGAGAAGGGGGGGTGTCACCGTCACTTTTTCGGGGGTTATCTGTCGCGAAAAACGTGCGGTACGTCACGTATTTCCTATACTGCTAGACTACCCGGGGACAAAGATGTCCCACGCCTGGCGAGATCAAGGAAGCCGAGCAATGAAAACCAAACCGCTGTTCAGGACCTCACTGTGGGTGCTGGTCACATTCGGGTTTGGCTGTACCGAGAGCGAAACGACGTTCAAGGAGGACCCGGATACGGCTCCTCCTCCCAGGGCTGCTCCGTCGCCGGGCGAGCCGAGAATGCCTTTTCCGGGTGAACCGGAACCGGAGCCTGAACCGGAGCCTGAACCGGAGCCTGAACCGGAGCCTGAACCGGAGCCTGAACCGGAGCCTGAACCGGAACCGGAGCCAGAACCGGAACCGGAACCGGAGCCAGAACCTGAGCCTCCACCACCTCCGCCTCCGCCACCACCAGAGCCTGAGCCGGAACCAGAGCCTGAGCCGGAACCAGAGCCTGAGCCGGAACCAGAGCCTGAGCCGGAACCAGAGCCTGAGCCGGAACCAGAGCCTGAGCCGGAACCTGAACCGGAGCCTGAGCCTGAGCCTGAGCCTGAGCCTGAGCCTGAGCCTGAGCCTGAGCCTGAGCCTGAGCCTGAACCGGAGCCTGAACCGGAGCCTGAACCGGAGCCAGAGCCGGAGCCGGAGCCAGAGCCGGGGCCGCCACCTCCGCCACCACCGGAGCCAGAACCTGAGCCGGAACCTGAGCCGGAACCGGAACCGGAACCTGATGGCGATACAGGTCCACTGCTCGTTGAGGGGCAATCACTTGCGTTCGAACCGCTGACGTTCCAGGAGCCCTTGGTAGGAGCGTCAACATCGATCGCTATCGCTACAACGCCCGAGAGCGAAGCGCTCGACGTTGACCGGACAGGTACGGTCAGTGCCCAGTTTGGAGAAGACATTCTGGTTACCAGTGTCAGTGACAACAGCCTGACTCTCAGTGCCGATGGTCAGCCAATTGATGGGGCTCTGCAGTTCGATGCCCGGTCAAATACTCTGGCCTTTGCGCCAGAGAAAAAGCTGCCGAAGTCGACTCGGGTAGAGGCAACCGTCGACGAGGGCGTGGCGGATATTGAAGGCAATGTGCTGGGTGCCGAGTACCGCTGGTCCTTCATGACCGAAGGCGCTTCCTGGGGTGATGGGGAAGTGCTGCAGGTCAGTTCCGGCCCGCTCTCGAAACTGCAGTTTGCTGCCAATGACGACGGCGATACCCTCGTGGTGTGGGTGCAGAACCAGCATGTCTTCGCCAGCCGCTTTGATGCAGCCTCTGGAAACTGGTTGAGTGCAGAACGTGTGGGCAGCAATGCCGGCGCTACAGCGAGGCCTCATGTTGCCGTGAGCCCGAGGGGTGACGCCGTTGTGATCTGGAATAACGCTGACGATGGGGCACTTTACGCAAGGCGATGGAACACCCTGCTGGGTAGCTGGGAAAGCGAACGCCGTGTTGGCAATCTGGCCGGGGAGGCAGGTTATCCGCAGGTGGCCATGGATGCCCAAGGTAATGCGCTGGCCGTATGGCAGCAGCGCGATGGCCTGGCATTGAGTATCTTCGCCGGCCGTCTTTCCGCAGGCAGTGAGAACTGGGCAGCCTTCGATCGGATTGATACTCATCCCGACGAAAGCCACCAACCCACAGTTGCCATGACTGCCGATGGCGATGCCGTCGTGGTGTGGCGACAGAGGGTATCTGCCTTCGGCAGCCTCAGCACGTTTGATGTTCATGCCAACCGGCTTGTTTCCGGGGTGTGGCAGGGCGTGGCAGCGCTCGGTGACGGCGTCAATTCGGTCGCGTCACCTCAGGTGGCGGTGGACTCGGCGGGGCGGGCTTTCGTCGCGTGGCGCCAGAACGATGGCGGAAGCCAGGGCATCTATGCGACGTCCACGACGGAGTCTGGTCACTGGGACGTGGCTGAACGCATCGGTATTGCCGGTGCCAGCGTCACCCGGCCGGATATAGCAGCCGCTGGCCCGGGAAATGCCTTTGTGGTCTGGCAGCGTTACGACAACAGTGGCTCTCGCATCCAGGTTAACCGGTTTAGCAACGGTTGGCAGGGAGCGACGACGATACAGGCCAGCCTTGAGCGGGCGGATGTGCCCAGTATCGCCACCAGCGGAAGCGGTGATGCGGTTGTTGTCTGGTCTCAGCGTGAGGGCAGTGGATTCTTCGCGGAAGCCCGGACCTACGTGGCCAGTGAAGGGGGGTGGGGGAGCATCACCCGCCTGAGCGGTGCATCCACAGAGCTGTTTGCGCCGGAGATCGTGATGGATCCGAATGCCGACGCAGTAGCTGGCTGGGTCGAAGTGAACGACAGCGGAAGTGCGCTGCAAACGAACCGGTATGACTGACGTGGGCGCTCAGTGGGGCGGCTGGAGTTGCCCCACTGAGCGGCTGCCTGCGAATAAGGCAGGGCAGACCATTCTTAATGTTGTTTTAAAGTGTGCGTAGTATCACATTGTTTCTATACTACTTGGTTAATTGGACACCAAGAGACCTTCGACCTTCCGCCTGGCGCGATCAAGGAAGCCGAGCCATGAATACCAAACCGTCGTCCAGCGCTGTGATCCTGGCGCTCTGTGCTCTCGTGTTTGGCTGTACCGAAAGTGAGACAACCTTTAAAGAGGATACCGGCTCCGGGGCGGCCCAGATACCCGGGGCCGATCCGGGGGGCGGTGGATCTGACCCCGATCCGAGCGGCGGCCCGGAACCCCGTCTAAGCCCGCCGAGGGTTATTGCCACTACGCCGGAAAACAATGCCGGCGAGGTCGATCGCACCGCTGATATCAGCGTCCGGTTTAGTGAAGACATCCTTGGCACCAGTATTTCCGGCAGCAGCCTGACGCTGAGCGCTGGTGGTGAGGCTGTTCCCGGCGCCGTTCGGTTTGATGCGGAAACCAATACCCTGAATTTTTCACCTGAAGACCGCTTGCCAAAGACAGCCCTCATCGACGCAGTTGTGGATGATCAGGTTGCTGATCTGAACGGGAGCCCCCTGGGGGAAGCATACCGATGGTCCTTTACCACCTCCGGGCCATACTGGGCAGACGCGGTTGTCCTGGACGCAGACTCAGGCCCGGTCATCGGGCCCCAACTGGCCAGCAACGCAAGAGGCGATGCCATTGTTGTCTGGGTCCAGGACGAGGACCTATATGCCCGAATATTCGATGGGGATGACGGCTCATGGCGCAGTATCGAGCGCATCAAAGGGAAGGTGGAAGACAGCGCCAGGCCCCATGTGGCAATGGATCCTTCAGGCAATGCGGTGGTGGTCTGGAGTAAGGAGAACAACGATCGCGTCTACGCTCGACGATTCGACGCAGGCCGTGGACGTTGGGAGAAAGACACCCGCATCGGGGGTGACGACGCCAGTAATCCCAGAGTGGCTATGGACGCCCGGGGTGGGGCTATCGCAGTCTGGCAGCAACGTGGGGCTCTCTCGAACAACATCTACGCGAGTCGGTTGGCGGGAAGGGGCGACTGGGGTGATCCTGTGCGTCTTGAAAACCTTTCTGATCACAGTCGCCGGCCGCAAGTCGCCATGGATGCCAATGGTAACGCGGTGGTCGTCTGGCGACAGCGGGTTAGTTTTTTCAGCATCTTCAATACCTTCACTGTCTACGCGAATCGATTCATTACAGGTTCTGGATGGCGTGGTCCGGAGCCCGTTGGCCCCAGCGTGAACCCCGCGGCCCCACCGGAGTTAGCGATGGACCAGTCAGGCCGGGCCTTTGTTGTCTGGCGGCAGTCGGATGGTGGCAACCAGAATATCTACGCAAGTCGCGTGGTGGGCTCCGGAGGATGGTCGGGTGCGGTGCCTATCGGCTCGGGCGTCCCCAACGGTGTTCAGCCCCACATAGCCACGGATGGTCGCGGCAACGCCTTTGTTACATGGCGACAATTCAGTGACGGACGCTATCGCATTCAGGTAAACCGGTTCAGTGGTGGCTGGCAGGGAATCACCAACCTTCAGACCACGGCTGACCAGGCCGACGACCCAAAGGTTGCGGCGGCTGCCAATGGCGATGCCGTTGTGGTGTGGGTGCAGCGTGAGGATGGTGGGTATTACATAAATGCCCGAAGTTTTGATCGTGGCGAGAATGCGTGGGAAGACCGGGAACGCATCAGTGGTGTTTCCGGTGCTCTCTTTGAGCCTGGCATCGCCCTGGGTGCTGATGGCGATGCCCTGGCTGCCTGGATTCAGGTCTCTGGTGGGCAAAATGATCTGATGGCCAATCGGTATTACTAGGGGCGAGGAGTGTGCAGGTTTACGTGCCGATGATCGCACATTGACTCTTTAGTTATGGGCCAAGTATGGCTGGAATGGGAGGATGTCCTCTGTCGACCAGATTCTGCGCCTTGGTCCGGCCGCGGTCCTGAATTCCCTGAATGAACTCAGTGATGGCTTTCGAGTACGCCGGCCAGTTCTCGAACATCGGCATATGTCCACTTCCTTCAATGAACACCTTTCGCGAGCCGGGAACGGCATCTGCAAGTTCGTGTGTGCGCTCGATAGAAACATACGGATCTTTGTTACCGCATAGAACGAGAGCTGGACGCTTGAGTGATGGCAGGTGAGGGGTAAGGTCCAGCCTCACCAGGTCCCGGAAGTAGATGCCCATGGAACGCCGGCAGATTTTCTGCATCGCCGGGAAATAGTACTGCAGGTAACCCGGAAACTCCGCGTGGGCGAAAAACTCCCCGGGAGAGGCCACAACATCCCGCAAGAACAGCCGATGAATGGGCTCCGAGAGGGCATTCATCTTCAGAATCATGGACACGAGGCCTCGCCCCACCTGGCCCAACCGGGTTGCCAGCCACTGAAAGGCGGCATATACCCCGTTTTCTTCCTGCCCCGTTAAGGCACTTCCCATCGCGATGACGCCCAGGACACGATCAGGATGCCGGGTTGCGGCGAAAAGGGCGGCCTGCCCGCCTGTGGAGTGGCCGACCAGGATGCATGGCTGGTCGCCGATCAGTGTGTTGATCTGCTCAAGCAGGGCGTTCGTGAGTCGCTGCTCATTAATCTGCTCTGAGCTTGAAAGGCTTGCTGAGGGGTAGTGCCCGGGCAGGGCAATGGCGTAGACCGGACGGTCGCCAAACACGGATAAATGGGGCGGGTGCCAGAAATACACCGAGCTGATCAGTCCGTGGATCAGAACAACGGGGACACCCTTACTGTGTTCGTTGAACGCCAGACATGTGTATCCGGGCAGTTTTATCTGTCTGGGGCCGCTGAAATCCTGGGGCATAGGTGGGTATCCGTTCCACGTAGGTTATCATCGTTTCCCATCGTAGACGCGACGGTACCTTGCGGACTCCTTTTTCGGAGCTGGTTCAATGTTTCGTCGCGGGAGTCGATATGTCGACTGGCTCTTGTCAGGGCGGGTCACCATGGAGGCAAAAAAAAGCCCGCTAGGAAGCGGGCTTTCGAAAAACTGGTAGCAAGGGGCGGAGTCGAACCGCCGACCCCAGCATTATGAGTGCTGTGCTCTAACCAACTGAGCTACCTTGCCAAATCGTTCTGGGCATCGCCCCAAACGAGGCGCGTATTTTCAGCATTTGTGCGGGGGCTGTCAAGGCCTCCGGCCAGCTTTTTCCAGCAAAAATTACACGTTAAAACGGAAGTGAATAACGTCGCCGTCCTTAACGATGTAATCCTTGCCTTCCAGGCGCCATTTACCCGCTTCCTTGGCACCGGCTTCGCCGTTGCCTGCCACGTAATCGTCGTAGCTGACCACCTCTGCCCGGATAAAGCCCCGCTCGAAATCGGTATGAATCACGCCGGCAGACTGGGGCGCTGTGGCGCCGATCTTGGTGGTCCAGGCGCGGACTTCCTTAACGCCGGCGGTGAAATAGGTCTGCAGGCCCAGCAGGTTGTAGCCGGCGCGAATCACGCGGTCCAGGCCAGGCTCTTCCATGCCCATTTCATCCAGGAACATGCTCTTTTCGTCATCCTCCAGTTCGGAAATTTCGGCTTCAATTTTGTTGCAGATGGGCACGACAACGGCACCTTCCTCTGCCGCGATGGCCTTTACCTCATCCAGGTACGGATTGTTCTCGAACCCGTCCTCGCTGACGTTGGCGATGTACATGGTGGGCTTGACGGTCAGAAGGCACAGCTCCCGGATCAGCGCTTTTTCTTCGTCGGCCAGATCCATGCCGCGCACGGGCTTACCCTCGTTCAACACCGGCAGAAGTTTCTCGAACACCTCAAGTTGGGCTTTGGCCGTTTTGTCACCGCTCTTGGCGACGCGCTGTACCCGTTTGATGGCGTTCTCGACGGTGTCCATGTCGGCCAGCGCCAGTTCGGTGTTGATGACCTCTATGTCGGCAGCCGGGTGTACCTTGTTAGCGACATGGATAACGTTGTCGTCTTCGAAGCAGCGGACCACGTGGGCAATGGCATCGGTCTGGCGAATATTGGCGAGGAACTGGTTGCCCAGGCCTTCGCCCTTGGAGGCACCGGCCACCAGGCCTGCAATGTCCACAAATTCCATGGAGGTGGGCACCACGCGCTCGGGTTTGACGATCTCGGCCAGTTTGTTCAGGCGCGGGTCCGGCATGGGGACCACGCCGGCGTTGGGTTCAATCGTGCAGAACGGAAAGTTCTCGGCGCCAATGCCGGCTTTGGTCAGCGCGTTGAACAGGGTGGATTTGCCGACGTTGGGAAGGCCAACGATGCCGCAGTTAAAGCCCATGGAATGCCTCTGCTGATGCTTGAAAAAATGTGGCCGGATTATACCGGTCGAGGCACCGGGGTGCGAGTAGGAGGAATACGGAGTTGGTGCCGCCAGGCCCTCGGGCAGGGGGGAAGAGTTACTCGGACTTGAAACTGTGCAGCCGGTTCATGGCAGCCGCCAGTTTGCCATTGGCCGCATCCGGTAACACCCGAATCACTTCATCAATCACAGCGTCCAGTTGCTCATGCTCACGCTTGCCAAATCGGCCTAGAACGTAGCCGGTCACCTGTCGGCTGTCGCCGGGGTGTCCGATACCGAGGCGCAGGCGTTGGAAATCGCGAGTGCTCAGATGGCTGATGGTATCCCGCAGGCCGTTATGTCCACCGTGTCCGCCGCCTTTTTTCAGCTTGGCGGTACCGGGTGGCAGGTCGAGTTCGTCGTGGGCGACGAGAATCTGCTCGGGGGTGATCTTGAAGAAATCCGCCAGTGCCTTGATGGAGAGGCCGCTGCGGTTCATGAAGGTGGTGGGGTTCAGAAGATGCAGGTCCATGCCCTGCCAGTGAATGCGGGCGTACAGCCCGTGGTACTTGCGCTCGGGGCGCAGCGACTGGCCCGCATGGCGGGCCAGTGCCTCGACGAACAGGGCGCCGGCATTGTGGCGGGTATTTTCATAGTCGGAACCGGGGTTACCCAGCCCCACCACCATGAGAATGTCCTGTGCCATGTGCCGTCGCCCCGGGAGAACTTACTCCTCGCCGCCTTCTTCGCCTTCACCTTCGCCTTCGGCGTCCTCGGCTTCGTCAGCCTTGGTGCCCTTGGGCATGTGAATAGCAACAACCGGCAGGTCGTGGTCCTCACCTTGCTGCAACGCAGCGATAACAACACCCTTGGGCAGTTTCAGGTCGCTCAGGTGAATAACCTGGTCCATCTCTACGTCCTGCATGTCCACTTCGATGAACTCAGGCAGGTTCTGCGGACGGCAGATCACTTCTACTTCGTTCATCTGGTGGGTCACGATACCACCCTGATTCTTCACGGCAGACGCTGTTTCTTCATTAATGAAGTGCAGCGGTACGTTGACGTGGATGTCGTGGTCCTTGTCCACACGCAGGAAGTCAGCGTGGGTCAGGATCGGCTTGTACGGGTGACGCTGCAGATCCTTCAGGATGACGCTTTCTTTCTTACCCGCGATATCGACGGTCAGAACGTGTGAGAAGAAGGCTTCGTTTTCGAGGGCCTTCTTCAGCTCGTTGTGCCAGATGGAAATGGCAACAGCGTCTTTTCCGCCGCCGTAGATGATGGCCGGAATCTTACGCTCTTCGCGACGCAGGCGGCGGCTCGCACCTTTCCCCTGATCGTCACGAGGAAATGCTTCAATCACAAAATCCTGAGACATGGTATTACCTCACGTGTCATCTGATCGGCCCGCGACCAGGCTCGGTTCAGATGATGGTTAATATAGCCGGGAATCTTTTCCCGACCGACGAAAAGGATCGGGAGCCCATGGTAGGCTCCCGATCCGTTAACTGCGTTCCTGGCCTGAACCCGGTTTCCCGGACGTCGTTCAGGCGTTATCGAACATGGCGCTGATGGACTCTTCGTTGCTGACGCGACGAATCGACTCTGCCAGCAGTCCGGCCATTCCGAGGACGCGGATTCTATCACAATTCCGGGCTTTGTCATCCACCGGAATGGTGTCGCAGACAACCAGTTCATCCAGGGTGGAGGCGTTGATGTTATCGATAGCCGGTCCGGACAGTACCGGGTGGGTGATGTAGGCAACCACGCGGGAAGCACCATGCTCCTTGAGCGCGTTGGCCGCTTTGCACAGGGTGCCGGCGGTATCGATGATGTCGTCTACCAGGATGCAGGTCTTGTCTTTGACGTCACCGATGATGTGCATGACCTGGGCTACGTTCGCTTTCGGGCGACGCTTGTCGATGATGGCCAGGTCGGCGTCGTCCAGTTTCTTCGCCACGGCGCGGGCGCGAACGACACCGCCAACGTCTGGTGAAACCACAACGAAGTTTTCAAAACGCTGCTTTTCAATGTCTTCGAGCATGACCGGGGTCGCGTAGATGTTGTCCACTGGAATGTCGAAGAAGCCCTGAATCTGGTCGGCGTGCAGATCGACGGTCAGTACGCGATCCACGCCGATGCTGGAAATCATATCGGCAACGACTTTGGCGCTGATGGCGACCCTGGTAGAGCGTACCCGGCGATCCTGGCGTGCGTATCCGTAGTAGGGGATTACCGCAGTAACGCGAGTCGCGGAGGCACGACGCAGTGCGTCAGCCATCACGATCAGTTCCATCAGGTTATCGTTGGTCGGGTAGCAGGTCGGCTGGATGATGAAGACATCATGGCCGCGCACATTTTCGTTGATTTCGACAGCGGTTTCGCCGTCGCTGAAACGGCCAACGGTGGCCTGGCCCATGGGAATGTGCAGTTTCTGCGCGATGGCCTTGGCAAGTTCCGGATTGGCGTTGCCAGCGAAAATCATCAGTTTGGACACGACGGCATCCTTCTCAGTATCAGCGTTTGATTCAGAGCGAGCGGGAGAGAGGTGGCTGGGGTGGCAGGATTCGAACCTGCGCATGACGGGATCAAAACCCGTTGCCTTACCACTTGGCGACACCCCAGTATCGTGCTTTCTTGGCATCAGTTTAGCTCTGTCAGCTTTTCGTGTAGAGGTGAAATGTTCACCCCTCTAGCTACGAACCCCGTGATGCCGGAGGGTTTGCTTTCCCAGATAATCCGGGCTGCGGATTCTGTCGGGAAACGTCCAAAAATGCAAGCCCCGGTTCCGGTTAATCTTGCAGGTCCGAATTGTGTCAGCCAGTCCAGGCTTTCTTTAACCTCAGGATACAGTTTGCGAACTACATCCTCACAGTCGTTTCGGTACCTCGAGGCGTCTCCCTCAAAAGCGGGCGCTATTTTGATTCTCGGGGTGTCCCTTGTCAACCCTTCCTCGGAAAAAATCTTGCCGGTGTTGATGCTGCAGTCTGGCTTGAGAACAACGAACCAGTCTTCGGGAGGATTGGCTGGTGTGAGCTGCTCGCCAACGCCTTCACCGAAGGCGGCATGGCCGCGTACGAATACCGGCACATCGGCGCCCAGGCCCAGGCCGATGTCCGCCAGTGCATCGGCAGACAGGTTTAGCTCCCAGAGGTGATTCAGTCCTACCAGTGTGGTGGCTGCATTGGAACTCCCGCCTCCAAGTCCGCCCCCCATGGGAAGGCGCTTGTCGATGCTGATGGTCACGCCCGGAAGAGGGTGTCTGGCCTGGTCGATCAGCGCATTGGCTGCCCGGATGATCAGATTGTCTTCCTCTGCAACGCCAGGAAGAGATTCGGTCAGGCGGACTCCCGGCTGGTCGGGGGTCAGGGTGAACGTGAGGTCGTCTCCGTAATCCAGAAACTGAAACAGGGTCTGCAGTTCGTGATAGCCATCCGGTCGGCGGCCAACGATGTGCAAAAACAGGTTCAGCTTTGCCGGAGATGGCAGGGTAATCGAGGTCTTCACTTTGTGTTTCCGAGTTCTCGCCAATCGCTGATGACCAGTCGAACCCGTTTGTCGTCCTTCAGGGCGGTGATTTTCGCAGGCAGACTCGGGTGGCTGGGCAAGAATTTTTGCCAGCGGTCGTAGCGGATTTCCCAGCCGGATTGGCGAATGATGGCCAGTTGCTGATCGGTGCCGAACAGCAGTCGAAAATCCTCGCCCGGGGCAGGCAGTCCACGTATCCACCAGATCAGATGGTTCAGCGGCAGTTGCCAGCCGGTGGCTGCTTCGACCAGGGCTTCCGGATCACCGGATTGGTAGATGTCGCCACCGGGAAGGGTCAGTTCAATGAATCCCGGCGTACCTTTCAGTCGAGTGCTGCCCATGCCGAGGAACGATGACGACAGGGCGAGGTCGTAAACCTCGCCCTTCTGTACCCACTGGTTAATCAGGGCCGTACCACTGTCAGAGGGTTGGCGGATGGCCAGTTTACCCATCAACCGCCAGTGGTCGAACTGGCGAAGCTGTTCGCTTCGCCCGGTCCAGTTGGCTGGGGGTTGGTCGGTCATGCCTTCTGGTAATGGTTCCACCTGTATGGTGGTACAGGCGGAAACGAGAGCGATCAATGGAAGGAGCAGCCAGAAGCGGATCAGCTGTGTCATTAATTGTCGCTGCTTTCGGTCAGTCGTTCGATGGTTTCCCTGAGAATCTCGTGATCCGGATCCATATCCAGCCCTTCTTTCCAGATGATGCGGGCCTGCTCGCGCGCGCCAGTTGTCCACAGTGCTTCGCCATAGTGAGCGGCGATTTCCGGATCGGTGTATTCGGACCATGCTCGGGACAGGTAGTCCAGTGCCTGCTCTACATCGCCCTCAAGAAACAGGACCCAGCCCATGCTGTCCAGGATGGCCGGGTTCTCCGGGTCCAGTGCCAGGGCCCGTTCGATGTAATTGCGGGCCTCGTCCAGCCGGTCAGTCTTGGTGGTCAGGATGTAGCCAAGTGCGTTGAGGGCTACCGAGTTGCCCGGATCCTGGTTGATGATGAGCTGGAGGTCTTCCTCCGCCGGGGCTGTTTGCCCCTGCATGTCCAGCAGCATGGCCCGGGCATAGCGGATCTGAATGTTTTCGGGGTAGAGCTCTACCGCACGGGAGGCGCTTTCGAGCGCAGTCTGCTCTTCTTCCTGTTCCATCAGCAAGTTGACTTCCAGCAGGCGATAATTTTCATCCTGTGCCGGGTTGGCCTCGCGAAGATTGCGTATGTTGCTGACGGCTTCGTCGAGCTGGTCGTTCTCGGCAAGAAGCGCGCTCTTTCGAGCCAGTGCGGAAAAGTAGAAATTGCCTTCTGCCACCCGTCCATAGTAGTTGATGGCGGGCTGGATGTTGCCTTCGCCGTCTTCGATCCGTCCGAGGTAGTAATTGGCTTCGCTGATATGGTGACCTTCTTCAATCAGCTGGGTGAGGTCTTCCCTGGCCAGATCGGTCTCGCCGTTTTCAATGGCCACCAGTGCATGGGATAACCGCAGGCCCGGAGTATCCGGAAACTGGTTGACCAGTCGATCGAACTCGTCCTGCGCGGCGCGAACCTCCCCTTCGTTAATCAGTACGCGGCCATACAGGGTGCCCATCTGGCGGTTGGATGGATAGCGCCGGGTGTTGGTGAGCAGGTAGTCGAGGGCTTCCCGCTTCTGTCCGGTCTGGTAGAGGAGATCGCCCTTGAGGGTGATGCCCGGCTGAAAGTTCGGGTTGTCCTCGAGTAGGGCGTCTATGCGGCTGAGAGCTTCGTCAGGGCTGCCGTTCATTTTCAACAGTAAGGCAGTGCTGTATTCCAGTTCCACCGATTCGGGGTGCTGCTCGGCCATTTCCTTGTAAAGGGCCAGAAGCTCTGCCTGCCGTTCGGGAGGCAGGTTGCTGGCCATGATGGCAAGGGCGTCGAAGTCGGCATCGGCCCCCAGGTCCATCAGGGTTTCCATGTGCCCGAGCGCAGCTTCCAGTTCATTTCTTTTTACCGCCTGGATGGCGGCGATGCGATGCGCCTCCACGCTGTCTGGTTCGACCTCAAGCCAGAGGTTTGCCAGTTGCTGCTGTGCGTTGTCGCCATTAAGCGACTGGGCAATCCGCATCGCGCGGGAGATGACTCCCTTGTCGCGGGACAGCTTGGCGGCCTGGAGGTAGTTGACGAGGGTGATGTCGTAGCGACCACGTTGAGCTGCAATTTCCCCGGACAGCAGGAGGTAAAGTACTTCCGGCTCGAATTCCGCGTATTCGATGGCTTCTTGCTGTTCGCCTGCGGCCTCGGCTGGAGCCGGTTCCTTTTGCTCTGCCGGCTCTTCGTTAGGGCCGGTCAGGCTGGCGCAGCCCGTGAGCGAAAGTGCGATCAGGCAGCTGGTCAGCAGTGGTGCGAATTTGTACATGCATCTTCCCATGATTATGTCGACAGCGCGTCAAGCGTAACGGCCGCGAATAACTGTTATACGCCGAGGAGGCACGCAGCCGTGGCCGAGCCCCTATAATGGCATAAGCCTTTCATCTTGCCCAACCTGTCCGCACTTCCCGAATCGACAGGGCTTTATGGTGGCAGTAGCAGGCTCTGACCGGTAAAATGCCGGAAAATATCCCCTGAATCCGTAAGGTTGTTCAAACCCGATATGGCACTGGTTACGCTCGGTATCAATCATCGTACTGCTCCCGTGGAGCTGCGCGAGCGCGTTGCGTTTACGCCCGAGCGAATGGCCGAGGCGTTCACCGAACTCCGCGCCGCCTCCGGCGCCAGTGAAACTGCCATCCTTTCCACCTGTAACCGCACCGAACTTTACCTGGCCGGTGATGACGACTGTGCACCGCTGGTCCTGCGCTGGCTGGCTGGTTTTCATGATGTGGATGTGGCGGATCTTGAACAGTCCTTCTATGTGCACAGGGATGGCGACGCGGTTCGTCACATGATGCGAGTTGCTGCAGGGCTGGATTCCATGGTGCTGGGCGAACCCCAGATTCTCGGCCAGCTGAAGGACGCCTATGCCCTGGCGCGGGAAAACCAGGCCAGCGGGTCCTTCCTGTCGCGGTTGTTTGAACAGACCTTCTCCGTCGCAAAACGTGTCCGGACCCAGACCGCCATCGGTGAGAACCCGGTGTCTGTCGCCTATGCGGCCGTCAGTATGGCCCAGCATATCTTTTCCGACCTGTCCCGTAACAAAGCGCTGCTGATCGGGGCGGGCAATACCATCGAGCTGGTGGCAAAGCACCTGTCCGATGCCGGCGTTACCGAGTTTCTGGTGGCCAATCGCACCCTGGAACGTGCGCAGAATCTTGCCGGCCAGTATGGTGGGCAGGGCCTGTTGTTGTCCGATATCCCTGAGCACCTGGCAGACGTCGATATCATCATTTCCTCTACCGCCAGTTCCTTGCCCATCTTGGGTAAAGGCGCGGTGGAGCGGGCCCTGAAAACCCGCAAGCACAAACCCTATTTCATGGTGGACATCGCCGTTCCCCGGGACATTGAGCCGGAAGTGTCGTCTCTGGATGACGTGTACCTCTATACCGTGGACGATCTGCGCCAGGTCATCGAAGAGAATATCCGTTCCCGCGAAGGGGCTGCCCGTGAGGCGGAAAACCTGGTGGCTGCAGGGGTTCAGGATTTCCAGAATCAGTTGCGTGCCCTGGATGCGGTTTCGACGCTCAAGCAGTTCCGACGCCGTGCCGAGATTCTGCGTGATATGGAAACGGAGAAAGCTCTCCGGTCACTGCGCAACGGCGGCGACCCTGAGACGATTCTGCGAAGCCTCGCCCGAGGCCTGACCAACAAACTGTTGCATGAACCTTCGGTCCAGGTGCGTAAAGCGACCACCGAAGGACGCCCTGAGGTCACGGAGTGGCTGCGTGAGCTCCATAAGCTGGACGCGTTGGAAGCCGACGAGCCGACCACCACGGAAAAACTATGAAACCATCGATTGAAAACCGTCTCGATCATCTGAGTGATCGTTACGAGGAAGTCAGCGCGTTGCTGAGCGATGCCTCGGTCATTTCCGATCAGAGTAAATTCCGGGAGCTGTCCCAGGAATTCGCCGAGATTGAGCCGATTGTTCAATGTTTCAAGGCCTGGCGGGAGTCGCTTGCGGACATTGAAGCCGCTCGGGAGCTGGCGGAGGATGGCGACGCCGATATGCGCGAAATGGCCGCCGAGGAGCTGGAGGCGGCCCAGGCCAGGAGCGAAGAGCTGGATGAAGAACTCCAGCGCCTGATGTTGCCCAAGGATCCGAACGATAAGAAGAGTGTGTTCCTCGAGATTCGTGCGGGAACCGGCGGTGATGAGGCTGCGATCTTCGCCGGCGATCTTTTCCGCATGTACAGCCGCTACGCTGAAAAGCGGCGCTGGCAGGTGGAGCTTCTGAGTGAGAGTGAAGGCGAGCACGGTGGCTATAAGGAAGTGATTGCCCGGGTCGGTGGTGAGGGCGTCTACGGTGCGTTGAAATTTGAGTCCGGCGCCCACCGGGTTCAGCGGGTTCCGGAAACCGAATCCCAGGGGCGTATTCACACCTCGGCCTGTACCGTGGCCGTCATGCCCGAGGCCGATGAGGCCGAAGCGGTGGAGATCAACAAAGCGGATTTGCGGGTGGATACCTTCCGTGCCTCTGGGGCGGGTGGTCAGCACGTTAACAAAACCGATTCCGCCATCCGGATTACCCACCTGCCTACGGGCATCGTGGTGGAGTGTCAGGAAGAGCGTTCCCAGCATAAGAACCGCGCCAAGGCCCTGAGTCTGCTGGCGTCCCGGTTGCAGAATGTTGAAATTGAACGCCAGCAAAAGGAAGTGGCGGAAACCCGCAAGAGCCTGGTGGGCAGTGGTGACCGGTCCGAGCGTATCCGCACCTATAACTTCCCCCAGGGACGGGTGACTGATCATAGGATTAACCTGACGCTGTATAAGCTGGACGAGGTCGTGTCCGGTGATCTCGACGCGGTGGTGGTTCCTTTGCAGCAGGAGCACCAGGCCGAACTCCTCGCCTCGCTGTCTGATGATCAGTAAATCCTCACTGACCTGTGAGAGTCTGATAAGAAAGGCCGCTGAGCGCATCGGCGGTGACAGCCCCCGGCTGGATGCAGAGCTTCTGCTCAGCCATATCACCGGCCTGAGTCGTACCAGTTTTCGTGCCTGGCCCGAGCGGCTAATTACTCCGGAGCAGACGGAATCCTTCGAGCGGCTGGTGCTCGACCGTATCACGGGCAGACCGATCGCCCATTTGCTCGGCCATCAGGAGTTCTGGTCGCTGCCTTTGCGTGTAAGCTCTTCTACCCTCATTCCCCGTCCCGATACCGAGTGTCTGGTGGAGCAGGCCCTGACACTTGATCTTCCCGAATCAGCCAATGTCCTGGATCTTGGCACCGGTACCGGCGCCATCGCGCTGGCGTTGGCCAGTGAACGACCGAACTGGCAGGTGACCGCCTGCGATGTTGTCGAAGAAGCGGTTGAGCTGGCCAAGAGCAATGCCCGGGAGCATGGGCTGCCGGTGCAGGTGTTCCAGAGTTCCTGGTTTGCGAGCCTGCCGCCAGGTCGGTTCGATCTCATTGTGTCGAACCCTCCTTATATTGCTGCGGATGACCACCATCTGGGGGAGGGCGATGTGCGCTTTGAGCCGACATCTGCGCTGGTGGCCGGACAGGATGGACTGGACGATTTGCGGCTGATCGTCGACCAGGCGCCGGATTGGCTGAATACCGGCGGCTGGCTGCTGGTGGAGCACGGATACGATCAGGCGAATGCCGTACAGGCGCTCTTCCGAGATCGAGGTTTTGGTGCAGTTGAAAGCCGAAAGGACTATGGTAATCACAAGCGTATGACGCTCGGGCAGTGGCCCTCCAAGGGCGTTAAGGAACCGCAAACATAAGGACAATTCCATGCTCAGCGACGAGGAACTGATTCGCTACAGCCGGCAGATTCTGTTGCCCCGTTTTGATGTGGCAGGTCAGGCAAAGCTGCGTGAGGCCAGCATTCTGGTGGTTGGCGCTGGCGGACTGGGTTGCCCCGTTGCCTTGTATCTGGGAGCTGCCGGTGCAGGGAGTCTCACCCTGGTTGATGACGACACAGTGGAGCTGGCCAACCTGCAGCGGCAGATCGGGTTCGATCAATTGCAACTTGGCGAGCCGAAGGCCGCTGCCTTGGCCGAGCGGGTGCGGCAGATCAACCCGCTGGTGTCTGTGGAAGCCATCACGGAGCGGCTGGATGGGGACTTGTTGCATCAAAAGGTTGCCGCAGCATCACTGGTGGTGGACTGCAGTGACAACTTTGCCACCCGCTTCGCCCTGAATCGCGCCAGCGTGAAAGCCGGTGTGCCGCTGGTATCCGGTGCAGCCATCCGTGGCGAAGGCCAGCTCGCGGTGTTTGATCCCCGCGACAACGAAAGCCCCTGCTACCACTGCCTGTACCCCGAGCAGGGTAATGAAGACCTGAGCTGCTCCCAGGCCGGTGTGATTGCACCGCTGGTGGGCATGATCGGTTCGGCGCAGGCCATGGAAGCCATCAAGATGGTATCGGGTGTGGGGACACCGCTCGTCGGGCGATTGCTGGTTCTGGATGCCTGGGACATGCAATGGCGGGACATGAAGCTGGCGCGTGATCCTGAGTGCCCGGTGTGCGGTCTGCAGTGACCGCAGCTGGGAGTATGTCGAGCCTGGCAAGGCCTGCCAGTCTCTCCTGTAGACTCCTGAGTTGCCTGCCCCCCCCTGAATCAATCCTTCAGTGCCTGAAACTTGGCTATTGCTTCTTTCCGGCTTTCCTTCAGGTCCACGATTGGCCTGGGATACCCGCCGGGAATCACGCCCCCCTTGCCGGGGTCATGAATCCGCTTGTTATCCAGTTTCGCCAGTTCGGGCACCCACTGGCGGATGAACAGCCCCTTCGGGTCGAACCGTTCACTCTGGGTGGTGGGGTTGAACACCCGGAAGTAGGGCGCCGCATCGGTTCCGGTTGAGGCACTCCACTGCCAGCCGCCGTTGTTCGAGGCCAGGAATCCATCCACCAGCTTGGACATGAAGTAGGCTTCGCCAAGCCGCCAGTCAATAAACAGGTTCTTGGTCAGGAACATCGCGGCGATCATTCGCAGGCGATTATGCATCCAGCCTGTCTTGTTGAGCTGGCGCATGGCGGCATCAACAACAGGTATCCCGGTGTTACCCGTTTTCCAGGCTTCGAACGCGTCGCCCGGCTCGTTCCACTTCAGCGCCTCGGTCTCGGGTTTGAAGGCCCGGTGCATACTGATGCGGGGATAGTGATACAGAATGTTGATGTAGAAGTCCCGCCAGGCGATTTCGCTGATCCAGGTGACGTATCCCTCCTGGTTGCCTCCGCCTCCTTGGGCTTCCCGGGCGGCGAGCAGGCACTGCCGGCCGGACAGAACGCCATTGGCCAGGTAGGGCGAAAGCTGGCTGGTGCCATCAATAGCCGGGAAATCCCGGTCTTCTTTGTACCGACCGGCGGATTCTTCGAGAAAGGTCTCAAGTTGCTGATGCGCGGCGGTTTCCCCGGTTTCGACGAGGGGCGTGGGTGCCTCCCGGAAAGCATCCGGGATGTCGGTCAGCTTTTCTGGCTTGATCGCTGCACCCTGAGATGCAGGGCGAGGCAAAACCACCGGCTGGTTTTCCTCAATCCACGCCTTCCAGCGCCGAGAAAACGGAGTGAATACGGAGTAGGGTTCTTCCTGTTGGGTGAGCACCGCGCCCACCGGAGCAACGGTTTGATCGCGATACTTGCAGACATTCACGCCCAGCTCGTCCAACCGTTGTTTCAGGCGCTTGTCCCGGCGGCGTTCGTTAATGCCGTATTCCTCGTTAAAGTGGAGTCGGACAATGCCCTGTTCCCGACAAAACTGTTCGAGCTTTTCCACGCTGTCGTCAAACGTTTGGGCCTGGATCAACGTCAGAGGGATGCCGAGCGCGGCCAGGTCCTCGGCTAAAGCGTTGGCGTGGGCGATCACGAACTGAACCCGTGCGGGAGACCAGTCGTGTTCCTGCCACTGGCGCGGTGTGACCACAAAGCAGGCCTGTACGCCGTTGTTCTGTTTGCATGCCGCTGTCAGGGCGGGGTTGTCGGCGACCCGCAAGTCGTTACGAAACCAGACCAGTTCTTTCATCGTCTGTCCTGTTGGGTGGTCGGGGAGCGAATAGGCGTAACTACGACTAATTGATTCAATGAAATCACAGACTTGGGTATTCGTCGTGGGCGAGTGTTTGGATTATAGTAGACGCCGTATCGCTTCATTGTTACAGGAGATGCCCAGCAGACATGGATTCGGTAGCCGAGGGCCGTAGTGACGGCGTGTGGGCAAAGCCCTACAGTTTGTCGTCGGGGCAAACCCAGTATCATGAGCTTGGTCAGGTTCGCCTCTGGATCACGTTGCTGGATCGCGAATGGCAGGTAAGGGCTCAGACTCTGGAATCGGGAACAGACCCGGTCACCTGGACGGAAGGCGTCAGTCATGTGCTGCCCTCAATCGACGTGCCGCTTCAGCGGTTTATCCGGACCACCGATACGGACACCGAATCCGTCACTTTCATTCCGGCGGTCGCCTCCCTGCCAACGGTGATCCGCCCATACCAGGCCATGACCATTCCTGCCGGTCAGCGCTGTGTGATTTACGTTGGAACCCTGGTGTGGATGAAGGTCTGTGTTGGTGAGAGTCAGTCGGTTCTGACGGAAGTCCCGCTGGCGGTGCCCTCCATGACCTGGGTTGGTCCCAACACAATGGAAGGCGAACTTTGTTATTCATCGGCCAGTTTTGCTCGTCTGGTGTTGGAAGCGGTGCCCAAGCGACCCTGGCGAGCCATTACCCCGGTGACCATCATCAACCGACGAAAGGAGCCTCTGCTGCTGGAGCGCTTCAGCCTTCCCACGCCGTTGCTGTCGCTTCACTTGAATTCGAAGGGGCAGCTGTGGACGCCTGGTGTGACGGTGGAGTGTGAAACCGATATGAATTCTGCCACCCTGCGTGTGGACCAGGCCCTGATGCCGGCGGCGGGAGACGCCCAACAAGTTGGGCCGGCCCGGGAGCGGGTTTCCCGTGGCCGACTGATTCGGGCCTTTGACCGGATGTTCGGGTAATTCAAGGAGCAGACATTGGAAGACAACGCGGGCACCGACGCCCTGTTCGGATGGATCAGCACTGACCTCAGCCAGTGGCTGAATGCGGCGTTTCTGGTGATTCTTGGGCTGATACTGGGCTCGTTGGCAGCCAGGAGTATCTCCCGGCTCATTGGGGACCGCACATCCCGGCACCATAATGTCGTTATCCGGCGCCTGGTGTTTTATGTGGTGGTCCTGCTGTTTGCCATGGCGGCCCTTCGGGAAGCCGGCTTTTCCCTGGATGTGGTGCTGGGTGCCGCTGGTATCCTGACCGTTGCCCTCGGTTTTGCATCCCAGACCTCGGCGTCCAACATGATCAGCGGATTATTCCTGTTGATGGAGAAATCCTTCGAGATTGGTGATGTGATTGAGGTGGAGGGAACCATCGGTGAGGTGGTGGCGATCGACTTGCTGAGTGTCAAACTGCGCACGCCGGACAACCTTTACGTTCGTATTCCCAACGAAACCCTGATCAAGTCCAGAGTGGTGAACCGGTCGAGGTTCCCGATACGCAGGCTCGACCTGGTCGTAGGGATTGCCTACGCTGAAGATGTAGAGCGCGTGGAAACCTTGTTGCTCAAACTGGCCGAAAACGAGCCGGTTTGTCTTGAGGAGCCAAAGCCCTTTGTCGTGGTCACGGCCTTCGGTCCATCGTCAGTAGACGTGCAGTTTTCCGTCTGGGTGCCGCAGGACAAAGTCCTCGATGGGCGTAGCAGCATCATGGTGGCCATCAAGAAAATGCTTGATCGCGAAGGCATCGAAATCCCCTTCCCACATACCAGTGTCTACGCGGGCAGCCACTCCGCACCGTTCCGCGTTCAGCTTCTGGGACCGGACACTCAAGATAATAAGGAAATTCTGGATGTCGACGAAAAATGAGAAAGGCATCGAGCCTGATGAGCAGGTCACCGACAGCGCCAAAATGGCCCTGGGCTGGCGAGAATGGGTCGCACTGCCTGACCTCGATATCAACCGGATCAAAGCCAAAGTGGACACGGGCGCCAGAACGTCCTGCCTGCACGCGTTTCGCACGGAGCCCTACACGGAAAACGGTGAACGCAGGGTCCGATTCTGGGTCCATCCGGTGCAAAACGATCTGCACGAAGTGATTGAATGCGATGCCAGGATTCTGGATGAACGGGTGGTATCCGACTCCGGTGGCCACCGTGAGGAACGCCTGGTGATCGAAACAACGCTGGTTGTCGGGCAGCAGCGCTGGCCCGTTGAAATGACACTGACCAACAGGGATTCCATGCGTTTCCGGATGTTGTTGGGACGCACGGCAATGGCCAGACGCGCTGTTGTCCACCCTGAAGCCTCGTACCTCGCCGGAGAACCGGACCTAAGGACTGACGTATGAAAATTGCGGTTTTATCCCGGAACAAGAATCTGTATTCCACCCGACGCATGGTGGAGGAGGGCATCAATCGGGGGCATGAGGTACATGTCATCGACTGCCTGCACTGTTCCATGAACATTACCTCCGCCAACCCCCAGATCCATTATCACGAGGAAATCCTGGACGGGTTTGACGTGGTCATCCCCCGGATCGGTGCGTCGGTCACCTTCTACGGCACGGCTGTGCTGCGTCAGTTTGAGATGATGGGGGTTTTCCCTGTTAATGAGTCGGTCGCAATTTCCAGATCGCGGGATAAGCTTCGTTCACTGCAGCTTCTGGCCCGCAAAGGCGTGGGCATGCCGGTGACAGGCTTTGCCAACAAGCCGGATAACGTGCCCGAGCTGCTCAAAATGGTGGGCGGTGCGCCGGTGGTGATCAAGTTGCTGCAGGGCACCCAGGGTATTGGCGTTGTGCTGGCGGAAACCCGCAAGGCGGCGGAGAGTGTGATTGAGGCCTTCATGGGCTTGAAAGCCGATATCCTTGTGCAGGAGTTCATCAAGGAAGCAGGCGGTGCGGATATTCGCTGCTTCGTGATCGGCGACAAGGTCATCGCTGCGATGAAGCGGCAAGGGGCCGACGGGGAATTCCGCTCCAATTTGCACCGTGGTGGTACGGCCTCCCTGGTTCGGATTACTCCGGAAGAAAGGCGCACGGCGGTCATGGCGGCCAAATCCATGGGGCTGAATGTGGCTGGTGTGGACTTACTGCGCTCCAGCCGTGGGCCACTGGTGATGGAGGTGAATTCCTCACCGGGGCTGGAGGGCATTGAGAGTGCGACCGGCAAGAATGTCGCCGGCATGATCATCAACTGGACCGAAAAGAACTACAAGCCGTGGAAAACAAGAACTAAAGGGCGGGGATGATGTATGGCTCGTGAGCCATTTGAAATAGCAGGGACGCTGATAAAACCGGGTACGCGGGAAACCGTGGAAGTGCCGGTTGCCAAACTCTACACCCATACGCCGCTGCATATCCCGGTGGAGGTGATTCACGGTCGCCGGGACGGCCCCGTCATGATGGTATGTGCCGCGATTCATGGCGACGAGATCAATGGCGTGGAAATCATTCGCCGGGTGCTGAAGAACTCGGCACTCCGGCATCTCCGGGGAACGCTGGTGGCGGTTCCCATCGTAAACATCTTTGGCTTCGTCCAGCGCACCCGTTACCTGCCGGACCGCCGGGACCTGAACCGGTGTTTTCCGGGCAATGAAACCGGTTCTCTGGGAGGGCGCATTGCGTACTTGCTGCGCACCCAGATCATGGAGAAAGTCACTCACATCATCGATCTGCACACCGGAGCCATTCACCGCTTTAATCTGCCGCAAATCCGTGCTGAGCTGAACAACCCGGAAACCGAACGCATGGCCAACGCTTTTGGTGCGCCGATCATCATCAAGGCCGGACTGCGGGAGGGCAGCTTGCGAGCCTACGCCGATTCTCTGGACATTCCCGTCATCACCTTTGAAGGCGGCGAAGCCCTACGCTTTGACGAGGTGGTCATCACCAGCGGTGCCAGGGGAGTGATCCGGGTAATGCGGGAACTGGAAATGATCCCGGTGAAAAAAGCCCCCAAGGCGCCCAAAAACCGTTCGGAAACGGCCGTTACATCCCAGTGGGTGCGGGCCGACATTGACGGGATCATGCGTCCCATTGCCTGGCTTGGGCAGAAGGTACGCAAAGGCCAGCGTCTGGCCATGGTGGCAGACCCTTTCGGGGAATCCGAAGCGACCGTGCTGTCGCCCTGTTCCGGCATCGTGATCTGCGTGAATAACCTCCCCTTGGTGAACGAGGGGGAGGCGATCTATCACATCGCCCGTTTCGAGGAGCTGGGCGAGGCAGAGAAGGCCATGGATTATTTCCGAAGCTCCCTGGAAAACGAATCGCCCGATGCGGTTGTTCCGGTGCATCCGTGGGACGATTTGCAACGATAGGCCTGTGTCCGGGAGGCGTGGGATGATTTGGGATCAAACTATCATTGAGCTCTCGCCCCTGCCCAGGGGCTTTCATCTCGTGACTAATGAAATTCTGGCACAGGCCCCGGAACTGACCCATTGTGAAGTGGGGTTGCTGCACCTGTTCATTCAGCACACCTCCGCGTCGCTGGCGGTCAACGAGAATGCCGATCCGGATGTGCGAGGTGATCTGGAGCGTCATTTCAATGTGATGGTGCCGGAGAATGCCCCGCACTATGCCCATGTCATGGAGGGACCGGATGACATGCCTGCCCACATCAAAAACATCATGATCGGCCCCTCGCTGACGCTACCCATTCATCAGGGGCGCCTTGCCCTTGGTACCTGGCAGGGAATTTACCTGTGTGAGCATCGGAACCGGGCCGGAAGTCGGCGGCTGGTTGCGACGCTTCAGGGGCGCTGGTGATTCCCTTCGACTTTCGTCCTAGACCTTTCTCCGAATATCCCAGCTAGACTGATAACGGGATGTTTCCTAATCAGTTTTGCGTTTGGAAACCGAATGCTGGAGGTAATCTCCGTGCGCCTGGCCCGAATCGAATCAGGGCGGACAGGGCAATATCATTTCTTGCTCAGTACTGATAAACAATAAAGAAAGGGAGATCGATCACCATGAAAAAACAAGCCGTTCTGGCTGCGCTAGCCTCTACTCTCGTTGTTGCAACTCCGATTTCGGCTCAGGACCGTGAAGGCTGGCCGGAGAGCTTTACCGTTGGAACCGCCAGTCAGGGGGGAACCTATTTTGCCTATGGATCTGGCTGGGCGAACTTTGTTGCCGAAAACCTGGGCGTTTCTGGCGGCGGTGAAATCACGGGTGGTCCGATGCAGAATATGGCCCTGGTGCACACCGGCGACCTCAAGTTTGGTCTGACCACGCTTGGCCCGGCGCGGGAATCCATGGACGGTAATAGTCCGCTGGCGCCAGGTATGAAAATGAACAATGTGTGCGCCATGTTCCCGATGTAC
Organism: Marinobacter suaedae; assembly: GCF_030519635.1. Taxonomy (NCBI): domain Bacteria; kingdom Pseudomonadati; phylum Pseudomonadota; class Gammaproteobacteria; order Pseudomonadales; family Marinobacteraceae; genus Marinobacter; species Marinobacter suaedae. Next base: position 1,310,085 of record NZ_JAUMIS010000002.1, on the reverse strand, counting down.
GAAACGCCGTTTTCAGTGACCGCTCTGTCCAGTTCCGGCATCAAGTCTATTTCTGATATTCCGGATGGTGCCACCATCGGCTTTGGCCCTGCCGGTTCCACGTCAGACACTTATTTCCCCCGGATGATGGAAACTCTGGGCGTCAACTTCGAGCGCCGTAACGGTAGCTGGTCTGATCTTGGTGGCCAGCTCCAGGATGGTCTGATCGACGTCGTTGCGTTTGCAGCCGGTGTGCCAGTGCCTGCCGTAAGCCAGCTTGAGGCTCAGACCGACGTTAACATCATCAGCATGACCGATGAGGAAGCGGCCAAGATTACCGAGGCGTTTCCGGTTTCCGAGTTCAACATCCAGCCAGGAACCTACCAGTCGTTGGACGAGCCGTCCCGGGTTGTCTCCATGTGGAACTTCGCCATGGTCAACTGCGACGTTCCGGAAAGCTTCGTGTATGAAATTACTAAGCTGACCATGGAAAACAACGACAAGATGGTATCCATCCACAAGGCCGCCCGGCACTCCGTTCCTGAGAACTACGACAAGAACAACGTGTTGCCGTGGCACCCAGGAGCCGCTCGCTGGTTCAATGAGAACGGTTTCCCCATTGAAGACGGCGCGATCAAGTAGTAACCAGCTGTAGTGAAGGGCCACAAGAGTGGCCCTTTTTATATTTGCCGGCGGCAGTTCCCGCATACCAAGGTTGATTTATGGCCGAAGACACGCATCCGAAAAACAACAGTACCCCTTTGCCAGAAGACGCTGACCATATGCTCGCCCACGATGTGGACGAGGAACCTGTCGAGGCAAACAGGCGCCTTTTTACCGGCGGATTGCTCAAGCTGGTGATGTTCCTGGCGATCGTTTACTCCGCGTTTCACCTGTATACCCTGAATATTGCGCCACTGGAAACCTGGTCCTTCCGCATCGTGCATATCGCCGGCGCGCTGGTGCTTGGCTTCATCCTGTATGCCGGCGCGCGATTTGTGACGATTGAAGAAGGCTGGCATCGCCGGCGCTGGACCACGTGGGCTGCCTGGGTGCTGATGCTTCCGGCCCTTTACGCGCTCTATCAGGTGTATGTTTTCCACGGGATGATCCAGAGTGGAACCATGCGGATTCCTGCCGAACTGGAAACCTGGCATTTCGGCTGGCCGCTGCTGGCCGCGACCGGGCTCGGCATACTGGTTACCTGGTTCCATCAGCGTGATCGTGAACACTTCAGTCTTCCGGACCTGGTCCTGGTGGTGTGTTCAATCGTTGTCGCGGGTTACCTGCTGGTGGTTTATAACACCTCCATGAGGATGTCCACGGGCACCTCATTTGCGCCCATCGGGATTTCATTCGCCGCGATTGCCGGCACCGCTCTGATCATGGAGTTGACCCGTCGGGTCGCGGGCCTCGCACTGGTTGTCATAGGGCTGATCTTCCTGGGCTACGTGTTTGCTGGGCCCTATCTGCCGGGCTTCCTCGGGTATCCGGGGCTGTCCGTGCAGCGCTTCTTCAGCCAGGTCTATACGGACGCGGGTATTCTCGGGCCAACGACCGCAGTGTCATCGACTTACATTATCCTGTTCATCATCTTCGCGGCCTTTTTGCAGGCGTCGAAGGTCGGGGACTATTTCGTAAACTTCGCCTTTGCGGCCGCTGGTCGCTCCCGGGGTGGTCCCGCCAAGGTCGCTATCTTTGCCTCTGGTCTGATGGGCATGATCAACGGCACCAGTGCCGGAAACGTTGTATCGACCGGCTCCCTGACCATACCGCTGATGAAACGGGTGGGTTACAGCAAGAAGTCGGCGGGTGCCGTTGAAGCGGCCGCCTCTACCGGTGGCCAGATCATGCCACCGATCATGGGGGCGGGCGCGTTCATCATGGCGGAGATCACCGGTATCCCTTATACCGAGATTGCTATCGCCGCCATCATCCCGGCCATCCTTTACTTTGCCTCTGTGTTTTTCATGGTGGACTTCGAGGCGAAAAAACTTGGCATGCGCGGCATGCGTGAAGACGAGTTGCCGAACCTGAAGCGTCTGCTCAAGCAGGTATACCTGTTTATCCCCATCCTGATTCTGATTGTGGCCCTGTTTCAGGGGTACTCGGTAATCCGGGCGGGCACCCTGGCCACGGTTTCAGCGGCGGTGGTGAGCTGGCTGTCACCGAACAAGATGGGATGGCGTAGTGTTCTCAAGGCCCTGGAAATCGCCTCCTACATGTCGGTCCAGATCATCGCCGTATGTGCTGCTGCGGGAGTGATCGTTGGGGTCATTTCACTGACCGGGGTTGGCGCTCGCTTTTCCGTGTTGCTCCTGGACCTGGCGGAGGCAAGTCATCTGCTGGCGCTCATCTTTGCCATGCTGATTTCGATATTGCTCGGTATGGGCATGCCCACGACCGCTGCGTACGCGGTGGCGGCATCCGTGGTGGCACCGGGCCTGGTGCAGTTGGGTATCGATCCGCTCACCGCGCACTTCTTTGTGTTCTACTTTGCCGTGGTGTCAGCCATCACACCGCCGGTGGCCCTGGCGTCCTACGCCGCCGCCGGCATCTCGGGAGCCAATGCCATGGAAACCTCGGTGGCGTCTTTCCGGATCGGCATTGCCGCTTTCATCGTGCCGTTCATGTTCTTCTACAACAGTGCGCTATTGATGGAAGCAGGCTGGTTTGACATTGTGCGGGCTTTGATCACTGCGACCTTTGGTGTGTATCTGCTCTCCGGTGGTGTGCTGGGCTGGTTTGCCCGGGCTGCGGCGCCGTGGCTGGTCAGGCTTCTGCTGATTGCGTCGGCCCTACTGATGATCGAAGGTGGAGTCTGGACCGATCTTGGCGGTATCGCGCTGGCGGTTGTGGCGTTTCTGCTGCAGCGCCAGCGGGCGGAGAAGGTGGCGACCGCCTGACGCCAGAGACAGCAACGCCCTGTGGGCGACAAAGGCATCTGTAGCCCTGAGCAAACACCCCAACCGGTAAATTCCCGGTTGGGGTGTTTTGCGTTAGAGGTTGGCTTCGGCGTATTCCGCCAGGGCCGATCTGGGCACGCCTTGCAGATGGATGTGTCCGCCGTGACGAAAATTCTTGAAGCGCTCGGTCATATAGGTCAGGCCTGAACTCAGGGAACTGAGGTACGGGGTATCGATCTGAGCCAGGTTACCCAGACAGATCACCTTGGAACCGTTGCCGGCCCGGGTGATGATCGTCTTGATCTGGTGTGGCGTCAGGTTTTGTGACTCATCGATGATGATCAGGCTGTGCTGGAAGCTCCGGCCCCGGATGTAGTTCATCGACTTGAAGTGCAGTGGCACCTTGCTGAGGATGTAATCCACGCTTGCCGTCATGTTCTCGTCGTCTTCGTGCAGGGCTTCGAGGTTATCCACGATGGCCCCCAGCCAGGGCTCCATTTTCTCGGCTTCGGTGCCCGGCAGGAAACCAATGTCCTCATCCAGACCCTGGGTGGAGCGGGTGGCAATGATGCGCTTGTAAAGCTTGCTGGCCACGGTCATTTCGATGCAGGCGGCCAGCGCCAGGATGGTTTTACCAGAGCCTGCAGAGCCGGTCAGGTTCACCAGATGGACTTCCGGGTCGAGCAGCAGGTTCAGGGCCAGTGCCTGGTAAATGTCCCGTGGCACCAGACCCCAGACCTCCTCATCCATCAGGTCGTGCTGATGCAGGTCACGAATGACGATTTGATCGCTGGACAGGTCGGTAACCCGGCCCACGAAGCCCTGCTCGTCAATCACGAACTCGTTGATGTGCAACTGTGCCAGCGCGCCCTCTCGCCTGAGGATGTGTTCAGTAACACCTTCGCGCTGCACGGTTTCAACTTTCTCAATGGTGTCCCAGAAAGAGTTGGGGAACTCGTGGTAGCCCTTGGGCAACAGGTCAATGTCGTCCAGCAACTGGTCGTTGTGGTAGTCCTGCGCTTCGACACCGAACCCGCGAGCTTTCAGGCGCATGTTGATGTCTTTGCTGACGAGGATGATCTCATAGCCTTCGTGCTTTTCCTGCAGGGCCGCAAGGGTATTGATGATCTTGTTGTCGTTCAGGTGCTCTGGCAGCGAGTGAGTCTCGGAGTGCTGCGTGCTCATCAGAATCAGTAGCCTGCCCAATGGATCCGCTTTTTCGGCACGGACAATGGGAACACCCTTTTCGATTTCCTTCGGGGTGGCATCGCCGAGGAGTTTGTCGATGTTTCGGATGGCCTGGCGGCAATCGGCGGCAACGGCCTGCTTGCCGGATTTGAGGTTGTCGAGTTCTTCGAGGACTGTCATCGGGATGATGACATCGTGTTCTTCAAAATTCAGGAGGGCGTTGGGATCGTGAATCAGGACGTTGGTGTCGAGGACGTACATCTTCTTGTGAGCTTCAGGTGCTCCGGGCATAGGTCGCGCTACCTCTCTGGTCAGGCTGTTGTTACAGGGCACATCGCTGCATCAGTTCCTTGTCTGAGATTAACTTGAGCATATCGTATGTGGTTATTATTCCCGTTATTTTTTTATCTTTTTTTACAAAGATCCGGTGCAGGTGTTCGCGCATCATGATGTCCGCGATGTCGTGAACCGGGGTTTGTTCGTCGACGGACAGGACGCTGGGGGTCATGATGTCCCGAACTTCCACCGGGACTTTGCTCATTTCCTCGAAAATGAACATGCGCAGGCGCCTGGCCTCTTCCTCCTCTTCCGGGGTCAGACGGTTATCGGTTTCAGACCGGTTGGCATTCCAGCGGAACTCGGTGATGTCCTTGAGGGTGACAATCCCGACAATGTCGCCCTGGTCATTGGTGACCGGGCTGCCGGTTATTTCGTTGTCGATGAGGAAGCGGGCGAGCCGGTCCATGGTCCAGGCCTGGGGAACAGCCTTGATGCTGGGAGTCATGATCTCGTAAGCGAGAACCGTCATGGATCGGTGCCTGCCTTTTGTGGTTCTTTTGCCCAAGCTTATCGTCTCACCGGAGACGAGTCATCCCCTTCTTGCTAACGAGCTGAGTTGCGAACACTGGTCAGTTTGCCAGTCTCGTCATAGACCAGTTCATAGCCCTGATAGCGTTCCTTGTTCGCGACGCGTTCCAGTGCCTGCAGGGAGCGCACGGGAATGTCCACCAGAAGTGAGTTAACCAGCCAGCCGGGAAGGGAACCGTTTGGGTCGGTGTGCTGAACCCAGACCATGCGGGTCTGCTCGCCTCTGGGGATGAAACGGTAGAGGGTGTCAGAGCGGTCGACGCGAATCCGGTCCCTGAACTCCTCACGTTGGTTCGGGGTTGCATTGAGGTCCATGATGATTTCGCCGGTTTCCTCGTCACCCTGAGTCCGGATGCGAAGCACGTAATCCCGGTCGGTGACTGGCCAGGGCATGTTGTTGACCGAGTAGGCGTAGCGGTCGTGGAAATTGCCCTCTCCAAATGCGTAGGATTCGGTGCAGTTGTGAACCCACTCCAGGCAGGAGCCGGGGTTGATCATGACCGCCATCAGGTTTTCGATGGGGGTGTCCAGAAGCGCTTCAGCCTTGAACGCCTTGAAACTGGAATCGGACTGGTCGATGGTATAGACCCGGATGTTGCCGACTTCCTGGCGCAGTTTCCAATCCTTGGCGTTCTCTGCCGGTAACTCTGCGCTCGCAGTGGAGGCGGAAACGAAAAAGCCAAGCAGTGCGCCGCCCATGGCCGCCATCCAGCCCGTAATGCTCTGGGCTCTGGTAGTTCTCATGAAGTATGCTTCCTTGACAATTGTGGTCCGAGTCTAGCATGGGTGTCGGGCTGTTCAGTTTTCTTAAACCGGGGATTGTGAACCAGGTATCTCACTGGCGGTGTCCTCACGAGAAATGGCCCAAGCTGACGGATTTGTGATGGTCGAAAAACTGATTGATGAGTGTGGAAAGATTACCCCGGGTCTCCTGAAGGGAGCTGTCGAAGAGATCAATTTCCAGGACTATGACCTTCGAACTGTTATGGACCGGCCCCGATCCCGATGGGCGCGGCGCTGGCGGTTCAACCAGTTCCAGTTTGTCAGTGTCATGGGAGCCGACTGGGTGTTTGGTATCGCGATCGTCGATCTCAAGCTGGTGGCCAATGGGTTTTTCTACCTGTACGACTTCTCGACCGGAACCTTGCATGAACAGTCGTTCCTGGCGCCACTGGCGCGGGGGGTAGAAATTGATCCCCTGCCGGAGCGCGGAGCGGCGATATTCGCCAATGCAAAGGTCAACATGAGTATCATGCCCGATGTGGACGGACGGCACATCCAGGTGAAGGCTCCCGGGAATATTCAGGTAGACCTGACGCTTCGGCAGGATTCGGATCCGCTTCGCCTGGTGAGTCCGGCTGGCTATAACGGGTGGGTTTTCACCCGCAAATCAGCTGGGCTCGCAGTGGATGGTGAGGTCCGCTGGGGACAGGAGGTCTGGCGTACGGATGAGGCAACCCGCGGCTCCGTAGACTGGAGCTGTGGTTTCATGCGGCGGGAGACAGCCTGGAACTGGGCCTGCATGGCCGGTCAGTTGCCCGATGGGCGATCAATAGGGCTGAATCTGGCGGCGGGGGTGAATGAAACTGGCGTGACCGAAAATGCGCTGTGGCTGGATGGCCGTTGTGTGAAGCTGGGTATCGCCTGTTTCGACTTTGATCGATATCACCCTGAGCAACCCTGGCGAGTGACGACCGATGACGGGCGGGTTGATCTGACCTTTCAACCCGGAGGTGTGCGCAAGGAAAAGCTGAATGCGGTCGTGCTGGCGTCCAACTTCCGGCAGTTTATCGGGACGTTTGAGGGCCAGATGACAGGCGATGACGGAGAGTGCATCGCCATCAGGGGCATGCGAGGCCTGATGGAAGACCATTACGCCCGCTGGTAGGCCCCGGTCGGGACCACCAGCGAAGGGCGAACTCTGGCGAATTACCGCTCGGGCAGGGTGACGTTGAGTTCCAGAACGGAGACGTCGTCGTTCCGGTCAACCTCTACCTGCACCATGTCATCACTGATCTGCACGTACTTGCGAATGACATTCAGAAGCTCCTGCTGCAGTTGCGGCAGATAGTCCGGCTGCTCGCGCTGACCGCGTTCGTGCGCAACAATAATCTGCAGGCGCTCTTTGGCGACGTTGGCGGTGTTCTTCTTGCTGCCCCGGAAATAATCAAGGAAGCTCATGCCTTAACCTCCCTTGAACATGCGGGAGAAGAAGCCTTTCTTCTGGGCTGTCATGAAACGGTGCTCGCGCTCTTCGCCCAGAAGGCGGCTGACTGCGTCATCGTAGGCCTGGCCCGCGTCACTCTCTTCTTCCAGGATGACCGGTACGCCCTGGTTGGATGCATTAAGCACGACCTGACTTTCCGGGATCACGCCCAGCAGGGGGATGGCCAGAATTTCTTCCACGTCGTTAACGGACAGCATTTCGCCCCGCTCAACCCGGGCCGGGTTATAGCGAGTCAGCAACAGGTGTTCCTTGACCGGATCCTGGCCCATCTCGGCGCGACGGGATTTGCTTTGCAAGATGCCAAGGATGCGGTCGGAGTCACGGACTGAGGACACTTCCGGGTTGGTAACGACAACTGCCTCGTCGGCGTAGTACAGCGCCATCAGAGCGCCGTGCTCGATGCCCGCAGGTGAGTCGCACACGATGTAGTCGAAGTTTTCAGACAGCTCGTTGATCACCTTTTCCACGCCATCTTTGGTCAGGGCTTCCTTTTCCCGGGTCTGTGAGGCAGGAAGAATGTAGAGGTTCTCAACCCGCTTGTCGCGGATCAGTGCCTGGGTGAGGGAGGCTTCTCCCTGAATGACATTGACGAAGTCGTAAACGACCCGTCGCTCGCAGTTCATGATCAGGTCCAGATTTCGCAGGCCAACATCAAAATCGATGACGACGGTTTTGTGGCCGCGCTTGGCAAGACCGGTGCTGATTGAGGCGCTGGTGGTGGTTTTGCCAACGCCGCCTTTTCCTGAGGTGACGACAATGATTCTAGCCAAGGTTCATTTCCTGTATCGCGGTGAGTTCGTCGGAATATGCCGAATGAATGCTTCTATTGTTGTATTTTGTCTTACTGTCAGGCTTTGTCTAGTGGCGTTACCACCAGCAAATCGTCCTTTTGCTGGATTTGAACCGCGCTTTTCCAGCCGTCATTCTGAAGATCTTCTGAAATTTTATAGTGTCCGGCAATGGACACAAGCTCTGCTTCAAGGGATTGGCAAAAAATTCTGGCGTTCTGGGCGCCATGGATGCCAGCCAGGGCTCTGCCCCGCAGTGGCCCATACACGTGGATGTTGCCGCCCGCGAGGACTTCCGCGCCGGCTTGTACCGGGGCCAGAATGATCAGATCGCCTTCGGGTGCGTACACTTGCTGGCCCGAACGAACTGGCTGGGAGACAACCCTTGCCGGCACGGCTTCGCTCGATTTGACCTCTACTGCGGGTTGGGCGGCGGGTGATGCCTCCTGGACCTGTTGTGGTGCAGGGTCGGGCTCCCGGGCCGGTTCTTTCTGGCCGGCGGCCGGCAGCAACGCCAGTGCAGCACCACGGGCAAGGCGTCGCTGATCGTCGGTTCCGCCGCGAACACCCACGACATGCATGTTATGCCTGCGGCAGATGCCAATAATTTTGAAAAAATCCAGTTCGCTGTCCAGGCCTTCGTATTTTTCCAGGGCAATGATGACGGGAATGTCCTTGAAGAAGCCCGGGGCCTGACTGATTTTGTCCCGAAGTGTGGCTTCAAACTCGTCGTTATCGAAAAAATACAGCTCTATAGCGGTAATGGATAGGCTGGCACTCTTGAGCTGGAAAACCTGTGTAACCCCGGCCTTGGCGTTATCGGTCATGAATGTTTCTCTTCCGTGGTGTTGGGCGCTGGGCGCGGCCGGAGCGGTTCGACGTCAAAGCGGATGCCCGACCAGCCAGTACTGATGAACTGCCGGATGTTAGCATGGCTGCTGCCCGATGGGTCGTTAATGACCTGCTGGTAGTGCTCGGCAAACAGCGCAAGCGTGTCGGACTCGGGGAGGTTGCAGTACCGCCCCAGGGCGAACACCCGGCAGGAGCCGGAGTTTTCGCCCGGCGCGTTAGCGAGTGGCCCATTGTGAAACCCCGTAGGCTGATAATCGAAGAAGCGCTCAACCAGTGCCAGCGTCCCGGCAAAGTCGCCATGACCTGCCGCCAGCGACGCCAGGTGGATGCGTACAGCTTCGTTGACGATCATTCCTTGGGGGCCTGCTGTTTTTCTCCAGACTGGTATCGGCTTTTCCATTCGTCATAGGGCATGCCGTAGATTTCCTCCCGGGCATCCGGATCGGAAATGTCAAAGCCACGCTCCTGGGCCTCGGCGCGATACCATTTCGACAGGCAATTCCGGCAGAAACTGGCCAGGTTCATCAAGTCGATGTTCTGCACATCGGTGTGTTCCTGCAGGTGTTTTACTAGGCGTCGAAAAGCGGCCGCCTCGATTTCGGTGCGACGGGATTCTGGGATTGGATTGCTCATGGGGCCTCGCGATGTTTTTGTGTTGCGATGACTACTCTTCCTGACATTCTCTGTATGTTAGCTTAAGATACAAGGCTGTATAAATGTACATGTGTCTTGTTGTGAGCCCCGAGCCATGAGTCAGCGCAAAATCATCCACATTGATTGCGACTGTTTTTACGCAGCGGTGGAGATGCGTGACGATCCCTCTTTGCGCGATGTTCCCCTGGCGGTGGGCGGCGACGGGGGCAGGGGTGTGGTCACTACCTGTAATTATAAAGCGCGGGCATTTGGAGTTCGCTCTGCCATGCCCGGCAGTGAGGCACGCCGCCTGTGCCCGGGCCTGGTGACGGTCCCGCCGGATATGGCGCGTTACCGGGCTGTGTCGCAACAGGTGATGGCCATTTTGCGGGAAATGACCGACCTGGTAGAGCCTTTGTCTCTGGATGAAGCCTTTCTTGACGTCACTGACGTTACTGATTGCAGGGGCAGCGCAACGCTGATGGCCCGGAAACTGCGGGCGCGCATCCTCGAGGAGGTGGGCATCACTGTGTCGGCGGGAGTGGCTCCGAACAAATTCCTCGCCAAGATTGCCAGTGATTGGCAAAAACCCGACGGACTGTTTGTCGTCCGTCCGGAAGATGTTGATGCCTTTGTGATGGAACTGCCTGTTGAAAAGCTTTTCGGTGTGGGGGAGGTGACGGCCAAAAAACTGTACGGTCTGGGGATAAAAACCTGTGGTGACATCCGGGCTCTGGCGCCGGAAGTAATGATTGATCGCTTTGGCAAACAGGGTTACCGCCTTTACGAAATGGCCCATGGGCGTGATGAGCGTTCGGTGGTGGTTTCCCGGGTGGCCAAGTCAGTCAGTGTTGAGCGGACATTTTCCCAGGATTTACCCGACCGGGCGGCCTGTGAAACGGTGATGGCATCGCTGGTGGACGACCTGACTCACCGTTTGACCCGCAAAGGCCGGAAGAAGCCGATCCACAAGCTGTTTGTCAAAGTACGCTACAGTGATTTCTCTACTCATACGCTGGAAAGGGTGCGCGAACATATTGAGTTGCCAGCGCTCGATGACTATCTGCCTTTGTTTCGGGAGTTAGTCGCCGAGGGCGACCGTCCGGTCCGGTTGCTTGGAATGGGCGTACGCTTCCGCAATGACGATGCGCCTGTGACCCAGTTGAGATTGTTCGACTGAAACCCGCGGGCGTGGCGCGACCCTCACTATTCTTCATGTCACACATCAACAAGGAGCTGCTATGGAAACCCGGAAGTTGGGTAAGACCGATCTCGATGTCAGTCTGATTTGCCTGGGGACCATGACCTGGGGCGAACAGAACACCGAGCAGGAAGCCTTCGAGCAACTGGATTTAGCCACCTCGGAGGGTGTGAATTTTATTGATGCGGCCGAAATGTATCCGGTGCCGCCCCGCGCGGAGACCCAGGGCCTTACGGAAACCTATCTGGGCAACTGGCTGGCACGCCGGGGGCGCAGGGACGATCTGGTGATTGCCTCTAAAGTGGCGGGGCCGGGCAATGGGTTGACCTATCTGAGAAATGGACCGCGTCTTACCCGCAACCACATCCGCGAGGCCTGTGAGGCCAGCCTCAAGCGGTTGCAGACCGATTATATCGACCTGTACCAGGTGCACTGGCCAGACCGGGGCGCCAATTTCTTTGGGAAGCTGGGTTACGAGCACAAGGCGAATGAACATTTCACTCCCATAGAAGAGACTCTTGAGGCTCTTGATGAACTGGTCAGGGAGGGCAAGGTTCGTCATGTTGGTCTGTCAAATGAAACCCCCTGGGGGACCATGGAGTACCTGCGCCTTTCCCGGGAAAATGACTGGCCCAGGCCCGTCAGTATCCAGAACCCCTACAACCTGTTGAATCGTTCTTTCGAGGTTGGTCTTGCCGAAGTTGCCCATCGTGAGGGTGTTGGGCTTTTGGCCTATTCGCCTCTGGCGTTTGGCATGCTGTCCGGGAAATATCTTGGCGATGTCTGGCCAGAGAACGGGCGACTGACGCTCTTCGAGCGGTTTAGCCGTTACACTGGCGAGCAAGGAATGGCTGCCACCCGAGCCTACGTGGACTTGGCGAAAGAGTACGGGTTGTCGCCGTCACAGATGGCATTGGCCTATGTAAATAGTCGGAGTTTTGTCACCAGTAATATCATTGGTGCGACGACATTGGAGCAGCTTCAGGAAAACCTGGGGTCAGCGTTCATCGAGCTCAGCGAAGAGTTGTTGGCGTCTTTGGAAAATCTTCACCAAACATATACTTACCCCTGTCCTTGACGCTCTCTTTTGGGTCCTTTCGCCCCGGCACCAGGCCGGGGCAAAGGCAGCTCCGATTACATCCGGAAATATTCAGGATTATTTTTTGACAAAAAGAAAGTTAAAAGATGACAAATAAATGACTGCTTTGTGTACAACTTCACACCTTTTCGGCGCACAATCATTAGACTTTAGAATTAGTTGATATCCGTATCGCGTTTCGATTTTTCAGGTTTCAGAAGTGTCATGATTATTCGTCTATTTGTCGCACTGCTCGTTCTCAATCTGGTCGCCTTTGTGGTTCGTGCCGAAGCCGACGAGCGTGTCTTTGAGGAGCGTTCGGAAAGCAGTGCCGTTGAAGGGATTATCGGCGCCCAGGAACGCCTCGCCGGCAATGACAATGACGACGTTTCGGTCGGTGTTTTCTCCGAGCTTGGCTCCCGTCTACTGACCTGGTCCCTGTCCCGCCGAGATGACGACAAGCGCTTTGCCTCCGAACCTGCCCAGCCAGACCATGGCGTTGCTCTGCTGAACGAAGGCGCCTGCCTCAATCTCAAGTGGATCTTCTGATCCAGATCAGTGTTTCTCTAAATTTCTGATCAAAAAAAATACAAAACCCCTCCGAGTACATTGCCACTCCTGATCGGCCATGTGATCATCATTGGTCAAACAACGGGCTGAGAATAAGAAGGAGCTTGGGAATGGCGCAGGAAAGCGGTCGTCGATTGAATGATGTCGAGACTTGCGTCGACGAAGTCATTCGTCGGGTTGGCAAGAGCATTACTCTCGGTATGCCCCTGGGGCTGGGAAAACCGGTTCGGTTTGCCAACGCTCTTTACGAGCGCGCCAAGGCCGATCCGGATATCAAGCTGCACATCGTAACGGCTCTGTCGTTACTTGCTCCCAGAGGAGGTTCCTCCCTCGAGAAGCGTTTCCTCGAGCCTTTCACCGAACGCCTGTACGGTGAAATCCCCGAGCTGGCCTATGCCCGGGCGGTGTCCAGTAATGCCCTGCCGCCCAACGTGACGGTTTCTGAGTTCTTCTTCAAGGCCGGCAGTTACCTGAACAACCAGTCCCAGCAGCGTCATTACGTCAGCAGCAATTACACCCACGCCGTGCGGGACCTGATGTCCCAGGGGATCAACGTGGTTGCGCAAATGGTGTCTCCCGGAGAGCGTGCGGGCGATCCGGGGCGGGCCAGCCTGAGCTGCAATCCGGATCTGACGCTGGACCTGATTCCGCTGATGCGGGAGCGGGAAGCGGGTGGGCAGCCTGTGGCCCTGGTGGCGGAAATAAACCGGAATCTTCCCTACATGGGAAATCACGCCGCCGTCGGCGAGACGGATTTCGATGTGGTGTTTGAGCAGCCTTCCACGGACTATCCGCTGTTCTCGGCTCCAGCATTGGCCATCAGTCCCGAGGATCATCTGATCGGATTCTACGCCAGCGCGTTGCTGCGGGATGGCGGTACCCTGCAGGTGGGTATCGGCTCTTTGGGTGCGGCCCTGGTCTACAGCACAATTCTCCGTCACACCCAGAACCCGGATTGGCAGGCGGTATTCGATCACCTTGATGTGGCGGGCCAATTTCCAATGGTCGCTGCAGAAGGAGGGACAGGAACCTTCGAAAAAGGGCTCTATGGTTGCAGTGAAATGATGGTGGATGGCTTCCTGTATCTGATGCAGGCCGGCATCCTGAAACGTCAGGTTTACGACAATGCGGACCTGCAGGAATTGATCAATCGCGGCGAGCTGAGCGACGCCATTACCATCGAGTCTCTGGACGTGCTTCGCAAGCACCAGTTGATTGATTCACCTTTCCGGTCCAGAGACGTGACCTGGCTGGTGAGCCTGGGGGTTCTCAAGGACTCCGTGGAGTTTCGGGGTGGCCGATTGCTCATTGGCGAGCACTCTGTGGAAGGTGATCTGGATAACCCAGACGCGCGCAAGGCCATTGAGGCCTACCTGCTGGGAGACCGGTTACGAGGCGGTATTGTCATGCACGGTGGTTTCTATGTCGGTCCGGAACGGTTTTACCAGGCACTTCGGGAAATGACCGATGAACAACGCGCTCAGGTGTGCATGACCAGCGTCAACTATATCAATCAGCTCTACGATCATCGCTATGGCAATCAGCGGCTTAAGGCGGCCCAGCGGGTCGATGGCCGGTTTATTAATTCGGCGATGATGTATACCCTCAGCGGCGCCGCCGTATCGGATGGGCTGGCGGACGGCCGGGTAGTGAGTGGGGTTGGTGGTCAGTACAACTTTGTTGCTATGGCCCATGAGTTACCGGGCGGGCGATCCATCCTCACCATGCGGGCAACCCGGAAATCCGGTGGTGAGATCCTGTCCAACATTGTGTTCAATTACGCCCACTGCACGATTCCACGACATCTACGGGACGTGGTTATTACCGAGTATGGCATTGCCGATCTGCGGGGACAGCCTGATGAGCAGGTCTATCTGCGACTGATCCGAATTGCCGACTCGCGTTTCCAGGCTTCATTGCTCAAGCAAGCGCAGAAAGCGGGCAAGGTCGATCCGAACTTTCGATTGCCCGATGCCTGGTGCAATAACACGCCAGAGGCTGTTCGCAAGGCGTTGGCTGCGCCAGGACGGCCCGATCTGTTTCCGGCATTCCCATTCGGTTGCGATTTTACGGATGATGAGTTGAGGTTAGGGAAAGCCCTTAAGGCGCTTAAGGCCGCAACCGGCAGTCGTCGTGGTAAACTCCGCGCCATATTGCAGGCTATCCGGGTGCGGGATGAGGAGGGCATTTACCAGCCCCTTCTCGATCGCATGGGATTGTCCAACCCGAAAGGGTTGAGGCAGACGCTGGATCAGCGCCTCGTGATTTATGGCCTGCAGCTGACTGAGCCACCCACCAATACAGGAAATTCAAGCGGCTGATGGTTGATGCAAGTGTCAAACCCGATGTTTTCACGGTTCACTACGTTCTGAAAAACAAGCTTGGTGATCTGGTCGATACTTCAGAAGGGAGCGAACCCCTCCATTTCGTCTATGGGAGCCCGAATATCATTGAAGGTATTCAGGAGGCCGTGAAGGATCGCGGTGTAGGGGACTGCCTTGAGGTCACCGTGCCGCCAGCCATGGCCTATGGCGAGCATAACCCTGAGTTGATTCGCAAGGTGCCACGCTCGATGTTCGAAGGGATTGAGAAGCTGGAAGTGGGTATGAAGTTCCAGACCAACACCGGCGATCAGGCGCAGGTCGTCAAGGTTGTGGCGATCGATGGCAATCTGGTGAAAGTGGATGCAAATCATCCTCTCGCTGGCTATACCCTCTATTTTGATCTCGAAATTGTCGGTCGTCGGCCGGCGACCGATGACGAGGTTGCTCAGGGGCGTCCGCTTTTCTGAGTTAAAACGACCAATTGCGCCTGATTGTTAGAATTAATTCTGCTTTGTGGCATGTTTGTGACAGGCATTTAATACTTATCTTGTCTAAGCTCTGTCACGGGGTGTAACAGCAGCGTTGTTCCATGTATATTCGGTGGCAGCATGTATAATTGCTGAAACATCAGGCTATCGGCCCCCGGTGGCAGGTGGTCTTTCCAAACCCGCGATAACAAAATCAGAGATAGACGGCGTGGAACAGACGAACGAAAGTTGGCGAATTCTCATTGTCGAAGACGACGAACGACTGGCAGAGCTGACCAGGGAGTACCTGGAGAGTAACGGCCTGCAGGTGACGCTCGAGACCAATGGAGGCGCAGCGGTTGAACGTATCCGGAACGAGCAGCCAGATCTGGTGGTTCTGGATCTAATGCTTCCCGGCGAAGACGGTCTGTCCATTTGTCGGCGGGTCCGCCCGTTTTTCACCGGTCCGATCATTATGCTGACAGCCCGAACTGACGATCTCGACCAGGTTCTCGGGTTGGAAATGGGCGCAGATGACTACATTGGCAAGCCGGTCAAACCCCGTGTTCTTCTGGCCCGCATCCGTGCGATGCTCCGTCGAGTGACGGAGTCCGGTCAGGGCGGCGACGAAAAAGCCAGTGGTGAAGAACCGGTTCGTCTCCAGTTCAACGATCTTGTTGTTGATCGCTCCATGCGTGAAGCCTGGCTTAACGACGAGAGTATTGACCTCACAAGCGCTGAGTTTGACTTGCTCTGGCTCCTGGCAAGCAACGCCGGCCGAGTACTCAGCCGCGAGGAAATCTTTACCGCCCTGCGGGGTATTGAATACGACGGTCAGGATCGCTCCATCGACGTTCGGGTATCGAGAATTCGTCCCAAGATTGGCGACGATCCGATTCACCCACGACGCATCAAAACGGTTCGCAGCAAAGGTTATCTGTTCGTTAAGGAAGCCTGACTCCGCTGCCCTCAGTGCCGGTGACAACACCCCGGGTGTTCACCGGCGACGCCCACCAGGGTTTGTGACATGTCCCTGACGTTTTTTCTCAAACTCTATGCCCGCTTTGCCGGCCTCATGGTGCTGGTTATGCTGCTGTGCGTTGCCCTGTTCGTAGGGGTTAACGCCGTGCGTTCCATGGCCTGGCATGAGCACTTCCCCGATCCGCTGATGCGTTGGCTTCAGGCCGAGCCCGATTTGAATGCTCCGGAGCACTGGCTCCATGCCGGCTACGACTTCAGAATTGTTGATATCAATGAGTTGAAGTTGGCGCCGTTGGTGGAAGAACGGCTTGGTTACGATCAGGTTGTTTCCCTCGAAACCGGCGTAGGTTATCGGGTACTTGCCCAGGGTGGTGATGGCAAGGTCATCCAGGTTCGATTTGAGGAATTGTATCGCGGGGTTTCCGAGGCAACAGCCATGATCGTTCTTCGCCATCTCGATGCCGCAATGCCGGATGACCGGGCGGTCCTGGCGAAGCAGCTTGGCGAGGCACTGGCTGTGGGCATAGGCCGGGTTTCAGAGCCGGAAACCCTGCCGTCTGATGAAGTGCTGGAGCAGGTTCTGCGCCGCGGTGTCGTCTTCTTTCGTGACGACTCTGGCGGCGTGGGCCATGTGTTGATGCAGCTGTCCGACGGGGAGTTGTTCCGCATTGATATGGCTCGGCCGTTTGATCCCTGGGCCTTGCCCGTCATTGTTCTGCTTGTCATGGCCGTCGGTGGCGTGCTGGCGGTGGTACTGGTACTTGCACTTCGGGAGGTCGACAACAACTTGCGAATGGTTGAGTCCGTTGTTGTCCGCATTGCCCGTGGCGAGATGGGAGCCAGAGTCGAATCTGGTTCGGGTACATTGGTTTCCCGGCTTGCCGCATCGTTCAATGGCATGGCAGAACACATTCAGCGACTGGTTCAGGTTCAGCGGGAAATGATCCATGCGGTGTCCCATGAGCTTCGGACGCCTGTTGCCCGGATTCGTTTCGGGGTTCAGATGATTGAAAACTGTGAGGATGAAAAGCGGCTGGAGAAGCAGCTGGAAGGTATTGATGGGGACATCCAGGAACTGGATGAACTGATTGACGAAATACTGACCTATGCCCGCCTTGAACAAGGTGGGCCGGTGTTTTCTCTTCAGGAAGGATCGGTCACCGATCTGGTGCGGCAGGTTGTCTCCGAGCAGCAGTTAATCCGGCCGGCACTGACTATTGAGGCGGATATCGAAGAGGGTTCAGAGCAGTGGGCCATGGCGGATATCGAGCCTCGATATATTCACCGGGCCATTCAGAACCTTGTTGGTAACGCCGGGAGATATGCGGCCGGCAGGGTGAGAGTGCATTGCCACATTGATGAAGATAACTGCCGGGTCGACGTCGAGGATGATGGCCCCGGTATCCCTGAAAGTGACTGGGAAAAGGTGTTCACAGCCTTTGCCCGCCTGGATGATAGCCGGACTCGCACCTCCGGTGGTTATGGTCTGGGGTTATCGATTGTGCGCCGGATTCTGTATTGGCATGGTGGGCAGGCATTTGTCGGCCGAAGTGAGCGTTTGGGCGGTGCTCGTTTCAGCCTTGTATGGCCCCGCAAGAAGCCGGTGGACGCCATTGTGTGAGCCACTTCTCGCCCTCTCACCTTATGTAACAAAGCGGCTACAGAACCGCTACTGACGTGTAGTGGGCTTTTCCCAATAATGGAAAACGTAAGGGATGACTTTTGAGGTTGTAGTTCTTACGAACTTTCCTTGTTTCATTCGTCATTTTGAGGGCCGGTTTTCCGGCCCTTTTTTTATCTTTTCCTTCCATTTTTTTGTGCTGAGTCCTCTCCCTCAGGTGAGCGGGTTGCTAAACTCCGGGAAAAATCACCGGAGGAACTCATGAGTCGCTATCTGCTTGCCATCGATCAGGGAACGACAAGCTCTCGCGCCATCGTATTCGATGAAACGGGCACCATTGTTGGTGTCGACCAGCAGGAATTTCGCCAATACTTCCCACGGGACGGCTGGGTCGAGCATGATGCGACCGAAATCTGGGACAGTACACTCGCCGTGTGTCGTGGGGCCCTGGCAAAAGCAGGTATTGAAGCGGCTGGCCTGTCGGGCATTGGTATTACCAATCAGCGGGAAACGACGGTGGTGTGGGATCGTCAAACGGGCGAGCCCATCTACCGCGCCATCGTCTGGCAGGATCGGCGAACGGCGTCATTGTGTACAAAGCTGAAGTCTGACGGGTATGAAGACCTGGTGGTAGAAAGAACCGGGCTGCTGATCGATCCCTACTTTTCTGCGACAAAGGCGGCCTGGATTCTTGATCATGTTGATGGCGCCCGTCAGCGTGCGGAAGACGGCGAACTTGCGTTCGGAACGGTGGATAGCTGGTTGTTATGGAATCTGACCGATGGCCAGTCCCACTATACCGATGCTACGAATGCGTCCCGGACGGCGCTCTTCAATATTCACGACCAGTCCTGGGATGACGAGCTCCTGAAGCTGTTCCGTGTGCCGAAAGCCATTTTGCCAGACGTGCTCGACAGCGCAGCTGATTTTGGAACCACAGAGTCAAGATGGCTGGGAGCGCCGGTAGCCATTGCCGGTATTGCCGGTGATCAGCATGCGGCATTGATCGGGCAGGCCTGCTTTCAGCCGGGCATGGCCAAGAGTACCTACGGCACTGGCTGCTTCCTCATGCTGAACACCGGGGATCAGGCCCTTCGGTCGGAAAACCGGTTGCTGACGACTATGGCTTACCGCCTCAATGGCAAGCCATGCTATGCCATGGAAGGGAGTATTTTTGTGGCGGGGGCGGCCATGCAGTGGTTGCGGGATGGTCTGAAGCTTATCAGTCACGCCAGCGAGTCCTCGGCCCACGCGGAAACGGTGGGGGTCAACAACCCGGTTTACCTGGTGCCGGCATTCACCGGTTTGGGCGCCCCTCACTGGGATCCTCATGCTCGCGGAGCCATCATGGGGTTGACCCGTGACACGGGCATCGCGGAAATCGTTACGGCTGGTCTGCAGTCGGTCTGTTACCAAACCAAAGATCTGGTTCGGGCTATCCAGAACGATGGCGCGCCGCTGGAAGGTTTACGGGTTGATGGCGGAATGTCAGTGAACGACTGGGTGATGCAGTTCCTGGCGGATATTCTCAACGTCACGGTTGACCGCCCGAGAGTGACCGAGACAACCGCTCTGGGTGCGGCTTTCCTAGCCGGATTGCAAACCGGCGTGTACGAAAGCCTCGATGAAGTGTCTGCGCTCTGGGAATGCGAGCGCCAATTCCATCCGGTGATGACGCCCGCATTACGGGAATCGCTCTATTCAGGCTGGCTGGATGCAGTAGAGCGCGTTTGCAATAACTAAAAAAGGTGTTAGCCCGTGCGCTCGAAGGCGATCAGGTGATCGGCCTCGACGCGCACGGGGACCGATTCGCCAAGGTGAAAATCCAGGTGGCTGCGGAACAGCGCCTCGAACTCAGTTTCCTCTGAGCAGCGGAACCGGTAGAGGGTCGATGTGCCGGCAAAGGTTTTCTCAACCACTTTCGGTCGTAGCGTGGACTCCGGATCATACACGATGTCGTCCGGTCGAATGAGGACATCCACCAGCGTGCCCGCTTCCCATTTGTAAGCCCGGTTGCCCTCGATAACCCCCAGCTCCGACTCGATCGTGTCCGGCCCCAGAGCCTTGCCCGGAATGAAACCTCCCTGGCCAACGAAACTCGCGACGAACCGGTTAGAGGGTTCGTGATACAGGTTGTAGGGGACATCCCATTGCTGGATCTGGCCATCTCGCAACACGGCCACCTGGTCGCACATGGCAAAGGCTTCCTGTTGGTCGTGGGTGACCAGAATGGCACTGATGCCCAGGGTTTTGAGAATCTCACGAACATCCAGGCTCAGCCTGCGACGCAGGTCTGCATCCAGATTGGAGAAAGGCTCGTCGAGCAAGATCAGTGTGGGTTCGGGGGCGAGTGCCCGGGCAAGGGCGACACGCTGCTGCTGACCGCCTGACAGTTCGTGGGGATAGCTGTTTGCCAGGTCCTGCAGATGAACCAGTTTAAGTAGCTCCATCACCTTCTGGCGTTTTTCCGGTTTTGGCAGGTCCTTCAGGCCAAAACCGACGTTGTCAGCGATTGTCAGGTGTGGAAACAAGGCGTAGTCCTGAAAGACCATGCCAATTTTGCGCTTTTCCGGTGGCAAGGACCGGCCCGGCAGGCTAATGGCCCGGGACTGCAGTCGGATTTCGCCGGTGTTTGGCGACAAAAAGCCCGCCAGAGCCCGAAGAATGGTGCTTTTCCCGCAACCGCTGGGGCCCAGAAGGCAACCGATGTCACCGTGGCTGAGGGCAAAGCTGACATCGCGGATAACCGAGTCCCCGCCGTAGCCGCAAGACAGGTTGTTGACTTCAAGTAGCCAGTCGTCTGGCGCAATGGTGCCTAGGGTCATGTTCAGTCCAGCGTACCCAGAATCAGGAATTCCAGCAGCGCTTTTTGAGCGTGCAGGCGGTTCTCCGCTTCATCCCATACCACGGAGCCGGGATGCTCCATCATGTCGTGGGAAATTTCTTCGCCGCGATGGGCCGGCAGGCAGTGCATGAACAGGACATCCTTGTCGGCCAGTTGCATAAGTTCCCGGTTAATCTGGAAACGCTTGAAGGCCTGCTCTCTCGCCTTCTGTTCCTCTTCCTGACCCATGGAGGCCCACACGTCAGTAACCAGTACGTTGGCGTTCCGTGCCGCTTCGGCGGGCTCGCGATACAGGGTAACGCGACTGCTGTGCTTGTCCATCAGGGCCGGATCGGGTTCATAGCCTTCCGGACACGCTACATTGAGATGGAAACCGAACTGGGCTGCTGCGTTCATATAGGAGTGGCACATGTTGTTGCCATCACCAATCCAGGCCACGGTCGCGCCTTTGATGCTGCCGCGATGCTCGCGGTAGGTCTGCATATCAGCCAGAAGCTGACAGGGATGAAAATCATCGGTCAGCGCATTGATCACCGGCACCCTGGAGGCCTGGGCGAAACGTTCCACTGTTTCATGGGCAAAGGTGCGGATCATCACCGCATCCACCATGCTCGAGATAACGATCGCCGAATCTTCGATGGGTTCACCGCGGCCGAGCTGGGTGTCTCTCGGTGACAGGAACATGGCGGAGCCGCCGAGCTGGGCCATGCCAGCCTCGAACGAAACCCGGGTCCGGGTCGACGATTTTTCGAAAATCATCGACAGAACGCGGTTCTTCAGTGAATCCCGGACCTTCCCTTCGCGCCACTCGGTCCGGAGCTTGCTGGCGTGATTTACCAAGCTGTCCAGCTCGGACGCTGTCATGTCATCAAGCGTAAGAAAATGCCTTGCCGCCATTCAATGGTCCTTCATATCAACAAAAACCCAACTTACGAGGGTAGGTGAAAAATCGAGGAAAAAATGGGCTCCAAGTCTAGCCCCTCGTAAAAAGGAAGACAACGGCGCACTCCGTGCTTCTGCGGACCGGCAAACTCAGGGTTTGGTGCGCCGAATGCGGGGCGTGTACAATGCTGCCAAACTGAATGTTAAATAGCCTTCGGGCGATTCTATCTACCCAAGAGGTGTATGTTCATGGACATTAACGAAACTATCAAAAGCCAGCTCGACGAAAACCCGATCATTCTGTACATGAAGGGCACGCCACAGGCACCTCAGTGTGGGTTTTCAGCCAAGACGGTTCAGGCGCTGATGGCGTGCGGCGAGCGCTTTGCCTTTGTTAACATTCTGGATAACCAGGAGCTGCGCGAAGCTCTGAAAGTGTATTCCAGCTGGCCAACTTACCCGCAGCTTTACATCAATGGTGACCTGGTTGGTGGCTGCGATATCGTTCTGGAAATGTCCGAGAGTGGTGAGCTGGCAACCATGGTTAAGGCTGCTGCCAAACAGACGGAAGCCTGATATTCCTGTCAGAATCGTTTCGGGGAAAAAATGAGTTCGACCTCGAAGCGGTTCTGGTCGTTATGGTGGGCCGGTGGTGCCGGGTAAGGGCTGGCGGACAGCGAGGCGTGGTAGGCCGCATTATCCAGTCTCTTGATACCCGAGGACTTCAGGATTTTTGCTCTGGTGAGCGCGCCATTACCGAGCAGTTGAAGCTCGACTTCCAGCGATAGTTTCTCGGATAGCTGGCTGACGCCGGGTATGCTCAATCTCTCGATCTCTCGTCCCAAATGGCTGGCGAGGGTGATCAAATACGGGTCTTGCTCCGCAGGGTTGGTCGAAACCTGATTATTGGTATCCCGTCCGTTTTCCTCCCCCTCGCTCCGTTCATTCTCTGTTTGAGGCCTGCTGGCTGATGAGCGGCTCATCGACGAAGAAATGACGCTTGGTTTCGTAGCGGCGTTGGTCTGCTCTGATTCGGCGTGGTATGTATCCGCCGGCGATACATCTCTAGCTTTGCGCTGGCCTGTGGTTGTGGTTGCCTCAGTTATGGCGGAAGACCTTTCGTCCTGAAGCGGAGGGATATCGAACTGTGGATTGCGGTTTGATCCCTCTGATGGCGTTGTGGCCAGGGAACTGGGGCTGCGAGCGCTCGCCAATAGTTCAAACCTCACGGTATTTCGATGGGCTTCAGGCTTTGAGGGCGGGGCCGACGGGAAGGATAATAAGACAGCGTGAAACAGGATGGCCATCGACAAGGCAAGACCAATCCTGTATTCGGCCGGAACGCTCTGATAAAGGGTCGATGGTTCCCTCATCGGGTCAGGCTGTCTTGTTCCGCAAATTGCCGACAACCGCGTTCAGCGCCCGATCTACCAGTGCGCCCTGTTCCAGTAGTTTAAGGCGGCCGCGCCGCATTTCATGGGCGAGTTCGATACGATTCTTCTCGATAACTTTCAGGCCCATCCGGTTCACGAACACGAAGCTGTCTGCATCCTCAATGACAGCAGACAGTTTGCAGCGGAAGCTGGCACCGTTGACCAGTCGAAACTCCACCCAATTACCGATCGAGAGGTTGTCAATCTGGGTGATGTATTCTGCCACAGTTGCATCTTCCAGCTCCGCCTGATGGTTGGCGGCGGTGTGCTGCAGTGCCTCCGTGGATAGCGATGCCTGATTCTGTCGAGCGGGAGATTCCTGCCGTGTTTCGATAGTGCCATTGGCCCGGAAGGCATCGGTCAGCTCCACTTTGATCTGGCCCATCATGTCGTCGAGGCGTGAGGAGTTGTAGGAAACCTCTTCGAGTCCGGAGCGTATTTCTTTAAGCAGTTTGGGGACGAGTCTGACCCATTGATCTCGCTCGTGTTCGCCCTGATGCGGGTGCAGGCACCAGATGAGGTCATCGACAACCCGCACTCGATCTTTCCAGCGATGCTCTGCGTCATCCCGGAGGTAGGCGAGAAAAAGGACGCGGCTCCATCCATTCATCAGGATGTTGTTGATGGTGTAGGGCAGCTTGTAGCGGGCGACCTTCTCTTTCAGCAGGTGGTCGACGGTTTCCTGGGCCTTCTGGGACTTGATTCGACCTCGCTCGGATTCCCGGGTTCGCTGTTCGACCAACGAGGCACGACGGTTTTCTTTCTCCAGAAAGGCGTCAAACTCCTGGTTCAGGGTTTCAAACAGGCTAATGTCACCGTCAAACTCATTCAGTATGCGCTGGACGGTGTTATGAATCTGGTTGTACAGCTTGTCCCTGGCTTTTTCGTCACTGGAGCTCCAGCCAATTCCGGAGCGAGCCAGCGAATTGAGCAATCGGCGGGCCGGATGTGTAGACCTGTTGAAGAAGTCCTTGTCTTTCAGGACCACTTTCAGGATCGGGATTTGCAGGCGGCTGATCAGAACCTGAACCGGCGCTGACAGGTTGTAGTCGTCCAAAATGAACTCGAACAACATGGACACCAGGTTGATCAGGTCCTCGTCAGCCTCGTTCAGCGCCGCGTCTTTGCCTGTTGCGGCATCCGCACTGGTGATCAGTTGAGTAACCAGGTGTCGCAGGTCAATGGTGATCGGATCGCCATCGCTCAGGTTGCCGCTGATGGGGCGGGGATCTGGCGAGGGCATGCGGTTAAGCAGTTCCACAAGTTCATGATCTGCGATGACCCGGAGGTTAGGGTCTGTAGATCGAAGTCGGGCGCCTTGGCCGGCCCTTTGGTCAGCCAGCAATTGCCGGATCTGCTCAAACATCAAGCTGTTGTTTCGGTCCTCCGGCTGGGCGCTCGCTTCGGAGAAAGCTTTGACCCCGGTGTTTTGGCTGGCGTCCTTGCTGGCGGTCTCTGACGACGATGTGCGGCCATGGTAGCGGAAATTTGGAATAACGCCGGCCTGGATTAAAATCCGGTTAGATTCGTCCAGAAGCATGCCAAGGTTTGAGATAACGTAGCGATCGTATTGCTTGAGAAGTATCAGGCGTTCACGAATGTCGACATCAAGGTTTTGAATCGCCTCTGCGAAGGCGGCGCAGAGGTGTTCCGGCGCCATTGGATTGACTGGCGACTGCTCGCCGGCACCAGGATAGACTTCGCTAAACCGGGTCTGCAATTGCAGTAGTTGTCCCTGGAAGTGGGCCCTGGCCTTGGTGGCCATCACGTTAAGAGCGACCTGTTCTTCCAGGGTGTCGTCACCTAGCAGAGAGAGCGACTCGGCTGTATCCGCTGGCTTGGGTGTGTCGGTGTTTAACTGGCCGATGCGTGGAGGGTTTGAAAATAGCGAACCGATGGTATCGTGAAACTGCTTTTCAACGCCCTTTCGCTTGATGCGAATTTCTCGCATGGCTTCGAAATAGCGGTTCTGCTCGTTGTTGCTTCGGGCATTATTGGCCAGCTCAAACAGCGAGTCGTCAACGGCATCGAAGGCGCCCTGCAGCAGATCGCCGAGTCCTGCAACAACAGTGTCTTTGATTCGTGTCACCTCCACGGGCACGGCTGCGGCGTCCCTGTGTTCGCGGAGGTAATGTATACCGGGCTGCTTATTCATGGCTGGTTCCTTTATGCGCCTCAACCGGATACATGACCGAGCTTTCAATCCTGATATTTTACGTTATTGATTAAATTTACCGCATTTTTGCCAAACTGCCCATGCAGAAACGCCGAGCTGGGACGTTCGTCATATATTCTGGCACCGGCTGGTCTCTTTCGCCCGGCTAGCTGCTTCTCATTGCGGTTTGCCGGATTTTCGGCGTTTTTTCGGGTGTACGATGGCGGCCTTCACCACGTTGTCCTTGATTTGCAGCACTTCCAGTCGATGGTCTGCGACCTTCAGGCAAACGTTGGTGTCCGGAATGTTTTCCAGTGCCTCGGTAATCAGTCCGTTGAGAGTCTTCGGACCATCCGTCGGTAGCTTCCAGCCAAGGGTTTTGTTGATGGTTCGTACTGCTGCCGTGCCATCGATGATAAACGTGCCGTCATCCTGCGGAATAATGTCGGGGCTGGTGGCGGCGTAATCCGTCGTGAACTCGCCGACGATTTCTTCCAGTATGTCTTCAAGGGTGGCGAGTCCAAGAACATCGCCGTACTCATCCACCACCACACCGAAACGCCGCTTGCCCTTCTGGAAGTTGATAAGCTGTGTATTGAGCGGTGTGCTTTCGGGAATGAAGTAAGGCTCCTGGCACAGTTGCATGATCATCGCTTTGTTGATCTCTTCCTGCTGCACCAGTTTTGAGGCGCTTCTCAGGTGGAGGATGCCCTGAATGTTATTGATGTCGCCTTTGAACACCGGTAGCCGGGTGTGCTGGCTGCTTCTGAGCTGACGCAGAATGGTATCGGTATCGTCATCCAGGTCGACGCCGACTACTTCGTTACGGGGCACCATGATGTCATTCACGGTCACCTTTTCCAGGTCAAGAATGCTGACCAGCATGTCCTTGTGCTTGGCGGGAATCAGGCTGCCGGCTTCGTTCACCAGTGTGCGAAGCTCTTCCCGGCTCAAGTGATCGTTGGCAGCATCCTCTGGCGACACTCGCAGAAGCTTCAGGATGGCGCCGGTGAACAGATTTACGGCCCACACAAGGGGATAAAGTAGTTTTAGTAGGGGCGCGAGAACGTAGCTGGCGGGAAAGGCGATCTTCTCCGGAAAGAGGGCTGCCAGCGTTTTTGGGGTCACCTCGGCAAACACCAGGATGACCAGCGTCAGCAGAATGGTGGCAATGGCAATACCGGCATCACCCCAAAGTTCGATCGCGATGACGGTGGCGATGGATGACGCGAGGATGTTCACGAAGTTGTTGCCGATCAGAATGACACCGATCAGCTGGTCAGTTCGCTGCAGTAATCGCTGTGCTCGCTTGGCGCCTTTGTGGCCGGTCTTGGCCAGGTGGGACAGGCGATAGCGGTTCAGTGACATCATGCCGGTTTCGGAGCTGGAAAAGAAACCGGAGAGAATGATGAGGCCAACTAGGAGAATAAACAGCGCGGTAAGCGATGTTTCGTTCAAGAGTGGTGTCCTTATTTGGCTGACAAGTTGGGAAAATAGGGGGTGCCTGCGGGTGCTGTCAAGCCGCGAACCTCAGGCTGTTAGCCTGCGCGCTGAAACAGCAGTTCCAGAACAAATTTGCTGCCGTAGAACGCTAGCATTAGCAGTATACAGCCCGCGAGGGTCCAGCGAGTGGCCGTCATTCCGCGCCAGCCTTTGGTGTATCGGCCGATCAGGAGGCCAACAAAAACGGCCAGTGACAGCAGCGAGAAGACGGTTTTGTGGGCGAGATGCTGGGCAAACAGGTCTTCGACAAACAGTGCGCCGGTCGCGATCGCAAGCACCAGGACAACTACACCAGCCCATACCAGCTCAAACAGCAGTGATTCCATGGTTTGCAGTGGCGGCAGGTTGCGTACCAGAAGGCTGTTGTAGTTGTGCTTCAACTGACGGTTCTGGACAGACAGGAGAATGGCCTGAAGTGCGGCGAGTGTGAACAGGCTGTAGGCCGTGATGGACAGGGCAATATGGGAGAGCATTCCGTAGCTGTCTCCCGAAACGAGTCGGGACGGAGCGTGGGTAATCAGGGCAAGGATAATCGTCAGCGCTGCAATCGGGTACGCGCCTAAAAACAGATTCTGAACCGGTTTTCGCAGATTAAGTCCCACCAGTAGCACGACGATGAGCCACGAGATCAGTACGGAACTTTTGAAAAAGCTGAAGTCAAAGCCGCCATCGTGATACACACTCTGGGTGATCAGTAAGCCATGACTGATCAGGGCGAGCGCGCCGATGACGGTGGTGATGGCTAGATTACTGTTGAAGCGGCCTCTGAAGTGGAGCGCCTGCAATGCGGTACCAACGCTGTATAAAAGAAGAGAGGTGACCGCGAGAATCAGCGTTCCCATGTTGTCCTTATTTAATGCTTTGCAAAGTAAGAAAACGGTGGGTCTGTCGCACCGATTTGACCGTGCCGGTCGTTTCAGTGCGATAGTCTGTTTATAATGTCGCGATTATGCAACTGGAATCAAGGAGCCTAATCCGGCTCTGAGGACCATGCACTTAATTTATCCGGGGTACGGAAGAGCCAAATGTTTGAGAATCTCCAAGACCGACTTTCCGGTAGCCTGCGTAAGATTTCGGGTCAGGCGCGGCTAACCGATGACAATATCAAGAGCACGCTCCGCGAAGTGCGTATGGCCCTGCTTGAGGCAGACGTCGCCCTGCCAGTCGTCAAGGATTTTGTTGAAGGTGTGCGCAAGCGCGCTATTGGACAGGAGGTTCAGCGCAGCCTGACGCCTGGCCAGGTGTTCGTGAAGGTTGTCCAGCAGGAGCTGGAGCGGGTGATGGGGGATGGCAGTGCCTCCCTGAATCTGGCAACGCGCCCACCGGCCGTGATCATGATGGCGGGCTTGCAGGGCGCGGGTAAAACCACCACCGTTGCAAAGTTGTCCCGCTTCCTGAAAGAGCGTGAAAAGAAGTCGGTAATGGTCGTGAGCGCAGACGTTTACCGCCCGGCTGCCATCAAGCAGCTCGAGACGCTCGCGGGTGAGGTCGGGGTTGAGTTTTTCCCGAGTACCGGTGACCAGGATCCGGTAGACATTGCCGAGGGTGCGATCGACGCTGCGCGCAAGAAGCACATTGATGTGGTGATTCTGGATACTGCTGGCCGTTTGCACATTGACGAGCAGATGATGGGCGAGATCGGTCGGCTGCATCAAGCGGTTGAGCCGGTAGAGACGCTGTTCGTCGTCGATGCAATGACGGGGCAGGATGCGGCGAATACCGCTAAAGCGTTTAATGACGCGCTGCCTCTGACCGGTGTGGTTCTGACCAAAACGGATGGTGATGCCCGGGGTGGTGCGGCGTTGTCAGTCCGTCATATCACCGGCAAGCCGATCAAATTCCTTGGTGTGGGCGAGAAGAGCGATGCCCTGGAGCCTTTCCATCCGGACCGGGTGGCGTCACGCATTCTTGGTATGGGGGATGTGCTTTCCCTGATTGAGGAAGCTGAGCGCAAGCTGGATAAACAGAAGGCCCAGAAGCTCACCAAGAAGATCAAGAAAGGCAAGGGTTTTGATCTGGAAGACTTCCGGGACCAGTTGCAGCAGATGAAGAACATGGGTGGTATTGGCGGTCTGCTGGACAAGTTGCCGGGTATGGGGCAGATGGCTCAGATGGCCCAGCAGCAGGTGAATGACAAGTCAGTCGGTCAGATGGAGGCGATCATCAGCTCCATGACGCCCAAGGAACGGCGTTATCCCGATGTGATCAATAACTCCCGCAAGCGCCGTATTGCTTCAGGTTCCGGTACCCAGATTCAGGACGTGAACCGGCTGCTCAAGCAGCACAAGCAGATGCAGAAGATGATGAAAAAGTTCAGTAAGAAAGGTGCCATGGCCAACATGATGCGCGGCATGGGTGGTATGATGCCGCCGGGCGGTGGCGGTGGTGGAATGCCACCCTTCGGGCGTATGTAAAATGCCGTATAAGGAAAACAGGGAAACAGGGCGTTTCCCTGTTTTCATTGGCGATTTTTTAGCATAGAATAGCGGCCCTTTCGAGTATGGGTCTTCCCGCCAGCCTTGTTTGGCGAGGTGTGAAGCGTACAAAGTTCGTACAACAGGACAGGATATTAGTTAAATGGTAACTATCCGTTTGGCTCGTGGCGGCTCTAAGAAGCGCCCGTTCTACCATCTGACAGTCACTGACAGCCGCAACTCCCGCGACGGTCGTTTCATTGAGCGTGTTGGTTTCTTCAACCCGGTTGCCCGGGGCCAGGAAGAGCGTCTGCGTGTTGATCGCGACCGCGTTGATTTCTGGCTGGGCCAGGGCGCCCAAACCAGCGAGCGTGTTGCACAGCTGCTGAAAGCTGCTAAGTAATTTCGTTCCAAGCCGGGGTCTGGTCATGACACAGCATTCGCAGGAAACTGTGATCGGCCGGATTACCTCGGTGTTCGGGGTTAAGGGATGGCTGAAAGTCTATTCCTACACTGATCCCAAAGAAGGAATACTGGACTACCGGGATTGGATCCTTGATCTGGACGGTAAGCGTATTCCTGCAAAGCTTGAAGAGGGGCGTCGCCAGGGGCAGGGGCTCGTTGTCAGGCTTAAAGGTATTGATGACCGTGACGTTGCCCGGACCTACTGCGGCGCAGAGGTGCGGGTTGGGACCGACGAGTTGCCAGAACTCCCTGAGGGTGAGTTCTACTGGTACCAGCTTGAAGGTCTCGACGTTTTCACGGTGAATGATGAGTGCCTGGGCAAGGTGCATCATCTGATGGAAACGGGTTCCAATGATGTATTGGTCGTGCATGCATCATCGGCTTCTATTGATCAGCGGGAGCGTTTGATTCCCTATCTGCCAGATCAGGTCGTGAAAGACGTAGATCTGGCAGCTGGTCGTATGACTGTAGACTGGGATCCGGAGTTCTGACGGGTGTGGATTGGCGCAGTCAGTCTGTTCCCGGAAATGTTCAATGCGGTAACGGATTACGGAATTACGGGTAGGGCGGTCCGGGACGGGCTCCTTACTTTTAATGCGTGGAATCCCCGGGATTTCACCCATGACCGGCACCGCACCGTGGATGACCGGCCGTATGGCGGCGGTCCCGGAATGCTGATGAAAATTCAGCCGCTCCGGGACGCAATTCATGCGGCGCGGGAATCAGCACCCGGTAAGGCTTGCGTGGTGTACCTGTCGCCCCAGGGCGAGAGACTGGATCAGGCTGGTGTGGAGTCGCTGGCTTCAAATGAGTCCCTGATCCTGGTTGCAGGCCGCTACGAGGGTGTCGATGAGCGCCTGATTGCCTCCGAGGTGGATCGGGAAGTGTCGCTGGGTGATTTTGTACTCTCCGGTGGCGAACTGGCTGCGATGTCAGTGATTGATGCGGTTACGCGCCTCATCCCCGGAGCGCTGGGTCATGCGCAGTCAGCAGAGCAGGATTCGTTTGCTGACGGTTTGCTGGATTGTCCGCACTACACCCGGCCAGAAGTTTATGAAGGTCAGGCAGTGCCGGATGTTTTATTGGGCGGTCACCATGATCAGATCCGGCGTTGGCGACTGCAGCAGTCGCTGAGGCGAACTCTGGAGCGGCGCCCCGACCTGCTGGAAAAGCGGGTGTTTACGGAAGAAGAGCGTCAGCTACTGGATGAGATTTTGAACGAACCGGGTGCCTCTGAATAATCAGGGCATTGAAAGATTGGGTATCAGGAGCATTACGATGAGCGGCAAGAACAACATCATCAGTCAAATTGAAGCGGAACAGATGACCAAGGAAATCCCTGCGTTCGCGCCGGGCGACACCGTGGTTGTTCAGGTTCGTGTTACCGAGGGAAACCGTGAGCGTCTGCAGGCGTTCGAAGGCGTTGTGATCGGTAAGCGTAACCGTGGTCTGAACTCCTCCTTCACCGTACGTAAGATTTCTTACGGTGTGGGCGTGGAGCGTACCTTCCAGACTCACTCCAAGCTGATCGACAGCATCAACGTGAAGCGTCGCGGTGATGTGCGTCAGGCCAAGCTGTACTACCTGCGCGACCTGTCTGGTAAGGCAGCTCGTATCAAGGAGAAGCTGGGCTGATCAGCACTCAGCTGAGTAGACTGGAGAAAAAGGCAGCCCTCGGGCTGCCTTTTTTGTGCCTGCACGAAAATTGGGGCATCCTTTCGCAGTGATGGTTTTGAGGTGAGTGGCGTGAGGCCAGACGATGAGGCGGTAGTCGCCCGTTTTACCGATGCGCTCTGGTTAGAAGACGGCTTGGGTGAGAAAACCCGATCTGCCTACCAGAGCGATCTTGCCAGGTTTGCTCAATGGCTCGACATGCGTCCGGGTCAGCCCCTGTTGCTGGACGCCAAACGGTCGGATGTGCTGGCCTGGGTGTCCCAGGGGCTGGTTGAGGGTGTGAAGGCGTCCACGGCGGCCAGGAGGCTTTCTGGTTTACGTCGTTTCTATCGTTTCCTCCTGCGTGAGGGCGGTATATCGGAAGACCCCACCCTCAGAATCGAGAGTCCACGTTTGCCGCGGCGACTGCCCGACGCTCTCACGGAAGAGGAGGTCGATGCGTTGCTGACTGAGCCGGATCCTGACGTGCCCATTGAGCTTCGCGACAAAGCCATGCTTGAGGTGCTGTACGGTTGTGGCCTGCGGGTGTCCGAACTAACGGGTCTGATGGTGGATCAGGTAAACCTTCGCCAAGGCGTGGTGCGCATTACCGGTAAGGGGGGTAAAGAGCGACTGGTGCCTCTTGGGGAAGAAGCGGTTGACTGGCTGCTCCGCTACATGAGGGAAGCTCGTTCCGAGTTGCTCAAGGGGCAAACCTGCGATGCACTGTTCCCCGGAAGCCGGGCCGCCGCCATGACCCGGCAGACCTTCTGGCATCGAATCAAGCATTACGCTGCCCGGGTGGGTATCCGCAAACATTTATCTCCTCACACTTTGCGTCATGCTTTCGCCACACACCTGCTCAATCACGGTGCTGACCTCCGCGTTGTTCAGATGTTGCTTGGGCATGCGGACCTGTCGACAACGCAGATCTATACCCATGTGGCGCGTCAGCGCCTTCAGTCCCTGCATCAGTCCCATCATCCCCGTGGCTGATCGGGGTGTTTTTGGGTATGGTGTTGTCTGAACTTTTGCCGGATGCCTATGTCGCAACTCCGTGCCTTTCGCGGCCTGCCGATGCCCGGCAGCGGCCGAATATCATCTAACTGGGTAGTATTTATGGTTGCCAGACTAAATGTGCGAAGCGTTATTGCTATGGTTGGTTTGATCTCCGGCTTCGGGATCGCATCGTCGGTATCGGCTGGTGAGGTTGAAGATGCTATTGCCGAGCGTCTTACCTCCATGGTTCCCGGCTTGAAGATCGAGTCTGTTGAGGAATCCGAGGCCAAAGGGCTGTACACGGTCGAAACCAGCAGCGGAGACACCATTTACAGTACAGCCGATGGCAAATATCTGTTGAACGGTGATCTGCTTCGGTTAACGGAAGCGGGTGTCGCCAATGTGACCGAAGAGGCTCGGGCCAACCGCCGCAACGAATTGATGGCCAGCTATGGCGATGGGCAGGCGATCAGCTTTCCGGCGGATGGCGAGGAGAAGGCGGTGATTGATGTCTTTACGGACATTGACTGCCCTTACTGCCGCAAGCTGCACGATGAGGTTCCGCAGTTGAACGCTTACGGCATCACCGTCAATTATTATGGTTTTCCCCGCTCCGGTCCCGGTACGCCGTCGTTTGATAAATACGTGTCGGTCTGGTGTTCCGAAGACCAGCAGGCAGCGATGGATGCAGCCAAAGGAGGGCGTTCGGTTGAGCCGGCCAAGTGTGATAATCCGGTGCAGGAGCAATTCCAGCTCGGTGGTCGCGTCGGGGTGACCGGTACACCGGCGATCATTCTGGAAGACGGTAACATCGTGCGCGGGTACGTGCCTGCGGCTAACCTTGCCAAGGGGCTTGGCTTGCTCTGATTTCCAACCTTCTGCCATGCCGGCCTGGGTCTCGCACTGGTCCTGATGCGTTTCCAGGCCGGGGCTTATCAGTGGCACCCTAATCAGTATACTATGCCCCCTCTTAGTGAATTTTTCGGGATCAGAGGGTAATAGTTTGAAGGACGTTAATGTCGGAATTTGCGGACTGGGGACCGTTGGTAGCGGTACGTTCAATGTCTTGACCCGTAATGCCCGGCTGATTGCCGGCAGGGCAGGCTGCAGTATTAACATCATCCGAATCGCCAGTCGTCGTCCCCGTGACGATATGGATCTTGGTGACATTCCTTTCACCACCGACATCTTTGATGTCGTCAACGACCCCTCTGTTGATATTGTTGTTGAGCTGATTGGCGGCTACGACACGGCCAAGGAATTGGTCTTGGCAGCCATTCGCAATGGCAAGCACGTGGTCACCGCCAACAAGGCGCTGATCGCCGTGCACGGCAACGAAATTTTTGACGCTGCCCAGAAAGCCGGTGTGGTTGTAGCGTACGAAGCCGGTGTGGCCGGTGGTATTCCGGTGATCAAGGCGATTCGCGAGGGTATGGCCGCCAACCGTATTGACTGGATCGCGGGCATCATCAACGGCACCGGGAACTACATCCTGACTGAGATGCGGGCCGGTCGCGAGTTTGCCGAAGTGCTCAAGGAAGCACAGGAGCTGGGTTATGCCGAGGCAGACCCGACTTTTGATGTTGAGGGTATCGACGCGGCCCATAAGCTGACCATCCTGGCATCCGCGGGTTTTGGTGTTCCCCTGCAGTTTGAGAAAGGCTTTACCGAGGGGATTTCCAAGATTACCCCTTACGACATCGCCCATGCAGAATTGCTCGGTTACCGCATCAAGCATCTGGGCATTGCCCGTCGCCGTGAGGACGGTATCGAATTGAGAGTTCATCCGACGCTGATTCCCCAAAGCCATCTCATTGCCAAGGTCGATGGCGTGCTGAACGCCGTTCTGGTGGATGGCGACGCCGTTGGCCAGACCATGTATTACGGTCCAGGCGCCGGTGACGAGGCAACGGCTTCTGCTGTAATCGCTGACATCGTTGATGTGGCTCGAGCCGTTTCCATCGGCAGCGAGCAGCGGATTCCCTATCTCGGATTTGAGCCGGAAGCAGTAGAAGATCTTTCCGTGCTGCCCATGGAGGACGTGCATTCGGCTTATTACCTCCGGATTACGGCGCTCGACCGCCCGGGGGTGCTGGCTAACATTTCTTCCATCCTGAGTGAGCATGGCATCAACATTGAGTCCATCATGCAGAAAGAATCCGAACTCAAGGATGGGCGCATACCGGTGATTATCCTGACCCACACGGTTCAGGAACGGCAGATGAACCAGGCTATCGAAGAATTGGAAGCTCTGGCCGACACGGATGGCCAGGTGGTTCGCATCCGCGCTGAAAACTTTAACTGACAGGTACCCCAGTGAGATACATCAGTACGCGGGGTGAAGCTCCCGCATTGGGCTTTGAGGACGTTCTGTTAACTGGCCTGGCCTCCGATGGCGGCCTGTATGTGCCCGAATCCCTCCCGCATTTCAGTCTTGAAGAAATTCGCAGTTGGCGCGGGCTCCCATACAGCGAGCTGGCGTTTAACGTGATGTATCCGTTTGTGGATGACGCGGTTCCGGAGGATGACTTCCGGAAGATGCTGGAGGAAACCTACGCGGCCTTCAATCACAAGGCCGTGGCGCCGCTGGTCCAGCTTGACAGCAACGAGTGGGTGATGGAACTGTTCCGCGGGCCGACCCTCGCGTTCAAGGACTTTGCTCTGCAGTTGCTGGGACGCCTGCTGGATTATGTGCTGGAAAAGCGCAACCAGCATGTGGTGATCATGGGAGCCACCTCCGGTGACACCGGTTCGGCCGCTATAGAGGGATGCCGCCGCTGCAAGCATGTGGACATCTTTATCCTGCATCCTCACGAGCGGGTTTCTGAAGTGCAGCGTCGTCAAATGACGACCGTGCTGGGCGACAACATTCACAACATAGCCGTTCGCGGCAACTTTGACGACTGTCAGCGCATGGTCAAGGATAGCTTTGGTAATCAGAGCTTCCTGGGCGGCAAGACGCAGCTGGCTGCCGTCAATTCCATCAACTGGGCCCGGATCATGGCCCAGATTGTCTACTACTTTCAGGCGTCCCTGGCTCTGGGCGGTCCGGACCGGAGTATGGCGTTCTCGGTACCGACCGGGAACTTTGGTGACATCTTTGCCGGTTACCTGGCCAAGAAAATGGGGCTGCCGATTTCCCAGCTGGTCATTGCCACCAACCGAAACGACATCCTGCACCGTTTCATGAGCGGCAACCGCTATGAGCAGCGTACGCTGGAGCACACCCTGTCGCCGAGCATGGACATCATGGTGTCCAGTAACTTTGAGCGCCTGTTGTTCGATCTTCATGGGCGTAACGGCGAGGCCATCAAGACGCTGCTTGAAGACGCCGCAAAGGGACCAGTGAGTATCGAGGATTACCGCTGGCGGCACGCCCGCAAGCTGTTCGATAGTGACACGGTGGACGACCAGGCGACCTGCGATACCATCCGGGAAATCTACGAGCAGAACGAGTACCTGCTTGACCCCCACACGGCCATTGGTGTGCGTGCTGCCCGGAACTGTCGTCGCGATGACAAGGTGCCGATGATTACCTTGGGTACCGCGCATCCGGCCAAGTTCCCGGACGCCATTGCCGAGTCGGGGCTGACTGTGAAGCCGGTGTTGCCGGCCCATATGGCAGACCTGTTCGACCGTGAGGAGCGTTACACCGTGCTGGATAACAACATTGCCGGTGTCCAGGAGTTCATCGCTTCCCACTGGAAAAATGCCTGATCCGGCATGACTCCCAAAAAGATCGTTCGACGCCCCAGGCCGGAGCAGGCTCCGGCCTGGGGGCAATCGCTTCCTCCGATACTCCAGCGTCTGTATGCCGCCCGAGGTGTCAGCTCGGACGAGCAGCTTGACTATACCCTTCGATCCCTCGCCTCACCGATGTCCCTGAAG
This sequence comes from Marinobacter suaedae, assembly GCF_030519635.1. NCBI lineage: Bacteria > Pseudomonadati > Pseudomonadota > Gammaproteobacteria > Pseudomonadales > Marinobacteraceae > Marinobacter > Marinobacter suaedae. The sequence continues at coordinate 1,274,166 of NZ_JAUMIS010000002.1, read as the reverse complement.
GGGATGGACCGAGCTATCGAGTTGCTCGCGAAGGCGGTGGAGCAACAGCAGCGCGTTGTTATCCTGGGTGACTTCGATGCCGATGGCGCGACGAGTACCGCCGTGGCGATGCTGGGGTTGTCCATGCTGGGGCTCCGGAATGTCGATTTTCGGGTACCCAGCCGGTTCTCTGATGGTTACGGACTGACACCTGGCATCATCGAACGGTTGCGGGATGACGGCGATCTGCCCGATCTGCTGGTAACCGTAGACAATGGCATTTCTGCCATCGAGGGCGTCAGGGCCGCCCGTGATCTGGGGGTCAAGGTGGTGATCACCGATCATCACCTCGCGGGGAAGGAGTTGCCGGAAGCGGACGCCATCGTGAACCCGAATCAGCCCGGTTGTGAATTCCTCAGCAAAAACGCCGCTGGTGTCGGGGTGATGTTCTATGTGCTGACAGGGTTGCGAAAACGGCTGCGGGACAGCGGACGCTTGCCCACGCCGGAACCGAATCTGGGCAAACTGCTGGATCTGGTGGCGCTGGGAACCGTGGCGGATGTTGTGCCGCTGGACCATAACAATCGGATCTTTGTCGAGCAGGGAATTCGTCGCATCCGTCAGGGGGCCGCGCGACCGGGCATTCTTGCGCTGCTTGAGGTGGCCGGGCGAGATCACTCGGCCATCAGTTCTTCCGATCTGGGGTTTGTGGTAGGGCCCCGGATCAATGCGGCGGGTCGCCTGGATGACATGAGCGTGGGTATTGCCTGTTTGCTGGCCGACAGCGAACAGGAAGCGCAACGCCTCGCCCGAGAGCTGGATACCTTCAACAGGGAGCGCCGAAACATCGAGCGGGATATGAAGGCTCAGGCGCAGGAGCTGCTGGCATCTATGTCGCTGGATCTTGAAGGATTGCCCTGGGGATTGGCGCTGTTTGATCCGGACTGGCACCAGGGCGTGATTGGTATCCTGGCGGCAAGAATCCGGGAGCAAACCCATCGCCCCACCATTGCCTTTGCCAGCGACGACAATGGAGAAGACATCAAGGGCTCGGCCCGATCAATTCCAGGGCTGCACATTCGGGATGTTCTGGCGTCTGTGGATGCCCGGCATCCGGGTATGATCAAAAAGTTCGGCGGGCACGCCATGGCCGCTGGAATGACTCTGGCTCGCGAGGACCTTGAGCAATTTTCCCGGGCTTTCGATGAGGTCGTGCGGGAATCCCTGGACGCCGAGGACCTGGAAGCCACCATCGTGACCGATGGCCCGCTCAGTGTCGACGAACTGTGTCTGGATACGGCCCTGCTTCTTAAACGAGCAGGCCCCTGGGGGCAGCATTTCCCCGAACCGGTGTTCGACGGCGAGTTTCACGTGGTAAGCCAGCGTATTGTTGGAGAGAACCATCTCAAAGTGGTGCTCAAATCCGTGGAAGGCGGCGATCTCGTTGACGGTATTGCTTTCAACACCGGGCCGGAAGTGCCGGACTTCACCCGCACGGGGGCCAGGGTGGTCTACAAGCCCGATGCCAACACCTTCCGTGGCCGGACAACCCTGCAGCTGCTGATCGACCACCTTGAACCCCTGGCCTAGGGGTTCGGTTTACCGCGGCTGATTTGGCTGCAGAATTCCGGTAGAATCCCGCCACTGTTTTTACTCACCATTTTCAAGAGCGAGTAAGGGTTTCATGGAAATTAATCCCATTGTGACGAAGATTAAAGAGCTTCGTGAGCGCACTGAAGCGCTCAGGGGGTATCTTTGACTACGACCAGCGTAGTGAACGTCTGGTTGAAGTAGAACGCGAGCTGGAGCAGCCCTCAGTCTGGGATGATCCCGAGCGGGCCCAGGGGCTGGGTAAGGAACGCGCCGATCTGGAATTGATCGTCAAGACCATCGACAACCTGACCAACGGTCTTTCTGATGCAGAGAGCCTGCTGGACATGGCGGTGGAAGAGGACGATGAAGGGACCGTTGAGGAGATCGAGTCGGATCTTGGCGGCCTGGATCAGGAACTCGAGAAGCTGGAATTCCGCCGCATGTTTTCCGGTGAGATGGACGCCAACAATGCCTACCTGGATATCCAGGCTGGTTCCGGTGGTACCGAAGCCCAGGACTGGGGCAACATGCTGCTGAGAATGTACCTGCGCTGGGCCGAGCGTCGCGGTTTCAAAGCCGAGATTGTCGAACTGCAGGAAGGTGAAGTGGCCGGCATCAAGAGCGCCACGGTCCACATTCAGGGTGACTATGCCTACGGCTGGTTGCGCACTGAAACCGGCGTTCATCGCCTGGTTCGGAAGTCGCCGTTCGATTCCGGCAACCGTCGTCATACCTCGTTTTCTTCGGTATTTGTGTCACCGGAAGTGGACGACAGCTTCGAGATTGAAATCAATCCGGCGGATCTGCGTGTGGATGTTTACCGCGCCTCCGGTGCTGGTGGTCAGCACGTTAACCGGACCGAATCGGCGGTTCGTCTGACCCACAACCCCACCGGCATTGTCGTGGCCTGTCAGGCTGGCCGAAGCCAGCACCAGAACAAAGACCAGGCCATGAAACAGCTGAAAGCCAAGCTGTTCGAGCGCGAGATGCAGGAGCGCAACGCCGAGAAGCAGAAGGCCGAGGACGCCAAAGCCGACATCGGCTGGGGTAGCCAGATCCGTTCTTACGTGCTGGACGACAGTCGTATCAAGGATCTGCGCACCAAGGTGGAAACCAGCAATACCCAGGCCGTGCTGGACGGCGACATCGATAAGTTCATCGAAGCCAGCCTGAAGATGGCGCTGTAAGCAACAGCGCCAGACGAACCCGGACATCCCCGATTTTAGTGAGCCAACATGACTGAACACACTCAGAATGCACAGCACGAGGACAACAAGCTGATTGCCGAGCGCCGCGCCAAGCTGGCGGACATGCGCACCCAGGGCAATCCGTTCCCCAATGACTTCCGTCGCGACGCCACGGCAGCCGAGCTGCAGGAGAAATACGGCGACAAGAGCAAGGAAGAGTTGGAAGCGCTGGATATCAAGGTGGCCATTGCCGGCCGCATGATGCTGGATCGGAAAGCGTTCAAAGTGGTTCAGGACATGACCGGGCGTATCCAGATCTACGCCACCAAACACGTGCAGAAAGACACCAAGCACTGGGATATGGGCGATATCGTTGGAGTCCGGGGTACCCTGTGCAAGTCCGGCAAGGGTGACCTGTATGTGATGATGGATGAGTATGTCCTGCTCACCAAGTCACTGCGTCCGCTGCCTGAGAAGCACAAGGGCCTGACCGATATGGAAGCCCGCTACCGGCACCGGTATGTGGACCTGATGGTGAACGAGGAAACTCGCAAGACGTTCCAGATTCGCACGAGCCTGATCAATGCCATGCGGAACTATTTCAACGCCCGCGGCTTCATGGAAGTGGAAACGCCGATGCTGCAGGTGATTCCGGGCGGTGCGACGGCGCGTCCGTTTATCACTCACCATAATGCGCTTGGTCGCGATATGTACATGCGCATTGCGCCAGAGCTGTACCTCAAGCGTCTGGTGGTGGGCGGCTTCGAGCGGGTGTTCGAGATCAATCGCAACTTCCGTAACGAGGGGTTGTCCACCCGGCACAACCCGGAATTCACCATGGTGGAGTTCTACCAGGCCTATGCGGATTACAACGACCTGATGGACCTCACCGAAGATATGCTGCGCCAGATCACCAGAGAGGTGTTGGGCACCACGACTGTGGTCAACACTCGCGAACTGGCCAATGGCGACACGGAAACTGTCGAATACGATTTCGGCAAACCGTTCCGTCGCATGACTGTGGTGGAGGCCATCCTTGAGCACAATCCGGACATCCAGGCCGGTCAACTGGGTGACGAAGCCAGCGCGCGCCGCGTCGCAGACTCGCTTGGCATCCCGCTGAAGGACAACTGGGGGCTGGGTAAGGTTCAGATCGAGATTTTTGAAGCTACGGCAGAGCACAAGCTGGTTCAGCCGACCTTCATCACCGATTACCCGAAAGAGGTGTCTCCGCTGGCCCGCTGCAAGGACAGCGATCCGTTCGTCACCGAACGGTTCGAATTCTTCGTCGGTGGTCGTGAGCTGGCCAATGGTTTCTCTGAGCTTAACGATGCCGAGGACCAGGCTGAGCGTTTCCACGCCCAGGTGGCTGAAAAGGACGCCGGGGATGACGAGGCCATGTTCTACGACGAAGACTACGTCATGGCTCTGGAATACGGCCTGCCGCCTACCGCCGGTGAAGGTATCGGTATCGACCGTCTGGCCATGCTGCTGACCGACAGTCCGTCCATCCGTGACGTGATTCTGTTCCCGGCCATGCGTCCGGAGCATAAGGTCGAGATTCATCAGGACGAGAAGTAACCATGCATCCGGTCGAGGCTCTGGCAAATCAGCTCAGGCCTGACCGGGGCTGGTCCGAACACCTTGCCCCGGAGTTCCGCGAGCCCTACATGCATAGGCTTGCGGAATTCCTGGCCCAGGAAGAGCAGGCGGGCAAGGTGCTGTTTCCCTCCAGCAAGCACTGTTTTAACGCCCTCAATACCACGTCACTGGACAAGGTATCCGTGGTGATTCTGGGGCAGGACCCCTACCACGGCCCGGGACAGGCCCATGGCCTTTGCTTCTCGGTTCGGCCGGAGGTGCCTGCGCCACCGTCTCTGGTGAATATATTCAAGGAAATCCAGGCGGACCTGGGTATTTCACCGCCGGATCATGGCTGCCTTCAGCCCTGGGCAGAAGAGGGCGTGTTGTTGCTTAACAGCGTTCTGACGGTGGTTCAGGGGCAGGCTGGCGCTCACCAGGGACAAGGCTGGGAACGATTTACCGATAAGGTGGTGGAAACCATCAATCGGGAACGCGACGGCGTGGTCTTCCTGCTCTGGGGCAGTTACGCCCGCAAGAAAGGTCTGCACATTGACCGGAACCGGCACTTCGTTCTGGAAGGGCCGCATCCCTCGCCGCTCAGTGCCTATCGCGGCTTCTTCGGTTGCAAGCATTTCTCTCGCGCCAATGAGTGGTTGCAGCAAAAAGGACAGCAACCCATCAACTGGGCGCTACCCTCCAGAGCCGATCTGCAGGCTCGTTATCAGTAGCTGAACTTACGACGCGGGACATGGCTGCTTCCATCTTGGCGCCCAGATCGTCCTGGCACGTATCCATGTCTGCGTGATCGAACGTCGTTCAGGTTTTTGACGGCGGCGATGCCGTTAAACCTTAGGCTGCCACAAATACCGATTGAACGAGCGCCTATGTCTGCATTTTTCTCAACGAAAGAACAGTTTATGGCAAGTCTGGCCTTGGCTTTCTGCAGACTTATGTATCTGTTCGTGCAGGCGGCGTTTGCTCTGGAACGGCGTAGGGAAGTGGCAGTGGTTCGAGTGAGTGATCGGGTGCGTCTTCTGCGCGGAGCGCCTTCACATCGGCATCGTGCCGGACCACCGCCAGCAGCTCGCAACGGCCGTTTCCGTACTGGATGGCATTGACCACGGTTCCGACGGAGCGATCACCGGCGAGCAGGGCAGAACCTGGCGTGGGCGCTGTGGCTGCGTCGTTCAGCGCAAAACGAAACAGGCTTTTTTTGAGCTGCCCGAGAAAGTGCATTCGGGCAATGACTTCCTGTCCGGTATAGCAGCCCTTCTTGAAATGGACACCACCCAAATGCTGCCAGTTGAGCATCTGGGGAACAAATTCTTCCTGTGTAGCGGGACTCAGAATCGCGACTCCCGCTGCCACTTCCGTGGCCTGCCAGTCCGCGAGAGAGTGCTCCTGGAGGTTGGCGAATTCGACCGCACCGGTCAGGCACCACAGCTCAAAACGCGGAAGACCCTCTGCGGTAGGTTCCACCCGAATGAGGCAGCCTTCCTTTATCGCCAGGGTATCGCCCGGGGCTTTTAGTTCTGGCAGGCGATCACCGGCCAGAACGCTGGCCGCATCAGTCCCGAACAGGCCCAGTATGCGGCCCTCCGATTCTATGCTGGCGGAGGTGCCGCGGAACAGCATCAGATACTTTTGCAGGTGAGCAAGCGTGCTGTCAGCCAGAGCCGCCGGTAAGTCGAGGAGGATGTCCTCGCCTTCCCGGACCATGCGGGTCAGGCAGTAGGCCCGACCCTTGGGATTGGCCGCAGCCGCACGGGGGGAGTAGCCAGGCACCACTTCGGCCAGGTTCTGACTGAACTGGCCTTGCAAAAACGGGTCTGTCCCCGTGCCGCTGACTCGAATGATCACCCGGTCCGTGAGTGCCGCCCAGCCGGATTCTGGCCGGGGAACCTGTGCGGTGGTCGGGGAAACCGGTGCCTGTGTGTCAGTCATTCGTTGCTCCAGTTCGGGTCGTTAGGGTGTGCTGGCCGAGTCTTAGCCAGACTCGCAGTCGACGGTATTCGTTGCCGGGTACGTTCCCATGGCAGATCGTGCCGCCGTCAATCAGGATGGCGGAATACGCTCTGACAGTGGAGTCGTTCGCCCGAAGTTTCAAGAGGGACAGGCGTCTGCCGAGTCTGCTGGCGGGGGATGGTGACACCGGCTTGCGCTCACCACTGCCCAGTTGGGCGTAAAGCTGGCCCTGTTCCAGCAGGAGTGACGTGACGGCAGTCTTGCCTTTCAGTTGCCCCATACGGCGGAAGTAAATCCAGCTGCCACAGAGTGCGGCGGGTACCGCGCCCAGAAACCAGGGAATGCGGGTGTAGCCAACGACAATGAGGAAAGCTGCGATGGCCAGCCAGGGTAGTGCGGCGACTACCCCGGACAGTATGGATGGGCGCAGTGGCAGCTCAATCCGGTTGAACACGGTTGACAATCATGTCCACGATGCGTTGAAGGTCGGGATCGGCCGGACGGCTCCGCTGCATGAACCACTCGAACATGTCCGTGTCCTCACAGCTGAGCAGCTTCTGGTAACGGGCCTGGTCTTCCGCAGGAAGGTCACGGTAGACCTCCTCGATAAACGGAATCAGCAGTACATCAAGTTCCAGCATGCCGCGCCGGCTGTGCCACCAGAGGCGGTTGAATTCGGAGTTGTCTGAAGGTGCGGACATAGTTACTTCCATCAGGTTGGATAAATTTCCAGGGTTCGAAGCCCCGGGTCAGGGGGCAAGCGTTCGGTAGGTGGTTGGCACCAGAACGGTATCCCCGGCTTCGCTGCTCAGTCCGGGATAGTCGAGGGTATAGTGCAGACCACGGCTTTCCTTTCGTTGCAGGGCCGAGCAGATAATCAGGTCTGACACCGTGACCAAATTACGCAGTTCCAGCAGATCGTTGGATACCCTGTAGTTACTGTAGAACTCGCCGATTTCACTGGACAGCAGATCCACCCGGTGCTTGGCACGCTGCAGTCGTTTGGTGGTTCTGACAATGCCGACGTAGTCCCACATGAAATGGCGCAGCTCGTCCCAGTTGTGGGAAATTACAACATCCTCGTCGGAATCACGCACTTGGCTTTCATCCCAGTCGGGAGCGTCTGGCGCCGACGGCACGGCAGACTCCCGGCTGGCAATATCCGCTGCGGCCGCTCGACCGTATACCAGGCATTCCAGCAGGGAGTTGCTGGCCATACGGTTGGCGCCGTGCAGGCCGGTGAACGCGGCCTCTCCAACCACGTACAGGTCGTTTACATCGGAGCGAGCGCGGTCATCGGTCATGATGCCGCCACAGGTGTAATGGGCGGCAGGTACCACCGGGATCGGGTCTTGGGTGATATCGATGCCAAAGCCAAGGCACTTCTCGTAGATGGTCGGGAAGTGGCGCTGGATAAAGTCGGCTGGCTTGTGGCTGATGTCCAGGTACAGGTGGTCGGCACCCAGACGCTTCATTTCATGGTCAATGGCGCGGGCAACAATATCCCGGGGTGCCAGCTCGGCCCGGTCGTCGAATCGATCCATGAAGCGGCTGCCGTCGGGCAGCCTCAACAGGCCGCCTTCGCCCCGAACCGCCTCGGTAATCAGGAACGACTTGGCATGGGGGTGGTACAGACAGGTCGGGTGGAACTGGTTGAACTCCATGTTGGCCACCCGGCATCCGGCCCGCCAGGCCATGGCGATTCCGTCGCCGGAGGCACCGTCCGGATTGGTGGTGTACCGGTAGGCCTTGGAGGCGCCGCCGGTGGCGATGACCGTGAACCGGGCGCGAAACAGCTCAACGTGATTGTCCTCAAGGTTCAGGACATAGGCACCAACACAGCGATTGCCGGGCAGGTTCAGCTTACGATGGGTAATCAGGTCAATGGCCACCCGGCTGGACTGTAGCTTGATGTTGGGCCGGGCCGCGGCCTGTTCCGCCAGAGTGGTCGATACCGCGTGGCCGGTGGCATCTGCCGCATGGATGATTCTCCGGCGGCTGTGCCCACCCTCGCGGGTCAGGTGGAAGCCGGCGTTTTCATCCCGGGTAAAGTTGACGCCGGAATTGACCAGCCAGTCGATGCTTTCCCGGCCGTGTTCGACGGTAAAGCGGACGGCGTCCTCATGACACAAACCCGCGCCAGCGGCCAGGGTGTCCCTGACGTGATCTTCGGTGGAGTCATCGTCGTCCAGGACGGCGGCAATACCACCCTGGGCCCACAGGGTGGCCCCGCTGGTGATATCGGTCTTGCTGAGCACGCAGACACGCAAATGCTCGGGCAGGTTCAGGGCGACGGTCAGGCCGGCGGCACCACTGCCAATGATAAGAACGTCGTATTCGAAGGACTGTGGCATCGGGTTGTGATCGAGGGGCATAATGTGGATGCCTATTGAACTAAACTTTGTCCGTGCTGTCTATTTGGCCTGACAGTAAAGGCCTCTGACGCGGTTCCAGACATCGCGTGCCTGAAAACGCCGGACAGCTACTATGATTCAAAAAGCGCTCACGAAGACCGGCGAGCCGGTCAGCATAACAGGGAAGCCCGGCACATTCTCCATGACTCCCGACGAAGATCAGCGACAGGGCAGCGTTCCTGACAGCCAGACTGACCTGCAACTCGTGCGCAAGGTGCGCAACGGGGAACGTTCTGCGTTCGATCTGCTGGTGCTGAAATACCAGTCGAGGGTTGCCTCCATCATCAGTCGCTACGTGTACGACAGTCAGGAAGTCATGGACCTGACTCAGGAAACGTTCGTCAAAGCGTATCGGGCTCTCGACCGTTTCCGGGGTGACAGCGCGTTCTACACCTGGCTGTACCGGATTGCGGTCAATACCGCCAAGAATTTCCTGGAATCCCGGGGCCGGCGGCCGCAAGGCAGCGCCGATGTTGCCGAGGCGGAAACCTTTGAGGATGGCCAGCGTCTTCGAGATGTTGCCTCACCTGAGCGCCTTTTGCAGCGCCAGGAGTTGCAGGCCGAACTGCAGGATGCGATCGAGCACCTGCCAGAGGAACTCCGCTCGGCGTTTCTGCTTCGTGAGTACGAAGGCTTAAGTTACGAAGATATAGCGCGGATTCTTGAGTGCCCGATCGGTACGGTGCGTTCCCGCATCTTCCGTGCGCGGGATGCGGTTGATCGGCAGCTCGGACCGCTGCTCAATCATTCAGTGACATGATCAAGGTTGCTTCTTATGGATGATCGTCTCAGAGAAACACTATCGGCGATGATGGATGACGAAGCGGACGAGCTGTCTGTCAGACGCCTGCTGTCCCACGACGGGCAGAGCGAAGTCCGTGATCAGTGGCAGCGTTGGCAGCAGGTGCGCTGCCTGATGCATAGCAGGCCTTCGCCGGTCGACGGCTTCGATGTGAGCTATGGTGTCTGGCAGGCCCTGGAGGGCAAGCCGGTGCCCGGAATTCCAAAGGGTGGCGAGCGTTCGGCACCCCGAACCCGCTGGCAGTGGCCGGCGGTTGCCATGGTGGCGCTGGCCCTTGTGGTCGGATTCGGAGCCGGAGCCAACTGGGAAGCCCTGGACGCGCCTGCCGTTCCGGCGGTGGTGGCCTCCGACGGTCCGGTTGAAAAGACACCGGAAGTCACTCTGCAGGGGCTGGATCAGGCCCAGTGGGATCATATGAGCCGGTATCTGTTGGAGCACGCACAGCACAACAGCGTGGCTGCCGGTCGTGGTGCCGTTGGCTATGCGCGTCTGGTGAGTGTGTCTGGTAGCGGTTATTGATGAGGTTGAGCATGGAGCAACAGGCGGACACTGATGGACACCCAACCGGCAACGCCTATATACGCTGGCCGCTATTAACCCTTCTGTTTTTTCTCATATTACCCCTGAGGGCCGAGGAGCTGACCGCGGACCAGTGGCTTGAACGACTGGGACCCGCCCTGAATATGACCTCTTATCGGGGCGTCTTTGTATACGGGCGAGGCAGTCAGATGCACTCCCTGCAAATTGCCCATCGGTATCGGGATGGTATGGTGCAGGAACGCCTGGTTCTCCAGGATGGCGGCGGAGGCGAAATCGTTCGTAAAGGGATGGAAGTGGTCTGCGTACTGCCCCGTCGGGGGCAGGTCCGGCTGGATCAGGTTATTCCGTCGGGGCCTTTTGCCGAAGCCTACGCCGGTACCGGTGTATCCATGAATCGCTGGTACACCGCGGAGCTTGCCGGCGAGGGGCGGGTTGCCGGGTATCCGGTTGTCGTGATTACGCTGACAGCCAAGGATGGACATCGGTACAGCCATCGTCTCTGGCTGGAAAAGAAGACCGCATTGCTGGTGAAAGGGCAAATAGGGTATCCGGACGGGACGGTGCTGGAGCACTTCCAGTTCACCAGCCTGGAGATCACCAACGATATTGCGGATGAGGAGTTTGAGATTCTGAGCAAGGGGCAGGAAGTGACCATTCCGCTCGAGGGCGACTCCGCATCAGCAGGTGAGCTGGCGGCGTCCGATGGCTGGAGCCTTGACTGGTTTCCTGATGGTTTTATGGTCGCAGCCACGCCTCGCTCAGGGCGTGGGCAGGCGATTGCCTATTCCGATGGCATCGCTGCCTTTTCCGTGTTTGTCGAGCCGGAGGGGGATGTTCAAATGCCGACCGGAGTCTCCCGAATCGGTGCAACGACCGTTTACATGCGGGCGCTGGAGATAAGTGGAGGTCGGTATCAGGTCACGGTGGTAGGCGAGATTCCTCCGGACACCGCGCGGCAGGTGGCCGAGTCGGTACGCGTAGAGGATGCGCTGGCGTTGAATGAGGTAGTTGATGATAACTGAGACCGGAAAAGTTGTGGCTGTGAAAGACGGTCGCGTCTGGGTGCAAACCATTCGCCAGAGCGCCTGCAGTACTTGCTCGGCACGCAGTGGGTGTGGTCAGCGAGTGCTTGCCGCGGCGACATCCGGTCGGGCCAATCAGGTGCTGGTCACGAATTCGGTGAACGCTGTTGTCGGGGATGAGGTGACTCTGGGCATTGATGAGCGGGCCCTGCTTGGCGCATCCATGCTGGCCTACGCCATTCCGCTGGTGTTGCTGGTTGTTGCCAGCGTGGCCGGCCATAGTCTATCCGGGGGGGAGGATCTTTGGGCCATAGTCGGCGCCGTTCTCGGGCTCGGCGCTGGTTTTTTCATCGGACGGGGGCTCCACGCCCGTTCAGGGGACGCTTATGAGCCAAGGCTGTTGCGGGTGAACCGGATTCCATCAGGCGCTGGCAGGTAGTTGCCGTGCAAACCCTACCGTTTTGTAAGTTGAAAAACAGTCCAGTCAACTCAAGATTACGTTTTGGGTATTGAAAACAAGGGAGTATGTCATGCCGAGACTAATTACTGCGGCTGTCCAGCCTGCACCCGCGCTCCGGGCCCAGGCTATGTTCGGGGCGCTGCTCATGCTGTCTTTATTGGTTTTGAGTGCCTGGAGTTCCAGCGCAGGTGCCCGTGGGCTGCCGGACTTCACCGATCTGGTGGAGGATAACTCCAGTGCTGTGGTCAACATCAGTACCACAGCTGCCCCCCAGAAAGGCAACACGTTCGGGTTGCCCTTCAATGAACGTGAATTTGAGGAATTGCCCGAATTCTTCCAGGACTTTTTCCGGCGTGGTCCCCGGGGTGATTTCGGCGGTCCGGGCGGTAACCGGCCTCCCCGCCAGTCAATGGGCTCTGGGTTTATTGTTTCTTCCGATGGCTACATCCTGACGAACAACCACGTTGTGGAAGGTGCTGAAGAGATCATTGTGCGCCTGAGTGATCGCCGGGAATTGCCTGCCAAGCTCGTGGGTACGGACCCCCGGTCCGACCTGGCGGTTCTGAAATTGAGCGATGGCGATGACCTGCCGGTGGTTCAGGTCGGCCGTTCGGAAGATCTGGAAGTTGGTGAATGGGTGTTTGCCATTGGTTCGCCATTCGGCTTCGACTACACGGTAACCGCTGGCATTGTCAGCGCTCTGGGTCGGTCCCTGCCGTCAGAAAACTACGTGCCGTTTATCCAGACTGACGTGGCCATCAACCCCGGAAACTCCGGTGGTCCTCTGTTTAACCTGGATGGCGAGGTGATTGGTATCAACTCTCAGATCTACACCCGTTCCGGTGGCTTCATGGGGGTATCCTTCGCAATTCCGATCGACGATGCGATGAACGTGTTCCGTCAGATTCGTGATAACGGTCGTGTGGCCCGTGGCTGGCTCGGTGTGCTGATTCAGGAAGTGAACCGGGATCTGGCTGAGAGTTTCGGCCTGAAGCGTCCTCGCGGTGCGCTGGTTGCTGAGGTGATCGATGGTTCTCCCGCGCAGGCGGCTGGTCTGCAGTCGGGTGATATCGTGTTGGAATACGAAGGTGAGAATATCCAGCTTTCGTCCGATTTACCGCCGAAAGTTGGCCGCACGCCCATTGGGGAAACGGCCACGCTGACGATACTTCGCCGCGGTGAGGAAATGGAGCTGGGCGTGAAGATCGGTGCCTTGCCCGAACAGGGTGGTGAGTTGGCGGCTGCGCCGTCCGAGGGTGGTCCGGCCTCCTCGTCCGCACCGCTGGGCCTTACCGTAGAGCCCATTCCGAGGGAGTTTGCCGACTCACTTGGCGTCCAGGACGGCGTGCTGGTTACTGAAGTGGCTCGCGGGCCAGCCTTCGAGGCGGGTATTCGCCAGCGAGACGTCATTACTGAGATCAACCGGGAAACCGTATCCTCCGTGGCTGACTTCCGGAAGGTGGTCGAATCGCTACCCGAGGGAAAGGCTGTTTCGGTGCGTGTGGTCAGGGAAGGGCGTGCTCTTTATCTCGTCATGAAGCCCTGATCGAGCCAAATTAGGAAGGCGTCTGAAGCTGAGCCCCCGGCTGGTGTCAAAAACGACACTTCTGGGGGCTTTTGTTATACTTGCTCGCATTTCAAGCAGAGCGGCCAGGGATTGGAACAGACCAGATGACGAAGAAAAAGGATCTCACGACAGGGCAACTGCTGTCCTTGCGTCATGGATGGGCAGCGTGGCTGGTGTTGGCTGTTGCTCTTGGGGCTACCGTCCTGTTGTGGCAGTTGTCGATTCGTCTGGTTGAAGACCGCACTGAAGCCCGTTTCCGTACCCAATCCCTGCAGCTCAAAACCGCCATTGAAGAGCGTCTTCTCAACTACGAACAGGTGCTCGCTGGCGGTGCGGGACTGTTCTCCGTGACTGGAAGCGTCACCCGCGATGAGTGGCGAGAATACATCGAGAAGGTCGATATCAATCGGTATTACCCCGGCATACAGGGCATCGGTTACGTGCGCAGGATTGATGTACGGGACATGGCCGATCACATCGCCTTTGTTCGCGCCAACGGCATTCCCGGTTATCTGGTTCGCCCCCTGGGTACCGGTCCGGACTATTACCCCATGGTTTATCTCGAGCCAGGTACCGATCGCAATCGTCGAGCCCTGGGCTACGACGCGTTCAGCGACCCGGTGCATCGCGAAGCCATGGAGCGGGCGCGGGACGAGGCGGCTCCGATGGTTACCGGCAAGCTGGTGCTGGTGCAGGAAGAGCTGGCTGAGGATCAGGCAAGCTTTCTCATGTACTACCCCGTGTACCAGGGAGGTGAGGCTCCGGGTAACCGCACAGAACGCCGGATGATGCTGTCTGGCTACGTATTCAGTGCGTTTCGGATGAATAATTTGATCGACGGTATCGTTGGCCTGATTTCGCCGTTTCTCGATGTCCGTATTTACGACGAGGGGGTCCCCGAGAAGGACTTCCTGATGTATGGCTCCAACCTCGGGTCGCTGGACGAGCTTTTCAGTTTCCAGATGAACCAGACTGTCTCTGCCGGCGGTCGTGACTGGTTGCTCCAGACCCGTTCCACGCCAGCGTTTGATTACCTGGCGTCGGATCCACGCCCGTCCATCGTGCTGGGCAGTGGTGCCGCGATCAGTGCACTGTTGTTCCTGCTGGTTCTGGCATTGATTCGCTCCCGTCTCATGGCGCAGGTGAGTGCGGGTCGCTATCGGGCGATCACCGAAGGTGCGGCAAACGTCACTCTGGTGATGGATCGCGAGGGGCGTGTGACCTTTGCCAGCCCCTCCAGCTACGACATCCTGGGATTTGATCCGGCACAGCTTCCCTCGCTGGCGCTGGATCCGCTGGTGCACACCGATGACTGGCCGAAGTTGCAGGAGTGCTTTGAAGAAGCTGTGGGGCACTCGGGCCGTCCGGTGCCGGTTACCCGGGCACGTATTCGTGATGCCGGAGGAGAATGGCGTGAAATGGAGGGTACCTTCACCGCCATGCTGGCGACGCCGGGGGTCAACGGAGTTGTGCTGAGCCTGCGGGATCTCACGCAGTTGAAAGCGGCGCAATCTGAATTGCATCGCCTGGCGTTCTACGACCCGCTGACCGGGCTGGCCAATCGTCAGCTGTTGCGAGACCGGTTGAAGCATGTGGTGACTGGCAGCCGTCGGTCCGGAGAAGCGGCGGCGCTGATGCTGTTGGATCTGGACGGATTCAAGAGAATCAATGACACCCTTGGTCATGACGCAGGTGACGAATTGCTGTGCCAGATTGCACGCTGGCTGGAAGGCGGTGTCCGGGAAGACGATTCGGTGGCACGGCTGGGTGGCGACGAGTTTGTGGTTCTTTTGTCCCGAGTTGGTGGGCCAGAAGACGCAGGCCGGGTGGCCGAGGGCATCCTGGAGCGTTTGTGTCAGCGGGTGCGGTTGAACGATCACGAGGTCGCAGTCACCGTGAGCATCGGTATCACCATGATCCCGGACGATAGCGAAGATCCGGTCACCCTGATGAAATACGCCGATCTGGCTATGTACAAAGCGAAGGAGCTGGGGCGCAATAACTTCCAGTTCTTCACTCCGGCCATGAACATCAAGGCCGCCCGCCGAATGCTGCAGCAAGAAGAACTTACCTCGGCGCTGAACGAGGATCGTTTTGTCCTGCACTACCAGCCCAAGGTGGATCTGGCCTCCGAGCGGGTGATAGGGGTTGAGGCGCTCTTGCGTTGGCACCATCCGGAGAAAGGTCTGGTTCCGGCGAGTCAGTTTATCGGACTCGTGGAGGAAACCGGGATGATCGTGCGGCTTGGTGAGATGGCGTTGCGCCAGGCCTGCATCCAGGTGCAGGCGCTGGAACGGGCGGGCTTCGAGTCACTGAAAATGGCCGTCAACCTCTCGGTGCGCCAGCTGATGGATAACGGTTTTCTCGACATGGTGCGGCAGGTCATTACTGAAACCGGGGTGTCTCCGGATCGCCTGGAACTGGAACTTCCGGTTCAGCTTCTGAATGAAGATGCCAGAACCGTCAGGGAAGTGCTGGTGGCACTGCACGATCTCGGCGTGTGCCTGATCCTGGATGATTTTGGTACGGGAACCTGTTCTCTGGTGGCGCTTCAGCAGCTGCCTCTGGATGTGGTCAAGATCGACCACGAGTTCATTCGAGATATTCCCTACAACGTCAGCGCTACTGATGTGGCGTCCGCGGTCATTGCTCTTGCCCACAAACTACACCTGACTATCGTGGCTGAAGGCGTGGAAACGCCCCAGCAGCTGAGCTTCCTGAAAACGTCCGGTTGCTCCCAGTGTCAGGGTAATCTGTTCAGCTACCCACTCGACGAGGATACCCTGATCGGTTTCCTGATCCGGCAGTACGAGAAGCCCCTCATCTCCTGATCATGGCAATGCGGGCCGGTAACCGGTAAAATCACGCCTTTGCCGGCCTCCGGCAGCGGCCTGTCTGGGCCCAATTCTTCGTCCAATTGTGAGTACGCATCATCTGTGAGTGAACTGAGCCGAATCCGTAACTTCTCCATCATTGCCCACATTGACCACGGTAAGTCGACCCTGGCAGATCGCTTTATCCAGATCTGCGGCGGCCTGACCGACCGTGAAATGGCGGAGCAGGTGCTGGACTCCATGGATCTGGAACGAGAACG
Organism: Marinobacter suaedae; assembly: GCF_030519635.1. NCBI lineage: Bacteria > Pseudomonadati > Pseudomonadota > Gammaproteobacteria > Pseudomonadales > Marinobacteraceae > Marinobacter > Marinobacter suaedae. The sequence continues at coordinate 1,257,959 of NZ_JAUMIS010000002.1, read as the reverse complement.
AGGGATCACCATCAAGGCGCAGAGCGTGACGCTCAATTACAAGGCGCGGGATGGTCATGAATACAAGCTGAACTTTATCGACACACCCGGGCACGTGGACTTCTCCTACGAGGTTTCACGCTCTCTCTATGCGTGTGAGGGGGCGTTACTGGTGGTGGATGCGGGCCAGGGCGTGGAGGCTCAGTCGGTCGCGAACTGCTATACCGCCATCGAGCAGGGGCTGGAAGTGGTTCCGGTGCTCAACAAGATGGATCTGCCGCAGGCCGAGCCGGAGCGGGTTGCTGCCGAAATCGAGGATATTATCGGCATTGAGGCCGTTGACGCGGTGAAATGCAGCGCCAAAAGTGGCCTGGGCGTCGAGGATGTGCTGGAAGACCTGATCAAGCGCATTCCACCTCCCAAGGGCGATCGCCAGGCTCCCCTGCAGGCGCTGATTATCGATTCCTGGTTCGATAATTACCTCGGTGTTGTGTCTCTGGTTCGTGTCACCGAAGGCACCCTTCGCAAGGGCGACAAGATTGTCATGAAATCGACGGGCCGTGTATGGGGCGTCGACAAGGTGGGCATCTTCAACCCGAAGCAGACAGATACCGGCATCCTGGAGGCCGGTGATGTCGGTTTTGTGGTGGCCGGTATCAAGGATATCCACGGCGCGCCGGTGGGCGATACCATCGTGCACCAGAAGCATGCGGAACAAACGCCGATGCTGCCGGGCTTCCAGAAGATCAAACCCCAGGTATACGCTGGCCTGTTCCCGGTCAGTGCGGACGATTACGACGATTTCCGCGATGCCCTGGAAAAGCTAACCCTCAACGATGCTTCCCTGTTCTTCGAGCCGGAAAATTCTGACGCTCTCGGGTTTGGTTTCCGCTGTGGTTTCCTGGGCATGCTCCACATGGAGATTATCCAGGAGCGTCTTGAGCGCGAATACGATATTGACCTCATCACCACCGCGCCAACGGTTATCTATGAAGTTATCACCAAGCAGGGTGAGACCCTGTCGGTCGACAACCCCTCGCGGCTGCCGGATATTGGCTCCATCGAAGAGATGCGAGAACCCATCGTGGAGGCCAATATCCTTGTGCCTCAAGAACATCTGGGGAATGTGATTGCGCTGTGCGAAGAGAAGCGTGGCGTACAGAAAAACATGCACTTCATGTCATCCCAGGTGCAGCTGACTTACGAGCTTCCGATGGCGGAAGTAGTGATGGATTTCTTCGACCGCATCAAGTCGGCGAGTCGGGGTTTTGCCTCACTGGACTACCATTTTGTGCGGTTCCAGCCGGCGAACCTGGTGCGCCTGGATGTGCTGATCAACGGCGATCGGGTGGATGCGCTGGCACTGATCGTTCACAAGGACCAGTCCCATTACAAAGGACGCCAGCTCATCGAAAAGATGAAAGAGCTGATTCCCCGTCAGATGTTTGATATCGCCATTCAGGCGGCCATCGGCACTCAGGTGGTGTCCCGGGTAACCGTCAAGGCGTTACGCAAGAACGTAACGGCCAAGTGTTACGGTGGTGACGTGAGTCGGAAGAAAAAGCTTCTACAGAAGCAGAAAGAAGGCAAGAAGCGCATGAAGCAGTTGGGCAATGTCGAAGTGCCTCAGGAAGCGTTTCTGGCGGTATTGCAAGTGGACAAATAACAAAAAGGCTTCTGGATGGATATTGATTTTCCCCTGGTGCTGGTAGTTCTGACCTTCGCAACGGGTCTGATCTGGCTGGCGGATAAACTGTTTTTACGGGAGCGGCGTCTGGCCGCGGCTCGTGCTGGTCAGCCAGCGGACTCTGCAGCCGTAGCAGGGGAAAGCGAGGAGCCCAAGGAACCCTACCTGGTTGACCTGAGCCGCTCGTTTTTTCCGGTACTGGCCATCGTACTGGTCTTGCGGTCGTTCCTGGTAGAACCGTTCCAGATTCCTTCCGGGTCTATGCTTCCGACTCTGGAAGTGGGCGACTTTATTCTTGTTAACAAGTACGCCTACGGCCTTCGGCTGCCCGTAGCCGGTACCAAGGTGGTCGAGATGGGCGATCCGGAACGCGGCGATGTGATGGTCTTCCGTTACCCTCAGGATGGTTCAACCAACTACATTAAGAGGGTCGTAGGGCTGCCGGGGGATGAAATCCGTTACCGGGACAAGCAGCTGTTTATCAACGGTGACAAGGTCGAAAGCCAGTTTATTGCCCGATTGCCGCCGGTGGAACTCCGCCGGGAGGACCTGGGTGATCTCGAGCACGATATTTTCCTGACCATGGGGCGCCCGGGTGTCGAAGGCGAGGGTGAATGGGTTGTGCCAGAGGGTCATTACTTTGTCATGGGTGATAATCGGGACAACAGCAACGACAGCCGGTACTGGGGGACTGTCCCGGACGAGCTTGTGGTTGGAAAGGCATTTGCGATCTGGATGCACTGGAAATCGCTGACCAGTCTGCCGTCCTTTGATCGCGTAGGTGGTATCGAATAATTCCAACGAGTCTGGAGTGCAGTAAACATGAACGAAAATAAAATCTCTGGCATTGGACGTCAGCGTGGTGCTTCTGGCCTGACCATGATGGTCATGGTGCTTTTCTTCGGCGGCTTGCTGACCCTGGTGATCAAGCTCGGTCCTGCGTATATGGATGACTATACGATTCAACAGACTCTGGAGGGCCTGGAAGGCACCAAGGGACTTTCCAAGATGGGGCCTGCCCAGGTGCACGCCCTGATTAACAAGCGCCTGAGCGTAAATAACGTCCGAACCCTCGAGAAAGAGGCCATTACCGTCGAGAAAAACGGCGAGTTGGTTGCTCTGCTTGTTGATTACGAAGTCAGGACAAACCTTTTCCGCAATGTGGATGCGGTCGTCCACTTCAAACACGATTACGAGATGAAGGGCCAGTGAGTTCGCAACCGGATCTTGATCAGCTTCAGCGGCGCATCGGGTATCATTTCAAAGAGCCCGAGCGTCTGACGCTGGCGCTCACCCACCGCAGTTACGGCAATCAGAACAATGAGCGGCTGGAGTTCCTTGGGGACTCCATCGTGAATATGGTGATTGCCGAGTACCTGTACTGCCATTTCGAAAAGGCTCGCGAAGGGCAGCTCAGCCGCCTGCGTGCCAGAATGGTCAAGGGTGTGACCCTGGCTGAGATCGGCCGGGAATTCCAGCTGGGACAATACCTCAGGCTGGGTTCCGGCGAGCTGAAAAGCGGCGGATTCCGGCGGGAGTCGATTCTGGCCGATGCGGTTGAGTCCATTATTGGTGCTATTTACCTCGACAGTGATTTCGAGACCTGCCGGGAAAAGGTGCTGCACTGGTTTACGCAGCGGCTCCAGAATCTGGACTTGCAGGATACTCAGAAAGATCCAAAAACACGCCTTCAGGAATACTTGCAGTCCCGGCAGTTTCCGTTGCCTCGGTACGATGTGATCTCGGTAGATGGCGAGGCCCACAATCAGACTTTCCATGTCTCGTGCGCCCTGCCGTCACTGGACAGGAAAACCACCGGCACCGGCAGCAGTCGACGAATCGCCGAGCAGCAGGCGGCCCGCAATGCCCTGAAAGAACTGGGCGTGGAGACCTCGTAATGAACGATATTACCCGACCGGACAACCCTGACAGTCGTTGTGGATTTGTTGCCATCGTGGGCCGTCCCAACGTGGGCAAGTCCACCCTGCTGAACCATATCCTCGGACAAAAACTCAGCATCACCTCTCGCAAGCCTCAAACCACGCGGCATCAGGTCCTTGGCATCAAGACCGATGGTCCGGTGCAGGCGATCTATGTCGACACGCCGGGGATGCATGAGGAAGAACCCCGCGCACTGAACCGGTATATGAACAAGGCTGCAACCTCGGCTTTGATCGATGTAGATGTCGTCGTGTTCGTTGTTGACCAGATGAACTGGACCGCTGGTGACGAGATGGTTTTGGAGAAGCTCAGTCGCCTCAAGTGCCCGGTCATCCTTGCAGTCAACAAGATCGACAAGCTCGAAAAGCGTGAGGCGATGCTGCCCCATCTCGAGATGCTGTCGAAGAAACGGGATTTTGCCGAGATCATCCCCCTGTCTGCCCTCAAGGAAAATAATCTGGAACCGCTGGAAGAGGCGGTGGGGCGTTACCTGCCCCAGAGTATCCATTTCTATCCCGACGACCAGATTACCGACCGCAGTGAGCGTTTCCTGGCGTCGGAGATCGTGCGGGAGAAAATCACCCGCCAGTTGGGGGCGGAGTTGCCTTATTCGGTGGCCGTGGAAATTGAAGAATTCAAACACCAGGGTAAGACCCTGCACATTTCCGCGCTGATACTGGTCGAGCGGGAAGGGCAGAAAAAGATCATGATCGGAGATAAGGGCGAGCGTCTGCGCCGTATCGGGCAGGAAGCCCGAACCGACATGGAGAGGCTGTTTGGCAGCAAGGTCATGTTACGCCTGTGGGTCAAGGTCAAGCGTGGCTGGGCAGACAGCGATCGGGCCCTGAAAAGCCTTGGCATGAACTCCAACTGAGGCCCGAATGCGCGGGACAGTGCACCAGGAGCCTGCCTATGTGATTCACCGCCGGCCCTGGCGTGAATCCAGTCTGCTGGTTGAACTGTTCACCCTGAACGCCGGGCGTGTCGCGCTGATTGCACGGGGAGCCAGCAGCGCCAGGAGCCCGCTCAAGGCGCAGCTCCAGCCCTTCCAGCCCCTGCTGGTTGACTGGACCGGGCGGGGAGAGCTGAAAACCCTGACCAGTGTTGAGGTTCGCCGTGGCCCCGCGCCAACGCGCACGGCTTCGCTGTACAGCGGCCTCTACCTGAACGAGCTTCTCCAGCGCGCTCTTCCCGTCGCCGACCCTCATCCCAAGGTGTTTGCTGCCTACATCGATACCATTTCAGCGCTGGCGGATGCGACCGATGTCGAGCCGGTCTTGCGGCGATTTGAGGCGGCGTTCGCCGAAGCCTTGGGCTATGGTTTTGCGTGGGACCTGGCCACCGACGTGGGGCAACCTGTCTTGCCCGAGTACAGCTATGGCTATGATCCGGAGCAGGGGATTGTTTTGAATGCGGGGCCGGGAACCCGGTTACAAAACCTGCCTGGAGAAGCGCTTCTGGCACTTGCTCGGGGCGAATTGGAACAAGCGTTGTGCCGGCAAACCGCAAAGCGCGTTATGCGGGTGCTGACGGACCATCTCCTGCAAGGCAAACCACTGCATAGTCGGACATTATTCACCCACCTTCGGGGAGAACGGAATGAATCCTAGAGTTTTACTGGGCGTAAATATCGACCATGTGGCCACACTGCGACAGGCCCGCGGCACCCGCTATCCGGATCCGGTTCAGGCCGCGATCCTGGCTGAGGAAGCCGGCGCTGACGGAATTACCATTCATCCGAGGGAAGACCGTCGCCACATCCAGGATCGGGATGTCCTCCTGTTGAGAGACATTCTGCAGACCAAGATGAATCTGGAAATGGCGGTGACCGATCCCATGCTGGCGTTTGCCGAGCAGGTTCGTCCCGAATGTGTGTGCCTGGTGCCTGAAAAGCGGGAGGAACTGACCACCGAAGGGGGGCTCGATGTCATTGGGCAGGAGAACCGCGTTGCCCGGGCCTGTGAGCGTCTGGCTGGCTTTGGCGCTGAGGTGTCGCTGTTTATTGATCCGGACCCGGACCAGATTGATGCGGCGGTACGCTGTGGTGCTCCGGTGATTGAACTGCACACCGGCGAGTACGCCGAGGCGAAAACACCGGAAGAACTGGAGAAAACCCTGAAGGTGATTGCAGATGCGGTGATCTACGCCCATTCGCAGGGGCTCATCGTCAATGCTGGCCATGGTCTGCATTACCACAACACCGAACAGGTTGCCGCGATTCCTCACATCAACGAGTTGAACATCGGCCATGCCATTATTGCCCGTGCCGTGTTCACCGGGCTGAAAGAGGCGGTTCGTGAAATGAAGGGGATTCTGGACCGGGCGCGGGGGCTGGGCTGACCGGCCCCCACCCATATGCGGGAAATCAGGTGCTTTCCTCTGTTTCCGGTCGTTGTTCCCTGAACAGTTGCTGCCAGTCGGTTTGATCGCTCCAGATCTGTAGCCGCTCCATGGCGGATACGAGCTGCGCCTTGTGGTGCTCAAGGTCCGGTGCGTGTCGTTTAAGCGCAGTCTCAAGCCGGTTGGCTGCCGCACGAAGTTCCGGCACACCGCAGTAACGGGTTGCCCCGTGCAGCTTGTGTACGCAGTCAAGGAGCCCCTCCAGATCGTTGTTGTCCCAGAGTTCCTCAACCCGATCGCGGTCCAGTTCCATTTGCTCCAGAAGCATGCTGAACAGCTCTTCCGCCAGATCGGTTTTGCCAGCTGCAAGTTGAATGCTTTCCTCGATACTGACGCAGTCCTGCTGCATTTTCCGGGCCGAGGGGCGAATCGACAGGTGGGTGTCTCGCACTTCGGGTACCCGATAGTGCTCAGAGACCGGTGTGTGCCCATGGCACACGTATCCGGTGTATTCCCGGATGATGTCCACCAGCTGAGCGCTGCTGATGGGCTTGGGCATATAGCCGTCAAAACCCTGCTGCACAAGGCGTTCCTGTTCATCGGCCAGGGTGTGGGCGGTCAGGGCGATGATGGGCGTTCGGTGTGACGCCGGATCCATTTCCCGCAGCCGGGCGGTAGTTTCAACGCCATCCATGCCGGGCATCTGCAAGTCCATGAACACCAGGTCGAAGGGATTGCCCCGACTCTTGCTCAACGCTTCGAACCCGCTGGAGGCGCCCACGGCCTCGATCTGGTAGTCATCAAGCAGGGTCATGATGAGCTTGAGATTCGCCTCATTGTCATCCACAGCGAGGATCCTCGGTGCGGTTCCTCCTGGCAGCGGCTGAACGGGCGTCGTGGCTACCAGCGACGTTCGACCTGCGGAACTGACGCCATGAACAAGCAGCACAAGTTCATCGTAGAAGGTATCGCGGCACGCGGGTTTGGTAATGTGCCCGCTGGCCAGACCGGATAGCGGCGGGTCCTGGGTTTCCAGGGTGGGTGTCAGCAGCAGTGTCCGGCAATCCCGTTCAATCTCCAGGTTGCGCACCAGGCCGCAATACTGGCTCGAGTTCAACAGGTGCCGGGTAATGCCAATAATGGCGAGGGCGTAGCCGGCCTGATCTTTCTGTGCTTCCTCGATGCGTTCCTGCAGGGCCGCCGGCGAGTTCACCCGGTCCACTGTCATGCCCCAGTCACGCAGGAGGTGCTCAACGGCCAACCCGGTGGTCTGTTGTTGCTCCAGATAAATCACGCGTTCGCCTCGGAGCGAATCCTTGGGATCGATGGTGTCGCTGCCGGCGGCGATGTCCGAGGTCAGGGTAAACCAGAACGTCGAGCCCTTGCCCAGTTCGCTTTCGAGGCCGATCTTGCCGCCCATCTCCTCGACGAGTCGCTTGGAAATCGCCAGCCCCAGTCCAGTGCCGCCGTATTGACGAGCGGTGGAGGCATCCGCCTGACTGAACGCGTTGAACAGGGATTGCTGTTGGGCGCGGGACAGCCCGACGCCAGAGTCGGTGATGCTGATGCGCAGGGTGACACGGCTGCCGTCTGCGGTTTCGCTTTCTTCTTCCAGGCTGGCGCGAAGGACAACCTCACCAGTCTGGGTGAACTTGATGGCGTTATTCAGCAGGTTGGTGATGACCTGTTTCACCCGCAGCGGGTCGCCAAGAATGCCATCCGGTACGTCGTTGTAGACCAGCGGTACCAGATCCAGGTTCTTGGTGTGGGCTGCCGGTGCCAGCATGGTCATGACCTCTTCCACCGTATCCCGAATCTGGAAAGGCACCCGGTCCAGAATCAGCTTGCCGGCCTCGATCTTCGAGAAGTCGAGGATGTCGTTGATGATGGTCAGCAGGATTTCCGACGACTTGCGAATGGTATTCAAGTGATCTCGTTGCTGGCGGGGTAGCGGGCTTTTGAGCAGCAACTCGGTGAAGCCAATGATCCCGTTCAGCGGCGTACGGATTTCATGGGACATATTGGCCAGAAATTCCGACTTGATGCGGCTGGCCTCCAGGGCTTCCTTGCGGGCGAAGTCCAGCTCGATGTTCTGGATTTCGATGGTTTCCAGGGTTTCCCGAAGGTCTTCCGTGGCCTGGTCAATGTTTTGCTGCATTTCAGCCTGGGCCTGGCTCAATTCGGCTGCCATGGCGTTGAGCCCGGATTCCAGTTGCTCGAACTCCGGGCCGGCTTCCGTGTGAACCCGGGTGTCGAGCATGCCTTCTTTGAATTTTGCGACCGCTTCGTTCAATTCAAAGATCGGTGAGGTGAAGGCCCGGCTCAGGCGCAGTGCAACCGCAAGGCTGAGCCCCACACCTGCCAGAACCAGCAGTAGTGAAATCAGGAGCGCCTTATAAGTTTCCTTTTCGGTACGGATGTGGGACATCTCGACAGCGACCCAGCCCATGGGTGCTTGGGGCTGGGACATGGGTTGTCCGGCTTCCGGTGCCAGCATGGTCTCAATCATCAGGTCCTGCAGGAACACGGGGGTGATGAAGCGGGTGCTGTGCTCGAGCCGGAAGTTGGTGGCCGCTTCCCCTGAAAGCTCATCGGATGTCAGCGTATCCGACCCGACCGGCCCGGTGTGCAGCAGGCGGTTGCCTTCGCGATCAAAAAAGGTGATGGAGCGGACGTCCTGCTCCTCAAGCAGTGCTTTAGACAGACTGTTGAGGAGACTCCGGTTGGCGGTGAACAGCCCGTATTCGGAACCTGCGGCCAGCTGACGGGACAGGGACTCACCCCGGTCTTTCAGCAGGCTTTCAATGTTGGTGACCCAGCTATACGTAAAGAACATCCCCAACATGAGCGTGGTCAGCAGGGTGGGAACCAGGGTTACCACCAGCACCTTTTTGCGAATGCCCCAGCGTCGCATAGTCTGATCCCGAATTCTTGTCTGGCCCTGAACCTCTGGAAAGAAATGGCCCGGACCTGCCTTCCCTGTCTTGACTGATTACCAGCAGGCGGCTGCGTTAACACGGCCTCCCGTGCCCACTGAAAAGTCGATACAGTTATAGCTGCCAGTCATGGATATAGCTAGAAGCTTTATTGGGAGATGGCGCTCATAACGCGTATCATGCCTACCTCAAAAGTGTACCACAGGGTAATGATATGAATTTCCCCACAATTGAAGATTATGTAGGGCATACCCCATTGGTTCGCCTGCAGCGTCTGCCGGGCGAGACCTCCAATATCATTCTGGCCAAGCTGGAAGGCAATAACCCTGCTGGATCGGTCAAGGACCGGCCGGCGTTAAGCATGATCCAGGAAGCCGAGCGTCGGGGCGCCATCCAGCCCGGCGATACGCTGATCGAAGCCACCAGTGGCAATACCGGCATCGCCCTGGCCATGGCAGCTGCCATCAAGGGTTACCGGATGGTGCTGATCATGCCTGCCAATATGAGTGAAGAACGCCGCGCTTCCATGCGTGCCTACGGGGCAGAAATCGTGACGGTCAGTCAGGAAGAGGGCATGGAGGCGGCCCGTGATCTGGCCCAGCATATGGAGGCAATGGGTAAGGGCAAGGTGCTGGACCAGTTCAGCAACCAGGACAATCCTCTGGCCCATTACCGAACCACCGGCCCGGAAATCTGGCAGCAGACGGAGGGGCGTATCACCCATTTCGTCAGCTCCATGGGCACCACGGGCACCATTATGGGCGTGTCCCGTTACCTGAAAGAGCGTAATCCGGATATCCGAATTGTAGGCTTGCAGCCGAAAGAGGGTGCCTCCATCCCCGGTATCCGTCGCTGGCCCGAGGCTTACCTGCCGAAAATTTACGACGCTAGCCGCGTCGATCAGGTCATGGACATTGACCAGCAGGAAGCCGAAGACACCATGCGTGCCCTGGCCGCCGAGGAGGGCATTTTCTGCGGGGTGTCTTCCGGTGGGTCGATTGCTGCCGCCCTGAAACTGTCTCGCCAGGTTGAAAACGCCGTTATTGTTGCCATTATCTGTGATCGAGGCGACCGATACCTTTCCACCGGCGTCTTTTCCGGCGCCTGAACCACCGTCTAACCGAGAGTAGTTTTATGAGCAGACGACGCCGCAAGGCTCTACCGACGGAGCCTGTGCGCTGTTCCATCGAGACCCTGAGCCACGACGGCCGGGGCATTGCCCGTCAGGATGGCAAGACACAGTTTGTCGACGGTGCCCTGCCGGGTGAGACCGTGATGGCCAAGATGGTATCCACCCGCAGCAAATTTGATGAATTGCGGGCTATCGAGGTACTGGAAAGCGTGCCGGAGCGTCAGGAATCCCCATGCGGCTTTGCTGACCTGTGTGGCGGATGCAGTCTCCAGCACATGAGCGGTGATGCCCAGATTCGGTTCAAGGAAGATACCCTCCGGGAGCATTTTGCCCACTTCGGAGGCATTGAGCCGGAAGAGTGGATTGCTCCCATGCGCTCCGACAACACCCTTGGCTACCGCCGAAAGGCCCGTCTGGGCGTGCGTTACGTGACGGCGCGGGAGTCTGTGCTGGTGGGCTTTCGCGAGAAGCGCAACAGCTTCCTGACCGACATCGATCGGTGTGTGGTGATGGATCCGCGCATTGGCGAGCGGATCATGCCTCTACGGGAGATGCTGTACGAGCTGGAAGCCTACAAGCGGATTGCCCAGGTGGAGGTGGCTTGCGGCGACGATGTGGCGGCTATGGTCTTCCGAAATATGGATGAGCTGAGCGAGTCAGATCGCACGCGCCTGATCGAGTTTGGAAAGGCCCACGATTTGCATATTTACCTCCAGCCGAAAGGGCCTGACACCGTTCACAGAATCTGGCCAGAGTCGTCCGGGCATGAGGATGAGCGACTAAGCTATCGGCTGGATGAGTTCGATCTCACCATGCAGTTCCATCCCATGGACTTCACCCAGGTCAATGCGGGTATTAACCAGAAGATGGTTCGTCGAGCGGTCGAGTGGCTCGACATTCAGCCGGGTGAACGGGTGCTGGATCTGTTCTGCGGTCTGGGTAATTTTACCTTGCCGCTGGCGCGCAGGAGCGGCCAGGTGGTCGGCGTGGAAGGCGATGATGCCATGGTTGTTCGCGGACGCGAGAACGCGCGGCTGAACGGCCTGGACAACGTCAGCTTCCATGGCGCCGACCTGCATGGTGATTTCACCGGTCAGAGTTGGGCGAAAGAGGGCTTCGACAAGATTCTGATTGACCCGCCCCGGTCTGGCGCCGAGGAAATCTGCAAGTACCTGACAGCGTTCGGCGCCGGCCGAATCGTCTATGTTTCCTGTAACCCGGCAACGCTGGCCCGTGATGCCGGGGTCATGGTGCGCAATGGCTATCGGCTGGTGCGTGCCGGTGTGATGGATATGTTTCCCCACACCACCCATGTTGAGTCCATTGCTCTGTTCGAGCGGGACGCTTCCTAAAGGTAGTTCGCCCTATGGGATAATGGGCGGTAACAAACAGGGACAGCGAAAACGCTATGGTAAAAGTCCGCGAAGATTACGTCGTCACTGAAGAGGGCGAGGTCGACATAGAGCGTTGCGTGCAGCACGTTTCCGGCCTGACGCAACTCGAAGACATTGATCAGTTCCGCCAGGCCTGTGAGAGGGCCGCGGAAGCTGACCTGCGGGCTATACGTGATGAACAGCAGTGGACTGAGGGCGCCAGCAGTTTCCGGATCGGGCTGGAAATGGTGCAGGTGCTGGCCGAACTACATCTGGACCAGGCCAGCCTGGTGGCTGCCATGCTTTACCGGGCTGTACGCGAGGAACGTCTGCCGCTGGAAAACATCCGGCGGGAGTTCGGCGACGAGATTGCCGGGCTGATCAAGGGTGTTCTGCAGATGGCGGCAATTTCCTCCATTCATCATCCCCTGAAAGGCAATGTCCTCGGCCAGAGCGAAGGCCAGCTCGATAACGTCCGCAAGATGCTGGTCACCATGATTGATGATGTTCGGGTGGCCCTGATCAAACTGGCGGAGCGGACCAGCGTCATCCGGGCGGTCAAGAATGCGTCCGAAGAAAAGCGCATGCGGGTGGCGCGGGAAGTATTCGACATATACGCCCCCCTGGCTCACCGGCTTGGCATCGGTCACATCAAGTGGGAGCTGGAAGATCTGTCGTTCCGTTACCTGCATGAATCCGCTTACAAGAAAATCGCCAAGTTGCTGGACGAAAAGCGTCTGGCGCGGGACAGCTATATCCGCAGCGTGATCGAGATTCTGCAAGAACAGCTGGAAGAGTCCGGAATCAAGGCGGAGCTTTCCGGGCGAGCCAAACACATCTACAGCATCTGGCGAAAGATGCGCCGCAAGGACATCGATTTTTCCCAGGTCTACGACGTTCGGGCGGTGCGCATTCTGGTGCCCGAAGTCCGGGACTGTTACGCCGCGCTGGGGATTGTGCACACGCTCTGGCGTCATATCCCGAACGAGTTTGACGACTACATCGCCAACCCTAAGGAAAATGGTTACCAGTCCCTGCACACCGCGGTGATTGGCCCCGAAGGCAAAGTGGTCGAGGTGCAGATTCGCACCCATCAGATGCACGAGGAAGCTGAACTGGGGGTGTGCGCCCACTGGCTGTATAAAGGCACTGACAAGAGCAACAAGTCCACCGGCTACGACGCCAAGATCAACTGGCTGCGCCAGGTTCTTGAGTGGCAGGAAGAGCTGGGGGATTTGTCCGGGCTGGCGGACCACCTCAAATCCGATGTGACCTCCGATCGGGTCTATGTCTTCACGCCCGAAGGCCACGTGGTGGATCTTCCCCAGGGCGCTACACCGGTGGACTTTGCTTACCGTGTGCACACCGAGATAGGTCATGCCTGTCGAGGAGCCCGGGTGAACAACCGCATTGTTCCTCTGACCTATCCGCTGAAGACCGGGGATCAGGTGTTTATTCTCACCTCTAACAACCCGGCTCCAAGTCGCGACTGGCTGAATCCCAGTCTCGGTTACATCCAGACCTCCCGGGCGCGTGCCAAGGTAACGCACTGGTTCAAACAGCAGGACCGTGACCGGAACATTGTCGACGGCCGGGCCATTCTGGAGGATGAGTTCAAGCGCCTTTCCATTTACGACGTGAACCTGAACGATCTGGCCCAGAGGGTGAACTACCTCTGCGCTGATGACATGTTTGCCGCCATCGGGGCTGGCGATCTTCGGCCGGCGCACGTGGCCCACTGTGCCCAGCAACTGTTGGAACCGAAGAGCGAACAGCTTGATCTGAAGCTGGCACCCCAGCGACGCAAACCGATCCCGGCGGATTCAGACATCCATATCGTGGGGGTAGGCAAACTCAAGACCCAGGTGGCCAAGTGCTGCAAGCCCCTGCCGGGAGACCCCATCGGCGGCTATATCACGGTTGGCCGGGGCGTGACGGTGCACAGGCTCGACTGTCTGACCTTCCTGCACCTGCGGGAGTATGAGCCGAACCGGATCATCGAGGTGAGCTGGGGTGGCCAGCCCACGGCGGTGTATCCGGTGGACATCGAGATCGAAGCCTACGATCGTTCGGGTCTTCTGAGAGATATTACCCAAGTGTTGTCGGCCTCTAAAACGGACGTGGTGGCGCTGCACACACAAACCAACAAGGACGAAAACACCGCCACGATGACGGTAACGGTGGAGATTTCGAGCCTGGAGCAGCTGGCACGTTTGCTGGCGCAGATTCGTAATCTTTCGAACATTATCGATGTAAGACGCAGGCGCGGATGAGCTACTCAATCGATGATCTGAAAACGCTGATGGCCCGCCTCAGGGAGCCGGACACCGGTTGCCCCTGGGACACCAGGCAGACCTACAGCAGCATTGTTCCTCACACCATCGAGGAGGCCTACGAAGTAGCCGATGCTATTGAGCGGGGCGACTATGGTCATCTGAAGGACGAGCTTGGGGATCTGCTGTTCCAAGTCATCTTCTATGCGCAGATTGCCCGGGAGGAAGGTCGCTTCGAGTTTGACGAAGTGGTGGATAATCTGGTGCGCAAGCTCGTACGTCGCCATCCTCACGTTTTTCCGGCGGGCACGCTGGATAGCCGCATTGATCCCGACAACCGCCCGGACGAGGCCTGGATCAAAGAGAGTTGGGAGCGCATCAAGGCGGAAGAGCGTGCGATGATGCCCCCTGCGGAGGAAGAGCCCGGCCGGCTCGCTGGTATTGCCCGCACATTACCGGCCATGGCCCGGGCGGAAAAACTGCAGAAACGGGCTGCCCGGCACGGCTTTGACTGGCCAGACATTGAGCCGGTGTTCGATAAGCTGCATGAGGAAATTGACGAACTGAAGGAGGCTTGGACGGAACTTCAGGCTGGCACCGGCGATGCGGATGCCGTTGAAGATGAGATGGGCGATCTCCTGTTCGTTTGTGTGAACCTTGCACGCTTTTTGAGCGTAAATCCTGAGCAAGCCCTGAAGCGAACCAATCACAAATTCGAGTCCCGGTTCCGGGAGATCGAACGGATTCTGGAGCGGGAAGGGCGAAGTATGGACGACGAAAGTCTGGATGCCCTGGATGCTGTCTGGCAGTCGGTTAAGGGCGTTGAAAAAGGCAGCACTGGCACTTAGCGTGGGCTGGAAAAAAGTCGTAAGTACAATTCGTTACCAATTTCATGCCCCCTGAAAAGCCGGTTCGACTACACTTCTCCGCAGCGGAAATCAGAGTCCGTTCGCGATAAAAAAGATGCAGGAGTGAGGGCACGATGAAAATTAAGGATCTGGTCAATTACTGGGACAAACATGCGCGGGGACGGCTGACTCGCGACGCCTATTTTGCGGCTTTGTCTGACCAGCATCATAGTCGCCTGGAAAAGCTGGCGGCGCTTTATCCGATGAAATCTCCGCAGGACCTGATGCGGGATCTGGTGTCTGCGGCGCTGGACGAACTTGAAACCAGTTTCCCCTATGTCCAGGGAACCAAAGTTGTGGCGTACGACGAGGATGGTTTCGAAATCTATGAAGATCAGGGCTTGACGCCCAAGTTTGTCAGTCTGAGCCAGAAGCACATCCAGCGCTTGAAGGCTCGTCAGCTGGACTCAGTCGCCTGACCTTTCTTCCCTGATATCTCAGTCATGAAGCATCTGGAGCGCCGAACGGCGCTCCATTTCGTTGGGCCTCAGAACAAGGTGCCACGGCCCGATGGGTGTTACTTGGCTTTCTTGCTTTCCAGTCGGTCTTTCAATGGTGTCTGGCGCACCAGATCATCCAGCGCGGCGCTGATCATGTCGTTCAGGATGTCGCTTTCACTGCGGTCCGGATAGATCTCTGCCAGTGCTGCAATCCGAGCCGCATCTTCCAACGGCAGTCTCAGATTGTAGTCGTGAGTGCGCTCAACAGTTTGCTTGTCGCTTTCCCAGTGCTTTGGCAGATCGGTTACTTTCATGTGGACTCCTAGGGCCGCCGGCGAGCTTCGCCAATAGACTTTCTGAACCAAACCTTAGTATCGTAAGTTTCGTTTGTCGCCGTCAATTAAAAGGACGTAACCGTGACCGAGCTTCACCCTGATCTTCGTGAAAATGTTCGCCTGTTGGGAGAGCTGCTGGGGCAGAGTATCCGACGATCCCCGGGGCAGGACTGTTTCGAGCTGATCGAGGAGATCCGAGCTGCCGCCAAGAGCGACCGGCTCCAGGAAGACGATTCCGGTCAGCGTCTGGTCAGCCTGTTGGGTAAGCTGGGCGATGACGAGTTGCTGCCGGTTACCCGCGCCTTCAACCAGTTTCTCAATCTTGCCAATCTGGCCGAGCAATATCACGGCATCCGCCGCAAGCGTGGGCACCAATCCGACCTGGTGGTTGAATCCTTGGGGGACGTCTTTGCTCGTTTGAAAGCGGGTGGCGTCAGCCCGGCAGAGCTGCACCAGAAAGTGGCGGATCTGCGGCTCGAATTTGTGCTGACCGCTCACCCGACGGAAGTCGCTCGCCGTACGCTGATTATGAAGTATGACGAGATGTCCCATTGCCTGGGGCAGTTGGATCACGATGATCTGCTGCCCGCCGAGCGGGAAGAGATCGTTGGCCGACTCTTCCGGTTAATTACGGAGGCCTGGCACACCGATGAAATACGCCACGAGCGTCCGACGGCGGTGGATGAAGCCAAGTGGGGCTTTGCGGTCATCGAACACAGCCTCTGGCATGCATTACCCCAGTTCCTGAGGAGTCTGGATGCCTCGCTGATGGACGCGACGGGCAATGGTCTCCCCATGCAGGTGTCGCCCATTCGCATTGCATCCTGGATGGGCGGGGATCGGGACGGCAATCCGAATGTGACCCACGATGTCACCCGGCAGGTGTTCCTGCTTGGCCGCTGGATGGCGGCTGACCTGTTCCTGCGGGACATCAAGATGCTGCGTGCCGAGCTTTCCATGTGGCAGGCCAGCGATGAACTGAAAGGTGTGGTGGGCGATGCCCGGGAACCTTACCGCGAAGTGCTCGGCGGTCTGCGCGAGCGGCTGATCAAAACCCGCGATTGGGCCGAGGCCTGCATCAACGATGAGCCGGCCGATGCTACCGGCATACTGTTTGAAAACGAGGATCTGACCGCGCCCCTCGAGCTGTGCTACCGATCGCTGGTGGCCTGTGGCCTGGACAGTATTGCCGATGGACCCTTACTGGACACTATTCGCCGTGCGCATACCTTTGGCTTGCCGCTGATTCGTCTCGATATCCGGCAGGAGGCCTCCCGTCATGCTGAGGCTGTGGCCGAGATGGTCAGTTATCTCGGCCTTGGGGACTACCTGTCCTGGTCGGAAGAGCAGCGGCAGGCGTTCCTTGTTGAGGAGCTGCAGGGCCGACGCCCTTTGGTTCCTCGCAGCTGGGAGCCTTCGGATAACGTTCGCGAAGTGCTGGCCACCTGTGAAGTGGTTGCCGGACAGACGCCTCAGGCCCTGGGCTCCTACGTGATTTCCATGGCCAGCAAGCCTTCCGATGTCCTGAATGTCATTTTGCTGCTTCGCGAAGCCGGGATGAGGCACCCGATGCGCGTTGTGCCGCTGTTTGAAACTCTGGACGATTTGCGTGGGGCTCCTGAGAGCATGGAGGCCCTGTATCAGGTGGACTGGTACCGGCAGTACACCCAGGGTCGCCAGGAAGTGATGATTGGTTATTCTGATTCTTCCAAAGACGCCGGTCAGCTGATGGCCGCCTGGGCGCAGTACCAGGCCCAGGAAAAACTGACGGAAGTCGCCAGCCAGTATGGTGTGCACCTGACCCTGTTCCACGGGCGTGGCGGCACGGTCGGCCGGGGTGGCGGACCGGCCAACCGGGCGATCCTCTCCCAGCCTCCAGGATCTGTGAATGGCAGCTTTCGAATTACCGAGCAGGGTGAAATGATCCGCTTCAAGTTTGGTCTGCCGGAACTGGCGGTTCAAAGCCTCACGCTTTACACCACAGCGGTTGTTGAAGCCACCCTGGCGCCGCCGCGTCAACCCGAACCGGGGTGGCGGGAGACCATGGACTGGCTGACAGAGCGGTCTCTGAAATCTTATCGTGAAGTGGTTCGGGAGCACCCGGATTTTGTGCCTTATTTCCGGCAGGTCACGCCAGAGCAGGCGCTGGGCAAGCTGGCCCTCGGCAGTCGACCGGCCCGGCGCAAGGCGACCGGCGGGGTGGAGAGCCTTCGGGCGATTCCGTGGATCTTTGCCTGGACCCAGATGCGATTGATGCTCCCTAGCTGGTTGGGCAGTGACGTTGCTCTGGAAGAAGCGGCGCAGGAGAAAAAGCTGCCCCAACTCAGGGAGATGATGCGAGGCTGGCCGTTTTTCCGAACGTACATCGACATGCTGGAAATGGTGGTGGCGAAGGCTGATTTCAGGATTGCCAGTTATTATGAGAAGACGTTGCTTGATGACCCACAGCTCAAGGAGTTGGGCGCCGACCTCCGCAGTCGGCTGCAGCAGTGCATTCAGCGGCTGCTGGAACTCAAGCAACAGAGTGAGTTGCTGGAAGCCGAGCCGGTATTCGCTCACTCCATGCGGGTGCGCAATCCATACACGGATCCTCTGCACTATCTGCAGGCTGAGCTGCTTCGACGTAGCCGGCAAGGGGAGGAGCAGGGTGAAGTGTCGGAGCTGGTAGAGCGCGCACTGAAAGTAACCATGGCCGGAATATCGGCTGGCATGCGAAACACCGGTTAATTAGGGATGCGAAGAGTAGACTGTCGCTGACCTTCCAGGCACACAGCGCTGGCTGGGCTCTGGAACACTGCCCGACACCTCACGGAGTGTGCGGGCGGCCGATTGTCGTCCATTCAGCGCCGGATTTCTGCGGTTACCTTGACAGTCCAACCCAGGATGGATGGCGGTTGCAGAGAACACTATGCTCTGGGACTGGTACGTAGGTCGACTTTCTCTAAGAGGGCTGACTTCGTATAATGCGCGTTCTCTGAATCTGGGGGCAGTGGTTGTCAACCGAGAGAGAGGTTGTCGCAAAGGCGAGAGCTTTTGCCGCAACTTTTCACACGATACTACTTATATTGGGAGCACAAATTTATGCGGATCATCATGCTAGGCGCACCGGGCGCAGGAAAGGGAACCCAGGCCCAGTTCATTACCGAGCGCTTTGACATCCCGCAGATTTCCAC
The DNA here is from genome assembly GCF_030519635.1 of Marinobacter suaedae. Classification (NCBI taxonomy): domain Bacteria; kingdom Pseudomonadati; phylum Pseudomonadota; class Gammaproteobacteria; order Pseudomonadales; family Marinobacteraceae; genus Marinobacter; species Marinobacter suaedae. Next base: position 1,239,442 of record NZ_JAUMIS010000002.1, on the reverse strand, counting down.
CGGTGACATGCTGCGAGCCGCGGTTAAGGCTGAGTCCGAGCTTGGCAAACAGGTCAAGGAAGTGATGGCGACCGGTGGGCTGGTGTCTGATGACATCATCATCGCTCTGATCGAAGAACGTATCCAGGAGCCGGATTGCAAGAATGGCTTCCTGCTGGACGGCTTCCCACGCACTATTCCTCAGGCCGAGGCTCTGAAAGACCAGGGCATCTCTATCGATTACGTGGTTGAAATCGCCGTAGACGACGAGGAGATCGTTAGCCGTCTGTCTGGCCGTCGGGTACACGAGGGCAGCGGTCGGATCTACCACGTCAAATACGATCCGCCCAAAGTTGAGGGCAAGGACGACGAAACCGGCGAACCGCTGGTTCAGCGCGAGGACGACAAGGAAGAAACCGTGCGTAAGCGCCTGGGTATCTACCACGACCAGACCGCTCCTCTGATTGGTTACTATCAGGACTGGGCCTCCAAGGAACCGGAAGCTGCGCCGCGTTACGTCCGCGTTGAAGGTGTTGGTAGCCTGGATAGCATTCGCGACCAGATCCTGTCCGAACTTAAATAAGACATCGGGATTTCCTCTCTGTGAAATTGCTGGCACTCGATACATCCTCGGAGGGTTGCTCTGCCGCCCTCCTGGTGGATGGTGCTTTGTCCGAGCGATTTGAAATCGCGCCCCGTGGGCATACGCGTCTGCTCATGCCTATGGTTCGCGAACTGCTTTCAGAAGCGGAACTCGCACCTTCGGATTTGGATGCCTTGGCCTTTGCCCGCGGCCCCGGCTCGTTCACGGGGGTTCGGATTGCCACCGGCGTCATTCAGGGCCTCGCCTGGGGCCTCGAAGTGCCGGTGGTTCCTGTGTCCTCGCTGCAAGCAGTGGCGCTGGGGGCAATCGATGCCAACAGGCTCGACGATGGGGATGCCGTAGCGGTGGCCTTTGATGCTCGAATGAGCGAGGTGTACTGGGGCTGCTTCGCCTGTCAGGACAATTTTCCCATCCTGCAGGGGGAAGAGCGGGTTTGTCCTCCGTCTCTGGTGACGCTCGAAGGTGCTCCGAAACGCTGGATCGGTGCCGGAATGGGCTGGGCTTTCAGGGATCAGATGCCGGAGTCGGTGGTCAGCGAGGTTGATTCAGCAGACAAGTCGCTGGTGCCTCGGGCCGCCTGGGTTGCCCGGCTGGCAGAACAAGAGGTCCGGCACGGGCGGAGCGTCCCGGCGGAACAGGCTCAGCCAGTTTACATCCGGGACGAAGTGGCCTGGAAGAAGCTGCCCGGTCGGGAATAGGGCGACTTTTTTTCCGCCCGTACATCGCCCATACTTGCCGTTTACTTGTCCTTTTTCCTGAGTCCTGGTTACTTTCATGATTGGCGGCGTAGCATCTGGTAATTTCGGTGTTCAGACTGGCAGCAGCTCTTCCGGCAGGAAGCGCTCTGGGCCGGTTCGCGCGCTGGCTGACATCAGTATTCTGGTTTAATGAAACGGGCACGGAACGCACCCTCTTCCTCCGGTAACGGGCTGGCCATTGGCCGAAGTCCACTCGGTGATTCTTCTCTTACGTCCTCTCTCGCAGACAGCTTGGGCCTGCCCGACCTTGGGGTGGTTCGCCCCAAAGATGTCCGGGATTTTCCAGTCATTCTGTTTTCCGACGAACAGGGCTTGTGTCTGCAGGTAACCGGCAAAGGTGCCCCGGGCCCGGTTTGCGTGGACTTCGTTGCTGGCAAAATGGGTTACCGGCGCGAGCATGGCGGCGGAGTGGGGCAGCTGGTCGCCAAGGCAGTCGGAATGCAAAAAACCAAGGCAGCGCTGCATGTGCTCGATGCGACGGCAGGCCTGGGGCAAGACGGTTTTGTGCTGGCCAGTCTCGGCTGCACGGTAACCTTGTTCGAACGCAACCCGATCATTCATGCGCTGCTGGCCGATGGCCTGGCCCGGGCAGCACTCAATGTGGATTGTGCGCCCATCGTTGAGCGCATGACGCTGATGTCGGGCAGCAGTATCGACTGGCTATCGGAAGCCGGCCCGGATGCAGTGGACGTGGTGTATCTGGACCCTATGTTCCCGCATCGGGACAAGTCTGCGCTGGTCAAAAAGGAAATGCAGGTGTTCCGGCAAGTCGTTGGTGACGATGAGGATTCCGCGCAGTTGCTGGCCGCCGCTCTTGACTGTGCCCGTTACCGCGTTGTGGTCAAGCGTCCCAGGAAGGCACCCTCGATTGAGGGTACAGAGCCGGCAACAGTGGTCGAGGGAAAGAGCAGCCGTTACGACATTTATCCGATCAAGGCGTTGCCGGCCAGCTAGGCTCACGCATCCAGCATGGTGACTTGCTGGATGGCCTGCCGCTTCTCTATCCCCAGGACCAGCCGGGCATCGTCCGCTACCTCATCCAGGCCATCTCCGTAGCTGATCAGGCCGTTGTCATCGGTTGTGATGACACCGTTCTTCTTGAGATGGGCGATGAAATTGCGGAACAGAGTCTTGTCGAAAAACTCCGGTGCATTGAGGCCGAACAGAATGGACATGCGCTCGGCGAGCAGGGTGCTCTGATTTTCCAGTTCTTCGGCGGTCAGCTTGCCGGACCCATTCTTGCGCAGGATTCCCAGGGCGATGTGGTAGCGCTCCAGGGTCTGAATAATAAAGCGGGACAGTACCCGCAGGCGCAGCATTTCTTCTGTGCCCTCGGCAGGGCGACCAATCCGGCCGTCCTCCAGAGTAATCAGCAGCCCCTGATCGATCAATACATCAATCCACTGATCGATGACCTTTTCAGCATCGTCGGCGCTGTACTTCAGGAACAGTTCAGCCTGCAGATACGGATAGGCAACACCGGCCAGAAACAGGATCTTTTCCCTGCTGAGGGCATCCTTGTTTTCAAACAGACTGGCCACCAGCGCCGGCAGGGCGAACAGGTGCTGGATGTTGTTCCGGTAGTAGGTCATCAGGATGGCATTGCTGCCTTCCAGGGCAATAATGTCGCCCAGTTTCTGGGGCTGGCGCTCCACCAGACCCATATTTTCGCAGTAGGCCACCCAGTCCTTACCGCTCCCCTCGGGCAGAGTGACGGTATCGGCATAGGGGAAGGCTTTGAGTAGCTCGGCGTACTGATCCATCAGGCGGATCAGTTGTTTTTCGTCCATCGCCAGACGCTCGGTACCTAACAGGACGGTTGCGGTCATGCCAATCGGGTTTACTGCGACGGCAGCATTGATGTTGGCAGCCACCCGCTGAGAGAGCTGGTCCACCACGCTGTTGAGCCAGGCCGGGCGGTACTCCGAATCATAGGCTTCCTCGCGCCAGCTATTGTGAACTTCATCGAGTACGTCAGTCAGCGGAATTGCGTCGCCAAAGTTCAGCGCCACCTGGCCAAAGGAGTTGCTCAGCTTGCGAGCGGTCTTGGCCAGGGTGAAGATGCTTTCCTTCTGCTTTTTCTTGCCCCGAAGCTCACCCAGGTAGGTTCGCCCCTCCATCACTTTCTCATAGCCAATATAGACGGGCACGAACACGATGGGCTTGCGGTGATCCCGCAGGAAACTGCGCACCGTCATGGCCAGCATGCCGGGGCGGGGCTGAAGCATCCGCCCGGTCCGGCTGCGGCCACCTTCCACAAAGTACTCCACCGAATAGCCCCGGGAGAACATCACGTGCATGTACTCGTTGAACACAGTGGCGTAGAGCGGGTTGTCCTTGAAGCTCCGGCGCATGAAAAAGGCACCGCCGCGGCGCAGGATCGGCCCAACCACGGGCATATTCAGATTGATGCCGGCAGCAATGTGGGGGGGCATCAGGCCATTCTTGTACAGGACGTAGGACAGTAACAGGTAATCAATGTGGGACCGGTGGCAAGGAACGTAGACAACCGCGTTTTCCTGGGCGACCTCTTTGACCACCTTGATATTATTGACGGCGATCCCGTTGTAGATCCGGTTCCAGAGCCAGGACAGCACCACTTCCAGAAAGCGGATGGTGACGATGGACATGTTGGCGGCAATTTCGTCTGCGTACTTCCAGGCCTTCGCCCGCACCTTCTCCGGGGCAACACCTTCTTTGGCGGCGGTTTCCCGAATGGCTTCCTTTACCGCGGGGGTGCGTACCAGACTGCTGACCAGTGTTCGCCGGTGTGACAGGTCCGGCCCGAGGACCGCCTGACGTACCCGCCGGAAGTGGGTGCGCAGGATACGCGCGAGTTTTCTTTTGGCCCGCTCTTCGGAATGGCGGTACTCATCAATGACCAGTTTCAGTGACAACGGCTGGTTGAACTGCACGTAGGTGCTGCGGCCGTGCACCATAATGATGAGGAGCTTCTGCAGTCGCCCTGCTACGTTCCAGGTATCGGACAGCAGCAGCTTGACCAGCGATTTTTCCTTGTCGGGTGAGCGGCCCCAGAACAGGGACACCGGCACGATCTGAACGTCTTCGTCAGGGTGCGCCAGCCCGTATTGGATCAGTGCTTCAAACTCGGGTGTTGTGGTGGGGGTTGGCCGGCGACGAATGAGGCCGCCCGGACGTTCGTAAAGGAAAAAGAATGAGTGGGCCGGGCCGTTCTTGACCGGTAGGGCTTCCGTTGCCCCGGGCAGGCCGGAACGAATAACCTCATGCTCAAGAACGAGGCGGCTAGACAGGGAGCTGGTCGGGAGTACGTAGCAAACCGGTTTTTCAGGATCCAGCCCCAGGGCTTCAGCACTGTTGCCGCTGGCATCGGTCCTGACCCAGAGAAACAGGATCTTCCGGAAAAAAGCCAGAATCAGGCTGTGAATGCCCTGGAAAAGTCGCATACTTTCGTGCTCCGGTGAACATAAAGGGATTAATTTTACTTGGTTGAGACCGGTGCGGAAAGCCGGAGTACATACTTGGTTTCCTTGCCGGTATGTTACATTTCAGCGTGGCGCATCCGTAGGATATTTAAAAGGCCGATATGACGATTCCCGACGACGAATGGCTTCCGGGCTGGGCAACAACCGCTCCTCAACCAGGAGACTCGCTGTTACTGTTTTCAGGACATGACATCCTAAAGCCAGCGGAAGGCTGGCTGGTGCCGGCCAGCGAGCACCTGCTGGAGGAGTTGTCGGAAGAGATGGTTTCTCTGGGCACCCTGGGCAGGCAGTCGGTGTTTGTGACCGAGGGACAAAAGCACATTTTGCCAGAGCTGGAGTTGGTGAGTCTCCGTGATGCCCTTCTGATGGCGGAGGATGCGCCGGCCGGACTGCTGAGTACAGGCGCCCAGGTTTGGCAGTGGTGGCGAGATCATCGCTACTGCGGACGATGCGGTGAACAGACCCAAGTGCATGACAGGGAGCGAGCCAAGTGGTGCGAGGCCTGCCAGATTCCCTGGTATCCGAGATTAGCGCCCTGTGTGATTGTGGTGATCAGGAAGGCCGATCGCCTGCTCCTGGCCAAATCCTCTCGGGTTAAGCGGCACTTCTACAGCCTGATAGCGGGCTTCGTTGAGCCGGGGGAAAGCCTGGAAGAAGCCGTTGTCCGGGAGGTGAAGGAAGAAACCGGGATGGATGTTGCCAATGTCCGTTACTACGCCTCCCAGCCATGGCCCTTTCCCCACCAGCTGATGGTCGGTTTCTTCGCTGATTATGCCGGTGGCGAGTTGAAGCTTCAGGAAGATGAGCTGGCGGATGCCGACTGGTTTATGCCAAACAGTATGCCTCCGGTGCCACCGAGCACAACCATTGCGGGTCGCCTGATTCACGCCATGGGCAGGCAGATTCGTGGTGATGGAGACCGCCAGTGAGTGAACAGCCGGCACCCAGGGTGCTTGTGTTCGATTCCGGCGTTGGCGGCTTGAGTGTGGCGTCCTGCATTGCCCGTGAATGGCCTGGGGTTGAATTGATTTACCTCGCGGACAACCTGGGTTTTCCCTATGGCGATCAGCCGGAAACCGTTGTGGTGGAACGCTGCCTGAGCCTGATTTCGGCGGCGCTGGAAAAGATGCCCTGTCATGTCATTGTGGTCGCCTGCAATACCGCCAGTACTGTGGTTCTGCCTCACCTTCGTGCCAGTACCCCCGTGCCGGTCGTTGGCGTGGTGCCCGCCATCAAGCCGGCCGCCGCCCAGACTCGCAACGGAAGAATAGGCGTCCTCGCTACCCCGGCCACCATTCGACGACCTTACCTGGATAATCTGGTGAACGAGTTTGCGGCGCACTGCCAGGTGGAACGGATAGGTCATCCGGGACTCGTGCGCTGGGCGGAAGATCTTGTGCGCGGTGTCCCGGTGCCTGAACAGGAACTGCAGGAGGTGGTTGCGGCTTTCCGTCAGCTGGAGGTGGATACTGTGGTGTTGGGGTGTACCCATTATCCGTTGCTCAAGGACGCGCTGAAGGAAGTCTTGCCCGGAGTCGACCACTGGGTGGACTCCGGGCAGGCCATTGCACGGCGGGTTGGACACTGGTTACAGGAGCAGGGGCAACTCGAGGCAGCCCAGAACCAGCAGAGCAGAGGCCATTGGCCCGTCCAGCATGCGCTGTTTTCCGGGCCAGCCCCTGATCATGTGGAGGAATTCATGGCGGGTCTGGGGTTGGCTCCCAGGAGCATTTCTGAGCAATGGCCGAACCCGTCAGATCAGACGGGTTAGCCGGAACATGGCAAGGAACTCAAGTGCGGGCAGCGCTCGCTTATGGCAGCAATAGGTTTTGAACTGTTCGCCCCGGAACCGTGATTTGGTGAACTCGAGCCCCTTGAAGTTGTAGAGAAAGTTTCCTTTTTCATACACCAGATGCTCAAGCTTCTTAAGGATGCGGCTCTCCTGATGTTCTGTGGTGGGGTCCAGTGACATGGGAATCAGCCCAAGATCGACGAATGGGACCCCCTCCGCCTTGAAGACCTCCATGGCGCGAATCATCAGGGTATAGAAGATGCCCTGCTTGAAGTCGGCGTTGGCCCGGGAAATGTTCGGTACGTAACTGATGATTTCGTTGTTCAGGTAGATCGGGTCAAAGTAGATGAACCCAACAGCCTTGCCATCCTGGTAGGCGTAGAAGTGCCGCTCGTTTTCCCGATAATTCATTTCCATCGGGCGGATCAGGAAGCGGATCTCGTTACTCTTGCACTTGCGGGTGCGAATCCAGGCCTCGGAAATTTCCCGTGTATGGTCATCGCTGAATCGCTCCTTGACAGAAATGTTGTGCTTCTCGGCCTGGTTCAGTGCAGTGCGCAAAATCTGCTTTTTCTTGCCGCTCATGGACCATTTGCGCAGGTCGATTCGGGATTCGCAGCCGAACTGGGTGCCATAGAGACCAAAGCGCAGGTGGAGAAAATCCACGACTGCCTTCGACACCTGGATGTAGTTGGCGTTCGGAAAACGGTTATGAAAGTGTTCCAGAATCACTGCGAACTGCTCCGGGGCACAGACCGGGTCAGATAGAACGAATGTTCCGCCCCATTTCCTCATGTAGGCGATGTACCCGATTCCCGGCATGTCGAAATACTTCATGCCAGGCTGAAGGGTGGAGAAGGACTGGGAGTGAATCCCGTGCTTTTTCAGGTAGCTTACCCGCTCGGCAAAGGTGAACGTGTTGTTGGCGAGTGTCTGGAGTCCATCCAGGGCAAGGGTTTGATCCGACATGCGTTTGTTCCCTGATGTTTGTCCCTAAGGTGGCCGTTTCAGGCCTGCTTTCTACCGAGAATGGACCAGTAGCAGTCCATGTTGAGCAGCCTGAAATGCTTCTTGTCGGTCACTTGCAATCCAAGACGCTGCATGTGTTCGGGGTAGTTGTAGATCTTGTGGAAGGCGTTGTTGGCAAATAGCCAGAAGATCAAAACGGCGAGATACCAGTATGTTTTCTTGAACATGCGGGCGAGGGGGTTGCCACTTGGGTAGCAGAAATCACCCACCACTACTTTGGCATTGGGCTTGCCCAGACGAATCAGGTGCTCCAGCACCCGTACCATCATGTCCTCGTCGAAAACGTTCAGGAAGAAGTTGGCAACGACCATGTCGTATTGCTCAACCTCTTCGACGTTCATGATGTCGCTGTGGATTCGACGGATTTTCAGGCGCGGTGCTTCTTTTTGCTGGGCCGCAGCGAATTTGCGCAGCATGGTTTCGGACAGGTCGACAACGGTCACCTCGGCACCCAGTTCCGCGGCACGGATGGCATCACGCCCATGGCCTACACCGGCAAACAGGATGCGATCACCCGGTTTGACGGTTTCAACATCGAGCATCGCCGTCTTGCATCGATGGATGTTCTTGCCACTGTACAGGTGGCTCAGAAAATCGTAGGCCGGACCGATGTATTTGTACTTGTCGCGCATGGTGACTGCCGCCTGTTCTTGTTGTTCGGGATGTTGTCATCGTTTTTTGTCATTGTTGGCCTGACAGCCGGGGACGATGATCAACGCCTGGTAGGTCTGAGATTAGTGAACAGGCTGGCTGAATTATGTGCAGCAATCCGCATTTCGATATACAAAAAGTTACGCAAAGGCTCGCTTTGCAAACCTTGTCAATGTTCGTTAGCTGAGTGTTAGACAATCGGAAAAAGGATAGCTAGAAGACTGGCGCAGCCGTTCGGGTTTTTACCAGCGATTGCAAGATGTTCGCGGACGGCCTTGCCGGGCCATAGTAAAAACCCTGCACCTGGTGGCAGCCGAGGCGGCGCAGGTAGGTAAGTTGTTCGTTCGTTTCCACCCCCTCGGCCACAATGTCCAGCTTCAGGCCGTGTGCCATGGCAACGATGGCGTTTACGATACAGGCACCGTCTTCCCCGCCACGAATGGCTTTCACAAACGACTGGTCCACTTTCAGAGTGTGAATCGGAAGCCTGTGCAGGTAATTCAGTGACGAGTAGCCGGTGCCGAAGTCATCAATGGCAATCCGAACACCCGTTGCTGCCAGTTCCCGGAGCTTTTCACTGATCTGTTCCAGGTCATTCATGATGGTGTTTTCGGTGATTTCGATTTCGAGGTTACTGGTGGGAAGGCCATGGGCACGGACTTTCCTGAGCAGGGTTTCGACAAAGCGCGGGTGCTCCACCTGCACCGGAGAGAGGTTTACCGCCAGCCTCAAATCCTTGTGCCCGGCCCGAATCCAGCGTGCGGCATCCTGGCAGGCCTGGTCGAGTACCCGTTCGCTGACCTGACCAATCAGGCGCGTTTCCTCTGCCAGAGGCAGAAATTCGCCCGGGTAAATCAGACCTCGCTCTGGATGCTGCCATCGTACCAGCGCCTCAAGGCCCACAACACGGTCCGACGTTGAACATACCTGCGGTTGATAAAACACTTTCAGTTCATTTCTTTCCAGTGCCAGGCGGAGGTCACGTTCCATCTGCAGACGGCTGGTGGCATCGACGCTCATGGTTTCATTGTAAAAACGGTAGCCGTCCTTACCCGAGGCTTTCACGTGGTACATCGCGATGTCGGCGTTCTGGATCAACTGATCCAGGCTGGTGCCCATTTCGGGATAAATCGATATGCCGATGCTGACGCCGACGAAGACCTCGTGGTCACCCAGGCGGAAAGGGGCCCTCAAGGCATCAATTAGCTTTTTGGCGATCCCGCGGGCGTCTTCCTCGTCAGTAATGGAGGGTAAAAGAAGGGTGAATTCATCCCCGCCAAATCGAGACAGCGTATCGCCCTTGCGCAGGCATTTTTCCAGTCTCTGGGCGACGGCCTGCAGCAGCTGATCGCCCATTCCATGACCGAGGGTGTCATTGATGACCTTGAAACGATCAAGGTCCAGGAACATGACGGCCAGCCGCTGCCTGTTTCGCCGGGCATGGGTGATGGCCAGTTCCAGACGATCCTGGAACAGGCTGCGATTGGGCAGCCGGGTGAGCAGATCGTGGTAGGCCTGGTAGTTAATGAAGGCCTCAGCTTCCTTACGCTCGGTGACATCCCGAGCTGTGCCGTAATAGCGAGCGCCTTTCCCGCTGCCATTGCCCTGGGTGGTGCCGGCGTGGGGCCAGGTTTGGGGGTCGATGGGAAATGCAGTCACTTCAAAGTGCCGGGCATTGTTCCCGTCGCCCCGGGATTTCAATCTCAGCTCCAGGGTCTTGGGATTGTCGGCGGAAATGGTTGGGTCTTTCAGGGAGTAAATACCCTTGGTGATATCCCGCTCGTCGATAATGTGGCGGAAGTGACGACCGCACAATTCGGCTGGCTGGTAGCCCAGCAAACCACTGACTTTGCTGTTGACGAAACAGAACTGGCCTTGGGAATCGAGCATGAACACAATGTCCGGGGAGCTGTTAACAATGTAGCGGTGCAGCGCCTCGGACTTTTCAAGACGGACCTGAATATGCTCATGGGCCTTCAGGAGCGAGCGTTTTTTCAGAACCCGGGCAACCGTGGTGAGCAGCTCTTCCGGGTCGTAGGGCTTGCGGATGTAGTCGAGGGCGCCTTGTCTCAGGGCCTGGCTCACAGCATTAAACGAACTCTCACCACTGACCACGACTACCCCGCAGTCGGGCTGACTGCGGGCAAGGTGAGTCATGGTTGCGAAGCCGTCCACCTCGGGCATACGCAGGTCCAGCAGGGCCAGGTCAAATACTTCCTTTGACGCGATCTCACAGGCCTGTTTGCCGCCGTGTGCCTCGGTTACCTGATAGCCCTGCTCCCTGAGGAGCCGGGCCAACATGGTTAAGAGTCGCGGTTCGTCATCGGCCAGTAGTATCCGGGCTGTCAGTTGACCATCGGGTTTGTTGGCTGTGAATTCAGATGCCATTGGGCTGTTTCCGTTGTTTCTACGTCTTCAACGAGAGATGTTTGTTCGCTCACCGTCGGCAGCAAAATCCGGAAGGTTGTGCCCTCCAGTCCCGTTCGACAAGCGATGATGCCGTCCATGTCATCAACGATTTTCTTCACAATATTCAGGCCCAGTCCGCTGTGGCCCTCTCCCTTTGTGCTTTGTACCGGCTTGAACAGGGTTTCCCGAACGTCGATGGGGATTCCGGTGCCGGTGTCTGATATTTCCAGTTCTACCCAGGTGCGATAGTCGTGCCATATGGGTGAGGCGGTTCGAACCTCAACCTTGCCGCCTTCCTCGGGCAAGCTCTCGGCCGCATTTCTAACCAGATTGATCACTACCTGCCGGATGGCCGATGCATCCGCGGCCAGTCGCGAGGGGTATTCACAAAGCTGAACCTCAAACTGGTGCTTGTCATCATCAAAAAGCGTGTCGCCCAGAATGCGATGCAGGTTCTTGAGTTCGTCGTTCAATTCGATCTGAGTTCTTTCGGGCAAGCTTTGTTGTGCCGGGCGCCCCAGTTGATCAATAAGAAGTCCGGCACGATCGAGCTCTTCCTTGATGACGACCAGGTTCTCAAGAATTTCCTCACTCTGGGCCTGCCGACTCAGCTGATGAAGGTACTGGCGTACGATGGTGAGAGGATTATTGATCTCATGCACCTGCTTGCGAATCAGTTCCTGGTTGAGCTCAGGCGAGTCAGGCCGGTCCTTACTCTCCAGTAAGTGGTCTGAATGTTCGTGCAGGCGTGTGGACAATAAATTGGTGAACAGGGAGGCCAGTTCCGTAGTGGCGTCGAGATTCTGACGGTCGGTGCCGAGCAGGTAGACGCCCGGGCATTCCGTGCCCGTATGCAGTGGGACGGCAATCAGCGCTGGGGTGCGCAATATCGAAAGAATCTGGCGATCCAGGATCGTGGGTTGACGGTCGCCGAGCTGGGTGGCGCTTCCTGTGTTGAACGCCTCGGTCAACACACTGCCGCCCGGCCTGCAGGAGACCGATAGCTCGGGCAGAGAATCGAGGGTTCCGGCCAGCAGGTCAAGGTTTTCACCGCGATGGCGGAAACAGAGGGCGGGGCGCCCGGTTACCATGCTCAGGCTGTTCACCGTGTCGGCGAGTATGTTGTCCATGCTCCCGGTCAGATCGGACCGCTGCAGAGCCTGACTCGCCATGCTTTCTTGTAACACGGTTTGCTGAAGTTGGCGGGCTGCGCGCTCTCCATGGTAGTCACCATCCAGCGTAATTCCGAACCCGGTGGCTGCCGTGGCAACTTCATGCGCAATGCGCCGGTTGAGTTCCTTGATCAGTTCCTCGGTCAGGCCAAACACCGTTTTCGCGGCCTTTATTCCGGCCGCATCGGATAATGCCAGCCGCGTCGCGACACTGATGATTTTGACCAGGTGGCCTGCGTCCCGCAGTTCGTCCGGAGGTGCCTGCTGATAACGCATGGCGTCGGCGGGAACGATACCCAGCCCCCAGTCGGTGGCTAGCTTGGCGGCAATTAGAGTCAGATTATTGAAGTAGTATTGCTTGCCCTCGGGCGTGGGGGTCTTGATGGCAAGCAGTTCCCCCACGTTATGCAGAATGCCCAGCATAAACGCCTGGTCCGGGCTCGGGTAGCGGGTCAATGTGGCCAGGGCTCGGGCCGTCAGTGCCGTGCTCAGGGAATGGCGCCAGAAGTCCCTGAGCTGGAGCCACTCTTCATAGCCCAGATCCAGTGGTAGCTGCTGGAGCGCAGCGGTAAGTACAAGGCTTCGAAAGCGTTCACTGCCGAGCCGGATCAGCGCTTCATCGATCGAAGTGATGCTTTCGGTTTTCGGGCTTGATGAGTTGGCCAGTGAGAGCACTCGGGCAATCATGGCCGTATCCATGCTCGCCAGGTCGCTGATTGAGCGGGGGGTGTCGTTTTGGCGACAGGCGTCCAATACACGCAGAATGATCTCAGGAAGACTCGGTAACTGAAGATCAGGAGCTAAATCCATACGCTTGCCTGCCGCATTCGTTCGAGGATTTTGAGAAGCAGTTAATGCTCCGAAAAATGTTTGCTTTTGTAACAGGGGTCGAGCTTAGACAATATCAGCCGGCGATTAAACGGCTGAGGTCGTATTTCTGGCAGTCTCTTGCCGGACTTGTGATTTGTGTAGGATTTTTAAGGCAGGTAAGCCGAAGCCACTCTGAACGGATACAGGGAGTTTGATATGGCAGGGAAACAGCTTGGAGAGACGCTGGCGCGTCCCGGGGATCGTTGTATGAGCGCGGTGCGGGAACTGGAAACGGTGCTCCCCATGGTGGCCAGAAACAGCATGCTGCGTTATGAGGCATTCACCCGTTTGTTTGCACTGCTCGGGAGCATGCCCGACAGTGACACCATTGAAATCATCCAGACAGGTCTAGGTGGGCTCGAGTGGGAGCAATTGTCCGAGGAAGACCGTGTGCGTTTTGCTGAGCACCTGCGGCATCTGGCAGATCAGGTCTTACCTGTTTCGGTTCGGACGGAACTGGTTTCCGTTGCGTCTCAGACCCCGTCTTCCGGGGCAGGCGAATCGTTGATCACGCCCGAACCGGCTGCCAAGCCGGAACCTGTGTTGCCAGCAGCTGAAATAGCCTATGACTCGGGGCGATTCGGAGACCAGTCGCGACTGGTTGAGGCCCTGAAAGAACAGCCAGAGGATGTCTCGGTCGACCAGTTGCTTAATACGATGACAGGTGGCTCCGGCGGCCAGCACTAAACCTTCTTGAGGCAGGAAATCCTCCTGCCTTTTCCCATTACCGCAACGGCGGTTACCGTCCCGTAACTTGTGCTCTGTCACTAGAGTGTCACGATGCCCGTGCAATTATTGTTCAAAGGTCTGGTGACTATGGCCCGCATTGTGCAGCGAGTTTCATGCACCCATTTTTAGCTGACTTGAGGTCACAGGAAGTTAGTGGCCGAAGATCGATAGACAATTGAGAAGGAGTTCGCCCATGGCAGCACAGCAGTTATCGTCCGGAGAGACGACATCGAAAGTCCTCGAACAGCTTCGAGGCAAACATGTTCTGATTACCGGAACGACGGGATTTCTTGGCAAGGTCGTGCTTGAAAAACTGATCCGAGCCGTACCCGAGATTGGCGGTATTCATCTTCTCATTCGTGGTAACAAGCGCCATCCGGATGCACGGGGTCGGTTTCTGGAAGAAATCGCCACGTCTTCCGTGTTTGAGCGCTTGCGACATGATGATAATGAGGCCTTCGAGAATTTCATCGAGGAGCGTGTCCACTGCATTACCGGTGAAGTGACCGAGCCGATGTTCGGTTTGTCAGATGAGGCGTTTGAGGCGCTGGCTGGCAATCTGGATGCCATTATCAACTCCGCAGCGAGCGTGAATTTCCGGGAAGAGCTGGACAAGGCGCTCTCAATCAACACGCTGTGCCTGTACAACATTGCTGAACTGGCATTCCGGAACAGTGAACTTGCGGTGATTCAGGTGTCCACCTGCTACGTCAATGGCAAGAATGCCGGTAACGTTGGTGAGGCCGTGATTAAGCCGGCTGGTGCCGACATTCCCCAAAGCGACGACGGTTACTTCGAAATCGAGGAGCTGGTCCGTTTGCTTGAGGATAAGATTGCGGATGTGCGGTCCCGTTATTCGGGGAGCGCCCTGGAGAAAAAGCTGGTCGACCTGGGTATTCGGGAGGCTAACCATTATGGCTGGAGTGATACCTATACCTTTACCAAGTGGTTGGGAGAGCAGCTGTTGATGAAGGCGTTGTCAGGCCGGTCGCTGACCATTCTGCGTCCTTCTATTATTGAAAGTGCTCTGGACGAACCAGCACCGGGCTGGATTGAAGGCGTGAAGGTCGCTGATGCCATCATCCTGGCCTACGCCCGTGAGAAGGTCACTCTGTTCCCGGGCAAACGCTCGAGCATTATCGATGTGATTCCGGTGGACCTGGTTGCGAATTCCATCATTCTTTCGCTGGCTGAAGCCATGGCCGAGCCCGGCAAACATCGTATCTACCAGTCGTGCAGCGGCGGAACCAATCCCATTCGACTTGGCGAGTTCATTGACCACATCATGGCTGAAGCCAGAGAAAACTATGATCGGTATGACCACCTTTTCTACCGTCAGCCCTCGAAGCCTTTCTTTGCGGTGGATCGGAAGCTCTTTGACCTGGTCGTAAGTGGCGCAAGGTTGCCGTTGAGCATCACCGACCGGATGCTGAAAATGCTGGGCAATAGCCGCGAGCTGAAAATACTTCGAAATCTGGATACCACCCGTTCGCTGGCGACGATCTTCGGGTTCTACACTGCGCCGGATTACGTCTTCCATAACGATCGTCTTCAGGCCCTCGCGAGGCGGATGGGCAGTGTTGACCAGGCCCTGTTCCCGGTAGATGCGAAAGCCATCGATTGGCGCTCTTATCTGCGAGACACGCATCTTGCCGGTTTGAACCGGTATGCGCTCAAGAAACGCAAGGTGTATAGCCTACGCTCTGCAAAGGTCCGCAAAGCAGCGGCCTGATCGAAAAGGCCTGTCTCCGGAAGTACCGTCGGGCCCTATTGATTGATGTAAGACCATTACAGCCGGGCGGCTCTCCCCCCGGCTGTTTTTCGTTATGCGTGTTCTAAGCTTTAAGCAGGTGTGGTAGCGGAAACGGAACGCCTCCGCCTGCCGTTGGCGGCCCGTGTTCGGTTTGGACGTTGGTCTAATTCATTGTTCTATTGAACACATGGTGAACTACGGCTATTCGCAGGAAAAGGGCCTGAGAGTCGACGCTGCCCAGCACTCTGTTAGAACACAATGACAAGAGAATTTAACGAAAGGGAGAGCACTATGACTGAGAAACACATTTTTCCGGTAAGTTCTGAGGTTGCCGAAAGGGCGCTGGTTAACCGGCAACAATATGAGGACATGTACCGTCAGTCAGTCGAAGATCCGGACACCTTCTGGGCTGAGCACGGCAAACGTGTTGATTGGATCAAGCCCTTCACGAAAGTAAAAAATACCACCTACGATTTCGATAACCTGTCCATCAAATGGTTTGAAGACGGTGAGCTCAACGCCTCCGCCAATTGCCTGGATCGCCACTTGGAAGAGCGGGGCGATCAGACCGCCATTATCTTCGAAGGCGATGAGCCGTCTGATTCGCGCAACGTGACCTATCGTGAGCTGTACGAAGAGACCTGCAAGTTTGCCAATGTCCTGAAAGGGCTTGGGGTCAAGAAGGGCGATGTGGTCACCATCTACATGCCGATGATTGTTGAAACGGCCGTTGCCATGTTGGCCTGTGCCCGAATCGGTGCGATTCACTCAGTGGTCTTTGGCGGCTTCTCCCCCGAAGCCCTGGCGGCCCGGATTGCTAACGGTCAGTCCCGTTATGTCATTACTGCTGACGAGGGGATTCGTGGCGGCCGGGTGATCCCGCTCAAGAAGAATGTGGATGCGGCCCTCAAAAACGAGAGCGCCGGCCACGTGGAAAAAGTGGTCGTGGTGACGCGCACAGGCAATGACAATGTGCCCTGGAATGACGGCCGGGATGAGCGTTACGAAGACCTGATGGCGTCGGCGTCAACCGACTGCCCGCCGGAGCCGATGAATGCGGAAGACCCGCTGTTCATGTTGTATACCTCCGGTTCCACCGGCGCGCCGAAAGGGGTGCTGCACACCACCGGGGGCTACCTGGTGTATGCCTCCATGACCCATGAATACGTCTTCGACTACCACGACGGTGATGTGTACTGGTGTACTGCCGATTTCGGCTGGATCACCGGCCACAGTTATATTCTGTACGGCCCGCTGTGTAATGGCGCCGTGACCCTGTTGTTCGAAGGCGTGCCCAATTACCCGGACGCATCGCGCATCGGCAAGGTGGTTGATAAACACAAGGTGAACATCCTCTACACCGCGCCGACGGCCATTCGGGCGCTGATGGCGGTGGGCGAATCCTGTATGGAAGATACGTCCAGGGATTCACTGAAGTTGATGGGCTCCGTAGGTGAACCGATCAACCCGGAAGCCTGGGAGTGGTACTACCGGGTGATCGGCAACAGCAAGTGCCCGATTGTGGACACCTGGTGGCAGACCGAAACCGGCGGCATTCTGATAACACCGCTGCCCGGTGCGGTTGATCTCAAGCCAGGCTCCGCCACGCTGCCGTTCTTCGGTGTTCAGCCGGCGCTGGTGGATAACGATGGCAATATCCTTGACGGTGCGGCCGAGGGCAATCTGGTGATTTTGGACAGCTGGCCCGGCCAGATGCGGACCATTTACGGTGACCACGAACGGTTCAAGCAGACCTACTTCAGTACCTATAAAGGCCGCTACTTTACCGGTGACGGTGCCCGTCGTGATGAAGACGGCTACTACTGGATCACGGGCCGGGTGGACGATGTGCTGAATGTGTCGGGGCACCGTCTGGGCACCGCCGAAGTGGAAAGCGCCCTGGTGGCTCATAGCCAGGTGGCTGAAGCAGCCGTGGTAGGATACCCGCACGACATCAAGGGGCAGGGTATTTATGTGTACGTGACCCTGGTCCAGGGTCAGGAACCGTCGGACGAGCTCAAGAAAGAACTGGTCCAGTGGGTGCGTAAGGAGATTGGTCCGATTGCCTCACCGGATGTTATCCAATGGGCCCCCGGGCTGCCAAAGACTCGCTCTGGTAAGATAATGCGCCGGATTCTGCGAAAAATCGCAGCCAACGAGCATGAGCAGCTGGGCGACACGTCCACCCTGGCCGATCCGGGCGTGGTGGATGAGTTGATCAGCAATCGTGAGTTTAAATAAGGCCCGGAACAGGGCCTTGAACCTGAGAGGAACCAAGTGAATGACACAGACAATCATCGTCGCTGATGACCACCCGCTGTTTCGAGCTGCGCTGAAGCAGGCGGTCAGTCAGGCAGTGCCGGATGCCAAGACCGTTGAAGTGGACAGCATCAAGGCACTGCAGGCGGCGGTTGAGTCGCACCCGGATGCGGATCTGGTTCTGCTGGATTTGAACATGCCGGGGGCCCACGGGTTTTCCGGGCTGGTGTTTATGCGTGGCCAGTATCCCGGTTTGCCGGTGGTCGTCGTTTCAGGTTCCGAGGAACTTCAGGTGATGCGACGCTCCATTGATTATGGGGCGTCCGGCTTCATTCCGAAGTCGGCACCACTTCCGACCATTACCGAAGCCATTCAGGCGGTACTCGAGGGAGACGTCTGGTTGCCGGAAGGGGTGGCTGAAAAAATCGAGCGGATGGATTCCGAAGCAACGGATTTTTCGGAGCGGCTCGCATCCCTTACACCCCAGCAATTCCGGGTCTTGGGAATGCTGGCAGAGGGGCTGCTTAACAAGCAGATTGCCTACGATCTGGATGTCTCGGAAGCCACCATTAAGGCTCACATCACGGCCGTGTTTCGCAAGCTGGGTGTCCGGAATCGAACTCAGGCCGTTATCGCCATCCAGCAGATGGAGATTGACCCAACGGACCAGTCTTTATCTGGCGGCTGAGCCGGAATATTCACCAGAATGAGTGTTAAGAAACGGGAGCCTCGGCTCCCGTTTTTTTTGCCCGTTGATGCCATTCAGCTTTTTGACGTTCCACTGGGGTGAAGCATGGAATGGTCTTTGGGTGCGAATTAAATAAGTACATGTGTACTCATTAATGGTCGTTTAATGGTAATTGGTATGGGTTCTGGTTGTTATTTCCTTTTTTGTCTTGTAGATTTCAGCGTACACGTGTACTCTTAGTTTTGTGCAAGATATGAACACGCGAATAGGTGAAAAATGAATGCAGCCGTGAAACCCGAACCGTTGGAAAGTGTGGTGTTTGGACAGGCCGATGAGCGTGAGCTCAGAGACAGAATGAAAAAGGAATTGCCGGCGGATACCTTCAAGGCCAAACCTTGGCGGGTAATTTGGTTTTTGCCCCTGCAGATGGTGATCTGGGGTGGGTTGGCAACCATTCTTCTCGCTGGCTTGCCCTGGTATGCGAATCTTGGCCTGGCGTTGGTCGTTGGTCATACCATCGGTTGCCAGGCGCTGCTGGCCCACGAGGTGATGCACGGTGCCCTTGGCATGAGCAAGGGATGGCAGAACTTCTTTGGCTGGCTTGGCTTTGGACCGTTGATTGTTCCGCCTGAGTTCTGGCGCAAATGGCACAACGTGGTCCATCACGGTAATACCAATTCGGGGGATACCGACCCGGACAGTTTTGGTACTTTGCGCCGCTACAAGGTGGATCCGAAGCAGAAGAAATTCACCAAGCTGGCGCCGGGATCCGGCACTTGGTACAGCTATTTCTTCCTCTTCTACTCCTTCACCTTCCACGCCCAGCTGGTGCTGTGGTTTCAGGCCAAGCGACGCAAACAGTTCAAGGGCTTTAATCGAAGGAAGGCCATTGTTCAGTCATTTGTGTGTGTGGCTGCATGGGGTGTCCTGGCGGTATTGTCCGGGCCACTGGCGGTATTCACGGTGCTGGTACCGTTCATGATTGCCAATGCCCTGGGGCAGGGATACATCCTGACCAACCACTTCCTGCGCCCACAAACACCGACGAATAACCCGCTTGATAACTCCATGAGCTTGCGGGTGGGGCCCGTGCTGGATCGTCTGCACTTCCGTTTTAGCCACCACATCGAACACCACTTCTTCCCGAAGATGTCGTCCAACATGGCGCCGCGGGTGCGTGAGTGGCTGGAAGAGCACCATGGCGACCGGTATATGGCCATGCCTCACAGCACGGCTTTGAAGATGCTTTACAGCACTCCCCGGGTATACAAATCGCCAACCCAGTTGGTGGACCCGAATCGGCCGGAGCGGGTGTTTGATTTGCTGCCGCTACAGAAACAGTATGCCGCCAGCGCTCGCTAACTTACGAAATGGCAGAGCCTGGTGCCCTTCCTGAGGGATACCTTTTGTCGAGGAGGCCTAGGCCTCCTCGAGTTGTTTTTCGAGCTAGTTCGTCCGGCTTTCCGGGCTTTTCAGAAGAACACCGGGATTCAGAATCTGTTCCGGATCCACCGAAGTTTTTGCATTCTCCAGCATGGAAATAAAGAGCGGAGACGCCTGTCGCAGGTAGTGTTCTCGGTGATCCTTACCCACGGCATGATGGTGAGTAATCGTGCCGCCTTCGTTGATGATCACATCCGAAACTGCACGCTTGATCTCATCCCACCGCTGTAGATCATCCGTGCCATTGCCCTGCGCCATCACCGTGTAATAGGGCGCGGGACCGTCTGGATACAGGTGGGTAAATCGGCAGGTAACAAACCCTTTGCCACATAATCTTTCAATGGCGTGCTCAGCGGCAGCCAGAATCCGGGCATTGAAATGTTCAAACTTGTCCCAGGTGATTGCCGTTTCAAAGGTTTCGACAATCAGGCCCCTGCGGACCAACTCATCCCTCAGGTAAGGTACGGTAATAAAGGCCTGCTTCCACGTATCGGCCTTGTCATCCCGTTGGTTGTCGATTCCGGACGCTGCTGGCTCGGACAGGTTGATGCCACCGCACGCGGTGGCAATCGACAGGCAATCCTTAAGTTTTTGAGTGACCGGAAAAGTACTGGATTCGCAGCCCAGAATCAGGATGTCCAGGTTGCCGTCACCAAGCCCCATGAACAGGGCTTCACCCCGGCCAATGAATCGTGCGTTGGTTGGATGAAGGCCTGACTGGCTGAGTTGTCTGCAGGCTTCGACCCCGTGCTCAAATGCTTTAAAGCCGACCGTGGCAGACGCTTTATACTCAGGGGCGGACTGAAGTCGTACCCATGCCTCGGTAATGATGCCCAGGGTACCTTCTGAGCCCAGGAACAGCCGCTCCTCACTGGGGCCGGCACCGCTGCCGGGCAGGCGACGGGTTTGAATGACGCCCCGGGGAGTGACCACGCGAACCGATTCCACAAAGTCATCAATGTGGGTGTATTGCGTGGCGAAATGACCACCCGCTCGGGTCGCTATCCAACCGCCGAGCGTGGAAAACTCGAAGCTCTGGGGAAAGTGTCTGAGGGTGAGCCCGTGGGGCTTTAATTGCTGTTCCAGATCCGGGCCGTAGGTGCCGGCCTGAATGCGGGCGCAGCGGGACTGGGTGTCCACTTCAAGCACCTTGTTGAAGTGCAGCATGTTGACTGTGATGACCCCGCCAGAGGACGTTCTTTTCGGTGGCTCAATGCCGCCAACCACGCTGGAGCCGCCGCCGTATGGAATGAGACTTATACGGTTATTGCGGGCGAATACCATTAATTCGGACAGTTGCTCCTCATCGTTTGGAAACGCCACGTAATCCGGGGGGTTATCAAACTGACCATGGGCGCATCGCCAGGAATCCCGGTAAGACTTGCCAAAGCAATGATGTAGTCGAATTTCTTTATCGCTGGTGATCCAGTTTTCCCAGGCAGAGGGTAGGGGAAATCTCGGGTCGGGCAAGGGGATGGATTCCCGATCCGGGAGTGCCAGAGGGGGGCTGGCCTCCATGCCAGTGGTCGTTCGCAAGAAATCAACAAAGGTATCTGTCAGGGTGTCGTCCAGGGGGCCTGCCTGATACCCCCAGCCCCAGAACTTTCGCCGTAAGAAGTCCTCTACTGTCTGCAAACTGCCCTCCCGTTTTTCTTATGCGGGCTTCGACGAGCCAGCGTAGCCAAGCGCCTTGTCGACCAGGTTGAACAGGTCCTGCCCGCCATGCCAGCGGTCGAAATTTTCCAGAAACTGGTCTGTCAGAGCACGCTTCCAACCGATGAAGTCCCCGGCCATATGGGCGGTCATGGTCACATTGTCCATGTCCCACAGGGGGTGGTCTTTGGGAAGTGGCTCCTCTTCAAACACATCCAGCCCTGCGCCGGCAATCTCGCCGTTTCTGAGTGCAGTAATGAGATCGTCGGTTTTTACGATGGGGCCTCGGCCGATGTTGATCAGGCGTGCTGTTGGTTTCATGGCACTGAATGCTTTGGCGTCAAACAAGCCTTCAGTTTGCGGCGTCAGGGGCGCGGCGATCACCACGAAATCGGCGTGACTGAGCTGTTCATAGAGGCTGTCGTGGCCATGCACGGCAACAAAGTCCGGATCCTCGTTACGCGGCGTGCGGGCAATACCGTGGGCCGGCATTCCGATGGCGCTGACCAGACGGCCGATCTGACGGCCAATGGAGCCGGCGCCCACGACCAGAACCTGCTTGCCCTGAGCCCGTTCCGTGTCCCGGTGTTTCCACTCGTGCTTCATTTGCAGGCGGATAGAACCGGGGAAATCCTTGGCGAACATGAGAATGGTACACAGCACGTATTCGGCAATGGTGCGGTCGAAGATGCCACGGGCATTGGTGACAACCACATCGCTGCTGATCAGCTCGTCAAACATCAGGGCGTCCACACCGGCGCTCGTTGCATGAATCCAGCGCAGCCGATCGGCGGAGCCCCAGGCGGCTTTCAGGGCTTCGGTCCGGAAGTCGGTCACCATCATCACATCCGTGCCGGGAAGGGTGTCACGCAGGGTCTGTTCGTCGCAGGCAAAACGCACTTCTGCCCGGGATCTGACCGCCTCCATACCTGGTGGCTCCTGTTCTCCGGGGGCTGTCAGGACCGTTACAACGGGCTTGCTTGGCTGTGTCATTAAACCTCCAACTGTTATTTGACTGTCGGGCATGCCGCTAGGCTTAGCAACAGTCTGGTCCTCCCTCGAGCCGGGGTCAACTCGTGACTGGGCGGGTTTATGGCATCTTCAGGGCGAGATGTGTGGCACCGCAAACTCTTTGTCATCTATGTCTTGTATGGCCCCGGCTTACTGGCTACCCTGCATCAGAACGCTCACTTTTTGAACCGGTCGCAGGAGGTGTTTATGGCAGAGAGTGTCAATCAGGAAACCGACCAGTCGGTCCCCCGGAAAGTGAAGTATCGGAAGACGAAAGCCAGCTGGAATCCTGCGATGCACTCGATCCCGGTGCCGGGTATCCGCCGTATGGTGAACATGGCGGCGACCATGAAGGATGTGCTGCACCTCTCGATTGGCCAGCCAGATCTGCCAACTCCAAAACATATTGTTGACGCCTACGTTGATGCACTCAATGCCGGCCAGACCGGTTACACCATGGATGCAGGTCTGCCGGAACTGCTGGTGGCGCTGCGAGACTATTACGGCAAACGATACAACCGGAAACTGACCCGCGACAACATCCTGATCACCAGCGGGGCCACCGAGGCCATGTATCTGGCCATCTCGGCAACCTCGGCCCCGGGGCGCCAGTTCATCGTGACCGATCCGTCCTTTTTGCTCTACGCACCGCTGATCCGGATGAGCGGTGGCGAGGTGAAGTTCGTGCCTACCCGTGTAGAGAACGATCATCAGCTGGACCCGGATGAGGTGATTGCTGCCATGGGGCCGCGCACCTATGCGATCATTCTGAACAACCCCAATAACCCGACCGGTGCTGTGTACCCCCGTAGCACGGTGGAAACCATTCTTGAGGAATGTGCCTTCCGGGGGATTCAGGTCTACGCCGATGAGGTATACGACCACCTGATTTTTGATGATGATGACTTTGCCAGTGTCTTGAATTGCTCTGTGGATCTGGACAACATCATGTGCATCAGCAGTTTCTCCAAGACCTACAGTATGGCAGGGCTCCGGGTCGGTTGGGTCATCTCCAACCAGGCGACCATCAGGTCCCTGCGTCGCTACCATATGTTCACCACATCGGTGGCCAATACGCCGTCCCAGTTTGCCGGTGTTGCGGCGCTTACCGGAGACCAGCAGTGCGTGAGGGATATGGTGGATATTTACCGGGAGCGCCGGGACAAGGTGGTAGATCTGGTGGAGCAAACGCCGCACTTGCAGGGATACAAGCCCGGAGGCGCGTTCTTTATTTTCCCTGACTTGCCCAAGCATGTGGACGGTTCCGATCTGGCCTTGCGCATGTTGAAAGAAACCGGTGTGTGCGTGGTACCCGGCGATGCCTTCGGGGAAGAGTCGACTCACGCGCTTCGTATCAGTTTTTCCACAACCTGCGAGAAACTTGAGGAAGCGTTTGATCGTATTATCCCCTGGATGGCCAAGCAGCAGTTTTAGGTAAGCCCATGCCTGCCCTGGATTCGATGGTGATCCAGTGCCCCTATTGCTGGGAGGCACAGGAAATCGCCATTGATCCCTCGGTTCCCGAGCAGGAGTACGTCGAAGACTGCCAGGTGTGCTGCCGGCCCATTGTGTTCACAGTGACGGTGGACGATGACCTGACATTCAGGGTCGATGTGCGGGCAGAAAACGATTAGCCGACCTCAAATTGTGACTGTGTGGCCTGCAGACTCGCCTTCAGACGACCTCTCGGCTGTGGCGACATGCACCCCGATGGAGAATAAACATGTTCCACGCCTACAGGCGCTTCCTGCCCCTGCTTACCTTCATTCTTATGCTGACCAGTGGTTGCGCGGGTATCACCCCCTACGCCATTTCCGAGCGGGAGATTGAGCAACGCCTCAAGGAAGTGGTGCAGGACTTTGATCGCGAGCAGCTAAGAAGTGGTTCCCCCCTCAGCCTGAGTCTGGATGACGCCGACATTACCTTGGGTCCCGATGGCCGTGACGTGGCGGTAATCGATTTGAAAGGGCAGGTCTCGCTCAATGCGCTGCTGGCCAAGCTTCCAGTAGATATTGCGCTCAAGGTGGAAGGGGCGCCGGTTTACGACAGCACTGAAAAGGCGGTTTACCTGCGCAGACTCCAGTTGCTGGAAAGCGAGATCGATTCACCCTTTTTCAGAGGTGATTTGAAGCCGGTGACCGACAACGTGATGCGCGTGGTCGCCCAAATGCTCGAAACCATGCCCGTCTACCGTTTGGACGAAACCGATCTGAGCCAGCGGCTGTTTGGCGCCCTGCCGGTTGATGTAAGGGTGGCACCAGGGCGACTTGAGTTCGTCATGGACGATCAATGAGGTGGCCAATCTCATGACCACCTCCCATCGGTGAATGATTAGCTCGCAATCCGGTCGCAGATCGCCGTGCCAATTTCCCGGGTATTGCGCTGTCCGCCTTTACTTTCTGCCAGATCGGCAGCAACCGCGTCGTGCAACTCCTTGCCCGCCGCGGCCAGCGCCGGATCTTTTCGCCCCAGCCATTCCAGCATTCGAGCGGTAGTGAACAGCATGGCGGTGGGATCTGCCAGCCCCTGACCGGCGATATCTGGAGCACTCCCGTGAGTCGGCTCAAACATGGACGGCGAGTTCGGGTCCGTCGGGTTCAGGTTGCAGGAGGGCGCAACGCCCATGCCGCCGGAGAGCACTGCGGCCAGATCCGTAAGAATGTCGCCCTGCAGATTGCTGGCAACCACCACATCAAAGGCCCAGGGGCACTGAACGAACTTCATGCAGGCGGCATCCACCAGTTCGTGATGGATGGCAACATCCGGAAACTCCTGACTGATTTCCTCAAACGCTTCGGTGTACATGTCACCCCAGTGGCGCAGTGCGTTTCGCTTGGTGATCAGGCAAACCTGGCTTTCACAGGTTCGACCGTCCAGGGTCCGGAAGCTTCGGGTCCGGCCCTCCTTGACGCGCTCAGCGGCTCTCAGGCGAGCCTGCTCAAATCCGTACCGGATGATGCGGTCGGTGGCTTTTCGGGTGAACACCTCCATCTGGGTGGCGATTTCGTCCGGCGTCCCCTTGCGCAGGCGCCCACCCTGGCTGACGTATTCACCTTCCGAGTTCTCCCGGATGACCAGCATGTCGATGTCGCGGGCGCGCTCGTCGGCCAGATACTGGCGTGCACCCGGTAGCAGGCGCGCAGGGCGCTCGCATACCCATTGATCAAAACCCTTCCG
This sequence comes from Marinobacter suaedae, assembly GCF_030519635.1. Lineage (NCBI taxonomy): Bacteria > Pseudomonadati > Pseudomonadota > Gammaproteobacteria > Pseudomonadales > Marinobacteraceae > Marinobacter > Marinobacter suaedae. The sequence goes on along the minus strand of NZ_JAUMIS010000002.1, from coordinate 1,214,001 downwards.
CATGTCCAGCAGTGGCGCGAGTGAGATGCTGTCTGGCAGCAGGTAGCGGTTTTTGTCATCGATCGGGCCGGGATCGCCCAGCGCCCCCAGCAGGATCGCGTCGTAGGCTCTGAGCTGCTCCAGCGCATCTTCCGGCATGGACTCGCCGTTGCTCTCATGCCAGGCGTGGGATGGCCAGGGAAAGCGGGTCCACTCCAGGGCCAGGTCGTGCTTGGCTCTGAGAGCCTCAAGGCAGCGAATCGCTTCGCCGACGACTTCAGGGCCAATCCCGTCGCCGGGGGTGACAGCAATGCGGATATTGTCGGCCATTCTGGGACTCCTTCTCTGAATCGGCACGTATAGGCATGACAACCCCAGTGTAGTCGTCTCAGGTTTCGATGCCACCACCGGGGCTTCCGTCAGAGTGGCCTGTTGATGCTTGTTTTACCAGCCCTTTCCCTGACGTTATAGTGACGACTTCAGAGACAACAGACAGGAAGGTGGCCTTGCTCTACCGTATCATTACCGTCATTGGCGCATTGGTGTTCGTGGTTGCCCTGTTTGGGCTGCTGTGGTTCTTCTGCAAGAAATTCCTGCAGCATCACGGAGTCACCGATCAGGTATCGGACCGGGCAACCGTCTTGGCAACCTGGACCTTTGCCGGTATCAGCGTGGGCCTGTTACTGGCGGTGGTAGGTGCTTTCATTGCCGGGCCCTGGGCCTTCTACCGTACACTGCGGGGGCACGATGTGCCCATCTCTGACGGTGCCGCCATCTGGTGGGGCTTTGGCATCGTGGTGGCGGCCCTGGGTATTACTTCGATCGGTTTCTTGCTGTTTTTGAAGGCGGTGGGGGCTTACTGACGTTCCAGCTCAACAAATGGCCCGTAGCTGGTCCCGAAACCAGACCAGCGCTGGCTCCTTTTCATAGGCCTTGTGCCAGTATAGGTAGACATCAATTGACGGCATTTCCGCCGGCGGGTTCAGAATGTGGATGTCCGCCCGCTCGGCAATGATCCGGGCGTAGGCTTCGGGCATAGTCAGCAGCAGATCACTTTGTTCCACCACCCGGCAGGCCGCATAGTAATGCTGACAGCGGAGCCGGATACTGCGCTGAACGCCAAGCCGGGACAGCTCAAAGTCCTCGATTCCCGGTCCTTCCGAGCGTGATGACACCAGTACATGTTGATGGCTCAGGTAGTCCTCCATGGTCATGGGGGATGTCGAGAGCGAGTGATCCTTTCGCACCAGAACCACCAGACGATCCTTCCTTAATAGTTCGTGAGCGGTCTGATCGCTCACCGGTAACAGCACGTCCACCGCGAAGTCCAGTTTGCCTGCTGCCAGCTGGCTTTCCATATCCCGTCGCGCCACCCGCTGGCTGACGATTTCCAGCTCCCGATAGGGCTCCAGTCGCTGCATCAACGGAGGCAGGAAGGTGGATTCCAGGATATCCCGCAGGGCCAGTGCATAAGTCTTGCGCTGGCTGGCCGGGTCAAAGGCGTGGAACTGGTTTACTGCGGTCTGGATCTGAGTCAGTCCGGGCCGCATGGATTCCCGGAACCGGCGGGCCAACGGCGTTGGCACCATTCGGTTGCCCTGACGGGTGAATAAAGGGTCATCAAAATGTTCACGAAGCCGGGACAGGGAATGGCTGACCGCCGGCTGCGTCAGGTTCAGGGCTGCGGCAGCACGGGTCAGGCTGCCTTCGCGATAGATAGTCTCGAACACATGCAGCAGGTTCAGGTCCAGGCGGTTCAGGGCCACAGCACAACTCCATAAAACTCAATAAGCAGCAGTAATGATAAACGATAAGTAAAATTCAGTCGCGTAATAGTGGTCGGCCGCCTAGACTGGGTCCAACTTGAATACAGCTGGGCAAAGAGCGAGTGAGGACACGTCGATGGATTTCAATATTTCCGAGAAGGGACAGGATTATCTCAACCGCGTGAAGAAATTCATGGCGGAGGAGATCTTTCCCATTGAAGAGCAGTACTACAAAGACATGGCTGCGCTGGATAACCGTTGGGTGGAACTGCCCATCATCCGTGAGCTGAAAGAAAAGGCCAGGGCCCAGGGGCTTTGGAATATGTTCTTCCCGGATGAAACGTACGGCTGTGGTCTGTTGAACTCTGACTATGCCCTGATTGCAGAAGAAACCGGCCGCAGTTTCATCGCGCCGGAGATTTTCAACTGCAACGCCCCGGATACGGGCAATATGGAAGTCCTCATTCACTATGGTTCCGATGAACAGAAAGCAGAGTGGTTACCGCGTTTGCTCAGTGGTGAGATCCGCTCTGCCTTCTGCATGACCGAGCCGGGCGTGGCATCTTCGGATGCGACCAACATGGAAGCAACGGCTGTCGTGGAAGGCGATGAGGTGGTGCTCAATGGTCGGAAGTGGTGGAGTACCGGTGTTGGTCATCCGGATTGCAAGGTGGCTATTTTCATGGGGCTGAGCGACCCGGATGCCCACAAGCACCGCCGGCACTCCATGGTGCTGGTGCCCATGGACACCCCGGGAGTGAAAGTGGAGCGCATGCTGCCGGTGTTCGGTGCCTACGATGAGCCGTACGGTCATGGTGAAGTGGTGTTCGACAACGTTCGCCTGCCCAAGAGCGCCTTCATCGCCGGCCCGGGACGCGGTTTCGAAATCGCCCAGGGGCGCCTGGGTCCGGGCCGGGTGCATCACTGCATGCGGGCAATCGGAGCGGCCGAGCGCACGCTGGAATTGATGATCAAGCGGGCAATGACTCGCGAAGCTTTCGGCCGGCCTATCGCCAAGCTGGGAGGGAATCCGGACATCATCGCCAACGCCCGTATGGCGATCGAACAGGCTCGATTGCTTACCCTGAAATGTGCGTGGGCGCTGGATACCAAAGGCATCATGGGAGCGCTGCAGGAAGTGTCCATGATCAAGGCGGTGATTCCTTCCATGCTGCAAACCATTGTGGATCAGGCGATTCAGATTCATGGTGGCGGTGGTGTCAGCGACGAGGACTTCCCTCTGACCTCACTGTTTGCCTACGCCCGGGTGCTGCGCTTGGCGGATGGTCCGGATGAAGTGCATCGGGCTATGGTGGCTCGGTTGGAGATGCGCAAGTACAAGCATTAAGGTGCAGGGACCCGGCGGGAGGGAGTAGCTGAAACACGCTCAAGCACATCCATGTGACGCTTGGGCTCCGCCATCCATGGCTCCGCACAGTTTCAGCTACTCCCTCCCGCCGGCTCCGTCGTCACTTTGCGTCGGTTTCGACTTTCGAAGACAAATAACGGGAAACAGCATGACACAGAGAGTATTCATCACAGGCGGCGCAAGCGGCCTCGGTCGCGCCTTGGCGTTGCGATATGCCAAAGACGGCGCACGGGTATGCATTGGCGACATCAACCCGGAGCAGGGTGCGGCTGTCGAGCAGGAAATCAATGCGGCCGGGGGCGAAGGGCATTTTGTTGAGTGTGATGTCCGTCGCCTGACCGATCTGGAAAAGGCCCGGGACGCCATCGTCCAGAAGTGGGGCGGCGTGGACGTGGTCGTGAACAACGCGGGCGTGGCCTCGGCAGGTTCCATCGAAGAAACCTCCATGGCCGACTGGGAGTGGATTCTCGATATCAACGTGCTGGGTGTGGTTCGGGGCTGCAAGGCCTTTACCCCACAGTTCAAGGCGCAGGGCTCGGGTGCATTCGTGAATATCGCCTCCATGGCCGGGCTGATGCTTGCGCCGCTGATGGACAGCTACAATGTCTCCAAAGCCGGCGTGATTGCGTTGTCTGAAACCCTGAGTCAGGAACTGCGGGATGACGGTATTCACGTGAGCTGCGTGTGCCCGGCGTTTTTCCAGACCAATCTGGCCACCACCATGCGTTCGGATATCCCGGGCATTCAGCAGAACGTGAACAAGCTGATGAAGCGTTCGTCGATCACTGCAGAGGATGTGGCCGAGGACATTGTTCGCTCCGTCGACAGCAAGAGCTTCTGGGTACTGCCCCATGCCAAGGAGCGCCGGATGTGGATGCTCAAGCGCCACGCGCCGAAAGCCTTTGACTGGCTAATGCACCAGGAAGGCAAGCGCTGGATGAGCAAAATGGGCGGCAAGGCCAAAGCCTGACCGGATGCAACGAGGAGGAAAGTCCGACATGACGCAGATTGATCAGGCGAAGGATGTTCGCGAGGGGGAAGAGCTGGATGCGGCGGCCGTCGACCGTTTCATGAAGCAGGCCATTCCGGAGTTGACCGGCGAACCGGTCATCCGCCAGTACCCCGGCGGTGCGTCCAATCTGACCTATCAGGTGGATTACGGCGATCGTTCCTACGTTCTGCGCCGTCCGCCGTTTGGCAAGATTGCCAAGTCGGCCCACGACATGCTGCGGGAAGCCCGGGTCATGCAGGCGCTCAAGCCGGTTTATCCCTACGTACCCAACATTATTGCCGTGTGTGACGACCATGACATTTTAAGCTGCGATTTCTATGTGATGGAGCGGCTCAAGGGCATCATCCTCCGACAGGACTTTCCAGAAGATCTCGCGCTGAGCGAGCAGGACACCCGCAAGCTCTGCCTGAGCGTGATCGACAAACTGGTGGACCTGCATCGTGTGGATGCCAAGGCCGCCGGCCTGGATTCCCTGGGCAAGGGCGCGGGCTACGTTCAGCGCCAGATCGGTGGCTGGAGTGACCGGTTCCGGAAGTCGCGTACCGAGGACGTGGGTGATTTCGAAGCCGTCATGGCCTGGCTGAACGACAAGATGCCCGGGGACGTCGCCCAGGTGGTTATTCACAACGACTACCGTTTCGACAACGTGGTCCTCAATCCGGACAACCCGTTTGAAGTGATCGGTGTGCTGGATTGGGAAATGGCCACCATCGGTGATCCGTTGATGGATCTCGGCAACACCCTGGCGTACTGGATTCAGGCGGACGACGAGGGGCCGTTCCAGATGCTGCGCCGTCAGCCGACACACCGCCCGGGCATGCTGACCCGTAAAGAGGTGGTCGAGTACTACATGGAGAAATCCGGTTTCCGCACGGATAACTTCGATTTCTACGAGATTTACGGACTTTTCCGGCTGGCGGTTATCATCCAGCAGATCTATTACCGCTTCTACCACGGCCAGACCAGGGACAAGCGTTTCGCTGCTTTTGGTCACGCGGCCAATTACCTGGAGAAGCGCTGCCTGAAACTGATTGAAGCGAGCACTCTTTAATGGCAACCATCTACCTGGTGCGCCACGGACAGGCGAGTTTTGGCAAGGAAAATTATGACCAGTTGTCCAAGACCGGCTGGGAGCAGGGGAAAGTCCTTGGCCGATGGATGGCTGGCAGGATAAAACCTGATGCTGTGTTTGGGGGGAATCTGGAGCGTCATCGGGAAACTGTTGAGGCTATCGCCTCGGGTTTTGGCAGCCAGTTTCCGGACATGCAGGTGGCCCCTGGTTTCAATGAGTTTGACCACCATGAGGTGCTGATCCGGTCCCGGCCGGAATGGGTGGACCGAAATGTCATGGCCCGTGATCTGCAGGCCTTTCCCAAGCCCGCACGGGCCTTTCAAGAGGCCTTTGTTCATGCGGTGCATCGTTGGGCAACAGGTCAGCACGATCAGGACTATAACGAGACCTGGCCTGCGTTCAGGGAGCGAGTGCTCCGGGCATTCGACGATATGATCGAGTATGTCGATGGCGGCGACATTCTGGTTGCTACCTCCGGCGGGCCGATTTCGGTGATCTGCCAGCACCTACTCGGGCTGACCGATGAGCGGGCCCTTATGTTGAACGAAGTGATTGCCAACGCCAGTGTCAGCCGGGTGCTTTATTCAGGTTCCCGGCGCAGCCTGTCCGTTTTTAATAATTACAGCCATCTGGAGGCGGAAGACCCCGCCCTGGTGACATTCCGATAAGTGTGTTTGAGGTGAATCCATGAGTAACAAGGACCTGTTTGATCTGACCGGTAAGGTCGCCCTGGTAACCGGTGCCAGCAGGGGAATCGGTGAGAGCATTGCGCGTACACTGGCCGGAAAAGGCGCCCACGTGATCGTCAGCAGCCGGAAAATCGACGGTTGTGAAGCGGTGGCCAGCAGCATTCGCGAAGCGGGAGGCAGTGCCGAGGCTTTTGCTTGCCACATTGGCGAGATGGATCAGATCGAAGCGGTTTGGGCCCATATCGCGGAAAAACACGGCAAACTGGATATTCTGGTCAATAACGCCGCGGCCAACCCCTATTTTGGCCCGGTGGAAGACACCGACCTGGGTGCCTTCAACAAGACCGTGGACGTAAACATCCGCGGCTACTTTTTCATGTGTGCCGAAGGCGCGAAGATCATGAAGAAGGGTGGTGGCGGTGCCATCGTGAACGTGGCGTCCGTAAACGGCGTGATTCCTGGCCATTTCCAGGGCATCTATTCCATCAGTAAGGCCGCGGTCATCTCCATGACCAAGTCCTTTGCCATGGAGTTGGGTCAGCAGAACATCCGGGTGAACGCGTTGCTGCCAGGTCTGACCGATACCAAGTTCGCCAGTGCTCTGACCACCAACGAGGCCATCAAGAAGCAGGCGATGATGCATATCCCGATGAAGCGGGTAGCGGACCCGGATGAGATGGCCGGTACAGTACTGTACCTGGTCTCGGATGCGTCCACTTACACCACCGGCGCCTGCATCAATGCCGATGGCGGTTATCTGACGGTTTAACTGCGTTATCCAGAAGCGACCTCGGAGGACGGCGAACAGGTCAGCGCCTCCAGGTCACCATCCAGCCCGTTTGCCTGCTGTTGCAGGTGGGCCAGGTGTTCCGGATCTGATGTTTCCATCAGGTCGTGAAGAAGGGTGGTCAAAGCGGCCCGGCCGTCTTCCATCATGGCCTGATACTCCGCGCCCCGGACCTGCTCCGACTGTTTGATCAGAAGGGCCACGTCGTCACTGAAGCCCGGTTCGTTCCGTCGTTCGAGTGCTGCCAGAAGGGCCTTTTGCCAGTTCCTGCGGCCCTGTAGCCACACTTCCGTCTGCCTGCCACGGTTTTCCGCCCACTGTTTCACCACCGTCCTCTGCTCACGGTTGAGTTCGCCAAACCAGCGCTCTATCCGTTCCTCAGCCCGTTCTGCCCTGGCTTCGATGGTGTCGCTGGCGGAATCCTCAAGATATTTCTCGCGGTATTCCTGCTGATTATCCTCCATGTTCCGGGCAAGTTCTCTAACTTGCTGGTCTGACAGGCTGGATAGAAGATTCGTGGCGATGGGGACGACACGATCGAGGAGTGGGGGAAACAGGCTGAACAGGTCCTGCTGATGGAGGGCGACCGTTTGATATTGCATATCCTGCTCGTCAAGATCGACCATGAAGCCCTCCAGCCAGGCCTGATAACGAGGCAGTTCACTGCTGCAATGCCATTGCCTGAACGACTCGATGTCGCTGGCGAGTTGTTCTCGTTGTTCACTGGTGAGCGTGATGTAATCCTCCACCCACCAGACAATTCCCCAATCCGCATAGCGATAGGCCATACGGTTGGAACTGCAGGCGGCGAGGGTCAGCGTCAGGATCACAGCGGTGCAGAGCTTAAAAAATCGATTAACAGGCATGGGATCTTGGTTCACCGGACTTCGTTTTAGCTTCATTTTCCTACTGTAGCTTACGACATTCCGACCGCATTGGACGTAGTTTGGCCCGCCAAAATTGGGCAAATTCCGACCAGATTGACCATACTGACTTTTTGAAAAGGATTTCACGGCGTTGCGCGTGAAAGGCATGAAAAACAGGACAAGGACCTCAGGATTCGAGGGATGAAACCATGAAAACAAGACATGTGCTGCCGATAGTGGTAGCCGGCACGATGGCGCTTGCGGGTTGCTTTTTTGAGGAGGACGACCCCAAAAAGAGCAGTGTTCGTGTCATTCACGCATCGTCTGATGCCCCGCCGGTAGATGTGCGACTGGGGCGCGACAGGGAAATCGAAGGCCTCGATTACAAGGAAGGCGTACTGTTTACCCCGAACGTAGGCTCGTCCCAGATGTCGATCAACGCTGATCTGCCTGGATCCCAGCGTGAAACTATCCTGACCTCCACTTATTCCTTCCGTCAGGACCGAAAGTACGACTTCTTCGTGGTGGGCAATGTTTCGAATGAGTCGATTAAACCCATTGTGCTGACCGATGACCTGGAGACCGAGGCTGGAGACCAGACGAGGGTTCGAGTCGTGCATTTGTCCCCGGATGCCCAGGCGGCGGCACGGAATGTGGATGTCTACCTGAGCGACGCGGACGATGAGTTGGATGAGTGGTTAGCCGCAGGCCCCAATTTCAGGATGGGGTATGAGGACGTTGAGGGCCCCGTGCTGGTGAGCGCGGGACGTTACCGGGTCAGGGTGACCCTGGCAGGTACGGCAACGGTTGTCTTCGAGAGTGGCCCGCTGTCGTTCCTTTCAGGGGATGACCTGCTGATTGCCGCGGTGGACAATACGGCGGTCGATAATGTTGCAGGTTCTGGCAGCCAGAGCCCGATCAGCCTGCTGGTCGCCGATGGGCCGGAAGTGAACGAGGTGTACGATATCAATCAACGGTCAGGTGTTAGGGTGGTTCATGTTGCACGAATTAATGAGTCCATTTCGGCTTTCGTTGACGGAGAATTGACGATTGCCAGCGTGCCCTTCGGAAAGACAGGGCCTTCTTCAGAGCGAAATGCTTATGCGACCGTCCCGCCCGGAACTCAGGACGTTGCCATTAACGATTCCACCGGGGAAATCAGCATTGCGATGGTCAATCCGATTGTGGGTGAAGGAAAGACGATTATCGCATATGACTTTAAAGACTCTAAGGGACAGATCAAGTCATTGGTCGTGAATGACTTGGTGCGCTCAGTATCCACCCAGGCTAGCCTGAGAATCTTCCATGGTTCTCGCGTCGCTGCACTCGCCGGGCCGGTCAATATTTATCTGTTACCGGAAGACCAGACAAGTGTGTCGGGTGCGGTTCCGATCTTACGGGATGTACCCTTTGGTACCGAATCCGGCTACCTCGCCGTAGAGCAGGAAAACTACAACCTCTTCATCCGGGATGCCGACGGTAACGTGAGAATAGGTCCGGTGCGGGTCGGGCTTCGCGACGGTGGCGTTTACACGTTCGTCGCCACCGATAGCGCGGCCGGTGATAGAACGCTCCTCTTCCAGCTGGACGACAACACCGATCCCTTACCCTGACAGCAATGCTGTGACCCTCCATCAACCCCGACATGGCCGGGGTTTTAGTTCTGGCTGTTTCATTGATGGTTTCTTCGTAGAAAAGAGCGCAAGTGTGCGCTGAATGTGGCCTGCCGATAATCCGTTTGGAAAAGCTACCCGTAGCTACAGGTGTTGCATCGTTCAGGGAATGAACATGTGCAGGGACGAACCACTAAGTTCAGGTATTAGCCAATCACGCTCACAGCATGAGGAAATAACACAATGAAGTCCTTACTCGCTTTACCCCTAGTGGTTGTCGGCAGCGTTGTGCTGACTGGTTGTTTCGATGATGACGACGATCCGCTGAAGTCTAACGTCCGGGTCATTCATGCGTCTTCCGATGCGCCCGCTGTTAACGTTAATTTTAACGGCAGTACCATGGTCTCTGGGGCTGACTACAAACAGGCAGTGGTATTGACTCCGAATGCTGGCCGGCCTTCTTTGTCCATTGACGGAATTCTGCCGGGAGGGGACACCGTAACGGTGATCGAGGAAGACGTACCTCTTCTGTTCAACACAAAATACGATGTCATTGCGGTCGGGAAAGTAGGTGACCAAACCATTGAGCCTTTGATCCTGACTGATGATGGTGAACGCGAATCTTCTGATTCTGTGCGCCTGCGGGTTGCTCACCTGTCTCCGGATGCCGAGGAAGCTGCGGGTGGACCTGTCGATGTGTACGTGACCGCCGCCGGCGCAGCACTTCCCGAAGAAGCGACATTCAGCTTCAGCTTTAAAGAGAGCGTCGGACCGCTGGAAGTGCCGGCCGGTGAGTATCAAGTGAGAGTTACGCCCGCGGGTACCGATACAGTAGTTTTCGACAGTGGCGCATTGCCGTTGCCTGTGGGTGCTGACTTGCTCGTGGGTGCAGTTGACAACACCGGTGCCAACGGAGATGCCAGCCCAATCAGTCTTATCGTGCTGAACGGCGGGGATGTTACAGAAGTCTATGACGCTGACCAGGGCGCTGGAGTTCGTGTTGTTCATGCCTCGTCTAATGCGCCAGACGTCGACATTCTTGTCGGCGACAACCCGCCTCTGATTCCTGAACCGCTGACTAATATCCCATTTGGAAGCGTTGCTCCTTTTGACTTCTTAGACGGTTATGCAGCGTTGCCGGCTGGGGAAACTCGCGTCCGGGTGGCTGCATCTGCGGACAACGGTTTAGTGGTAATAGATGAGACTCTGCCGCTGGTAAATGGGCAAGGCTACACCGCCCTGGCGGTCGGTCAATTGGAAAATATTGAGACGCTGGTTGTTGAGGATGAGGTGCGTAGCATTGTGACCCAGGCATCTCTGAGAATCGTCCATGCGTCCACCGCTGCTGGCAATGTGGACATCTATCTGGTGCCTGGCACTCAGGAGGGTATCGGCAATGCTGATCCGGCACTGTCCGACGTACCCTTTAAGGCAGTGACAGATTACCTTGCGGTAGCAGAGGGCACATATAACGTTTACATTGCGCCGACAGGTACGGGCACGCCGGCCATTACGGCCGAAGGCGTTGAGCTAAGCGCGGGCGACGTGTACACAGTAGTAGCGCGAGATGCCGACGCAGGAGCGGAGCCACCTCTCAATGAACTTGGTCTTATTCTGTTCGACGATTTTGTTTCGCAGCAGCCGCAGTAAAACGTGCGGTCTTGCATCAAAAACCCCGGCGCTTGCCGGGGTTTTTGTTTGTTACTGAATGGCCCTATTCGAAGAACCGGAATCTGCCTTGGAAAAGGCCGTTCCCGTTGGCGGCCGATAGTGCAGCGAGTATAGGACCCGATCAAGTACCGCCTGGCCATTCCAGGCCGGATCGTTGTTGACCATACCGACCACCGCCCAGGTGGTGTTGTGTTCGTCGCGGGTAAAGCCGGCGATGGAGCGAACGTTTTGCAGATAGCCGGTCTTGACGCGTCCGGAACCGTCCATGCCGGTGTTTCTCAGACGGCGCGCCATGGTGCCATCCATTGCGATGATGGGCATGGAGGCGAGCAGGTCCATTGAAAACGGGCTGTCCCAGGCGTGCTGCAGAAGCTGCACACCCTGTCGGGCTGTGATGCGACCGTGGCGGGTGAGGCCGGCGCCGTTATCGATCACCATGCCCTCGGTATCAATGCCCTTGCGTTCCATCCACTCGTAGATGACCCGGATGCCGGCAACCCGGTCATCGGTTTCATCCTCAAGACGGTTCTCGGCGCCAATGGTCAGGAGCAACTGGCGCGCCATGGCATTGTTACTCCACTTGTTGATATCTCGCACCATGGATACCAGATCCGGCGAGGTGGTTTTCATCACCAGCCGAGCGGTTTCCGGGGTTTCTCCGGTCAGGTTTTCACCGGTCATGACGACCCCGACTTCTTCGAGAATCGAGCGAATCAGTGAGGCGCTGTACTGTTCGTGGGGCAACAGGGATAAGTAGCGTGTGGTGCGGCAACCCTGAGGCAGTTCACCCGTGACGCGAATCGTAACCCGGTTGTCCTCATGGAAAATGGGCTGCCATTCGAAGCTCCGGCGGCTGGGGCAGCGGCCTTCTTCGGTTGCGATCACACGGTTATCGATGATGACTTCGTCCAGTGCCGGAGTACTCCAGGCCTGGGTGCCGCGCTCGTCAGCACGCACCTGAAAATGCAGCAGGTTCAGGTTGGCCAGATAGGCAGAGGGTTCCACCAGGAAGGGCGCATGGGGGTTGTCGCCATTGTCCTCGAAGGTGGGGAAGCCGCCATCGACCCGGAAATACTGGCCATCCAGTACCAGGTCCCCGTCAATGCGAGTGATGCCCATGCTGCGAAGTTCACGCAAGGTGCTCCACAGGCGCTCAATGGACAGCTTGGGATCGCCCCCGAATCGCACGTACAGGTTACCTTTGAGCGTGTCGCCAATCATGTCGCCATCGGTCAGGAAGTCCGTATCCCAGCTGTGGGTTGGGCCAAGGATTTCCAGGGCGGCGAAGGTGGTGACCAGCTTCATGATAGAGCCGGGACTCATCAGTGCATCGGCGTTGATGAACTGCTCGATGCCGGGGCCATTCAGGGGGATGGCCGCCACGCTGAGGGCTTTCTCGTCGCGGAGGGACTTCTGTGCGTAGTCACGGACCTTTGAACTCCAGATTTTACCCGCGGATAGTCCGGAGCTTTCGTTTGTGTCCGCTTTCAGTACAGGGCTGACGGCGAGTGTTAACGCCGTACAAACAGCCAGTGTGGACCGCCTGAAAAAGGATGGCCTTGAAACCGGCCCATTGCCGGCTGCTGTATTTACCCGTCGCATACCCCAAACTACCGTGAAGATTGTTCATCGTTTTGTTGTTCTTCAAACATAGCCCATCTTTTGATCGCGTACTATGCAGAAACGCTATACATGACGTTAAAAAATGGCAGTTAACGCAGGATTTTATTGGGACCTTTGTGACGGCCTGTAAGCTGTCGTTGAAAATGTGACGAGGCGCTTGTTCGGGTAAACGAAAATGTGGGGTCTGGAACTGAGCGAAGTGGGCTTTGTCTTTACCCGAACACGAACCATAAGGGAGAAGAGCAGTGGCATTAACCCGAAGACAATTTGTGCTGGGAACTGCTTTGTCTGGTATGGCGATAGTCAGCCGTCCTCTTCTGGCTAACCCCTCGGGGACTGAAACTGTGTCAGCCATCGCCCGGGTGATTCCGTCAACCGGCGAAACCATCCCTGCAATTGGCATGGGAACCTGGATTACCTTCAATGTGGGCAGTGATCCTTACCTGATCGATCAGCGAACCCGGGTGCTGGAAACCTTCCTGACAGCCGGTGGTACGGTGGTGGATTGCTCACCCATGTATGGGTCTTCGGCAAACGTGGTTGGCGCAGCGCTTGAAAATCTGCAGGCTCATGATCAAGTCTTCTCGGCGTCCAAGGTCTGGACATCGGATCAGTCGGCAACCCGGGAACAAACCCGGGCCTCCCTCGGAAAATGGGGGGTGGCGCGTTTCGACCTCCAGCAGATTCACAACCTGGTGGGCTGGCAGGGCCACCTCGAGACGCTCAGGCAAATGAAAGCCAGCGGTGAGATTCGTTACATCGGCATCACCACCTCCCATGGCCGGCGCCACCGGGATCTTGCCAGAATCATGGAAACCGAAGAACTGGACTTCGTTCAGCTGACCTACAACGTTCTGGACCGGGAGGCCGAGGAGCGGTTGCTGCCCATTGCGCAGGACCGAGGAATTGCCGTGCTGGTCAATCGTCCGTTCCAGGGCGGGCAGCTGTTCCGGCGCTTCGAGGCGAAGCCTCTGCCAGGCGTCGCAGCGGAGGCGGGCATCAGCACCTGGGCGGAGCTGTTCCTGAAGTATGTCATCTCTCATCCCGCCGTCACCTGCGCCATTCCTGCAACCTCGAAAGTCGACCATATGCAGGAAAACATGGCGGCCCTGTATGGCAACCTGCCCAATGCCTCCCAGCGACAGGAACTGGTGGCCTACGTGAGGTCCCTGTGAGGACGGACGTCTGGACGACCTACTCCCTCCAGGATCTGTTGATGTTCGGTCCGGAGGTTTACCTGCGCCTGTACGTGCGCCTGAATCAGGAGTTCTGGCCCTGGCAGTTGCCGGTTGTGGCGCTGGGGTTGCTGGTCCCGGTGTTGCTCGGAAGGCCGGAGGCCAGTCTGCGTCGTTTGGCGTGGCTGGCGATTGCCAGTGCCTGGGTGTTGAGTGGGGCAGGGTTTCTGCTCACGTACTACAGCGAGATCAACTGGCCTGCCGCCGGTTTTGGCTGGGCATTTGTGGTGCAGGGGGTGTTGCTGGCATGGCTGGGGTTGCGGTCGGTGAGTCAGCCGATCTTCCCTCAGGGGCGCCGCTTTCAGCTCGTCTGGTGGCTGACGGTCGTTCTGCTTCCCTGGGTTACGGTGCTGGAATCCGGCACTGTTCAGGCCTTGGCGGTGTTCGGGCTGGCCCCGGGCGTGACGGTCGCTGCCACCAATCTTGTGCCCGGCGCTCTGTCCGGGCGACTGGGCTGGTTGCTCGTACCCATTCCGCTGCTATGGCTGGCTTTCAGCGCAGCCACTTTTTGGAGCTTGCAGGTTTACTGGCTGCTGGGTTTGCCCGTCGCCGGGCTGGTATTGCTGGTCATCGGGTACTGGCTCAGTCCCAGTCCGGCGCAAAGCCCGGATCGGCAATCCGCTCACCACGATCCAGCTCATCGATAGCCTGTATTTCCTCTTCGCTCAGTTTGATGTCGAGCGCTTCGATGTTCGCGCTCTGGTGAGACGGACGCGTTGAGGAGGGGATGGGCACAACACCACGGGAGGCAACCCAGGCAATGGCAATGTGGGCGGGTGTGACGTTGCGTTCCCGCGCAATGCGCAGCAGGGTTTCGTCCTCCATCACCTTGCCCACGGCAAGGGGCATATAGCCGGTGACCGTCAGCCCCAGCGACTGGGCGTGCTCCACAACCTTGCGGTTGGCCAGAAACGGATGCACCTCGACCTGATTGGTGAGCAGGGTGCCCTGGCCAAGAATGTCCACCGCCTGGTCCATCTGGGCGCAGGTAAAGTTGGAGACGCCGATGTGTTCGGTCAGCCCTTCGCGCTGGGCGTCACGCAGCGCACCCAGGTATTCTTCCATGGGCACTTCGTCATCGGGGGACGGCCAGTGGATCAGGGTCAGGTCCACGTGGTCGGTTTTCAGTCGGGTAAGGCTGTCGTGCAGGCTGTTTATCAGGTCGCTGGCATGGAGCTGGTCGAACCAGATCTTGGTCGTGACAAACACCTCGCGGCGCGGAATGCCACTGGACGTGATGCCATCTCCCACCTCGGCTTCGTTTTCATACATCTGGGCGGTGTCGATGTGCCGGTAGCCCAGTGACAGGGCGCTCTTCACCGCTTCCCGGGCATCATTGCCCTTGAGACGGAATGTGCCCATGCCGATTCTGGGAATTGAGCTGAATGACATACGTTCCTCCTGCTCGATGCCTGTATGTTAGATAGAGCCTGTTGGCTGGTTCTTCAAGTAACCGGCGGGTATCATCCCCGCTACCCGACTCTTCCGAACTTACAGCCTGAGTGAAAGCTATGTATACAGGTCAATGTCTGTGTGGTGACGTTACGTTCGAATACGATGGTCCGATTGGTCCGATTACCCTTTGTCACTGCAGCCAGTGCCGCCGGGCTCACGGCAGTGCCTTTTCTGCCAGCGTGCCGGTCCAGCGTGTTCGCTTTCGTTTTCTGGACGGTGAGTCGCTGGTCACCGAGTTCGAATCACGGCCGGGCAAATACCGGGCCTTCTGCAGCCATTGCGGCAGCCATCTCTACAGCCGGGTAGACGCCATTCCGGGCATCCTTCGCCTGTTGGCTGGCGTCATCAACGAGCCGCTTGGCAAAGGCGCATCCCGCCACGAGTTTGTCGGCTCTAAAGCCGACTGGCATGAGATCACCGACGACCTGCCCCAGTTCGAGAAAACCGAAAGGACCAACGACCCGCACTGAAGATCAGGGGGCGGGCACAATCCGGTAAACCTTACCGTCCGAGTCATCGGTAAGCAGCCACAGGGCACCGTCCGGCCCCATCCGCACATCCCGGATCCGGTCGCCCTGGTCGGCCAGCAAATCCTCTTCTTCCACCACTTGTCCGTTCCGGATCCTCAGCCGGACCAGCTTCTGCAGCTTCAGGGCGCCGACAAACAGGTCCCCCTGCCATTCCGGAAACAGGGAGCCGCTGTAAAAGGCCATGCCCGAGGGTGCAATGGATGGGTCCCAGTAGTGAAGGGGCTGGGCCATGCCGGGTTTTTCCGTGTAGGGGGTAATCTGGGCACCGGAATAGGCGATACCATAGGTGATTTCTGGCCAGCCGTAGTTGGTACCCGGGCGAAGAATATTGATTTCATCGCCGCCCCTGGGGCCGTGCTCGTGGGTCCAGATCTCCCCGGTATCCGGATGGACCGTCATGCCCTGAATATTGCGATTGCCCCAGGTGAACAGGGTGTCGCGGATATTGTCGTCCTGCAGGCCTGGATTACCGGGCGCCGGCTCACCCGAAACGGTGATTCGATGCACCCCTCCCGCATCGTCGCCGGTATCCTGCGCCCGGGGGCGGTTGCCGCGATCACCCACTGACACGTGCAGAAAACCATCGGCATCAAAGGCCATGCGGCCGGCGAAGTGGCGGCTGGTGCCGGATCTGGGCAGGGCTTCGAAGATCACCGTTACGTTTTTCAGCTGATCGCTGCTCCAGGTTGCCCGGGCAACCCGGGTGGTCATGCCGTCGTCATTTCTGTGGGCATAGCTCAGGAACAGGGTCTGGTTATCGGCAAACTCGGGATGAAGTACGATATCCAGAAGGCCGCCCTGGCCGGTCACCACATGGTCGGGCACGCCCCGGACCGGTTCTGACATCAGTTCACCGTTGCGAATGATGCGAAGCCGCCCGGCCCGCTCGGTCACCAGCATGGAGCCATCAGGCAGAAAGGCCAGGCTCCAGGGGTGTTCGAGCCCCTGAACAACGGTCTTGAGTTGAAAGTCTGTTTTATCGGATGAAAAGAGCTCGCGTTCGGCGCTGCATCCGGAACTGAAAAGGCCAGCGACAACCAGGCTGGCAGCGACGGTCAGGTGTCTGAGTGACGGCACGAGACTCTCCGGGGATCCAGTCACGTGATCCATGGCTTGAGTGTGCCCTCAGCATAGCACCGCCTCGCACGAATCGCAGGACGGCCACAGGGTAGTGCAGCGCTTGCTGGCGCTTACTCATAGGTGGGGGCGAGCCGGTACACCATGCCCTTTTTGGAGTCGGTGAGAATCCACAGGGAACCCTCCGGGCCCATGCGGACATCCCGGATGCGCTGGCCCAGGTCGGTCAGCAGGTCTTCTGCCTCAATCACCACGCCATTGAGAATGCGCAGCCGCACCAGTCGTCTCATCTTCAGTGCGCCGATGAACAGGTCACCCCGCCAGCCCGGAAACAAGGTGCCGGTGTAGAACGCCATGCCGGACGGGGCAATGGACGGATTCCAGTAATACAGTGGCTGGGCCATGCCCTTCCTGTGGGTGTAGGGCGTGATGAGTTCGCCGGAATCCGCAATACCGTAGCTAATCTCGGGCCAGCCGTAGTTGGTGCCGCCGTGCAGGATATTGAGTTCGTCCCCACCCTGGGGGCCGTGCTCGTGGGTCCATACCTCGCCGCTGCTCGGGTGCACGGTCATGCCCTGGGGGTTCCGGTGGCCCCAGGTAAACAAGGTGTCGTTTATTGCGTTGTTCCCCAGGCCGGGATTGCCCGGTGCGGGTTCCCCATCCTGAGTAATGCGGTGGACCCCTCCGGCGTCATCAGCGGTATCCTGGGCCTGGTCCCTCTCCAGTCGGTCTCCCACGGAAACGTAGATAAAGCCTTGGGCGTCCATCACCAGCCGACCGGCAAAGTGGTTGCTGGAGCTATAGCGGGGCAGAGCCTCGAAGATGACCTCGGTATCCTGAAGATGACCATCAACGAAACGGCTGCGGACGACGCGGGTGGTCATGCCCTCACTGTTCTGGTGGGCATAGCTCAGGAACAGGGTCTGGTTATCGGCAAAGTCGGGATGAAGCAGAAGATCAAGCAGGCCGCCTTCTGCACTGGCAACCAGTTCTGGCGTTCCTTCTATGGGGATCGGGTCCAGTTCGCCGTTACGGATGATTCTCAGGCGACCGGCTCTTTCGGTGACCAGCATCGAACCATCCGGCAGGAAGGCAAGGCTCCATGGATTGGAAAGCCCGGAAGCCACCTCTTCCAGTTTGAAATCGGCTCGTTGTGACGAGAAGGTCTGGGCTAAGGTTAGTTCTCCAGTGCCAAGGATCAGAGTGCCCAGGATCAGTATGTGCTTGAGTACCGGCAAGACAACCCCTTGGCAGCGAAGTTTGGAGTAAGAACAATGAGTTCAGCATAGCAGCAGCGGGGCCATGCGGTTGCCGTGTCCCGGTCAGCGCTTGTGGTTGCGCTGCAGCCACCGGTCGAGCTTGTCCGCAAACTCTTTTCTGTCCTGTTTGCTGAACGGGGGCGGCCCACCGGTGACCTGGCCAGCGTTGCGCATTTCTTCCATGAAGTTGCGCATGGCCAACCGCTGCCGAATGTTTTCCTTGGTGAACGCCTGGCCTCGCGGGTTGAATACGTCCGCGCCTTTTTCGATGGCCTCGGCTGCCAGGGGGATGTCCTGGGTTATCACCAGATCGCCTGAGCTGAGCTGATCAACGATTTCATTGTCGGCCACGTCAAACCCCTGGGGGACCTGGCGCCGGTGAATGTAAGGGCTGGGCGGCAGGCTGATACCATGGTTGGCGATAAAGGTGGTCTGAATCTGCCAGCGGTCGGCGGCCCGGCACAAAATTTCGCGAATGGGCACAGGGCAGGCGTCGGCATCGACCCAGATTGGCATGGTGGTTTCCTTCTGATGAGTGTCGAGACTGAAGTTTACCCGCGGTTGGTGTGAGCCCGATAGATCCTTTGGGCGTATCGCGTAGGAACGTCGCTTGAAAGGGACGGGGGGACTCCAGATCTTTCGCACCACACGCCTATCGAAGAGGAGGAGGTATTGATGATAGTCCGGCTGGCGATTTCAGTAATGTCGTTCCTGCTGATCAGTGCGTCGGCGATTGCCGACGGGTCCGATGAGGCGGCCTGGACTGCGCTGCGCAACGGCGACGCGGTTCTGATGATGCGGCACGCCCTGGCGCCCGGAACGGGCGATCCCGCCAACTTTAAGCTCGGTGACTGCAGTACACAGCGCAATCTGAATGCGGAGGGAAGGGCCCAGGCACGATCATGGAAGCCATTCCTGGTGGCGCAGGGCATTGAGGACGTGCGCCTGTATTCCAGCCAGTGGTGCCGCTGCATGGATACGGCCACGGAGATGGCCATGGGCGAAGTGACGCCCCTGCCGCCAATTAACTCGTTCTTCCGGAACCGCTCCGAGGGGCCCGGGCAAACCCGGGAAACCATTGAGGCAGTCAATGCCATACCCGAAGGCGCTCCCATTGTGCTGGTGTCTCATCAAGTGAATATCACCGGCCTGACCGGCGTCTATCCGGCCTCAAACGAAGGGGTGATCCTTGCCTTACCGTTGTCCGAACCGGCCCGCGTTCTGGCGAGGGTGACCCCCGGCGAGTAGTCGGTGACTATGGGATGAGCTTCTCCGCCTGAAGGGCAGGGGATTTCCTCCCCTGCCCAAACATCGGAATCTAGTCAGGCTGCCACCGCCTGAACCTGACGTTCCAGTTCCTGGGCCATCGCCGGCTCCAGTTGCAGCGCAGAGCCGAGCTGGTTGAGCCAGGCACGCTCAAGATCATTCTGGTCATCAATCATGGCCGCGCTGACCAGATAAATTTCCCGTCTGGCTTGTGGCGAATCGGCCTTGCTGGCGAGGTCCCGGGCATCCAGCGGGGCTTTCAGTTGTTGCTGTACCCAGCTCTGCAGTTCCGGGTCGGCGCCCAGCTTTTCGATTTCCTGCACCAGTACGGCTTGCTCGTTTTCATCGATATGGCCGTCCGCCCGGGCAGCCAGAATCATGGCCTGCAGTATTTCCAATCCTCGTTGCTCCTGTTCACTGCCGTGCAGCTGTTCGATGGGTTGTCCCTGCTCATCCCCCATGACCCCCATGGACGACGGTCCCAGAGAAGCGCCCAGTGAAGTCGAGGCGTCCTGAGCCTTGCCCTGGCTTTGGCTCTGGCCCTGTAGCTGGGCCTGATAGTTCTGATAGGCCTTCCAGGCCAGCGCGCCAATGCCGGCCAGCGCGCCGTACTTCATCGCCTTGCCACCCATGTTCCGTCCCCGCTTGGAGCCCAGTAGCATGCCCAGCAGTCCGCCGCCGAGCATACTCTTCAGGTCGACACCGCCGCTGCCTGCTCCGCCTCGCATCTGTTTGCCAAGATCCTGCATCATGCCACCCAGGTCGACTCCGCCTCCGGTACTGCCTCTGCCCTGGGGAGACGCTCCCTGAGCCTGCTTCATAATTTCGTTGAGAATCGATGTGACGTTCATTCCTCAGCTCCTGTAAATGATTCTGTAAGGATTCGCCCCACGCCGTCCGATCGTCCTGTCTGGCGGTATTCACGCAAACCGCAGATACCCCTGGTTCCTTACCCGGGGCCGTCGGTTACTCGTTGCTCATTCCCTGGGCATCGACTAAGTATTAGACAGAAAGGCCGTTGGCGCCTTTCACCAGTGGTAGCAGGAGGGCGGAATGAAGCAACGCCATGAATTTCATGTAGATAGCACCCGCTATCTGGATGAGCAGGGCAAGCCTCTCGACGACTTGCCTGCCCAGGCCAGCGACATCGAGCGTGTCCTCGGTGCGTACCGAAACATGGTGCTGACCCGCACCTTTGACGCCAAGGCCATTGCCCTTCAGCGAACCGGCAAGTGCGGAACCTATCCCTCCGTTCTGGGGCACGAGGTGATCAGCACATCTATTGGCCAGAGCCTCGCCCCCTCCGACGTATTCGTCCCTTACTACCGGGATCAGGCCGCCCATATTCTGCGAGGGGTTTCGCTGTGCGAACTGTTGCTTTACTGGGGCGGTGATGAACGCGGCAGTGCCTGGAAGCATTGCCCGGAGGATTTGCCCATCGCCGTGCCGATTGCCACCCAGTGCTGTCATGCGGTGGGCGTGGCGTCGGCCATCAGGATTCGTGATGAGGCACGGGCGGTTGTCTGTTGTGTGGGTGATGGCGGAACCTCGAAAGGGGATTTTCTGGAAAGCATCAACCTGGCTGGCGCGTGGCATTTGCCCGTGGTGTTTGTGGTTATCAACAACCAGTGGGCCATATCCACACCCAGGAGCGTTCAGAGCGGCGCTGAAACCCTGGCCCAGAAAGCCATCGGCGTCGGTTTACCGGGCCACATCGTTGACGGGAACGACTACTTCGCCACCATCGAGGCCCTGGACACAGCCCTGGAGCGTGCCCGGGGCGGAAAGGGCGGTAGCATCATTGAGGCAGTCACCTATCGGCTTGGGGATCACACCACCGCCGATGACGCCACCCGCTACCGGACCGCCGAGGCGCTGAAAAAGGCCTGGGAAGCGGATGGCATCAAACGGCTGCAGAATTACCTGCACCAGAACGGGCTATGGGATGCTGACAAAGAACAAACGTTACAGGCGGAGTGCAGGTCGACCGTCGATGCAGCGGTTGAGGCCTATCTTGCCACTGAGCCGGAACCGCCCACGGCCATGCTGGACTACCTCTTCGAGAGCTTGCCGGCGTCCCTGAAGCAGCAACGGGAGCGGTTGGCCGGTAAGAGTGACGGAGGTGAGTCATGAGCAACCCGGAGGTTCGCGATGTCACTCTCGTCGAAGCGGTGAATATGGCGTTGGCCTGGGAAATGGAGCAGGACGAATCGGTGGTTGTGCTGGGGGAGGATGTGGCCACCAATGGTGGTGTGTTCCGGGCCACCGTCGGCCTCCGGGATCGATTCGGCTACAAGCGGGTGCTGGATACTCCGCTGGCAGAAACCCTGATCGCCGGCACCGCCATCGGCATGGCGACCCAGGGGCTGAAACCGGTGGCCGAATTCCAGTTCATGGGGTTCATCTACGCGGGTATGGAGCAGATCATAAGCCACGCGGCGCGCATGCGTAATCGCACCCGCGGCCGGCTGCATTGCCCTGTTGTCTACCGGGCGCCGTTTGGCGGCGGCATTCATGCCCCCGAGCACCATTCCGAAAGTACCGAAGCGCTGTTTGCCCATATTCCGGGGCTGCGCGTGGTTGTGCCCAGTTCACCCCAGCGGGCCTACGGTTTGCTGCTGGCGGCCATCCGCAATCCGGACCCGGTGGTGTTCCTGGAACCCAAGCGTATTTACCGGGCAGTCACCTACAGTGTTGCCAACAACGGTGAGGCGTTGCCGCTGGACACGTGTTTTACCCTGCGCGAAGGCGACGATGTCACGCTGGTGACCTGGGGAGCCTGCGTGATGGAAACCCTGCAGGCGGCAGATCTGCTGGCCGAGCAGGGGGTGTCTGCCGAGGTGATCGACGTGGCGACCGTCAGCCCGCTGGACCGGGAAACCCTGCTGTGTTCCGTGGCCAAGACCGGTCGTGTTGTCATCGTGCACGAGGCGTGTCGAAGTGGCGGCGTCGGGGCGGAAATCGCCGCCTCCATCGCCGAAGGCGCTTTTCTCGATTTGCAGGCGCCGGTGGTTCGGGTAACCGGTTATGACACCATCATGCCCTACTATCGGAACGAACAGGCCTACCTCCCCAAGGTGACGGACATTGTTGAGGCTGTGGAACAGGTGATTGCGCTATGAAGAACTTCAAACTGCCGGATCTGGGGGAAGGCCTGCCGGAAGCCGAAATTGTCGAGTGGCACGTGAAGGTCGGCGACACGGTTGAGGTGGATCAGGTGCTGGTGTCAGTGGAAACGGCGAAGGCCATCGTGGAAGTGCCGTCGCCCGAGGCGGGCACCATTGCCAAGCTGTATGGTGAGCCGGGGGATATCATCCACACCGGCGAACCGCTGCTGGCGTTTGAAGGCGAAGGCAGTGACACCGGGACGGTGGTCGGCGAACTGAAATCGTCGGGTAAGGACTCAGATGGCGAGGCGCAACAGGACCAGTTCATTGTTGGCGCGGCCGCGTCCAGCAAGCGTGCCCGTGCCAATCGGGCAACCCCTGGGGTGCGCGCCTTGGCGGAGCGTCTGGGCGTGAGCCTGGAAACCATCAGGGGCAGTGGCCCCGGCGGACTGATCACCAACGACGACGTGCATCGGCAGGCCAGCCACCAGAAGCAACTGGGTGAAGCTGAAATGCTGCGGGGACCACGCCGCACCATGGCCAAGAACATGGCGCTGTCCCACGCCCAGGTGGTGCCGGTTTCGATCTACGAAGATGCTGACATTGGCGACTGGAAAGCCGGTACGGACATCACCATGCGCCTGGTGCAGGCCATTGCGGCGGCCTGTGACAAAGTGCCCGCACTCAATGCCTGGTTCGATGGTGACAATCTCAGCCGGCGACTACTCAACGAGGTCCATGTGGGCATCGCGGTCGATACGCCGGAGGGACTGTTCGTGCCGGTATTGAGGGATGTGAACCACCGCAGCCAGAAGGACCTGCGCCAGGGGCTGGAAAACCTGCGCGAAGCCGTCGCTACCCGGAAGATCCCGCCCAGGGAAATGCAGGGTGCCACCATCACTCTGTCCAATTTCGGCACCATGACCGGCCAATACGCCAATCCCATTGTCACCCCTCCTCAGGTTGCCATCATCGGGGCTGGCACAATTCGCGAGAAAGTGGTGCCCTGGCAAGGTGCACCCGCCATCCGTCGGATATTGCCCCTGTCACTGACTTTCGACCATCGCGCTGCCACCGGGGGTGAGGCGTCACGCTTCCTCGGTGGCCTGGTTGATGCACTTTCCAAATCCTGACGTAACCTTGGCAAGGTATTAATTCGGGGCAATCCGGCAGAGGGTAGGGTCGGTTACGCCTATAATCAGACCATTGTTCTGCCTGTCTGATGACGTCGGTAAGGGCCCGGGGAGTGAGCGTGGCAATACCCAAACGTAATATCTGGAAACTGTTCTGGCTGGTTTACGCGGTTGCTTTCGTATTCCTGCTGGTCGTCTTGTTTACCTCCTGGAAAAACACCGTCTCACACTTCGAAGACCACCACGAATCCCGCGCAGAGCTTTACGCTCAGGCTGTCGACAGCATCTTTACCACCCAGGAAATGGCTCTGGACGTCATCGGCCGGGAGTTACTCCGGCAGGGCGAGCTGGAGCGAGCCCCCCATACCATGCCACTCCTGGACAGCATCGTTGCCTCAAGCCGTTCACTGGTGGGGCTCGGGCTGGCAAGAGCCGACGGCGAACTGGTGTCGTTAAGTTCCAATCTCGAACCTGAGAAGATGCCAAACCTGCTGGCCAATGAGAGCACTCGGGACGACTTCGAGCGTGCATTGGACGAAACAAAGATGGTGCTGGGCAGAACCTACTTCGTCGAGTCGCTGCAAGAGTGGGTGATTCCGGTTCGCAAGGCATTGCGCAATCGCGAGGGAGAAGTGCTGGCGGTGATGACAGGAGGCGTCCGTATTGACGGCGACAACGGAATTTTCCGGAGCGTTCTCCATGACAACGATGAGGACAGCGTCATGCTCTTCCGGGAACGGGATGGTTACCTTCAGTACATGTCGCGGGCGGGGATCGGCCCGGAGGTCTATTCCACCATTCGCCGAACCGAGCAGGAAATGCAGGCCGACATAGAGATGCTTGTCGAGAAGTCGGGAAAGCCGATTGAGGAAATTCGCGCCAGTGAAGATGCCGTGGTCTATTACTCCAGACGGGATAGTGGTCGCTTTATCGGCGCTGCGGTCTGGCATCCCAGATACGAGATGTGGGTGATCTCTGAATCCGAATCCCGCAGCGTACTCAATGATTTCTTCAATAAGCTCATGATTCATCTCACGCTGTTTATCTGCCTGACAGGGCTTCTGTACTACCTGTTCGGTCTGATAGACCGGATCGAGAGGAAACGGATTGAGGCGCTGTTCCGAAGCTCGCGCCGTGATGACCTGACCGGCTTGGAAAACCGGATGGGATTACTGGATTCGGCTCAGAAGTATGTTGATGAACGGGCACCCTTCAGCCTGGTGGTGGTGGATGTCGATAATTTTCGAGGCATAAACGATCGATTTGGGCAGGAGTACGGCGATTCGGTACTGGTCGAACTGGCCCGCTGCCTGAGCATTGCCGCAGGGAAGGACTGCACTGTCACTCGCCTGGGCGGCGATGAATTTGCGGTTGTGACCGAACTGACTCGCTCTGGCGATCTGGACGCCTTCTGCAAGAGACTGCTGTCGGAAACCTCGCGTCTCATGGTCGAGGGGGCGCTGGAGATTCAGCTGGGCGCCAGTGTGGGCGCCGCCACCTTCCCCGAGCATGGAAGGTCGTTCGACATCGTCCTTCGAAATGCCCACCTGGCCCTGTATCGGGCCAAGAAGAACCGGAACGATATCTGCCTGTTCAGGCCCGATATTGAAACCGGTTACCTGCGCCGGGTGCATATTGAACAGCGTTTGCGGGGTGCTCTGGAGCGGAGTGAGATCGTTATGGCGTACCAGCCACAGTTCGATGCAGAGGGTAACGTTGTGGCAGTGGAGGCTCTGGCCCGCTGGCGGGATGAAGAGCTTGGGCAGGTGCCCCCCAGCGAGTTTGTGGAAGTCGCGGAATCGTCGGGCCTGATGGTCCAGCTGGGGACTCATGTGCTGGATCGAAGTCTGCGGGAGTTCAGTGAATTGCGTCGTGCCATCCCATCAAGCTGCGAGCTGGCGGTGAATATCTCGGTGCTGCAGTTTATGCAGCCAGGATTCGCGGACACGGTTCTGGACAGACTCAGAGCCCACCAGGTGGCGCCCTCTGACCTCACTCTTGAGATCACCGAATCCCTGTTTATGTCGCGTCGAAGCCAGATACTGCCCGTGTTGAACCGGCTTCGGGCTCTGGGTATCCGGTTGGCCATGGATGATTTTGGCACCGGGTACTCCTCGCTGAGCATGCTGAGGGCGTTACCCATCGACGAGTTGAAAGTGGACAAAAGCTTTGTTGATCACATCAACGATGATATGAAGGCCTGCAATATGGTCGAGAGTATCGTCGCCATTGCCAAGTCCCACAGCATGGATCTGGTGGCCGAGGGTGTGGAGCAGAAATCACAAGCCGACACACTGATTGGAATGGGGTATGGCCGGCTACAGGGGTATTACTACAGCCAGGCCGTGAGCATGGATGAGGTTCGCGAACTGCTCACCACTGAATCGGAACCGCAGGAGTGATCGGGCATAGGGAAAGTAGGATACTTTTCATGCACTTGGTATAGTCTCTGGCCAAAACCGTTAAACAAAGGAATTGGTGCCAGTGATCGTCTCCCGCTTTGCGTCAGCAGTCATGATGTTACTTGCTTCCCTTTCGTACGCCCACGATTACCGCAACGACACCGTATCCATTGACCATCCCTGGAGCCGGCCAACACCGCCAGGCACTCCGGTTGGCGTGGGGTATCTTGACATCACTAACCATGGTTCCACAAACATCATCCTGACAGGTGCCAAAACCCCACGCGCGGGCCGGGTGTCCATTCATCAGTCGTTGATGAGCGAGGGGATGATGCGGATGCAGCCGGTAAGTGGCGGATTGGTTATCCCGGCGGGTGATACGGTGAAACTCAAACCTCACGGTTATCACCTGATGCTGGAGCAGTTGAGTGGGCCTCTGGTGGAGGGTGAACGTATTCCCGCGACCTTACTGTTCGACGGGGCCGAGGATATGGCTGTTGAGCTGGCCGTTGAGACCCTCGATGACGCATCCGCAGGCTCCATGGGAAACATGGATAAGAGCATGGACCACTCGATGCACTGAGGCCCGAACGGCGCTGGGTGTTCCCCGGTGGCATGAGCGACGCCTTTGCCCGGTTTCACCGAGGGCGGATGGTGAGTGATATCAACGCGTCTTTACAGCTGGATGCTCCATCACCATGGGTCTCCATAACCCCTGTTGGTCCATCGGACATGATCAGGCCGCCATACAGGAAGCCGGCCTCATCGCTGTTGCTGACATAGCCAAAGGTTGAGGTGCCGCTGGGCGCGCCGAAACGACGTTGGCTCACAGCGTCGTCAAACGACTGGGACAGCAGAAGCATGTCTCCCTTGCGGCCGTCGACCGACGGAAAAGCACTGCGAGGGTCGTTGTCGCAGCCTCTGTGAGACCAGTCCCGGACCGGGTCGCGGGTGTCTGCGCCACGAAGCGCGGTCAGGATGGCCCAGCCCGGTTGGCCGTCGGACCAGGCGCCCAGATGGAAGGTGTAGGAATCAGGCTCGTCGGGACTCACCTCGCGGGTCAGGACCACCTGGGCCAGGTCATCGCCATAGTATGAGTTTTCGAACCGGTTGCAGAAGGAGCCACTGATGTCCGTGCAGTCGGGGACCGTCAGGCAGTCGTAACCGTTGTTTTCCTTGTAGCATTCGCCAGCCCGTTGCCACCCATCGACATGGAATGGCAGAACGTCGTCCGTCCGGTGCAGAAACAGCACCAACAGGTCGCCTTCTTTGCTGCCAGACGGGCGGCGGATGCGCATGTTCTGACCATCACTGTCCCACACCTGAGTAGTGCCGACATGGGAAATGCCTCCGTTGGAAAAGGTACTTTCGGCGATGGCTGGCCTGGCCATGGTGGCGGAGAGCAAAAAGGCCACCATCAGGGGGCCGGCACGCAGGCGCAATCGGTTTTCAGGGGTTAGCATGGGACCATTCTGTGAGTCGTCTGTCTGTGAATCAAGGGTAGCTGTTGGCGGGCGTCCGGGCCTATGATTGCAAACCATCGAACAAGGGAAGGATCTCCTCAATGTACACCCTGCACATCGGAAACAAGAATTACTCGTCCTGGTCGTTGCGCCCCTGGCTGGTGTTGAAAGCGATGGACATCCCCTTTGAAGAGGTAATGCACCGGTTTGGCTTTCCTGAGGACTGGGAAGACTACCGCCGTGCTAACCCGCCCGGGCTTGTGCCATGCCTGCAGGACGACGAATTGCCGGTCTGGGACTCCCTGGCGATTGTTGAATATCTGGCGGAACAGCATGAAGGCGTCTGGCCCGCCGACAAGACCGCAAGAACCTGGGCACGATGCGCAACCGCGGAAATGCATTCGGGGTTTTCAGCGCTCCGGAACTTCTGCAGCATGAGTTGCGGTCAGCGGGTGGCGCTAAATGAGGTCACACCGGCGTTGGCAAAAGACATCAAAAGGGTCGATACGCTCTGGCAGGAAGGGCTCTCCCGGTTTGGCGGCCCGTTTCTGGCGGGCGCCGAGTTCTCCGCCGTGGATGCGTTCTACGCCCCTGTCGTCTTTCGATTTCAGACCTACGGTATTGCTCTGAGTGATAGCGCGGCTGATTACGTAGAACGGATGCTGAAGTACCCTCCAATGGTGGACTGGTATGAGGACGCGCTGAAAGAAAGCTTTCGGGACGATGCCCATGAAATCGAGATTCGGGAGTTTGGGCGGATTACCGATGACTTTCGTCAGGAATAGGCTTTGTTTCGAGTCGGGATTGTTTTTAAAGGTGGATTCAGTTGGTGAGCGCAACACCCTATCGTAGAGCCAGGCGATAGAGGCGACCAAGAAACAACGAACACCGATTCATTGGCGAAGCCTTCGGCGGCCAACCCGTGGCCAGCGCGTTTTGCCAGTTCCTGGACCCGTTCAATAGTGAACACCTTGCCTGTGATGCAGCCATGCAGAGCCTGAGCCGGTTCCGATATCCAGAACCTTTCCCCCGCCCTTCATCCTCAGGGTCAGGGGGCTTACCGCCCGTTACAAAGCAGTAACTTTTTTACAACGGTGCCCTTTTGATTATGTGACTAGGTTTTAGACACCGGCGATGACAGATACAACCACCGGATACCAAAAACAAGAAACGGATAACGGGGTGAAGGACCGGTAAGCCCGTTGCCGAGGAGGAAAAATGTCAACATCCGTGAACCATCTGGACGAACGCACGCGGGATTCCGAGGACGCGCTTGAGGAGATCATGCCTGCAGCCATTACTCTGGCCATGATGCTTCGCCACCGGAAAATGGCAGCCTGGCTGCGCAACGAATTTGGCGGCTACCAGGATTCTGCTTCCGCACCAACGTACCGTCGGCAACTGCACGGGCACATCGTTGCCAAATCGCCCCAGTATGACTGGATTCCCGCACCGGTAGACGATCAGCAAAAGAAAGAGTTCGGATACGTGGATCTGCTCGAAGGGGTAAAAGCCCTGGAGAAGATCTGTGTGAACTGCAAGAAGGGCAACGGTAACCGGGTGCTGCTGGAAAAGGACGACATGGCCCTGCTGCAGAAGCAGATCAACCTGACGGCTGAACTGGCCATCAACCTGAGCCGCGAGGTCTACTCCCAACTGCTGCGAACCGTCCGGGCCGCGATCTATCTCTGGACCCAGGAGCTCATGGCGGAAGGAATTGCGGGCGAACACAACCACTACAGCCCGGACGAGCGAGCCCAGGTATCCCACCTGGATGAGCCCGAAAAGTTCTGGAAGCGTGCCATGGAAGAGCTTGACAGTCTGCCGATCCCTGATGTGCGCGAGGTCGGTTTCTTCGAAAGGGTGTTCGGGCGCGCCGGCTGAACGCCCGGCGCCATGCTTACCAATGGCGCTGACAACTCTGATACTGCTGACCAAAAACTGCACCGTTCCCAATAGGCGGGAAACACCGGGGTTGCCGCTTGGAGAATGAGATCATGGGCGTAGAGCGACCGCAGTTGGCACTGGTGAGTCGCCTCAGAGTTGTCTGCATCCGGCCCATCAGATTCCCGAAACCTGAGTGAGCCAAAGTCGGGCTGGCACTAAGGTGTATTTCAGCTACGTTTGAAGCACCGGTCGTATTCTTCAATCCATAGCCCGACCTCCTTGGAGTTTCCCCGATGCGCGTTTTTGCCAATCCGGTAGGTGCCGGTTCGCTTTGGTTCGACAACCTGGCCACAGCGGATGGCACGCCGGTGGCTTACGACCCGCAGGCGAGAGCCTTTGTTCCGACGCCGCCGTTTTGTGCCAACCGGGAAAAAATTGGTTGTAACTGGATCGCCCCGAAAGCGGGTGCGTTTTGTCGATCCTGCGCCATGACTGGCCTGGCACCGGACCCATCCATCGCAAACGCCATACCGAACTGGGCACAGACAGAAGCGGCCAAACGCTGGGTTCTCGATAACCTTGGGCGCTGGCACTGGTTTCGACCGGAAGATCCCGGAACCCGGCCTCTGTTCCACATGCTTGCTGAAGGTCCTACCCCGGTTTCGATGGGGCACGTGCAAGGCGTCGTGACCATCAGTGTGGCCGAAGTCGATCCGGTTCTGCTGGCAACCCGCCGTGAAGCGCTTCAGGAACCTTATCGCACCATGATTGGCCACATGCGGCATGAGATTGCCCACATGCTCTGGTGGCGACTGAGCCTCCGGCAGGACTTTCTCGATGCCTTTCGTGAGCAGTTTGGTGATGAACGCATTGATTATCAGGCATCGTTGAGTGCCCATTACCAAAACGGCCCGCCGGCGGACTGGAAACAAAATTATCTGACCAGTTACGCCACGGCACACCCGCACGAGGACTGGGCAGAAACTGCGGCGCATCTGCTGCATCTGACCGACATCACTGACAGTTTCGTGGCCACGGGGTTGTCATCCAAAGAGATACCAGGCTCCGGGTGGGACCCGTATTCGGAGCCTGATTCAGAACGTCTGATCCACACGGCGGCCTCGCTTACCGTGGGGGTGAATCACGTGAATCGCTCCATGGGATTGTCGGATCTCTATCCCTTCGTGCTTTCGAATCGTGCACGTCAGAAACTGGCTTTTGTGCACGGCTGGTTGCGGCGTGGAGCGTTGGGGCTTTAACCACAGGGGGCATCCAGCCCCTTCCCATTGGGGTTGATCGTTCACGCATTGCCGCGTCTTCACTCCTTCCAGAAGGGCTTTTGGGCCTCTCGTTCGGCATCGGCTCTGGATACGCCGATGTCCTTCAGCATATGGTCCGGGAGGCGGGCCAGTTGAGTGCGAGTTCGCCAATTCATGTGCCAGCGGGCGACTCGGCGAATCACGCTCTCTCTTCGGTGTGTTTGATGGTGACCGTAATCGGATGATGGGACGGAAGTGCATAAGGTTGACATCGTTTTTTTCTCCCCGGCTGTGAAGGTGAGGTTTATTATTTCTTTCCCTGTTTGTCTCAACAAACGGGTTGAGTTTTGAAATAATTAACCTGAACTTAACTATGGGTTTTCTGTATGCAGGCGCTTCCACCTCTCAGGGCACTTCAGGCATTTCGCTACGCGGCCAGGGATCTGAGCTTTAAAGCGGCCGCAGAGGCATTGAATATTTCCAATGCGGCGGTGAGTTCACACATTCGTGGGCTGGAGGAGTTCCTGGGGTTCAAGCTGTTCGTAAGACTGACGCGAGAGGTGAAACTGACACCCGAGGGAAGTCGACTGTCCGGGTTTATTGAAACGGGGTTTCAGGAGATAGAGCGGGGCATTGCGATGTTCGCGCCGAATTCAGATCCTGCGAATTTGAAAGTATCGACCCTGCCGTCGTTTGCCAGCCGGTGGCTGATGCCGAGAATCAGCCGGTTCCAGGAAAAGTACCCTCACTTGAAGCTCAGTGTCATGCCCGGCTTCAGTCTGGTCGACTTTCAGGGTGATGGTGTCGATCTGGCGATTCGTTTTGGCAAGGGTAACTACCCCGGGCTGGAGGCGCGGTTTTTCATGGAAGAAACCCTCGTGGTTGTGTGTCACCAATCGCTGATCGGAGACCGAACGCCCGACAAGTCCGAGCTCGCGGCAATGCCGTGGTTGGTGGATGATTCGATCGACATGCAGGGCTCCTGGATCAAGTTTCAGGAAGCATTTGGCGTCGAGATTCCGGACACTTCGGTACGGCTTTCTGTGAATGAAGCCTCGACGCAGGTGGAAGCCGTTCTCGCTGGTAGAGGCTTGTCGCTGATCCGTCTCAGTCTGGTGGCGGATATGCTCGAGTCCGGACTTTTGATCCGTCCTGTCGATTTCTCCATGCCCGCCGAATATCACTATTACCTCGTCGCCCCGGAGGCGAAATTCCGGACTGAAAAAGTGAGGACGTTTGTGTCCTGGCTGTCGTCTGAAATCGCTTGAAGACGCCCAGTCAGGAGCCTCACCGGTTCGGCCTCAGAGAATCGTTTTCACCAGTCCACCTTCAGCCCGAATGCTTGAGCCATTCACGGCCGAACTCAGCGGCGAGGCGATGAAGGCCACCACATCGGCGATTTCCTGCGGTTTGATGAACCGTTGCAGCAGCGAATCGGGCTCGGTCTCACTGAAGAACTCGGCGACAAATTCCGCTTCGGATTTGTTCTGGCCCGCGGCACTTTCCTTAAGCCAGTTCTCCACGCCGTCGGTCAGCGTCGGACCCGGCAGTACGGAGTTCACGGTCACGTTGTTGCCAGAGCCCTTGGTGAGATTGGCCAGGCCACGCCCGATAACCAATTGTGCGCCTTTGGTCATGGAGTAATGAATCATGCTCTCGAGCCCCCGTGCCCCGGCTTCGCTGGCGATGTTGATGATGCGCCCGAAGCTACGGTTCAGCATGGCAGGAAAATAGTGCCGGCACAGCCGGACGGTGGTCATCACGTTGGCGTCGAAAAACTGTTGCCAGGCCCGGTCGTCAATGTCGGCGAAGGGGGTTGGGCTGAAAATCCCGACGTTATTGATGAGGATGTCGAGATCGCCAATGGCATCGATTTCCGCACAGATCCGCTCCGACTGCCCGGGATCGGACAGATCCCCGCTGACGCCGCTCACCAGGCCTTTCGCTGAAAGTTCTTTAACCAGGTCGGTCAGGTCGTGCCGGCCGTTGATGATGACATGTGCGCCTTCGGCCAGCATGGTCTCGGCAATGGCCCTGCCAATGCCTTTGGTTGAACCACTGATGAAGACAAGCTTATCGCCTAATTGAAGATCCATGGGTGCCTCGAAGGATGGGGGAGAATGGATGAAGAGGCTCCGACCACGAACTGGAGACCGATGAGGTTGTTGATGCATCGCAGGGCAGTATAGTTCCGAACCAAAGCGCAGGGAGGAGGATCGGGCAGGAGCTCCGATTTCAGCCGGTGGGAAGGGGCCGTTGCCTTTCTTTTTCGGTCTTGCGATCTTAGCCAGGTAACCGGAGACAGGAGGCTTTATGAAAACCATCGGGCTGATCGGTGGGATGAGCTGGGAGAGCACGGCCAGCTACTATCGAGAACTCAATGAGGGAGTAAAGGCCGCTCTGGGTGGTCTTCATTCGGCGAACATCCTCCTGCAGAGCCTGGACTTCGCGCCGCTGGAAGCCATGCAGAGCAAGGGCGACTGGGAAGGTATCGCCAAAGAGCTCAGTCAGGCTGCCGCGACTTTGGAGCAGGGTGGCGCGGACTTCATCCTGATCGGCACCAACACCATGCACCGGGTCTACGAGGACGTCGAACAGTCCGTGGGTATACCTTTGTTGCACATCGCCGATGCTACCGCGGAGGTACTTTTGGCCGATGGTGTCCACCGTACCGGGTTGTTGGGAACGGCCTTCACCATGGAACAGTCGTTTTACAAGGGGCGCCTCTCCGAAAAGTTCGGTCTTGAGGTACTCACCCCGCAGCCGGCGGATCGTCAGCGCGTCCACGACATCATTTATCAGGAACTTTGCCAGGGCAGGATTCGGGATGAATCCCGCCGTGAATACCTGAGGATCATGGGAGATCTGGTCGACGCAGGCGCGGAAGCCGTCATTCTCGGATGCACGGAAATCGGTTTGCTTGTTAAGCCGGAAGATACCAACATTCGGCTCTACGATACGGCAAAAATTCATTCCGCCAAGGCGGTGGAACGGGCACTCTGAGCTCGAAAAAAGTCACCTCAGGCCCGGTTTTTCATACAACGTCATTTTCTGCCGGTTCGATGTACACTGCCGGTTGGGCGCACCAGTGAATCAAAGGGAGTTTGGATGGATCCGTTAACCGGGAGCAGTCTCTGGGAACTGATCAAGCATCTCCGCCAGTGGCTGGCGAATCTCAACCGGGCCGGGGAGCACCGCAAGCAGCAGTCGGTAGAGGCGCTGAGATCCGTGATTGTGGCCTCACGGAGTACCGCCACCTATCTCCGCCAGGTACGCGAAACCGGCAAGCCCTCCCACGACACCGAAGCCAGGTTGTCGGAACAATGGACCCGCCTCGGGTTCGAGCTGCGCGATCTCGGCCTGATCAAACTGGCCAAGCGTTGCGATATCTCCGGTCGCTACTGGGCCGATGCTTCGCAACTGGAACCGGACTTTATCGAGAAAGCCGACATCGGCCTGGAGCGCATGGAACAGCTGGCCCGCTCCCTTGAGGCCGAGATTTCCCGCCGCTGACACTCTTTGTTTCTGTAGCGCGCCGCACCGGCCCCCCATTCGACCCTGTGATGGCTCAACTACACTTCTGAATGCCGGGAAACTGGTTAATCCGGAATCAAAACGATCCTTATTGACCCGGCGCAGGTATGGCTGACATGGTGTCTGACAGGTTTTATCTGATGCTGGCGGACGGACTGCTGGTGCTTCATGTGCTGTTTGTCGCGTTCGTGGTGCTGGGGCTCGTCGCGATTCTGGTGGGCGGTGCGCTGAACTGGCTCTGGGTTCGGAACCGCTGGTTCCGGGTCGGTCATCTGGTGGCCATAGCTATTGTCGTGCTGCAGTCATGGCTGGGGGTTATCTGCCCGCTGACCACCTGGGAAATGGCACTGCGTGACAGGGCAGGAACTGGCACCTACGAGGGTTCCTTTATCCAGCACTGGCTGCATGCCATTCTTTACTACAACGCGCCGGAATGGGTTTTTATGCTGGCCTATACGTTGTTCGGGACCCTGGTGCTGGCAAGCTGGTTTCTGGTCCGGCCACGGTAAGAGTTAGGGAGGTAGTTATGTCTGATAAGAAAACAGTCGTTATTACGGGCGCCAATCGAGGCATTGGTCTGGAACTGGCCCGTCGGTACGCAGGCGAGGGCTGCAGGGTGATCGGCGTGTGTCGTTCGTCGTCGGATGAGTTGTCGGAAGTGGCTGAGCAGGTGATTGATGGCGTGGATGTCACTACCGATGCGGGCATCGAAAAACTGACATCGGCGCTCGGGGATGAGCAGATTGATTTGCTGATTAATAACGCGGGCCTGTTGCAGGATGATCAGCTGGGGTCGATCGATTTCGACTCCATCCGAACCCAGATGGAAATCAATGCCTACGCGCCGTTGCGAGTGGTCGAGGCACTGGTGTCCCGGATTCCTTCTGGCGGCAAGATCGCCAACATCACCAGCCGCATGGGCTCCATTGCCGATAATGACTCGGGTGGTCGCTACGGTTATCGGGCGTCCAAGGCGGCCCTGAATGCGTTCGGAAAATCCCTGGCGGTAGACCTGCAACCGAAGGGCATTGCGGTGGCGCAGCTGCACCCGGGCTATGTGAAGACCCGTATGGTCAACTTCGGCGGGCTGATTACGCCGGCGGAGTCGGCTCTTGGGCTGGTGGAGCGGATCAATCAGCTGAGCCTGGAGAACTCCGGCTCGTTCTGGCACAGCAACGGGGAGGAGCTGCCCTGGTAAGCCGTTACCAGGGCTTTCGTCACTGAACGCTGATGTCTCGGTCTGTTAGCGAACGACAAATACCGAGATGTCAGTGTGTTTGATCAGGTTGGCGGCGTTCGAGTGCAGCACGTGCAGGCGATCGCCGGGTCCCGGTGGGTGGGAGGCCATCACCACAAGGTCGACACCGGTTTCCTCGACCGCCTGATGCAGTTTCTTGTCCAGCTCCACTGCGGTGTCCGGTGTTGTGACCACCTTGCTGCTGGCATGAACGCCGTGAGCCTTGCCCTGTTCTTCGGCGAACTCTGCCATTTTTTTCGTCAGTTCCTCGGGATTGTGCGCTGCGGCCGAGGGCGTGGTATTGGTGATGGCGAGATAGCAGATCGCCGCATTGTAGTGCTTGGCGATATCGATGGCCGTGTTCAGAGCTTTGGATAGTTTATCCAGGTGTTCCAGATCCACTGGTACCAGAATCTTGCTGTACATGGTCTCCCCCGCGTAATCCCTGTTGGGTTTAAATTTACTCACCGTTTGTTCTAAGCATGGCAGTGGATTGTGAACTCTGCCAAAAATTAAGGGGTTGACCGTAATCAACCCACGGCAAGAATGCCCACAAGTTTTCCTTGCTGCTATCTTCAAGACAAAGCAGGCAAACGGATACCGAGTATGGTGGATTACTTTCAGGCGGGCGCGACCGCATGGCTCTACCCCGCACTGACAGCGCTGTTTTCAGTCATTATCACGTATGCGGCCTTTCATCTCGCACTGGCGATCGTTCACAAGCTTACCCATCGAAAAACCGTTCCCAGGCTGTTTCTGGATGCGTCGTCCCGGGCTCTCAGCGTGGTCGTGTGCCTGCTGGTGCTCAATCTGGTTCTGGGCGCGTCCCCACCAGAACTCATCTGGTTGTCGGAGGTTCAGCATCTCTCGACGCTCTTGCTGATTCTTGCCGTTACCTGGGCGCTGGTGCGTTGTACATCTGCCATTGGTGACGTCATCGTCATGCTCAATCCTGTTCTCGAAGGGGAATGGAAACGGGCCAGAAAGGTGGAAACCCAGACTCGCTTTCTGGTGCGTGCGCTTAACATCCTGATCGTCATTATCGGGATGGGGGCGGCTCTGATGACGTTCGAGCCGGTGCGGCATGTGGGCGGCAGCCTGCTGGCATCGGCCGGTGTCGGTGGCATCATCCTGGGCTTTGCGGCCCGGCCGGTACTGGGCAACTTGCTGGCGGGCATGCAGATCGCCCTGACGCAACCCTTCCGCATTGACGATGTGCTGTATGTACAGGGGGAGTGGTGCTGGGTTGAGGAAGTCACGGCGACCTATGTGGTGCTGCGGGTGTGGGACCTGCGACGACTGGTCGTACCGCTCCAGTGGTTTATCGAAAACCCGTTCCAGAACTGGTCCCGAAATTCCGCCGAGTTGCTGGGCACGGTGTTTATCCGGGTGGACTACCACATGCCCGTAGCAGCGCTGCGGGAGGAGTTCGGTCGATTACTGCGACAGGCACCAGAGTGGGATGGCCGGGTAGAAACGGTGCAGGTGACGGATTCGGATGAACGGACCATGGAAGTGCGCTTTTTGATGAGTGCGCCAAACTCCAACCAGGCCTGGGATCTGCGCTGCGCCATCCGGGAGGGGATGGTCACCTTCGTTCAGGAGCATTATCCGGAGTACCTGCCGCGGCTTCGTGCCCGGTTGATGGACGAAGAAGTACCCGGCGAAGTCTAACGCCGCCAGGGCGAGGGCGGGCCTTCGGTGCGCTCGCCCGGCCACGCCGGAATCTCGCCAAAGCGCGCACTGTGGTTCGCCCAGTCGGTCTCAGCCTCGACGATTTCCTCCCTTTCGTAACCCACGTAATTCCACCACATCACAACGTCCCTGCGCAGGGGCAGGCCGCCAATCAGCAGCAGACGGGTGTTCGGCTCGCAATGGATAGTGAGTTGCTCAAGGTCATCCCCCAGGTACGCCAGCTCGTCGGTATCAAAGCGCTCCTCCTCAATGATGCAGGCACCGGTAAGCGGCAGGATGCCGTATTCGAAGCCGGGCTCCAGAGTCAGCAAAATGTCTTGCGGCTGCGTGCATTCGATATCCAGACCAATCAGGGGCGAATATTGAAGGGTATCGGCCCGTCGGCTGCCGTACTCGCCCGTCAGAAGTGTCCAGCTGGCGCCCTGATCCTGCCAGCAAGGCAGGGTATCGTAATGGTCGAAGCTGGGCGGGATGTTGCGGTCGGCTTCGGGCAGGGCAATCCAGAGTTGCGCAGCATGCAGCGTGCGGTCGCCGAAGATGGTTTCTTCCGTGTGGCTGACGCCGTGCCCGGCGGTCATCAGGTTGACCTCCCCGGGGCGGATGGGCTGGGTGGTGCCCAGGCTGTCCCGGTGCAGCAGTTCGCCGTCAATCATCCAGGTGAAGGTTTGCAGGCCGATGTGGGGATGGGGTGCCACACGCAGACCGGTGTCCGCCTCGCCGAAGGTCACTGGTCCAATGTGGTCGAGAAAACACCAGGCGCCGATTTGACGGCGGCCTGCGGTAGGAAGGCTGCGGGCGACAGGAATGCCGCCCACTTCTCCGGTTCTTGCTTTTATGCGCTGTGCCATGGCAGGGGAACTCCCGAATGTATCCCTAGCATGGTTCGCACCCGGTTAATCGGCAAGTTGTTCCGATGTCTTCCCAGCCGAAGGGCTAGAACAGCGGCAAAAAATACTCTACCCGGGTTGTTACCACCCTATCGGCTGGGACATTATGCGGTATTGCCCAAAGGCCGGGTTGTCCTGGCGCGAACCCCAACATCGACAAGGAGTTCTGTTTTGTCTGAACTTGCTTCCTACGAAAGCTTCAACGTTGAAGTGAAAGACTACATTGCCCACGTTCAGTTCAGCCGCCCGGAAAAACTGAACACCATGAACAAGGCATTCTGGAACGAATTGCCCCGGTGCATGCGAGATATTGAAGTCAATACCAACGCCCGGGTGATCGTCATTTCCAGCACAGGCAAGCATTTCTCCGCCGGCATGGATCTGGGCGTATTCAGTGACACCAAGTCCATCCCCATGACTGGTGACCCCGGCCGCATGGCCGAGAACCTGCGCCGCGTCGTGTTGCAGATTCAGGACACGGTGACTTCCCTGGAGAAGGTCCGACTGCCGGTGCTGGCGGCCATTCACGGCGGATGTATCGGCGGTGCGCTGGACCTGGTGTGCGCGGCTGATAGCCGTTACTGCACCGAGGATGCCTTCTTTACCATCAAGGAAACCGAGCTGGGGATGACGGCAGATGTGGGTACACTGCAGCGTTTGCCGAAACTGATGCCCGAAGGCGTAGTGCGTGAGCTGGCCTACACCGGTCGCAAATTCTCCGCACAGGAAGCCCGGAATCTTGGCTTTGTGAATGCGGTTTATCCTTCGCCGGAAGCGTTGCTCGATGCCGTGATGGGCATTGCCAGCCAGATTGCCGCGAATTCGCCACTGGCGGTAACTGGCTGCAAGGACATGATCAATTTCACCCGGGATCATTCGGTGGAAGACAGCCTGCGCTACATGGCCACCTGGCAGGCCGGTATGTTCCGCCCGGGTGACATGATGAAAACCTTCCAGGCCAAGGCCCAGAAGCAGCAGGCGGAGTACGAAGACCTGTTTCCGGTGAAAGGGCTGTTCGAGTCCTGATCGTTGGCCGGAAACACGCGTCGCGGAATATCACCCGGGGCCGCCCTGCTGTTTCAGGGCGGTATCGGCGTGGCGGGACTGCTGGCCATCCTGCTCCTGGATATCCCGATCCAGAATGACGGCCTGTCCTGGCAGGCCAGTACCTTGTTGGGATGTCTGGGGGCGCTCGGGACCTATCTGGTCCTGATACTTCTGACCCGAATTCCGGGCCTGTTCCCGGATGACCTTGAACAGCAAATGCGCAACCTGCGCGACTTTGCGCTGGGGCTCGGGGTGCCGGTACTCATCGGTTTGTCTGTGCTGGCGGGGGTAGGTGAGGAACTCCTGTTTCGCGGTGCGATTCAGGGCGGGCTGGTTGGGCTGATTGGTTTTTATCCCGCCATTGTCCTGGCGTCGCTGCTGTTCGGGCTGGCCCACTACATTTCCTTTACCTATTTCCTGGTGGCCACCGGTCTGGGCCTTCTGCTGGGAGCCGTCTATGTCGTGTCTGGCAGCCTCTCGCTGGTGATGGTGTGGCACGCGGTGTACGACGTGATCGCGCTGTTTTGCCTGCTGCGCTTTCCCCACTGGTTTGGCCTGGAGCCGAAACACCTTTCCCGCTAACCTGCCTGCCCGTGCGGGATTACCAGATGCCCGAGGCGATGATCTGATGGGGTTCCACCTTGCCGTTGTAGATGTAGGTCCACGCAAGGCCATG
The DNA here is from genome assembly GCF_030519635.1 of Marinobacter suaedae. Taxonomy (NCBI): domain Bacteria; kingdom Pseudomonadati; phylum Pseudomonadota; class Gammaproteobacteria; order Pseudomonadales; family Marinobacteraceae; genus Marinobacter; species Marinobacter suaedae. Next base: position 1,174,405 of record NZ_JAUMIS010000002.1, on the reverse strand, counting down.
CCGGGTGGGGAGTTTCTGACGAAGGTAAAGACTGGATTCCGGGGCTTCCGGTACGAAGGCCTCAAGGATGTCCAGTTGGCGCAGGGTGTGTTCGTTGATCGAAAAGACTTCGACCAGGACACCCGCGGAGGGGTGGAGGAGCGCTCCGGGGAAGGCGCCGAGATCAAAAAGCGTCAGCGCCCGTAGCGTGTCCTCCCCGATAAAAGCCGAGTCCTCAAGCAGATGACTGTTATAAAAGCCCCGCTTGAGGGTTCCGTAAACCGCGACCAGATGTTCCATAGGTTTAGCCGACCGGTGCAACGCCAATCAGCCACTGGTGCGCCCAGAGCACGGTAACCACATACAGTGCCAGGCCGACAACGACCGCAATGATGTCGTTCTTGTTGCTGGCGGTCGCTTTGGTCACAGCCCGTTGGGTGCGGCGCTTCATGGAAATGCGATCGACCACCGCCCAGGCCAGGAAGGAGCCGAACAGCAACACGTCATGGAGCATCCCGTTGGCCAGCAGGTGCGCCAAAGCCCACAGTTTGACTGCCACCAGCATCGGATGTTTCACCGCTGCCTTGATGCGACCGGGCAGGTAGGTGGCTACCAGCAGCGGAAAGACCGGAACCAGCAGCAGCATCGACAGGTGCCTGAGCCCGGTGGGCGGCGTGTAGAGCAGGGTCGGTTCCATGCGGGCTGCGCCGTAACCCATGACGATCAGGACCAGGCCTGCGAGGGACAGCAGGGAAAAGATGCCCTTGAAGGCGTTTTCGCCCAGCTTGGCGCACCAGCGATCCCGCTGGGGTTCGTTGATGATCGACAGCGAGTGGATCCCGAAAAACAGGATCAGACCGGCGATGAGTGTCAGCATTCCTTGGCTCCTTATCGGTTAAGGCTGTGGGTGTTGGTCAGTGTCCGGGTCAGGCGGTCCATCACTCCGCCACTGTGGCGCCAGAAGTGCCAGTACAGGTCTACCCGAAGGCTCTGGTCCGGTGCAACGCTTACCAGTGTACCTGCTTCAAGTTCCTGTTGCGCCTGTATTTCCGGAATCATGCCATAACCCATGCCGGCCAGTGCCAGTTTCACAAAGCCTTCGGAAGACGGGCACAAGTGATGGGGAGCGCTTCCCTGAAAACCGCACTGAGCGAGGAACCGGTTCTGCAGTTGATCGTTGGGGCCGAAGACAATCATCGGGGCGTTTGCCAGTGCCTCTGGACTGAAACCATCCGGGAAGTGGCGCTGGATGAAATCCGGTGTGGCCAGTGGCCGGTAGGTCATGCTGCCAAGATAGACGCTTCGGGCGCCGGCCACCGGCTGCTGCGTGCTGCACAGGCAGGCCGCCACGTCGCCTTCCCGCATCCTGCGCAGGCCCACGTCCTGATCTTCAATAACCAGGTCGAGCAGCAAATCTTCCTGACTGCAAAAGTCGCCAATGGCGTCCGCCCACCAGGTCGCCAGGCTGTCCGCGTTCAGGGCAATGCGCAGACGGGTCGAGGGCTCCGAGATGGCGGGCAGGGATGTCGCCAGATCCCGTTCCAGCAACTGAACCTGCTGGACATGGTTCAGCAACCTCTGGCCGGCCGGAGTTGCCTTCAGGGCAGGGCTTCTCACCAGTACCGGTTGTCCCAGCCGGACTTCCAGGGTTTTGATGCGCTGGGAAACCGCCGACTGGCTGATCCCCAGCACCGCTCCCGCCCGCTCGAAGCCCTCGCATTCGACCACCGTTGCCAGGGCTTCCAGCAGTTTGTAGTCAATCATAAGTAAATCTTATATAGCGTAATGATTATGAATTTTAAGTATATCTGAAGGGCGGTATTCTTGCCCCTCACATTGGGAGGTAGGTTGTGCTCGAAAGTTATCTGACAGGTTTGCTGGTATGCGGCGGCATCATCGTGGCCATTGGCGCCCAGAATGCGTATATCCTTGGCCAGGCAATCCGCCGGGAGCATCACTGGTGGTCAGCAGGCCTGTGTATGGTGTCCGACATTGTCTTGTTTTCACTGGGGATGTTTGGCGTGAGTGCAGCGCTGATGGCTATGCCCGACGCCCTGGAAATCATGCGCTGGCTGGGCGTTGCATTCCTGGTCTGGCTGGCTATCCAGGCTCTGGTTCGTGCCAGTCGCGGGAGGGCGGCTCTGGAATCCGGTGAAATCACCCGGCGAAGCCTGAAAGGGGTGCTGTTCACCACCCTGGCGGTCACCCTGCTGAACCCGCAGGTTTATCTCGACACCTTGCTACTGATCCCGGCTATCGGCGCGCAGCAGGAGAACCCGGCCACCTTCGTTGCCGGTGCCAGCAGTGCTTCCATTCTGTGGTTCGGTGCCCTGGCCTGGGGTGGCTCGGCACTGGCTCCCGTTCTCTCCCGCCCCATGGCCTGGCGTGTCATTGACGGTGTAATCGGGGTGATGATGGCAGTCATCGCGATTCAGCTGGCGGTAAGCGGATTGTAGTTCACTGCCCGACGAGGTGGTTGCCCGGGTACACAAGGTGCTTTACGTGCGCAAGAAAAACTTACCCGCCGTCGGCGAGTCAGGATGCCTGTTCGCCGCGGGGTTTGATCAGGTCGTCGGAGTCGTGCCTGGGGCTATTAACCGCGTCGGACACCCGGTACTCCCGCAGTTGCTCCATGGGCAGCCGATGGGTGGTGGCGCGGATCGCTTCCCGTGAGGTTGTTGATGAATCGAGCCAGCCAGTCAGGCAGTCCGGATCCAGCACCACGGGCTGGCGGTCGTGAATGTGTTTGAGGGTGTCGCAGGCGGGTTCGGTGATGATGGCGCAGGTGGAGGTCTCATCGCCTTCCCGTGGCGTCCAGATTCCGGCAAAGAAGATGGCCGGGGTCTGGTCGGGATCCACCGGCGTGACGTAGTGGGGTTCTTTACCGTGTCCGGTTTGCAGCCACTCGTACCACCCGTTGGCGGGAATGAGGCAGCGGTGATGGGCAAAGGCTTCCTGAAAATAACGGGACGTCGCCACCGTTTCGGCCCGGGCGTTGATCGGTGCGGGCGCTTTGTCGGTGGCCCAGGCCGGGCGAAAGCCCCAGAGGGATTTCACCAGAATCGGCTGGCCATTCATGCTCATCCGGATCATGGAAATGGCAGTGCCAGGCGGTATGTTGTAGCTGGCCTCGACGTGGGTGTCGATGTCCAATCCATCCGGAAAAAAACGGGCGATCAGGGTTTCCGGTGGTGTGTAGAAGGTGAATCGTCCGCACATAGGGTTCTTCCTTGATTTCAGGGCGTTGCAGGTCAGGTTCTGGTACCCTTGCCGGATGCTGAAACTATCCAACAATGTCGCTATTCAGGACTGGGAATTGCAGTTTACCCAGATCCGAGCCCAGGGCGCCGGCGGCCAGAACGTCAATAAAGTTGCCTCCGCCGTGCATCTGCGATTCGATGTGCTGCACTCCACGCTGCCTCCGTTTTACAAAGAGCGTCTGATGGCACTGAGCGATCAGCGCATCAGCAAGGAAGGCGTCATCATCATTAAAGCGCAAACCTTCCGCACCCTGGAGAAAAACCGGGACGATGCCCTGCGGCGCCTTAAGGCGTTGATTCTTGAGGCGGTCAAAATCGAGAAGGCGCGTCGCCCCACCAAACCCTCCAAATCCGCCAGGCGCAAACGCGTTGACGAGAAAACCCGCAAGGGCAAAACCAAGGCCCTGCGCGGCAAGGTTCAGCTCTGAGCCAGGTGCACTTCTTGTACCGGCTGTCCGGATTCGACCTCTTGCAGGAAGGCCTGAATATCCTCGAAGGCCTCCTCGGCTTCCGGCAGGTTCGGGACAAAGATATGCCAGACATGCACCATGCCAGACCAGGTATGCAGGGTAACCGGTGAGCCCTCGGACTGTGCCTTGGCGGCGTAGCGTCGGGCATTGTCCAGCAGCATTTCCGAATCGCTGGCATGAATCAGAATGGGGGGCAGGTCGTGCAGGTCACCCCTGAGGGGCGATGCAATCGGGCTCAGGGGGGATACCCGGAACGCGGCCAGCGTTACCCACCAGATAACTGGTAACGGTACTTTCGAGAGCCCGCCGAACGCCGGCCCCAGCAGCGGGTCAGTTTGGATGTTGGCCCGGTTGCTGGGAGCGGTGAGCGTCAGATCGGTGGATGGGCAAATCGCAATGGCCGCATCTGCCTGCCGGAGACCCTTATGTTTGATCCAGCCCAGCAGGCCTAAGGTATGGCTGCCCCCCGCCGAGTCGCCGGCAATGATCAGGCAGGACGCGGGCTCCTCGCCATCAGGGCCATGCTCCAGAATCCATCGATAGGCTTTCCGGCAATCCCGCACTCCGTCCATGTAGCGGTGTTCCGGCATCAGGCGGTAATCGACCGCAAAGACCGCCGCGTTGGCGATACGGGAAAAACGGTCGGTAATGGCCCGGTGGCTCTTCGGGCTGCCAGCCGCCCAGGCACCGCCATGGATGTAAAGAACGCGCCGGCGCGTATCCACGCCGGGGGCTATGACCCACTCACCCCGGGGGTGGGTGACCGGGCGGAACTCCGATTCCAGGGACAGGCCGTCGCTGAGGGTATCCATGTGCTGGCGCAGGGCATACAGCCTTGCCTTGCCCCGAAGTCCGCGGGAGCTTTGCCCAAGCTCACGGATGCGACCAATCACATACCGGTGTTCCTCGCTGGGCGGGCCGCCGCGAAATGGCTGGTGCTGAATGTCCAGGTGAGACAGGTCCTCGACCCGGAACAGAAAGTAGGTGGCAGCGACCAAGATCACTAGCAGTACAAGAAAGAACCAGAGCATGGGCGGTCCTCATCGGGTTGGCCCCGTGAAGTCGGGCGAACTATGCTCAATAGCATAGTCGCTGGAGCACGTGGTTTGTGCCTCTAAAGATCACAGAAGGAGCCTCCGCATGCAAATAGCCTATCGGGCCCGGGATATTACCGAAGCGCACATTGTGGCCGGCTTTCTGGGTGCACACGGGGTTGAGGCCTATGTAGGCGGCCACTATCTTCAGGGGGCCATGGGCGAGATTGGCGCAGCAGGGTTCACGAACGTTCATGTGGAGGACGAGGACTTGTTCCATGCCCGGGAGCTGGTGCGGGAGTATGAATCCGGCGAGCCAAAGGCCATGGTCTCGACGGGAAGGGGCGAGAGCCGGGCAGACTTTTTTGCCCAATGGTTCCTGTTTGCGCTGGCGGTTCTGGCGTTGGTGATACTGAACTCGAACTGACACCTGTCTCCTTCTCTATTGGGGTTATTGTGAAACTAAATTGTGCGCAATTTAATTGACAGCTATATTTATCCGGTGACAGTGAAAACCCGGTCGGACGACCGGCCTTGATTATTTCTGTGAAAAGGAGAGCGTAATGTCGATTGAACAGGTTTTGTATCGTGCCCATGCCGAGGCCACAGGTGGCCGTGATGGGCGTGCCATTTCATCTGACGGTGTGCTTGATATAGAGCTGACGACCCCGAAGGAACTGGGAGGAGCGGGCGGTAAGGGTACGAATCCGGAGCAACTGTTTGCCGCAGGCTATTCGGCGTGCTTCATTGGCGCCATGAAGTTTGTTGCCGGCCGTGACGGCATCAAGCTGCCCGAAGATCTTTCCGTTGAGGGTGCCGTTGGCATTGGCCAGATTCCCGCCGGCTTTGGTATCGAAGTGGAGTTGAAAATCAGCCTGCCGGGTATGGACGATGCCGAAGCCCGGAAGGTCATCGACGAGGCCCATAAGGTGTGTCCCTACTCCAACGCTACCCGTGGCAACATTGACGTGACCCTGACTCGTGTCGATTAATACCCGGCTTCTACGGGCTTGTCAGCGCTTGGTAGAGCGCTGACGCTGTTTTTTCGGCTTCGGGGGCGCGGACGCTTTATTGCCGGCTTTGCCCCGGGGCTTTCCGGCGGGTTTCGCTCCGGGTTTTCCCGCAGGTTTTCTGGCACCGCCGGGCCTAACAGCCTTTCCGCCCGGGCGTTTTCCGGCCGGGGAGCCAGCGGGTTTGGCTTTGCGGGTTTGCTTGGGGGTGCCCGGAGGGGCCTCGGAAGAGGAGTCTTTTATGGACTCAAGCAGCGTCGTCAGCTCCTTGGGGGTAAGGTCCCGCCACTGGCCAATGGGCAAATTCCCGAGGTTCACATTCATGATCCGGGTTCGTTCCAGTTTGGTGACCTGGTAGCCGAAGTGTTCGCACATCCGCCGTATCTGACGATTTAATCCCTGAACCAGAGTAATGCGGAAAACATAGCGGGATTCCTGCTGAACCTTGCACTTCTTGGTGACCGTGCCCAGGATCGGCACGCCGCCCGCCATCCCCTGGACGAAGTCCCGGGTCACGGGTTTGTCCACGGTCACCACATATTCTTTTTCATGGTTGTTGCCGGCCCGCAGGATCTTGTTGACCAGATCGCCCTTGCTGGTCATGAAGATCAGACCCTGGGAGTCTTTGTCGAGGCGCCCGATGGGAAAGATGCGCTCGCTGTGGCCGACGAACCGCTGGATGTTGTGTTTCTCGGCGTCGTCCGTGGTACTCACGATGCCCACCGGTTTATTGACGGCAATGAATACCAGATCCTCTTCACCCCGCGGCTCGATCACCTGACCGTTCACCGTGACCGTGTCTCTTGCCCGAACCTGGTCGCCCACGGTAGCCCGCTGGCCGTTAATGAACACGTTGCCCTGTTCGATGTATCGGTCGGCCTCGCGTCGCGAGCAGAGACCGCTTTCGCTGATATATTTGTTCAGGCGGGTAGAGGCGTCGTTGGTCATGAGTGATCCGGCCGGTGACTTTGAAGCGTTATGATAACAGGGGGGCTTTGGGCTTACAGCTGCCTTGGTGATGCTCGTTTGCCAGACGCTCTCGAGGATAACTGCCGGCCTTGTTGGCCGGTGTGAATGGCTTGACGAAGAGGAGCTCGGATGCCGCGACTGTTCTTCTCCATAGAACTGCCTGCTCCGGTCAAGGAGCGTCTGTTGCAGGTCAGGGCGTCCGTGGCCGGCGCCCGCTGGCAGAGTTCGGCACAGCTGCACCTCACGCTCCTGTTTCTGGGGCAGGTGTCGGAGGGCCGGGTATCCGAACTCTGTGACGCCGCGCGGTGTTTGCGCCTGCCCCCATTCGATTTATCGGTGGCTGGTGTCGGGTGTTTCGGGCAACCGGCATCACCCCGAAACCTGTGGGTGGGAGCCAGCCCGAGAGAGCCTCTGGTGGCTCTGCAAGCCGCCCTGAAAGAGAATCTTGGCCCACTCGGATTTGAGTTCGAGAAACGTACCTTTCGCCCCCATATCACCCTGGCACGATTCAAGAAGCAGCGCGGATCGGTGGCCGGACTCCTCGAGGAATACCGTGATGCTGACTTCGGAAGTTTTCAGGTGACGGAATTTGTGCTGTATCAAAGCACCCAAGGTGCCGGTGGCTCTGTCTACACCGTGGTGGAGCGATTTGCTCTGGAAGCTTAGTCCCGATTTTGCCATTCTGTGCCACAGAGGTGCCGGTAACTGCCGGTTAAACGGAGAATTTTTTGGTGAGTAAGATTTCCTTATGACAGTGGATACTATGGAAAAAACACGAACAGCCATGGTTGCAGTGACGGGCGTCGTCCTGTTCTTCCTGGCCAACTATCTGTGCCGGTATCTGCTCGGATTTTCCGGCGTACTGGCGTCCGTGGTCATTGCCGTGCTCATTGCGGCCTACATGGGCTTTTCGGCGGCCCGAATGCTGGAGCGAGAACTCACCCCCGCCGAACGATCCAGAATTCTGTGGATCTACGGGGGCTTCCTGGCGGCACTGTTTGCCGCTTTCGGGGCCTGGGTGTCGTCGGATGCCGGCCTGGATACGCTGGGTGTCGCGACCCTGCTGTCCCATTACCTTCCGTATCCTGCGTTCGCCCATGTGTTTTTGTCGGACCGGATGACCCGGCTGTTTCTGGGACAGGACGACCTGTCCTGATGTTCAGGGGAACCCCTTGACCACTCTCACACTGGAACAGGTTTCCGCTGGTGCGTTGGAGGGCGTTAATCTCGAGCTGAGGGGAGGAGAGATTGTCTGTCTGTCCGGCCCTTCCGGCAGCGGCAAGAGTCGCCTGTTGCGGGCCATTGCCGATCTAGATCCCCACGAGGGCGCCGTGCAACTGGACGATACCCCGCAAGGTTCCGTGCCGGGGCATCTCTGGCGCCAGCAGGTTATGATGGTTCCGGTCGACAGCCAATGGTGGTCCGAGCAGGTTGGGGAACACTTCCAGCCTCCGCCAGTGGGGGTGCCGGATGCTCTGGGTTTCCCCGCGGATGTAATGGCGTGGCCGGTAAGCCGGTTATCCTCCGGTGAGCGACAGCGCCTGGCGTTGTTTCGTGCCCTCGTCCGTCAACCGAAGGTGCTACTACTGGACGAGCCCACAGCCAACCTGGATGAAGCCCTGATCGAGCAGGTGGAGGCCTGGCTGAAGGCCGAGATCCGGCGGCAAAATCTGGTGGTGCTCTGGGTGGCTCACGATTCCGCGCAGATTCAGCGGGTAGCCGATCGTCATTATCGCCTTGCTGGCAGCCAGTTGGAGGCCGTCCATGGAAATCATTGATCTGGCCTGGTGGAAACTGGCACTGGTAGCCGTCCTGGTGCTGGCGCTGGCAGGCGTCAGCCTTATGACCCGGCTGGGCATCGCGAAAAGTCTGCTGATTGCAGCTACCCGGACGGTGATTCAGCTGGCGCTCATTGGCCTGGTTCTGGAGGCCTTGTTCGCCTCATCGGAATTTTACTGGATTGCCCTGCTGGCACTGGTGATGTTGCTGGTGGCGGGCCGGGAGGTCATGGCTCGCCAGCAGCGTCGGCTGAAGGGCTTCTGGTCTTTCGGGATTGGCACCGGCGCCATGTTCGTCTCTTCATTTACCGTTACCGTACTGACCCTCACGGTTGTCATAGGGCCGGAGCCCTGGTACGCGCCCCAGTATGCGATCCCCCTGCTGGGTATGATGCTGGGCAACACCATGACCGGCGTGGCCCTGAGCCTGGACCGGCTCAACGAATCCGTCTGGAGTCAGCGCGCGGTGATTGAGAACCGTCTGATGCTGGGTGAAACCTGGCGCGAAGCGCTGGAGGACATCCGTCGTCACGCCATGCGCAGCGGCATGATGCCCGCGATCAACGCCATGGCGGCCGCCGGCATCGTCAGCCTGCCGGGCATGATGACCGGTCAGATTCTGGCGGGAAGCCCACCGGCGGTGGCGGTGAAATACCAGATACTGGTGATGCTGACCATCACGGTCGGTACCGGTTTCGGCACCCTGATGGCCGTATCCTGGGGCGGTCGCCGGTTGTTCGATGAGCGTGAGCGGCTCCGACTCGATCGTCTGGTCAGCGCCGGGAATCGTTAACTGATGCAGCACCGGATTCATATCCCCTGACGCGAGGGAGGGCCGTAGGCTTATCCGCCGGGGCCCGGTCGCTACCGCTGCAAATGGTCATGAAATCTGTAAGGAGTTGTGGCAAATGGTGAGTCGTTGTCCGGTGTGCCAGCAGGCAGAGCTGAGCGCCTTCCAGACGATCAGGCAATACACCTATCTTCGGTGCCCCGTGTGCGAAGCCACCGTAATGGCGGAGGGTTGTCGGCTATCGGCTGATGAAGAGCGGGGTATCTATGACTGCCACGAGAACGATCCGGCGGACCCAGGCTACCGGCGTTTTCTGAGCAAGCTCCTTGATCCGCTGCTGGCCGAGCTGGAGCCGGGGATGCGTGGCCTCGATTTCGGCTGTGGCCCGGGCCCGGCGCTGGCGGACATGCTGACGGCTGCGGGTATGTCGATGTCGCTGTACGATCCGTTTTTCTATCCGGACACCGGCGCCCTGTCGGACACCTACGATTTCATTACCTGCACCGAGGTGGTGGAACATCTGCATCAGCCGGCCAGGGTCTTCCGGCAACTGGATAGGCTAATGAAGCCTGGCAGCTGGCTGGGTGTGATGACCTGCTTTCAGACCGACGATGACCGGTTTGCCAACTGGCACTATCGCAGGGACCCAACTCATGTGGTGTTTTTCCGGGAAAAGACGCTCGGAATCATCGCCGAACAGCGTGGCTGGCAGCTGAGTATTCCGAGAAAGGATGTGGCGCTGTTCCGGAAGCCGCTTACTCGCCTGTGACTGGCGTCTGAGGGCAGTCGGGAATCGAGCAGTATTCCGGGGCAATCTCGTCGGGCGGTTCCACCTCGGCCGGTGCCGAAAAGCGCAGGGGGGCCAGCCGCGAAGCACACAGCTGGGCCTCGGTGGCCTGCTGGCGACACCCCAGCTCTCCCAAAGTGTGACCAAGGTTGTTCCAGCCCTCGGCTATGTCGGGAAAGCGGGTGACCATGCGGCTGAAGTGACGAACTGCCTGCTTCCGGTTACCCATGTCGTAAGCGAGATTTCCCTGGCCAAACACCGCCGCTGGTTGATTCGGCCATTGCTGCTCGGCCGTCTGGTAGGCGGTCATGGCCGCGAGGGTTTGCCCGGTGCTTTCCAGGTCGTACCCGGCGTCGAGGAATTTCAGAGGTTCGGCCGTTGCCGGCACCTGATCGGGGGGCAGCATGACGACAGCCCAGTTATCGGCGCGGCCCCAGGTATTGATAAAGGCACGAATGGGAGCTTCGTAGTGTTTCCGGGTGTCGGTGTTCAGAATCAGCGTGCGTTCTTCGGCATCAAATCCCACGGCAACGGCAAAGTGCCATTGTGGCCACCAGCCAAAACGCAGGTTCTGCATCACAAGCACCGGGTTGCCCGCCGCCAGTTCCTTCAGCAGGCTGTCCAGGGTGCCATCGAGTTGGTAGACCAGAAAATTGTGGGCCCGGCCTGCGGCGATCAGTTCAACCTGGAGGGTGCCTTCCCGACCGGGGATATAAACCAGTTCCCGAAGCACATCCGGGTTCGTTGTCAGCCCCTGGCTGTTCAGGGTCATGGCCAGCGAGGCCGGCCCACACTGAAAACGCTCCTGAGGATAAAACGGCACATCCTCCAGCAGGACACGCTGGGGCAGGGAGTGGGAATCGGGGCCCGATTGAGGCCAGTGGTCCGTGGACGCACAGGCACTCAGCATCATCGCCAGCAGTGCGATCGCCAGCAGTGCGCCGGCGATGTGCTTGAACGAGCTTCTGGTTGCTTGTACCTGCACTTACCGGATGCAGTTGATAAAGCTGAATATGTTGGTGGCGCAGAGCATGTCGGTGACAATAAACACCAGCAGGAACAGCACGATAATGCCGACCACATCCTGACCCGCTGGCGCCTCGGCCAGTTGCTGCTCAAAATCGGCCAGCTCGGTTGGGGTCAGATTCTGGATTCGGTCCCGGACCTGATCCTCACTCACGCCAAGCTCCAGAAGCTTGTTCTGAACCTCCTCGGTGTCGAGCATGTCCATCAGTTGCTGGCGATCCAGTTCCTGCTGTTGGCCATGAATCATTTCGCCGGTGCCCACCATGGCTGCGGTGGCGGCGGAGGACCATACCGTCCCCATTGCCAGTACCAGTGCCATAAAAAATGAAATGTGTCTGAGGTGTTTTCTGATGCCTGACATCGGGAGCTTCCTTTTATTAACTATTTGACGGTAAACAATAAAGCACAGCTTGTTGGTGGTTCAACATACAAAGTTGTCATGGTCTTTGATTCTGCCCGGGCGACGGCTCAAAAGGTGGATAATCCGCTGGCCTCCATCAGGCGATAACGCCAGTACTTGAAGGAGGATTCGTCCGCCCATGCTTCGTAGGGCAGGCTGAGCGTGGGATCCTCCGCCGGACCTGCCTGCCACTGGCTGTCGAAAAAGCTGGTTGCTTTCCCGGCCAGAGGTGACTCGCGTGCTACAGACAGCCAGACATCCGTTTCCAGATTAAGATCATCCAGATTGCGTCGGGTTAAATTTGCCGACCCCAGAAGGATCTCGGTATCGCCGTTCGCTGGGTGCAGCATAAGTAGCTTGCTGTGACACTGCTCGCCCCGGGTATTGCACCAGCGAACCGGGATGCCTGCCCGGTGCAGCTCCATGGCTACCTGTCGGTTTGGGATTCCGCTTTTCTGGTGGCCGAACGCCTCATTGTTAGGGTCCAGCAGTATTCTGAGGCCGACGCCCCGTTCGTGCGCGGCCAAAAGACTCTGCACGATGGCCCGGTGGGACAGGTAGAACATGGCCATATCAACACCGTCATCTTTGCCGGCACGATCGATCATGTCCAGTGCTTTGTCTCGAATGGCCGACTCGGTCAGCAGGCGAAGGGTGCCACTGTGCGGTTTCTGGCCCTCTGGCATTTCTTGTGCCCGGCTTTCCTGAGCCAGCTTGATCCATGGCCCAAGAATCGAATCATCCTCGCCCGACATGGCCATGACGGCCTGCTCGCTCCGCAGCACATCCGCGACGGCCGTACCGCCAAAGGTTAGGCCAAGGTTGCTGTGCCGGCTGCTTCCGTCATGTGGGTTGGCGGAGGTGACCAGTGCCTGCAAACGCCCATCGTGATCGGCTACCAGCAGTTTGCGGTGATTGGCTTTGAAGTTTGGCAAGGCCAGATAGCTGCGCAGGGTAACCGGGTGTTCCCCCAGGGCATTGTCCAGCCATCCATCCTGTGCGTTGTTGCCGAACCATTGGCAGCACACTCGCCAGAGTGCGGACCAGGTGGGGTTGCTGTCCCGGAGTGGGCGGAGGTCGGTTTCCACCACCGTTATGCCTGCCTCGCGAAGCTGCTTGAAGAACGACGATGTGGTGCCGCCGTACATGGTGTTCAGAGGATCGGAGATGACGATGATCTCCATGTCGGACTGTGATTGCTTGCGCGCTATGAGGGTGTCTGTCAGCTGCTGCGCGAGCGGGCGGTGGGGAACGCCTTCGGGCCGGGTGCTGTTGTAGAGAAACATGTCCAGCAGAACGAACTGCTCAGCCCCGGCAATCAGGCGGAACACCTCATCAAAGATTTCATGTTGCCGGGTTTCCGAGCCATCTTTGTGATGCATCGTGGTGTCTGTGTGTAGCCTTGCATTCACCAGCGGCGCGGGCTCACCCTCGTAACGGATGCCAGGGGGCAGGGGTTTGCAGGAATGGTAGATTCCTGTGGCCAGCAGCAACAGGCCGGTCAGTGTCAGCAGTAACTTCAGTGTCATCCCTGTTTGTCCATCCTGTGGTGTTTACAGCAGGGCAGCGTGTGCGCTGCCTCCCAGCTCAACAAACCCTTACAAAAAGCAATCGATCACCTGTATCAATCGCGGCTTCGGTGTTTCTAAACTAGCAAGATCAAAGATTTAGAACAAAGTTGCCTGTGAAATCCATAGCCTTTTTATTAACACACCTGTTCAGTCTCAGGTTGCTGATCCTGCTAGCAGCCGTCGTGGCCGTGCTGTTTGGTGAGCATCTTGCCTTTCTGGGCTGGGTGGATCGCGTTGTGCTCGGGCTGACTGCGTCCGGTGATTCCCGGCTGGCGGCTTTGCCAGTGCCGGTGGATGCCGTGCCCGTTCTGCTGGCCAGCCGGGGCTGGTCGGAACCCCTGTGGTCCGATCTGGCGGTACATTCTGGTCTGCTCCTGATGGCCGGTTACCTGATGCTGGCGGTTCCCCGTATGGGCGCCTCAGTGGCCTTGCCGGTTACCCTGCTGATGGGTGGTTCTCTGGTGGTTGCGCAGGCAGCGTTGGCGGTCAGCCGGAACGAGTGGCTGCCCCTGGGCGAAGTGGTTCTGCTGCTGGCTGCAGGGTTTCTGGTGATGCTGTTCTGGCTTCAGCCCCGCAGGGAGATCCGGGCACTGACGGAGAATGCCCGGACCGCCCGGTTGCGCCTTGCACGCATACTCCTGCAGCAGGGCAACACCGATGAGTCTCTGGAAGCCATTGATGCCTGCCCGGCCTGTGACGAGGCGCTGGATGTTCGCCACGAGATAGCCATCCAGCAAGAGCGCAAGCGCCAGTACGACAAGGCGATACGCACCTACCGCAGCATCCTTGAGCGCAAGAAAAACTTCCGGGATACCGCAGAGCGTCTGGCGGCGCTGCAAAACATGGCGGCCAATGCGCCCTCTGTGCAGGCCGGCGCTATGGATGCGACCCGAACTCTGCTGATGCCCCAGCAGTCGGTCAGCCGGCCCGCGCTGGGCCGTTATGAAATCGAGCGGGAAATCGGTCGTGGGGCCATGGGCGTGGTGTATCTGGGAACCGATCCCAAGATTGCTCGTACGGTAGCGATCAAAACCCTCAGTTACGACGCCTTTGATGACGGCCAGTTGCAGGAGCTGAAGGCCCGGTTTTTCCGCGAAGCCGAGGCCGCAGGCCGGCTCAGTCATCCGGATATTGTCACCGTCTACGACGTGGGAGAAGAATCCGACCTGGCGTACATTGCCATGGATTATGCCCAGGGGCGGCCCCTGAGCGAGTTCGCCAAACCGGGAAAATTGCTGCCGTTGCCCACCGTGCTGGACATCGTGGTTCGTGTTGCCGAGGCACTGGCCTACGCCCATAGCCAGAAGATCGTGCACCGGGACATCAAGCCCGGAAACATTATCTACAATCCGGATACCGGTGGTATCAAGATCACCGATTTCGGTATTGCCAAGATCTCCGATGACTCCCGCACCCGCACTGGCAGCGTGATGGGTAGCCCGCTTTACATGTCCCCGGAACAGCTGAAGGGACAGAAAGTGACCGGGGCGTCGGACATCTACAGTCTGGGCGTCACCCTCTACAAGCTGGTCAGCGGCGAGACACCCTATCAAGGCGATACCCTGGCCAATCTCACTTATCAGATCCTCAACAAGCGCCCGCGCAGTGTCCGCGAGTTCAACCAGGACTTGCCTGGTGGCCTGGTGCGCCTGATCAACAAAGCCATACAGCGGGAGCCGGACAAGCGCTTTTCCTCCGCCACCAATATGGCCGAATCCATCCGCAGGCTAGCCACCAAAGAAGCCATGGAGTTGTCCTGATGAAGCTGGAAGTTGCTGGCATCAGTCATACGGGGGCCGTTCGGGAATCCAACCAGGACGTGGTCGCCTGGCAGGTGACCGATGATGGTGGTTCGGCGCTGCTGGTGGTTGCTGATGGTATGGGCGGTTATCAGGGGGGAGAAATCGCCAGCCGGCTGGCCGCTGATTCGGTGATGGAAGTGATGGTGCCGGTGCTGTTTATGGACGAAGCCGACAAAGGTGAGATCGATCCGAACGACTGCTTGGAAACGGCCTTTGACCTGGCCAATGACCGAATTCTGGAACGGCGCAAGACCGATGAGCGTCTGGAGAAAATGGGCACCACTCTGGTTGTCGCCTGGGTGGAGGGTAACACGGCGCACATTACCCATGCCGGGGACTCCCGTTGTTACCTGATCCGTGACGGCCAGCCGACCTGCCTGACCCGGGATGACACCGTGGTTCAGAACATGCTGGAAGACGGCAGCATCAACGAGGCCGACGTGGCCAATGTCCCCTTTCGCAATGTACTGACCCGGGCGGTGGGGGCCATGAACCCACTGGAACTGACGTTCTGCAGCCAGCCGGTGCGCACCGGGGATTGCTTGCTTCTGTGTTCGGATGGGCTGACCCATTCCGTGCCCGAGGCCGAGTGGAACAGGATTTTGAAGGAATCTGAAAGCAGGGAGAGCGCAGTGAACGCATTGATCGAAGCCGCTTTGGAGCGTCAGGCCTCGGACAATGTGTCGGTTGTTTTACTGACTCTGAAGTAACCCTTTCAACACATAGGAGCCTGATATGGCATCGTTTTCCCAACTGGTTGATAGCGTGGTCGTTAACACGTTCGATTTGGACCAGTCTGAAATCCGTATTGGCCGCGCTGCCGGCAACGACATCCAGATTGATGAAATCTCGGTCAGCGGCCAGCACGCGATTATTGAAACTGTGCCTAACATCTATCTGGAAGGTACCGTGGATTACTACATTACGGATCTGGACAGCACAAACGGCACCTTTGTAAACGACATTCGCATCGGAGCCCGTCAGCGGCTCAACAGCAACGATATGGTGCGGGTAGGCTGGAACGAGTTCCGGTTCGTGGATGAAGAAGAAAGCGCCCTGGAAAAGACGGCGTATATCCTGGACTGAGGTGGGCTCCCGCCCGGGCCTTCCGGCAGGGCGGGTGTCGGGTTACTCGGACTCTTCCGGCAACTCGGCGTTATGAAACACGTTCTGGACATCGTCCAGTTCATTCAGCATGTCGAGGAATTTTTCGAACATGGGAATGTCGTCACCCTCAATCGGTGAGGTCGTTTTAGGCAGGAACTGGATTTCGTCGGTTTCAAAGTCGATATCCGGGAAAGCATCCACCAGCGCCTGACGGGCTTTGGCGAACTCGGTGTTCGGCGTGAACACGGTGATCATGCCGTCTTCGCTTTCGATGTCCTGAACATCCACATCCGCTTCCATCAGACTCTCAAGTACAGCTTCTTCATCCTCACCTCTGAAGGCGAAAATGGCACAGTGGTCAAACATGTGGGCGACTGCGCCCGGAGTGCCGATCTTGCTCTTGGTCTTGGTGAAGGCAAAACGAACATCACCGAACGTGCGGTTCGGGTTGTCGGTCAGACAATCCACAATCACCATGCAGTTGCCCGGGCCGTAACCTTCGTAACGGGCTGCTGCGTAATCTTCGCCACCGCCGCCCTTGGCTTTGTCGATCGCTTTATCGATCACGTGCGCCGGTACCTGGGCTTTCTTGGCACGGTCAATCAGTCCCCGCAGGGCCAGGTTGCCGTCCGGGTCAATGCCGCCGGACTTTGCGCACATGTAAATCTCACGACCGAACTTACTGTACACCTTGGTTTTTGCCGCGGCCGTCTTGGCCATGGATTCTTTGCGATTCTGGTAGGCTCTGCCCATCTTCGCTGCCTCTTGTTTGATGCGGAAAGTGCGGGATTTTACTCAACATTCGGCGTTCAGGACAGGCCTGATTGGTCGCCTCGGGTTCTGCACTGCACGGGGCGACCGGGAGACATGACATGTTTCTTTCGGGGCCGGCAAAATTGGCTTCAGTTAGATGGACTTAGGATACCTCTGCAGGGAGCGTACTTGACGTACTTGTGGTAACTGCTGAACTAGGTGCACAGGTGGTCCTGTTGTCAGCCTGTGTTTTTCACGAAATCCAGAAGGCTCGGTTCAGAGTCGATCAGTTCAGGAGTTCAAGATGAAACGCTTACTGATTTCTGCAGCATCCCTGGTTCTCGCGCTGGCTTTTGCGCCAGCCTATGGATCCAGTCACGGGCACGACAGTGGGATGGACTCCATGGAAGAAGATGGTAAGGCGATGGAGGAGCATCGGGAGGAAGCGATGGACCGCGGTGCACACCAGGGTCCCGATATTGAAGAGCTGCCGCCAACAGCCGCAGGACAGGAGTCCGAGGGCGGAATGGACGATACCATGCAGGACAACATGGATGAGCATGGCGAAGGAGACCCTCGAATGGATATGGAGGAGCCCGGTTCAGAAATGTAATTCTGGCCAACGAGGCAGCGGGCAGGGCGCTCGCTGCCATCCTTCGTGCTTCTCTCACCACCTTGCTAATCGGTCATATCAGCTTTGTCGATCAACTAAGCGCATCATTATGTATAGATTGAGTGGATTACTGGTTTTCGCCTGATAACTCAAACCTATGAAACTAATCGTGGTCAATTCCCTCTCATCAGTCCCGGGTTATACCGACTGAATTTCTGTTCATAGGTGGGTGAGATCCGACGCGGCGCCCGCCATTTTCCAACTGACTGACAGCCCAGGATGGCGCTGATTACTATTCTGGGAGAACTCATGATGAAACGTTTACTGATTTCTTCTGCATCCCTGGCAGTTGCGCTCGCCTTCGGGCCAGCCTACGGGAGCAGCCACGGACATGACGAGGGTAAGGACTCCATGGAAAAGGACGCTCCGGCTATGGAGGCGCATGGGGAAGAGGCGATGGACGAGACCGTGGATGTCGAGGATCTTCCACCCACCGCAGCGGGGCAGGAGTCCGGGGACAGCATGGACTCTGAGATGGAAGACAATATGGCCATACCGCCTGATGAAACCGATCCCAGGACTCTGGAGCAGGACGAATCGGATTCAGACTACTGATAGGTTTAAACGTGGCAGCGGGCAGGAATGCTTGCTGCCATTCCCTTGCTCGGTCCTGCCTTTGCACCTCCTCACGGTTATGTGTTCAGACTAAATATTTCAACAATGTTTTTTCTACGCCAGCTGTAACTAATCCGCGCAATCGTCCTCTAATTCCTAGTTACTTCGGATCAGGGTTGGCGATAACCGAGGTGGCGGGCCTATTCGATAACAACACGTCCGTCTTCTCAGAGTCTTCCGGTGGGCACCATCGGAGAGAAGTTGAGGAGGACGAATCATGAAACGTCTATTCACCTATTCTGCATCCCTGGCGTTGTTGCTCGCGGTTTCGCCATCATACGGTGAGTACTGGGAAGAGCTAGCGCCTGAGGATTCCCCGATGAACGAGGAACGTATGGGGACAACTAACCCGGTGAGCTTCAATCCCAAAGGGGTGGAAAACGATCGCCGGATTCAGCTGGAACGGGGGCTTTACGATGAGTTTGATTTCGAGAGCCTGCCGCCAACGGCAGCGGGTAGCCCCGACACGGATGACTCCTCCATGTCTACGGATATGGACTGGCATTTAATCGAGGGCAATCGCCGGATGCAACTGGAGCGTGGGTTATACCAGTAATGCGGCCAAGACGGATGGCACTGGCCGGGTAACGTTCCGTTACCCGGCGGAAGGTTTTCCTGAAAGGCTCAGGCCAGGCTTGGCGCCTTTTTAATGCCCCGGCGTATGGCCTGCTCCAGTGCGGAGCTCACCATCTTGCCGGTAAATGGCACGACGTCTTCAAAGCTGATGGTGTAATTAATTCGGGTTTGCCCTTCTGGCGTGTCCGCAAAGCAGATGCGGCCCACGTGATTCTTGATGGGGCTCAGGGTGGTGATGCTGTATTCGATCAGGGAGTCCGGCTCGAAGTTCAGCACGGTTTCTTCAAATCCCACCGGGCCAAAGCCAATCTTGCGGACGGAGCCAATGCCGTTTGGATCGGCCTGGTCGCTGTCTTTGATTCGCTTGATCGGGGCACCGAGCAGTTGTCCGAAGCGTTGATGGTCTGCAAACAGCGCAAAGACCTTGTCCCGGGGGGCATCAATAGTTTCTATGATTTCAATGTTGTACGCGGCCATGAAGTTGCTCTTCTTATAGGTGTTGGTTGCAAGGGTAGCGGTTTCCCGCCGACAACAACAGTCGCAAGGATGGACATATGTTTGAGCTGGCCTGCGATGCCTTGTCAGTGCCTTGCCGTGTGCCGATAGTCCCGCGGCGACTGCCCCATCACCTTCTTGAATAGCCGGGAAAAATAATAGGCATCGTCGTAGCCCAGGCGACGGCTGATTTCGGCAAAACTGACGTCGGTGCTGTCCAGCAGTTGGCAGGCCCGTTCCACTTTCAGGTGCAGGAAATGCTGGATCGGGGAGGTGCCCGTCTGCTGGCGGTAGCGGGTGGCGAAATGGGCGGGCGAGAGGCCGCTCAATTCCGCCAGTTGCTCCAGTGACAGTCGTTCATCCAGGTGTTCCCGCATGTAATTGTGAAGGGTCTCCAGTTCCTCGCTGCGCTGCTGACTGGCGTCATCAATGTTCAGGGGTATGGCCGTCATCAACTGGCGCAGGCGGTTGGCGGCGTGTATCAGTCCGACGGTTCGGAAACCGGTCTGCCGAACCGACAGCAGGCCGTTGAAATCCACCAGCAGGCGCGGCTGCCGCCCAAGTTGCCGGACGCGAGTCGTGCCCGAGAACCCCATGTAGTGCTGGAAATCCTCTGCCAGGGGGCCTGTGTAGTGGACCCAGTGAATGGTCCAGGGATCGTCGGGATCGGCGGTGTAACGGTGGTCGGCACCGGCCGGCAGCAGAAGCAGGTCACCTGCGCCAACCGTGTAAGGCTCCCCCTCGACATTAAGAAAAGCTTTCCCTTCCGTACAGTAAATCAAAAGATTGTCGCTGTGGTGCTCGCGGTGCATGTGGTGGCCCGCTGCTCGCCGGTAGTGTCCGAAGGCCAGTGGGTACAAGTCGCGTGTAAGCGGATGAGCGGCCAGCCTTTTTATAGTGGGCTCGGGAACGACATAGCGAACGCTGTCCCTGGGTACCGGCCATTGCGACGTTTTAATCATAGTTCGACCAATGTCTTGCTAGGTAATCGAAAGATAGTCCATCAAGGGCGAAATTTAGTCAATCATCAGGAGCCGGGGTGCATGCTAGGCTGTTTTCAATCGTGGACGAAACCAGTTCGGGTTTCGGCTTAATTCCCACACAACAACAAACAGGGACCATCAAGATGAAAAACGTACCTCTGTACCTGGCCGGCGAGTTCGTTCAGAGCCAGACCTCTGAGTGGATTGACGTTACCAATCCCGCCACCAGCGAAGTGATTGCCAAGGCACCCTGCGCCACCCACGCGGAGATGGAGCAGGCCATTAAATACGCCGGTGAAGTGTTCAAGACCTGGAAAGAAGTGCCCGTCTCCGAGCGCGCCCGGGTGATGCTGCGCTACCAGGCGCTCCTGAAAGAACACCATGACGAAATCGCCGAAATCCTCGCCCAGGAAACCGGCAAGACCTTTGAAGATGCCAAGGGTGATGTATGGCGCGGTATCGAGGTGGTTGAGCACGCCGGCAACGTCGCGTCTCTGATGATGGGCGAGACCGTTGAGAATGTGGCCCGCAGCGTGGATACCCACTCCTGGACCCAGCCGCTGGGCGTGTGCGCCGGTATTACGCCGTTCAACTTCCCGGCGATGATTCCGTTGTGGATGTTCCCGATGGCCATTGCCTGCGGCAACACCTTCATCCTGAAACCGTCCGAGCAGGATCCGCTGACCCCGATGCGCCTCGCCGAGCTGTTCGAAGAAGCCGGTGCGCCCAAGGGTGTGCTGCAGGTGGTTCACGGTGGCAAGGAGCAGGTGGATACCCTGCTGACCGATCCGGCCATCAAGGCGGTCTCGTTTGTCGGCTCCGTGCCGGTTGGCCGTTATATCTACGAAACCGGTACCCGAAATATGAAGCGTGTACAGAGCTTCGCTGGCGCCAAGAACCACATGGTGATCATGCCGGACGCCGACAAACAGCAGGTGATCAATGCCCTGGTGGGTGCGTCCGTCGGTGCAGCTGGCCAGCGCTGCATGGCGATCTCCGTGGCCGTCTTCGTTGGTCAGGCCCAGGAATGGATCCCGGAACTGAAAGAAGCCATGGCGAAGGTGCGCCCGGGTGCGTGGGACGATGCCGGAGCCAGCTACGGCCCGGTCATCAGCCCGCAGGCCAAGGACCGCATCGAATCCCTGATTGCCGCTGGTGAAGCCCAGGGCGCTAACCTGCTGCTGGACGGTCGCGGCTGCACCGTGGATGGCTACCCGGACGGCAACTGGGTTGGACCGACCCTGTTCTCCGGTGTCACCACCGACATGGATATCTACAAAGAAGAAATCTTCGGCCCGGTCCTGTCCTGCATGGAAGTGGACACCCTGGGTGATGCCATCGAGCTGATCAATGAAAGCCCCTATGGCAACGGTACCTCCATCTTCACCTCCTCCGGTGGCTGTGCCCGTCGCTTCCAGCACGAGATCGACGTGGGTCAGGTAGGTGTGAACGTACCCATTCCGGTACCCCTGCCGTTCTTCTCCTTCACCGGCTGGAAGGGCTCCTTCTACGGCGACCAGCATGCCTACGGCAAGCAGGCGGTACGTTTCTACACCGAAACCAAGACCGTCACCTCTCGCTGGTTCTCCAACGAAGTGGCCTCTACCGAAGCAAACTTCTCCATCCAGTTGCGTTGATAGGCCTGTGGAGTGGGGCAGGGCCAAACCGGCCCTGTTCCTGCTCCCGGGAGTAAAAGCATGAATTTTGACCTGAACGAAGATCAGCTGGCGTTTCGCGACGCCGCCCGCGCCTTCGCGGAAAAGTCCATGGCGCCCCACGCCGCCAAGTGGGACGACGAACACATTTTCCCGGTGGATGTCCTGAAAGAAGCCGGCGAGATGGGCTTTATGGGCATGTACACCCCGGAAGCCTACGGTGGTATGGGGCTTTCGCGCCTGGATACCTCGGTGATTGTCGAGGAACTGGCCGCTGCCTGCCCATCCACCGCCGCGTTTATCACCATTCACAACATGGCCACCTGGATGGTCGCCAGCTTCGCCTCCGACGACCTCAAGCAGGAGATCGTGCCTAAGCTGGCCAGTGGCGAATGGCTGGCCTCCTACTGCCTCACCGAGCCCGGTGCCGGTTCTGACGCAGCAAGCCTGCGGACGAAGGCTGTGCGCGATGGCGACAGCTACGTGATCACGGGTAGCAAGATGTTCATTTCCGGCGCCGGCAGTACCGATGTACTGGTGCTGATGGCCCGCACGGGAGACGCCGACAGCGGCTCCAGGGGTATTTCCGCGTTCGTGGTGCCCGCCGATGCCGACGGCATCTCCTACGGCAAAAATGAGGAAAAGATGGGCTGGCACAGTCAACCCACCCGCATGGTGAGTCTGGAAAATGTGCGCATCCCGGCATCCAACCGCATCGGTGCCGAAGGCGAGGGCTTTGCCATCGCCATGAAGGGCCTCGACGGTGGCCGCCTGAACATCGCCACCTGTTCACTGGGTGGTGCCCAGGCGGCCCTGTTGCGGGCCCGTAACTACCTGCACGAGCGGGCGCAGTTCGGCAAGCCCCTGGCCGCCTTCCAGGCGCTGCAGTTCAAGATCGCCGACATGGCCACCAATCTGGTGGCTGCCCGGCAGATGGTCCGGCTGGGTGCCTGCAAGCTGGATAACCGCGACCCGGAAGCCACACTGCACTGCGCCATGGCCAAGCGATTTGCCACCGACGCCTGCTTTGACGTCGTGAACGAAGCCCTGCAGCTGCACGGTGGCTACGGCTACATCCGGGAATACCCGCTGGAGCGCTACCTGCGAGACCTCCGGGTGCACCAGATCCTCGAAGGCACCAACGAAATCATGCGCCTGATCGTCGCCCGTCGCATTCTGGAAGACGGTGTGGCTGAGGCCATCCAGTAAACAACCAATAAAACCGCAAGGGATAAGGGAGAGAATCAATGAGTGATCTGATCCAGATCGAAAAACGCGGACATATTGCGGTACTGACCATCAACAATCCGCCGGCCAACACCTGGACGGCGGAATCCCTGCCGGCTCTGCGCGACATCGTGCAGGACCTGAACGCCGACACCAACATCTTCGCGCTGGTGGTAACCGGGCAGGGCGAGAAGTTCTTCTCCGCCGGCGCCGATCTGAAAACCTTTGCCGACGGCGACAAGGCCCGGGCCAACGAGATGGCCCAGTTGTTCGGCGAGGCCTTCGCGACCCTGAGCGATTTCCGGGGCGTCTCTATCGCCGCGATTAACGGCTATGCCATGGGCGGTGGTCTCGAATGCGCCATGGCCTGCGACATTCGCATTGCTGAAGAACACGCCCAGATGGCGTTGCCAGAAGCCACCGTTGGCCTGCTGCCCTGCGCCGGTGGCACCCAGAACCTGCCCTGGCTGGTGGGTGAAGGCTGGGCCAAGCGCATGATTCTGTGCGGCGAGCGAGTCAAAGCCGATAAGGCACTGGAAATTGGACTGGTGGAAGAGGTCGTTCCGTCCGGCGCCAGCCTCGACGCGGCCATGAAGCTGGCCGAAGGTGCCTGCAAGCAGAGCCCATCCTCCACCGCACGCTGCAAACAGCTGATCATGAGCGCCCGTGACGGCCGCAGCCACGAAGATGGCTGGCGCATGGAACGGGAGCTGTTTGTCGAACTGTTCTCCACCGAAGACCAGAAAGAAGGCGTGAATGCGTTTCTTGAAAAGCGCACGCCCGAGTGGAAGAACCGTTAAAGCTCCGGCCAAGCACCGGATTGAGGAATGAACATGAGTGAGCAACCCATTGTATTTGAAGAGTGGGTAACCGCGGATGGCGCGTTGATTGCCGTTGCCCGCCTGAATGCGCCCAAGGCGCTGAATTCCCTGTCACTGGAAATGATCCGCCTGCTGACCCCGCAATTGCGCCGGTGGGCGGACGATTCGCGAGTCTGCGCCGTTTGGCTGGAGGCAGAGGGTGACAAGGCCTTCTGTGCCGGTGGTGACATAGTCGCGTTGTATCGCAGCATGACCGAGCCCAATGCCAGCGGCGAGGGTGAAGCCTTCTTCGCCGAAGAGTACGAGTTGGACCAGCTGATTCATAGCTTCCCCAAGCCCGTTTTGTGCTGGGGCCACGGCATCGTGATGGGCGGTGGCATGGGACTGTTCCAGGGCGCCTCCCACCGGGTAGTGACGGAAGGCTCCAAACTGGCGATGCCGGAGGTTTCCATCGGCCTCTATCCAGACGTGGGCGCCGGCTGGTTCCTGAACCGGGCTCCGGGGCGAACCGGTCTGTTCCTGGGGCTGACCGGGGCTCGCATGAACGGGGCCGATGCTCTGTTCACTGGTCTGGCCGACCGCTTTATCCAGCATCAGATGAAGGCCGATGTGATTGGCGAGTTATGCCAGCGTAACTGGCAGGATGAAGACGCCAGCGCAGTGGTTGGCAGCGTCCTGCGGCAGTTTGAACAGCAGAGCCGCGAGGCCTTGCCGGAATCCCCTGTGCGTCACCACTTCGATGAGATCAATCAGGCGGTTGACGGCGATTCGCTGGAGGCTGTCGTTGGGCAGCTTACCGAGCTGGCTGGCGGTGAGGGCTGGCTGGCGAAGTCAGTCCGGTCCCTGGGCAACGCATCTCCGACGTCTCTGGCCCTGTTCTGGCACCACCTTGAACGCTGCCGCCGCGACAGTCTGACCGAGGTGCTCGATAAAGAGCTGGTGATGTCTACCAAGGCCCTGAAAAAAGGTGAGTTCGCCGAAGGCATCCGGGCACTGCTGATCGACAAGGACCAGCAGCCACGCTGGCACTACGCCACGCTGTCCGAAATCGACGATGCCTGGCTGGAAGATTTCTTTACCGCCTGAGAGGTAAAGCGAGATCGCACGGCTGCCCCGGTTGAGTGGCGGCAGCCAGACACAACAACAAGGAGAACAGACATGGCGAAGATTGCATTTATTGGCCTCGGTAACATGGGTGGCCCCATGGCCTCCAACCTGGTGAAAGCCGGGCATGACGTTACCGTATTTGACCTGTCCGAAGCGGCGGTTAAGTCGCTGGAAGCCGAAGGTGCCCAGTCCGCTGGCACCGCCAAAGCAGCGGCCGAGGGTGCGGAGTGCGTCATTACCATGCTGCCCGCCGGCCAGCATGTGGAATCTGTTTATCTGGGTGAGGACGGGTTGCTGGCGCATCTGCCGGAAGGCACCCTGGTGATTGATTCCTCGACCATTGCGCCGGAAACCGCCCGAGCTGTGGCCGAAGCGGCCCGCGCCCGGAACATTCCCTTCCTGGATGCACCGGTTTCAGGTGGTGTGGGTGGTGCCAAAGCCGGCATCCTGACGTTCATTTGCGGTGGCGCTGAGGAGGCCTTTAACCAGGCGAAGCCGATCCTCGAGGCCATGGGCAAGAACATCTTCCACGCCGGCGATCATGGCTCCGGACAGGTCGCCAAGATCTGCAACAACATGATGCTGGCGATCCTCATGGCCGGCACCAGCGAGGCTCTGGCACTGGGCGTAAAAAATGGACTGGATCCGGCCGTGCTGTCGGAAATCATGAAGCAGAGCTCCGGTGGCAACTGGGCACTGAACGTCTACAACCCCTGGCCGGGAGTGATGGATGGTGTGCCGGCTTCCCGGGATTACGAAGGCGGCTTCCTGGTCAAACTGATGAACAAGGACCTGGGCCTGGCGTTCGACAACGCGGTCAAGAACCACGCCCCGATTCCCATGGGTGCCCTGGCTCGTAACCTGTTCGAGCTGCACGCCGGGCAGGGCAACAGCGACCTGGATTTTTCCAGCATCCAGCGGTTCTACCGTTCAGACGACAAGTAAGCAGCGTTTCAATCCCGCTTGAGGCATTACAAAACCCCGGTTCCCGGGGTTTTTTATTCTGGGGTGGGGCTTGGGTGAGCAGCGAACGTCTCAGACCCTGAACTCTTTTGCGAGCTGCAAATATTCCTGAGCCGCTGCATTGGCCTCTGGCACTTTCTCCAGTTTCTGGGCCAAAGCAGTTCGAAGACCAAACGACGTGCTGTGCGGACAGGGCCAGACTCTCGCGGATTCCTGCAGACAAGCAATGGCTGCGTTTGTGTTACCACGCTTCAGTTCTGCCAATCCCAACCTTGTATAAGCCGCGTTGTACCCACATTGGCGGGGCTCATAGGAAAGCCAATCGGTGCGGATACGAAGGCGGGCCAGAGGCCCCAGGAGCGCCCATAGCCTCGCTTTCTGGCAGATTACGCCAATAAGTGACAGCGAAGCGTGCAGTACCACGCCCGGAAGCATGCGGGGGAGGCCGACTTCCAGGCGTGGATCGTTCATGAAATCAGGAAGTTTCGAAGGGTCCTGGTACTCAATCCAGGCGTAATACTGACGCGCCGCTGCTGCCGCTTCTTTCGAGTTTCTGGGCCCCATGCATGTCCTGACTCTTATATCACCATGCACTACGGCCGGGTTCATGCAGCTGTCTGAATGCCGTGCCTTGTTCATAGCCATCCCGCCTGGTACCAGCTTTTATGATTGTTTCCACCTACCTTGCACGACTTTCTGGCAATGCCGAGAGAACCGGGGCACAGAATCCGCTCGTTTGACATTGTTTTGCAATTGGGTGTTTGGGGTGGTGGGTCACGGCGACAAGCGTCAGATCAGCGGGGTTGTAAAAGGAAGTTGCCTTTTCGGTCAAATACTATACTCTGCCCGCTACCTTCGTTTTGTCATTTATCCTCGATAGCTGGCTCTGCGCTCATTTTCCGAGGCTTATAAATGGCACCCCTGCGATTACGCTACCAAACCATCGAGTTTGGAGAGATAGACGTTCATCTTTGCTCTCTGCGCAACACCAATGAATTTTATGACCCGAAAGGAAGAGCCGAAGAGCTGGGTATCTGCTCTGCGTCATGGCCCATATTCGGGGTTGTCTGGCCATCAAGTCTGGTTCTGGCCCAATTTATGTTGGGCTACGACACGACGTCCAAGAGAGTGCTGGAGGTAGGCTGTGGTATGGCCTTATCCAGTTTGCTTTTGAACAAGCTGAATAGCGATATTACGGCAACCGATTATCACCCGGAAGTTCAATATTTCCTGGAAAAGAACGTTCAGCTCAATGGGGATAAATCCATTGCGTATGAGCGAACCGACTGGGCGAATAGCAAGGATAACCTGGGACTTTTTGATCTGATTATTGGCAGTGATCTGCTCTATGAAGATGATCATATCGAGTTGCTGGCCAATTTTATTCAAAGGCATTCGAAGACAAACTGTGAAGTGATTCTGGTCGATCCGGGGCGAGGGAGAAAAAATAAACTGAATAAAAGGCTGGTAGAGTTTGGCTTCAGTGCCTCTCAGTTCAAACCACACGATCCCCATAATATTGGCCAGAACTTTAAAGGACATATTCTTAAATATGTTCGGTAACCCAGAGCTGCACCAGATTACTCCACGACAAACGCCCCCATATCTCTCAGGCGCATTCTCGCGCACTGGGACCTCCAGATCACCGCAAACCAATTGGGATTAGCACCCGCGTCGGATGGCGTGAATTGATCGGGGCTTGCCTGGGGAACATCTAGCAAACCGGTGGTTCATCAATATCTTCGTAATCATCTTTGGTGAACGGTGGCGTACAGAGGGCCAAGAACACCAGATCTTCCTGGCCTGTATTCGCGATTCGCTGGCGGCTCATTGGCGGAATTATTACCACGTCGCCTGGCGTCACATCCTCAGCCAGCAAATCGCCAATTTCCACTCGACCAATACCGCTGAGAATATAGTAGCGTTCTGCAGATTTTCTGAGTCGATGCCATCGGGTTGTTACGCCCGGTTCAACTCGCGCACGGGCAATTGACAATGTTTCGTCATCGGTAGAATTGGATTGCTCCACGATGAAGCATCTTTCAGAAGTATAGAACTCACTTGAAAGATCCTGTTTTCGGATCGATTCCTTCATCGCAATTTCCCTTTTTCCTGACGCCTTTAATGTGCGGCCCGACGCGACCTGAACGGACTTAATGGATTCGTTAAGTGGCTGGATATTCACCACCCAAAGTATCGATTGGCGCTTCGGCACCGACGCAGGGAGGCGAGAAGACTGTTTTGAACGTGAAAGCCTCTTCGGTTGGTCCTTGCTCTCTCAGGGTGTTCAGCTTTTGCGCAGCCTCTTCGACTGACGGAACGTGACCGGCTGGCACCCACCAAAGAACCATGTGTGCTTCACCCATTCTGTGGAACCACTCTTTCTTGCGACGCATGATCTCAACGTGTGCAGACCGGTAAACGTAGTTATGCAAAGCTTCGACGGAATCCCAGAGAGAAAGATTCACGATTTTATCAGAGCCGAAATAATCAATGCCGGTGGCATCACCTGCATCGGTTTGCAAGCGCCAGACGAAACCAGGGGAATCTTCAGCCAGCGCATTTATTCTGTCCAAATTAGCGACAAAATCTGAAAGCTGAGGTGAATCAATTGGAGCCATGAGTGTGGCAATGTTGAGTTGGGCTAGCTGATACTTACTCACCGTTTCCTCCCTGACTAAGATTGAAAAGCCCCGGTTAGCCGGTTTTTTTTCTGGGGATAGGCTTCCAATAGTAACGTTGAAGCAATCGCACATCATGCCTGATCGACCCCGCCACGGATCGCTTTGCTTTGAGGTCCTGCGAGAGCTATATATTTATAGGAGACTGCCTGGGGTTGTCTCAGGTTGGTCGTGCCCCGAGGAGGGCATCTCATGAAAACCGCAATCCCCTGGACGTTCTCTGCCTTGGCAGCCATCGTCCTCATCCCCCCAGCTACGGCAGAAATTCTGGCCGTCATGAACTACGAAAGTAAGCCCGCGGACCAGCTCAAAAGCCTGAAGTTATCCGGAGAAACAGCTCGGCGTGAGGGTCTGGCGATCGTTGATGTCGATCCGGAGAGCCCGAATTTCGGACAAATCGTATCCGATATTCCGGTCGATGCCGAAACCATTGCACACCACATTTTCTACGACCGAACGATGAGCAAGGCCTACATTACCGGCCTGCAAAAGCCTGCACTTCAGGTTCTTGATCTGACAAAGAATCCCTACCGACTGTCCACGGTCGAAACGCCACCGTGTAATGTGGCCGAAGACGTCATTCTGGACGAAGCAAACGAGCGTTGGTACCTGACCTGTATGGGTTCCGCCAACGTGATTGTCGGCGATGTCGCGAGCGACGAAGTGGTGGGCGAGATTAAGCTGCCAGGCACTTACCCGCACGGACTGGCTGTCAACAGTGAGATCGATCGCATCCTGGTCACCTCGACCATCACGCCGGATCTGACGAGCCCGGACGAGTTCGTCTCGGTGGTGCGTGCCTCGGATCTGGAGCCCCTGGGCAAAATTAAGATGTCAGACGCCGAGTCACCCTCCAAGGTTGCGCCCGTTGAGGTGTTCTTTGTGCCGGGTGCCGAGCCTGCGACGGCGCTGGTGACCAACATGTTCGGGCATACGCTCGAAGCGCTGGTCTGGAATGAGGACGCGCAGGAGTTCGGTCGTGAAACGATCTTCAATTTCGCCGAGCATGGCGCCACCGTACCGCTTGAGATCTACTTTAACGACGACAACAACCCCGACCGCATGTACGTGACGACAGCGATGAAGCCGGGATACCTGCACGTCTTCGACATTTCGGAAGGCCCAACCAAGCCGAAACTGCTGAAGCAGATTGCCACAGCCGAAGGTGCACACCATGTCGGGTTCACGCCGGACTTCCGGTACGGATTCGTCCAGAACTCGTTCATCAACCTGCCGGACATGAGTGACGGTTCGGTGTCGGTGGTGGATCTTGAGAGTGGGGAGGTGGTTGCCTCCATGGACACCCTCAAGAATGGCGGGTTCAATCCGAATTCGATCACGCTCCTGCCGGAGTGGAACCACCTGGCCGGACACTAGGTGGGTACCGCGGCGCTGGAAGTGCTAGGCGTACGACTCCGCACGCGTCTACCTTGAGGTTCGGCCTCCGTGGGGTACTGGCAGGTCGCACCGGCGATAACGATGAGCCTGGGCGCGTCGCAGGCCCAGGCCCATGCTTTCGGTGCCCGCTACGACCTGCCGTTGCCGCTTGGCCTGTATCTTGTCGCAGCGGGGTTGGCGGTGGCGGCTTCGTTTCTTGCTGCTCTGCTTTTCCTCCGTACCGGGCGGACGCGTCCTCTGCATCTGGACATCCCGGTGCCCGCCAAAGCTGGCCACGCGCTTTCTACGTTGCTGGGAACTGTCGGCCTGATTGTGCTGGGCGTCCTGCTCGGTTCTGCGTTCTTCGGACCGCAAGAGGCCATGCACAATTTCACGACGGTCTGGGTCTGGGTGATCTGGTGGGTAGGATTCCTGTTGTTCTCGGGCCTGGTGATTTCCCTGTGGCCGCAGATTGACCCGTTCCGCAGACTGGCGGCTTTTACAGCGTGGGCGACCGGCCGGCCGTGGCGGGGTGGTGCGGCCAAACTGCCGTCGGGAGCTGGCCTGCTGGCTCCGGCAGGTCTGCTGGTGATCGCCTCGATTGAGTTGGCATCGGACTGGTCGGAAGATCCGCGAATGGTTGGCCTGCTGGTGACTGCCTACCTCCTGGTCGCTCTCTCAGGCGGGCTCGCCTTCGGGCAACAGTGGTTCGGTGTGGCGGACCCCATTAGCCGCATTTTTGCGGTGCTCGGCCGGGTCGCGCCGCTCTCGATACGCAGCGGCCCCACCTTGCGCTTGCGGCTGCCGGGCGAAGGTCTGTTGACTGAGTCAGAGCCCCTACGCGGCGAGGTGGCTCTGGTTATCGGGCTCATTGGCATTGTGCTCTTCGACGGTGTGTCCGAGACCCCGGTTTGGGCCGCGGTGCTGGAGTTCGTGAGCACCTCACCGTCCTTGCGAGTGCCGCTGCTCTGGCTGCGCGATCAAGGGGCGGATTTGATCCAGGTAATTCGCACCATCGGCCTCCTGGTGACCATTGCCGGCTTCTACGGTGCCTACTGGCTGTTGATGATTCTGATGAGGGCATTGGCCGGCGGCACGTTCACGATCAGTCAGCTTGCGCACAGCTTCGTCGGTACGCTCCTGCCGATTGCGGTGGCCTACCATCTCTCTCACTATGTCTCTTACCTTCTGCTCGCAGGCCAGCTGATCTTTCCCGCCGCGTCCGATCCTTTTGGCCTGGGATGGGACGTCTTTGGTACCCGGAACTGGTCTATCGACATCAGTGTCATCGGGACAAGGCACATCTGGTGGATAGCTTTTACGGCATTGATTGTCGGGCACGCGCTTTCCGTGCTGGTCGCGCATAGGCGCGCGCTCCAGCTGTTCGAAGACGCCCGGCGCGCAGCGATTTCGCAGATCCCGATGACCATTGCCATGGTTTGCCTAACCGTGCTGAGCTTGTGGATCCTCTCACAGCCCATCACAGAGTGACCGGATGAGTGTTTTCGCGGGAGATGTTCAACATCCGCACGGGTTAGATGGCGCGTCACGGTCAGGCCCGGCGCAGGCGATACCAGTGCTCGTCCGGGCGCAGCAGCCATTCCAGGGGTGGGGGCAGCTTGAAGAAAGATGGTTTTACATCGGCAATTTGCCACCCTGCAAAGGCTGTTTCTATTTCATCTCTGCTAACGCCCCGGATCAACGGGCGAATGCGCCGCGGCCAGCAAAGCAGGATCACTGTGGCATCCTGGGTGGCCAACGCGTCCACGCTACGAGCCATGGCTCGCTGCTGCCGGGTGTCGAAGTCATGGAAGGTGCCGGTGTCCAGGATGAGCCGAAAACCTGAACCCACTTGATCCTCGGAAAGCCGGGTAACGTCCCCCTGCACGAGCGTCACCTCCACACCGGCTGCGCGAACTCGCTCTTGTCCGCGCTCCAGGGCTTTCTCCACGAAATCTACGCCGGTGACATCCCAGCCCCTTTTGGCCAGTTCGATGGCCCAGATTGCGCTGCCCGTGCCAATATCCAGAGCGCGCCCGTAGGGTGAATTCCGACCCTGCTCCTCCTGTTCTAGGAGCGATGACAGGGATTGGAAAAACTCCTGGTCGGTATCCTCCCAAGGGTGAAAACCGACGGTGTACGAAAATTTCCAGTTCATAGCTGCTATTCGGCTATTTGCCGTCGCATCTAGCTGACTGCTGCATAGGGCGGCTTTGTTGGCTCTGACGCACGTTATAGATTGATAGAATCTGGTCGTAATCCAAATACACGATTTCGCCCCTGTATTCTTCAGAGCCCTTATTCCAAGGGAGAAATATTCGAACTGAAAGTTCCCTCTTTTGACCGTCACCGACCCATTTTTTCAATTCCCGGCAAATGCAGGCGAGACCAGAGACACACCGCTTTCCCCTGGATTAACCGGGCTGGTTTACCGCAGACAGCGAGCACCTGGGGTGTGTTGTTTGGTTTTTGTATCGCCCTGATGGCTGTGCCGGTACCTGCATGCCTGGCCACTGTTTGTTATCCGATCCTGTGGAAGTGCTACGCCCGTGGGAAGGGAGAA
Organism: Marinobacter suaedae; assembly: GCF_030519635.1. Lineage (NCBI taxonomy): Bacteria > Pseudomonadati > Pseudomonadota > Gammaproteobacteria > Pseudomonadales > Marinobacteraceae > Marinobacter > Marinobacter suaedae. Next base: position 1,141,933 of record NZ_JAUMIS010000002.1, on the reverse strand, counting down.
CGATTAATCAGGAGACATACAAAACAATTCAGGGTGCTGTGCAGTATGATTTCTGGTGGTTGCCGGTCACTGCTTTTTGGCCGATGCAGGGTGAGGCATGTTCATATAGACACCACCTTGTTTAAGCTCTGCCAGCATCTGATTTAACCTCTTCTCTTTTGTCGCATCGCGCTTTGCTAGGTTAATCCAGCCTATGTAGTCATTCTGCTGATAAGCGGGCCGATTAAGATAATCCTGCATCAGCGACTGCTCTTCTAACGCCGCCTTCACAAAGGAAGGCATGGGATGCCGATCGCGCTCCAGCTTAGAGACGTCTTTTGCCATGAGGAGGCCTCGTTCAATTCGAATAACGGTGGTAAATGTGGGTCGGCAGACCCTGGACAACCGTGACTTGCAGTCGTCATTAGGAATTTTGGGAGTCCCTGGTCGCCAAGCGGACATACAGAATTGAGGGTCGATACGCCGTAAAGTTGAGCCTGAAAACGATGCACTTCATAAGATCGTTTTAAGCATTTTTCTCAAGAGCATACCTCTGGAGATCAAATTCATAGAACTTCGTCCCGGGAGTGGGATTGAAAAAATATGGCTCGATTTCCCCTTCAAAATTTTGATACGACAGATCAATATCGAGTCACTCTGCATGTTCAAACATCAGTGCTCTTAATTCATTGCTGTCCGCGGGGAACACAATATCCCTAATCATTAACAACCATTCCCTGTTTCGAAACGTTGGTTACCACCTTCAGCGCATGCGCTAGTTTAGGAATCACTCAAAAACCGGCCTCATAAAGCTACGCTCGCTACTGACTACGCATCGAGTCTGCTCTGCATAGTGAAATGCCGCCTGGCAATCCGCATCGTCGAAAGAGGCCACTCGATACCGCTCGTAGGAGGCAAGCGAGTCGAAACTGAATAAGGCGATAGCAATGTTATTTGCGCCTTCGGACGGCAGGAAATACCCATGATGCTGGCCGCCAAATTTATGGACCAGAGGTATCCACATTTTGGCGTAGCACTCGAACTCGTCGACCTTGTAGGGATCTATCGTGTATCTGAGATAACAGGTAACCACTTGAACTCCCTTTCAGCCTTGTTTTTTACGCCGCTCGGCGCGGCCGCTATGCAGTAATTGTCACGGTAACCCGTTTGGTTAAAATCATTCTCGCATTGGCTCACTTCCAGAGCCCATCGCACATTGCAGGATAGGTTGCAGGAGAAAAGGCATCGAACTTAATATCACGCACCCGAGTCAAATCACTCCAGAGTAATTTGTGCCCCTTCAATTTGCTGGTGATCCGGATAGCGTTTTGGAGCTTTTCAATTTCTTCCTGGGTGGCTTTCCGGGGCTCACTCACTTCTCCAAACAAACGCACAGCCGGCGCCGATTTAAACTGCCCTTTAAAAAGGGACTTTAACCAAAATTTGGTGCTGCTGTTTACACCCATGAGGCAGACTCGCTTATTGTGCTCAAAGTTTTTCGGCATGGCTTGCGAGTACGCATCGAAGTAATAGCCCGTCATATCATCTCGGAAGAACACATGGCCTATGGGCGTGACGTGAGGGTTCCCATCACAATCGACCGTTGCGATGGAGAAAAAGCGGTTAGACCGCTTGGCATTGGCAAGAACTTCCAGGATTTCAGACCAGTTTTTCCCTATATCCATATCCTATTCCCTCAGGTTGGGTGGCACGTTTTTACAGCTTACTAACTTGAGTTTGCATTAAACCGAAAGAGCCGCCTTACGGCTAAACCTGGTTCACAGGATTGATCCGCGGTGTTGCTGTGGTGAGAGAAAGGGATTAGGCGTCCGATCGCCAGGTGATCATGCCAGACGGTCGTAAAGCGGATATTCAGATTGGCTGATAACGTCTGTGCAGAACGGTGAGAAAGCCGCGGAGAAGTGCAGGGTGTATATCCGATGCCTGACCCGGCAATTTCGCGATGGAGTCCACGCAGCGGGTTTCAGCGCTCACCGATTAGGTAGCTGCTGTTAGCGAGCCTCCTGATAGGAAACCATGCGCTGCTTGTCTTCGTCCCAAAGGGCATAACGAAAGCAGTCTGCTATATCCCTCGGCGCGAGGGTGGTGGTCAACGGCGATTGTAGCTCCGGAATCGCCGCCATCACCTCGGGAAGGCGATAAAAAGGAATTCGGACGTTGAGATGATGGATATGATGAAAGCCAATGTTCCCGCTAAACCACTGCATGACCCGATTCATCCGCATGAAACTTGAAGACTCCAGGGCTCCCCGGTAATAGGTCCAGGCTTCTGGCGACGCAATCTGCATACGCCGGAAACTGTGCTGGGCAAAAAACAGGTAGCACCCCAACGCGGAGGCAACAAACATAGGCAGCAGGACGACAAAAAATGCCAGGCTGAAGCCGCCCAGCCACCAAAGCAGTCCTATCAGCCCGAAGTGAGCGATCAGCGCAATAAGGGAGTCAAGATGTTGGGCCGGGGACCGAATCAACGGTATGAGCGTGATGTTGAGGCCGAAAACGATCGGATAACTCAGCAGCACCACCAAAGGGTGACGCTGAACGCGATAGGCGAAGCGCTGCCACCGTGTTGAAGCCCGCCAGATCCGGGTGGTCAAAAGCGGAAACGCCCCCACACTGGCGTCTGAGATCTGCCCCACATGGCCATGATGATAGTTGTGGCTTGCTCTCCAGGAGCGGGTTGGCGTTAGGACAAAAGCGCCATAGGTATGAAAAAGCCAGTAAGCAGCGCGTGAGTCTTTGAGAATGGCCCCGTGAAGGTAATCGTGGAAGGTGATAAAGGCCCGTACCATCAAAAGTGCGCCCAGCAGGGAACACACAAGCCGAAGCTGCCACCACGGAAGCGTTCCGGCGGCGATCAGGGCTGCGATCATTAACCCGAAAGTCGGGCCGACCTGCCACCAACTTTGAGCATAAGACTCTTCAACGTAGGGTTTGGTGGCTTGAAGCAGCTCTCGGCCTACCCGGATATCAGCACTGTGTTCGGGCAAACCGCTGTTCATTTTCTGGATATTGTTCTGACGCATAGTGCGCCCCTCCCAGCCTTAAAATTAAATCTTGAGGCATGGAATTTCCAGTTCCCCCTGCTCCTGACGTATCAATGAGTCATTCGAGAGGGCAAGCTCCAGTGCTTGGCGGAGAAGGTAGCGGCCCCTCGTCGAGGCTTTTCTGGTAACTGGGTAGAACCCTGGGTCGTAAAGCAGACGCCCGGAACGGGCCACACCAGTTGGTTATGTGGTGCGCGGCGCAAACATGATGATTGCCATACCTAACAGGGCAACGGCTGAGCCAACCAAATCCCAAGCGGTTGGCCGAATACCATCGACCGCCCAAAGCCACACAATAGCCATAAAAATATACACACCACCATACGCAGCATAGACCCTGCCAGCAGCCGTGGGATGTAGCGACAGTAACCACGCAAATGCTGCAAGACTCAGCGCACCAGGCACCAGAAGCCAGATGGTTTTGCCCTCTCGAAGCCAGAGGTAAGGCAAGTAACAACCAACAATCTCTGCCAATGCGGTGACGAGAAAAAGACCGACTGTTTTCAGTTCAGGCAAAGAAATTGACCTCTTGGTAATGACACATGACGCCACGGTAACCGGCGCCGAAGCGCCACGCTTTTGGCGTCCAGTCGACCGCCTGGTTATGCCGCCGAACGCTGAACCCTGACCGCTGCAAAGAAAATTAGTGTGGCCAGGACAACCACTACATCCATAATGATTGCCGGTGCTGCTTGGCCCAAAAATTCCTGGCCATAGATCATGACCAGTGACACGAATATCGCTTTACTCAGTGCACCCATTGCAGCGGAAAACACTCTGTGCCGTTCGACTAGAGCACCGTATATTAAAATTATACCTACAAGGCCAACGAGGGCTGACCAACTGCGGACAATTATGGACTCTAGGTCGCCATCAAATGATGTGCCGAACATTGATTCAAGTGCGGATTGAGGTGCGACGAGGCCATAAAACATGGTAGCGGTGAGGATGCCAGAGACCAGCATTACCCACTTAAAGTTCCTTCTGACGAATTCCATAATTCCCTTTGGTGCTTATAGTTGATGGCAGTTGTAGCCCTGCTTTGCGGCATAGCGCCGTGCTAATGGGCACCAACGGAGCAACGCGTAGTTGGCGTCCCGTTGACCACCTTGTTAAATTCTCAAAGACTCGTCTTACCTAGATTATTGGACCACCAATCCGGTGACGGACCTCCCCTCCAATCGTTAGCCTTGGCTAAAGCTAGCACGTTCCTAGCTGTGTAGTTGGTACTTCCATCAAACAGAGCGTCAGCCACTTCTCGGCGCAACCGATCCAAAAAGGCCTGGTCCAGGCGTAACAAATCAACTGTGTTTTTCGACTGCTCATGCCGATACAAAGCTACCGCGTATGGAAGGTATTGAATATTGAGCTTAAGGTGCAGCGCAGTCTTCTTGATTTGGAGGACGGTATATTGGTCGGAACCACCATACCGCTTCCGAAGTTCCGGCCCAAGAGTATGGATGTAACTTCGAAAAGCTCTTCTCAGTTGGTATCGGCGAATGAGATCAATCATAGAATTTAACGCCAAGCTAAGCGGCGGCCTGACAAGGCCGTCCGGTGGAGGCCACAGGCCGGAACAAACTTAAGCGACTTGTTATGCAAGCGCCCATCGATGCCCTTCCGGCAAGCACATTTCGCAAAGCTGATTTCCCTCATGAGTCGCACCTTGATAGACCAACTCCTCGTGTTCACTGACGCCTTCAAGCCCTGCAGGATTCTCATGCCGATCGGTCATGTAGTTACCGCATTGTTGACAGCGAACTAGTGAATACTTTGAAAAGCCGAGAAATGAAGTTTCGGCGGATTGATACTCAAAGCCATGTTTATCGAGAAGAGCTACCAAGTCTTCCCTTAGCGCTTCGTAGCGATCATCCAAAACATCAGACTCAAATTCAGCCTGAGAAACCTCCGAAGTGCATAAAATCTTAGTGATCGCTAGTTTCTTCAATGCTTACTCCCGAAGGCGCATAACAGCTAATTCAACGACAAATGACGTATATCCCACATGCGTATATCCCTCAGCGGGAAAAGGCATCATTCGCCATCTTATTGTTAATAATCAGAGATCTACGATCGAATCTTTGAACGCGTTGCATGGGGATATGCGCAGTTTGTCGCTTTTCACGCAAACTGACGGTTCGCTTATCCCCAATCACCTCACAGCACTATTCCATAACTTTCATAGGGTTGTAAGCCTCGCGACGCCTGGTTAACGAAGTTTTGCGACAAGTGTCGTTGATCTACGGGGTCCAGCAGGGCTCAAAATTGCCCTGGCCAGTTTCTGATTTGCCAGAACCACCCAACATTCAGATCGACAGATTCGTGGTACATTGGTGCCAGATAAACCCTCTATTTTTAAGGTGACCATGGCTTTATTCCCGGATGACAATGGTGAAAGCAACCTCTACGTAACCCGTTCCGATCTGGATAACCTGCTGGGCACCCACGCTCCGTATGGTTTCGAGCTGGAGGGCAAGCACTGGCCCACCGTGGAGCATTACTTTCAGGGAATGAAATTCACCGACGATGCGAAACAGGAAGAGGTGCGTAACGCCCCCTCGCCGGAAAAAGCGCGAAAACTGGGCCGCAAGCGCCACAAGAGTTTCCGGAAAGACTGGAAAAAAGTCCGTGAAACCGTGATGACCCGGGGCGTTTACATCCGTGCCCGCACCCACGACGAACTGGCCCAGGCGCTGCTCACCACCGGTGACCAGATCATCATGGAAAACAGCAACTACGACTATTTCTGGGGCTGCGGCCGGGATCGTCGCGGTGAAAACCGCTACGGCAAGGTGCTGATGAACGTGCGTGCCAAACTACAGGAAGAGCAGACGGCGGAAGCCGGCTGATTGAATGGTTTTGCAAGGGGAGCGGTGCCCGCCTAAAACGCCGCTACCCGTTCGAACAGCCAGAATGAAGCCAACGATCCAATGGCATAGGCCGGAACCTTCTGCAGAATAGGACCGGCCTTGAAAGAAGCTTTCCGCGCCAGCGATACCAACAGCAGAAAGGCGAACACGAACAGCAAGTTCCCCACCTCGACACCCACGTTGAAAAACACCAGTGCCAGCGCCACCGCGTTCTGTGGCAGGCCGATTTCGCCCAAGGCCGCAGCAAATCCCAGCCCATGCAACAGACCAAAACTGAAGGCGACCAGCCAGGGGTGCTGATGAGTCATGCCCGGTTCGCCTCGCTGGGCCCGGAGAATTTCCGCGGCGACGAACACAATGCTCAGGGCAATCACCGCTTCTACCGGTGGCACCGGAATCCGAATGACGCCCAGCGACGCCAGCGACAGAGTGATGCTGTGGGCGATGGTGAAGGCGGTGATCGTCAGGACCAGCTTGCGGGTGTTGCTGATAAGAAGCAGCAGGGCGAGCACGAACAGCAGGTGGTCGATGCCCAGCAGAATGTGTTCGATGCCCAGAACCAGATAGGTTCGGGCCGTTTCCAGCAAGGTAGGCTGGCCGGCCAGGGTGATTGACGGTGCTGCCGGCGTGAGCCGGTGCGTGACGCTGGTGCCATCGATGTATTCGACCCGAAGCAAGGCCTCGGTGGTGGTGCGGGCCAGTCCTTCAATGGCGACGTTCATGCCAGCCAGCCCCTCATCGGCCCTGATGGACCACTGCTGCAGGTGTGACCCGTTCAGAAAGCCTTCGACGGGTTGTGACACCGCTGCCGGTTCCGGTTCGAAGCGAACCTGCAGGGCCAGCCGTTGCTGGCCTTTTGCCGGGACTTTCCATAATACGGTGTAGGCGCCCTCGGCCTGCTCAGTCAGTTGCAGGTAGGCCGGGCGCAGCTCATCGGCCTGGGTGAACGAGGTGGTGAACAGGACGAGCAATAACAGGCAGAGTTGCATCATGACAGCGGCCTATTGGTCGTCTTTGGTCACAACGGTGACGTCGTAGTTGGCCAGTAGACGCTCGCGGAAAGACTGATCCAGCGCCTGTGCCCGGTCAAAGCGCCATTCCCGTTCCACCTTGTCACGGACGCTGGCGAGTTCCGGCAGGCCCCCCGGTGCATGTTCGGTCAGCCGCACAAAGTGAATGCCCATGCTCGAGCGAATAGGCCCCTGCCAGGCATGTTTGTCCAGACCTTCCAGCTGCAATGCAAACCCCTGCCCGAAGGTCTTGTCCAGCATGCGGCCGCTGACATCGTCAAACACCGAGGGCAGCAGGGAGGGATCGCCGGTAATGGGTTGGCCAGAGCCGATGGCTCGTTCTGCCTCGGCCACCCGTTTGCGGAGTTCGGCCGTCGGCTGGTCCGTGTTCAGGTAGATGTGCTCAAACGAATACCGGTCATCGGTGCGGAACTTGTCGGGGTGTTCTTCCAGATATTGGGTCAGCTGTTCGTCACTGGGTGCCAGCGCGTTTGCGAGATTGTCCGTGTAAATCTCCATTTTCTGGCGCAACCGGCGCCGGATAACGGGATCATTCTTATCGATACCCAGCGCCAGGGCTTCCCGGTAGTAAATCTCTTCAATCACGAAGTTTTCGATGAGCCCCTGCAGTTCCTCTTCCGTGGGCTGTCGGTTCCAGGCCCGGGCGAACTGCTGCTGCAGGCTGTTGATTTGCCCCTGGTCAATCAGAATTCGCTTGTTGTCCTCCATCGCCTGGGGGTTGAGCGCGCTGTACAGGGCAAACAACAGCGCGCCAATGAGCAGGATGTGGATCAGCGGTTCCTTCGCCAGAGTCATCAGCCGATGGGGCATGGCCATGTTTCACCATCCTTTGTGTCAGTTAACCTTCCGGGGTGTACCAGATGGGGGAGGAGAACGCCCGCTCCTGGTGAACCAGGGGAACCTCATCCGGCATGGTCTCGTTGAACCGGACCTTGTCGTAAAGAGTCCAGCGCGGTGTCGGAATTTCCAGTACCCGTACGTAGTAGAAGGCGGATTGTTCCGGATCGAACGACGGGTCGGTGAAGTAGCCCATCAGTTCTGCGGCACCAATGGAGTTACTGTATTCGGCGGTTTCCATGTTAACGGTATTGCCTACCGCAGGCAGCTTGCCGTCGTCGCCGATCTGGCGTTCTCCGGACCAGACCACATCGAACACCTGCTCATGGGTGTCGCCGTTGTCGTCGACCCAGCCCTTGATAACCTGGACCCTGTCCAGGTTGGCGCTTTCGGGATCTTTCCTGGCCGCAACCAGGAAGGTTGGGGCCTGGTCGTTGCCATTTCCAGAGAGGCTGGCGCCCATAGGCACGCCCTTGTCGTAGCCGGCAGCCACCAGATCACCGGTGAGATCTTCCTCGGAATAATCAAACCCGCCGAAGAAGCGGACTTCCATGCGCGGGCCGGTGGTGGCAAAGGTTTCCTTGCGGGCCATGGCATCCCAGATGGCTTCCCGGGTGTTTTCCGTCGCCCAGACGCCCATCACGCCAGATGCGGCTTGCTCCCAACTCATGTAGTTGCTTTCGATACCCTCAAGCAGCGGAAAATCCCAGCGCTCGGGGCGGGGTTCCACAGTCTTGAACTTGCCGTAAAAGTTGTCCTCGTCGGGGGTGGACAGGCCTGTATGGGTGTCGCTTGCCGCATTCGCGCCATGCTGGAAGGGGTTAACGCCCAGCTCTTCCTTGAGTCGAAGCCCGTTTTTCAGCGCTTCACGCCAGTACTCATACTGAATGGCGTCTTCAGGTTTGGGCTTGAGAATCAGATTGCCCCGATCCCACAGGTCCCAGTCGGCAAACTCATCATTAGGGGACAGGCTTGGGTGGGATTCACTCTGGCCCTTTATCTGGGTGAGCTCGTACAGTGGCTCGTATTTAACCCGCATTTCAGCCCATTCTTTGGTCATGGGGGCGCCGTCGAACTGCTGAAGCTCAAACATGCGGCCGTTAGACATATTGCCGTTGTGGGGTATCGCCAGCACCCGGCCACCGGTTTTCTTCTCGTAATCCGCCATCCACTGCCAGAGCTTGTAGGAATCCTGGGTCACAAAGGTGGTGAGTGGCAGTATTTGCCTGGTTTTATCGGCACCATCCCGGAAAATCACGTTACGATGCAGGTTGTCTCCACCGTCGGAATTCACCGTCCATTCGTAGGCAATGAAGGTGGTGAAGGTTCCGGGATCGTTGTATTTCTCGGCGGCGTCGATGGTCTTCTCCCACGCCGACTCCATCCACTTCGGGTCCATGATCTCTTCCGGCAACTCACCGTTGGATTGCATACGGATCAGTTCGCTCTTGGCGGACGCAGCGGCTTCGCCCCCTTCTTCGATTGCGGCTTTAAAGCGCTTCAAAATCTCGTTTTCCATCATTTCCGGATTGCCGGCGACGATTTCATTGATGGTGCCCATGCCATCGGAGTGGTCGGTCACCATGAACCAGTCGAATGGCCTGCTCAGCTGTGCCTTCAGTCCGGAATTGGATTCCACCTCCTGACCTAGGGCAAAGCGGTAGGCATCTTCCGGCGCGGTGATGGCACCATCCATGCCGGCATCGGCTGACCAGCCGGTATGAACGTGGGTATCCCCGAACAGGGCCTGGCGCGGGTAATCGGTGCCAGATTCCATGTCTGAGTGGGAGCTGGCGTGGGCTGTCAGCCCAACGACTGAGGCCAGAATGGCGAGGTAGAGAGGGTGATGGGTGCTCATAAGTGACTCCGCTTCCCTGGGTTAAGTCTCGCCGTTGAAGGCGACTGTTGATACGTGACGGAATGCACCGGGCTTCCCGGGGGGGGCTGATTTCACGCACCGTTCCCTGGCCTGGACTCGTTGCCTCATGGGTTTTATCAGAGGCGAGAAAAGATCCTAAAAGGTATAGCAGGCGGACTGCCGCTTCGCCAAGGCGGTTCGATATAGCGGAGCAATCCTGCCTGGCCTTTGAAAGCGATGAATCTGACCTATCCTGAGTGCAGGGATCCAAGTGCCAAAGGGAGGTAAGCCAGCGATGATTCCAGATACCATGAAAGCCATGGTCCTGACCGGCCACGGTGGTGTGGACATGCTCGAGTATCAGGAGGTTGCCACACCCAGGCCAGGACCGGGTGAGGTGCTGGTGCAGGTAACGGCGACAGCCAAGAACAACACCGATCGCAAGGCGCGGGAGGGCTTGTACCCCACCAAGAAAGGCGAGGTGAAATCGTTCATGATGGGCGGCAAGCCCACGTTGACCTTTCCCCGAATCCAGGGCGCCGACATTGCCGGCCGGGTGGTTGCGGTCGGGGAGGGGGTTGATCCGGCGCGGGTAGGCCAGCGGGGGCTGCTGGATTTTAACCTGTACGCCAACGACCGGCGTGACATCAACCTGACACCGGACTACTACGGCCACGGTGCCGATGGTGGCTTTGCCGAGTACGTGGCGTTGCCTTCAGACCAGTTTCATCATATCCCCAATCCGGAGCTGAGCGATGCCGAAGTGGCGTCCATGGGGATGTGTTCCTACCAGACCGCCATGCACATGGTCACCTCGGCTAACCTCGCTGCCGGCGAGAGGGTACTGGTCACCGGAGCCAGCGGCGGCGTGGGCACCGCCCTGATCCAGCTGTGCCGGATTATCGGCGCCGTTCCCTATGCACTGAGCCAGCCCGACAAAGCCGATGCCTTGCTGGCATTGGGCGCCGAAGCGGTGCTGGACCGTTCCGATATGGACAGTTTTCAGGAACGGGTGCGCGAAGTGACCGGTGGTAAACCCATCGATGCGGTGATGGATCTGGTGGGGGGCGAGATGACCGACCAGTTCATCGACACCATGATCTTCGACATGAACGCCCGGTCCACCTATCCACGCCTGAGTATCGCCGGCGCCAGTGGCGGCAACATCAGTGAAATCCTGTGGACCCGCATTTACTTGTACCAGGTGCAGATTTTCGGGGTCTCCCACGGTACCCGGGAAGAAGCCGACCAGCTGGTGGCCTGGATCCGAAACGGTCAGCTGAGGCCCGTGCTCCATGGTGCTTTCCGGTTGTCCGATCTGCATGCCGCCGAACACTATTTCGTGAATCGCGGCAGCAATTACCTCGGGAAGATCGTCATCGTTCCCGATGCCCAGTGGGAAGCGCACGGTCAGCCGTATGAGATCAAGGGGGTCGCATGAGCAAAGCGCCAATCATCCAGTTGATGGACACTCACGCCGGAGGCGATGTGAGCCGGATAGTGACCGGCGGCATCGCACCGCTACCCGGCGATACCGTTCGTGCCCAGATGGAATACCTACGGGATCAGGCTGACGGGCTGCGCCGGCTATTGCTGGAGGAACCTTACGGCATACCGGAGATGTCCGTGGATTTGCTGGTTCCTCCCACCGACCCGAAGGCTGCAGCCGGTTACATCATCATGGAAGTCATGGGCTACCCCATTTACTCCGGCTCCAACACCCTTTGCACCGCCACTGCGGTTCTGGAAAGCGGTATTGTTCCCAAGCAGGAGGGCCACCAGACCTTCCTGCTGGAATCCCCCGCCGGACTCGTGCAGATCGACGCCGAGGTCCGTGATGATGTGGTGGAGAGCATCACCTGTGAGGGCCTGCCCAGCTACATCGATACCTACCGGGCCAAAGTACACGTCCCGGGACTGGGTGACGTTGATTACAGCATTGCCTACAGTGGCGGTTTTTACGCGCTGGTGGATGCCCAGGAGCTGGGCTTCGAGCTTAATCTCGCCGAAGAGCGGCGGCTGGCAGAAACTGCTCACGCCATCGTTGAGGCCATTCGGGCCCAGAACAACTACACCCACTATTCACTCGGCGATGTCGGCCCACTCCCGTTCCTTCACTTCATGGGGCCGGTGGAACAAGCAGCCCCCGGCCATTACCGCTCTCGGTCAGCTACCTACGTGCACCCCGGCGTCATTTGCCGCAGCACGACTGGCACCGGTACCTCCGCTCGCCTTGCTTTGATGAACTATGAAGGCCGGATTCAGCCCGGCGACCAGCTGGAAACCGTCTCGCTTCGAAAAACCAGCTTTGTCGGAAAGTTCACCAGCGTGGAGACGCAAGGTGACTATTCGGTGGTGAAGAACACGATCACTGGAAAAAGCTATGTGATCGCAAAATCCGATATCGTGGTGAACTGCGAGGATCCGATGGTGGAGTGTGGGGATTTAATGGTCGTTCTGGCGGGATAATAGTGCATTCTGAATACGCTATCCGCGTCGCGCGATTGACAAAGAAGGAGCCAGAAAGGCTCCTTTTTTCAATCGATGACGTGGTGGAGAAGGCCTTAAAATTCAAACTGTGCGCCAACAGAAAAGGCCTCGTAATCATCGATTTTGGACAGGTCGACAATGAAGGCGGTTTTCGGGGTGTACTGGTACTTGCCACCCGCACCGATACCCAACTCAATGGAGGAGTCAGATCCGCTCCTGCTCAGGCCGGCGGATTTGACTTCGACGTCAGACGATACATAGACAAGGCCGCCGCGGCCATAAACAGAGAGCTTGTTATCCAGCGGGTGCTCGTAAACGCCATAGCCACCCAGCAGGAAGTAGCTGGCAGAGGTTTTGACCCTGTTGCCAAAGCCATCGTTGTAGGAGCTTTCCGCGTCGCTCAGGCTCAAGCCGAGGTCTGCTTCAAACCGGAAGTTAGGGTGGACCTGGGGCAGTCGCTTGCCATAGGTGCCGGTTACCGCGAGGGCGGCGTCGTCCAGTCCCAGATCGGCAAATCCAATCAACGCTTTGAAATACCCGTCCTGCTTCAGGTAATCGACGGTGTTTTGCCCTTCCTGCGCGGAGACGGGGGCTGCGGCCAGTGCAGAGGCAATGGCGGATGCGATCAGAACTTTTTTCATGGTACGACCCTTCGTTATTGAATGTCAGACACTCCTGAACTGAAGTGCGGAATTCTAAAGGTCGTGGGATTAAAGGATAAGCGCTAATTGGTAAATTAATGTTATTTGTCAGGGTGTTACAGCTGCGTAATTTGGCCGGTTCTCTCCTTCTGTTCTGCCAGGAAGACCTGTCATTCGCTGACAGTCTCGGCATTAATCTGCTCGAGCAAATCGATCAACGGTTGCTGGCTCACGGTGACCAGCCCTTGGGCGGGGCGATCGAGATCCACCAGAAGGCTGATGACTCCGCCCAGCACGACAATCAGCACCACCGCCGTGGGTGGGCTGCGGCGGCCTGTGAGACCCGCGCTGTAGCCCACCATGCCCAGGGTCAGGACAAAGGTGGTCAGCAGCAGGATGAATACCGTGATGGGCAGGCGGGCATAGATGCCCGCAGTGACCCGGGTTTCGTGCAGATCGATGGTTTCGTTCAGGGACTCAACGTACAGGGCAAGCAATGGCGAGTCGGGGGTTTCCCGCGCCAGTTCTTCGGCGATGGACCAGAGCTCGGTATGGATTTCCAGTGAGCGGGTGATTCCCTGCTGGATTTCTGTGGGTTCAGGGTTTGCCGGTATGACCCGTAAAGGAGCGTATTCCGAAATCAACAGCCGGGATTGGGTGGCAGCCGGTTCAGACAGATAGCCAGCACGCAGGTAGGTAGTTCCGATGCTGTTAGCCTCCGCCAGGGTCAGAGCACGACGAGTGTCAAACCGGTCCGATGACATGCCCATGGTCACCGCCAGTAAAAAGGCCAGGAGACCGAGAAGTGAGCCAACAATCATGTTGGTTGGCCCTTCCTTTTCTTCGGGTGTTTTCGCCTGCCACCAGTGGCCAACACGGTAACCAAGCTCAGAAATGACCATTGCCGAGAAGACAAAAAGCAGGAAAAGTATCGAGAGTGGGATCGAATCTAGCAGCGCCTGGACCTGCATCTGAGCAGCCTCTGAACGGAAACTCCTCGAAGTATAGACACTCTCTGTAGTGCAAATAGACATTACGGATTATTTTTCGAGCCGGGCCATTTCGTCAGCCGAGGAAGCCAGATTTCTCCGCAATAATGCGCCTGTTCGTGGCACGTTAAGTAGGCTCGTCTAGTCTTATAGCACCTGCCCAGCCGTGAGGGTTGGCTTCCTTAACGCCGCCAAAAGGACGAATAGGGTGCCCGTTAAACTTGCTGCACTGCCGGGATGGCTCCCGGTCTTTTGTCTGATTGTGATGCCATTCCTGTCGGCCTGTTCCGAGCCCGAACAATCCGCGCCCGCTGAACCTGCATCCGTGTCGGTGATCGCGGTTGAGGAAGCCGAGGTTCGGCCCGGACGGCAATTCGTCGCCAGAACAGAAGCGTCGGCCACGGCGGATCTGACGGCGCGAATCGAGGCGGAGATTCAGGAAGTACTGTTCCAGGAGGGGGCGCGAGTAGAGAAGGGCGATGTACTGGTGCGCCTGGAAGACACCACCGTAAAGGCCAACCTTGACCAGGCGCAGGCGGAACTGGCCGCTGCCAGGGCTGAAATGGAGTCTGCTCGCAAGAACCTGCGTCGGGGAGAGGAAGTCGCCAGCAAGGGCTTTTTGTCGGATGCGGATCTCGACCGGCTGAAGGACCGTTTCAGTGCCGCAGAGGGGCGACTGAAAACGGCCGAGGCGGCCGTTGACAAGGCGTCGACCAATCTGGCTTACGCCGAGATAAAGGCACCCTTCGATGGCTGGATTGGCAAGCTCAATTTCGACGTGGGGGCGGTGGTCAAGCCGGGCAGCGGCCCAATTGCCGAAGTCCTTGTTACCGACCCGATCTACGTGCAGTTCGAGGTCAATGAGGCCGATTACGTGGCATTTCGGCGAACGTATCGAACATCCCCCCAAGTGGCATCCGATCAGCTGGACCTTGCTCTGACCCTGCCCGACGGCGAAACCTACTCGCACGATGGAAGCCTGGATTTTGCCGATGTGCGAACCGAGGGCAACACGGGCACGGTAGCCATCCGGGCTGTTTTTCCCAATCCGGATGCACTGCTTCTGCCTGGGCTGTACGTGACGCTCAGGATTGAGGGTCAGTCTGGTGATATGCAGGTTCTGGTCCCTCAAATGGCCTTGCAGGAAACCCTGGAGGGCAAGTTTGTACTGGTGGTGAATGAGGATCAGGAAGTCGTACAGCGATTCGTGCAGGTGGGTGCTCCAAAAGGTGCGATGGTCGCTGTGGAGGCAGGTCTGGACGCTGGTGATCAGGTGATTGTTGAAGGGCTTCAGAAGGTTCGGACCGGAACAAAGGTTAGCCCGGTACAGAAGCAGATTGATATCCAGACCGGCGCTCTGATGGATCCGGAAGAGGCGGCTCAATGATCAGTCGGGTCTTCATTTACCGCCCCAAATTCGCCTTTGTTATTTCCATTCTGATCACCCTGGCGGGCCTGCTGGCGTTGCGGATACTGCCGGTCAATATGTACCCGGACATGGCTCCACCACAGGTTCAGGTAACGGCGACGCTGCCCGGCGCCAGTGCCGAGGTGGTGGAAGAAGCGGTAACCCGACCCATTGAGCAGCAGCTCAATGGTGTCGAGGACATGATTTATATCGAGTCCACGGCCTCCAGTGATGGCACGGCCAACATAACGCTGACCTTTGAGAGCGGCACCGATACCGATATCGCTCAGGTGAATGTCCAGAACCGGGTGGCTCTGGCCGAGCCCTTCCTGCCCGATGAGGTTCGGCGACAGGGCGTGGTGGTCAGCAAGCAGTCCGGCAACATGCTGATGGGCATTAACCTCATCTCCGAGCGGGATGATCTGGACGGTATTTTCCTGAGCAACTATGCCTCCAACAATCTTGTGGACACCCTTGGCCGGGTGCCCGGCGTAGCGTCTGCCGAGGTGATGGGCGCCAAGGACTACAGTATGCGGGTGTGGCTGGACCCCCGGCGTATGGCGTCACTGGGCGTGACGGTATCCGAGGTGGCGGCCGCCATTCGGGAGCAAAACCAGATTGTGGCGGCGGGCAAGCTGGGGCAGGCGCCGGTGCCCAGGGGGCAGCAGTTTGTTTACACCATCCAGAGCCGGGAGCGGCTGTCCGATCCGGAGGAATTTGCCGACACGATTCTCCGAGCGACACCGGACGGTGGTTTCCTGCGGTTGAGAGATGTTGGACGCATTGAACTGGGGTCCCGCTCCTACACGTCCACCGCCAAGCTCAACAATCGCGATACCGCCTTTGTGGTTATTTACCAGTTGCCGGATGCCAACGCGCTTGATGTGGCCGCCGAGGTAAAACGTGTGGTGGACGCTGCGGCCGAGAGCTTCCCTGACGGCGTTTCCCACGCGATCCTGTACGACACCACCGAGTTCATCACCCGGTCTATTGATGAAGTGATCATCACACTTTACCAGGCGATCGGGCTGGTCATCCTGGTGGTGTTTCTGTTCCTGCAGAACTGGCGGGCGACGCTGATTCCCTCCATCGCCATTCCGGTGTCCCTGATCGGCACATTCGCGGTTATGGCGCTGCTGGGATATTCCATCAATACCATCACGCTGTTTGGTTTGGTACTGGCCATCGGCATCGTGGTGGATGATGCCATTGTGGTCATCGAGAACGTGGAGCGGATCCTGAAGGAGGAGCAGCTGTCTATTCAGGAGGCGGTGACCAAAGCCATGGAGGAGGTGTCCGGGCCGGTGATTGCCACCACACTGGTGTTGCTGGCGGTGTTTGTGCCGGTGGGCTTCATGCCGGGCATTACCGGCACTCTGTACCAGCAGTTTTCAGTGACGATTTCCGTTGCCGTCATCATCTCTTCCATCAACGCGCTGACCCTGAGCCCCGCGTTGTGTGTCTCTTTGCTCGGCAAGGGCAGTACCACGATCGGTTGGTTGAGGCCCTTCGAAAAAGCCATTGATGCCAGCACCGGCGGCTATGCCAATGTGGTGGGACGTCTTCTGCGTAAGAGCCTGGTGGTCGCACTGTTACTGGCACTGGTGTTCGCTGCCATTTTCGGACTTTTTCGGGCGGTTCCCAATGCGTTCGTGCCGCCGGAGGATCAGGGATTCCTGTTCGTGGATGTTCAGTTGCCGGATGCGTCGTCTCTGGAGCGCACCGATGCCGTATTGGCCAAGGTGACCGAGCGGATTCTGGAGGATGAGGCGGTCACGGATATTATTACTGTGTCTGGTTTCTCCCTGCTTGGAGGTGCGGCCTCGAACAACGGGTTGGGCATCGCCATGTTGAAGGATTGGGAGGAACGAACCGAGCCCGGCTTAGGGCTTCGCGAGGTGCTGACACGGCTGTATGGCGGGTTATGGTCGATTCCCGAAGCTCAGATTATGGTGTTCAACCCGCCGCCCATTCCGGGCCTGGGAACCTCCGCTGGCTTTGATTACCGCCTTCAGGACAACCTGGGGCGTGACGTGTCGGAGCTGGCGCAGGTCATGAATGGCGTGATCTTCGAAGCGAACCAGCGCCCGGAGCTCGCACGCGTCTACAGTACCTATCGCGCCAATATTCCCCAGTACCTGTTGGAGGTAGATCGGAACAAGGCCAAGGTACTGGGTATCGAGTTGTCGGATATCTTCTCGACGCTTCAGACCCAGCTGGGCTCTCTGTTCGTCAACGAGTTCACCCGGTTTGGCCGTAACTACCGCGTGCTGTTGCAGGCCGAAGGTGAGTTCCGTCAGCGGCCCGAAGACCTGTCTCATTATTTCGTCCGTAACCGGGACGGAGAAATGGTGCCTCTCACGACACTGGCTACGCTGCGGCCGGTGCTGGGGCCGTCCAGCATTCAGCATTTCAATCTAAAGCGGTCGGTGACCATCACCGGTGAGGCCGCTGCCGGATTTGCCAGTGGGGATGCCCTGGGAGCCATGGAGGAATTATCTGAAACCTTGCCTCAGGGGTACGAGTTCAGTTGGGCTGGGCAGAGTCTTCAGGAGCTTCAGGCTGGCAATCTTGCCACCGCCATTTTTCTGCTGGCGATCGTGTTCGTTTACCTATTCCTGGTAGCCCAGTACGAAAGCTGGAGCTTGCCCTTTGCCGTGATTGGTGCGGTCCCCCTGGCGTTGCTGGGCGCGATGGGCGGGCTCTGGCTGGTGGGGCTGGCGAACAACATCTATGCGCAGGTGGGTCTCGTGCTGCTGGTCGGGCTGTCCACCAAAACCGCGATTCTGATCGTGGAGTTCGCCATGCAGCTCCGGGCATCAGGCCTGGCTGCGGTTGATGCTGCCCACAAAGCGGCGGTGATGCGTTTCCGGGCCGTCCTGATGACGGCGTTTTCCTTTGTGTTGGGCGTTTTGCCCCTGGTATTCGCCAGCGGTGCGGGCGCGGCCAGCAGGATCAGCCTGGGTATCACGGTGCTCAGTGGCATGATAACCGCCACCATTCTGGGGACGTTGCTGGTGCCGGTGTTCTACCGCTGGATTCAGGCGGTCAGGGATCGTCGGACGGGGTAAGTGCCTCCATACCAACATTCACTTCGAAGGCATGGGTGGCAGAGGCGACAGTGATTGCCACGATGATGCCGGTAAACATCAGGCCGATCAGTGCAATGGCGATGGCGAGCGCTTTCGACCGTTTTTTGCTTGGCCGGATATCGCCATAGCCTACGGTGGATGCCGTGATAAAGGACCAGTATATGGCGTTGAAGGGCGTCCATTTCTCAATTCTGCCCACGATAAGACCGAGCACCGCGACAGTCACGGTGAACGAACTCAGTAACGGCAGGGTCAGCCAGATTCCGTTCAGGAAGACCTTCAGAAAATCGAGCGTGAATTGCATAGGCAGCCGGTGGTCAGGGATCGTCGACAGGTTTGAATCAGTGTAAACCATCCCCGTCCCACCGGTTTTCAGCCAGTCTGATTAGCCGACAAACATCTTCTTGGCCAGTGGCAGCCCCTTGAATCCGCTGACGGCAATGGTGGTCAGCAGGCCGCCGATCATTGCACCCACCACACCACAGGTCATGACATCCTGGCCTGTCAGGTAGAGCCCCGGGATGCGGGTCTTCGGTTTCAGCCAGTCCTGTTCGAACCGGTCAGGGGTGTGGTTCAGACCGTAGATTTCCCCTTTGGTGTAGCGGCAGAAGTAATCCGTGGACAGGGGCGTGGACAGCTCGTAGTAATCCACCTTGCCTTCCAGATGCGGGAACTTCTCGTACAGCTTGGCCAGCAGGCGCTGGGCGTAGGCTTCCTTTTCTGCCTCATACTCTTCACCGCGCTTGCCCCAGGGCTTGTCGGCCCAGTCCGCATACCACTCGTAGGGGCCGGGGGCGACGATCTCGATGGTGGCCCGGTTGGGGTAGCGCTCGGCGAAGCTGGGATCCTTGGCTGCCGGGAAGGAGATGTAGGTCAGGGGGATGTCGGTATTCGCCGGATCCGCCATGAAATCGGCCAGGTGCTTCTCAGAATCTGCGCCTGGGTAGATCCAGTAGTTGGTCTTCGGCAGTTGCAGGTTTTCGGCGGTGTCCTTCAGGCCGATGTACAGGCAGTTGCTGGCCATGGAACGCTGGACGGTCTGCAGCTTATCCAGGTAATAGGGCTTTTCTTTCGCCGAGTCAGGCAGCAGCGGGCCGAAGGTATTGAACACACCGGCGTTGCTGATCACCAGCGGCGCCCGCACTTCTGCGCCGTCCGCCATGCGCACACCCACGGCTTTGTCCTTCTCGATCAGGATCTCTTTCACATCGGCGTAGGTGAAGACTTCACCGCCGCTTTCCTGAACCACCGGAATGATGGTCTTGGCCATTTCCGATGCGCCGCCGATGGGGTAGTAACCCCCGTACAGGTAATGCCGGGCGATCAGGGCGTGGATGATAAAGCTCGATTCTGCCGGTGGCAGGCCGTTGTCGCCCCATTGGCCGGTGAGCACGGCAATCAGTTCCTGATTATCGGTCAGGCTTTCAAGCACCTCCCGGGTGGGCTTGTTCAGGTAATCCGGGGCAGCTTTGTTGACCAGCTTGCGCAGTGGGCCCGAGGCAATGTCCGGTAGTACTTTACCCAGCACCAGCCCAGGCATGGCTTTGGACACGGTGCGGAGGTAGTCCAGATAGGTATCAATGGCAGCTTCTTCGCCGGGGAACGCTTTGTTCAGTTCGGCCTTGAAATTGTCGGGGCCAGCGACAAGGTCCACGTGGCGGTCTCCCAGGAAGATACGGTCATAGTGATCGTCCATGGGCGCCCAGTGCAGTTGCCCGTCGGTGATGTAGTCAAACAGGCGCTTGCCGAGGGTGTGGTCCGCACCCATGTCGCCGATGTAGTGAACGCCCACGTCCCACTCGTAGCCGTTGCGATCGTAACTGTGGGTGAAACCGCCGGCGGTGTAGTGCTGTTCGAACACCACCACTTTCTTGCCCATTTTGCTCAGGCAGGCGGCGGCTGTCAGACCGCCGATCCCGGAGCCTATGACGATGGCATCGTAAGGGCCTTCAAGACGGTTGGCGCGGTAACGTCGGCCGACGCGGATGGTGCTGGGTTTGGGGCTGCTCATATCAACAGGTCCTTGCGTGGTTATTGTTGGTGTCTGTTTCGGGAACCGTCCAGCAGGAGGGTGAGAACGCCCTCCGCTAACTGGGGTTCGGCTTCGGCCATTGGCAAATGGC
This sequence comes from Marinobacter suaedae, assembly GCF_030519635.1. Lineage (NCBI taxonomy): Bacteria > Pseudomonadati > Pseudomonadota > Gammaproteobacteria > Pseudomonadales > Marinobacteraceae > Marinobacter > Marinobacter suaedae. The sequence goes on along the minus strand of NZ_JAUMIS010000002.1, from coordinate 1,121,547 downwards.
CGTCGATGGTCAGTTGGGAAAGCCCATGAACCAGTGACCAGGCCGCTGCCGTCACGAGCGACAGAGGCAGGGGTTTGAGTGTTCCGACGGCCTGGGCCCGAGCGACGGATTCCTCCAGAACCTGGAAGGCTTCCCGCCCGGCCTGGTCCAGCTGCGGATGAATGCCCTTGGGCAATACCCGTCCTCCGAACATGAGCCGGTACAGGTTGGGCTCGTCCTGGGCAAACGCCACATAAACCAGTCCGATATCCACCAGGGCCTGGCCAGGCTCTGCTTGTTCTACGCTCTGCAGGCGCTGGCGGAGTGCCCGGAAACCGTAAATGGCCAGTTCGGCGAGCAGGCTGTCACGGTCGGAAAAATGTCGATAGAGCGCCGGTGCACTGACGCCCAGCTGCTTGGCCAGACCTCTGAGGGCAATGGCGGCATCGCCGTGCTCCCGTACAACGGCCAGGCCCAGTTCCAGCGCCTGTTCGGGCAGATTCCCATGATGATAGGTGGCGACTCGGGCCGAGGATTCAGTCTTCATAAGTTAACGACGATAACAATGTTTACGGTGATAACATCACGGTTGGGACGGTGTGTCAATGAATGGGTTTGTGTTGAGCACAAAGCTCTTGGGGGCTCAGCATGGAATCTGCGGAGAGATCAGAACAGGGGTAATACCCGGTTCAGAAGTTTGCTCTGGCCCGGGCGGATAGCCACGCCTGCCAGAGGCGGGCCTTACCGGCGTCCCTCAGGGCATTCTGTCCCACCGGGGACGGAGTGATATTCAGGGGTCGGAGAAGCCTTCTCGCCCGGTGATTAAAGTTAAGAGCCTGCCGCCACATCATGGTTCTCTGGGTGTTGAAAATGACAGACATGGAGATGGAAATGTCGTCTGGCCCGTTTTTTACATAGTGGCCAGAAACGAACGGAATGTGCAGCGCCTCGCCGGGATGGAAATTGAAGTGGGTCATCCGCCGTTCCCGTTCGTCACTCCACGGCAGGGTGGTATCGGCATAGGAGACATAGGCTTCCCGATCCGGATCGGAAATGACCTGGGAATCCCATGGGCTCGCGACGGCGACCTTCTTGGAGCCGCGGAACTGGAAAAGAAACGTGGAGTACCGGTCAAGATGGAATGGCGTGACGCTGTTGGGGGAGGCGATGAACAGATACAGGGTTGGCATCAGAACCGGTCGTCTGGGGTCACGAAATGCAGCCAGCTCCGAAATGCTTGCCAGGATTTCCTGGTAAATGGGCTGGAAGCTCGGGTCCACTTCCGGAGAGTTCACGACGATCAGGGAGTTGGAGTCCATCAGGTTGTGCAGGGTGGATGCCAGAGCCTTGCTCCCGCGCGCTCGTCTGACGTTTTCTTCAAAGTGATCGCCCGCATTCAGCGGTCGATTGATTGTGTAGACCTGGTTCTCGGGAAGCCGGAGTAGTGTTTGGGTCAGCGATTCCAGTTCGAGGGCCTTACACCCCATGAGACCGTGCCGAGCCTTGAAAGGGGCCTCATCCAGCCGCGACGCATCAATGGCGGCCGGAAATATCCCCGCCCGAATCCGTTGCGATGTGGCAGCCGGGGAGAGTTGTACCCCGGGGCTGGCGGATGTGAGGGAACGTTGCGTCGACGCAAATTGGGGCGGAAATTCCTCCATAAAGACATCCCTGGTCTGGTTTTCCATGACGTTGTTGCGTCTGATTGATGACTTTAAATCTAGCCGTCGGTCGGTGGCTGGCGAGCCGGAACTTCTTGAAACGTGAGAGAGATTCAGTTTTGAGAGGATTTTTATGCTGAATCTGTATGCCAGCGGCAACCGCTGCTGGCGGCCGGGAGGGGCCTGTCAGCCTCGCGATTCGCAGATCGGGTGTGCTAGAATCCGCGCCGGCCGGCCGGTGCGCCATCCCCAGCGGATGGGGCTTCCGACCGGAACGTAGTGAGCGTCGTCCCATCCGGGGCGGTGTCGGATTAAACCCCGATAAACCACGCGGTACTGATACCCCAGGCAGTTGAATTTTCCCCCGACAGATTCTGATCCAGTTCTCGGTTGAGCGCTGTGGCTTTGCTTTTTCCGTTGAAACACGTCGCCAGCCGCCGTGAGTCCGGTGACAGCATGGCTGGCTTTGGTCGACGGACCGGCTCGCAGGACCGGGATGGAGCGGATCGAATCAGGAGCGTCACTGCCTGACAATGAACTTTGTGAGGACTTGTTTTGAATACATTTGGTAAGGCGGTTGCCGCCGTTTGTTTCGCTGGCGCAATGGCCCCGGCTGCCCACGCAGAAAAGTTTTTCAGCAGTTCCAGCGTTTCGGCGCTTTACGGCACCAACTACAAGGTAACTCCGGAAGAGCTGGTGACCTTTACCTATGAAAACGTGACTGCCCACAACTGGGGTGACACCTTCTTCTTCATCGACCGCCTGCAGTCCCGCGGCGATACCGCTGAGTTCAATGAAACCTACGGTGAGTTCTCACCGCGCGCGAGCCTGAGCTGGCTGACTGGCCAGCCGATGGCCTTCGGCCCAGTCAAAGATGTACTCGTTGCCTACACCTACGAGTTTGGTACCAACGACGACCCGTTTGTGCCGGCGTTCGATAACCACCTGACCGGTATTGGCCTGAGCTGGGATGTACCGGGCTTCCAGTACGTTGATACCAACGTTTACTACGCCAACAACGATGAGTCTGCTGACGACTGGCAGCTTACCGTGACCTGGGGCCTGCCCTTCAACGTTGGCGCCGCCAGCTTCCTGTTCGATGGCTTCATGGACTACTCTTCTGCGGCCAGCGATCACAAGGCAGAGATGCACATCAACCCGCAGTTCAAGCTGGACCTGGGTGCTTTCTCCAACAACCCGGGCGTGCTCTACGCCGGTGTTGAATACTCCTACTGGCGGAACAAGTTCGGCCTGGATCAAGACCTGGTCTTTGTTGACGGTACCGAGAATGCTGTCAGCGCACTGGTGAAGTTCCACTTCTAAGCCAGTCCGGGAGTCCGGCGTTCGCCGGGCTCCCGATTCCTCGCTCATTTCCCGTATCGACTATAGTGACCTTACCCCCGTGGTAACGGATGCTGTTTACTGGTTCGACTATGCCGTCCATCCGGCTTGACGATCCGCAGCGTCAGTCTGCTGGCCGTGTTTCGAAAGCCAATCCTGCATTGAAGAGAATTCATCATGTCCCTCGATCTGAACGCCCTGAAGAAGGCTGAATTGCACATTCATATTGAAGGCAGCCTTGAGCCGGAACTGATGTTTCGCCTGGCCGAACGCAATCGCATCACCTTGCCCTATGACAGCGTGGACGCTCTTCGAAAGGCCTACGACTTCGGAAATCTTCAGGACTTCCTGGACCTCTACTACCGGGGTGCCCAGGTGCTGTTGCACGAAGAGGACTTCTACGACCTGACCAAAGCCTACCTCGACCAGTGCAGGGCTCAGAATGTCACCCACGTGGAGCCCTTCTTCGATCCCCAGACCCACACCGACCGGGACGTGGACATGGCTACGGTGATCAAAGGTATTACCCGGGCCCTGAGTGACGCCAAAGCGGACTGGGGGCTGAGCTATGGATTGATTCTGTGCTTCCTGCGTCATCTTTCCGAAGAGGAGGCCCAGAAGACCCTGGATGCCGCGCTGCCGTTTCGCGATCACTTCATCGGAGTAGGACTAGATAGCAGTGAGAAGGGGCATCCGCCCACCAAGTTCAAGCGGGTATTCGATCGGGCCCGGGGAATGGGGCTGCATGCTGTTGCCCACGCAGGCGAAGAGGGGCCACCCGAGTACATCTGGGAGGCACTGGATGAGCTGGGCGTGGTGCGGGTCGATCATGGGGTTCGGGCAACCGAAGATCCGGCCTTGATGGAGCGGCTGCGCAAGGACCAGATTCCGCTGACGGTGTGTCCGCTGTCCAATATCCGGCTCAAGGTGTTTGATCACATGAGTCAGCATCCGATTCTAAAGTTGCTGGAAGACGGCCTGAGGGTGACCGTCAATTCGGACGATCCGGCTTACTTCGGTGGCTACATGACGGAAAACTTCGAGGCCTTGCGGAAGGATCTGGGCATGACGGACGATCAGGCCCGGCGACTGGCACAGAACGGCTTCGATGCGGCGCTGGTGCCCACGTCTTAGCGTTCATTCAAGGCATGCCTGACCAGTAGCCAGTAATCGGTATATGATGGCCCCTTAACGCATTCAAGGGTGTTGTTTTGCCGTCGACGTTTCGAAACCTGCCTCTGGTTCCCATCGCAATCAGCGCCTTGATGGTACTGATCTGGTTGTTGCCTGTTGGCGAGTGGCTTCAATACCACCGGGCGCTTGTCGGACAGGGGCAACTGTGGCGGCTACTGACTGCCAACCTGACTCACATTGATGGCCCCCACTTGCTGTTCAACCTGGCCGGGCTGTGGCTGATGGCCTGGTGGTTCGGCGGTGCGTTGTCTCAACTCAAGTGGCTGGTGGTGACGCTGGCTTGTGGTCTGGCCGTGACCGGCGGGCTGTTTCTCTTTTACCCCGATATCCTCTGGTACAAAGGCTTTTCCGGCGTTTTGTGCGGCCTGTTTGCGGCCGGCTCGGTGTTTATGATCAGCACTCACCGATGGCTCGCTCTGGCTGGGCTGGCGCTCGTGGTGATCAAACTGGTGGGCGATGCGGCGGGGTGGCCCGTTGTGGGCAGCGAGCCGATACACGACTTCCGGGTGGTCCACCAGGCCCACCAACTTGGTTTCATTATGGGGGCACTGGTGGCCGTTCTCTGGCGCCGGGTCAGCGGGCGATGCGGGTCAGGTTCTCTCCAAACCGAAAGTTGAACGCCAGGCTGATGCGCGGACGCTCGTTGTAGTGGGGCGCCACCATGTGCAGCAGGTAGCCCGGAAACACATACATGGTGCCGATCTTCGGGGTATAGCTCACCGTGGGTGCTGGCCGGTAGGGCGCACCCACCGGGATCGGGTCAAAGAACATGATATCGCCCGGGCATATGCCCGCATTCTCTTCGGTCGGATTCTCATCGACATCAATATACAGGCAGCCGCTCCACTCGCAGGGCAGGTGGGCGTGGGGCGCGTTCCAGGCACCGAAATCGTTGATGTTCGCCCAGAGTGACGACAGGAAAATCTCGGTTTCCGGTGGCTTACGCTCGGCGTGCAATGCCAGCCGACTGCCCACCTGGAAGATCTGCTCCGTCAGCCATTGCATCACCGGCTCTTTCGATTGATGCAGGGAATCGCCGGAATGCCACCCGCGCTGGTTAGAGCGCTGGATACCATCGGTATCTTCATCCCGCAATTTCTCCAGGTACTGTCGAATCTCTTCAGACCGGGCCCGCACTTCGGGAAGCTGGACTTCAAGAATGGGGACACCGAAATGGTGACGGTTCTCAGCTTTCATGACTATTTCACATTAATTTACAAAGCGGGAATAAAGAAGCGGGGTAATATTTGCCCAGCGAATAAAGGATTCTAAGCCTTCCTTTCTCACGAATGCCAGTGGAACAGGCAATTTACCGAAGAGGCCGGTCGGGAATCAGGACGAAACACCAATAGCAGTAGGGACATAGAAATGACTAACCTCAGCAAGGCCAAGCCGGTACTGAAGCCACTGGTCGCAATGATTGCATTGGCGAATGCGCAGATGGCGTTCGGGTGTGCGGATGTGGTGGTGACGGCGGCTAACGCATCGAGCGATACAGACCAGACAGTGACCTTCGATGAGGCGATTAGCACCGTACTTGCCGGTCCGGATAACTGTGGCTCGATTAGGGTTGACAACTCGCTGGCTGGGCAGACGTTAGATTGGGCAAGTACTAGCCTTGGCCTGAGCGGAAGGACGGTAACGATCACTGGCCCTTCGGTTGGAGCAGCAACCATTGCGGTCAGTCCAACAGTCTCAGCATTTTCAGAGAATTCGTCGCTCGCCATCACCGACCTGAAATTCGTACCGAACCCCGACAGCCTTCGAGTAAGCACCTTGGTCTTTGTGGATAGTGCCAGTTCACTTTCCCTTGATCGTGCGGAGTTTGTGGGATTTGATGCCAGCAGTTCGTCTGGAGGCGTCATTAGCTCATCAGGAACATTGAACATTGCAGACAGCGTTTTTGAGGACAACTCGTCTAACGGTGCTGGGGGCGCGATATCGGTGCCGACTGGTCAGGTGACTATTACTGGTAGTGAATTCCGTGGCAACGTCGCAGCTTCAAGCGTCGCATCTGCAAGTGGCGGTGCCATTAGCGGCAATACGGTTCAATTGACCATCGAAGACAGTGTTTTTGAGGCCAACTCGTCTACCGGCGTTGGGGGCGCGATATCAACGACAACTGGTTCGGTGAAGATTGCCAGTAGTGAATTTCGTAGCAATCTCGCAGATTCAAGCGGCGGTGCTATTAGCGCAAATACGGTTGAGCTGAATATCGAAGACTCTGTGTTTGATGGCAACCAGTCGCAGGTGGGCTCAGGAGGCGCAATCAATCAGGTGGGAGAGAGTTCCGGAACCTTGGCTGTCTTGCGAAGTGAATTTCGGGGTAACCAGTCGGCCTTGTCAGGCGGAGCCATTTATCAAAGCTCCTCTGTTGATTTGGGTATTCAAGACAGCGTGTTCGAGCAGAACCAGGCTGCCGCGAACGGAGGCGCAGTCTACGTCAACAATGGCAGCCTAGGCTCGCCCGTGTCTATAAGTAAGACCACGCTTGCTAACAACAGCGCTGGTGCCGACGGCGGGGGGGTGTACGCGCGCATACCGCAACCCGGCTTGGTCGTTGAAAGCTCTACAATTCATGGGAATGCGGCTCAGACTACCGGGGGCGGCATTTTTGTCATCGGGTACGTCTCCCCTCCCGATATTGCCATCAACCATAGCACCATTACAGACAATCAGTCGGCGGGAACAGCCGGTTATAGCGCGGGTGCTTTGACCGCGGACGGTGCGGCCAGTATTGAAATCAGTCATACGGTCATTGCCGGTAATACCCAAGGTGGGGAAGGTACTGGCAACATCTGTGTCGGGGAATCCTCGACGGTGGTTCAGGCGGTCCTGGATTACAGCTTTTGGGACAACACGACCAATTACGATACTAGCTGTACCCCTCCGGTTGCTGATACCTCCAACATTCTGGATGAGGTAGATCCGGGTTTGGGAGGGCTGGCTGACAACGGTGGTCTAACAAAGACTCGTTTTCCCATGGTGGATTCCCCGCTGCTTGAGGCGGGGAACCCTAATATTATGGGTGAGCCAGAAACGGATCAGCGAGGCAGTGCACGTGTTCTCAACGGCGTAATCGATATTGGTGCTGTGGAGTCGGGGAATCGGTCGCCGGTTGCCTCCGCTATAGTCGCTCTTGAAGTAACCGAGGGTGTACCTTTCACTGCAGATGCGAGCGAGGCCTTCAGTGACCCGGATGGTGACCTGCTGAGTTACGCGATCGACGGTGAGCCGGATGGCGCCGTGGTTGACGCGACGAGCGGTGTGATTTCCGGTACCGCTCAGTTGGCAGGAGAGTATACGATCACCGTAACTGCGTCAGACACCTATGGAGCCTCTGCGAGCACAACGTTTGCGCTCAAAGTAGCGGAAAGTTCTTCCGGCAGTGGCAGCGGCGGCGGTGGCTCCTTCGGGGTTGTCCTGGGATTGCTGGCCCCGTTGGCCATATGGCGGCGGTTGCGTCGGAAGGCGTAATTTGAATCCTGATTCCTGTGAAAAAAAACAAAAACCCCGGCTACTGCCGGGATTTTTTTTGAGATGCTTCCCGCAGGGTTTATTTCTTCATCCCATCTCCTCAATCGAAATCTCCACATCCTGAATTTCTGGACCTTGCCGGTCACGGTCATCGGGTAAGCTGCCACGAATTTGTAGTACCTCGAAATCTTGAAGCGGGCTATCTGGCCTCTGCAGAAGACGATCAGTCTAGGCTGCACTCTTTGAGGGCGTGAAATCTCGCGCACTCCCAGTAGTCAACGATGCCAGATCAGTTGTGACCCTTTCTTTTGCGTTGCTGTGGTTATGCGACCGGTCGTCATTTTACGGAGGGCGCAACATGCTGATTCTTGTCTTCTTGGCCTAAAGTTTACCTTTACGTAAGCTGAAATCCTGTGCTAATCATGCAAGGGTACTTTCAGCAAGAACAACAACAGGAGTTGAAAATGAGCCTTCCGGAACACACTGCCGTGTACAACAATTTCGACCCAGCCGCACTGGAAGCGCAGGTCTTGGATGGCCGTCTTGATAGCGGTCTGAACGTGTGTCACGAAATCTGTGACAAGTGGGCAACCGACCCGCAGAGGGTCGCGCTCTATTATGAAAAAGAAGGCGGTGGGGAAGGCGCACTGACCTTTGCTCAACTGAAAGATGCGTCTGCCCGCTTCGCCAATTACCTGAAATCCAAGGGGATCAAAAAAGGAGATCGGGTTGCCGCTCTGTTGCCTCGTACGCCCGAATTGCTGATTGTGATCGCCGGTACACTGCGCGCTGGTGCCGTTTACCAGCCGCTTTTTACTGCCTTCGGTTCCGGTGCTATTGAATATCGTTTTGAACGCGCGAGCACCAAGCTGGTTGTTACCAATCCGGAAAATTACCCCAAGCTGAACGACGTTAAGGAATGTCCTCCTGTTGTTGGAGTGAATGCCGGAGAAATCAATGCGGAGATTGCCGATTTCGAGACCGTTCTTGCCGGGCAGCCCAGCGAATTCGAGCCGGTGATGGTCACCGGTGATGATCCTTTCCTGCAGATGTTTACCTCGGGCACCGTTGGCAAGTCGAAGGGTGTCGCCGTTCTACATCTACATGAAGCAGGCAATTGATCTGCGTGAAGATGACAGATACTGGAATGTCGCCGACCCAGGCTGGGCCTATGGCTTGTACTACGCCGTGGTGGGGCCGCTGTTGATGGGGCATGCCACCCACTTTAATCCGGGCGGTTTCACTCCTGAATCTACCTACGACATGATCCGGAAGTACAAGATCACCAACCTGGCGGCGGCGCCCACGGCTTACCGTCTGCTCAAGGCCAACGACCATGTCCTGCCTGAAGGCGAAAACCTCGGTTTGAGGGTGGCCAGCAGTGCGGGTGAGCCGCTGAACCCGGAGGTGGTTAACTGGATCAAGCTCCGTCACTTCTGCCCGGTTAAAGACCACTATGGCCAGACAGAAACGGGCATGACCTGCTGCAACTTTCACGGTCTTGCACATCCCGTCCGTGAGGGTTCCATGGGTTACCCCGTCCCGGGCCACAGGGTAGTTGCACTGAATGAAAAGAATGAAGAGGTTGGTGCCGGCGAAGTTGGCCAGTTGGCGGTCGACGTAGCGGCGTCGCCCCTGTTCCATTTCGATGGTTACACCTGGGGTGAAAAGGACCCCTTCGTGAACGGCTATTACCTCACCGGAGATATGGTGATCTGCCATGGTGATGGCAGCTTCTCCTTCAGCGGCCGGGATGACGACATCATCACCACCGCGGGCTACCGCGTAGGGCCCGCGGATGTTGAAAGCACGCTGCTGGAGCATGCCGCTGTGGCTGAATCCGGTGTGGTGGGCAAGCCTGACGAAAAGCGTGGTTCCATCATCAAGGCTTATGTGGTGATCAAGGGCGATCAGGCGCCGGCAAATGACGAGACCCTGAAAGACGAGCTCCAGGATCTGGTCCGCCGCCGTTTATCGACTCACGCCTTCCCCCGTGAGATCGAGTTTGTCGACGAGTTGCCCAAAACGCCGAGCGGCAAGATCCAGCGTTTTGTTCTCCGTAACCGGGCACAGGACGAAAAGGCTCATGAAAGTCACGCTTGAGGAGCTCCGGGCATTTCTTGACGAGCAGTTTCCGCAGGGGGCCGCGTTCGGCTCCCTGCAGAAGCTCGGAGACGGCTGGGCAGAAATGAAACTGGCGGTGGATGAGGAGCACCTCAGGCCGGGCGGAACAGTGTCGGGGCCTGCAATGATGGGTCTGGCAGACGTGACTGTTTACGCTGCGCTGTTGACTCGAATTGGCCTCGTGCCCCTGGCAGTCACCACCAACCTGAATATCAGCTTTCTGCGCAAACCGGTCGCTCACCGGCCCATATGGGCGAGGGCGAAGATGCTGAAAGTAGGTCGGACCCTGGGCGTGGGCGAGGTGTTCGTCTATTCCGAGGGCGCCGAAGAGCCGGTTGCCCATTCGACCATGACCTATTCGATCCCACCCGAACGGTAGCTTCATGCAGATTCAAGACACGATGGTTTCAGTCGGAAACGACACTTCTATCGAGGTGCGGCGTATCCGGCACGAGCAGCCAACGGGGCCGACACTGGTATTCCTCCATGAATCTCTGGGCAACATCACCCTGTGGCGAAAGTTTCCGGAGCGTTTGGCCGAGGCCACGGGCTTTGATGCGCTCGTCTACAACCGACTGGGTTATGGCGAGTCGTCGGATGAGGTTCTGGCGCGCCCATACGATTACCTGGAGCAGCATGGTGTGGTCTGGCTACCGAGGCTGCTGGATGCGCTCTCGATCGAGGACGTCGTGCTGGTGGGGCATAGTGACGGTGGGTCCATTGCTCTGCATGCAGCGGCGGCGATGGGAGTGCGTGTCCGTGCGTTGGTGACAATGGCGGCCCATACCTACGCAGACCACCTGACCATCAAGGGCATCCAGGACATGAAAGCGAGATACCGGGAAACCGACCTGCGTGAAAAGCTGAAGCGCTACCACGGTGCCCGCACTGATGACCTGTTCAGGGCCTGGCACACCGTGTGGCTGGATGAAGGTTTTCTGGCCTCCCTCGACTTCAGGCAATCACTGGATGCAATCGAATGCCCATCCCTGATTATTCAGGGAGAGGATGACGGGTACGGGGTGCCCGAGCAGGTGACTGACATTGTCGATGGTATTGGGGAAACAGCACGCGCCGTGTTTTTGCCAGACACTGGCCATTCGCCTCATCTGGAACGGCCAGAGCAGATTCTCAATTTGCTATGCGACTTTTTGCCAAGAGAACTGGGTGTTAAAAGCGCAGTTATTAGTTGACGTTTACGTGTACGTAAAACTACCCTCTCAAGTAGTTTAAATTTAAAACAATAACAAAGGTGAACTGGCTCATGAGTGAACCGTACGTTCTGGAGACACACAACCTTGTCAAAGAGTTCAAGGGCTTTGTCGCGGTCGACGACGTGAATCTGAAGATTCAAAAAGGCCATATCCATGCCTTGATTGGTCCCAACGGGGCCGGTAAGACCACCGTCTTTAATTTGCTTACCAAGTTCCTGATTCCCACCCGTGGCCAGATCCTTTTCAACGGCCAGGATATTACGTCCATGAAGTCGGCTGCGATTGCCCGCAAAGGGGTGGTGCGCTCCTTCCAGATCTCGGCGGTTTTTCCCCACATGACCGCTCTGGAGAACATCCGTGTTGCTTTGCAGCGATTTGAGGGCACCTCTTTCAGCTTCTGGAAGTCAGGCAATTCTCTGAACAAGCTGAACGAGCGCTGTATGGAACTGCTGGCGTCCGTGGGCCTGGCTGAATACGCCAACACCACCACGGTGGAGCTTGCCTACGGTCGCAAGCGGGCGCTCGAACTGGCGACTACCCTGGCCATGGAGCCGGAGCTGTTGCTGCTTGATGAGCCAACCCAGGGCATGGGCGCCGAGGATGTCGATCGTGTCGTCGAGTTAGTTCGCACGGCTGCTAAGGGACGCACCGTACTGATGGTTGAGCACAACCTCAGCGTGGTCAGGAAGCTGTGTGACCGGATTACCGTGCTGGCACAGGGGGCCGTACTCACAGAGGGTGACTACGACACAGTGTCTGCCGATCCGCGGGTACGGGAAGTCTACATGGGGACCAGCGACAGCGGCGAGCGCGGTGCAGCCGGTAGCGAAAACCAGACGGAGGTGGCCCGATGAATCAGCATACAGACCGGGAATACGAACAACTCCGGGTTTCAGGACTGCACGCGTTCTATGGTGAGTCCCACATCCTCCATGGTATTGATCTTGTGGTGAACCGGGGTGAGCTGGTCACGCTGCTGGGCCGCAACGGTGCAGGGCGCAGCACCACGCTCAAATCGATCATGAACATGGTGGGCCGCCGCACCGGCTCCATCATGGTCAACGGGGAAGAGACCATGTCTCGTGCTCCCCACCACATTGCCAGACTGGGTGTTGGGTATTGCCCCGAACATCGGGGCATTTTTTCCGCGCTGAATGTGCAGGAAAACCTCACCCTGCCGCCGGTGGTTCGAAGTGGTGGCATGGATCTCGAAGAAATCTACGAGATGTTCCCCAACCTCTACGAGCGCCGCTTCAGTCAGGGCACCAAGTTGTCCGGTGGTGAGCAGCAGATGCTGGCCATGGCCCGCATCCTTCGCACCGGCGCCAATATGCTCTTGCTGGACGAAATCACCGAAGGCCTGGCCCCGGTGATTGTCGAGAAGCTGGGCGAGGTGTTGGTGAAGCTTAAGGAAAAAGGTTTGACCATCGTACTGGTCGAGCAGAATTTCCACTTTGCAGCCCCGCTGGCTGACCGCCATTACGTCATGGAGCACGGTCAGATTGTGGAAGAAATCAGTGCCGGTGAACTGAGTGCCAAGCAGTCGGTGCTGGACAGCTATTTGGGTGTGTGATCCCGAATTGCCTGAAACCAGAGAAAAGACCAACAACAAGAACGAACCCACGTAAAAACAGTAGCGGAGACAAAACAATGACAATGATGAAAAAGCTTCTGACTTCAGCCGTCGCCTCAGCCATGATGGCCGGTGGCGCACAGGCCGCCATCTCAGGTGATACCGTGAAAATCGGTTATCTGGCGGACATGTCAGGGACCTACCGGGATCTGGCCGGTCCCAATGGCCTGAAAGCGATGGAAATGGCTATCGCCGACTTCGGTGGCAAGGTGAACGGCGCCAAGATTGAAGTGGTCAGCGCCGACGACCGAAACAGTGCCGACGTCGCCTCCAGCACCGTACGCCGCTGGGTTGAAAATGAAGATGTTGATCTGGTGGCGGGGCTGGTAGCCTCCTCCGTTTCCATTGCCGTGAGCGACATCCTCGAAGAGAACGACAAGCTGGGCATCATCTCCGGTTCCGCGGCTTCCAGCATCACGAACGAGCACTGCACCCCGAACCACATTCACTACGTGTACGACACCTATCCGCTGGCCAACGGTACCGCCAGTGCGGTGGTCAAAGAGGGTGGCAAATCCTGGTATATCCTGACCGCTGATTATGCCTTCGGCCATGCCCTTGAGGGCGATGTATCACGGGTGGTTGAGGAAAACGGTGGCGAGATCGTCAGCACGCTGCGCCACCCGTTCCCGACACCGGACTTTTCTTCCTTCATTCTGCAGGCCCAGGCTTCTGGCGCTGACGTAGTGGCTCTGGCCAATGCCGGCGCAGACACCACCAACGCCATCAATACCGCCAGTGAGTTCGGCGTGACCCAGTCCGGCCAGACCCTGGCAGCACTGTTGCTGTTCCTGACCGACGTCAATGCCTTGGGTGCCGAAGCTGCACAGGGCATCCAGCTGACCACCGGCTGGTACTGGGACATGAACGATGAGACCCGTGAATGGTCCGATCGCTTCATGGAAGAAACAGGTGTGCGTCCAACCATGGTTCACGCCGGTATCTACTCCAGCACCATGCAGTATCTGAACGCGGTTGAAGCCACCGGTTCCGACGATGCCCAGACCGTTCGCAAGCAGATGATGGAAACGCCGATCAACGACATGTTCGCCAAGAACGGCAAGATCCGTGAAGACGGCCGTATGGTGCACGACATGTACCTGGCTGAGGTGAAGACGCCGGATGAGTCTGAAAACGAGTGGGATCTGTACAAGATCCTGCGGACCATCCCGGCCGATGAAGCCTACCGTCCGCTGTCTGAAAGCAAGTGCCCGCTGGTAGCCGGCGAGTAACAGCTACCTTCCGGGGCTCCCCGACCACCCTGGCCGGGGAGCCTGAGGAATCTGCAATGACGTTCTCAGCTAATGCCTCTGCGCTGCTTTTGGAGCTAGCAACATGTCCATGATTTTCGGTGTCCCTTTAGCTGTGCTGTCCGGCCAGCTGCTGATCGGGGTCATTAACGGCGCTTTCTACGCGCTACTGAGTCTCGGGCTGGCCGTTATTTTCGGGCTGCTCAAGATTATCAACTTCGCCCACGGGGCGATGTACATGCTCGGTGCCATGGCGACCGTCATCCTGTTCGACGTTCTGGGTGTCAACTACTGGGTTGCACTGTTTATGGCGCCGCTGCTGGTTGGTGTTGTCGGGGTGACGATCGAATACTTCCTGCTTCGCCGAATCGCCGGCCAGGACCATATCTACAGCTTGTTGCTGACCTTCGGTATTGCCCTGTTGCTTCAGGGGGTACTGACCAACATCTACGGTGTGTCGGGTATGCGCTACTCGATGCCGGATCTGTTCAAGGGCGGCGTCAACCTCGGCTTCATGTTCCTGCCGTATTACCGCGCCTGGGTCATCGTGATAGCCCTGCTGGTCTGCTTCGGCACCTGGTTCATGATTGAAAAGACCAAGCTCGGTTCTTACCTGCGTGCTGGCACCGAGGATGCCCAGCTGATGCAGGGCTTTGGTATCAACGTGCCTCTGCTGGTCAGTCTTACCTATGGCTTCGGTGTGATGCTGGCCGCATTCGCCGGGGTACTTGCGGCCCCCATCTACTCCGTGACGCCGGTGATGGGTTCCCACATTCTGATTACCGTGTTTGCGGTGGTCGTTATTGGCGGTATGGGCTCGATTGGGGGGGCGATCATTACCGGTATTCTGATGGGGGTGATTGAAGGTCTCACCAAAACCTTCTATCCGCCTGCTTCATCCGCGGTGATCTTCCTGGTCATGGTGGTGGTTCTGATGTTCCGGCCCGCGGGTCTGTTTGGTAAGGAGGCTTAATCATGAGCCAGTCATTCGATGCGACCGACATTCATACCGCCATCCTGAAAGATCAGAAAGCCGAGGGCCGCAAAAAAATGCTGCTTAATGGTGTGCTGGTTCTGCTGCTGATGGCCGCGCCGTTTGTCATGTACCCGGTCTTCCTGATGAAGATCCTGTGCTTTGCCCTGTTCGCGGTGGCCTTTAACCTGCTGTTCGGTTTTACCGGCCTGCTGTCCTTTGGCCATGCGGCCTTTCTGGCCACCGGTGGCTATACCACCGGGTACTTGCTCAGCAATTATTCGGGCCTGACCACTGAAGTGGGTATTCTTGCGGGGACCGCCCTGGCCACCCTGATGGGCCTGGCCTTTGCGTTACTCTCGATCCGCCGTCAGGGCATCTATTTCGCCATGGTGACCCTGGCGCTGGCGCAGCTGGTGTTCTTTTTCTTCGTTCAGTCGGAATTCACAGGCGGCGAAGACGGCATGCACGGCATCCCCCGGGGCCACCTGTTCGGGGTGATCAACCTCGAGAATAACCTGAACATGTACTACTTCGTGCTGGCGGTGTTCCTGGCGTGCTACCTGCTGGTTCAGCGGATCGTTACCAGTCCCTACGGCGAAGTGCTCAAGTCCATCAAGCAGAACGAGCCCCGTGCGGTATCGCTGGGCTACAACGTGGACCGCTACAAGGTACTGGCGTTCGTCATCTCCGCGGCGCTGGCCGGCCTGGCTGGCTCGATGAAGTCGGTGGTGTTCCAGTTGGTCTCGCTCAACGACGCCCACTGGCACATGTCGGGCGAGGTGATCCTGATGACCCTGGTGGGCGGCATGGGCACCTTGCTCGGCCCCGTCGTCGGCGCCACCTTTGTGGTGAACGTGGAGTACCAGCTGTCCCAGGGGTCCCTGCGCGACTGGGTGGATCCGATTCTGGGCGGGATCTTCATCCTGACCGTACTGGCCTTCCGGAGTGGTATCGTGGGTGAGATCCAGAAGTTCCTTAAGAGGAATATGGGCTAGATGCCACACTGCCCAAAGCTGAAAAGGCCGCTATTCGTAGCGGCCTTTTTCGTCCGCCCTTTAACCGCATGATCTTCCAAGCAGGCGGAGAGAGGATGAATTGGTAGGTTGGTCGCTTTAAAGGTGGATTTATTGATGAGGTCTGGTACAGGCTGGAGCAGAGCGGAGAAAAGAGGATAGGCCTGTTGGGCATCCGGTAAAATGAAGAAAGTTCATCTCTGGCAGAATCACGGATACGCTCGCTACGTCCCCTTTCGGTCGTGGATAAGGCTGATGTGAGCAAATGCAGTGCAACGTGGTCGGCACACTCCCGGCGCAAAAGGCACCGAGAGCTTTTTCATTCAGAACGTGTAGCGAACGCCGAGATTATATTGACTGCCATCATCATAGAAGTTACCGCCAATCTGGAGCCCCAGGCTTGTGGTTAGGGAATAGACACCTTGCATGGTGAACTCGGTGGAAGAATCTCCTACCGTGTAATGGTCTGCACGCAAATCCAGCTCAAGCGTGTCAGTGAGGTTTCGTCGGTATCCAATTGATAGAATTGCGCCGGAATCATCGCCACTTTCAGATCCTGCGCCTGAATCCCAACGGCCGGGCGGATTGGGAACCCTGTCGCCGTTCGCATCCCGGTACACAATGGTGTATGTAAGTTCGGTTTCGACTTCTGTGTGTGCGTAGCCGCCCGCAAGGTAGGCGCTGCTCAGGTCATCGTGGAAGAAACGGTAGCCTGCGGATATCGTCACCAACGAGCCGCTAAGATCAAAGTCAATAACTTGTTGCATTAATGTCGCCCCCGGAGGTAGAGAGCCCGGAGCGAAACTGCTGAGCGGCGTTTCAATGATGTGATCGGCGTCACCGGTGATTTCCTGGAAACGGGCTTGCCCAAACCAGTTGTTTCCGAAATCGAAGCTGGCCGTTAGCTGAAAGCCATCAAACGTCACATCTTTGTCCGGTATCGAGACAAACGTCCCGATATTGAGTGGCACATCCTGTAGTTCGGTCCTCAGGTAGTCAACCGAGACGAAGCTATAAGAAGGCGATACAGCCTGTGTATTGGTGGAAAGAAGAGTCAGTGCTATGAATGTTAATGCAAAACGTTTGTTGGCAGACTTCATTTGGGCTCCTTGCCGGAAGTTCCTCTGGGGCGACATAACACTCAACATTTCGGCCGCCAGATATGTCTCTTTTGAAGGCAAATATCGATTTGCCGCGCCGTTTTATACCAAATTTTGGAACTTGGGTTACGCCTCTAACTGAGGCGTTTGTTGTTTTTGAGCGCTTTTTCAAAGAAATAGTGCTGGATGTCCATGCTTAAGCGCTGCAAGCGTGAGTGCCAATATCCGGCCTCATTGTGATTTGACGGATTCAGAAAGAAACAAACCCCGGACTGGGCCGGGGTTTGTTGCGTGGGAAGGGGGTGTTACTTTTTCAGGCCCATTTCCTCGATCGAGATTTCCCGCATTTTGAACTTCTGGATCTTACCCGTGACGGTCATCGGGAATTCATCCACGAACTTGTAGTTCCTGGGGATCTTGAAGTGGGCGATCTGGCCCTTGCAGAAGGCGATCAGGTCGTCTGCGCTGACTTGCTCAGCCTCGGGGCGCAGCTTCACCCAGGCAATCAGCTCCTCACCGTATTTGTCATCGGGAATACCGGTCACCTGGACTTCCTCGATGGAGGGGTGGGTGTACAGGAACTCTTCGATTTCCTTCGGGTAGATGTTTTCACCGCCACGGATGACCATGTCCTTGATCCGGCCGACAATCTGGATGTAGCCGTCCTCGTCCATGGTGGCCAGGTCGCCAGTGTGCATCCAGCCTGCATCGTCGATGGCTTCGCGGGTCTTCTCCTCGTTGTTCCAGTACTTCAGCATCACGCTGTAGCCCCGGGTGCACAGCTCACCGATTTCGCCGCGAGGCACCACGTTGCCGGTCGCAGGGTCGACAATCTTGCTTTCCAAGTGCGGCTGGGTCCGTCCCACGGTGGTGACCTGCTTCTCGAACGGGTCGAGGGAACTGGTCTGGGTCGACACCGGGCTGGTCTCTGTCATGCCGTAGGCAATCTGAACCTCTTTCATGTTCATCTTGCCATTGACCTGCTTCATGACCTCGGCCGGGCAGATGGAACCTGCCATGACGCCGGTGCGCAGGGTGGACAGGTCATAGGTTTCGAATTCCGGCTCCGCCAGTTCGGCGATGAACATGGTGGGCACACCGTACAGGGCGGTGGCCTTTTCCTGGTGCACTGCCTGCAGCACGGTCTTGGGCTCGAAGGCTTCGCCCGGGTAGATCATCGTCGCACCGTGAGTAATACAGCCCAGGTTGCCCATCACCATGCCGAAACAGTGATACAGGGGCACCGGAATCACCAGTCGATCCTCGTGGGTAAAGCGCTGGCTTTCGGCCACGAAGTAACCGTTGTTCAGGATGTTGTGGTGGGTCAGGGTGGCGCCTTTGGGGTTGCCAGTGGTACCGGAGGTGAACTGGATGTTGATCGGATCGTCGAACTGGAGTTGGCTCTGGACCTTGTCCAGCTCGTCCTGGCTGACGTCGCTGGCAAGCTGAACGAATTCGTTCCAGGTCCACATGCCCTCGTGCTTGTCGGTATCCAGGTTGACCACCGCCCGCAGATCCTTCAGGCGATCGGACTTCAGTTTGCCGGGCTGGCTGGATTTCAGCTCCGGTGCCAGTTCATAGAGGGTCTTCCGGTAATCGGATGCTTTGAAGCTGTCGGCCGTGACCAGCACGCTGATGCCCGCCAGGTTCATGGCATATTCAAGCTCGTGCATACCGTAGGCGGGGTTGATGTTGACCAGAATAGCCCCGACCTTGGCGGTGGCGAACTGGGTCACGGTCCACTCGTAGCGGTTGGGCGACCAGATGCCCACCCGGTCACCACGTTTTACGCCGATGGCGATGAAAGCCCGGGCAGCCTCATCTACTTTTTCAACGAATTCTTTGTAGGTCCACCGGATGTCCTGGTGCAGGCACACCAGCGCCTCGGTGTCCGGGTATTGCTTGGCGGTTCGGTCCAGCATCTCGCCGATGGTAATGCCCAGCAGTGGGGCTTCGGAAGTGCCG
Source organism: Marinobacter suaedae (assembly GCF_030519635.1). NCBI lineage: Bacteria > Pseudomonadati > Pseudomonadota > Gammaproteobacteria > Pseudomonadales > Marinobacteraceae > Marinobacter > Marinobacter suaedae. The sequence goes on along the minus strand of NZ_JAUMIS010000002.1, from coordinate 1,102,620 downwards.
CTGGTGTAGCTTGGTAACGTCATGCTCATTGTCTTTGCCTCCATTGTTTTTGTAGTCGAGGGCAAGCAGGGCAGAACCTGCTAGCGACTCTGGCTGTGATATTCAGGGTTGGGTTGCATATCACTGGCAATCGCAACGCGATTGGACATGTTGTAAAAACCGATCAGATTGCTCAGGTCCCAGATGGCACGGTCGCTCAGACCGGCCTCTCGCAGGGCCTGGGCATGTTCCTGAGTAACGGTTGATGGTGAGCGGGTCAGCTCGGAAGCGAAGTCCAGCATCGCCCGCTGGCGCTTGTCGAGCCTGGCGCTCCGGTAATTCATCACCAGGTGCTCACCCAACATCGGATCGCCGCTAAGCACCCGCACGGCAGCACCGTGGGCCACCAGGCAGTAGAAGCATTTGTTCTCGGACGAGACCACCACCGCGACCATTTCCCGCTCCAGCTTGCTGAGTTCACTTTCACCCAGCATCAGCTCGTTGTATAGGCGACTAAAGCCGTCTAGCTGTGCGAGATTCTGGCTGTAGGCGGTGAGCACGTTCGGGATCATGCCCAGCTTTTCCTGGCAGATCTCAAAGTACTTCCGGGTGTCCTCTGGCAGATCGGAAAGTTCCGGGATCGGCAGATCCAGGGCGACCACATCCTTGTCGAGACTCATTCGGCATCCTCCTGCTGTTTGCATTTGCCTGCGAGTGCCTGACCGACTTTCGACCCGTTGTGCCGGTCAAGCTGGCCGCAGATCCACTCGCCGGTGGCAACCAGTCGGTCCAGATCCACGCCGGTCTCGATGCCAAGCCCCTGCAGCATGTAGAGCACATCTTCCGTGGCTACGTTGCCGGACGCACCCTTGGCGTAGGGGCAACCACCCAGGCCGGCGACCGATGCATCGATCACCGAGACGCCTTCTTCCAGCACCGCATACAGGTTGGCCAGTGCCTGGCCGTAGGTGTCGTGGAAGTGGGCGGCGAGATTCCCGATAGGGACGTGTCTGACTACGGCTTCCAGCATGCGCTTGGCTTTGAGCGGGGTGCCGACGCCGATGGTGTCGCCGAGGGACACTTCGTGGCAGCCCATCTCGTACAATCCCCTGGCAACCTCTGCCACTTTCTCCGGTGCGATCTCGCCTTCATAGGGACAGCCCAGCACGGTGGATACGTAGCCGCGCACGGGAACGTTATGCTTCCGGGCCTGCTCGATCACCGGTACAAAGCGGTCCAGGCTCTCGGCGATGGTGCAGTTGATGTTCTTTTTGCTGAAGGATTCGGAGGCAGCGGCGAAGACCGCCACCTCGTTTACCCCGGCCGCCAGGGCATTTTCAAAGCCCCTCAGGTTGGGGGTCAGTGCGGAATAGCAGACACCCGGCTTGCGCTGGATGCCGGCCATGACTTCAGCGGCATCGCCCATCTGCGGTACCCACTTCGGGGAGACGAAGCTGGCGGACTCGATGTGGCTCAGGCCGCAGTCGGCCAGCCGGTCGATCAGGCCAGTCTTGATGTCGGTGGCGATCACCGGGCCGGGCTCATTCTGGAGTCCGTCCCGGGGGCTCATTTCCACCAATCTGACTTTCTGGGGTAGGGCCATTATTCTGTGTCCTCTTCCTGGATATCGATGGCGATCAGTTCGGCGCCTTCGGACACCTGATCACCTTCGGCAAAGAAGATTTCACTGACTATGCCATCGGCCGGTGCCTTGATGGCGTGCTCCATCTTCATGGCTTCCATGATGACCAGGGTCTGGCCGGCCGATACGGCATCGCCCACCTCAGCCTGAACGGCCACGATGGCGCCGTTCATGGGTGCTGCCAGGCTGCCTTCACCAGCGCTGTCTTCAGACTGGTAGGTTTCCCTGTAGAGGGTGCACTGGAAAGTTTCTCCTTCACAGAACAGAACCAGCTGGCTGTCGTGAAGATTCCCGTGAACGCTGATGCGATGGCCGTTGATTACCGCTTGCAGGTAGTCGTCGTCCAGGCGGGCGGTCAGGCTGTAGACGCTGTCGCCGACAAATACCTGGTAGCCATCGTTCCGCTCCAGAATTTTGAGATCGTGGATCTCGTCACCGACCTGCAACTGCATGGGCTGGGCGTACTCGGAATTCATGCGCCAGCTGTTGCGGCGGCTGAACGGGGAGAATGGATCGGTGGAGTCAGACTCAGCAGGTTTGTGCTGCTCCTGAATGAACGCAGCGGCCAGCACCAGTGCCTTGTGGGCATCCAGCTTTGGTTCCGGGAACAGCAAGGCCCGGTGGTCTTCGATAAAGCCGGTGGTCAGGTCCGCTTCCCGGAACGGCTGGGCGTCGGCCAGTGCGTGCAGGAAGCGCACGTTGGTCTTGACGCCGGCAATCCGGTAGTTCTCCAGGGCCTGCACCATGCGGTTGATGGCTTGGTCCCGATTTTCGTCCCAAACGATCAGCTTGGCGATCATGGGGTCGTAATGGATGCTGATGTCGTCGCCTTCGGTCACGCCGGTGTCTACCCGCACATGGGTGTTTTCATCCGGAGTGCGCAGGTAACGCAGGTGGCCGGTGGCGGGCAGGAAATCGTGGTCCGGGTCTTCCGCGTAGATGCGCGCTTCCAGGGCATGGCCACGGGTTTTCACGTCAGACTGCTGCAGGGGCAGAGGCTCGCCCCAGGCCACTTTCAGCTGCCATTCCACCAGGTCCTGGCCGGTGACCATTTCAGTGACGGGGTGCTCCACCTGCAGGCGGGTGTTCATCTCCATGAAGAAGAAGGAGCCGTCCACATCGTAGAGAAACTCCACGGTGCCAGCACCCACATAGTTGATGGCTTGCGCGGCACGAACCGCGGCTTCACCCATGGCCTTGCGGGTTTCTTCGCTCAGCCCGGGGGCCGGGGCTTCTTCCAGAACCTTCTGGTGGCGACGCTGAACGGAACAGTCCCGCTCCGCCAGGTAAACACCGTTTCCGTGTTGATCGCAGAACACCTGAATCTCCACGTGCCGTGGCTGGGTCAGGTAGCGCTCGATCAGCATGTCCGGGTTGCCAAAGGCGTTGCGGGCTTCCCGCTGGGCGGCGGCCAGGGCATCGTCAAATTCAGACAGGCTCTCGACCACCCGCATGCCCTTACCGCCACCACCGGCAACGGCTTTGAGCAGCAAAGGGAAGCCGCATTTCTCGGCTTCGCTGCGCAGGGTTTCCACAGACTGATCATCGCCGTGGTAACCGGGCACCAGGGGTACACCGGCTTTTTCCATGATTGCCTTGGCGGCGGACTTGGAGCCCATGGCGGCGATGGCGGAGGAGGGCGGGCCGATGAACACCAGGTCGTTGGCTTCGCAGGCTTCGGCAAATTCGGTGTTTTCCGACAGGAAGCCGTAACCCGGGTGAATGGCCTGGGCGCCGCTCTGCCTGGCGACTTCGATAATCTTTTCGCCACGCAGGTAGCTGTCAGAGCTTGATGCCGGGCCAATGTGGAAGGCTTCGTCGGCCATGGCCACATGGCGGGCATTGGCATCGGCGTCCGAATAGACCGCCACGCAGCGGATACCCATGCGGTGAGCGGTCTGGATGATCCGGCAGGCGATTTCGCCCCGGTTGGCTATCAGGATTTTACTGAACATGGTTGTTATACCTCCGGAACCCAGTTGGCCTTGCGCTTGTTGAGGAAAGCGCCCAGGCCTTCCTGGCCTTCGTCGCTCACGCGGATGTCGGCGATGCGCCGGGCGGTGTCTTCAATCACGGCGGTGTCAATCGGTTTCTGGCTGACAGCGAAGATCAGGTCCTTGGCCGCGGTCATGGCCTTCGGGCCGTTGTGGGCGAGTTGCTGAATCAGTTCATCGCAGTGTTGATCCATGGCGTCCAAGTCGTCACAGACGATATGAACCAGGCCGAAATCCTGTGCCTGTCGGGCGGAGAACACTTCGGCGGACAGGAAGTACCGGCGGGCCTGTCGCTCGCCAATCGTTCTGACCACATAGGGGCTGATCACGGCGGGGATCAGGCCGAGCTTCACTTCGCTCAGGCAGAAGCTGGATTTCTCGGTGGCGATGACGATGTCACAGCAGGCCGCCAAGCCTACCGCGCCGCCGAAAGCGGCGCCCTGAACCAGGCCAATCACCGGCTTGGACAGGTGGTTCAGTACGTTCATCAGGCGCGCCAGTTCCCGGGAATCGTCCAGGTTGTCCTGATGGCTGTTGTCCGCCATGCGGCGCATCCAGCCCAGGTCCGCACCAGCGGAGAAATGCTTGCCTTCGGAGCGCAGGACAACCACCCGGGTGTCCGGGTCGGCGTTCACTTCTTCCAGTGCACCGATCAGCTCCTGGATGATCACATCGTCAAAGGCATTGCGCTTGTCCGGGCGGTTCAACACGACTTCGGTGACACCCGCATCGCGGCGCCGGAGCAGAACCGCTGTTTCTTGTTCTGACATACGATGTCTCCTCGATTACATGCGGAACACGCCAAAGCGCGTTGGCTCGGCGGGACGGTTCATGGTGGCCGACAGACTCAGGGCGACCACTTCCCGGGTCTGGGCCGGGTCAATCACACCGTCATCCCACAGACGGGCGCTGGCGTAGTAGGGGTGGCCCTGTTCCTCGTACTTGTCGACGATGGGTTGCTTGAACTCGGCCTCTTCGTCGGCGCTCCACTCCTGGCCCTTGCGTTCCATGCCTTCGCGCTTGACCTGGGCCAGTACGCCGGCGGCCTGTTCGCCACCCATCACGGAGATACGGGCGTTCGGCCACATCCACAGGAAGTCCGGGTTGTAGGCGCGGCCGCACATGCCGTAGTTGCCCGCACCGAACGATCCGCCGATCAGTACGGTGATCTTCGGTACGTTGGCGCAGGCCACCGCCATCACCATCTTGGCGCCATGCTTGGCAATGCCTTCGGCCTCGTACTTCTGGCCCACCATGAAACCGGTGATGTTCTGCAGGAACAGCAGCGGGATGTTGCGCTGGCAGCACAGTTCGATGAAGTGCGCGCCTTTCTGGGCGGCTTCGCTGAACAGGATGCCGTTGTTGGCAATGATGCCCACCGGGTAGCCGTGAATGTGGGCAAAGCCGGTGACCAGGGTCTGGCCGTAGTAGCGTTTGAATTCGTCGAACTCGGAGCCATCGACGATGCGGGAGATGACATCGCGCACGTCAAACGGCTTGCGCAGGTCGGTGCCGACGATGCCGTAAAGTTCGTTGGCGTCGTACAGCGGTTCGCTGGGCTTCTTCACTTCCACCGGTACGGGCTTGCGCAGGTTCAGGTTGGACACGCAGCGGCGGGCGATTTCCAGCGCATGGGCGTCGTTTTCTGCGTAGTGGTCAGCTACACCGGAGGTTTTGCAGTGCACGTCGGCACCGCCCAGTTCTTCGGCAGTGACGACTTCGCCGGTGGCCGCTTTCACCAATGGTGGGCCGGCCAGGAAGATGGTGCCCTGGTTACGCACAATGATGGATTCATCGGCCATGGCCGGCACGTAAGCGCCACCGGCAGTACACAGGCCCATGACCACGGCAATCTGGGGAATGCCTTCGGCGGACATGCGGGCCTGGTTGTAGAAGATGCGGCCAAAGTGGTCCCGGTCCGGGAAGACTTCGTCCTGATGGGGCAGGTTGGCGCCGCCAGAGTCCACCAGGTAAATGCAAGGCAGGCGGTTCTGCTGGGCGATTTCCTGGGCCCGAAGGTGTTTCTTGACGGTCAGCGGGTAGTAACTGCCGCCTTTCACGGTGGCGTCGTTGGCCACGATCATGCATTCGACGCCGGAGACTCGTCCTATGCCGGCGATAGCGCCTGCGGCAGGGACTTCATCCTTGTAAACGTTGTAGGCTGCGAACTGGCCGATTTCGAGGAACGGGGAGCCGTCGTCGAGCAGGCGGTTAATGCGTTCGCGGGGGAGCAGTTTGCCCCGGGAAGTGTGGCGCTCCTGATAGGTGGGGCCACCACCTTGCTGGATTTTTCCGACTTTTTCCCGCAGGTCTGCGACGGCGGCCGCCATGGAGTCATGGTTGGCCTGAAATTCTTCCGATCTTGGGTTTATTTTGTTCTGGAGTATGGTCATTTTCCCGGCCTTCTTTTGTTCGGGCATCCGGGGCTGGCGGTTCCGTCTTCCGGGAGGCGCCAAAGGCCACATCCCTGTGTGCTTGGCTGTGGCCATCCTTGGCCACAGACACTCCCGGAAGGCCGAACCCCCACCCCCTCGACGTACTTGGGAGTTGGAGTCCTGAAACCTTATTTATTCAGGAACAACTCGCGACCAATCAGCATGCGGCGAATCTCGGAAGTGCCCGCGCCGATTTCGTACAGTTTCGCGTCCCGCAGCAGGCGGCCTGTTGGGTACTCGTTGATGTAGCCGTTGCCGCCCAGCAGCTGGATGGCGTCCAGTGCCAGTTTGGTGGCCATTTCGGCGGAGTAGAGGATGGCGCCGGCAGCATCTTTGCGGGTGGTTTCGCCACGATCGGCAGACTGGGCGACCATGTAGACGTAGGACTTGGCGGTGTTCATGAAGGTGTACATGTCCGCGACTTTGCCCTGTACCAGTTCGAACTCGCCGATGGCCTGGCCGAATTGTTTGCGCTCGCGGATGTACGGCACTACCACGTCCATCGCCGCCTGCATCAGGCCCAACGGGCCGCCGGACAGCACCAGTCGCTCGTAGTCGAGGCCGCTCATCAGGACTTTGGCACCGTTGCCGACACCGCCCAGCACGTTTTCCTTGGGGACCTTGCAGTCCTGGAATACCAGTTCACAGGTGTTGGAGCCGCGCATGCCCAGCTTGTCCAGCTTCTGGTGGCGGCTGAAGCCCGGGTAGTCACGTTCAACGATGAAGGCAGTCACACCTTTGGAACCGCCCTTCGGGTCGGTCTTCGCGTAGATGACGTAGGTGTGTGCATCCGGGCCGTTAGTGATCCACATTTTGTTGCCGTTCAGCACGTAGTGGTCGCCTTCTTCCCGGGCGTGCAATTTCATGGAGATCACGTCGGAACCGGCATTGGGTTCGGACATGGCCAAGGCGCCGACGTGCTCACCGCTCACCAGCTTGGGCAGGTATTTCTGCTTCTGCTCTTCGGTGCCGTTGCGGTGGATCTGGTTCACGCACAGGTTGGAGTGGGCGCCGTAGGACAGGCCGACGGAGGCAGACGCCCGGCTGATTTCTTCCATGGCGATCACGTGGGCCAGGTAGCCCATGTCGGAACCACCGTATTCTTCTTTGACGGTAATGCCCAGCAGGCCCATGTCACCGAACTTGCGCCACAGGTCCATGGGGAACTCGTTGGTGCGGTCAATTTCTTCGGCGCGGGGGGCGATTTCGGCGGCGGCAAAGCTGTTGACCTGCTCGCGGAGCATGTCGAGGGTTTCGCCAAGGCCAAAGTTGAGCTCTGAGTACTGTGATTTCATTGGGCTTACCTTCTTGTTCTATATGTTCAGTAATCGTGTATTGATTTGGGCGGGGTGCGGCACTTGGAGTGCGGCTTACCCGGCCTCTGTTGCTTTTGATTCCTTGGACGAGCTTGCTTTTCGACCGGCTTTCTTCTGAAGTTCGGCCAGCGCATCACGGCACCGCGCTTCGGCGGAGTCCATTTCCTGCTCCATCATTTCGATGTCTTTCTTCTGCTGCTCTATCTGTTCACGCTTGCGTGCCAGAGTTTCCAGCATGAGCAAAAGCTGTTTCTCGCTGCCTTTAAGGCTGTTGTCGTACAGGTCGAACAGTTCTCTTGTTTCTGCCAGGGAGAACCCCATGCGCTTACCCCGCAGGATCAACTTCAGCCGAACCCGGTCACCTTTACTGAAGATGCGGGTCTGACCTCGGCGGGCGGGCTTGAGCAGATCTTCCGCCTCGTAAAAGCGGATTGTTCTGGTCGTAACGTCAAACTCTTTGGCGAGGTCGCTGATGGTGTAAGTGTCTTTGGTGGTCATGTTGAGTTCCTTTTTTTGTCTAGGTTAGATAAAGTTTACGTAAACGTAAAGGTGTTTTCTGATCATATTGAGCACAAAAACAAATTCCGAAAACAGGAGAAGATGATGGAATTCAAAAACGTACCCGCCATTGTGACCGGTGGTGCTTCCGGCCTGGGTGAGGGCGCGGCGCGAACGCTGGCTGCCGTAGGCTGTAAAGTTGCGATTTTCGACATGAATGCCGAGCGGGGCGAGCAGGTTGCTGCCGAAATCGGTGGGGTGTTTGCCCAATGTGATGTCGCCTCCACCAGCAGTGCAGAAGCCGCTTTTGCGGCAGCCCGTGAAGCCCATGGGCCCTGTGGCATTCTGGTGAACTGCGCCGGTATTGCCCCGGCCGCCAAGATCCTTGGCCGTGAGGGTGTGATGCCGCTGGAGAACTTCAGCAAGGTGATTGAGGTCAACCTGATTGGCACCTTCAACATGATGCGATTGGCTGCAGCTGAGATGGCTCAGCGTGAGCCCAATGCCGATGGCGAGCGGGGCGTGGTCATCAACACCGCTTCAGTGGCCGCCTACGAGGGCCAGATCGGCCAGGCTGCCTACAGTGCGTCAAAGGGTGGCGTGGTGTCGCTGACCTTGCAGGCGGCTCGCGAGCTTGCCCGTGAGGGGATTCGCGTCAACACCATTGCCCCGGGCTTGTTCATGACTCCGATGATGGCGGGCATGCCTGAGGAAGTTCAGCAGAGCCTGGCCAACACGCTGCCATTCCCGAGGCGCCTGGGTAACCCGGAAGAATTCGGCATGATGGTGGATCAGATGGTGCGCAACCCGATCCTGAACGGTGAGGTGATTCGCCTGGACTGTGCCCTGCGCATGGCCCCGAAGTAACAGCAGTACCCTGCGGGAGAGAACAATGACAACCCCTGTCGATCAAGAAGAACTGGCCCTGTTTCGGGATTCCGTTATCAAGGCGCTGGAAACCGAAGTAAAGCCCCATTACGAAGCCTGGGAAAAATCCGGCATCGTACCCCGGGAGCTGTGGAACGTACTTGGCAACGCCGGCATGTTGTGTGTGGATGTGCCAGAAGAGTTCGAGGGCTGCGGAGCACCGTTCCAGTACTCCGTGGTAGTCGGCGAAGAGATGGCACGCTTGGGCTTTGGCGCGCTGTCCACCAACGTGATGGTGCATTCCGACATCGTTGCCCCTTACCTGACCCACATCGGTAACGACGAACAGCGACAGCAGTGGCTTCCGAAAATGGTGTCTGGCGAAGCCGTGGGCGCTATCGCTATGACCGAACCGGGCGCTGGTAGCGATCTGCAGGCCATTCGCACCAGTGCAGTGAAGGACGGCGACGACTACATCCTGAACGGCTCCAAGACCTTCATTACCAACGGCCAGCACGCCGATATGGTGATCGTTGCGGCCAAGACGGATCCGAGCGCCGGTGCCCGAGGCATCAGTTTGTTCCTGGTGGATACCTCGCTTCCGGGCTACAGCAAGGGCCGAAATCTGGACAAGATCGGCCAGCATTCCGGCGATACCTCGGAGCTGTTCTTCTCGGACATGCGGGTTCCTGCCTCCGCCCTGCTGGGTGAGGAAGGGCAGGGCTTTATGTACCTGATGCGGGAGCTTCCTCGCGAGCGGCTGGTGATTGGCGCCCTTGGCGTAGCCGCCGCCCGAGGCGCGCTGGATCTCACCATTGCTTATGCGCAGGAGCGCGAGCTGTTTGGCCAGAAGCTTGCCCAGCTGCAGAACACCCGCTTTGAGATTGCCCGTATGGAAACCGAGTACCGGGTCAACCGGGCCTTTGTGCGGGAGTGCGTGGAAGCCTACGAACGCGGTGAATTAGACGCCCCAACCGCCTCCATGGCCAAGTACAGCGCTACTGAAATGCAGTGCCGGGTGGCTGATGGTTGCCTGCAGCTGTTCGGCGGCTACGGCTACACCACCGAGTACCCGATTTCTCGGGCGTTCATGGATGCCCGGGTGCAGCGGATATACGGCGGTACGTCTGAAGTTATGAAAGAAATTATTGCCCGCTCAGTTTTGGGTAAGGCCTGAGCGAGCAACAAAGAATAAAGGCGGCAATCTCCAAAGTTTGCCGAGGGCGTGGAGAAGTCTTTCATGGACCGTCCAAAACATGGATGTTTTGGTCGAGCGTATACGGACGTATTCACAGCGAGTCCCTGAATGACCTCGCCGCGTCCTCAAACTCCGGAATCAGAGGACATCAAACATGAACAAAAACGACGTAGTAATCGCAGGCTCAGCAAGAACCCCAATGGGCGGCATGATGGGTGCCCTCAGCTCCGTGCGTTCGCCGGAACTCGGCGCGGTAGCCATCAAAGCTGCTATCGAAAAAGCAGGCCTCCAGCCGGCTGACGTACAGGATGTCATCATGGGCTGCGTGCTGCCGGGTGGTCTCGGCCAGGCACCGGCCCGACAGGCCTCCCGCGCCTCTGGTATTCCCGACAGCACCGGTTGCACCACCATCAACAAAATGTGCGGCTCCGGTATGCAGGCGTTGATCATGGCCCACGACCAGATCAAAGCCGGAACCAACAACATCATGATTGCCGGTGGCATGGAAAACATGAGCCAGGCCCCGTACCTGCTGCCCAAGGCACGGGCCGGAATGCGCATGGGTCACGGCCAGGTGATGGACAGCATGTTACTGGATGGTCTGGAAGACGCCTACGAAGGCGGCCTGATGGGTGTGTTCGCCCAGCGCACGGCAGACAAGCTGAACATCAGCCGGGAAACCATGGACCAGTTCGCCATCAGCTCGCTGAACAAGTCGCTGGCGGCTATCGAGAACGGCTGGTTCCGGAACGAGATGGCGCCGGTCACTGTTTCTGGTCGAGGTGGTGAAACGGTTGTCGATACCGACGAACAGCCGGGTAATGCCCGACCGGACAAAATCCCGCACCTGAAGCCGGCGTTTGCCAAAGACGGTTCTGTAACGGCCGCCAACTCGAGTTCCATCAGTGATGGCGCCTCGGCTCTCGTGCTGGCTTCCGCCGCCGAAGCGGAGTCTCGCGGCTTGACGCCCCAGGCGCGCATCGTGGCTCACGCCACACACGCCCGGCTGCCATCCGAGTTCACCCTGGCGCCCATTGGGGCGATAGAGAAGGTGCTGGAAAAGGCCAACTGGTCGGTGAACGACGTTGACCTGTTCGAGATCAACGAAGCCTTTGCGGTGGTTACCCTGGCGGCCATGCAGGCGCTGGATCTGCCGGAAGAGAAGGTCAATGTTTACGGTGGCGCTTGTGCGCTCGGGCACCCGATTGGTTCGTCCGGCTCCCGGATCATCGTTACCCTGATTAATGCGCTTAAACAGCGTGGCCTGAAGCGGGGTATTGCATCCCTGTGTATAGGTGGTGGTGAAGGGACTGCGGTGGCTATCGAGTTGCTGTAGTAGCCGCAATCAGGTTGTTTGACGTGGGGAGGTAGGCCTTTTCTGGCGGGAAAAGCTGTCTGAGCGCAGCGAGTTTCTTTTCCCAGAAGAAAAGGTCTACCTCCTCACTTCCCCCTTTGTTAGCGCCACGGAGCGCAGACACCAGAACATTCTGGCGCCTGGCCCAGTTCAGGGCAGATCCGTCACGGCCCCGGTGGAGGCAGAACTCACGGTGCGGGCGTATTTCGCCAGCACACCTCGGGTAAACCGGGGTTCTGGTTGCTGCCACGCTTTTCGCCGCTGCTCCATTTCCGACTCGGGAACGTCCACGGAGATGGTGTTGTTCACGGCATCAATGGTGATGCTGTCGCCATCTTCCACCAGCGCAATCGGCCCACCCACCGCGGCTTCCGGCGTGATATGACCAACCACGAAACCATGACTGCCGCCGGAGAACCGACCATCGGTAATCAGGGCTACATCGCTGCCCAGCCCCTTGCCCATGATGGCGGAGGTGGGACTCAGCATTTCACGCATGCCCGGACCGCCCTTTGGGCCCTCGTAACGAATAACCAGCACGTCACCGGCGACCACCGTTCCGTCCAGGATTCGTTCCTGTGCTTCCTCTTCAGAATGAAATACACGCGCCCGGCCAGCGAAGTGGGTGCCTTCCTTGCCTGTGATCTTGGCGACGGAACCTTCGGGGGCGAGGTTGCCGTACAGGATGCGCAGATGGCTGTCGGCCTTGATGGGGTTATCGAAGGCATGGATGATTTGCTGGTCCTCAGGGTAGGGAGTAACGTCTGCGAGATTCTCAGCCAGTGTTTTGCCAGTGACCGTCAGGCAGTCGTCGTGCAGCAGGCCCCTGTCGAGAAGCATTTTCATTAATGGCTGGATCCCCCCGATGGCCACCAGTTCCGACATCATGTAATGGCCGGACGGGCGAAGGTCTGCAAGGACAGGCACCTGTTTGCCGATGCGTACGAAATCGTCCAGTGACAGCTCCACGCCCATGGTGCTGGCCATCCCTAACAGATGCAGCACCGCATTGGTTGAGCCCCCGAGGGCAATGACCACGGTAATGGCGTTCTCGAAGGCGTCGCGGGTCATGATGTCCGAGGGTTTGATATCCGCCTCTAGAAGCTTGAGAACGGCCGCGCCGGCGGCTTCGCAGTCGGCCAGTTTGCTGTCAGAGACGGCATTCTGGGCCGAGCTGCCCGGCAGGCTCATACCCATGGCTTCAATGGCTGAGGCCATGGTGTTGGCGGTGTACATGCCTCCACAGGAACCCGGTCCGGGGATCGCGGTTTCCTCGATCTGTTTGACTTCAATCAGGTCCATGTTGCCCCGGGCGTGAGCACCGACAGCCTCAAAGACCGAAATGATGTCGGTGTGGTTGTCACCGGGCATAATGGTGCCGCCGTAGACAAACACCGCAGGGCGGTTCAGCCGGGCGAGCCCCATCATGCAACCCGGCATGTTCTTGTCGCAGCCACCGATGGCCACCAGCCCGTCAAAGCCTTCGCAGCCGGCCACGGTTTCAATGGAATCGGCGATCACTTCACGGGAAACCAGGGAATATTTCATCCCCTCGGTGCCGTTAGCAATACCGTCCGAGATGGTGATGGTGTTGAAAATCAAGCTCTTGCCACCAGCCTCATCCGCGCCTTTGGCCGCTTCGCGGGCGAGCCCGTCGATGTGCATATTGCACGGCGTGAGGTTGCTCCAGGTCGAGGCGATGCCGACTTGGGGTTTGCGGAAATCTTCATCGGAAAACCCGACCGCCCGTAACATAGCCCGGCTGGCGGACTTGTTGATGCCATCTACCACCGGTGCGGAATACCGGCGCCGCTTGTCCGTCGTCATGGTCAGCTCCTCATGGTCCGTTCATGCTGTCCGAAACCGTGCCACGGCGTCTGATGCCACTTCAACACCAGTCACGGTATCCAGTGTTTCCCACTGAGACTGAAGCATAGCAACTGGACGGGAGCCAACCAGCATCGGGGCCGGTGTGGAGGAATTCTTCGGCTGTTTCCATGGCCTTTGTTGGGAGCTGTACGCCGGGCCTCTCTGGCCCAGCGGTTAATCTACATGATCAGCCAGCCGGATCACGGAAGGCCCGGCAGTCGACTTTGAGTTTTTTCAGCCTCGAGGTCAGCGTGGTGGGTTTGAGACCCAGCAATACCGCAGCACCATCGCCCCCGAAAATCCGGCCCCCCGTCATTTGAAGCGCCCGGATCAGGTTGCTTTTTTCCAGCTCTCGCAGTTCCTCTTCCGTCATCAATTCGCCACTGAAATGTCTGGCAGGGATGGGCGTGGTCGAGCCTCTGGATGCAGAATCCCCCCCTGTGCCGGAAAGCTCGACATCCAGTTTGGTGTCACCGGTGATCACCTGTCGTTCGATCACGTTTTCCAGTTCCCGCACGTTGCCCGGCCAGCTGTAGGTGGACAGCAACTCGACATCCCGCTGGCGGAGTTGGAAGTAGGGGCGGTTGAACTTCTGGCTGGCGCGGTTGACGAATTCCTGGGCGAGCAGCGGGATGTCCTCCACCCGCCGGCGCAGCGGTACGGATTCGATGGGGAAGACGTTCAGGCGGAAATACAGGTCTTCCCGGAAGGTACGCTCCCGAATTTCGGCTTTGAGGTCCCGGTTGGTGGCGGCGATTACCCGAACATCCACGGCCCGGGTGCGGTTTTCGCCCACTCGTTCGAACTGCTGATCCTGCAAAACCCGGAGCAACTTGCCCTGAAGTTCGATGGGAATCTCGCCAACCTCGTCCAGGAACAGGGTGCCGCCATCCGCCAGTTCGAACCGGCCGATCCGGTCGCTGACAGCCCCGGTAAAGGCACCCTTGATGTGGCCGAAGAATTCGCTTTCAAACAGGTCCTTGGGAATGGCGGCACAGTTCACCCGGATCAGCGGGCGGTCCCGCCGTTCGCTGGCCTGATGGATAGCGCGGGCGATCAGTTCCTTGCCGGTGCCGGACTCGCCGGTAATCAGCACGTTGGCATCGGTGGGCGCCACCAGACCAATGCGCCGGACAATGCCCTTGATGGCCTCGCTCTGACCCACCAGTTCGTGGAAATGATGCTCGGCACTCAGTTCTTCCTGCAGATAGGCATTTTCCATCTCCAGCCGGCGCTTGAGGCTCTCCACTTCCTCCAGCGCCTGCTTCAGCTCGTCCCGGGCCTGCAGGCGAGCAGAGATGTCCCGGAACACCACCACTGCGCCGATGGGGTGACCGCTGTCCAGAATAGGGGTACTGGTGTATTCCACGGGGAACCCCGTGCCATCCTTGCGCCAGAAATAGTCCTCATCCACACGCCGGACGGCGGCTTCACGGAAGGCCCCGTAGATTGGGCAATCTTTGAGTGGGTACAGAGAACCGTCCTCGTGCGAGTGGTGAGCGACCCTGTGCATCACCCGTCCCATCAGTTCGTCGGCACGCCATCCGAGCATACGTTCAGCGGCCGGATTCACGAACGTGGTCCGGCCTTCCGCGTCGACACCGTAAATGCCTTCACCCACCGCATGGAGTATGAGCTGGTTTTCCCGCTCCATGTCCCGGAAAAGTTCTTCCACCCGACGCCATTCCAGCAGTCCGCCCTGATGGTAGCGATTGACCTCGTGGCGTTCCCTGAGGTTCCGAAGCTGCTGGCAATCCCGCAGCAGGAGCAGAACGGTCAGGGCCTCGGCGTCTCCGGTCCTTGAGGCGGAGATCTCCAGGTCCACGGAGTGCCCGTCCCGGTGGCGAAGGCTGAAGTCTCGGCTCCAGCTTAGGTTGCGGAACAGGGTTTCTTCGGTGAATGCGATCAGCGCCGGACGTTGCCCCGGAAATAGCCGGGTACAGGCGCTTCCGATCAACGACTGTCGGTCCACTCCGGCGAGTCGGGCCGCCGGATTGTTGGCAGCGAGAATCCGGTCAGCGCCTGCGTCTACCAGCAGAGCGGCTTCTGGCAGTTGTTCAATCCATTCGGCGGATTGGGCGGCGGGTTCGGGGTTACTGATGCGTTGGCTCGGCAGCGTAGGATCCATTCCATTTCTTCCCTGATCATTATTGGCTGCAGTAAATGAAACAAAGGCTGTGCCAACTATGAGATTTCGTTTCTGGATTGACGAGATTTCGTTTTCTACGAAATGTCGTAGTTCGGTCGCAATAGGGTGGTATGGATAAAGTCAATAAAAAACATATGGTTGTAGAATTTATCGGGTGGTGGCACGAACTCTGCGTTAGTGGGATTCAGAAGGAACGCCGAAAGGTTTTGGCGGGCGAGCCCTGAATCAGGTTTTGGGGCAAACATCGCCAGTTGCACCAAGACAGCGCAAAACATGACCGAAATGACAAAGGAGCGTGCCCATGACCATGAAAAGCCTTGGAAACCCGTTCGACGGTGATCAGTCCCTGATTCATTCAAAAGCCTGCGAATGCCCGACCTGCCAGCCGGGAACCAGTTCAAGCCTGTTGAGCCCTGCCGTCCAGAAAGTTCAGGAAGCGAAGTCGTCCGATGCACCCGACGATTCGGAGGCCATGCTGGATCGGGCCATTGAGAGTGCGGTAGTTCGCTCGGTGTTTGGCCACAACGACTTTAATCGCCGCAGCTTCATGAAGATGATGGGGGCGGGTTCGGCCGCTGCGCTGCTGGGCAGCGTCTTTCCGATGGATAAGGCCAAGGCGGCGGTCAAAGAGTCCATGGGCAAGCTGGAGAAAACCAAGCTCAACGTTGGGTTTGTACCCATCACCTGTGCGACTCCCATCATCATGGCCCACCCCATGGGCTTCTATGAGCGTTACGGGCTGGATGTCACGGTGACCAAAACCGCTGGCTGGGCGGTAGCCCGGGACAAATCCCTGGCCGGCGAATACGATGCCTCACACATGCTCACGCCGATGCCCCTGGCGATGACCATGGGCGCCGGGTCCACTCCCGAGCCTTACATCATGCCAGCAGTTGAGAACATCAATGGTCAGGCCATCGTGTTACATGTAGACCACAAGGACAAGCGCGACCCGAAGGACTGGAAAGGCTTCAAGTTCGGTGTGCCGTTCGAGTACTCCATGCACAATTTCCTGTTGCGCTATTACCTGGCCGAGAACGGGGTGGATCCCGATAAAGACGTGCAGATCCGTGTGGTTCCGCCACCCGAAATGGTCGCCAACCTGCGTGCCGGAAACCTGGATGGTTACCTGTCACCAGACCCATTCAACCAGCGTGCGGTATGGGAGAAAGTGGGCTTCATCCACATCCTCACCAAGGACATCTGGGAAGGCCACCCCTGCTGTGCCTTCGCCTGCAGCCAGAAGTTTGCGACCGAGAACCCGAATACCTACGGCGCACTGCTTCGTTCGATCATCGACGCGACCCAATACTCCCAGAACACCGACAACCGCAAGGAAATTGCCGAGGCCATTGCGCCCAAGAACTACCTGAACCAGCCGGTGCCGGTGATACAGCAAGTGCTTACCGGTTACTACGCGGACGGGCTGGGCGAGGTGCAGAACGTTCCGGACCGTATCGATTTTGATCCGTTCCCGTGGCATTCCATGGGCGTCTGGATACTGACCCAGATGAAACGCTGGGGCTATATCGAGGGTGATGTGGACTACAAGGCCATTGCCGAACAGGTCTACCTGGCGGGTGAAACCGGCAAGCTGATGCAGGAAATGGGCTATTCCGCACCGAGCGAAACCTACAAGAATCACACCATCATGGGTAAGACGTTCGATCCGACCAAGCCGGAAGAGTATGCCCGCAGCTTCGCCATCGGGAGGGTGTGACCATGGCCTCCCTGAACGTTCGGGCTGCCGTGGTGTCGATCACGTTCCTTATTCTGGTGCTGGGTATGTGGGAGATGTCTGCCCAGGCACCGGAAGCGGAAACGGCAATGACCGAGTACGAGCGTCTCATGGGTGGGGCCGACCAGGAATCCCGGGTTCCACCGCCTTCGAAGGTCATTGCACTGGCGTGGGAGGAGTTGTCCAACCCCTTCTATGACGCCGGTGCCAATGACAAGGGCATTGGTATTCAGCTCGCCTACTCCATCTATCGGGTGCTGACTGGCTATCTGGCGGCCATGGCCATTGCGCTGCCGGTCGGGTTCCTGATTGGTATGTCGCCGCTGATGTACAAGGCGCTGAATCCCTACATTCAGGTTCTGCGGCCGATCTCGCCGCTGGCCTGGATGCCGCTGGCGTTGTTCATCATCCAGGATTCCGACGCCTCGGCCATCTTTGTGATTTTTATCTGCTCCATCTGGCCCATGTTGCTGAACACCGCCTTCGGTGTCGCCAACGTGCGGGAGGACTGGATCAACGTGGCGCGAACTCATGAACTGGGGCCACTGCGCACCGCGCTGACCGTGATCCTGCCGGCCGCCGCACCCACAATTCTGACCGGCATGCGCATCTCTATCGGTATTGCCTGGCTGGTGATCGTGGCTGCCGAAATGCTCGTGGGGGGAACCGGTATTGGTTACTACGTGTGGAACGAGTGGAACAACCTGGATCTGGCCAGTGTGATTTTCTCCATCCTGATGATCGGGGTGGTGGGCATGGTGCTGGATCTGATTCTGGGCCGGGCTCAGCGCCTGGTGGAGTACAAGGAATGAGCGGGTGCGGCACATGGGTGTCGGCCCTGAACCTCCCAAGGGAGACTGGTTATGAGTAAGTCCTTTCTGGAAGTCGACGGTTTGTCCAAGGTTTACCCGGACGGGCAGGGCGGCGACCTGACGGTATTTGAGGACATTCGCTTCAGCCTGGAGAAGGGCGAGTTTGTCTGCATTATCGGGCATTCAGGGTGCGGTAAGTCCACCATTCTGAATGTGCTGGCCGGCCTGGATGAGGCTACCGAGGGTAACCTCGTGATGAATGGCAAGGAAGTCAAAGGCCCCAGTCTGGAGCGTGGTGTGGTGTTCCAGAATTACAGCCTGTTTCCCTGGAAATCGGCGCTGAAGAACATCACCTTCGCAGTGCAGGCCCGCTGGCCATCTTGGTCGAAGGAGCAGGTGCGGGAGCACAGCGAGCGCTACCTGAAAATGGTCGGACTGGACCACGCCATGCATCGTAAACCCTCGCAGCTTTCGGGTGGTATGCGTCAACGGGTGAGTATTGCCCGTGCCTTCGCTACCCGGCCTGAACTGCTGTTGCTGGATGAGCCCTTTGGCGCGCTGGATGCGCTGACCCGGGGCGTCATTCAGGACGAGCTGGTGAAGATCTGGGAAGAGACCCGCCAGACGGTGTTCATGATTACCCACGATGTGGACGAAGCCATTCTGCTGTCGGACCGCATTTTCCTGATGTCCAACGGTCCCAACGCGCGCATTGCCGAAAGTGTGAGCGTCGATATGCCGCACCCTCGGGCCCGGGCGACCATCTTTCAGAATCCGTCCTATCACAAAGTCCGGGATTACCTGGTGGATTTCCTGGTGAACCGAAGCAGCACCGCGCTGCCGGAAAAAGACGGAACACCCAAGGTGATTTCGCCCGCTGGCGGGGATTCGGCTCCCACGCCGGATGATGACTCTCAATCCGCATCGCCCGCCCACGCGGTCAATGCCTGATCTCTGTCTTAACAAGAGGAAACGACCATGATGAACAAGGAATTGATGACAGCGAAAATTCTGGAAGCAAAAGTCACCAAGGGAATGACCTGGGAGGCCATTGCCGAGGCACTGGGCATGTCGCCGGTGTTCACCACCTCAGCCTGCCTTGGTATGAACAGCATGGCCGAGGATAAGGCGTTCGCCCTGTGTGAAACCCTTGGCCTCGACAAGCAGGTGGCGGAAGCCCTGCAGGTATGCCCGAAGAAGGCCTGGGAAAGTGCTGTTCCGCAAGACCCGCTGATTTATCGTCTTTACGAGATTGTGGGTGTTTATGGCGACACCCTTAAGGAAATCATTCACGAGAAGTTTGGCGACGGCATCATGAGTGCAATTGACTTCTCGATGGAGGTAGATAAGGAGGAGAACCCGAAAGGTGACCGGGTGGTGGTGACCATGAATGGGAAGTTCTTGCCTTACAAATCCTGGTGATGGGTTAGATTCCTTTTGGATTTAGCCGAGCTCAGTCTGGGCGCGGGGAGGTAGGTCTTTTCTTCTGGGAAAAGAAACTCGCTGCGCTCAGACAGCTTTTCCCAGAAGAAAAGACCTACCTCCCCGCACCCGGCAGACCACTGAGGTTTGCTATCTCTGGCAATCCAAAGGAAGGTGTCCTCCTGTAAATCATCAGGCCGTTTTGGTCTTCGCCATCGGCTCTTTAAGCACCACTTCTATTACCGTGTGCAGTTTTTCCAACTGGGTTTTGAGCATGGCAATCGGCCGAGTGCCTTCCAGTGTCAGGGCGATGTTCAGATTCTCGCCCGCTGCATCCACCGCCATCTGAACAATTCTGAATCCGCGAATACGAATAACCTGACAAAGGCGCTCCATGGCGGCGGCTTCGTGGGTCATGGTGCAGGCAATGGCGTAGATGCCCTCGTTATTTGGGTGGGTGGTCGGATTCATGCAACGTGCTCCTTGTTGGCTTTTCGGGTGCGCTGGGATTCATCAATCATCTCGCGGTTGCTGGCACCGGGTTTGACGATTGGCCAGACGTTCTCTTCCCGGGCGATGGCAACGTGCAACAGCATCGGGCCATCGTAGGCCAGGATGGTTTCGATCCCGCGACGGATCTGGTCGGTGCGCTCGATGTGCAGGGCCGGAATGTCGAAGGCGCGGGCCATGGCCACGAAGTCGGGGTTGTCGTTCAGGTCAATGTGGCTTTCGCGGTTGTTATAGAACAGTTCCTGCTGCTGGCGAACCATGCCCAGGCACTGGTTATCCAGGATGATCAGTTTCAGTGGCAGGTTGTAGCGGCGGATGGTGGCCAGTTCCTGAGCATTCATCATGAATGAGCCGTCGCCGGCCACATTAATCACGGTGCTTGCGGGGTTGGCAAACTGGGCGCCAATGGCTGCCGGTAATCCAAAGCCCATGGTGCCCAATCCACCGCTGGACAGGTGATGGCGCGGGTGGTCGAACTGATAGTACTGGGCCACCCACATCTGGTGCTGGCCTACATCACAGGCAATGATGGTGTCGTCCGGCGCAATGCGGGACAGTTGGCGGACGAAGGCTGGGCCGGTAATGGGGGCCAGGGGCTCTTCGTTATCGGCCGTGTTGAAGCCGCCGGTGGCGTGCCAGGTTCGGCATTGCTTGCGCCATTCCCCAATGGCCAGGGGCTGTTTCTTCAGTTCTCCCGTAAATCCGTAAAGGATGCTGGTCAGGTCACCCCGCAAGGACAGGTCAGCAGCTTTGAGTTTGTTGATTTCCCCGGCATCGGCGTCAATGTGAATTATCCGGGCGTTGGGGGCGAAGGTATCCAGCTTGCCCGTGGCCCGGTCGTCCAGGCGGGCGCCGATCACCAGTAACAGGTCGCATTCATCGACAGCGCGGTTGGCCGCCCGGGAACCGTGCATGCCCAGCATCCCCAGATGATTCGGGTCGTGTTTGCCGCCGTTTCCAATGCCTTTGAGGGTTACAACGCTGGGCAGGCTAGAGGCGGCCGCGAACTGTCGAAACGCCTCTTCGGCGTGGGCCAGGCTGATACCGCCGCCGCTGTACAGCAGTGGCTTGCGGGCGGCCCGCAGCATGTCGATTGCGGTGAGCAGGTCCGGCGCCGACGTTTCGATGGACGTCGTCGGCTTGGAGGGCAGTGCCTTGGCTTCGGTCAGCAAGACATCCTTGGGGATATCAATCCAGACCGGACCGGGGCGACCGCTTTGGGCCAATTCGATAGCTTCTTCCATGATGGACGGCAGTTCGTCGGCGGATTCAACGAGGTAAGAGTGCTTGACGATGCCGAGGGTCATGCCCAGAACGTCGGTTTCCTGAAACGCATCGGTGCCAATCAAACCGGAAGGCACCTGGCCGGTGATGACCAGCATGGGGATGGAGTCGCGATGGGCGTTGGCAACACCGGTAATCAGATTGGTCGCGCCAGGGCCGGAGGTGGCAATACACACGCCCAATTCTCCGCTGGCTCGGGCGTAGCCGTCCGCCGCGAGAGCGCAAGCCTGTTCATGGCGGCATAGCACATGTTCCACATCCACATCGTCCACCAGAGCATCGTATAGCGGCATGATGCAGCCGCCGGGATAGCCAAACACCGTGTTGATGCTGTGCTGATGGAACGCTTCCAGAATGTGTTGTGCGCCGTTCATGGTCGTGTTGTCCTTTTGTGTTGCCCAATAAAGAAAAACCCCCGGGACCTTTCGGTGCCGGGGGTTTTTGGTGTCTTGTCAGGTTGTTTTATTTCACCCGCCTGTCCACGCAGAAGCCCCCGGATGGCACCACGACCACCAGGACAAGCTTCACTAGGACGACAACAGCGTTGAAATTCATTGGATAAACAATCTGCTCTGCATTCAAAAATTCGTATGGGCAAAATCTAACCCACGACTAAGACAGGGCGCAAGTGTTTCGGGGAAGTTTCTGGCTGGGCCATTCGATTTCGTTGCCGGGGTCCTGTTTGTTGTATATTTCTTCAGCGCTATTCGTGGACTGCGCCCTGAACTGTGTTCCCACTACACTAATTGATGCTTTTACCTGTCTTATGACCAATCCCCTGATGGAGCTCTACCGAGATGAGGCGTTACTGGCTGTCCACAAACCGGCCGGTCTTCTGGTGCATCGCAGCCCCATCGACAAGCACGAAACCGAGTTTGCGTTGCAGTACGCCCGCTCTCTGAACGGTGGACAGCATGTTTATCCACTACACCGGCTTGACCGTCCCACATCGGGGGTTCTGGTATTTGCACGGGATCCGGAGGTGGCGCGGACGCTCGGCCTGAACATGATGGCGGGCGAGGTGGAGAAACAATACCTGGCGGTGGTTCGTGGATGGCCTGCTGCAAGCGGCGTGATTGATTACCCTCTGAGGGACGAGCCAGAGGATCGGCGGCGCAAACATGAAGAGCAGGCAGTCCGGGATGCGTTAACCCATTACCGGACGCTGGCAACAACGACGCTGGACGTGGCCATCGAGAAATACCCAACCAGCCGCTACGCTCTGGTGGAGCTCGAACCGAAAACCGGTCGCAAGCATCAGTTGCGCCGGCACATGAAACACGTCAGTCACCCCATTATTGGTGATGCCAACCACGGACGTGGTCGCCACAATCGTTATTTTGCGGAACGCTTCGGGGAAGGGCGGCTGATGCTGGCGGCGACACGTATCAAACTGCCCCATCCTGAAACCGGGGAGGCTCTCGTTATTTCCGCGCCCCTGGAGGAGTCTTTCCGGCGGGTGCTGTCGATCTTTCCTGACCTTTCTGCGCTGGAAGGGCCAACTACCTGACTTACTGATGGGCGGGAAGGTCCTTTCGGGCGAGAAAGCGTTCCATCAATTCGTCGAACGGAACGGGTTTGCTGTATTTGTAGCCCTGCAGGAACTGGCATTGATGGGCCTGAAGCCAGTGCTCGTGCTCTTCGGATTCTACGCCTTCGGCGACGATGGCCAACCCCAGACCGCGAGCCAGGCCGATAATCGACAGGGTAATGGCGCAGTCGTCTTCGTCTCCGGGGATATCGCGGATGAAAGAGCGATCCACCTTGATGCGGCTGAAGGGCAGTGATTTGAGTCTTGAGAGTGACGAGTAGCCCGTTCCGAAGTCGTCGATCGACAGCGCCGAACCGGCTTCTACCAATTTTGTGAGGGTGTTACGAAGGGTCTGGGAGTCACCCTGAATGGCGTCCTCCGTCACTTCAAAGTGCAGGCGACCGGGGGATACGCCGTAGTCGGCACAGATCGCCTGAATATCCTCGGATAGCTGGGATGCCAATACCTGCTCCGAAGCAAGGTTAACGCTGATTGTCGGCACCTCAAGATTCTGCTTGTCCGCCCACTTGATGTCCTGGCACACGCGATGGAGAACGCACTCGCCGAGTTCGCGCATCAGGCCTGCCCCGCGCGCGACTTCCAGGAATTCAATGGGCAGCAGCATTCCGCGTTCGGGGTGGTTCCAGCGCACCAGTGCTTCTGCGCCAACCAGTTGCTTGCCGGAGTGGTCGAAAATGGGCTGGTAGAACACGTCCAGCTTCTGCTCGTGGATGGTCAGCCTGAGCTCACGTTCGAGCACAAAGCGAGAACGGGCAGTCGCCTGGATGGAGTTGTCGAACTGGCAGGCTCGGTTCGAGCCCTGACTCTTGGCGTGATACATGGCCGCCTCGGCACTCCGGAGCAATGCGTCCACGTCTTCGCCATCGCCTGGGAAGCGGCAGGTCCCCAGGCTGGCGGTCACATCCAGACTGTGACCCTGGACCTCGATCGGCTGTCTGATGGTAGCGAGAATGCGCTGGTTGAGCCTGTCTGCTTCCTCGCCCTCCGGGGGAGACGTCAGCAGTATTGAAAACTCATCGCCGCCGATTCTTGCCAGAACGTCTTTTCCGGGGATTCGCAAGGCACCCAGGCGACGCCCGATTTCGGCAATCACCGCATCGCCAGTCTGTGGTCCAAGACCATCATTAATGGTTTTCAGGCGATCAAGATCGGCCCAAATCAGCAGGAAGTTGTCGCGGCCCTGGCGGCGGGCCTTGCTGATCAGGTAACCCATTCGCTCCCGCAGGGTGTTCAGGTTGGCCAGGCCCGTCAGAGTGTCGAAGTGGGTGACGTAATCCAGCTTGCGCTTGGACTCCATCCACGCTTCGTGGGTGTTGATCAGGCTCACTGTGTCGGCCAGGGCGGCAACCAGGGACAGTTCGGGGAGAGTCCAGGTCCGGCTGTGCATGGCCTCGAGGCAGATAACGCCACTTGGGCGCGCCCCATCGAAGATGGGGGCGTCGAGCATGGAATAGATGCCGAGCACCTTCAGGTAGCCTTCGGTAAAGGTATTGGTGCGTTCGTCGGTCTGCGCATCCGATGCGTCAATCACGCGGGCGTTGGTCAAGGCGTCGAAATAGCGGGGATGCTCTTTACCCAACAAGACAAGGGGATTTTTGGAGTCGTAACCAGGGGCTCCGGATTCATGGGCTTTGGCGTCGTGGAGGTACTCGCACGTGAGCTTATCGTGACCGTGACTGAGCTCCCATATGCTGACCCGTTCCACGTTCAGTGCCGAGGCACAGAGTTCGGTTAGCGCAGCCAGCTTCTTCTCCCGCTCGTCCTGAATGAAGTCGGGGCTGTGGCTGAGCTTCATCAAGCGCTCATGGAAGTCCGTAAACAGTCGGTTCTCTGACATCACTCTCGGGTCTGTGCGAGCTGCACCGGGCCTGGTCCTTTTCTGTTTTCAGTTGGCACGGTAGGTGCTTGTTACTGCTCGAAAATGGTTGGCTAATGATGGCAATTTGTTGGCGGGCTGTCCAATCGAATTTCAAGCAAGCCTGGTACCTCCGTCAATGGGTGATTAGGTGTATGCCTTTGTTATAAAATGGTATTCTTTTATTGGCGCGGTGCGAAGGCAGGGATGCTCTGACGGTCCGTTGGAACAGGCGCAATGGAAAAAAAGAAAACACCGTATGCGTTTTCAGCTCCCCAACGAATGTGATGCTTGCGTGATTTGTGTCTGCAGTAACGATTCCGGTTACCCGGTTGATCCTTCCCTGGTGCCAGCCTGATTTTCTGCGGAGCGGCCCGGGCAGTGTGCCCATGGCCGCTCCGCTTCCAGCGTATAGGCAATGTCGAGCAAAGTGCGCTCGTCGCCATGGCGAGACATGAAATGCACGGACAACGGCAGTCCGTTCTTGCGTAATCCGGCTGGCAGCGCGATGGCCGGCGCCCCCGTTGTGTTGGCCAGAGGGGTGAAGCCCACATAGCGGACGAGTCGATCAAAGAGCTCCTCGAAAGGAACCTCGGGGCTCAAATGCCCCAGTTCAGGGGTAGGGTGACCAAGCACGGGTGTCAACACCGCATCCAGTTCGTCCAGAGCTGCCTCGTACTCCTGGGCTGAGCGACGAAGGCGCCACAGTGCCTGAGGCAAATGGTAGAACTGTTTCCTGAATTTTTTGGAAAGCCCCCGGGTCAGTCCATCAACTTTGCGCTTGTCGAATTCCCGATGAAACATCAGGCGGCCGTTGGTGGTCGCGCCAAACGCCAGGAACGCCCAGTACAACGCGAAGTCTTCGCTAAAGGTGGAGGCCACCGGCACCTCAACGGGAACCAGTGTGTGCCCCAGTTTTTCCAGCAGGCGCGCGGTGGTCTCTACCACTTCCCGGATTTCAGGATCAGTCCGGTGGCCGGTGATGGAGTCCACCACAACGCCAATCCTTAATGATTTGCCGGACGGGCCCTGGACGTTGCCTATTGGCGGTAGGCCTCGGCGATGGAAATACTGTTCCGCCTGGGCCAGAAAGTTGGCGGAGTCCCGAACGCTGCGGCTGACGATGCCATCGCTCAGAATGTTGAGGGGAAGGGCTGCGGCGGCGTCATTATGAACCAGGCGCCCGCGCGAGGGTTTCAGTCCGACCAGCCCGCAGCAGGCGGCTGGAATACGGATCGAACCACCACCGTCATTGGCGTGGGCGATGGGTACGACGCCTGCTGCGACCAGTGCTGCCGCCCCGCCGGAGGAAGCGCCGGTCGAGTAGTCCGGATTCCACGGGTTCCGGGCGGCAGGCTTGCCGGGCGGTTCGGTTGTCGCATTGAAGCCGAACTCCGGCATGCTGCTTTTGCCAAGACAGACGAGCCCCTGGGCCATCAGTTGCCTGGCAACCGGACTGGTGCGGGAGGCAATGGAACCTGGCACGGCGTCGGACCCATGACGGGTAGGCATGCCTCTAACGTCCGTGTTGTCCTTGATGGCAGTGGGAACCCCACGGAAGAATGCTTGTCCCTTACTGTCAGAGCCGGCATCGATGCGCAGGGCGTAGGCTCTGGCCATGTCAAAGGCCGTGCTTGCGAATGTGCCAAGCAGGTGGTCTACTGCCCAAGCCCTTTTTATAGCGGCGTCCGTCAGTTCGGCGGCAGAGACGTCACCGCGTCGAACACGTTGTGCCAGTGCGGTTGCGTCATCGGTACCCAAGGCATCGTCTGCGAAGGCGTGAACCGGTTCGGACATGCTAGCTCCTGAAAGCGTCGTGGCAGGGGAAGGTGTGTTTTCGTACTTTAGTGCATTGGTCCTTCCAAGGGGTATGTCATTAGGGGAACGAGCGCACAGACTTCCAAGAAATTCGGATGTGCCTCTTTCCCGGACGCTTTGCACTTGGGGAAACTGGGAATAAGCTTTAAACAAGACCGAAAACGGACAAGATTTCGATGGATTTGATAGAACCTCTGGTACGCCACTTTTTGGGCATCTTTTTCCTGATGATCGGCTTGCAGTTTTCCAGCCGGAGTCTGGGGCTCTACCGACGGATGGGGTTTTCCCACATCAATTACGGTGCCAGGGGCGCTGCGCCCTGGTGGCATCGGCAGACGTTCAATGTGTTTCGTGCCTTGATTCTTGGTGTCTGCCTGATTCGGATTTTTGCCGATATTGACGGTGTGCTGGGTGTTTTTGACAGCCTCTACCAATGGCCGGTGCTTCTTTCGGGGCTGGTATTCTTGCTGGTTTCCTACACTGCGGTGAATTACCTGCAGGCCTTCATGCACGAGGAGTGGCGTTCCGGTATTGATCCGCGAAATGACGAACGAACGCTGATTACCTGCGGGCCTTTCGGCAAATCCCGGAATCCGTTGTTTATTGCCGTCATGACCGGGCAGTTGGGCTTTTTTCTGGCGCTGCCCAGCGTGTTTTCACTGGTGTGCCTGATAGTGGGGGTATGGGTGGTTACGCGTCAGGCCCGGGAAGAGGAAAAAGACCTACTGCAAAAATTTGGCGAGGCCTACGAGCATTACCGTGCCCGCGTGCCCCGCTGGTTCTGATAGGGTTTAGTCAGGTTCCCGTTCAGCCGCTTTTTTTGCGGGCATCTTTGATGATGTCGTAGGCGTGGCTGATTTCCCGCGTCCGTTCTTCCGCCATTTCCCGCATGGTTTCCGGTAAGCCTCTCCCAGCCAGTTTGTCCGGGTGGTTTTCGCTCATCAGCTTGCGATAGGCCTTTTTAATCTCATCGTCGGAGGCAGAGGGCGAGACGCCCAGAACCTTGTAGGCGTCTTCCAATTGCTGTGAGCTTGACCGCTGGGCGGATCCGCCACCAGCGCCTGCGCGCCCGCCGAAGGAACCCCGCAACATGGCTTCCAGTTGGTCCACCTGGCTTTCCGGCAGCCCCAGTCCGCGGGCGATGCGCACGAGCATGGCGTGTTCCGCCGGGTGGATGACGCCGTCGGCTGCCACCGCCGAGACCTGTACCTGCAGGAACATCTGCAACAGGGCCGGCTGGCGGCCGCTGATTTTCAGGAAATGCGCCAGTTCCGCGTCCAGATCAAAGTCGGGGGATTTACCGCGGCCAAACGCCGCTTTCGCCTTGGCTTTGGTGGCTTCATTCAGACGAAACCGCACGAACATGGCTTCCGCCACCTGAATCTCATCACGGGTAACCTGCCCATCGGCCTTACACAGGGCGCCCATCACCGCGAACACCGACTCTACGAAGCCAGACTGGATATTCTGAATTTTACCGAGCAGGCGATCTTTCAGAATGTTAAAGGCGACTGCACCAAGAGCCGCACCAATCAGGAAACCAGTAAACCGGCCGAACGCGTAGCCAATCATGCCGCCCAGAAACAGCGCAACGAGCATCAAGAATTCCTCTGCATTTTTTTGGTTAAGTGTCTGTTCAATATACGGGGTTTTCAGTCCGGGGTCATGAACAGCCGTTCATCCACGTGGTCGATCTGTTCCGGGGCAAGGAAGCATTCAGCGTAGCGCCGGTAAATGCCAGAGCGAATAAACAGCGTGAAAATATCCCGATCTATGTGACCGTCGTCCACCATCCGGGCCACGATGCTCAAGGATTCAGTGAGTGATTTCGCGTCTTTGTAGGGGCGATCGGAAGCGGTGAGGGCTTCGAATACGTCGGCCAATACCATGATGCGTTCCGGAATGCTGAGCTGGTCGCTGGTTAAACGGCGAGGGTAGCCCTGGCCATCCATTCGCTCATGGTGGGTGCCTGCCAATCGCGGAACGTTCGCCAGCCGGTCAGGCAGCGGAAGGGTTTCCAGCATGCAGATGGTTTGCACAATGTGTTCGTTGACCCGGAACCGTTCCTCGGGGGTCAGTGTGCCACGGGTAATGGTGAGGTTGTGCAGTTCTCCCTTGTTGGCGGCAAAATCCGGAAGAGCCATGTCAAAGCCCCAGTGATTGCCGGGGTCATCTCGCTGGACCGGAGGCCGGTGTTCACCCCACGGGCGTGTGTGTTCCGGTTTGTCGCTGAGCAGGGCTTCCGTTGTGGGCAGGATCGGCTCCGGATGCTCGGCGGTGGCTTGCGCTTCGTCCCACGACAGTCCGAGTCGGTCGCTGAAGTGACGTTGCCAGGTTTGCCGGCCAATGGTGTGGATACGCTCGATGTCGGAGTCAGAGAGGGCTTCGCCGCCGTGGTTGACGCTGGCAATAAAGGCGAACTCCTGCTGGAGTCGTTTCTGCGTGGCGTCTCGCTCCTGATGGGCTTCGGCTTCGTCGTCGCCGCTTAATTGCCGTTTGAGATAGCGGATGTCTGCGTCCCGGTGCAGCACTTCAAAGCGGGTGCGTATTTCATGGATTCGGTTGTGAATGGTTTCCAGTTTGACGGCTTTATCAACGACATGCTCGGGGCTGGTGATCTTGCCGCAGTCGTGCAGCCAGGCGGCCAGTCTGAATTCATAGTGCTCTTCATCACTCAGGGTGAAGCCGGCAAAGGCCTCCTGGTCGCTGGCAATGGCCTCGGCCACCAGCATCTCCGCTAACTGGGGAACCCGGGTGCAGTGGGCTGCCGTGTAATGGGACTTGGAGTCGATGGCGTTTGCAACCAGCTGGATCGTGCCGTCCAGCAGGGCCTGCTGGCTTTCGATCAGTTCCCGCGTCTCGATGGCCACGGCCGCCGAGCCGGAAATCTGATGCACGAACGCAACCATCTCGTCGCTCAGATGTGCGTGATCGCCGCGCTCCATCTCAATCACCAGAGCTCCGACCAGCTTGCCGTTCCTGTTGCGCAGTATGGTGACCAGTGGATGCCCGGCAAGCTGCTGGCCCAGGCTTCGGATCATCTCCTCGTTTGGTTGTGCCGACGACACTCCCTTGATGTGTTTTGGCAGGCCAGGATCTTTGTCGACGGCGAGATTCAGGGCTCCGGCTTGTTTGCTGAATAGGTAAATGCCGCCACGCTTTTCCCCGACGATGCTCAGGATCTGGGTCAGAATGTCGTGTAATAACTCGTTCAGGTTCTGGCCAAGGTTAAGAACATTGGAAATGCGCTGAAAGCTGCTGATGGAGCCGGCCATGTCATCCAGGGCGGAGCCCAGTTGATGGGCTTCCCTGACTCGTGAGGTGGGCGCCTCCCAGTTATCAAAGCGAAACTGTGACAATTGGCCCACCCGGTTGGTGAGAGTTTCCAGCGGGCGGGCCACCCGCCGGCCCAGGAACCAGCCAATGATGGCCATAGAGAGCCCGATCAGGCCGGCAATCAGAGCCTGTTGAGTCAACAGCTTCCAGACCTGCGCCAGAAGTTCTTTCGATGGGATGACGACCGCAACGGTCAGCGGTTCTTCCTCGAAAACATTGGAAGTCTCGGTGGTGCCATACCAGTACTGGCCATTCATCCTGAAACGCCGGACAGAACTGCTACCAATCGTGGTGCCTTTGTGTTGGGCAGCTGCCAGAAGCACTGGCTCATTCTCGGCACCACCGCCGGTGTCAACCAGGATCTCCTGCTCACCATTCAGGATAGCGACACGGGTATTCGCGGTGGGTTTGAGTTCGGACAACTGGCTCTTGATATCGGACACCGTGGCATCCATTCCGAATACAGCATCGCCTTCGCTGGCCCGGTGCGAGAGAGTGATTCCGGTTTCTCCGGTGGAAAAAAAGACATAGGGCGGAGAGAGTTCGGCCTGGGCCGAACGGGTAGCAGTCCGGAACCAGTCGCGGTTTCTGGGGTCGTAGTCGCTTTCCTGAATCGTTGGCTCGCCTATGGGGTTCAGTGCTGCATCGTAGAAGTGCCGCAGGCGCTGGCCCTTGCTTCCATCGGGTGCCGAGGCCTGGACAAGGTAGGCCGCGCCTCTGGGAGCGTCATGGAATTGAACCAAACCAGAGCTCACGACTTTACGTAGCTGGAAGAATTCGCCGTTTGGATAGCCCACGTAAACCGCGCTGACAACTTCGCTGGCCTTCAGAATGTCGACGATGGCTGGCAGGCGTTCCAGGCGCTCCTCCAGGTTTTTGGCCTGGCCCAGAGGGTCGTGGCTTAACAGAGCCAGGGTAATGGCCGGTGGCCGCGTCACGGAGCGAAGCCGGTCGTCTGCGTTCATCACCAGTTGGTGGGCTGCGTCGCTCGCGGCGGTCACTTTGGCTCGTTCCAGGCCAAGAAAACTTTGGCCGACCATGATCAGGGTCAGTAGCAACATGCCCAAGCTGACCGCCGCAGCAATAAGCATCGCCAGCGAAACTCGTGGGGCAGGGTGGCGTCGGGGCATCGGGGGATCCTTTAAAACCAGGCCGGAGTTTGGGCGTGAAGGAGATTGGTATTACCTTATGAAGGTTAGACCCGGAGCGGTTATTTTTCTGGCATAGGGCAGAGTGAACAATCATGACCATGGATCTGTTTCAGGATCAGCCGGCGGAGCAATACAGCGAAAGGATCGTTGAAGGCGCGGTGGTGCTTCGGGGACGGGCCTGTGATTCGGATCGGGATTTGCTGGATGCCATTGCGATGGTAGCGCGGACGGCCCCATTTCGGCACATGCTGACCCCGAGTGGCCATACCATGTCCGCCGCCATGACCTGCTGTGGGCAACTGGGCTGGGTTACCGATGAACGGGGGTATCGATACCAGAGTGAAGACCCGCTTACTGGCAGGGCATGGCCCGACATGCCCCCTCCGCTGTTCAAATTGGCAAATCAAGCTGCCCGAGAGGCGGGCTATCCGGATTTCATGCCAGATGCCTGTCTTATCAACCGTTACGAGCCCGGGGCCAGGATGGGCCTGCACCAGGACAAGGACGAGCAGGATTTCAGTCAGCCCATTGTGTCTGTATCGCTTGGCTTACCCCAGGTATTCCAGTTTGGCGGCGCAAAGCGGAATCAGCGACCTGAAAACATTCCCCTTGGTCATGGCGATGTAGTGGTCTGGGGAGGGCCTTCCCGACGCTTCTATCATGGTGTTCTGCGCTTGAAAGAGGGTGAACACCCACTGACTGGCCGTTACCGCTATAACCTGACCTTTCGAAAGGCAGGCTGATTATTGCAGCCAGGCCACCGAGAGTCCCGCGGCCATGGATAGCATCATCGGGACGGCCACCAGCTTGCCAGCTTGCCGATCGCCGATGCCCCAGGCCATGGCGGACTTCACCAGATTATTGGTAGCTGCAGCGATCACCACGGCCAGTGCTGCCACATCCAGCGCCAGGCGGTCGTGGGACATACGGGTTAGTGACAGCGTGATGGCGTCTACGTCGGCAATGCCCGAGGTAAACGCCAGCATGTAGATACCCGCCGTGCCCAGCCATTCCTTGAGCAGTTCACCCAGAAGCAGAATGGCTGTGAGCAGCACGCCGAACACCACTGCAGAGGGCAGGTCCAGGGGGTTTTGCTTCAGTTCCATAGTGCTGAGGGCTGGCTTGTGGGAGTGCTGTCGCCAGATCAGCCAGGCCGGAATGTACAGCAGGGCTGCCATGGTGATGACGGGTGCCACCAGGAAGGGCAGCAAATCGCGATTAATCACGAATCCATACACCAGAATCCTGGGGAACATAGTGCCGCAGGCGATCAGTATGCCCGAGGCAAGCTGAGGGGCGATCTGGGGGTTGTCGGCAGACTGGCGGGCATAGTTCAAAGTCAGCGCGGTGGAGGAACTCAGGCCGGCAAACAGACTGGTAAACAGGATGCCCTTTCGGGTGCCGGCAACGCGCATGGCGAAGTATCCCACGAACGACACAGACGCAATCAACACCACCATCCACCAGATTTCCCGCGGGTTGAGCGCGCCGCCCGGCCCCATCTTTTCATCGGGCAGGAGGGGAAGCAGGACGACGGAAATCAACAGCAGCTTCAGGGCCGCGTCCAGCTCATGTTCCTTCAGTTTGCTCACCCAGCCATGAATGTCTTGCTTGTTATCCAGAATCACCGCCGTTACCACCGCTGCCGCCGTCGCCATCACGGGGTCCACGGCCACGGCAATCGCGCCGAAACAGAAGGTGAGCACCATGCCCACCATGCTGGTGATACTGAAATTGCGGATATGGGCAAGGCGCTGACTGTAGCCAACCACGTTCATGGCGACCACGCTGGCCAGTAATACCGGAAATGCCCAGGCGGTGATAGCCTCCGAAAGAACCGCGGAAACGCCGCCCAGCAAGCCTACCAGCGCAAAGGTCCGGATACCGGCAATGCGTTCGCCCGATTTCTGGTCCCTGGCATCCCAGCCCCTTTCCAAGCCAATGATGGCCCCCAGCAGCAAGGCGACCGCCAGGTTAATGGTGGTCTGGTTAGTGGCGATGAACTGGCTGCTGACCTCGTCCATAGGTGTTTGGCTTCCATAAGTTGCGGAAAAGGCAGTTGTTATTGTAGCTGCCAGGGGCAAAGAGCATAAACCCAGCGGTCATCCCTTACCTTACGTGCCATGGGCGAATCTGATAAGCTTCGCGGCCCTTGTTTACTACCCTGTAAGGTCAAAGCCCACCGGCATCCCGAAGCTCCCGTTGTCCCGGCGTCCAACCTTTTGCCGCATTCTATCTATTCGGACCTTCGTTGTGATCTTCCGGCCCGCTCTGTGAGCGTCTTTTGACCCGCTTTACCAAAAACGGAACCCGACATGGTTAATACACTGAAAAACGAATGGTTATCCAACATTCGAGGCGACATTCTCTCTGGCATCGTGGTGGCCTTGGCGCTGATCCCGGAGGCCATTGCCTTCTCCATCATTGCGGGCGTGGATCCCAAGGTCGGCCTGTACGCCTCTTTCTGTATCGCGGTGATCATTGCCTTTGTGGGTGGTCGCCCGGGCATGATTTCTGCGGCCACTGCCGCTATGGCGGTACTGATGGTCACGCTGGTCAAGGAGCATGGGCTGCAGTATCTGCTGGCAGCCACTATCCTGACCGGTGTCATCCAGATTGTTGCCGGCTACCTAAAACTCGGCAGCCTGATGCGGTTTGTCTCCCGATCGGTGGTCACCGGCTTCGTGAACGCGCTGGCCATACTGATTTTCATGGCTCAGTTACCAGAGCTGACCAATGTGACCTGGCATGTGTACGCCATGACGGCGGCCGGGCTGGGCATTATCTACCTGTTCCCGCTGCTGCCCAAAGTAGGCAAGACGATTCCTTCACCGCTGGTGTGTATTGTGGTCCTGACCGTGGTGTCCGTTTTGATGGGGCTGGATATCCGTACCGTGGGCGACATGGGTGAGCTGCCGGATACGCTACCGATCTTCCTGTGGCCGGATGTGCCCCTGAACATGGAAACCCTGATGATCATCCTTCCCTACTCGATTCCTCTGGCCATCGTGGGCCTGCTGGAATCGATGATGACGGCCACCATCGTGGATGACCTGACCGACACCGAGAGTGACAAGAACCGGGAGTGCAAAGGGCAGGGCATCGCCAACATTGGCTCCGGCCTGATCGGTGGTATGGCCGGCTGCGCCATGATCGGCCAGTCTGTGATTAACGTGAAATCCGGTGGCCGTACCCGTCTTTCGACCCTGATTGCCGGTGTCTTCCTGCTGATTATGGTGCTGGTGCTGGATAACCTGCTGGTACAGATTCCCATGGCGGCACTGGTGGCGGTCATGATCATGGTCTCCATCGGTACCTTCTCCTGGGAATCCATTCGCAACCTCAAAGAGCACCCGGTCTCCACCAACCTGGTGATGCTGGTGACGGTGATCGTGGTGGTCGCCACACACAACCTGGCGTACGGTGTGCTGGCCGGGGTACTGCTTGCGGCCCTGTTTTTCGCCAACAAGATTGGTCACTACATGATCGTCCGTTCCGAACTGGACGATCAGACCAATACCCGCACCTACAAGGTGATTGGCCAGGTATTCTTCAGCTCGTCGGAAAAATTCCTGCAATCCTTTGATTTCAAGGAAGCAGTCGATAAGGTAGTGATTGATCTGAGTCGCGCCCATTTCTGGGATATCACGGCGGTGGGGTCGCTGGACAAGGCGGTCATCAAGTTCCGCCGGGAAGGGGCGGACGTTGAGGTGATTGGTCTGAACGAAGCCAGCGCCACCATCGTCGACCGCTTTGGAGTGCACGACAAGCCGGACGCCGTTGACCAGCTCATGGGCCATTGAGATGACCCAGGCCAAGGCATCCGGAGACGATCGCAGCCAGAATAATAATCAGAACGATCAGCAAGGTGAGGTGAACATGCAACGAGTTGTGGCTTGTATCGACGGTTCTCGCGCTGCACCGGCCGTCTGTGATTATGCATCCTGGGCCTGCCGCCACATGCAGGCACCCATGACGCTCCTGCACGTACTGGACGAAGAGCGCTTCCCTGCAGAGCCCGACCTGGCCGGCAATATTGGCCTGGGAAGCCGGGAACAATTGCTGGAGGAACTGGCAGAGCTGGACCGCAAGCGCGCCAAGCTCGCTCTTGAGCACGGCCATAACATGCTGGATGAGGCGGAGCGCCGGGTTCGCGATTCAGGCGTCGAAGACATCAGCAAGCGCCAGCGCCACGACGACCTCACGGCGTCGCTGCTGGCGCTTGAGAGCGAGACGCGCCTGCTGGTGATGGGGCTGCATGGCGAGAGCAGTTCGGATCGTGACATTCACATCGGCAGTCAGCTGGAAACCGTGATTCGCAGTGTCCACCGTCCGATCCTGCTGGTGCCCGATGAATTCAACGCACCCAAGAGCGCAATGCTGGCGTTCGATGGCAGCGTGACGGCACTGAAGGGCGTGGAAATCCTCGCCAACAGCCCCGTCCTCAAGGGCATGCCTTTGCATCTGGTGATGATTGGCGCCGACACCAACGACCAGTGGGAACAGCTGAAAAAAGCCAGGAAAATGCTTGATCCGCTGGGCTCAGACATCACCATGGCTATCCGGGCTGGAGATGTAGAACCGGCCCTGCATGAGTATCAGCAGGAGCATGATATTGATGTGCTGGTCATGGGTGCCTATGGACACTCCAGAATCCGCCAGTTCCTGGTGGGTAGTACCACCACCCAGATGCTCAAGACGGCGACGACGCCACTGGTGATTTTGCGCTGATTTGTGAAAACGTAAAAGGGCAGGATGGGTTATGATCGCTTATCGAAGCGACGTTTCCGTAAATTGGGATGCAAGTCAGTTGGTATAAGGAGGTAGACGTTGGCTGGAAAAAATGTTGTTTGGCACCATCATAAAGTCGGTCGCGCGGATCGGTCTTTAAACAAAAGCCAAAAACCTTGCTTACTCTGGTTCACGGGCCTGAGTGGATCGGGTAAATCGACGGTTGCCAACGCTCTGGATGTGGCGCTGCATGAGCGGGGCTACCATACCTTTTTGCTGGACGGGGATAACGTCCGGCATGGTCTTTGTAAGGATCTGGGTTTTTCCGACACGGATCGGGTGGAAAACATTCGTCGTATCGGAGAGGTCAGCAAGCTCTTTGCAGATGCAGGGCTGATTGTACTCAGCGCCTTTATCTCGCCTTTCGCCAGTGACCGTCGCCTGGTTCGAAACCTGTTTCCGGCCGGTGAGTTCATTGAGGTGTTCATGGATACGCCGCTGGAAACATGTGAAGAACGGGATCCGAAGGGGCTTTACCGGAAGGCCCGCTCTGGCGAGATCAAAAGTTTCACCGGGATAGACTCCCCTTACGAAGCTCCAGCCCGACCTGATATCCGGTTGGATTCCTCGACCATGTCGGTTGATGACTGTGTCGAGACACTGATCGAATACCTACTGGGACGCGGACTGATCTCCCCTAAGGACTGACTCCATGGAGTGGCAGGGCATACTCACGCTGATCACCCTGTTCTCGGTGTTATCGGCGCTTGCAGTGACGCGTGTTTCGGCCGATTTGATTCTGATGGTAGCGCTGGCCTTCCTGCTGATCACCGGGATTCTCGGGCCCGCCGATGCGTTGGCCGGCTTTGGTAATCCGGGAGTGATAACCATTGCCACGCTGTACATCGTTGCCGCCGGGCTAAAGGAAACCGGGGCAGTGCAATGGATCGCACGGCTGATGCTGGGGCACCCGAAAACCGAAAGGGGGGCCCAATTGCGAATGGTCGCCCCGACCGGACTGCTAAGCGGTTTTATGAATAACACTGCCGTGGTGGCCATGTTCATTCCTGCCATCCAGGACTGGGCTCAGCGCCTCGGGATTCCTGCCTCTAAATTGCTGCTTCCCCTGAGCTATGCGGCCATATTGGGCGGTACCTGTACGCTTATAGGGACCAGTACGAATCTGGTTGTCGATGGCATGTTGCAGAGTCAGATCGGTATCCATCTGGGGCTGTTTGAACTGGCCTGGGTGGGCGTTCCGCTCCTGCTGGTGGGAGGCGCCTTTCTGGTTTTCTTTGCCTCCCGCTTATTGCCCGATCGTGGTGGTGTTTCCGAAGAACTGGATCAGGTTCGGGAATACGGGGTAGAGGTCGAAGTCATGAGCCCGGGGCCGCTGGTTGGCAAGACCATCGCCGAGGCTGGTCTGCGAGCGCTGAATTACGGTTATCTGACCGAAATTGACCGCGACGGGCGCTTGATTACGGCGGTGGAACCGGACCGGATGCTCCAGGCCGGCGACCGGCTCTACTTTGTCGGGGCACCGGAATGCGCCAGCGAATTGCGCCGGATTCAGGGGTTGAAGCCCGCCAGTGGCAATGTCCACAAGCTCGATGTAGCCAATCACCAGCGTTGCCTGGTGGAAGTGGTTCTGGGGCCCGAATTCCCGGCACTTAACAGGACCATTCGCGATAGTCGGTTCCGGACTCGTTTCAATGCCGTCATTCTCTCGGTATCCCGAGAGGGAAAGCGCGTCTCGGGTAAGTTGGGTGACATTACTTTCCGCATGGGGGATACCTTGCTGCTGGAAGCCAGTCATCAGTTCGTGGAACAGTACCGGTTTCGCCGGGACTTCCTGCTGGTCAGCGCATTGAATGACTCAACGCCCCCGGATTTTCATAAGGCGCCGCGTGCGATTGGCATCCTTGGAATAATGGTTGCAGCCAGTGCATCTGGTCTTCTTACGATCATGGAGGCCGCGTTTGTGGCCGCTGGTCTGATGATCGCGTCTGGGTGCATCACTGCCAGTCGGGCCAGGCGAAGTGTGGATCTGCCGGTGTTGGTCGTCATTGCGTCTTCGTTTGCGCTTGGGAATGCGATGTCCCAAACAGGAGCTGCACAGGTGATTGCCAGCAGCCTGTTAGGTTTAGGCGTTTTGACACCGTGGATAGCCTTGGCTCTGGTGTACTTTATGACGGTGGTATTCACCGAGGTCATTACCAATAACGCTGCGGCTGTCCTGATGTTTCCGATAGCGCATGCCGTTTCTGAGCAGCTTGGAGTGAATTTTCTACCCTACGCAATTGCCGTGATGTTTGCGGCGTCCGCGTCCTTCCTCACACCGCTGGGTTATCAGACCAATTTGATGGTTTACGGGCCAGGGCGGTATCGGTTCGGGGATTACATCCGGGTCGGCTTGCCTCTCGCAGCATTAACCGCTTCGGTGGTCTTGTTTCTGGTCCCGATGGTTTGGAGCTTCTAAAGACCGCCCTGGCAAAAGGCACTGAGGACCCGCTTTACACATCGTTCCCCGCCGCCACGCCCGATGCCCAGGCCCACTGGAAGTTGTGTCCGCCCAGATGGCCGGTGACGTCTAATACTTCACCAATGAAGTAGAGGTTGGGGCGCTCAAGCGTCGCCATGGTCTTTGATGAGAGCTGGCGGGTGTCGATGCCTCCGAGGGTGACTTCTGCGGTGCGATAGCCTTCGGTGCCAGCGGGCTTGATAGTCCAGTGCCTGAGGGTATCAGCGATTTGTTCGAGGTCGCTGTTTTTGTAGCCTTGCAGTGGGCCGCTCCAACCCTGAAGATCGTTGTAGGCTTGGGCAAATCGCTTGGGCAGGTACTGGGAGAGATAGTTGGCGAGGGTACTTCGCGGCTTGTCTCGCCGCAGGCCGATCAGGTCGTCAAATACATTCTGCGCTGGCAACAGATTAATGGCCAGTTCATCGCCGGGCTGCCAGAAACTGGAAATCTGCAACATAGATGGGCCACTCAGGCCACGGTGGGTGACCAGCATGGGTTCACGGAAATGCTGGTGATTGCAGCTGGCTTCCACCGGGCAACTGATGCCGGACAGGGGCGAGAGTTGTTCTTTGAGCTCGGGGTGTAATGTAAAGGGCACAAGGCCCGCCCGGGTGGCCAATACCCTCAATCCAAACTGCTCGGCAATGCGATATCCAAAACCGGTGGCGCCCATGGTGGGAATGGAAAGCCCGCCGGAGGCAATGACCAGTGACTCGCAGGAAAGGGTGCCGGAACTGGTGGACAGCCGGTAGCCACCGTCGGTTTCTGCAACAGCCGATACCGTGGTTCGCATTCGGATTTCGGCACCCGCCCAATCGCATTCGGTTTTCAGTACATTCAGGATGTCTTTCGCGCTGTCCTTGCAGAACAGTTGCCCGGGTGCCTTCTCCACATACTCCACGCCGTGACGATCGACCAGTTCCACGAAATGCTGTGGTGTGTAGCGCTTGAGCGCCGAAATGCAGAAGTGCGGGTTGTCGGACAGGAAGTTGGCTGGGGTGCTGTTCAGGTTGGTGAAGTTACACCGGCCGCCGCCGGACATCAGGATTTTCTTGCCGGGCTTGTTGGCGTGGTCGATCACCAGCACCCGACGGCCACGGTAACCGGCGGTAGCTGCACACATGAGACCCGCCGCACCTGCGCCGATGATGATGACATCAAAGTGACTTGAGGGAATGGTTTTGGCTGAGTCGGTCATAGAGGCTGGCGTGCTTGGATTGGCCGGGCAGTATACAGCCCGGGCCATTAATTTTCAGCGCTGCTAGACCGACAGTGTTACCTGTCCTTCCATGTAGAACGCGGCTTGTCCGGCAATGCCCACACGTTCGCCTCTTAATTCGCATTTCAGCACACCGCCCCGGGCCGACAACTGATGAGCCAGCAGCTTGCTGCGTCCCAGCTTCTCCGCCCAGAAGGGGGTGAGCACACTGTGGATGGAGCCGGTGACCGGATCTTCGTCGATGCCAACGGCGGGCACAAAGTAACGGGAGACGAAGTCAGAAACGTCGCCTGGCGCGCTGATGATGACGCCCTGATTGCCTAGCCGCTTCAGGAGACGCAGGTCCGGATTGGCATTGCGCACGGCGGCTTCGTTTTCCACCACCACCAGATAGTTGGTGTCGTTGGGTACGAACAGCACTTTGTCGCCGGCTTCGGGCATGGCATCGCGCAGCAGGGCCGGCGTCGGGCGTTCTTCGAAGGCCAGGTTGGGAAAGTCCAGTTCGAGCCAGCCATCGTCCTGAAGACTCACACCCAGCGGGCCACTTTTGGACCGAAAGCTGACCTGCTGACGGGGGAAGTCCAGCTTGTTGAACAGTACCCAGGCGGTGGCCAGGGTGGCATGGCCACAGAGCAGCACCTCGGCACCCGGGGTAAACCAGCGGATGTGAAAATCCTGCTCGGCGCCTTCTGGCTCCGGAACAATGAACGCGGTTTCCGCCAGGTTGTTTTCCTGCGCCAGCTTCTGCATCACCTCATCCGGCAACCATTCGGTCAGCGGCATGACCGCTGCAGGGTTGCCACCGAAGACCTCACTGGTGAACGCATCCACCTGATAGATAGGGTAAGTGCTCATGGGTGTTCCTCCGTTGTTCCTTGCTGGCGGATGAGTTGCGGGGCCATTGACTGAGATGCCGCCGAGACGTTGCGTTCGGTAAAAAGGGCGAGTTCCAGAGTACTGTAGAGATGGTACTCCGGCAGTGCACCCCTGTATCGCAAAATCCAGTGGAAGGGGTCGGCCATCAGCACCTCAAAGCCAAAGCGTTCCAGCTGTTCGAGGTTACCGGTGATGGCCGCCCAGCTTCCGTGAGTCTGCTCGTCGGACAGCTTGCCCGAGGTCAGGCCAAGAATGTCCTTGCGGGATCCGGTCTGACCGGTACCCGGGCTGCTTGCGAATAGATTGTTGGTGCTCATGGTCGGGATTCCTTCTCCGTGTAGGGTGACACCATTGTCTCGCCGCCGGGCAAACCAGTACAGATTCAGCTAGTATGAAATTGAACCGGTACAGATGGTTGTATTTTGTATCTGTGCTGCAGTGAATCCCGGGTAACTGTACTGCATGGTTGGGCCGGGCTTCTGGCAGGATGTCGTTATGGGAATGCTATACAACCACGTTGCCGACCAGCTTCAGACTCTGATTCACGAGGGCGTTTATCGTGAAGGCGAGCGGCTGCCCGGTGTTCGGGTTCTGAGCCGTCAGTTCAGTGTCAGTGTGTCTACCATTTTGCAGGCTCATCAGACGCTGGAAGGGAGAGGCTATCTGGAGGCCCGTGAACGCAGCGGCTACTTTGTGCGTCTACCGCGGCTGGATACGCCAGAGCCGACGATGGAGCTGACACGGGCCGAACCGGTACCCGCCACCGCCCGAGAAATGGCGCTGGAGCTTTGTTCGGACGAGAGGACCCAGACCGTGCCCCTGGCGGCCGCAATTCCCCATTCCGATTTTCTCCCGGTCAGGCAGATCCAGCAGGCGACCCTTTGGGCTGCGCGGCCCGGCACCGAAGTTCTGGACTATGCCTTTCCCGGCAAAGCCGAGTTCCGCCGCCAGATCGCCCAGCGCATGAATGGTCTGGGCTGTTTGTGCACCGCCGAAGACGTGCTGACCACCAACGGCGCCCAGGAAGCCATGATCCTTGGCCTGCGCTCGGTGACGTCGCCGGGGGATATCGTGGCGATCGAGTCACCGTCTTTCCCCGGCATTCTGCAGGCACTTGAGGTGGTTGGCCTGCAGGTGATCGAAATTCCCTCCCATCCCACCGATGGCCTGAGTCTCGAAGGCCTGCAGCTGGCGCTGGAGCAGTGGCCGGTCAGGGCCTGTATCGTGGTCACCAACCACAGTAACCCGATGGGGGCGAAATTGAGTGACGAACGCAAGCAGGCACTGGTCTCCCTGCTGGATGCGGCGGGCGCTCCGCTGATCGAAGATGACATATACGGCGACCTGTATTTTGGTGACCAGCGACCGAAGCCCGCCAAGGCCTTCGATCGCACCGGTAACGTGATTTACTGCAGTTCGTTTTCCAAGACCATCTCGCCGGGGCTGCGTCTGGGCTGGATGCTCCCGGGGCGACATTACCCGCAGGCGAAGCAACAGAAGTACTTCAGTAATCTGGCGACCGCGAGCCTGCCGCAACTGGCGGTGTCACGCTTCCTGGAA
This sequence comes from Marinobacter suaedae, assembly GCF_030519635.1. Taxonomy (NCBI): domain Bacteria; kingdom Pseudomonadati; phylum Pseudomonadota; class Gammaproteobacteria; order Pseudomonadales; family Marinobacteraceae; genus Marinobacter; species Marinobacter suaedae. Next base: position 1,060,934 of record NZ_JAUMIS010000002.1, on the reverse strand, counting down.
CAGGGCGGTTACGAGCGCTATCTGCGGGTTGCCCGCCAACAGTATCGGGACGCCGTAGAACGCATGCGGGTGGCGGTTGGCCATGCCTTCCCGGAGGGTACGGCGGTCAGCCGACCGCAGGGTGGCTTTGTACTCTGGGTCCAGTTACCCGGAAATGTGTCCGGTACGCGCCTGTATCACAAGGCCCTGGACGAGGGCATCAATATCGCACCCGGTCGGATGTTCTCAATCAGCGACAAGTACGAGAACTACCTGCGTTTGAATGCCGCCAACCCCTGGTCGGAACGGGTGGAGTTCGCCGTCCGCCGCCTGGGTGCTATAGCGAACGAACTGCTGGCGGATTCATAGCCGCAGACTTGGAGTGCACCCACGCCCGGGCCAACTCACTGTCAATTTGGGCCGTTCACTGGTTAACTTGTATACAGCTGGGTGTGGCTGCTCTAACTTGAGCAGCTGCACATGGACTTCTGTGAATAACCAGAACAAGGACAGGAGAGAATCATGACCGTCAGCTACACCCCCGAGGATGTGTCTGTACAGCCACGGCACATGCACTTTGATGTGTCCCAGGACCTGAAAACCTGGTGGCACGGTAACGATGCCTTTCGCACCGCGTTCTTTAACGCCCTTTCATTACAGTTTCCGGACGGCGAGCAGCAGTTCATCAACGCGGTGCGTCAGTACCGTGATCAGGTTGACGATCCGAAACTGAAAGAAGAAATCCGGGGGTTCATCGGGCAGGAGGGGCTGCACAGCCGCGAGCACCGCCACTATAACGAAGCACTGAAAGCCCGTGGCTATAAAATTGATGCTCTGGACGCGCGGTTTCACAAGCATATGCAGTGGGTGAGAAGTCTGCCCAGGGACCGCCAACTGGCCGGCACTTGCGCCGCTGAGCACTACACCGCAGTAATGGCTAACGCCATCCTGCGCAACCGTGAGTGGATGGCCGACGCGACACCACAGATGCAACAGCTCTGGCGCTGGCACGCGATCGAGGAGACAGAACACAAATCCGTGGCCTTTGATGTGTACCGGCATTGTGTCGGCGACGAGCGGCTGCGGCGCATCGTCTTTTTGTTCGTCACCTATCACTTCTTCAAATACACCCTTATCAATACCTGCAGCCTGCTAAAAACCGACGGCAAGCTCTGGAGCCTCAGAACCTGGCTGGGCGGGCTCAACTTCCTTTGGGGGTGGCCTGGAGTAATGCGCAGGTGCCTGCCGGATTTTCTCGCCTATTTGCGCAAGGACTTTCATCCCTGGCAACAGGATAACCGCGATCTTCTGAGCGAGAATCTGGCTGAACTTGAGGTGCCTCAGGCGTCGATAACGACAGCTGGTTAATTTTGCATCAGTTGGCATTTGTGTTTTACGAGCGTTGTCAAAAGTTGCACTTTTGGCTATTGGTTGGAACTTAAAATAACGATAACAGTGCGACCGGCCAGGGCGCCGAGGCGAAACCCGCGACCAAACCCCGACGTTTCGATGTGGCCGTCGAGAAGGTGATGAATTACGCCATTGGCCGTATTGAGGCCGGACTCTTGACTCCTTACGTCTGCCTTTCCTGTGGCCTGTCCTGGGCCGAAATTGAAGATCTGCCGGGACTGGATCGTCTCCGTGAAACCTGCGAGAAGAATGGCGTTGAGCTCCTGCTTCCCCAGATGGGGATCACCAGTAGTGTCTATATTGGCCCTGGCAGCCTCTGCCTCGCACTGGGCGCGGAATTCCACTCGTTTAACGACTTTCAGTAACCCTCGATTGCCGCGGAGCTCTTCCAGCGCGCCCGGGCCTCCAAATCTGGCTGCTCATGGTGTGACGCCCTATGATAAAAATTACTGCAAAGTTGGGCAGGATGTATGTGAATGGAAAAGGCGAGTGGGGGCAAATGACGGGCTTTCGTGGGCATCGGTTACTTCGTAATATCACGTTGGCGCTAGGCATCAGCTTAGGGCTGTCACTCACCTCCATAATGTCTACCTGCGGATGGTTTAGCAGCGGAGTCAGTTACGCTCAAATGGCCCTTAGCCCGGACCAGCCAGAAGGCGTAAGCCCGATTCAGGAAACGGGTATTCCTGAAAATGCCAATATGACCTTGGGCCGTTATGAGCGCGTAAACATTCCGGATGGGCATGCGGTTATCCATGTGTCCGACAGCAAGGGACTGAAGAACGCGTTCAGGCAAGTTGCTGACAACGGAGGACATGGGGCCATCATCCTGGAGGATGGTCAGTATCGTCTGGAGACGACGGTCTACATAAACCATCCAAACGTCATGCTTCTTTCAAAATCCAACGATCCGGAAAAGGTCATCATCCGTGGAAGTGGCATGCAACCTGGCAATCGGGTGAAAAACCTCTTGCAAATCAACAGTTCTGGCTTTGTTCTCGAAGGAATTACGCTGCAACAGGCGGGCAACCACCTGGTTCAGCTTGCAGCAGAGAAAAACGCCGACGTTCCAACGTTCAGAAACTGCATCATCGAAGACGGCTACGAACAGCTTTTAAAGGTGAGCTTCGATAAAAAAAATCACCCGAGAACCCTCTCAGATAATGGCCTGGTGGAATATTGCGTATTTCGATATACCGCAGGCATCGGGCCCAATTACTACATTGGCGGTATTGATGCCCACGGCATCCGGGGATGGGTTATTCGACATAATGTTTTTCAGAATATTGCCAGCCCCGCGGATCGAATTGCGGAACATGCCGTTCATATCTGGAATAACACTTCGAACAATACTGTTGAGAACAACGTCTTCATCGATAATGATCGAGCCATTGGTTTTGGCATGCGCATGAAAAACCGGCACCCCAATATCATTTACAGCAACTTCGGGGGCAAGATTGTTAACAACCTTATCTATCATACTGACCGCGGGAATCCGTTTTCAGACGCCGGAATCATTCTGGAAGATAGCCCTTACACCCTCATCAAGGATAACTGGATTTATTTGGAGCACCGCTATCCCCGGGCGATTGAGTATCGGTTTCCCGAGACCCGTCAGGTCAGGGTGACAGGCAATCAGACCAACAAGCGCATTGCTTCTCGCAACGGTGGCCATGGCGAACTGGCGAGGAACACTGAGTCCCTTGAACGGAATGCCTTCATGTTGGAGCTGGAAGATCGCCTTGAATCGCTGAACTTGACTGGCTTTTGATGCACGGGCGTTAGGAGTAGCAAGGCGGCAGGGTCTGCCGTTCACAACTTGGCCGCACCGCAACCGGAATCAGCTCCTGAGGCAAATCGGTGCGTTGTGGCTTCGTGTTAGCCTGTCCGGTATCTCATCAAGCCCTACTATCGTTCAGGACATCGAATTATGACGACTGTTGTCACCGATCTGGCGAATGCCCTCCTTGAGCAGCACGTAAAACACGAACTGGCTCAGTTCAAAGGTGCAAAGCTTCACAAATTCCTGGAGCGCGAGGTGGCGGCACTCTATGCCTACACGGACCGGGTAACACTGAACCGTCTCAGTTCACCGGACCAGATTCTGAGCGTGATTCGTCGTCTGGTGGTCGAAATGGAGCTGGATGGCGGTATTCCTGAGATAGCCGGGGACATGGCGACGGAAGTGCTGAACGCTCCGGTGCAGTCACAGACACCTCTGCGGGAAATCCTCAGCCGCGATCAGGTGGCAGAGTTCGTGGAGGAGGCTCTGGAGCTCAAGCATCATCGTAAACGCATGATCAGTGGCATTATGTCACATCCGGTCTACCAGGAGTTGGTGGCCAACGTCGTGTATCAGGGGCTGGTGAGTTACCTCTACGAGGACAACCTGATCACCAAGTCGGTTCCCGGCGTCGGCTCGATGATGAAGTTGGGTAAAAAGATGGCCAACAAGGCGGTACCGGGGCTGGACGAAAGCTTCGAGCGCCGTATCAAGGCCTGGCTATCCGATAGCCTGCCGGGGCTGATCAACCGGAGTGAAGCCTTCCTTAATCGGGCGCTGACCGATGAGGAGCTGAGGGATACGGTGATGGCGGCATGGATTGGCGTTGAAGACCTGAGTATCCAGGAATTGAACGAAGGACTTGGTGACATCCAGTTGCAGGAGTTCGTCGTGCTGGGTTACGAATTCTGGCTCAGTTTCCGTGAGACTCCCTATTTTGAGGCGTGCTGCGAGGCTGTTGTGAACCGCCTGTTCGAGCAATATGGCGACCGACCAGTCAGCGAGCTCCTGCGGGATGTTGGTGTGTCGGAAACCATGGTTATGGCCGAAGTAGAGGCTCTGGTTATTCCCTTTGTGGACGTGCTCCGGGAGGAAGGTTATCTTGAGGAAGCGGTGCGGCGCCGGCTGTCGTCTTTCTATCGGTCGGCGGCGGTGAAAAAAATCCTCGAACCGGAAGCCTGAGCTGAGAACGCAAGAGGCTTTCACTGACTTTTCAGGTGTGTCATGCCATCCGGCGAGCTTTTCTGGGCCTTTCTTGTCGCTATCACACTGCTAACCATCACCCCCGGCGTCGACACGTTGCTGGTGATTCGCAACACCGGTCGGACCGATTTGAAGGCCGGGATGGTGACCAGTCTGGGTATCTGCAGTGGCCTGTTTCTGCATGCGGCCCTCTCGGCGGTCGGCATTTCCCTGATTCTGGTTCAGACCGCCTGGGCGTTCACTCTGTTGAAATGGGCCGGTGCTTGCTATCTGATCTGGCTCGGGATAGCGAGTCTGCGTCAGGCGAGCCGCCGAGGACGACCCCATGAGCCCAGGGGCGATAAAACCCGGGAAGCGCCCGACCGTTGGCGGGATTTCCGGGAGGGCTTGCTTTCCAACCTGTTTAACCCGAAAGCCGCGCTTTTTTATATGGCGCTGTTGCCTCAGTTTGTAGATCCTGAAGGGCCGGTGCTGTTCCAGTCGCTGCTATTGGCCGGGGTCCATTTCGTCCTCGCCATGCTCTGGCAGTGTGCTGTGGCCGTTGCGGTGTCCCGGTCGCGGCGCTGGGCAATACCACCCTGGGTTGGCCGGATGATGCACGGAATTACCGGTGGTATCTTTGTCGGCATTGGCGCCAAAGTGGCTATGACCCAGGCCTGAGCAAACGCAAAACGGCCAGATGACAGGAGCTTTGGAGATCTCCCGCATGGAACAGGGAACCGGTTTCCATCAGCAAGACACGGATACGGTCTTTCGCGCACTGACAACGGGCCGGGCCGGGCTGAGTCAGGCTGAGGCCAGGGAGCGCCTTGCGCGTTTCGGGTCGAATCGTCTGCCTGAAGCGCGCCGCCAAAGCCCCCTCATTCGTTTCCTGCGCCAGTTTCATAACATACTTATCTACGTGCTGCTGGCGGCGGCCTCTATCACCCTGTTACTCGGGCACGGGCTCGATACCGCGGTCATTCTGGCGGTAGTCCTGTTGAACGCCGTGGTTGGCTACGTCCAGGAGGGCAAGGCTGCGCGAGCGATTGCGGCTATCCGGCATATGCTGGCGCCCCAGGCGTCAGTTTTGCGGGACGGCAAGCGGTTGTCCATTGCCGGCGACGATGTGGTGCCCGGAGACGTGGTGTTGCTTGATGCCGGGGACCGTGTGCCGGCGGACCTTCGCCTGTTCAAGGTACACGGCCTGCAGATTCAGGAGGCCATCCTGACCGGTGAATCGGTGGCGGTCAGCAAACAGACCAGTCCGGTCTCAGCTGAAACCCTGGTGGCCGAGCGGGACTGCATGGCGTTCAGCGGAACCACGGTGACCGGCGGACAGGGTGCGGGGGTGGTGGTTGCCACGGGCCAACAGACCGAAGTCGGGCGCATCAGTGGCATGCTGACCGAGGTAGATACCCTCCGTACCCCCCTGATAGAGCAGATGTCCGTGCTCGCTCGCTGGCTGACCCTGCTGATCGGTGTCGTGGCCGGCCTGATCCTGCTGTATGGGTATTTTGTGCTGCAGCAGCCTTTTGCCGACGTGTTCATGGCCGTGGTGGGGTTGTCGGTGGCGGCGATTCCCGAGGGCTTGCCCGCGGTGCTCACCATTACCCTGGCAGTAGGGGTTCAAACCATGGCGCGCCGACACGCCATCGTGCGTCGGCTGCCTGCCATTGAAACCGTGGGATCGGTCTCGGTGATCTGCACCGACAAAACCGGCACCCTCACACGCAATGAAATGAGCGTTATCAGTGTGGTGGCTGGTGCCCGGTCATACACTGTGGAAGATTCAGGCTACGCCCCCTTCGGCTGCGTTTGGCTGGACGGTGAAACGCTCGACCCTGAACAGGTGCCTCTGCCACTTAAAACCCTGGTGCGCAGTGCTGTCCTCTGCAACGACGCCGAACTGTCCAGGCAGGGCCAAGCGTGGGAGGTGCAGGGGGATCCGATGGAGGGCGCGTTGCTGGCGCTGGCCGGTAAATTAGATGAAACACCCGCAGAGCTCCGGCGCGCGTGGCCCCGGACTGACGTAATCCCCTTTGATACCGCCAATCGTTTCATGGCCACACTGAATCATGACCATCAGGGGCATGGCATGATTTTTGTTAAAGGGGCTCCCGAGACGGTTCTGGCTCTCTGCGCGAACCACCAGGGGAAGGATGGCCGCCCGGTTCCGTTGGACACGGCATTCTGGCAGCGGCGCGCAGAAGAGATCGCCTCCCGGGGGCAGCGGGTGCTGGCGTTTGCGTGTCGCGAAGTTCCGGACAACAAAACCGTGGTGAATCTTGAGGATGTCCGGCACGAATTGCTGTTTGTCGGTATTGTCGGCCTGATGGATCCGCCGAGGGAAGAGGCGATCAACGCCGTTGCCGAGTGCCAGGCTGCCGGTATCCGCGTCAAAATGATCACCGGTGACCACGCCAGTACGGCCTCAGCTATCGGTGCCCTGATCGGCCTGGCCAATCACGACGGCACCCTGACCGGGGCTGAGCTGGATAAGCTGAACGACGATGAGCTGGCGGTGGCTGCCCGGCAAGTCAGTGTTTTTGCACGCACCAGTCCCGAGCACAAATTACGGCTGGTGAAGGCCCTGCAGTCAGAGGGTATGACCGTGGCTATGACCGGCGACGGCGTTAACGATGCCCCGGCGCTTCGGCGCGCGGATATTGGCATCGCTATGGGGTGCAAGGGTACAGAGGCGGCCAAGGAAGTGTCGGATCTGGTGTTGGCGGACGACAACTTTGCCTCCATCGTGGCGGCAGTCCGGGAAGGGCGGACGGTGCGCGACAATATCCGCAAGGTGATCGCCTGGACTCTGCCAACCAGCAGCGGCGAGGCCTTTGCCATTATCGTGGCGCTGCTGGTTGGCGTGGCGCTGCCGGTAACACCGGTGCAGATTCTGTGGATCAACTTCATCACTACCGTGTCCCTCGGGTTGGCACTGGCCTTTGAACCCACCAGTAATAACACCATGCAACGCAAACCGCGCCCCCGCACCGACCCTCTGATCGATGCCAGTGTGCTGTGGCACATCATTCTTGTCTCTTTGCTTTTCCTGTGCGGCGTGTTCGGTATTTTCACCTTTGCCATCGAATCCGGTTACACGCTGGAGCTGGCGCGAACCATGGCCATGAACACGCTGGTGGCGATGGAAATTTTCTATCTGTTTTTCATTCGAACCATGGATGTCCGCTCCCCGAGCTGGACTATGCTGCAGGGGACACCGGTGGTGTGGCTGGCGGTGTTCGGTGTTTTGATCGGCCAGTGTGTGATTACCTACTGGCCGGGGGCGCAGGCAGTGTTCAGTACACGGGCAATGTCGGTCATGGATCTGGCGCTGGTATTGCTGGTGGGCGTGGCGCTGCTGTTATTGCTGGAGATTGAGAAGCAGGTCCGGATGCGGGTTGGCCGATCGGATTTGCAGTAAACTGGCTGCATCTTGCTTTTAACTCCTAAAATCCCACATCCCCACAGGTCTCAATAGCATGACAAAGAAACCGCCGGAGGAGAGACGGACGCGAATGCTGGCAGCCCTGAGCGGCGGATGGGTGGCGGATGCTGCCGGCCTGGGGTTGCACTGGCTCTACAGCAGCGAGCGTATCCTGGACGTGGCCGGTCAGCGCCCGGAGTTCCTTTCACCTCGAGTGGACTATTTCGATGGGGTGTTTGGCTTCTTCGCTCATGAAGGCAAGAAGCCGGGTGATATGAGCCACTATGGTGCTGCCACAAAAGTACTCACCGACAGTCTTCTGGCCAACGACGGCCAGCTCAATGTCCGGGATTACCAGCGACGTTTTGTGAACTATTTCGGCCCGGGCGGCGGGTGGCAGGGCTTTATCGATAACCCCACCCGGTGGACACTCATCAACCTTGCCGCCAATGAACAGAAAGCCATTGAGGAGGCTTTCGCGTCTATCGACACCGACCTGACGGACAAACAAAAGCGCGTGCTGGTGCAGAAGGTGATGCCCTACGTCCGGCGGCTCAGCGGCGTTGCACTGGCGGCCCCTGTTCGGGAGGCAATCAACCTGACCTACAAGGAATCCGGGATTCAGGATGCCGGCGTGTTCCTCGCTCAAACCATTGACCGAAAACTGTCGCCGGAGAGTGGTGCGGACGATACTCAGCTGCCCGCCGTTTCCAAGCTTCCACCGCTGGTTGCTTGCTATGCCGGAAAACAAGATTTGATGGCGCAGGTGGACGCGGCAGTGCGGGTCACCAACAACAGCGATGAGGCCGTTGCCTGGGCGCACTGCACGGCCCGCCTTCTGGAAGGGCTGTTTCTGGGGCAGGCTCTGGCGGAAGCCATGGACGCCGCGGCAGAACTGGCTCCGGATGCAGCGAGTTTGGCACATGCACGAACCAGCGCACCGCTCGATGCGATAAACGCCGGAGATACTTTCGGTCGCACTTGTTATCTGGACGAGGCCATGCCGGTCAGCTTTCACATCATCAGCCAGGCTCAATCCTTTGCCGAGGCCGTCCGTGCCAACATTCACTGCGGTGGCGATTCGTGCGGACGGGCTTGGCTCATCGGGCCTGCCATGGCGGCCATCCACGGAGTCGGGGGCGAGCGGGGCATACCGCTGAGCTGGTTGTCACGGGTTACGGGTGCCGCCGACCTCTATGGCGATCTGGAAGCGTTGATCCCTGGCGAACGTTAAATCCAGCGGCGCACTTCGGACCGGTACTGGTCGTAGGAAGCGCCAAAGTTTTCGTGCATAAACCGCTCCTCGGGCGCAATCTGAAAGCGGTTCATGTAGACAATGAACGCAGGAAGCAGCAGCAGCGCAAGGACGCTGCCCAGGTACAGTCCCCAGGCAATCAGTACAAGAAGAAAACCAAGGTACATCGGGTTCCGTGAGTGTCGGTACACGCCGCCCACCACCAGGCTTGCGGATTGCTCCGGGACTCGCGGATCGACGGTCGTCCCCGCGGCTCTGAACTCAAGGACGCCCAGCAGGGCAACACCAACCCCTGCGACGGCAATGCCAATTGCCCACCCTGCCGTGCCGGGTAGGGAGAAAGCCAGGCTTGGGCTGACTCGGGCAATGGCCCACATCCCGACGGCGACGATGATCACCAGCACGACGGGCGGTATTTTAAGCTCGGGTGGTCCCAGGTTGGCTTGATCAGAATCCATAGGGCAACAGCTTCCTGTTATTGGCCAGGGTTTCTACTCCGCAGAGTCTCATAGATTTTGTACACTGCGGCCAGTTCCATCTCCGCGGGGCCAAAATCCTCCCTGTCGACTTGCTCGAATCTGCTCATTTGTTCCGCCGTTACATGACTGTGTACCCAGTTTTCCAGAGCCTTTAACAGGGCTCTCTCATCCGGCCCCCCCATGCTGGGCCAGTGGACGTAGGGAACCAGTTCGGGATTTCGAATGAAATAAAGAGGGGCGGTTGCCCAATCCTTGTCTGCATTGCCCCGAATGCCAAAATGAAAGCCTTGACCATCATTGCGCTGAAACGAGGCTGATATCGAGCTCCCGTCCGGGCCGAACCGCGCGGAGCTGAGAGACATAGGCGCTTCCAGATCAGGCAGTGAGGTTATGTAGTGCTGGAAGCCAATGCCAGCGAGCAACAGCACGATGAGTGTTGCCAGTGCTACCGATTTTCCCATGGTTCTCTCCCAATGCCTGGCCGAATCATACCGGGATTTTCCCCTTTGCCTATACTGCGATTAACCATGGCCGATGCTCCGGGCCGGATTTCAAGTCTGCTAACGATACCGAGCGATTTCTATGAATTACGAGCAAAAGTCCGAGGAGATAGACAACAAGCTCCGGCGTGTAACCGATCCGTTCGGTAATCTGATGGTGGATCTGTTTCATTACATCGCTTTGTTTGCCATTGGCGGCGCCATTTTCTGGTCTGCCGTGATGGCCTTTATTGACATGGCCTCCAAGGGCGGAGCCTCGATCTCCGATATTCTGCTGCTGTTTATCTACCTCGAACTGGGCGCCATGGTCGGCATTTACTTTAAAACGAACCACATGCCGACCCGCTTTCTGATTTACGTAGGCATTACCGCCTTGACCCGAATGCTGATTGGCGACATACAGGCTCACCACCACGACCCCGGCATAGAGCTCCTGTACATCACCGGTTCCATCCTGTTGCTGGCATTGGCCAATCTCGCGGTACGATACGGTTCTCACCGTTATCCGTCGCCGCCGATCCCCAAACCGGGTTCGAGCGTTACCAACGAATAATACGGAGGGATAACCGGTTGGTTCGTACAAAATGCCTTCGAAGCGCCTGCAATAAAAAAGGGAAGCAGAAGCTTCCCTTTTTCATGTGCCGCATCTGGTGCGAACTCATCGCTCCAGATGCTGAAGCTTGTTCGGCTTGCCGTCCCACTCTTCAGCGTCGGGCAGAGGGTCTTTCTTCTCGGTGATGTTCGGCCACTTGCCGGCGAGATCGGCGTTGATCTCCACGAACTGGACCTGATCGGCGGGCAGTTCGTCTTCAGAGAAAATGGCTTCTGCCGGGCACTCGGGCTCACAAAGGGCGCAGTCGATGCACTCGTCCGGGTCAATCACCAGAAAGTTCGGGCCTTCGTAGAAACAGTCTACAGGGCACACTTCTACACAGTCGGTGTACTTACACTTGATGCAGTTATCAGTAACGATAAACGCCATAATCAGATCCCTGGTCCAGTGGTCTATCTCATCGGGAGCTTGAAAACAGGCTCCAAGGTTATGTTTTTCTGCGCGACATTGTAGGGAGCGGCTTCGAGGGCCGCAAGCGCCCGGCCGGCATATGTTTATGCCAGACCTGAAAACTGTGTGGCGTCCCTCTATTTGCCCAGCAGTTCTTTCAGCTCGTAGAGCCGGTTGAGCGCTTCCCTGGGTGTCAGTCCATCCACATCCACGCTCTTCAGTGCTTCCTCAACGGCGCTCGGCTCCAGCGAGGCGAACATATCGCCCTGGAAGGAGGGCTCGGACGCTGTGGGCTGCTTGGCCTCTGCCTTGGGCGCCGGCTGCGCCACTGGTGCCTCGCCACCGGCCGGAACGGTGCTGCTCTCAAGGTGCGTTAGCTGATTCTTGGCGTTGCGGATCACGTCCTGGGGCACACCGGCCAGTTTGGCTACCTGAAGCCCGTAGCTCTGGCTGGCAGGGCCATCGTGCACGTTGTGCAGGAAGACGATGTTGTCGTCATGCTCGGTGGCGGTCAGGTGTACGTTCACCGCGTGCTCCAGATCCTCGGCCAACTGGGTCAGTTCAAAGTAATGGGTGGCGAACAGGGTATAGCAGCGGATGTTCTTCGCCAGGTGCTCGGCGGTTGCCCACGCCAGTGACAGGCCATCGAAGGTGCTGGTTCCCCGGCCCACCTCGTCCATCAGCACAAGGCTGTGCTCGGTGGCGTTGTGCAGGATGTTGGCGGTTTCGGTCATCTCCACCATGAAGGTGGAGCGGCCGCCCGCGATGTCATCTGAAGAGCCCATGCGGGTGAAAATGCGATCCACCGGGCCCAGCACGGCCCGGTTAGCGGGTACGAAACTGCCGGTATACGCCAGCAGGGCAATCAACGCGGCCTGACGCATGTAGGTAGACTTACCGCCCATGTTCGGGCCGGTGATCACCAGCATGCGGCGTTTGGTGTCCATCAGCAGGTTGTTGGGCACAAACGGCTCGTCCAGCAGTTGCTCAACCACCGGGTGACGACCTTCTTCAATATCGAAACCGGGGGATTCGCTGAACTCCGGCGCGGTGAAGCGCAGGCTGGTGGCCCGCTCGGCAAAGTTGGCCAGCACGTCCAGCTCGGACAGAGCCTGGGCGGCGTCCTGCAGGGGCGCCAGTTCGGCGGCCACGGTTTCCAACACTTCGCCGTAAAGCGCTTTTTCCCGTGCCAGCGCCCGGCTCTTGGCGCTCAGGGCCTTATCTTCGAATTCTTTCAGTTCCGGGGTGATGAAGCGTTCGGCATTCTTGAGGGTCTGCCGGCGGATGTAATCAGCTGGCGCCTGATCGGACTGCGCCCGGCTGATCTCGATGTAGTAACCGTGCACCCGGTTGTAGCCCACCTTCAGGGTGCTGATACCGGTACGCTCCCGCTCACGGGTTTCCACGTCCAGCAGATACTGGCCCGCGTTTTCGCTGATGTTGCGGAGTTCATCCAGCTCTTCGTCGAAGCCTTCGCGGATGACACCGCCGTCCCGGATCACCACCGGCGGATTGTCGATCACCGCCCGCTCCAGCAAATCCGCCAATTGCGGGTATTCGCTGATGATTGTCGCCAGCTTGACGATGTGGTGGGAGTTCACCGGCTTGAGGGTTTCCTGCAGGTCCGGAAGCACCTGGAACGCGTCGCGCAGACGGGCCAGGTCCCGCGGACGGGCGGAGCGCAGGGCCACACGGGAGAGAACTCGCTCGATGTCGCCAACGGCTTTCAGGTGATCGTGCACGGGCTCGTAATGGAAACCATCCAGTAGGGCAGAAACGGCCTGCTGCCTTTGCTTTACGGTGTCCACATCCCGCAGCGGGCGGTTCAGCCAGCGCTTGAGTTCCCGGCCGCCCATGGCCGTGGCCGTGCGGTCCATAACCCAGGCCAGGGTGTACTGGTGCCCGCCCATCAGGTTGGTATCGATTTCCAGATTACGACGGCTGGCGGCATCGAGGATGACGGCTTCATCCCGGCGTTCCCGGGTCAGTTTCCGGATGTGGGGCAGGGCGGTGCGCTGGGTTTCCTTGGCGTATTGAAGCAGGCAGCCGGCCGCGGAAATGGCGAGGTTGAGATCCTCGCAGCCGAACCCGGTCAGGTCTCGAACCTGCAGTTGCGAGGTAATCACCCGTCGAGCGGTGTCGGCTTCGAACAGCCACGGGCCCTGGCGACGGATGCCGGTGAAGCCCTCGAGGATTTCCTCGTAAGGGAAGTCTTCGCTGATCAGGATTTCGGCCGGGCGCAGGCGCTGCAATTCACCTTGCAGGGCCTCCAGGTTTTCCAGCTCGGAAACGGAAAAACGGCCGCTGGAGATATCCAGTGAGGCAAAGCCAAACTGTTCCCGGTGGCTGTAAATCGCCACCAGAAGGTTGTCACGCCGGTCTTCCAGGAAGGCGTCGTCACTCAGGGTGCCCGGTGTCACGACGCGCACGACCTGGCGCTCGACAGGCCCTTTGCTGGTGGCCGGGTCACCAATCTGTTCTGCGACGGCAATGGATACGCCGGCGCGCACCAGGCGGGCGATGTAGCCCTCGGCGGCATGGAACGGAATGCCGGCCATGGGTACCGGATTGCCTCCTGACTGGCCCCGCGCCGTCAGCGTAATATCCAATAGCTCCGCGGCTTTCTTGGCATCGTCATAGAACAGCTCGTAGAAGTCCCCCATGCGGTAGAACACCATTTCGTTTGGGTGTTCGCCCTTGATTTTGAGGTATTGCCGCATCATCGGCGTGTGCTGGGACAGGTCGGTTTGAGCTGCTGACATGGAGGCTTCCGGATTGACTGCTTTGGATGAGGTGGGCAATTGTAAGAAAATAACCGCCGGGATGAAATGAGGAGAGTGTCATGGTGGCCAGCGATCAGGAATTGAGTCAGGCGGCCGCAAGGCTGGGGGAGCTGCTGGAGTCGCAAGCTCAAACCATCGTTACCGCTGAAAGCTGCACCGGCGGCTGGGTGGCAAAGGCCCTGACTGACCGGGCCGGCTCATCCGCCTACGTACTGGGTGGGCTGGTCACCTACAGCAATGAGGCCAAGCACGACTGGCTGAAGGTCACCAGCGAATCGTTGAACAAGCATGGTGCTGTCAGTGAAGCCGTGGTTCGGGAAATGGTGGCCGGGGCGCTGGCGGCATCCGGTGCCAATGTGGCGGTGGCCATCAGTGGTGTGGCAGGGCCCGGCGGAGGAAGTCCGGACAAGCCCGTAGGGACAGTATGGTTCGCCTGGGGGTCTAATGCGGATTCCACACAGGCCGTGTTGAAACAGTTCCAGGGCGACCGCGATCAGGTGCGCCGGCAGGCGGTGCTCTTTGCGCTGCGGCAGGTGCATGACTATCTGCAGGAAGCCTGAATACCGCGCTTGAAAAAGACGTTCACAGGAAGACACGCAAAGGGGGTTGGTCTCTTTTTCGGGTTGTGTTTTAATACTGTGCAAATATACAGGAAAGCGCTGTATCTGCTGTACAGCTTCCCAATCATTCGATTGAGCTACCGGTTGGGCCAGGTAACGGGTAGCAACGCCAACAGAGGGTTTTGCACTGATGGAAGATAACCGCAAGAAAGCACTTAGCGCAGCACTGGGCCAGATCGAGCGTCAGTTCGGTAAGGGCGCCGTGATGAAAATGGGTGATCAGCCCCGTGAAGCCATTCCTGCGGTTTCCACCGGGTCCCTCGGGCTGGACGTTGCACTGGGTATTGGTGGCCTGCCATACGGTCGTATCGTCGAGATCTATGGTCCGGAGAGTTCCGGTAAAACCACACTGACCCTGCAGGTGATCGCTGAAGCCCAGAAGCAGGGCAAGACCTGTGCCTTCGTAGACGCCGAGCACGCTCTGGATCCGGTCTACGCTGAAAAGCTGGGCGTGAATGTGGACGACCTGCTGGTTTCCCAGCCGGACACCGGTGAACAGGCGCTGGAAATCGCCGATATGCTGGTTCGCTCCAATGCGGTAGACGTGATCATCGTTGACTCCGTGGCGGCCCTGACGCCGAAGGCGGAAATTGAAGGCGAAATGGGCGACAGCCACGTGGGTCTGCAGGCCCGTTTGATGTCCCAGGCGCTGCGTAAGCTGACCAGCAACGTGAAGAACGCCAACTGCCTGATGGTCTTCATCAACCAGATCCGCATGAAGATTGGTGTGATGTTCGGCTCACCCGAAACCACCACCGGTGGTAACGCGCTGAAGTTCTACTCCTCCGTCCGTCTGGACATCCGTCGCATTGGTGCGGTCAAGGATGGCGACGAAGTGGTGGGTAACGAAACCCGTGTGAAAGTCGTTAAGAACAAGGTGTCTCCGCCTTTCCGTCAGGCCGAGTTCCAGATCATGTACGGCAAGGGCATCTACCACATGGCCGAGGTTCTGGACATGGGCGTGAAGGAAGGGTTTGTGGACAAATCCGGTGCCTGGTACTCCTACAACGGTGACAAGATCGGCCAGGGCAAGGCGAACGCCTGCAAGTTCCTGGAAGAGAACATGGACCTGGCTACCGAGATTGAAGCCAAGGTGCGCGACAAGTTGATGCCGAAGCCTGAGAGCAAGAAAAACGCGGCTGAAACGGCTGAACCGGCTGAAGCGAACGGCGAACTGCTGTAAGTCCTGTTTCGAACCCTGCGCCTTTCTCCTGTCCTTTGGGGCGATTGCGCAGGGTTCAAACCCTATCCCCCGCTTGTGTTGACCTCCCCCTCTTATCCTCTGAGTAATGAGTGCATTAGTTTATCTAATGCAACGGCCTAATAATCGTCGTTTTACGCCCGGCTGAACCGTTTCTATGCTGAAGGTTCAGAACCCAGGGGAGTCAATGTTATGTCCGTCCATCAAGCTGCTATCCACTGGCAACGTGCTGACCACGAATCCGAGTCCGGCACATACTCCCGGAATCACAGTGTCACCTTGAGTGGCGGCCAGCAGCTCAATGTTTCGGCCTCTCCTGAATTCAAGGGAGACCCTGAATGTGCCGATCCTGAGCAAATGCTGATCAGCGCTGTATCCAGTTGTCACATGTTGTTCTTCCTGGCCATCGCCGACTTTCAGGGCTATCAGGTGGAGTCCTATGAGGACGATCCAAAAGGCTACCTGGAAAACCTGGAAACGAAGGGCAAGGCGGTGACCCGTATCGAGCTGTCGCCGCGAATCACCTTCGGCGGCGACAAGATGCCTGACCAGAAGGCGCTGGAGAGAATGCACACCAGCGCCCACAGCAACTGTTTTATTCGCAACTCGATCAAGGCAGACGTGACAATCAACTATCTTTAGAACAGCTATCCTTAATCAGGATTTGTGAACGGGGATTCCTGACGGAGACGATTTATGAATGACGTTCAGCTGGTGGAGGACGAGCTTCTCAGGGAAGACAAGGATGGGGCTGTCTATCTGACGTTAAATCGTCCGGATAAATTCAACACCCTGTCCGAATCCTTGCTGGCTTCCTTACAGCGCGAATTGGATAACATCGCCTCCGACCCGGCGGTGCGTTGCGTGGTTATTGCGGCCACGGGGAAAGGTTTCTGTGCGGGGCACGACCTTCGTCAAATGCGTGCCCATCCGGATCATGGTTACTACCAGTCGCTTTTCCGGAGCTGCAGTGGGGTGATGCAGGGCCTGGTCAACCTGCCGGTGCCGGTGATTGCCAGGGTTCAGGGCATGGCGACGGCGGCCGGGTGCCAGCTGGTGGCAAGCTGTGATCTGGCCATTGCCGCCAGATCCGCGACGTTTGGCGTATCCGGCATCAACGTCGGCTTGTTCTGTTCCACCCCCGCTGTGGCCCTGTCCCGAAACATCAACGCCAAGCGTGCGTTCGACATGCTGGTGACCGCTGATTTCATCGACGCAGACACGGCTCTGGACTGGGGGCTGTTGAGTGGTGTCGCTGACGATGCCGACCTGGATGCGACCGTCGCTGCCAAGGTGGCTAAGATTCTCTCCAAAAGCCCGGCGGCGATCAGATTTGGCAAGGCCATGTTCCATCGCCAACGGCAGATGTCGCTGGCGGAGGCCTATGAGTTGGCCGGTGAGGTCATGGCGGACAACATGATGAATGCCGATGCGCAAGAGGGCATAGATGCGTTTCTCGAGAAGCGCAAGCCAACATGGGAGCAACCGGGCCACTGACAACGGCGTGGTTCGGTCCAGCCGAGAGAATGAGCGATGAAGGATGTCAGCCAGTTCGATGAAGGCCTGGATAAGAACGAGGCCAATCACGTACCTCTGTCGCCACTGAGCTTTATCAGGCGAGCTGCGGCCGTTTATTCCGACAGGACGGCGGTGATCTCAGGCGATACACAGTTCACCTGGCAGCAGACGTACGCCCGTTGCTGTCAGCTGGCCTCTGTTCTGAAAAGTTTCGACATCGCCCGGGGCGATACGGTAGCAGCCCTGTTGCCCAATGTGCCCACGATGTATGAAGCCCACTTCGGTGTGCCAATGGTCGGCGCGGTGCTCAACGCCATCAATATCCGTCTCGATCCGGCAACCGTGGCCTTTATCCTGGATCACAGTCGGGCACGGCTCTTGTTGGCCGACCCGGAATTTGCGGATGTGGTTGAGAAAGCTCTTGGTCAAATGGAAGGGGCTCCTCCGATCATTATTAATGTGCCGGATGCCACGCAGGGCCGGCAACCACCGATCAGCGAACTGGACTATGAAACCTTACTGGCCCAACAGCCAGAGACCCCGGCCTGGGCGCTGCCCGGCGACGAATGGGACGCGATCGCCCTTGGCTACACTTCCGGTACCACCGGCAACCCCAAGGGTGTGGTGACTCACCATCGTGGTGCCTACCTGAATGCCGTCAGCAATGTTCTGTCCTGGAGTCTGCCTGCCAGGGTGACCTACCTGTGGACGCTGCCCATGTTCCACTGCAATGGCTGGTGCTTTCCGTGGACGCTGGCAGCCATCGGGGGCACCAGTGTCTGCCTGCGGCGAGTCGATCCGTCCCTCATCCTCCAGCTGATCCGGCAGCACCGGGTCAGTCATTACTGCGGCGCTCCCATTGTTCACGCCATGATTGCCGATGCGGCCCTTGCAGCGGGCGAGACTTTCGAACATCCGGTGGCCGGGCTGATCGCGGGTGCGCCGCCGCCGGCCTCGGTGTTCGAGCGCATGGAAAAAATCGGCGTAGAACTCACCCATGTGTACGGGCTGACAGAGACCTACGGCCCCGCGACCGTATGTCCGAAGCAATACGATTGGGTGGATCAATCGCTTGAAGAGCGCGTCCGGCTCAATGGTCGTCAGGGGGTTACCTATCCGCTGGAGGAGGACGTAACCGTGCTGGACCCGGACACCATGGAACCGGTGCCTGCCGACGGCCAGACCATGGGCGAGATCATGTTCCGGGGCAACATAGTCATGAAGGGCTACCTCCGGAATCCCGAAGCCACCGAGAAGGCCTTTGCCGGCGGCTGGTTCCATTCCGGCGACCTCGCGGTGGTCGAGCCGGATGGCTATATCAAGATCCGGGATCGCTCAAAGGATGTGATCATTTCGGGCGGGGAGAACATCTCTTCTTTGGAAGTGGAGGAGGTGGTTCAGCGGCACCCGGAGGTCGAGTTGGCCGCCGTCGTGGCAATGAAGGATGAAAAATGGGGGGAGGTCCCTGCCGCTTTTGTTCAGTTGCGCTCGGACAGTGCGTTGACCGAAGAGGCGCTGATCGCGTTTTGCAGGGACAAAATCAGTGGTTTTAAAGTGCCCAAGACAGTCATTTTTGGCACGCTGCCCACCACGTCGACGGGAAAAATCCAGAAGTTCCTGCTGCGAAAGCAGCTTGATGACGGCCTCTCGGCCTGACTGGTTGTGTCCCGACTGCCTCCGCTGATTGCGCTGTCTTACTTTGAGGTCGCTGCGCGAACCGGCAGTTTCGCAGCGGCTGCCAAGGAACTCCACGTGACTCCCGCGGCCATCAGTCACCAGATCAAGGCGCTGGAAGATTATCTCGGTGTTGAACTGTTTGTCCGCCATCACCGGCGGGTCAGTCTGACGCCTGCTGCTCGAGTGGCCCTGCCCGAATTGCAGGAGGGATTTCAGGCGTTGGGCCGGGCAGTGGACCGGATTCGCTCCCACGATGAGGCCAGCCTGATCGTCACCGTGTGCTCCGAGCCATTGTTTGCGACGAAGTGGATTGTGCCTCGCCTGCACCGGTTTTACGCCCGTTGCCCGAAAGCCGAAGTCCGTTTGCAGGCCAGCCTGCACACTGTCGATCGCAGCCCGGACACGGCCATTGGCATCAATGATCTCAAGCGTGCGGGTATCGATGTCTCCGTTCGGCTCGGTTACGGTCGCTATACCGGCATCGAGGTGCAGCGTCTTATGGGCGTTGAGCTGGTGCCCCTGAGTACCCCGGAACTTGCCAGCACGGTCAGCGATGTTGGCACACTGGCAGAATGCCCGTTGCTCTGCGACGGTACGCTCTCACGACTGGACAAGCCCTGTGGCTGGCGCCAGTGGTTTCATCAGCAGGGCGTTGATGTCGGTCCTGTGCGTGAGCTTCGGTTCGGTAACGGATTGCTGACACTGGAGGCGGCCATGGCTGGCCAGGGGGTGATGCTCGGCAGCCGGGCGCTTCATCATGGTGAGCTGGCGGCCGGAAAACTGGTGGTTGCCTTTGATCGTCCGCTTGACTGCGGTCTGGCCTACTTCGCGGTCAGTGCCGGGCCCGGTAAAGAGCGCTCAATCGCGACGATGTTCCGGGAATGGTTGCTGGAGGAAGCGCACCTTCCCGGTGCCCAGTGAGCATCTCGAATGCTGCGATCGAACTTGCATGCCGTTCATTCTCTGATTTACTGAATAGACGCAATCTCGGAGGTGTCTCTGCTTCGGTGAGGGGAGTCGTGGTGGCGATTGCACGCTAAATGAATTTCCACCAGACAGGACATCGTTATGAAAAGGTTGCGCCCCACCGCCATTAGAGTGGCTCTGATCAGCTGCTTCGCCCTCGCATGTTCCCTCGCCCACGCTCAGTCGGACAAACCCAACATCCTGGTGATCTGGGGTGATGACATCGGCTGGCAGAATCCCAGTGCTTACCACCGGGGCATGATGGGGTACAAGACGCCCAACATCGACCGCATCGCCAACGAGGGCGCCCTGTTCACTGACTGGTATGGCCAGCAAAGCTGTACTGCAGGCCGGGCGGCATTTATTACCGGCCAAAGCCCCTACCGGACAGGGCTT
Organism: Marinobacter suaedae; assembly: GCF_030519635.1. Taxonomy (NCBI): domain Bacteria; kingdom Pseudomonadati; phylum Pseudomonadota; class Gammaproteobacteria; order Pseudomonadales; family Marinobacteraceae; genus Marinobacter; species Marinobacter suaedae. The sequence goes on along the minus strand of NZ_JAUMIS010000002.1, from coordinate 1,040,749 downwards.
TTGAAAGTCGGGTTGCCAGGTGCCAAAGAAGGACTGTCGGAGAAGGACCCGACCATCGCCGTGTTGCTCAAGGAACACGGCTACATGACGGGACAGTTTGGCAAGAATCACCTGGGTGATCTGGATGAGATGTTGCCCACCAATCACGGGTTCGATGAGTTCATGGGCAACCTTTACCACCTCAATGCCGAGGAAGAACCGGAGCATCCCGACTATCCCAAGGACCCGGAGTTCAAGGCCCGCTTTGGCCCCGGGGCGTTATCAAGAGTACTGCGGGTGGCGATATCGAGGATACCGGCCCGCTGACCAAAAAGCGCATGGAAACCATTGATGATGAGGTCACGGAAGTTGCACTGGACTTCATGGAACGAGCCCATGCAGAAGATAAACCTTTTTTCCTGTGGTGGAATTCCACGCGTATGCATGTGAATACCCATCTCAAGCCTGAGTCCGAGGGTGTGACCGGCCTGGGGGTGTATGCCGATGGCATGGTCGAACATGATGGACATGTGGGGCAGTTACTCGACAAATTGGATGAGCTGGGGCTGGCTGATAACACCATCATCATGTACTCCTCCGACAACGGTGCGGAAATTTTTGCCTGGCCAGACGGCGGCATGACACCGTTCCGGAACGAGAAGAACTCCAACTGGGATGGTGGCTACCGTGTGCCCACGCTCATCAAATGGCCGGGCGTGATCGAGCCGGGATCCGTCTACAACGATGTCTTCTCACACGAGGATATGTTGCCCACCTTGCTGGCAGCGGTCGGTGATACGGACATCAAGGAAAAGCTGCTCGAAGGCCACGAAGCCATGGGCCGGGATTACAAGGTCCACCTGGATGGTTATAACCTGCTCCCCTATTTCAGCGGGGAGGTGGAAGAAGGGCCCAGGAAGGAATTCTTCTACTGGACCGACGATGGCGACCTGGCGTGCCTGCGCTTCGGCCGTTGGAAACTGGTGTTTATGGAGCAACGGGCCCACGGCTTCGAAGTCTGGCAGGAGCCGCTCGTGACCTTGCGAGTGCCCAAGTTGTTTGACTTGCGCGGCGACCCGTTTGAGCGGGCAGACCACGATTCCGAAAACTACGCCATGTGGCGGTTTGACCGGGCCTTTGCGCTTTTGCCTGGCACCGCCTACGTGTCCAAGCACTTGGAAACCTACAAGGAATTTCCGCCTCGCCAGAAGCCCGGCAGCTTTAATCTGGAGAATGTACTGGAAGTGCTGCAGCAGAATAATGGTGGCTGATTGCCACTTCACTTGACTGCTACGTTACACGAGAGGTGTATGAAAAAAACATGGATTCAGGCGACGTATCGTCGCCTGCCATGGGTTCTGGCGATGGTTTGGTTATGGGGGCAGGCCGGTCCCGTTTATGCGGATCGGCCCGATCCGCCAAAGCTGATCCTGCAAATCACGGTCGATGCGCTTAGGGCAGACTTGCCAGCGCGTTACCGCAGCGTATTGGGGGAAAGCGGATTTCAGTGGCTTTGGGACAATGGGGTTACCTACACCAACGCTAATTATCGCCACGCCAACACAGAAACCATCGTTGGACACGTGTCTCTTGCTACCGGTGCGCCGCCTTCCCGTCACGGGATGATCGGTAACGTCTGGTTCGATCGGGAGCAGGAACGTCTGGTTTACAACATTGAGGATGCCGGCTATCAGCTGCTGACGGTCGGGGCCGATGTGGATGATCAGGCGGAAATAGACCCCACGCAGAAGGCGGCAAAAGTGGACGGCCGGTCGCCCAGAGCGATACTGACCTCTACGTTCAGTGACGAACTGGCACTGCACTCGAACGGGCGGGCCAAAATCTTTGGTGTCTCAGTCAAGGATCGCGGTGCCGTCTCATTGGCAGGGCAGGCCGGTAAGGCGTTCTGGTTTTCCAAAGCCAGTGGCGAGTTTGTGACCAGTACTTATTACTATGATGAGTACCCGCAGTGGGTGATCGACTGGAATGCCAGTAAGCCGCTCGACGCGTACGTTGGCAAGGCCTGGGAATTACTTCTTGAGGCGGATTCCTACCAGTTCGGAACATCCGACAATCAGGATTTTGAAACCGATTTTCCGGGCTTTGGACGGACCTTTCCCCACGCCTGGGGCGCTGCCGATGATAAATATCTGACTACCCGGCTCACCCTCAGTCCGGCCGGCGACGAACTTACGCTCGACTTCGCCAAGGCGTTGCTGGATGCCGAGAGCCTTGGTCAGGATGACGTGACCGACTACCTCGCTGTCAGTTTCTCCTCCACGGACTACGTGGGCCATATCTTTGGTGCATCCAGTCTGGAGCAAGAAGATAACCTTGCAAGGCTGGATCGAACTCTGGCTGATCTTCTGCAGTTCGTGGATGAACGGGTCGGGTTGGAGCACACCCTCGTCGTGCTCTCGGCGGACCATGGCCAGCCAGAAGTGCCCGGGCACATGGAGACGCTGGGTATTACCACGGCCCATTACTTTGATATCGAAGGGCTGGATAAAGCTCCGGCGATTGCGACCCTGAAAAAGGAGTTCGGTATCGGTGAGGAGCTGGTGGAGGCGTTCTTTCCACCCTATCTCTATCTGAACGATAAGGTCATTAGCGATCATGGGTTGGATAAGGCGCAGGTCGAACGAACCCTGGCAGAGACGTTGATGACGTTTGGAGGGATTGCTGTTGCCATACCCAGTGGTGCGTTGCGTTCTGGTCAGTTACCCCGGGCTGCAGCGTTGGATCTGGTGCTGAATAACTACAGTCCCCGCAGGTCAGGGGACATTTATGTAGTGTTTGCTCCCAACGTTTTCATCAACGATTTCGACGGATTGCAGGTGGCATCCACCCATGGTTCGCCCTGGCGGTACGATACTCACGTGCCGGTGATCTTTGCTGGGTATGGCCTTGGATCGAAAACTGTAAGTCGCGATGTCACCCCTTACGACATTGCACCCACGCTTTCTACATTGCTCGGCGCCCGGCAGCCATCCGGTGCCGTTGGCAGGGCGTTGTCGGAAGTTCTGGGTGAGTAGGGCGGCAGTTGACCCTCTAAAGAAAAAAGGAATGTGTTCTCCAGTTGATCTCCCTTGGTGTGGCAGACGGCATTGGTTATGACTGTTGTATGGCCACAGGCCTGTGCGTAGGCTACTGGTAGTCAAGATATTCTGGAGCCAGTATGAGTGCGCGCCGAAAACTTTTGATTGTTGCCCATGCCCCTTCACCGAACACCTTGAAGCTGAGGGAAGCGGCAGAACAGGGTGCCCGCCACGAAGACATTGAGAATGTGGATGTGACCGTTCTGGCCCCTTTTGATGCCGGGCCGGAAAATGTGCTGGCCTGTGATGCGATTATCCTGGGCACTACAGAAAATCTTGGGTACATGAGTGGTGCGCTCAAGGACTTCTTCGATCGCAGCTACTATCCCTGTCTTGAGAAAACCCAGGGCCTCCCGTTTGCCTATTACATCCGGGCGGGGCACGATGGCACGGGTACGCATCGAGCGATTGAAAGCATCACCACAGGGTTGCGCTGGAAACGGGTCCAGGATCCCCTGATCTGCCGCGGTGGATATCGGATCGAGTTTGAGCATCAGTGCCGGGAGCTTGGAATGTACGTGGCGGCCAGTCTGGATGCCGGCTTGATCTGAAAAGAAATGCCTAGCTGGCGTAGCGGTTGTAGAAAGCTTCAATGCGGGACAGGGCGTTATCCACCTCCCGTGAGTAGCATTTCTTTTCCAGGCAGTAGCTGAACTGCAGGCTTAGCCGGTAGCCGGTTTGAAAGCGCTGGCATCGGACCACCTTGGCGCTTACCCGGGATTCACTGATGTACTTGCCATCAAAGTCCAGGCTTATCCGCGAGCCGGTCTCGATGGGGCGGGGGCAGAGAACCGCCATACCATAGCGGTTGAGGTCGAGGCAGGTTACCGTGGTAGGCGACTTGCTGCGTCGAAAAAATCCCCGTTCACGCATCTGCACTTTTAGGCAGGATGCCGGGTATCGTTGCTTGATTCTGCGATCTTTCAATTCCGTGGTCATCGCCGCGCGTCCATGGCTCATTGTTGTTCTTGCCGGTGTTGTCCTTCCCGGACTTGAAACGGGAACCGGAAATAAAGTGTAGATCTGGAACAATTGTCTGAAAACGCCACAGGATGATTTTGTGAGCCAGGTGGCACTTTTGTTGAGCAGGCTAATAAATTGGTCCTGACTCCAATTAGCCGGTCACACGCGACACAGATCGTTGCAGACTCTACAATGTCCGCCCAAAGCGACAAACGTTACAGGATCAAACCTTGAAGTCATTGCCCCTGCACCAGTTGTATAAAGCCTGTGTTCTCAAAGACCTGCCCTTCAAGACTACCCGGCAGCTGGAGCCGCTGTCTGAAATTGTTGGCCAGAACCGGGCCCAGGAAGCCGTGCGTTTTGCCCTGGCCATGCCCCATGGTGGCTACAACGTGTATGCGGTAGGTCGCAATGGGCTGGGTAAGCGGACCATGATGCTTCGTTATCTGGAACATCACGTGGACACCGATCAGCTGGCTCATGACTGGTGCTACGTGGCTAACTTTGATGATCCGCGGGAACCCCGGTTGCTGAAACTGCCTGCCGGGAAAGGCGCGCAGCTCAAGCAGGATGTGGAAAAACTGATGACCCGCCTGGTCAAAGTGGTTCCGCAAACCTTTGACAACGACAGTTTCCTGGAACGTTCCGAGCAATTGAAAAACGAACTTGCCCAGAAGCAGGAAGACGAACTGGAAAAAATCGCGGCTCAGGCAAAGCGAAAGAAAGTAAGCCTGACCGTCACCACGCCGGGCGGTTATCGGCTGGTGGCCATGAACGGTGACGAACCCCACACCGCCGAAACGTTCCAGGCCTTGACAGACGAACAGCGCGCGAAGTTTGAAGAGGACATCAACAAGCTTGAGAAAAGGCTTCGTCAGGTTCTGCGCAAGCTGGCGGACTGGGAACAGGAATATGCCGACAAGCATCAGGCCCTGAACAAGGAAACCCTTGAAGGGGTTTCCGGACACCAGATCGACGAGTTAATCGAGAAGTACAGCGATCTCCCGGATGTTGTCGCCTTTTTCGAGTCTGTTCGTGAGGATATGGCAGAAAATCTCGATGTTTTTCTGGATGAAAACGAAGAGCATGCCGCCATCGCCTATGCCTCGCTCGACAAGAAAATGCCGCGGCGTTATCTGATCAATCTTCTGGTACACCAGAAAACCAACGAGGTGCCGGTGGTGGTCGAGGACAATCCCACCTACCACAACCTGTTCGGCTACGTGGAAAATGTCACCTACAAAGGCACCGTATTTACCGATTATTCACTGATCCGGCCGGGCAGCCTGCACCGGGCCAACGGTGGTTATCTGCTGATGGATGCCATCAAGGTGCTGGAGCAGCCCTACGTGTGGGACGGTCTCAAGCGAGCCATGCGGTCCCGCTCTATCCAGATCAATTCCCTTGAGCGGGAGCTGACCCTGTCGGGCACCATCTCCATTGAGCCGGAAGCCGTGCCACTGGATGTGAAAATCGTCCTGTTTGGCGATCGGGAAACCTGGATGCTGCTGCAGGAATACGACGCGGAGTTCTCGGAATTGTTCCGGGTCACGGCGGACTTTGAGAATGAAATGTACCGCACGGATGAAAGCCAGCTGCTGTACTCCAAGTTTATTGCCAGCCTGGTCAGCGAGAAGAAGCTGCTCCATTGCAGCAACAAGGCGGTGGCGCGGGTAATCGAATACAGCGCCCGGGTGGCTGAGCATCAGGACCGGCTCTCGCTGCACGCGGCCGACATCGCCAACCTGCTGCGGGAGTCGGATTTCTGGGCGCGCCAGGCCGGCGCCAAGCTGATCAGTGATGAGCATGTGGAGCGGGCGCTGGAGAGTGCCCGGTACCGGAGCAGCCGGATTCGTGATCAGCTTTATGATTCCATCCGCGACGGGTCGACGCTGGTGGATACCACCGGTACCCGGATTGGTCAGTTGAACGCGCTCTCGGTGCTGTCTACTGGTGGCTTCGAATTCGGGCTGCCAAACCGAATCACTGCAACCTGCTACTATGGAGATGGGGCAGTGATGGATATTGAGCGGGATGCCAAGCTGGGCGGTAATATCCATTCCAAGGGGGTAATGATTCTTACCTCATGGCTGGCTGCGCATTTTGCTGTTAGAGACCCCATGCATCTTTCCGCGAGCATCACGTTTGAGCAGAACTACGGCGAGGTGGACGGCGACAGCGCCTCGATGGCGGAATTGTGCGCACTGATCTCTTCGCTGGCCGATCTGCCGGCGCGACAGGATCTGGCGATGACGGGGTCGGTGAACCAGTTCGGCGACGTTCAGCCGATTGGAGGCGTCAATGAGAAGGTGGAAGGGTTCTTTGCCACCTGCCAACTCAAAGGTGGTCTTACCGGTACACAAGGCGTGATTGTTCCGCAGAGTAATGTGCAGAACCTGATGCTGGACAGCGAGGTGGTGCAGGCCGTGAGAGACGGTAAGTTCGCAGTGTACGCTGTCAGCCATCTTGAAGAGGCTGTCAGCCTGATGCTCGGCAAGCCGGCAGGCAAGGCGGACGAGAACGGACGGTATCCGAAGCAGAGTGTGTTTGGCATCATTCAGCAACGACTTGAAGCGTTGCGCGAACACGAACGGCAGGAAAGTGCCCGGGACGAACACAAGGATCCCTCGATCCACTGAGGGACCGGATAAAAAAAGGACAGGAGAGAACACTCACATGACTGATATCCAGCAGACCGTATACGTAGTAGAAGACGATGAAGCAGTTCGTGATTCATTGGAGCTGCTGCTGAAATCCGACGGTAAATCGGTTAAGCCCTACGAGAACGCCATGGCTTTCCTGAAGGACTATTCCGACCAGATGGCCGGATGCATTGTGCTGGATATCCGCATGCCGGGTATGGATGGGATGGAGTTGCAGAAGAAGCTGAACGAAAAGCATTCCATTCTGCCCATTATCTTCGTAACCGGCCATGGCGATGTGCCCATGGCGGTTGATGCCATGAAAGAAGGTGCCGTGGATTTCATCCAGAAGCCCTACCGGGAAGAGGCCCTGCTGGAAAAAATTGAGGCGGCGCTGGCCCAGGACCGCGAGCAGCGTAAATCCCTCGACGAAAAGCAGGAAATCATCCGTCGCATCAAGACCCTCACCCCACGCGAGCATGAAATCATGGATCGAATGATTGCCGGGCAGGCCAACAAGGTGATCGCCATTGAACTGGAGATTAGCCAGCGAACGGTTGAGATCCATCGTTCCCGCGTCATGCACAAAATGGGTACCCATTCACTGGCCCATCTGGTTCGTATGGTATTGTCCGTAAAGGACCTTATCGACGCGAGGTGATGTTGCCGTCATGATACGGAGACGTTTCTAAACCGGCCCCGTTAATATGACTGAATCTGTCAGTGCGAACTCGGAGGTGACGGTTCTGTTGGTGGACGACAATCCGCAGAACCTCAAAGTCCTCTACGAGACCCTGAAAGACAAAGGCTACCGCCTGCTGATCGCCAATGAAGGCGAAAAAGCGTTGGATCTTGCCCACCGGCATCAGCCGGAAGTGATTCTGCTCGATATCATGATGCCGGAAATGGACGGTTATGAGGTGTGTCAGCGCCTGAAAGCCGATCCCGCCACCGCCGACTGTGCGGTGGTGTTCTTATCTGCTCTTGATGATCTGCAAGCCAAAGTAAAAGGCTTCTCCCTGGGGGGGGCTGATTATATCTCCAAGCCGTTCCAGTCCCTGGAAGTGATTGCCCGGGTGAAGACCCACGCGCAGGTCATTCGCCTTGAGCGCCAGTTGCAGGCTCGCAACCGTGAACTTCAGAGTGACCAGACTCGGATTCTGAACTCCATCAGCGAGGGCATTTATGGTCTGGATGAGCACGGCAACATCGAATTCGTGAACCCTGCCGCGGCACTGATCGCCCGCAGTACCGTGGATGAACTGGTTGGCCGCAATTTTTTTGAGCTGCATTTCCCAGACTCGCAGGAAGCCGACACACTTCCGGTGCAGGCCACCTGTCGCCAGGGCGTGGCCGAAAACCAGCGCAACATTCCCATGGCCCGGGTCGATGGCAGCCGGTTCCCGGCAGAGTATCGGGCCACGCCCAAATTGGACAACGAAGAGTTGCATGGTGCGGTCGTTGTCTTCCGTGACATCACCACGGACCTGGAAAACGAAGCCGCACTGGAAGAGGCGCAGGCTCTGGTTCAGGAGCAGCGGGACCAGTTGGCCCATACCTCGCGCCTGACCACCATGGGTGAAATGGCGGCCGGCTTTGCCCATGAGGTGAATCAGCCGCTAACGGCCATTACCAATTATGCCCGCGTCGCCAAACGCATCATGTCGAAGCAGGAAGCCCCTGACATGTCGCTGCTGGCCGAAACCATGGACAAGATCGAAGCTCAGTCACACCGGGCGAGCGAAATCATTCGCCGTATTCGTCGGTTTGTGAAGAAACCGGCGACCGGCAAGGAAATTCTCTCTGTGCCCGCCTTGCTTGAGGACACGCGCCAGTTTGCCGAGGTAGACATGCGCAACAACGAAGGTGGCATTGAGCTGATGGTTCCGGACGCTCTGCCGGACGTGTTGGCCGACCCGATTCAGGTTCAGCAGGTGGCCCTGAATCTGATTCGCAATGCGCTGGAAGCCAGCCGAAGTGCGGACGTGGTCGAGCCGGTCAAGGTCAGTGCGGAACTGGATGGAGCCGGCTGTGTCCGTGTTCAGGTTCGGGATCATGGCGTTGGTCTGCCGGAAGATGCGGAAGAAAAGCTGTTCTTGCCGTTCTACACCACCAAATCCGACGGAATGGGCATTGGCCTGGCCACATGCCGTTCGCTGATTCAGGCGCAAGGTGGGGACATAGGGTTTGATCGTCCCGAGGACGGCGGGGCCTGCTTTTATTTCACACTGCCCGTAGCTGGTGAGGAAAGAGCCCTCTCTGCGGCGAATGGGGCGGAGTAACCGCCCCGGCTTGACGAATTAACGTTCGTTTACAGCCATTCGATGCTGCCCGTCAGATGTGGAGCATCCCCTTTCTCGTTCAGTAACTGGAATGGCCACTCGTCAGGCCCCGTTTGCCAGTTCAGTATTGCCTGGCCCGGCAACAACACCGGTTTCCTGAATTTACAGTTCACCCGCATCGGGCCATCTTGCCATTCAGCCTGTGCCTGCAGGGTGGCCAGCGCCCGGGCCTTGCTCCACATCCCATGGGCGATGGCTTTCGGAAAGCCAAACGCTTTGGCCGTCAGGGCGTACAGGTGTATCGGATTGCTGTCGCCGGAGACGCGTGCATACTGGCGGCCCGTATCCGCCGGGGCGACGATCCGCTGTTGATGCGGATAGTTCGGCAGTGCTGGCCTCGTCTTATCGCCGGACGGTTTGCATCCTTTTTCCGCGGGCAGTCGGTAGAGAATCACGCTGGTTTCTTCCCATACTTTGTCGCCAGAGGCGATGGCGTCCGTGCGCAGCTCAAACTCGATTCCACGGTGTGTGCGCGTCTGTCCACCAAGGTGGACGTGAGTGTCCAGAGGCTCTCCAGCACCAATTTGCCGATGCTGCATAATCGTGTTCTCCAGATGCACGAGCCCCAGAAGGGGAAGTGGGAAATCCCGTTCCGTCAGGACTCTCATCTGCAGGCTAAACGCCATGATGTGGGGCCAGGTTATCGGGAGATAGCGGCTGTCGGGAAAACCGCACAGTTGGGAGTAGCGGTGCAAGTTTCGCGTTGCTGTGTGGGCGCCAAGCAGGCTGGCGGAAAGAGCCGGTAATTCAATGTCCCTGGTCGGTGAGCCGCGGCCGGGCCGCAGTGCTCTGGCATACAGAGGCAGCAGGTTGGGAGTGGTCGAGTAATAGGTTGGGGCGTCAGACATATCCGTGTTCTCCAGGGCGGTATTTGTTCCAAATCTGTGCAGTCTATCCGGATCAGTGAGTACCGGTCATGGGCATGTTTTGGTACAACTGTGCGTCTGTGGCCTGATATGCTCTAATATCGGGCATAAGTCCTGAAAACTTCAGAGTAGGTGACCTTCAGTCTGGCAAACGCGGCCAGTCTGAGCATTGACTTGGCGTGCCCCGGCATAGGTCTGTCGGGTCAAAGTGGAATTAAACAAAAAAAAGCGGGATGTTATGCAGGAACTTCGTGACGCAGGAGTGATGTTGCGCCTGATTTACGAGGCGATGAAAAAGCACGGCATAGACACCGATGCTATTTTCACCCGCCTGGGCGTGGATGAAAATTACGTTTACACCGAGCATCTGCGTACCCCCCACAGCGCGCAGCTCTATTTCTGGCAGGTTGTTGAGGACGTCTCCGGAGATCCTGACATCGGTCTGCACCTCGGCCAGCGCTTGCCGGCTTACAAAGGCCAGGTGCTCGAGTACCTTTTTCTGAGCAGTCCCAATTTTGGTGAGGGCCTTCGCCGTGCCCAGAACTACCAGCGCCTGCTGAGTGACGCCGCCAAAACCGATTTTTTCATCGAGGGCGATAACGCCTGCATGGTTCTGGATACCGCCTCCGAGGATGTCCGGCGCCTGAAGCACTTCAACGAATGCTTCGTGCTGGGGCTGATTACCTTCTTCCGCTCGATTACCGATGGTTCCTTCCAGCCGACCCGTGTGGAGTTCGAGCATGAGCGTGAAGAGCGTCAGGACCATGTGGCGGAAGTGTTGGGCTGCGAGGTGGTTTTTGGCGCCACGGAAAACCGCCTGTATTTCCCGGCCAGTGCGCTGGCCCATCCGTCGCCTCACGCCGAGCCCGAGCTGCTGGATCTTCATGAGCGTTTCGCCAGTGAGCAGGTGGCTCGTCTGGAGAAAAAAGACATCGTTGGCCAGGTGGAACGCATCGTGGCGGAGCTGCTGGATAGCGGTGAGGTGACTCTGGATGCGGTTGCCGAGCGTCTGGGGATCAAGGCGCGCACGCTTCGTACCCGTCTGACCGAGGCGGAAACCAGCTTTAATCAGGTGCTGGCGGATTTCCGCTACCGGCTTGCTCGTCAGCTGCTGGCGACCACCGATGAGTCCATTGACGAAATCGTTTATCTGACCGGATTCTCGGAGCCGAGCACCTTCTATCGGGCGTTCAAACGCTGGTCGAATATGACGCCAATCGAGTACCGGAAAACGGCGCAGGGCAAGGACGCGCTGGTTGACGCCATGTAGGAAAACCGGGGCGCAGAAGCCCTGGGAATTTTTTTCTGAAAAAGCGTTGACATAATCAAGGGCGTCTATATAATGCGCCCTCGTTGTCACCGAGCACTCTCGCTCGAGAATGCAGGCCCGGACAGGGGTTATCGGTGGTGAACAACGCGGAGCGGTAGTTCAGTTGGTTAGAATACCGGCCTGTCACGCCGGGGGTCGCGGGTTCGAGTCCCGTCCGCTCCGCCATTTTTTCTCCCCTCGCTTACTTCTTTTCCTTTTTGTTGTCTCAGATCATTTCACCACCATTTTCTCACGCAGTTTCTGAAGTCGTAACTCCATCGTCATGAATGTTGGCTAAACTTTCCTGTGAATCAAAAGCTAGGAGAGCGACATGTCTGACTACATTGAGGAGCTGCTTGAGAGCCAGTTCGAAGAGTTTGATGACGACGACGGTTATGACGACGCCGTTGAAATCTGGGGTGCCCCGGAATAATCGTTTCGGTCCCTCGAAGAAAAAGCTCATTCAGCGATTTATTTTTTTTTCCGTTCCAGCCGTTTCCGGTGTTCACCGGGGCTGATGTCATACCAACGGCGATAGGCCTTATGGAAGGCCGGTGGGTTGGCAAAGCCCAGCAACCACGCGATTTCTGACAGTGACGTGGTGGTTTCCCGGATGTAGTCGGCTGCCAGTTGTTTTCGCGTTTGATCTACCAGTGTTCTGAATCCCGTGCCCTCGGCTGTTAACTGGCGCTGCAGTGTCCAGGGCGTCAGGCCCAGTTTGGTGGCAATGGTATCCAGGTCCGGTGTTTCCCCCTGCATCAGTGGTGTCAGTAAATGCTGCACGCGGTCTGAGGTGCTCCATCCCCGTTCAATCAAAGTCATTTCCTGTTCACAGAGGTCGATCAGGCTGGCGTGCATGGCCGGCTGCGCTTCCAGCGACGGCGCTGTCCATACGTCCTGCTTCAATGTGATGGCATTCTCGCTCGCGCCGAAGTGAACAGGGCAGCGGAACCAGCTTTCAAACAGCTCGTCCTGTCCAATCGAGGGGTATTCGATCTCTACCCGCTCCAGTACTTCGTATCGACCGGTCACCGTTCGGACAAACTGGGTCCAGCCTGACAGCACCGAATCCACCACAAAAAAGTTGAAGCTGTTGTAGGGACGGATGGAGTAGAACGCTGCTTGCCGGGTCGCGGCGCGAACGGAAGGTTTACCGCGGCTGTTCTGGCTGGTCAGCAACGAGTAACGGATGAGGGTGTTCAGGGCCTCTCCGACCGTGTTGGCGGATTGGCCTGCGAGTCCTGCAATACCGGCATCCACGGGGCGGGTGAGGGCCCCCATACGGATGCCCAGTGCCGGGTTCCCGGTGTGGCCAATGGCCGCATGACCCAGGCGCATAAAGCGGGGAATGCTGATTCTTGCGGCCGCAGAATTCAGCGTTTCCTCACTCAGGCTGAATTCGTTCATCAGGGATTCCGCATCTGCCCCCTCGGCAGCGGCTGCCCGAAGCAGCACGGCAGCGTACAGCACGCTGATGTCGCCAAGTACGTTGCTGGATTTGGGTGGAATGAGGTGGCTTGTTGTCATCTGGTTATTGTCGGACAGGTTGTTCAAAGATAGCAAATTGTAGTTTGGGGATATTGTTGGCTGGTCGGATGGTGAGTAAGTTAGTCCGCATTCCGTATTCCCGGATCTCGTTTTGGGTCCGGAAGCCTGACAACAAGGAGATCAATCATGACCGATACCACCGCACCGGGTGTTGCCAAGTACCCGAACCTGCTGAAGCCGCTGGACCTGGGGTTCACCACGCTGCGCAACCGTACCCTGATGGGCTCCATGCACACAGGTCTGGAAGAGGCCAGGAATGGTTTCGAGCGCCTTGCGACTTTCTATGCCGAGCGTGCCCGCGGCGGTGCAGGCCTGATCGTTACAGGTGGTATTGCTCCGAATGTTGAGGGTGGGGTGTTTCAGCACGCCGCCAAGATGACGACCGACGATGAGGTGCAAAAGCACAAGATCATCACCCAGGCGGTCCACGAGGCCGATGGCAAGATCTGTATGCAGATCCTTCACGCTGGCCGCTATGCCTACTCGCCGGAGCTGGTGGCTCCGTCCGCCATCCAGGCTCCGATCAACCCGTTCAAGCCGAAAGAGCTGGACGAGGAGGGTATCGAGAAGCAGATCCAGGACTATGTGACCTGTGCGGCCCTGGCCCAGAAGGCGGGCTACGATGGCGTCGAAATCATGGGATCTGAAGGCTACTTCATTAACCAGTTCATCGTCTCCCACACCAACCAGCGTACTGACCGCTGGGGTGGAAGCTACGAGAACCGCATTCGCCTGCCGCTGGAGATCGTTCGCCGTGTCCGCGAGGAAGTGGGCGAGAATTTTATCCTGGTGTATCGATTGTCCATGCTGGATCTGATTGAAGACGGCAGCACCTGGGAAGAAGTGGTTCACCTGGCCAAGGAAATCGAAAAAGCCGGTGCCACCATCATCAATACGGGTATTGGCTGGCACGAAGCGCGGGTACCGACCATTGCCACGTCCGTACCTCGTGGTGCGTTCACCAAGGTGACCGCACGCCTGAAGGGCGAAGTGAGCATTCCGCTGGTGACCACCAACCGTATCAATATGCCGGACGTGGCGGAGAAGATTCTGGCTGAAGGCGATGCGGACATGGTGTCTATGGCCCGTCCGTTCCTGGCGGATGCCGATCTGGTTCTGAAGGCGGCGGAAGACCGCGCTGATGAGATCAACACCTGTATCGGGTGTAACCAGGCCTGCCTGGATCATACCTTCAGTGGCAAACTGACCTCTTGCCTGGTGAACCCACGCGCTTGTCACGAAACCGAGCTGACCTGGGTGAAGACCGCGAGCCCGAAATCCTTTGCCGTCGTGGGCGCCGGCCCTGCAGGCCTGGCGTTTGCCTCGGTTGCAGCAGAGCGTGGCCACAAGGTCACCCTGTTCGATGCCGGTAGTGAAATCGGTGGTCAGTTCAACATAGCCAAGCGCATTCCGGGCAAGGAAGAGTTCTACGAAACCCTGCGGTACTTCCGGGTGATGCTCGACAAGCACGGGGTAGACGTTCGCCTGAACACCCGCGTTGACGTGGATGACCTGAAAGCTGGTGGCTTTGATGAGGTGGTCTTGGCCACCGGTGTTGAGCCTCGCACGCCGGAAATCGAGGGTATCGACCATCCGAAAGTCATTGGCTATCTGGATGCGATTCTTGGACGCAAGCCGGTGGGGCAGAAGGTTGCTGTGATCGGTGCCGGTGGTATCGGCTTTGATGTGTCCGAGTTTATTGTTCACAAGGGCGATTCCCCGTCCCTGGATACCGGCCACTTCATGCGTGAGTGGGGTGTGGACCTGAGTGTCGAGCACCGCGGTGGTATCAAAGGTGTGCAGCCTGAGCTGCCAGAGCCGGCCCGTGAGGTTTACCTGCTGCAGCGCAAGGCCTCCAAGGTCGGTAAGAACCTCGGTAAGACCACAGGCTGGATTCACCGCACCTCCCTGAAACACCGTAATGTGCAGATGGTGCCGGGCGTGACCTACCGGAAGATCGACGATGAAGGTCTGCACGTGACCATCACGCCGAAAGGTGCGGAGCAAGGTGAAGATCGTGTACTGCCGGTCGATACGGTCATCATTTGTGCCGGTCAGGAGCCGCTGCGCGAGCTTCAGTCTGGGTTGGAATCGGCCGGTCTGGCCGTGCACCTGATTGGTGGTGCGGATGTGGCGGCAGAGCTGGACGCCAAGCGGGCGATCGATCAGGGCACGCGCCTGGCCGCCGAGCTTTGAGACAGGGTTCCCCGTGACACAAAACGTTGCAGTTTTCTCCTGTGCACGGAAAACTGACTGGCTAGACTGGTAATCAAAGAACTAGCCACATGGCGGGCCGCCCCGGGCAATGATCCGGGGTGGCCCGCTGGCGCTTTAATTGGACGGAACCTGGCAGGGGTTTCGTCGTGTGAGTGTCCTGGGTTTAAGTGTTAGGGGAGTTTTAGATGATGTCTGCCGACCAGGCAACTGAGGGGTATTCGGCGGTATTTTTCATGGATGGAAGCCGGGTGGCGCGTCAGATGCGAGCCACCGAGTTCGGAGCTTTTCTGGATGGATATGTGGGGTTGTCCGATCTGGCTGAGACGGACGTCAAAGCCGTTCTGGTTGATCTCAGCGGCGACCTCAGCATTCAGGCGCTGGTATTCTTTCGCATCTGGTTCGATGAGGAGGGCAGGGCAGACTCCAGCTGGAACGTTCCCATCGAGGATTTGGCCAGGCGCGGGGCGAAAGGTCCGGATCTTGGTAATGGCTCAATACGTCTGGTGTGTCGAAGCCAGTGCCCGGATTCCCGTTTTTCCGAGGAGCTCTGGGACCCGGATATGACGCCGGGCAACAATCAGTTTCAGTCCATTCGCAAGGCCGTTGACGCCAATACCCTGAAATTCCGCAAAATCGAACCGGCCGAGAGCGAAGATATTCCGGTGCTGGCGGCTGCGACTGAACCCAAGCCGGAACCCAAGGAAGACGCCAGCTCAAAAGAGCGGACTCGCCTTGCGCAGCTGATCCGTGAACAGCGGCTGCGTATCAAAACGCTTCAGAGCGTCCATCGTGATTCCCTGGCCGATATACAGCGCGAGCATCGTGTTGAGCTCCAGACCGTTCGCAACGAACTTACGGAACTGGAACAGAAATACGAGCGCATACGGCTGAACAACGAGCAGCTCAAGAAACGGTTGTCAGAGCGCAATGAGCAATACCTCGCCCTGCAGGAACAGGTGGCTTCCGAAGGCGAAGCCCTGGAGCGTGATGACGCGAAATCCGGCGCGGAGCTGGTTCTCTTGCAAGAACAGCTTGAACGCCGGCAGCGAGAGCTTGAGAGCAGGGATGAGAAAATCATTGCCCTGGAGCAGGAAAATTACGAGCTCAGGCACCGTGAACCCACCGAAGATACCTTGATGGAAGAGCTGAGGAAGCAGTCGGTGTTCTTGGTGGCTTACCATGCCGGTATTGGTCACGTCACCCTGCCATTCGATGACATCGAGGGGTATTTCGAAAACCCGGTCGCCTACGCAGCCGACCGTTGTGGCCTGAATGAGCCGGCCTACCTAGAGTGGCTGGGGCATTACGAAAATCCGGTCTGTCAGCATGGCAACGAATCCGGCGATGCCTGCGGTGAACCGATCATGAGGGTGAGCCAGCCGGGGGATTTCCGGGCCGGAGTTGATGACCGCTGCGAGCAGCATCAAGTCTGAAAAAGTGAACTTTTTTCAGAAACAGCCCGATTTTCGTTAAACTGAGTGCCAAACTCCAAGGGGGCAATGGACAATACCTGCCCTCTGGCACCCAGACACCACAGGAAGCCTCATGGATCAGTTCAGGAATATCGGCGTCATCGGCCGATTGGGCAGCGTCAAGGTGGTCGAGTCGCTGCGACAGCTCAAGCAATACCTCCTAACCAACAATTATCATGTGATTCTCGAGGAAGACACCGCCGGCATGCTGCCTGGTCATGGTCTCCAGGTAGCCAGCAAAAAACTGCTGGGCGAGATCTGTGACCTCGTTATTGTGGTGGGCGGCGATGGCAGCCTGCTGGGTGCCGCCAGAGAACTGGCCAAGTCGAAGATTCCCTTGTTGGGTGTGAACCGTGGTCGGTTGGGCTTTCTGACCGATATATCCCCCACGGATCTGGAGGAACGGCTTGGCCGGGTTCTGGAAGGCGATTACGTTGAAGAGTCCCGCTTTCTGCTGGATGGGAACGTCGAGCGCAACGGCCAGCCCCTGGGATTTGGCACAGCGCTGAACGATGTGGTGTTGCACCCGGGTAAATCCACCCGAATGATCGGCTTTGACCTCTTCATTGACGGGCACTTTGTCTACAGCCAGCGGTCTGACGGTCTGATCGTTGCCACGCCAACGGGTTCAACCGCGTACTCGCTGTCAGCAGGCGGCCCGATCATGCATCCGAAGCTCGATGCGATCGTACTGGTGCCCATGTTCCCGCATACCCTCAGTAGCCGCCCGATCGTGGTGGACGGCAAGAGTGAAATCAAGCTGGTGATCGGCGAGACCAACGAAACCTATCCACAGATTTCTTTCGATGGACAGATGAACATTGCTTGCGCGCCGGGCGACATCATCCGAATCACCAAAAAGCCTTTCAAGATTCGTCTGATTCATCCAACGGATCACAACTTCTACGCTACCTGTCGTGACAAACTGGGCTGGGCAAGCGAGATTTCGGCGGGTTGATCATGGCAGTAGCTACGCAGGCCGCGAATCGCGGTTACGACATCATTGGAGATATCCACGGGTGCGCCAAAACGCTGGTGCGGCTGCTGGAGCAGTTGGGCTACCGGAAGGTAAATGGGGTGTACCAGCACGATCGCCGTCAGGCCGTCTTTATCGGCGATATCATCGATCGGGGGCCACGAATCCGAGAGGCCCTGCATCTGGTCCGGGATATGGTGGAGCATGGTTCCGCGCGTATTGTCATGGGCAACCATGAGTACAACGCCCTTGGCTACTGTACCCGCGCCCGGCCCGGCAGTGGCAGGAAATGGCTTCGGGAGCACAACGCCCGCCACGATCGACTGATTCGGGAAACCCTCGAGCAGTTCGACGCCTACCCCCATGAGTGGAACGAGTTCCTCGAGTGGTTCTACACCATTCCTTTGTTTATCGAGGAAGACGGGTTCCGGGTGGTTCATGCCTGCTGGGATGGCGAGCTGATCGAGAAGTTCAAGCAAAGCCAGGGTGGTGCCTGCATTGATGAGGATTTTCTGCACGCTTCGTCGGCACTGGAATCGTTTGCCGGCCAGGTGATGGATACTTTGCTACGCGGGACGGATCTGCGCTTGCCCGAGGGGATGTCCATTACCGGGCGGGACGGTTACGTGCGCGAGTTTTTCCGCACCAAGTTCTGGGCCGATGACCCCCAGACCTATGCCGACGTTGTATTTCAACCAGATCCACTGCCCAAAGAGGTGGCCAGGCGCCCGCTTCAGGCTCATGAAAGGAAGCAGTTGATCAGTTACCCGTTGGACGCCCCACCGGTGTTTGTTGGCCATTACTGGATGGAGGGGGCACCTGCGCCCCTGAAACACAACGTGGCGTGCATTGATTTCAGCGCGGTGAAGTACGGCAAGCTGGTGGCCTACCGTATGGACGGTGAAAAGGTGTTATCGCCGGACAAGTTTGTCTGGGTGGATGTGGATCGCCCGGAAGCATCCAGCTATCCGGGCCTGGAGGACAGCCTTGCCCGTTAAATGGATCAAGTTGAATGTCTTCAGCAGCGAGGATGCCTGTGTACCGCGTTAAACAACTGGAAGCCTCCGAAGATCTCGCGGGGTTCAGTCGCTGGCTGACCGGGCAGGGCGTGGGGCACCGAATCACGGAAGAGGGGGGTTATCAGGTCCTGTGGCTGGAAAATCCCGAACACACCGAGCCCGTGCTGGCGGCGTTGGACCGGTTTCTGAGCGAACCCGAGCTGCGCGAGGCGGTGAATCGCATGGATCGTTCGCCGGTGTATGTTGCCGGGCGCTGGCAGCCCTCGCCCAAGCATGCCCCACTGGTGCTGGGTATCGTGGTGTTGGCAGTGATCATGGTTTGGCTGACCTCCATGGGGCGCAACGAGCTGTCCCTCGCCATGATGGTGGTGGATCCCCGCGCGTTTGACTGGATGACCATGACCGACAGGCTGCATGCCCTGGGCGAAACACTCGCCCAGGGGCAGATCTGGCGTCTGGTTACACCGGATTTCCTGCACTTCAGTTGGACCCATATCATCTTTAACGGGGTGATGATGTGGTTTCTCGGCAGCCAGGTTGAGTGGTTTGATGGTCGAGGACGGCTGATTGCTGTCTTTCTTGCTACCAGTATTTTCTCGAATGGACTTCAGTATTTGGTTTCCGGACCCTTGTTTGGAGGATTGTCCGGCGCGGTCTACGGTATTCTGGGCTATTGCTGGTTGAGCCAGCGAAAGGCGCCCCGGTTCCACTTTCCTCCTGCACTGGTTACGTTTGCGGTGGTCTGGATGTTGATCGGCTTCACGCCGCTGACTGAAATGGTTGGTCTGGGGCGTATGGCCAATGAAGCGCACCTGGGGGGATTTGTCGCCGGGGTGGTCGCCGCTCTGATCCTGCCCGTAAAACGATAAAGGCGATAAAAAAGACCCCGCCGGGGCGGGGCGTAAAAGAAGCTTGTGGCTTCTGATGAGAGAGACCAAATGATACGACCGGTGTCATTTGGTGAGTAAATGATAATTATTATCGTTTGCGTTTGTCAAACGGTTTTATGATGGATTTACCACTGGGGGAGTCGAATGACCTACGATGAGCTGATTGAGCGGCTGGATCCCAATGTTTACCGGAGTTTGCGCCAGTCCGTAGAGCTCGGAAAGTGGCCGGACGGTCGCCCGCTGACCCGGGAGCAGCGGGAAATCAGCCTGCAGGCGATCATTCATTACGAAGACCTTCATGGCGTTCCCGTCGAGGAGCGCACTGGCTATATCGACCGGGGCAGTAAAGCCGGCACCGCCTGCGATCCGACGGTTGGCATGATGGGCGGGCAAAAGGCCGAGGGCGAAACGCCCGAGGTGGATTCAGATCAGTTCTTTGAGGTCAAGTCTTGAGCAACTCCATTGATCTGACCGGCCGGCTGAGAAAAATGCCCGTCGAAGCCGCGGAGCCGGTTGCCTACCAGTTGGCCATTGGCGATGATCGCGTTCCCCTGAATGAGCTGGTGGGAAAACGCATCCGGTTTGATTTCGAGGGCGTAATCCGCTGTATCCACTGCGATCGCACCACCAAGAAAAGTTTCAACCAGGGCTACTGTTACCCCTGCTTTCGGAAGCTGGCCGCCTGTGACAGCTGCATCATGAGCCCCGAGAAATGCCATTTCCATCTGGGCACCTGCCGCGAGCCGGAGTGGGGTGAAACCCACTGCATGGTAGAGCACGTGGTTTACCTGGCGAATTCCTCCGGATTGAAGGTGGGTATTACCCGCGGTTCCCAGGTTCCGACGCGCTGGATTGACCAGGGCGCGGTAGACGCCATTCCCATGCTGCGAGTGTCCAGTCGATATCTCGCCGGACTCGCGGAGGTCGCTTGCAAGAGCCATGTGGCCGACCGTACTAACTGGCGGGCCATGCTCAAAGGCGATGTGCCGGAACTGGATCTCCACGCAGAGCGCAGCCGGATGCTGTCGCTGATTGCCGGCGATCTTGAATCCCTGAGAGCCACCCACGGTGAGGATTCTATTCGGGAAGTGGATGAACAGGGCCTTGGCTTGAGTTATCCGGTCGAGGTGTGGCCGTCCAAGGTGAAGACCCATAACCTGGACAAGAACCCCGAGGTCGAAGGTGTCCTGGAAGGCGTCAAGGGTCAGTACCTGATTCTCGATACCGGCGT
Organism: Marinobacter suaedae; assembly: GCF_030519635.1. NCBI lineage: Bacteria > Pseudomonadati > Pseudomonadota > Gammaproteobacteria > Pseudomonadales > Marinobacteraceae > Marinobacter > Marinobacter suaedae. The sequence continues at coordinate 1,020,197 of NZ_JAUMIS010000002.1, read as the reverse complement.
GATCAATATCCGCAAGTTCACCGGCTACGAAGTCCGTTTCAGAGTCATGGATAACTGAGCACCCGTTATCCTGAGTGATTGAATTACCAAACTGCCGCAGCTGAATACTCGCTGCGGCAGTGCGATTTGGAGAACGTTATGCGCACCAACCAGCCGCAGACCATTTACCTGAGTGAATACCGCGTTCCGGCCTATCTGGTCGATACCGTCGATCTTCGGTTTGAACTGTTTGAGGACGGGGCCCGTGTTCACAGCACGCTGGCGATCCGTCGTAACCCGGAATCTGAGGAAGGGGCGGTGCCTCTGGAGCTCGACGGCGACAGCCTGGTGCTGGAGTCTGTTGCCCTGAACGGCCAGGATCTGGCCGCAGGCGAGTTTGAGGACCGTGGTGACAAGCTGATCGTGGCTTCGGTGCCCGAGAAGTTCGAGTTATCCGTGGTCACCTGGATTGAGCCCCAGAACAACACGCGCCTGGAAGGTCTGTACAAATCGTCCGGGATGTTCTGTACCCAGTGTGAGGCTGAGGGCTTCCGCTGCATTACCTTCTTCCCGGATCGTCCGGATGTCATGGCCCGTTACAAAACCCGTGTCGAGGCCGACAAGAGCGCTTATCCTGTGCTGCTTTCCAATGGTAACCCGATCGAATCCGGTGACCTCGACGATGGCCGCCATTTCGTGACCTGGGAAGATCCTTTCCCCAAACCCTGCTACCTGTTCGCACTGGTCGCCGGTGACTTGGTCGAAAAGCGGGATACCTTCACCACCTGTTCCGGTCGCGACATCGATCTGCGGATGTATGTGGAGCCCCGTAACGCGGAGAAGTGCGACCACGCCATGGACTCCCTCAAGCGCTCCATGCGCTGGGATGAGGATGTCTATGGCCGCGAGTACGATCTGGATATCTTCATGATCGTGGCGGTGGATGACTTCAACATGGGGGCCATGGAAAACAAGGGGCTGAACATCTTCAACTCCTCCTGTGTGCTGGCCAGCAAGGAAACCGCCACCGATGCCGCTTTCCAGCGCATCGAGGCGATCGTGGCGCACGAGTATTTCCATAACTGGTCCGGCAATCGCGTGACCTGCCGTGACTGGTTCCAGCTCAGCCTGAAGGAAGGCTTTACCGTACTGCGCGATTCCCAGTTCTCGGCCGATATGGGCTCGGACACGGTCAAGCGCATCGAGGATGCGACCCTGATGCGCACGGCTCAGTTTGCCGAGGACGCAGGCCCCATGTCGCACCCCATCCGGCCATCCTCGTACATCGAAATTTCCAATTTTTACACCCTGACCATCTACGAGAAGGGGGCGGAAGTGGTGCGGATGATCCGGACCCTGCTGGGGCCGGAACTGTTCCGCAAGGGCAGTGACCTCTACTTTGAGCGCCATGACGGCCAGGCAGTTACCACCGATGATTTCGTCAAGGCTATGGAAGACGCCTCCGGTCGTGACCTGTCCCAGTTTCGTTTGTGGTACGAGCAGGCCGGTACGCCGGTGCTGGAGGTAACCGACCAGTTCGACCAGGGGCAGGGCGTGTATCGCCTGACCATTCGCCAGAGCATCCCAGATACCCCGGGGCAGGCCGACAAGAAGCCCCAGCACATCCCGTTCGCACTGGGGCTGCTGGACGAGCATGGCAAGGCACTGCCGTTGCGCCTGTCCGTTGACGAGCAGGACGCACCAACTGAGCGTGTGCTCGAACTGACCGACGCCGAGCACGTATTCGAATTTCACGGTCTGACAGAAAAACCGGTGCCGTCCCTGCTGCGCCACTTCTCAGCGCCGGTGCGCGTCCATTACCCGTGGACCCGGGAGCAGTTGCTGTTCCTGATAAGTCACGACCCGGATGGCTTCAATCGCTGGGACGCCGGTCAGCGGCTGGCGGTGGATATTATTCAGTCGCTGGTGGGCCAGCCCAAGGATACGCCGGTGGATCCTCGTCTGGTGACGGCTTACCGCCATTTGATTTCCGACTCTGCCCTGGATCAGGCGCTGGTCGACAAGATGCTGCAGTTGCCTTCCGAGGCTTATCTGGTGGAGCTGGCCAGCGACGCCGATGTGCCGGCGATCCATGCCGCCCGGGAGCGGGTGCTCAAACACCTGGCGATTGCGCTGCGTGATGACCTGGTGGCTTGTTATCGTCGCAACGCCGGTGATGGAGACTACGCGGTCACACCCGAGCAGGTTGCGCGCCGGAGTCTTCGGAACACCGCGCTCGCCTGGCTGTTGATGATCAATGACGAGGAAGGTCGGGAGCTGGCCCTGCGACAGTTCCGTGAGGCGGACAACATGACCGACCGTATGGGAGCGCTCCGGGCTCTGGTGAATTCAGAGTATGAGGCGGATCGCGATCAGGTCCTCGGCGACTTCTACCAGCGTTTCCAGGCGGATCCCCAGGTCGTGGAGCAGTGGTTCTCGGTGCAGGCTGCCAGTTCGGTCGCCGGTCGATTGGGCAAGATCCACGACTTGCTGGCCCATGACGCGTTCGACTGGCGCAACCCCAACAAGGTGCGTTCTGTGGTCGGCGCCTTTGCCGGGCAGAACCTTTCCGGTTTCCATGCCGAAGATGGTTCCGGCTATGAGTTCCTTGCCGATCAGGTATGCCGTCTGGATGACATCAATCCGCAGATCGCCGCAAGGCTGGTGACGCCCCTGGCTCGCTGGAGAAAGTTTGCGCCGGCTTATCGAGGCAAAATGAAGGCTGCGTTGGAGACGGTGCGCGACAAGTCAGGCTTGTCCAAAGATGTGTATGAGGTCGTCCACAAAAGCCTGGTCGATTGAGGTAAGTCCCTGAGTACCCGGCTGTCTTTGTAATCTTGCGTGACAGCCGGATACAAAATCGCACTTTCGGTCGATGGACATGACAGTGCGAGACGTTAATCTGTCTGCAAGTCTGTGCTCCCATCAGGCAACAATAAAGAGTCCATCAGAGGCTTCCAGACGGATTAAGGTTGGATATGAGATACAACAAGAACGCTATTCTCGGCGGGCTTATGGCCCTCTCTGTTGCTGCTACGCCCTTGTACGCAGCAGTTTCCCAAAGTGAAGCAGCGCGCCTCGGTAATGAGCTGACTCCATTCGGTTCGGTCAAGGCTGGCAACGCCTCCGGCACAATTCCTGCCTGGACTGGCGGCCTCGACGAAGACGACGCGCCTGCTGGCTACGAGGGCTCTGGTGACCACCACATCAATCCGTTTCCGGATGACGAAGTTCTGTTCACCATTAATTCGTCGAACGCGGATCAGTATTCCGAGCACCTGACCGATGGCCTGAAAGCAATGCTGGAGGCCTACCCGACGACCTTCCGTATTCCGGTCTACCAGTCTCGTCGTACCCATACGGTGCCCGAGTGGGTTCAAAAAAATGTCGCCAAGAACGCCGTCAGCGCTGAAATCGTTGGAGAAGGTGCGGGTCTGGACGGCGCCTTCGGCGGCTATCCGTTCCCGATCCTGCATGGTGACGACGAAGAAAAAGCCTGGCAGGTCATGTGGAACCACCTGACTCGCTGGCGGGGCATTTCCATTACTCGTCGTGCCAGTGAAGTGGCTGTCCAGCAGAACGGAGAGTACACGCTGGTGACGTCTCAGCAAGAAGCCTTCTTCCCCTACTACAATCCGGAAGGCGATGAGAGCACCCTCGACAACGTAATTTTCTACTACCTGTCGTTCACCCAGTCCCCACCCCGTCTGGCCGGCGGCGCGATCCTGGTTCACGAAACCCTGAACCAGATCAAGAACCCGCGGAACGGCTGGGGTTATAACGCCGGTCAGCGTCGTGTGCGCCGCGCACCGAACCTGGGTTACGACAGCCCGATCGCAGCGGCCGACAACCTGCGTACTGCCGATGACACCGATATCTTTAACGGTGCCCTGGACCGGTTTAACTGGACTTACGAGGGTATGCGGGAAATCTACATCCCGTATAACAACTACGAGATTAGCAGCGACAAGTTGTCCTATGATGAGGTGCTGGGCCTGGCGCACCTGAATCCCGACCATATGCGTTGGGAACTGCATCGGGTGCACGTGGTAACCGCAACCCTGAAAGACGGTGAGCGTCACATTTACGGTAAGCGTCGCTTCTACGTTGATGCGGATAGCTGGAACGTGGCCTTGGTAGACCAGTACGACGGTCGCGGTGAGCTGTGGCGTGTTACTCAGGCAATTCTGAAGAACTTCTACGACATGCCGGGTGTATGGGCTGGTCTGGAAGCATTCCATGACCTGCAGGCCCGCCGTTACCACATCCTCGGTCTCGATAACGAAGAGCCCCGTACCCGGGTCTTCACCGACGACGTGCCCAATAAGCGTTACTTCTCGCCGGCATCCCTGCGTCGTCGTAGTGTTCGCTAATACGTAATTTTTCAGGCATTATTCCGCGCCAGACGGAGTTGGCGCTCCGCATACCGGCATCCGAGAGGCTGCCGGTATGTTTACAGTTAGAGCCAGCTTCGCTGGACAGAGTCACAACGTAATTACAACTTATAGGCAATTCGAATGGCTACAAGCTTAATGTGTAAATCCCTGGGCGCCGCATGCCTTGGGCTTTCCATGGCCTGTGCGTCCCCCGTTGCATTGGCGCTTGCGGACGTTATTGAAACACCGGCGCGCGCAACCGACCTGGCGCCCGAGAATCTTCTGACCGATGTTGACCGGGCTGGCGACCGAATGGTGGCCATAGGCGAGCGTGGCCATATCATTTTCTCTGATGATCAGGGCCAGAGCTGGACCCAGGCCGAGGTGCCGGTATCCGTCACACTGACCAGCCTTGATTTCGCCTCTGAGACACACGGCTGGGCAGTGGGTCACAGTGGCGTCGTTCTTCATTCCGACGATGCAGGTGAAAGCTGGGAAGTCCAGATCACCGGTATTGAGGCAGCGGAACTGGCCATCGAGAGCCAGGAAGAAGCCATCGCCGAGATGGAAGAGAAAGTCGAGGCGGCCACCGGTGACGAGAAAGCAGACCTCGAGTGGGCTCTGGACGACCTGTATTTCGCGCTCGAGAATATGCAGGCTGATCTGGACATCGGTCCGGTAAACCCCTTCCTTGACGTGTTGTTCCTCAGCGAGCAGAACGGCTTCGTCATTGGCGCATACGGCATGCTGTTCCACACCAGTGACGGTGGTGAGACATGGAGCGACTGGTCGCCGAAACTCGATAACTCTCAGAATTTCCACTTGAACGCGATCACTGAAATCACCGGCGGCGCACTGGCGATCGTTGGTGAAGCGGGTCAGATTCATGTGTCTGTTGATGGTGGTCAAAGCTGGGAGCGTCGCGAAGGCCCTTACCCCGGCTCTCTGTTTGGCGTCATTGGCACTGGCCGCATCAACGAAATCCTGGCCTTTGGCCTGCGTGGCACCCTGATGCTGTCCACGGATCTGGGGCGCTCTTGGTCAGTGATCACCAGTGGCACGACCGCGACACTGACGGATGGCTTTTCTGAGGACGATCGCATTGTGCTTGTCGGCACTAATGGTGCTGTTCTGGTCAGTGGTAACGGCGGGGAAACCTTCCGTTCCTACATTCGTGGCGACCGTCTGGGTGTGATGAGTGCGATGCCGGCTTCAGGTATGGATCTTCTGCTGGTTGGCGAGGGCGGCGCAGAGCTGACCGACGCCAAAGGCAAGAATCTTAAATAACGCCCTGACGCGGCATCAACGGAACAGAGTAGATAGAGGGGCTTTTTGAATGTCCAACCCTAAGCATGACAAGGGCGAGCACTACATAACCACGCCCAAGGCGGAACCGTTTCTGGAACGCCTGATTTTCAACAATCGTGCCGGCATCCTGATTTTCTTCTTGTTTGTGACCGCCTTCCTTGGTTACAACGCAGTCAAGATCCAGCCCGATGCCAGCTTCGAGCGGATGATTCCGCTGGAGCATCCGTACATCGTCAATATGCTGGAACACCGGGACGATTTGCAGAACCTTGGTAACTTCGTCCGTATTGCGGTAGAAGCCAAAGAAGGTGATATTTTCACCGCCGAGTACATGGAAACCCTCAAGCAGATCACCGATGAGGTGTTCTACCTGAACGGGGTGGACCGCTCCGGCCTGAAATCCCTGTGGACTTCCAACGTTCGCTGGGTGGAAGTGACCGAGCAGGGCTTCCAGGGCGGCACCGTTATCCCGGACAGCTACGATGGTTCCGAGGCCAGCCTCGAGCAGCTGCGCCAGAACGTCCTTCGTTCTAATGAAGTTGGCCGCCTGATCGCGGATAACTTCCAGTCCACCATCGTCTACGCCCCGCTGTACGAGACCAATCCGGAAACCGGTGAGCCTCTGGATTACGGAACCTTTTCCCGCGAGCTGGAAGAGAAAATCCGTGAAAAATACGAGGGTCAGAACCCGAATATCGACATCCACATCGTCGGCTTCGCCAAGAAAGTGGGTGACCTGATCGAAGGTATTGGCTCCATTGCATACTTCGCGGCCATCACCATTGGCCTGACCACTCTGCTGTTGTTCTGGTACTCCCGTTGCCTGACCGGCACCCTTGTGCCGATCTTGACGTCTATCGTGGCGGTGTTCTGGCAGTTGGGTACCCTGCGTTTGCTGGGCTATGGCCTGGACCCATACTCGGTATTGGTTCCGTTCCTGGTCTTTGCAATCGGCATCAGTCACGGCGTACAGATCGTGAACGCCATGGCGGTCGAAGCTGCCAAAGGGTTTGACTCGGTCACTGCCGCGCGTCTGGCCTTCCGTGCCCTCTACATTCCCGGCATGCTGGCGCTGATATCGGACGCGTTCGGCTTCCTGACCCTGTTCTTTATTGAAATCGATGTTATCCGTGACCTGGCCATTGCCGCCGGTATCGGTGTGGCGTTCGTCATCATTACCAATCTGGTGATGCACGTTCTGATCATGTCCTACCTGGGTATTTCCAAGGGCGGTGTGCGCCACGTCCAGAATCGTGGTGAGAAGCAGGACCGCAAGTGGCGAACCCTGTCTTACTTCTCCCATCCAAGTGTTGCCCCGATCTCACTGCTGATCGCGGTGATCGGTCTTGGCCTGGGTCTGTACTACAAGCAGGACCTGAAAATCGGTGACCTGGACCGCGGTGCACCCGAGCTTCGCCCAGATTCCCGCTATAACCAGGACAACGCCTTCATCATCGATAACTACTCCACCAGTGCCGACGTGCTTGTGGTTATGGTGAAGACGCCGAAGGAAGAATGTACCCAGTACGACGTTCTGCGCGCCATGGACAGCCTCCAGTGGGAGTTGCAGAACACACCGGGCGTTCAGTCCTCCGCGTCCCTGGCGGATGTCTCCAAAATCGTGACCAAGGCCCTGAACGAAGGTAACTGGAAGTGGTTCGAGATTTCCCGCAACCAAACCATCATCAACGCCTCTATTCGTAACGCGCCGTCTGGCCTGATCAATACCGACTGTAGCCTGACGCCGGTACTGGTCTTCCTGGAAGACCACAAGGCGGAGACACTGGAAACCGTTGTTGAGAGAGTGGCAGAGTTTTCTGGCAACACCAGCAATGAGCAGCACACTTTCCTGCTGGCCGCCGGTAACGCCGGTGTGGAAGCGGCTACCAATGAAGTTATCTCCAGTGCCAAGGACAAGATGCTGATCATGGTCTACGGCGTGGTGAGCTTGCTGTGTCTGCTGACCTTCCGCTCCATCCGAGCGGTACTGTGTATCGTGGTTCCGCTGGGCCTGACCTCGATCCTGTGTGAGGCCATCATGGCGGTGTCCGGCATCGGTATCAAAGTAGCGACCCTGCCGGTAATTGCATTGGGTGTGGGAATCGGTGTGGACTACGGTATCTACATCTACAGCAAGCTTGAGAAGTTCCTGCTGGAAGGCAAGACGCTTCAGGATGCTTACTTCGAGACTCTGAAGTCCACTGGTAAGGCGGTTGTGTTTACCGGTGTTACCCTGGGTCTTGGTGTTGTGACCTGGATCTTCTCGCCAATCAAGTTCCAGGCGGACATGGGCTTCCTGCTGTTCTTCATGTTCCTGTGGAACATGGTGGGCGCCATCTGGCTGCTGCCGGCCCTGGCTCGCTTCCTGCTGCGGCCTGACCGCATGCTGGCGAAAGCCCGCGCTGCCAAGTAAACCTTTCAAGGTTTTGCAAAAAAGCCCGCTAAGCGGGCTTTTTTGTTTTAAGGTCAAGTGTTTAGCTGGTCGGGTCCAGCTTTATTTATGGCGTATTCTGGTCTATGTTCATAGACGTGCCAAAAGCAAGCCCTCGGGAGTAGGCGGGCTTCAAATCCAACGGTCAAAAAAAGGAATAGAACACATGACACTTAAATCCAAGGTATCTGCTCTCGCTGTTGCTGCGGCAGTCAGCGTAGGTGCTGCTTCCACGTCGGTATCTGCTCAGGAACAGCGTTTCGTGACAATTGGTACTGGTGGTGTGACCGGTGTTTACTACCCGGCCGGTGGCGCTATTTGTCGTCTGGTGAACATGGATCGTAAGGAGCATGGCATCCGTTGTTCGGTCGAGAGCACCGGCGGTTCCGTATACAACCTGAATGCGATTCGCCAGGGCGAGCTGGATCTGGCTGTGGCCCAGTCGGACTGGCAGTACCATGCCTACAATGGTTCCAGCCAGTTCGAAAGCGATGGCGCCAACAAAGACTTGCGGGCGGTGTTCTCACTGCACCCTGAGCCATTCACCGTGGTGGCCAGTAAGGGTTCCGGTATCAACTCGTTCGAGGATCTCGAAGGCAAGCGAGTGTCCGTCGGCAACCCGGGGTCGGGCCAGCGTGCCACGGCAGAGGTGCTGATGGAGGAAATGGGCTGGGGAATGGACAAGTTCTCCCTGGCGGCTGAGCTGAAAGCCGCTGAGCAGTCCCAGGCGCTCTGTGACGGCAATATCGATGCGTTCTTCTACACCGTTGGCCACCCGTCCGGTGCCATCAAGGAAGCGACCACCTCGTGCGACAGCCTGATCGTGAACGTCGATAACGAAGCCACTCAAAAGCTTATTTCCGACAATCCGTATTACCGGGAGGCAACCATCCCAGGTGGCATGTACCGGGGCTCTGACCAGGATGTAACGACCTTCGGTGTTGCAGCCACCTTTGTGTCATCCACCGATGTGGCGGACGAAGTGGTGTACGAAGTGGTCAAGGCGGTATTTGAGAACTTTGACAGCTTCAAGCGTCTGCATCCCGCTTTCGCCAATCTGAAGAAAGAAGAGATGGTCTCCGATGCCCTGAGTGCCCCTCTGCACCCGGGCGCGGCGAAGTACTACAAGGAAGCTGGCCTGATCGACTGATCTCGCCGGTCATTGAACGCCGCGGGCTGGTTAGGCCCGCGGCATCTCTTTGGTTATATCTGCCTTACCCCTGGTTTTCTTAAAGGACTGGATTATGAGCGACAGCGACCCTCGGGCAGGGGACAGTGTCGACCGTGGCAAGGTCGAGGAGTTTTTGCAGACAGAATCTGGTGGAAGGGCCACCACGGGCGCCGCTGCGGTTATTCTGTTTGTCGTGCCACTGCTCTGGTCTCTTTTTCAGCTATGGATAGCGTCGCCACTTCCCTACGTGTTTGATTTCGGAGTTTTCAACTCCACCGAGTCTCGGTCGATACATCTGGCCTTTGCGACTTTTCTGGCGTTTTCCGCGTTCCCGATGATCAAAGGCAAGCACATGAATCATGTGCCGATTTTTGACTGGGTGTTGGCCCTGGCAGCCGCCTTTTCGGCGTCCTACCTGTTTGTTTTCTATGACCAGCTGGCCACGCGCCCGGGTGCCCCGAATGCCCAGGATATGATCGTTGCGTTGGGTGGTCTTGTACTGCTGCTGGAAGCGACGCGGCGGGCTCTCGGCCTTCCGCTGACCATTGTTGCGGGCGTTTTCATTATTTATTCCCTCGCCGGGCCCTACATGCCCGACGTGATTTCCCACAAAGGGGCGAGCTTGAGTAAGCTGGCGTCCCACCAGTGGCTTGGCACGGAGGGTGTGTTCGGGGTAGCGCTGGGGGTTTCCACCAGCTTCGTATTCCTGTTCGTACTTTTCGGAGCATTGCTTGAACGGGCAGGGGCTGGCAATTATTTCATCCAGGTGGCCTATGCCATGCTCGGTCACATGCGCGGCGGTCCCGCCAAAGCGGCCGTGGTGTCCAGCGGACTGAGTGGCGTGATTTCCGGCTCTTCCATCGCCAATGTGGTGACCACCGGGACCTTTACCATACCGCTCATGAAGCGCGTTGGTTTCCCGGCCACCAAGGCCGGGGCGGTGGAAGTGGCTGCATCAACCAACGGCCAGTTGACCCCGCCCATTATGGGTGCGGCTGCCTTTTTGATGGTGGAATACGTGGGAATCTCCTATCTGGAGGTCATCAAGCACGCCATCCTGCCTGCCATGATTTCCTATGTGGCGTTGATTTACATCGTTCATCTCGAAGCCTGCAAACTCAACATGAAGGGCATCGAACGTCTGGATCGTCCGACCTTGGCTCAGCGAATGCTCAACTGGGTAGTCATTCTGCTGGGGCTGTGTGTGCTGACGCTGGTTGTCTACTACGGCATTGGCTGGATGAAGGACTGGCTGGGTGCAGGTGCTATCTGGGTGCTGGGCCCCCTCCTGCTGCTGGTTTATATCGGTCTGGTCGGTTATGCCACCCGTTTCCCGGCTCTTGAGGAGGACAGTCCGGAGCGATCCATGGATGAATTGCCCCCGGTTGGGCCCACGGTGAAAGCCGGCCTTTACTTCCTTCTGCCGGTGGTTGTGTTGGTGTGGTGCCTGACCGTCGAGCGGTTCTCGCCACAATTATCGGCCTTCTGGGCGACCGTATTCATGATATTTATCGTGATTACCCAGGGTCCGCTGAAAGCCTTTTTCCATGAACAGGGGCATTACGGTGCGAAGTTGAAGCAGGGTGTGGTAGATCTCGCTCATTCCCTGGTTACCGGTGCTCGCAACATGGTTGGCATCGGCGTGGCCACTGCCACTGCTGGTATTGTGGTCGGCACGGTCACCCTGACCGGCATCGGGTTGGTCATGACTCAATTTGTTGAGTTCATCTCTGGCGGTAACCTGCTGTTGATGCTTATTTTCACCGCCCTGATCAGTCTGATTCTGGGTATGGGGCTTCCGACCACGGCCAATTACATTGTGGTTTCCACATTGATGGCGCCGGTGATTGTGACCCTCGGGGCCGAGAATGGCCTGCTGGTGCCGCTGATTGCGGTTCACCTGTTCGTGTTTTACTTCGGTATTCTGGCGGACGACACGCCTCCGGTGGGGCTGGCCGCCTACGCCGCCGCGGCGATATCGGGTGCCGACCCGATCCGGACCGGTATTCAGGGTTTCACCTACGATATTCGGACCGCGATCTTGCCGTTCATGTTTATTTTTAATACTCAGTTGTTGCTGATCGGGCTGACGGGGTGGTTTGACCTCCTGGTGACCATATTCAGTGCGGTGATGGCCATGCTGGTGTTTTCGGCAGCCACCCAGGGCTACTGGATGACCCGGACGCGCTGGTGGGAAACTGTCGCGCTTCTGCTGATTTCGTTCACCCTTTTCCGGCCGGGTTTCTGGTGGGACATGGTGTACCCCGCGACTCAGGATCGCCCAGGTTCCGAGTTGTTCCAGTATGTTGATGATATTCCGGCCGGTGATCCTATTGTCATCCAGGCGTCGGGGATGTCCCTTGATGGTGATGAGGTATCCAAGTACCTGCAATTGGCATTGCCTGAAGGGGAGTCGCCACAACAGCGTTTGGCGCAGGCCGGACTTGAAGTATCCGCCCAGGGCGATCAGATGGTGGTGGACTTCGTGAACTTTGGCAGTGCTGCGGAGCAGGCAGGCATCAGTTTCGGCTGGACGATCGACGGGGTTCAGATAGATGCGGAACGCCCACCGAAGGAATTGATGTTTATTCCCGCACTGGCGTTGCTTGGACTGCTTGGTTTTGGTCAGTACCGTCGACGAGCCCGTGAAATCGGTGGTGCCCAGCCAGCCTGAACCATTGATCCACCTGAGGAAACCCGGCATTAACCTGCCGGGTTTTTTTCTGGTAGACTCCCGCTCCAACAGGCCCACGGTTTGTGTCGTGACGCGCCGCCACAAGTGATCTCTGGTATAGATCACCGCTGAGTAACCAACCGGAGTATGTTTATGCCCGTCGTAACCCTGCCAGATGGCAGTCACCGTAGTTTTGCAGAAGCCGTTACCGTTCATGATGTCGCCGCTGATATTGGCGCGGGCCTGGCCAAAGCCGCTCTGGCCGGCAAGGTAAACGGCAAGCTGGTGGACACCAGCTACCGCATCGAAGAAGACATCGAGTTGGCCATTGTGACCGAGCGGGATGAAGAGGGTGTGGATATCATTCGCCACTCCACCGCGCACTTGCTGGCCATGGCCGTCAAGGAACTGTTCCCGTCTGCTCAGGTGACGATTGGCCCGGTTATCGATAACGGCTTTTACTACGACTTTAAATTCGAGCGGCCCTTCACCAATGAAGACCTGGCCCGTATCGAAAAGCGCATGGAAGAGCTGGCAAAGCAGGATATTCAGGTTTCCCGCTCAGTGCTCTCTCGTGACGAGGCCGTCAAGCTGTTTGACGAGATGGGCGAGGAGTACAAGGTTCGGATCATTGAGGATATTCCGGGCGAAGAGGACCTTTCCTTTTACCGTCAGGGCGACTTTATCGACCTGTGTCGTGGTCCTCATGTGCCGAGTACCGGTAAGCTCAAGGCGTTCAAGCTGACCAAGGTGGCCGGTGCCTACTGGCGTGGTGATACCTCCAATGAGCAGCTGCAGCGTGTATATGGGACTGCGTGGGGCAACAAGAAAGACCTCAAGGCTTACCTCCACCGTCTGGAAGAAGCCGAAAAGCGGGACCACCGTAAGATCGGCAAGAAGCTGGACCTGTTTCACATGCAGGAAGAAGCGCCGGGCATGGTGTTCTGGCATCCCGCTGGTTGGGAAGTGTATCAGAGCATCGAACAGTACATGCGCGACAAGCTGCGCAAGCACGGCTACCAGGAAATCAAGACTCCACAGGTGGTTTCGCGCACCCTGTGGGAGAAGTCCGGCCACTGGGACAAGTTCCACGATGACATGTTCACCACGGAATCGGAAAAGCACGATTTCGCCATCAAGCCGATGAACTGTCCGTGTCACATCCAGGTGTTCAACCAGGGTCTGAAGAGTTACAAGGACCTGCCTCTGCGTCTGGCGGAGTTTGGCTCCTGTCACCGCAATGAGGCATCCGGTGCCCTGCACGGGATCATGCGGGTGCGCGGCTTTACCCAGGACGATGCGCACATCTTCTGTGAGGAGGATGCGATTCAGGCGGAAGTGTCTCGTTTTATTGACCTGCTGCACGAGGTGTATCAGGACTTTGGCTTTACCGAGATCCTCTACAAGCTGTCCACCCGTCCGGAGAAGCGTGTAGGCTCCGATGAGGTCTGGGACAAGTCCGAGGCGGCGTTGGAAGAAGCTCTGAACCGTGAGGGGGTTGACTGGGAACTGCTGCCGGGTGAGGGTGCCTTCTACGGGCCGAAAATCGAATTCTCACTGAAGGACTGCATCGGCCGGGTGTGGCAGTGCGGCACCATTCAGGTGGACTTCTCCATGCCGGGCCGTCTGGGTGCTCAGTACGTGGCCGCCGATTCCGAACGCAAAACACCTGTGATGCTGCACCGTGCGGTGCTGGGTTCGTTCGAGCGGTTCATCGGTATTCTGATCGAGGAATACGAAGGCGCGTTCCCGACCTGGCTGGCGCCAACCCAGGTGGCGATCCTCAATATCACCGATAATCAGCGTGAATATTGTGAGAATCTGGCCAGAAAACTGGAATCTTCCGGGTATCGGGTAAATGCTGACTTGAGAAACGAGAAGATCGGCTTTAAAATCCGCGAGCATACTTTAAACAAGGTTCCCTATCTGGTCGTCGTAGGCGACAAAGAGGTCGAAAATAACGCCGTTGCGGTACGTACCCGTAAAGGTGAAGATTTGGGAACCCTTTCGCTTGATGCGTTCGAACAGCTTCTGGCTGAAGAGGTTGAACGTAAGGGCAGAACCAAGACGGAGATCTAATTATCAAACAGCGAGCGAATCGGGGTCGCGCCCCTAAGGCGCCGATCAATGAGAATATTGACGCAACAGAAGTCCGGCTGATTGACGCAGAAGGCAATCAGGTAGGGGTAGTTCCTATTGCGGACGCCTTGAAAATGGCCGAAGAAGCGTCCCTTGACCTGGTCCAGGTTACGGATTCCGATCCGATCGTCTGCAAGATAATGGACTACGGCAAGAAGATCTTCGACGAGAAGAAGGCCAAAGCGGCTGCGAAGAAAAAGCAGAAGCAGACGCAGGTCAAAGAGCTTAAGTTCCGTCCAGGAACTGAAGAAGGGGATTATCAGGTCAAACTACGCAACCTGATACGTTTCCTTGAAAACGGGGACCGCGGCAAAATCACTATCCGATTCCGGGGGCGTGAGATGGCACACCAGGAAATTGGTATGAAGCTGATGAACCGGATTGAAGCGGATATTGAAGAGCTGGCAACGGTTGAGATGAGGCCCAAAATGGAGGGCCGTCAAATGACCATGTTGGTGGCACCCCGCAAGAAGAAGTGAACCTGATCGGGTGATGGATCCCCCGCGCATGCGGGGGATTCGTCGTTCAGGAACACATTGTTTTTTCCATAATAGAATGCGGAGTTTTAAAAAATGCCCAAGATGAAAACCAAGAGCGGAGCCACTAAACGGTTCAAGAAAACCGCGAACGGCTTCAAGCACAAGCAGTCCTTCACCAGTCACATCCTGACCAAGAAGAGCCCAAAGCGTAAGCGTCAGCTGCGTGGTACCAAGATGATCGCCAAGTCTGACGTGGCGTCCATCAAGCGTATGACCGCGTGCTAAGGCACCGCGTCCATTCTTGTTTAGGTTTTTAAGGTAGAAGGATTAAGTTATGGCTCGTGTAAAACGTGGTGTGATCGCACGCCGTCGTCACAAAAAGATTCTCAATCAGGCCAAAGGTTACTACGGTGCTCGCAGCCGTGTGTTCCGTGTTGCCAAGCAAGCGGTTATCAAGGCCGGTCAGTACGCTTACCGTGACCGTCGTAACCGCAAGCGTGCCTTCCGCGCCCTGTGGATTGCCCGTATCAACGCTGGCGCCCGTGCAAACGGTCTGTCCTACAGCCGTCTGATCGCTGGTCTGAAGAAGGCGAACGTTGAAATCGATCGTAAGGTTCTGGCTGACCTGGCCATGAACGAGCAGCAGGCGTTCGCCGCTGTTGTCGAGAAAGCCAAAGCGTCCCTGTGATCGCTTAAGCTCTTCATCGATTGCTGATCGATCGGAGCGTCTCATGGCATCATGGGGACGCTCTCTCAATAGGGGAAGGGCATGCTCTTCCCCTATTTTTGTTTTAAGAATTCGTATTACTACTCCCATATCTGGTTTGGAGCAGGGTCAATGGAAAACCTGGAACAATTGGTTCAGGACGGTTTGGCTGCGGTAGAGAACGCAGACAGCCTGCAGGCGCTTGATCAAATTCGTGTTGAGTACCTGGGTAAAAAAGGTGTTATCACCCAGCAAGCCAAGACGCTGGGCAAGCTTTCTGCCGAAGAGCGTCCCGCTGCAGGCCAGAAAATCAATGAAGCCAAGGGCCAGGTTGAGCAGGCCATTAACGCCCGTCGTGCTGATCTGGAGCGCGTTGCCATTGAGCAAAAGCTGGCGAGTGAATCCATTGATGTCACTCTGCCGGGGCGTGGCCAGGATCTGGGTGGCTTACACCCGGTAACCCGTACCCTGCAGCGCATTGAGCAATTTTTTGCCCGCGCAGGCTATACTGTCGAGCAGGGGCCGGAAATTGAAGATGACTACCACAACTTCGAAGCACTGAACATTCCGGGGCATCATCCGGCCCGTGCCATGCACGATACCTTCTATTTCAATCCGGGAACGTTGCTCCGTACCCATACTTCTCCGGTCCAGATTCGAACCATGGAAGCGGGCAAGCCGCCATTCCGGATGATTTGTCCGGGGCGCGTCTATCGCTGTGACTCCGACATGACCCACACGCCCATGTTCCATCAGGTCGAGGGCTTGCTGGTAGAGAAAAATGTCAGCTTCGCCGACCTGAAGAGCACAGTGGAAGAGTTCCTGCGGGTTTTCTTTGAGCGGGACCTGAAAGTCCGTTTCCGTCCTTCCTACTTCCCGTTCACCGAACCCTCTGCGGAAGTCGATATCGAGTGGGGTCGTGAGGCGGATGGTAGCATCAAGTGGCTGGAAGTGATGGGCTGCGGCATGGTGCATCCAAAAGTATTCGAGTATTGCGGTATTGATGCCGAGGAGTACCGCGGCTTCGCATTTGGTCTGGGCGTTGAGCGTCTGGCCATGCTGCGTTACGGCGTCAACGACCTGCGGATGTTCTTCGAGAACGATCTGCGTTTCCTGCGTCAGTTCCGTTAATCCGGCGCTATCAGGAATTCAAACCATCAGGCGAAACCGCATCAGAACAAGGCAACAAGCATGAAATTCAGTGAACAGTGGCTGCGCGAGTGGGTGAACCCGGAAATCGGTACCCAGGAATTGATGGACCAGGTCACCATGGCCGGTCTGGAAGTGGATGGCTTTGAGCCGGTGGCAGGCGACTTCAGCGGCGTGATCGTGGGGGAGGTGCTGAAGGTTGAGTCGCACCCGGATGCCGACAAGCTGCGTGTCTGCCAGGTGACCGATGGCCTGCAGACCATTCAGGTTGTATGTGGCGCGCCCAACGTGCGCGATGGTCTGAAAGTCCCGTTTGCCGTGGTAGGCGCGGTCCTGCCAGGCGATTTCAAAATCAAGAAGGCCAAGCTTCGTGGTCAGCCTTCTCAGGGTATGTTGTGCGCTGAGGCCGAGCTGGGTTTGTCGGACGCCAGCGATGGTCTGATGGAATTGCCTTCGGATGCGCCGACTGGCCAGGATCTCCGCGAATACCTGCAGCTTAACGATGTCACGATTGATGTGGATCTGACTCCGAACCGCAGCGACTGTCTCTCTATCAAGGGTATCGCGCGGGAAGTGGGCGTATTGAATAGCCTGGTCGTCGAAGCGCCTGAATTCACTGCCGTTGAGGCCCAGCATTCCGAAGTGCCGGATATTCGTGTTGAGGACCCCGCTGGTTGCCCGCGTTATCTGGGGCGAGTACTCCGTAACGTTAATCTTCAGGCCGAAACGCCCCTGTGGATGCGTGAAAAGCTGAGGCGGTGTGGTATTCGTTCTATTGATCCAGCTGTCGACGTAACAAACTACGTGATGCTGGAGCTTGGCCAGCCGATGCATGCCTTTGATCGCGAAGAGATCAAGGGCGGCATTGTTGTCCGCATGGCCCGGGCTGACGAAAAGCTGGTACTGCTGGACGGTCAGGAAGTACAGCTTACTGACCAGACGCTGGTCATTGCTGATCACGAGAAGCCCGTTGCGATTGCTGGCGTTATGGGCGGCGAACATTCCGGTGTCAGTGAAAAGACCCGGGACCTGGTGTTGGAGTCCGCCTATTTTGATCCGATTACCCTGGCGGGTAAGGCTCGTCACTATGGCCTCCATACAGATGCGTCTCACCGTTTCGAACGCGGCGTCGACTTCAAGCTGGCGCGGGATGCGATGGAGCGTGCTACCAGGCTTTTGATGGATATCGTAGGGGGGGAGCCGGGTGAGATCGTCGAGGTGCTGAGCAGCGACTGCTTGCCTGACGATGTGGTTGTGGACCTGCGATCCGACCGCCTGGCGAGCGTTCTTGGCTTGGAGATTGACCGCACGACGGTTGAGGAAATCCTGACTCGCCTGGGCCTTCATATCGACAAGCTGCTCAAAAACGGTTGGCGGGTGAGTGTCCCGAGCTACCGCCCGGACATCTCCATTGAGGAAGATCTCATTGAAGAAGTTGGCCGGATTTATGGTTACAACAACCTGCCGGTGACCGAGCCCGAAGGCTCGCTGGGGCTCCGCCCTGAGAAAGAGGCAAAGCGCCCGGTATCGCTGATTCGAAACTTCTTTGTCGATCAGGGTTACCAGGAAGCAATTACCTACAGCTTTGTGGATCCCAAAGTACAGGAGCTGGTTGATCCGAAGCGCGATGGTATAGCGCTCGCGAACCCGATTTCCTCAGACCTGTCCGTCATGCGGACCACTCTGTGGAGCGGGCTTCTGAAGACGGTTGCTTACAACCAGAATCGCCAGCAATCCCGTATTCGCCTGTTCGAGACAGGTCTCCGTTTTGAAAAGGATGATCAGCGTATTGATCAGCAGCCAATGCTGGCCGGCGTTGTGGTTGGGGGGCAGTATCCGGAAAACTGGGTAAACGGTCGCAGAGCGGCGGACTTCTTCGATGTAAAAGGCGAGCTGGAAAGCCTGTTCCGTGTGCTCGGCATTGAGGTGCAGTTTGTATCCGGAAGCCATCCGGCTCTCCATCCGGGCCAGACAGCCGAACTGATGCGAGACGGGGAGCATGTTGGCTGGCTGGGCACACTGCACCCGCAAGTGCAGAAAAAACTTGAACTTAATGGCACGGTGCTGATGTTTGAGCTATTCTTGGATTCAATCGCCACTGGATATGTGCCTAATTTCAAAGAAATTTCAAAATTCCCTGAAGTTCGTCGGGATTTGGCTATCATTATCGGAAGTGACGTGGCATTTGCCGACGTAGAGCGTGTAGCCAGAAAACACGCCGGAGAATGCCTGACGGATTTGCGTGCGTTTGATGTCTACGAGGGCGAGAGTATCGGTGAGGGAAATCGAAGCCTTGCGCTCAGTCTGTTCTGGCAGCACCCCAAACGCACACTTAACGAGGATGAAGTGCATTCGCTCTTCAACGGCGTTATTGATGCGCTGAAAGAAGAGCTGGGGGCAACACTAAGGAGCTGAGACATGGCGGCGTTAACGAAAGCGGACATGGCAGAGCGTTTGTACGAGGAGTTAGGTCTCAACAAGCGGGAAGCCAAAGAAATGGTGGAAGCTTTTTTTGACGAGATCAGAGACGCACTCAGCCACAACGAACAGGTGAAGTTGTCCGGGTTCGGCAACTTCGACCTGCGCGATAAAAAACAGAGACCGGGACGGAACCCGAAAACTGGGGAAGAGATTCCCATCAGTGCACGTCGCGTGGTGACCTTCCGGCCGGGACAGAAACTGAAGCAGAAAGTGGAAGCCTATGCTGGAACCGAGTCATAACAACGAGCTCCCTGCGATCCCAGGAAAGCGCTACTTCACGATTGGTGAAGTAGCGGATTTGTGTGCGGTAAAAGCCCATGTGTTGCGCTATTGGGAGCAGGAGTTTCCGCAGCTATCGCCGGTCAAACGGAGAGGCAACCGGCGCTATTATCAGCGTGCGGATGTGATTACCATTCGCCAGATTCGGAGCCTGCTTTACGAGCAGGGCTACACGATCGGTGGTGCGAAGCAGAAGCTCAGTAGCAGCGAGGCCAAGGAAGATACCTCCCAGTACAGGCAGTTGATCAAGCAGATGATCGCCGAGCTGGAAGAGGTCCTAGATGTGCTTAACGCGCCTGCGAGCTGACACTTCGCCAGCACAAAAAAGCCGAAGCGAGGTCAATCGCTTCGGCTTTTTTGTATCTGAAAATCGGCGTTAGGTTCAGATGGTGCGCTTGATGACGTTGTCAGCAGTGTCGGGCCAGGAGTCGTTTGTAGTGCTGTAACTGATTCGAGCTGGGTCGCAAGTTGTAGGTTTTGATCAGTCTCACAAACCGGCTCACATACTGGCACTGGCCCTGAGGTGGCAGCCAGTGTTCCGGTCCCTTTGCACCCTTCTGCCGGTTCAGTGAGAGCTCGACGCTCCACAGGTTATTCATGTCGTTGGCGAAGGTTTCCCGCTTCGCCTCGCTCCAGTCTTTTGCTCCGTGCTCCCATGCCCATTTCAGTGGCACCACGTGATCGATGTCGATGTCTGAAGCGTTCTGTATCACCTGGCCGGTAAACGGGCTGATCCAGCGGCCGGACGCCACCCGGCATCTTCGTGGATCCGAGAATCGGACGCGGCTAGTCGAAGAGGCGATGAGAGCTTCTGCGCGGCTGTTCTGGCAGTCCCCGTCGGTATCATCCCAGCCATGCCCGAACTTCTTGCGTTCGTATCCCGTTTCGAGCGTGACAGGATTTCGGCCGCTCATTCCCTTTGGCAGTCTCCCTGCGCTCGCCAGACAGGCATTCAGGGATTCAAACCCGGTGAACGATTTGGTTCTTGAGTAGTGTGCGCTTTCAGGTGGGTGGCAGATGCCTGAGCCGGATTTTTTAACCAATTCTGCCGCGCTGGGCGAATGGGAGCCGAGCAATAGGCATACCGCAAATAAAGCCGACATTGACCGGCTATACAACATTTGCATGGTGAAGCTGCTCTAAAGGACTGAGTTTGAATGAAAAGCACGGAGAGTATTGCAGACGACCGGTCGCAGCCGAATCAGGCTTTTGTTGGGATTTTGTCAGTGTTCGTAAGAAGGCGGCTGTACAGCGAGCTGAATGCAGTCAGCGGAAAATAGGACAAGCCCGTTTATAGAGATGGCGGTTATTCAGGGTAAAAAAGAAAGGGAGAAAAATGGTCGGGACGGCAGGATTTGAACCTGCGACCACCTGCACCCCATACAGGTGCGCTACCAGGCTGCGCTACGCCCCGACACGCGCTGAGCCATGGAGAACCGGACGGTTTCCTCACTGGCTTAGCGGGAGCGAAGTCTACACCAGGCTCGGGAAAAAATAAACAGGGATTTGAACGAGCGTTGAGGGCTATTTTTAGAGGGCGTTAAAACGACTGGAAGTCATTGTGAGATCCGGACTTTCTAGAATGTGTCCATGGTCTATGCTGATATCAAGGTTTTGACGATGTGCGCCGTTTTGATATTTAGATGTCAAAGCAATATCATGACGCGCTTGTAACGTTTGAATGCCGAAACAAAACAGGACTTATCCAACCAAGGAGACTTCGAACGTGGGCGAAGTAGTCAAAGACGAATATCAAACGGATTACGTCGCGGGCCAGGATAACATCCATCCCCTCGGTCTCGACATTCATGCACCGGTGTTTCCGATTACGGCAATTCTGGTGATTCTTTTCGTGGTAGGAACGATGATGTTCCCCGCTGAGTCAAAATCCATGCTGGATGGTGCCAAGTGGGACATCATTGCTACCTTTGACTGGTTTTTCCTCCTCAGCGCCAACATTTTTGTGGTGGTCTGCCTGGCATTGATTTTCATGCCTGTGGGAAAAATCCGAATCGGTGGAATGGACGCCAAACCAGAGTTTTCAACGATGTCCTGGTTCGCCATGCTGTTCGCAGCGGGCATGGGCATTGGCCTGATGTTCTGGGCGGTCGCGGAACCAGTGGCCTATTACACGGGCTGGTATGAGACCCCGTTTAACGTGGAGGCGAACACGCCTGAAGCGGCTGATATGGCCATGGGCGCGACCATGTATCACTGGGGTCTGCACCCTTGGGCGATCTATGCGGTGGTGGCGCTGTCCCTGGCGTTCTTTGCGTATAACAAGAACATGCCATTGACCATTCGCTCTGCGTTTTTCCCGCTTCTGAAAGACAGGGTGTGGGGTTGGCCCGGGCACATTATCGATGTGCTTGCGGTGGTCGCCACCATCTTCGGCTTGGCAACGTCTCTCGGGTTTGGCGCCCAACAGGCTGCATCCGGGCTGAATTATCTGTTTGATGTCTCAGCCGGCGTGAATGTCCAGATGGCTATTATCGTTGGCGTCACCGCGCTTGCCCTGATCTCCGTTTTGCGAGGCCTGGACGGCGGTGTAAAGGTGCTCAGTAACATCAACATGGGTCTGGCGGCCCTGCTTCTGTTTTTCATTGTCTTCGCGGGTCAGACAATGGTGATTCTGGAAACCCTGTTCGTCACCTCTGCAAGCTACGTGGCGAATGTCGTTCCGTTGAGTAACCCGTTTGGCCGCGAAGACGAAGCCTGGTTCCAGGGCTGGACTGTCTTTTACTGGGCATGGTGGATTTCCTGGTCACCGTTCGTCGGAATGTTTATCGCCCGGGTCTCCCGTGGCCGGACCGTGCGTGAATTTGTCACGGCAGTGCTGATTATCCCAACGCTAATTACCGTTTTGTGGATGAGCGGGTTTGGTGGCTCGGCTCTGGAGCAAATCCGTGATGGTGTTGGTGCGCTGGCAGAAAACGGGTTAACCGACGTATCACTGGCGATGTTCCAGATGTTCGAGAACCTGCCGCTTACGGGCATCATCTCCTTTGTCGGTATTATTCTGGTGCTGGTGTTCTTCGTAACCTCGTCGGATTCAGGCTCTTTGGTGATTGACAGCATTACAGCCGGCGGCAAAACCGACGCGCCGACTTCTCAGCGGGTATTCTGGGTTGTTATGGAAGGCGCGATTGCCGCTGCCCTGATCTTCGGTGGTGGCGAAGACGCTCTTGGAGCCATTCAGGCAACGGCAATCAGTGCAGGCCTGCCGTTCACGGCGATCCTGCTGGTGATGACCTGGGGGCTTTTGAAGGGGCTTGCTCACGAGCGTAAGCTGCTGATAGCCAAAGGCGAACTTTAAAGAAGGTGAGCTGTAGAGAAAAAGCCGGGATTCGTCCCGGCTTTTTTGTTGCCTGATCAGGAAGTGGTGAAGCTTTCCATGGCGTACTCGGCCCGATCCTGTGGGGTGAAGTGAGGGCGCTTAAGGTCCTCGATGGTTCTGAGTCTGGGGAGCAGGCCGCGTCCATTGGCCATCTGGATGGCCAGGCCGGGGCGAGCGTTAAGCTCCAGAAGCAAAGGTCCTTCGTTGGCATCCACCACCAGGTCTACGCCCATGTAACCGAGCCCGGTGGCTTCATAACAGCGGGATGCCATTTCCAGCATCTGATCCCATGCCTCGATCCGTATGTTCTCAATGGCCAGGCCGGTATCCGGGTGCAGGGTCACGGGTCGGTTAAACTGAACCGCGTTCAGGCTCCTGCCCGTACCGATGTCCAGGCCAACCCCGATAGCGCCCTGATGAAGATTGGCCTTGCCGTCAGACGCCTTTGTGGCCAGTCGCAGCATCGCCATTACAGGGTACCCCCGGAACACAACAATCCGTATATCCGGTACACCCTGGTAGGAATACTTGGCCAGTGCGGGCGAGGATTCCACGAGGCTTTCCACGATGGCCACATCGGGCGTGCCGGCCAAAGAATACAGGCCGGCCAGAATGTTGGTCAGGTGGCGCTGAAGCTCGGTGCTGCCAATCCGGGCGCCCGAGGCTTTGACGTAGTTGTCCTGGTCACGGCCGGTAATGACCGTAATGCCTTTACCACCCGAGCCCTTGGCCGGTTTAATCGCAAAGCCACCCAGGTCCTCTGCCATCTCGCGGAAATGGGAGATTTCATGTTGTTGCTGAACCACCTGCAGCAGCTTCGGGGTTTTGACGCCGTATTCGGCCACCGCCAATTTGGTTTTCAGCTTGTTGTCGACGAGCGGATAGGCCGAGCGCTCGTTGTATCGGGCAATGAAGTCCACATTGCGCCGGTTCATATTGAGCATGCCAAGCCTGTTCAGGCGCCTTGGGGATATCCAGCCCATGTCAGTCGTAGGCCTTCATCGGGGTGAAGCGCAAGAGCTCGCTGAGCTTGTAACCGGTGTACTGTCCCATCAGGAGAATGAGTCCGAGAATGGTCAGGTGCAGTTCCGGGAAGTTGAACGTCAGGTGGCCCGCCAGGGGAGCGCTCATGGCCAGGTATGCGCAGATAGCGACAAACAAGCTCCCGGCACCCTGGACAATGACCTCCCGGGCACCTTCCTCTTCCCAAAGGATTGACATGCGCTCAATGGTCCAGGCAATGATCACCAT
This sequence comes from Marinobacter suaedae, assembly GCF_030519635.1. Classification (NCBI taxonomy): domain Bacteria; kingdom Pseudomonadati; phylum Pseudomonadota; class Gammaproteobacteria; order Pseudomonadales; family Marinobacteraceae; genus Marinobacter; species Marinobacter suaedae. The sequence goes on along the minus strand of NZ_JAUMIS010000002.1, from coordinate 996,437 downwards.
TGGGAAGAAGGTCACGGTCATCCCGGTATTGAAGCCCATTTGATAGCCAATGATGCTGAGCCCTGCGGTAATAAAGATCACCAGTATAATGAGGGCAGAGATTCGCGAAACAAGCAGCAGGTTCAGGCTGGAGAGGTAGCCCCGCAGCACCAGGCCAATGCTGACCACCGACAAAAAGGCGATCAGTCCGGGAATCAGAGTGGTTTGCACAAAGGCCACCGCAATCAGTACGGGCATGAAGGTGCCTGAGGTTCGAATTCCGATCACAATTCGCATGAAGGCAACAATCAGCGCACCAAGGGGCAACAGCAGCAGCATGCGGAACATGCTTTGTTCTTCAATCGGCAGCTCGTAGAAGCTGATGAGCCCGAGACCGTTGGTCTTGAGTTCCATGGTCATTAGCTGCAGGGCCGGAACGGTTTGCCGGAGCATGGAAAAGCTGACTTCCGAGTTGTCACCGCCAACGACGTCGAGAAGGGAAGCGGAGCCCTGGCGCCAGAGCAGAAGGTTATCCGGAATTCCCTGAGCGGCGGTTTCCGGGTCAAAGGTGAGCCATCGATCGCCGTCGTATATTTGCAGGAACGGCATCAGCGATTGCCGGCGCCGGGCATCCCTGAGCTTGAGGCCGTCTGCGGTTCTTGCCGGAATGCCTGAATGGTTGAGCATGTCGACCAGCAGGTCGAGGTAATCCTCATCCGTTACCAGGAGTGTGGTGTTCTGGGTTCTGGTGTCCGGCTGCATCAGGCGGATCAGTTCCCGAGTCATGCTTTCCGGTGTGCTGGAACGCTCTTCTGCCTGCGCCAGAATTTCCTGCACGGCGGTGGCCTCCGGCTCTTCCCAGAATACGCGGCGCGCTTTCGGCTCCCGCTTTGGGCTTGGGCTTTGGGCGGTATCGTCTGGGATAAACTGAGCCTTGAAGTACAGCGTTTGCGGGCCCGTGACAAGCCGCTTGGTCCATTCGGCTCGTCGACTACCGGATTTTTCCAGAATGGAAAAACCATAGCCGGGTGACGCCGCCTGCTCGCTCAGTATGCGAAATCCTGGCGGCTGGTCTGGAACGTGCAGGCTGGCAACGACGGGTTCATCATTGCCATCGAAATCGATGCGGGCCTCGATCATCCATACCGGTCGCTGTTCCCCGGCAAGCCAGGGGATGCCGAGTTCAAGGTGCCGCCATACGGCCAGTACGATTCCGGCTGCGATAAGAAGAAAAACGCCAATAAAAAACGGCAGGCGTGATCGAGAGGTCACGAGTCGTTCCTGTTGTTGAGAATAGATTCCGGTAATTCGGTGGCAAACTCCCTGCCTATATCGATCAACATGACGTCGCGAAGGATATTGCGGCCTATCAATACTTCGTAGGTCAGGTCTGCCCGGTCCGTCAAGGTAAACTCAGCCACTTGTTGGTGATCGCCAATGGCGAACTGCAGTTCCACCACCAGAAGGCGCTCGGCATCCGCGGCACTCGCCTGGAAGACTTTCACCCGTCTCGCCACTTCTTTTTCCAGGGTGACCAGTTCGTCGGTGCCGGGGATGGGAACATCAAAACGTACCCAGTTATTGCCGTCCCGCTCGAAGCGGGTGATGTTGCGGGCATCAAGGGACGAGGTTTCCGCGCCGCTATCGATGCGTGCGGTGTACACCTGCCTTGGCTCCGCGATATAAATTTTTTCAAGTTCACCAACAATGAGTTTGCCTTGAAGGCGCTCAGACAGCTGTCTGGATGCATCTGTGGCCGGGCAGATTTTCTCTGGTCTGAGCGGTGGGCACCGTGGCTTCTCTACCTGGGTCTGGATGGCTTCGAGAATGGCGCGGGTAGACTCTTCATGCTGCTCAACGGTTTTTTCGTGTCGGATACTGGCATTGTTTTCCATGGTCACCAGAGTGACCCGCTGAGTCTGAATGGAGCTGCTCAGCTCATTCATATCCTGTTTCGGCACCATCAGATACCGGTTAAAAGAGCAGCCTGCGAGCATGATAACCATGCCCAAGGCCAGCAAAACCTGACGGAACGGGAGGTTAGCCCGCATCGGTCGTAAGCTCATCAAATACCCCTGAGATGGCAGCCGGTCACGCCGAAGGCAAAAACTGCGCGGCGATCAGAATGAGTGTAACTGAAGGTATGTGGAGCTGAAGTATACAACAAGCAACGTGTGACGTTACTTTACGGAAGGTTAAATGGAATAAATTTTGCCAAAGTAATCGGAAGGCCAGACCGGCTAGCGTGGGAAAAGAGGGCCCTTTCCAAGCATTGTTTCACTGCGCAGAAACTCCTGCACAGCTGGGGAGCAGTTCAGGTAAAAGAGAAGGAGTTCACGCTGGACATCCTGGTCCTGTATGCGTGCCGCATAGCCAATGAGTTCCCGTATGGCCTGATTGCTGCCTTGCCTGCGCTCGGGGGCGTAGGTTTTGCCATAGCGGGTTCTGAGCAACGCGGTCAGGCGTTCAAGATGAAATTCACCGGTATGGGTGATATGCGGCCAGATATTAAAACCGTCTGAACACTGACCGCCATCGCCGAAGCTGCAGGAGTTTTCAAAGTCAGGGGTGCCGCATTCAGGGTTGGCGATGTCGTTTCCCAGTTTTCTCCAAAGCTCTTTGAACATTTTCCGCAGTCCATTATTGATTGTTCACAGTCGCCCGATGACCGCCTACCTGCGCCTGTCACCGGATGGGAACGACGTAATAACGTTTTAGACGATCTTACGTACTGCGTCCATGGCCGGATCCGGTGGATTGGTTGTTTTGCCACCTAGTCGAGATCTGGGCCGTGATCTGCAACGGTTTATGGTCGCGGGGCGCGAAATCTGGGGAGCGGATGCGGTAGACTGATAGTTTAATCAAAGGGTCTGATTTACAGGCCAAAAGTTCCCGATTTCAGGAGTAAATGAAGTGCCAGAAGCGGTCGCCGGATGGATTGTCTCAAACCCACAGTGGATGGCAGGGCTCAGCTTGCTTGCCGCGTTTCTGGTAATTGTTCTGGCAGTGCTGCTGTTCCGGACGAAGGCGCTCGGGCGAAACCTGGCCACTGAGCTGGCGGAGCAGCGCGCTCTGCTCAAGCAGGCCGAGGTTGAACTACAGGATGCTCATCATCAGCGGGCGCTGGATCAGCAGCACGCAGAGCACCTCCAACAGACCCTGAATGAGCAGCACGAACGGATAAGCCGGTTTGAGCGAGACATTGAGCAATGGCGGCAGCGTTCGACCACTCTTGAAACCCGCATTGCCAGCCTGGAATCCGATCTGGAAAGTCGTAAACGCCGCTCAGAGGAGCTGGAGAACGATTACGGCAGCCAGAAGGCGAGGACTGACCAGCTGGGGCAGGAATTGCACGATGCCCGGGTCGCACTGCGTGAGCAGGAGGTTACGCTCGACAAGGAACGCCGTGCCACGACGGAGAAACTTGAATTGCTTGAGCGCAACCGTGATGCCCTGAAGCAGGAATTCGAGAATCTGGCGAACAAGATCTTCGAGCAGAAGAGTGAGCGGTTCAGCCAGCAGACACGGACCAGTCTGGATACCCTGCTGAATCCATTCCGGGACCAGTTGCAGGACTTCCGCAAGCGGGTAGAGGATGTATACACCACTGAAACCCGGGATCGGCAGGCCCTCAGAAGCGAAATCAAATCCCTGCAGGAACTGAATCGGCAGATCACCGAAGAAGCGTCCAATCTCACCAAAGCCCTCAAGGGCGACAAGAAGATCCAGGGCAACTGGGGTGAGTTGATTCTGGAGCGGGTGCTGGAGAAATCCGGTCTGCGCAAGGGCGAGGAATACGAAACCCAGGGCAGCTACCGGGATGGTGACAATCAGTTACTTCGACCGGATGTGGTGGTCCATCTGCCGGATGATCGAAACCTGATCATTGATTCCAAGGTATCCCTGCTGGCGTACCAGAAGTGGGTGAACGAAACCGAGGAGGATATTCGCGCTCTCGCGTTGAAGGAGCATGTCGATGCCGTGCGCAATCACATCCGAACCCTCAGCGAGAAGGACTACAGCCAGCTCAACGGACTTCGCTCACCGGATTTCGTGTTGCTGTTCATGCCCATCGAGCCGGCGTTCGTGGCTGCGTTTCAGCAGGACGAGAACTTATTCGCGGAAGCCTTTGAGCGAAAGATTATCGTGGTAACACCGACCACATTGCTGGCCACGCTCAGAACCATCGAAAACATCTGGCGCTATGAGCGGCAAAGCCAGAATGCTCGACTTATTGCAGATCGGGCCGGCGCAGTCTATGACAAACTAAGGGTGTTTGTGGAAGCGATGGAAAAACTTGGCAGTCAGTTACAGACGGCTCAGGGTACCTACGATTCGGCAATGAACACTCTGACCCGGGGCAAGGGGAATCTGATTTCGCAAGCCAACCGGTTTGTCGAGTTGGGGGTCAGGGTCAAAAAGGAGTTGCCAAAGTCGGTCACTGAGCGCTCCGATGTGGATATCGGCGACAGTGAGCCGGAGGCAGACTCCGCCGAGGAAGAACAACAAGAAGCGCAGGCAATCAGCGCAGATAATCAGCAGGAGTGAATGTCATGGCTGTAGGGAATCGAAAACATCGTCACCCGCTTCGGGGCCTGGTTCTGGTGTCCGCTTTAATGGCAGGGCAGGCGTTTGCGCTGGCGCCCGAGCATGAGGTGCGCCGCCTGATGCTGGCAACCGAGGAGGCGGTCGCGTCCGAGAACTGGGGCGAGGCCGGTGAGTACCTGAACCGCCTGCAACAGCTCGAAGGCAACAAGCCTGCCGACTACTTTTACTTTCGTGGCCTGGTGATGTACCAGGCTACACACCTGAATGAAGCCCAATCCGCGCTTGAGACCTACGTTGATAACGCTGGCTCAGAGGGGGATCACTATCAGGAAGCCCTGAAGCTGATCACCGACGTGGAAAAAGCCCGTAAAGAGACCCCGCCAAGGGCTCCCGGTGCAGCTGACGGAGCCAAGGTGGCCGTTATCGAGCCAGCTGGCGGCCAGACACTCAACTCTCTGCGTGATCTTTACCTCGTGGATACGGATCGTGAAGCCCTCGTCATGCACTTGAACAGCCTTCTGGAAGTAGCCGGCTGGCGCGAAGATCAGACCATTGTGAAATTGGATCAGCCCGCCGATGTGGAATACCGGGTGGGGGCCAGTACCGACGCGGTCAGTATCCAGGAGATTCGCCGGAGCAGCGATGATCAGGTGGTTCGCAAAGCCGAGTCACTGCCCGTGTTCGGGGTGAACCCGCAGATTGAGTGGGGCTGTGAGTCCATGGCCGGTGCCTGCTGGGTTTACGATCCGCGCGATCGTTCCCGCTTGCTCCAGCTGTCTGCGGACCGGGATCAGGCCCGCGAAATCGCCCGCACCCTGGGCCAGCTGATCCGCACCCTGCAAACACCAACGGGTTCCTGACGGCCGGTCAGTCAGGTAGATTGCCGCGTTCACCTTCCCGGTACGCACCGGGGGTGACGCCGGTCCATTTCTTGAAAGCCCGATGAAAGGTTGATGGCTCGGTGAACCCCACCATGCCGGCAATCTCGTTAATCGGCAGTTCCTGCCGGCCCAGATAGTAAATCGCCATATCCCGCCTCAGCAAATCCTTGATCTCCTGAAACGAGGTATTTTCCTGTTTCAGTCGGCGTCTCAATGTCTGGGGGCTGGTATGAAGCTCTGCGGCTATCCATTCAAAGTCCGGCATGGGGCTGGAAAAATCCCGGCCGATCAATGCCCGGATGCGACCGGTGAACGTGTTGCTTTCATCCGGCCGGGACAGCAAGTCCGCCGGGGATGTTTTCAGAAACTGCTTCATTTCCGATTTGTCGCGAATGACCGGAGCAGACAAAAAACGGGTGTCGAAGGTGAGGGCGGTGTGTTCCGAATCGAACCTGAGGGGGCAATGAAAGATGTGGCGGTATTCGTCGGCGTGCTCCGGTTTCGGGTAGCTGAACTCTGCACGGGTGAGTTCAACCGGCTGGCCGATCAGCCAGCTGCCAAGACGGTGCCATATCACCAGCAGGCTTTCACGAAGGAAATAGTGGGGATCATCGAGCTCCCCCTCAATGCGCGTCATGAGTTTTGCCTGATCGCCCTCAACGGTGAGTTCCATCGCGATCATCGGCTCGAACAGGCGGGAGAACTGGTACGCCCGGTGGTAGACAGCTTCCAGGGTGGGGCAGTCGATCACCAGGGCACACATGGTAGCGAACGTGCCCACCCGGGCTTTACGGGGGCCCATGCCCATACACTCGTCGTCCAGCTGGTTCCAGATCACTCGCATCAGTTTGCTGAACTGGTCGCTGCTCACCCGCGCCATATCGATTTTGAGCAGGTCGGGCGAAATACCGGCATCCCGAAGTAGCTGGTTCGTATCAAAACCTCGCGACTGCGCTCCGACCAGAGCCGCCTGAACGAAATGCTTTGATACCGTAAGGTTGGACATACCACGCGCCAAAGTATGAAAACGAAACCCATCATAAGGCCCTGAAAAAACAATGCAATGACCATTCGGGCTGGGGATTGGAAGATTCGGCCACCCGAGTTGAACGCTCTGGTCGTTGGCCCGAAAGGGGAAAGCGGGCAGCATGAAATATTCAACAGAGATACAAGCCTGAAAGACAAGGAGACACCGATGGCTGGCCCGTTAAGCTCACTGAAAGTGCTGGATTTCAGTACCCTGTTACCTGGCCCATACGCCACCATGATGCTGGCGGATATGGGCGCGGAGGTGCTGCGGGTAGAGGCGCCGGACAGGGTGGATCTGGCCAAGGTTATGCCGCCATTTGATGGGAAATTCGCGACCAGTTTTTCATACCTCAGCCGGGGCAAGCAGACGATTCAGCTGAACCTGAAGGAGCCCGACGCGGTGGCCTGCGTCAAGGAGCTGGTGCAGGACTACGACATTGTGGTCGAACAATTTCGGCCCGGGGTGATGGATCGCCTGGGGATCGGATACGAGGTGCTCAGGGAGCTCAATCCAGGACTGATCTACTGCGCCATTACGGGCTATGGCCAGACCGGCCCCTACCGGGACAGGGCCGGCCATGACATCAACTATCTGGCGCTTTCCGGCGTGGCCAGTCATTGCGGCCGAGCCGACAGCGGCCCTCCGCCTTTGGGCATTCAGGTGGCGGATGTGGCGGGTGGTTCGCACCACGCTGTCATGGGCATTCTTGCTGCGGTTATCCGGCGACAGAAAACCGGTCAGGGCAGCTTTGTGGATATCAGCATGACCGATGCGGCCTTTGCTATGAACGCCATGGCGGGAGCTGCCTGTTTGGCCGGAGGGCAGGAACAGGTCCGGGAGGGAGCACTGCTCAACGGTGGCTCTTTCTACGACTACTACCAGACCAGCGATGGCCGTTGGCTCTCCATAGGCAGCCTGGAGCCCCAGTTTTCCGCCCGGTTGCTGGACACGCTTGGCTTAAGTGAGATGAAAAACTTTGCGTTGAGCCAAAACGCCGAGCATCAGCAGGCCCTGAAAGCCGCTCTGGCAGAAAAAATTGCGCAGAAGACTCTGTCCCAATGGCAAGACATCTTTAGGGATCAGGACGCCTGTGTGGAGCCGGTGCTTAGCATCTCGGAAGCAGCGGAGCACCCCCAGTTGAAGGCGAGGAATATGGTGGTTGAGGTGGATCGTGGGGATGGAACGCTCCAGCGCCAGTTGGGTCAGCCCATTCGGTTTCTTTAGGCTTAATTTTGAAGGAAGGTAAGGCCTTTTAAGTAGTGTCTTACCCAAGCATCTGCTAGGTTACATAGTGTCGCCGTCGGCGATTTTACAAAGTAAACAACAATAAGGACGACACTATGAAAACCCGTGTGCTCGCAGCGGGCCAGCGGACGCTCGGCTACGCGCTGGTACTGTCTGGCGCTGCCTTTCTATCCGCGTGTTCAGACGGCGAAATAACCGCTAATCCGGACGCCATTGAAGATGCCATTTTGTTCCCAGGCGATGGGAAGCTCGAAGCTAACATTCGCCGAACCACAGATGGTGTGCCCCACATCACTGCAGATAACCTACAGTCAGCCGCGTTCGGCAATGGCTACGCTCAGGCGCAAGATAACGTGTGCATGCTGGCGGAAGCCATTGTGAAGGCCCGTAGTGAGCGAGCGAAGTATTTCGGGCCAGGGCCTAACAACATCAATATCATCAACGATTTCAGCTTCAAGGCTCAGAAGATTCTCAGTGGTGCAGAAGCGGAATTCGACTCGCTCAGCGACGAATCGCGAGCACTGGTTGAGGGCTTCACTGCCGGTTACAACAAGTATATCGCAGAGACCGATCCGGCTGACTTTCCACAGGAATGTCGCAATCAGCCTTGGGTAACTGAAATTCAGCCGACAGACTTGCTGGCGCATTACCGAATTGTTGGTCAATATGCCAGCGGTGCGCTGTTTGCCACGGGGGCGGTCTTTGTCGCTGTCCCAGGTGAGGGGACGGATCCAGAGTATCCGCTTTTTAACGAGCCCTTGATGGCCAAAACCGACGAGAACTACCTGCGTGATATCGCTACAGATGCTCGAGCGCTGGCGGCGTCCCGCACAAACTTCGCAGATATGGGGCTGGCCAGTAATGCGTGGGGGATTGGCAGTGAAATGACAGAGCAGGGGCGCGGAGCGCTGCTGGCGAATCCCCATTTCCCCTACACTGGCCATAGGCGTCTTTATCAGGTCCAGATGACCGTGCCTGGCTATCTGAATATTAACGGCGCTGGTTTGTTGGGCACAGCAATTCCACTGATCAACTTCAACGAGAATCTTGCCTGGTCCCATACCGTAACCACCAGCCGAAGATTTACCGTTTATGAGTTGACCCTGAAGGACGGGGATCCTCTCACGTACATCAAGGATGGCGAAGAGGTGCCGATCACTCAGGAAACCTTCCAGATTGAAGTGATGTCAACCGGTCCTGAGCCTGATGTTGTTGAAAGAACCTTTTATTTCTCGGAATACGGCCCCATGCTCTCGGGGAATGCCATCACGGCTGACCCTGACGAGGACATAGATGGGTTGCCCAGGTGGGGAGAGGCGAACACGGCCTACACATACCGAGATGCAAACGCTAACACGAGCGGACTTCTGGATACCTGGCTGGCAATGAGCAGGGCAACTAACCTGGAAGAGTTTCAGGATGTCTTCAGGAATTGTGGTTCAACACTCTGGACCAACTCAACATATGCAGATGCTGACGGCAATGCCTTTTATATTGACAGTAGTTCTGTTCCCAATCTGTCTCCTGAAGCGCTGAGTTTAATAGAGTTTAAGCGCAAGCTGAGCCCGGAATACGATGCCTTGTTTAGCGCAGGTTTGACCCTGCTGGATGGTAATACCTCAAGAGATGACTGGGTTGAAACGGAGTGTGGGGGGCTCGTTACTTATGATCAGCGGCCCAAGCTGCTGAGGACTGACTGGGTTCAGAACTCGAATTCCAGTTACTGGGCGACCAACCCTGCGGAATTCCTGACCGGGTATTCGCCCCTGTTCGGAGCTGAGAATGCGCCGTTGAACCCCCGAACCAGGCTCGGTATTAAGATGTTGCAAAATCCTTTGGAGCAGGGATTGGGTGATGCAGTGCCGCCGGCGGGTGATGACGGAAAATTTGGTGCCGTGGATCTGATCAACGTGATCTGGAATAACCGTGCTTGGTATGCCGAAGAGTTCCTTCCCGAACTGCGTGAGCGGTGTTCATTGATCACAGCGACAGATCCGGTGGTCGATGGTGTTGATCTTACGCCGTGGTGCGCTCAGCTGCAGACCTGGGACAGTCTTTATGACCTCGATAGTGTGGGTGCTCACATTTTCAGGGTATTCATTGCTAACTATCAGGCCGACTTTATCGATTCTGACCTGACCGTAGAGTTTGACCCAGCTGACCCGGTTAACACGCCGACAGGTCCTTCGGAGGGTGACCGAGGAACGGCCGTGGATCCCATGCTGAGGGCGTTGGCAGCGGGTGTAAAGGCCCTTGACGGGCAGGGGATTGCGCCTGAAGCCGAGCTTGGAAGTGTTCAATATTATCGGCCATCCGGTGATGTGCCTCCTGGCGGAACGCCCTTGTTCCAGAGTGAGCCCATTCCGTGGCATGGTGGCGATGGCAACATTGATGGAGCTTTCAACGCGATTGGTGTGGTGACGTCTCCGGTTATGGAAGATACGGTATTCCCCAGAATCGCCCCGACAGTTTTGGAAAACACGGCGCGTCTTTCTGATGGAAGCGATGGTATTGAAGGTTGGTTGATCGCTCGTGGCACCAGTTGGCATTTTGGACTGGAATTCACGGATAACGGTCCTGAAGCCTATGGTCTGGTGAGCTACTCCCAGTCGACGGATAGCCTATCTGAGTTTTTCACGGATCAATCTGAGCGCTATTCGCGCAAAGACTACCGGAAGTTGTATCTCGATCAGTCTGAGATTGAAGCAAATGTGATTAGTGAGCTCCAGGTTAGTGCTGAAGTTCAGTAATCCGTCTCCGTCTTGCAGTTGATATGTTAGGGCCCTTCGGGGCCCTTTTTTGTTGAGCTTCGTCCTTTTTAGCTTCTTTACCCAGCCCTCTCTACTCTCGGTATTCCCCCCGATTCTAATTGCGATCAGCTGTCTTACCTTGATTTGAATGAGTGAGGAGAACATTGCCCGTTTCTTCTTGCGTCTGGCGCGGCGAAGAGATTGGGCTTGGAGAGAATCGTTGTTTGCCCAGCTTTGGTGCTGTCTCGCGGCATTTTAGGCTTTCTAAACTCTACAGGTCGTAAAAGAAGCGGATGCGACGAGGGGGAAGAAATAAAAAGCCCCCGCCAAGGCGGGGGCTTTTGTCACTCAGTTGCCCGTGTTTTACGGTGCTGGATTGAACAGAGTGTCAGTTCGGAACACCATATCTCCAAAGGCGGACGCTGGAGCAGCCGTAATTGGCGTCAGGTGGCTCAGTGAACCCTCGCCATCCTCTGGAGCATGCTCTGCCTGGAGGTAGGTGAAGAAGAAGGTGCTATCCACGCCTTCGTCAAAGGTCCGGCTGAGCGGACGAGAGCCTGCAAGGGGTGCAGAGAAACTATCCACGGTTACTGGGATGGTTGTTCCGTTAGGACCTTCGGTGTTGAAAGTCCCAGACAACGGCGCAATTCCCCACAGGTCTTCGTCTGCAGCGTTCGGAATGAAGGTGTCACCTTCAACTTCAGACAGCAGGTAGAGGAAGGAGGGGTTTGCGCTCAGGGTTTCATTCAGGTTGTCGGCAAAGTTGACTGGATCGAACGAGTCGAGTGCTGCCTGTGCCACATTAAAGTATGACTCCAGGTTGGCATCGCCCTGAGTGAGGCCATTGGCCGCTAGGCCGGCCAGTACCCTTGGAGCAAATACCGGTGAGTTTTCATACAAACGAATGAGGCCGCCCCCTGGTGTGAGCATGTTCGCTGCCGAAATATCGTTGAAGGTCGCCCCAAAAAGAGGCCCTGTTTCATTTGCAAGTGCAACCGGCAGCTGGTTGGCATTCATGCTGGCAACGAAAGGTGCCCCAGTGATTGTGCCCAGAGAGTGACCAACAAAGTTAACAGGAGCTCCGGTCAGGTTAGCGCCACCGGCACCGCTCAGGTCAAGGTTGCTCAGGCTGACCCGCAGGTTCATCTGATCCACTACACTTTGCCGGAAGTTGTCACGGGTGTTGAGGAAGTTCTGCAAGTTCAGGAACAGACTGCCAGAATCGCCTATGCCAGCCTCGTAATCAATTGCAGAAATTTGACCCGGTGCAGGCGCATAGACACCAAAGTGACGCTCGCCTTCCAGGGGAGGGAGGCCGGGAATGGTGCTTCCAGCGTTGGCTACGGTGTTAACGAGAGATAGGCGAGTCGGCTCATCAAACAATCCGTCAAGCGGCGTGCCGGCAAGAGCCGCGTCGAATGCTGCCTTACCTTCGGCTAGAGCGGGCGCAAGGCTTTCGGCAGTCGCTGTATCAAGTCCGGCCCCCTCAAGCAATCGTACGCCTAATCCAACCTGTTCTTCCGCTGTAAAAGCAGCAATACCGTGCAGCGGATGATCAATAGCTACGACTGTGTAGCCCAGTGTCGCCAATGCAGTTCCGAAGGTCAGAGCAGCACTTCGGTCTGTGCCAATGCCATGCTGGAACATGACAACGCCGCGAGTGGTTGTACTCTGGGGGTAGATGAACAGTACCGGAACATCAACGTCAGCTTGTTTCTTCGGGAATGGGAAAATGTAGTTGACGGCAGTTGAGTTCGTAGGATCAGCTTGTGGGATTTGGACTCCCAATACGGCGTTGATACCTGCTGCAAGAGCATTATCTGCCTGCCAAGAATTGGTCAGAATGTCGCTGCCGGAAGTGCCGAGGTAGTAGGGCAGAGAAACTGTGCCTTGCAAAGCCAGAACGGTTGGTGCAGGAGAAATACCTGCGTTTGCAGCAACGCTCTCGATCACCGGGGCAGTAACTGCGGAAATAAGTGCAACCGCCTGAGGTGTCTGACCGTCAAAGCTGAAGTCATTCGCACTGCGCGCAAATTCTCCAACGGGCGTTGGGGTAGGCAGAGCGTCATTGAGCTGCGATGCAGCGCCTATCGCAATACAGTTGATAAAGGCCTCACCACCTGAATCCGTAGGGCAAGTGCCACTGGAGTCTATTTCGGCGTTGACTAACGGGAATGCCGCTAACGCAAACTCAGTTGCTTCAGCAACGTCAAAGTAGTCGAACTCTCCGTCACCGGTCCAGTCGAAGTCACTTGCGTCGAATGCAGTGTCACCATTTACATCAAAGTCAGCTGCAGTGATCTCGCCATCTTCGTTGAAGTCGTAGCCGGCTTTAACTGTCAGCGACTCATCTTCAGGGTTTGCGGCAAACTTGGCAGCACCAACTGTTTTCTTTGCAGTTGTTACCTTGACCGATGCAGTCAGCTGGTCTGCAAACCATGCAGCAGGCTCAGCAATGTACTGCAGCACCTTCTCGTCGTTGGAGGTGGTGAAACTGTAGGACAGCGCAATGTTGTCAGCTGACAGAGCTTCACCGCCCTGTGCCACGCGTACCGAGTTGTTCAGCGCAAAGTAGCTTGTCGCGATCGTTTCCCACAGCCCGTTCATAATGGCACGGACCGGCGCCAATGAGGAGGTGCCCAGAGGCTGACCTTCGTCCGTGATGTTTGCGTAGGACGGAGACTGAGAAATCGGGTCGCCGTTGATGTCTTTAACTTCGTTGGTTACCACAACCACGTAACGCTTTTGTGGGTCCAGCGGCTTATTGGGAAGGATGCGAATTGCAGACTGTCCGTCCAGTTCCACAACTTCTGCTTTGTATGCAGGGGTTGTTGCAAGGTTGAACAGTTCAAGTCCTGCAGGACCAGCAATTTCAGGAACGTCGCTACCAGCCATCTGGGCTGTGATAGCCAAAGGAATGGTTGGTGGCTCGCTGTTGCTCAGTCCGCGCAACGGATCACCACTTGCGTAGTCCAGTTCGATCAGGAATACGTTTTGGTTCGGGTTTGGAACAGGTGCTCCGTCAACGATAATAAACGCACGAGCATCTACCGAGTCGGTATCAATCATGCCATTAAACTGCACAACGGCCGGTGCAACGGTTGAAGCACCGCTCAGTTCATTCAGTGCAGTTGTGACAGGGGGAGCGGTGTCGGCCACGCCGAAGGTTCCGTCACCCTGCTCGGAATCAAAAATCAGGTCGTTCGGGACTGGGAGCTCGCCGGTAACTGGGTTGAACTCCGGCCAGGTCTTACCATCGATGTCCGGGTTGTTTATCTGATAATCCGGATTCGCATTCGCCCCTGAGTCAGCGCTATCAAAGCAGCCGGTGAGTCCAAGGGAAGATGCCACGGCAACGCTTATTAGTGTTTTCTTAAACATGTGTGGAACCTTTTCCTGTTGTTGTGTCGTTATTGTCGGCTGCTCGCGGGGCCGGTCTTATCCGGTAAGCCCTTTGCCAGCGGCCTGTTCTGATCAAATTGGTTGTCGGAAGTTAAGAATGTAGCCAGCGCTAAATCCAATTTCTGTATCGTCGACTATAGCGAGACAAGTACAAAGTGTTGATCAGCCGAAAGTGTGATTCTTCCTCTAATTCCCATGTCCGGTAAGGGTGACTGTGCGGTTCCCTTGTTCAGGGGAATTTCTGGTAAACTCTCGCCTCTTAATTTTTCGAACTAGTGAAGCTCAGATCGAATTCAAGCTTGATGAGGCGCCTATGACCACCGTAATCCGCCAGGACGACCTGATTGAAAGCGTCGCGGACGCGTTGCAGTTCATTTCCTACTATCACCCGAAGGATTTTATCCAGGGTGTTTACGAAGCGTATAAAAAGGAAGAGTCACAGGCGGCCAAGGACGCCATGGCCCAGATTCTGATCAACTCCCGCATGTGCGCCCAGGGGCATCGCCCGATCTGCCAGGACACCGGCATCGTGACGGTGTTTGTCAACATTGGCATGCAGGTTCAGTGGGACTTTGACAAGCCACTGGATGACGTGATTAACGAAGGCGTTCGCCGCGCCTACACCCACCCGGACAACGTTCTGCGCGCATCAGTACTTGCAGATCCGGACGGTAAGCGCCAGAACACCAAAGACAACACCCCTGCCATCATCCATTACAAGATGGTTCCGGGTGACAAAGTTGAAGTACACGTGGCAGCCAAGGGCGGCGGCTCCGAAGCCAAGTCCAAGTTCGCCATGCTGAACCCGTCCGATTCCGTTGTTGACTGGGTTCTGAAGATGGTCCCGCAGATGGGGGCCGGCTGGTGTCCGCCGGGTATGCTGGGTATCGGCATTGGCGGTACCGCTGAAAAGGCGATGGAACTGGCGAAGGAAGCCTTACTGGATCCGATCGATATTCATGAGCTGCAGGAGCGTGGTGCTTCCAGCCGTGCCGAAGAGCTGCGTCTTGAGCTGTTCGACAAGGTGAACGATCTGGGTATCGGTGCCCAGGGGCTGGGCGGTCTGACCACTGTTCTGGATGTGAAGGTGAAGGATTACCCGACCCACGCGGCCAACAAGCCGGTGGCGATCATCCCGAACTGCGCAGCCACCCGTCACGCGCACTTTACCCTCGATGGCTCAGGCCCCTCGCTGCAGACGCCGCCGAGCCTGGACGACTGGCCGGAAATTACCTGGGAAGTGGGCGAGAACGTGCGCCGGGTGAACCTGGATACGGTGACTCCGGAAGAGGCGAGAGAGTGGCAGCCGGGTGAAACCGTTTTGCTGTCCGGCAAGATGCTTACTGGCCGGGACGCCGCCCATAAGAAGATGGTCGACATGATCGAAAAAGGCGAAGAGCTGCCGGTCGATCTGAAAGGCCGCTTCATCTATTACGTGGGCCCGGTGGATCCGGTGCGTGAAGAAGTGGTTGGCCCGGCTGGCCCGACCACCGCAACCCGTATGGACAAGTTTACCCACACCATGCTGGAGAAAACCGGCCTGACCGGCATGATCGGCAAGGCCGAGCGTGGCCAGGTGGCGATTGATGCTATCCGGGAGTTTGGTGCGGTGTACCTGATGGCCGTTGGTGGCGCAGCTTACCTGGTGTCCAAGGCGATCAAGGATGCCGAGGTGGTGGCCTTCCCGGAACTGGGTATGGAAGCCATTTACGAGTTTGAAGTGGAAGACATGCCGGTGACGGTTGCGGTGGACTCCCGTGGGTCTTCCGTACACCAGACTGGCCCGGCCGAGTGGCACGAGAAGATCATCGCGGCCAAAGCCGTCTGAGTGATCGCGTGATGTTCGGAAAAGGGGAAGCTTCGGCTTCCCCTTTTCTGTGGCTGAATCAGGACGAGCAGCTGAGTGCCAGGCCCTTACCCGAATCCGGTGGCAGGGCTGCGAAGTGCTCGAAGTCCGGCCACTCATCGAAAGGCTTCGCCAGAACGGTGAGCAGATCCTGCATGGGGGAATAGTCCCCGGTTTTGGCTGCGTCAATCACCTGCTGCGCCAGGTAGTTCCTCAGAATGAATTTCGGATTGGCCGCAAGCATCGCTTTTTCCCGTGCTTTGCCGGCTCTTTCTTCCTGCTCAAGCCGCTCTTTATAGCTTACCAGCCAGTCGTCCGCTGCCTCCCGGTCCACGAACAGGTCCCGTACCGGCGATGGGCCGCGGCTGTGGAGGTGAGACAGGGCCCGGAAGAACGCGGTGTAGTCGACGCTGTGCCGGTGCAGCAGGTTGAACGTATCCATCACCAGTTTCAGGTCGCCGTCCTGCGCCTCTGCCAGCCCGAGCTTGTCACGCATGTTCTGCACAAAACGCTCGTTGTAGGTGGTTTCGTAGTGACGAAGGCTCCGGCGCAGTGCATCTTCATCCATGAGTGGCAGCAGGGCGTTGGCCAGATACTGACAGTTGGTATGGCCGATCTGGGGTTGGCGGTTGTAGGCGTAGCGCCCGCCCTGATCGGTACGGTTACAGATGTAGCCAGCGTTGAAGTCGTCCAGGAAGGCGTAGGGGCCGTAGTCGAAGGTTTCGCCAAGGATGGACATGTTGTCGCTGTTCATCACGCCATGGCAGAAGCCCACGGCCTGCCAGTCGGCGATGAGTCGGGCGGTACGTTTAGCCACGGATTCGAACCAGCTCTGGTAGCGCTCTTCTTCCGGAAGCTCGTTAAATTCCGGAAAGTGCAGGTCAATGACGTGGTCCAGCAGTGTTTTTACCGCCGCCTTGCCCATGTGATAAGAAGCAAACTCGAAATGGCCGAAACGGATATGGCTGGCGGTGACGCGCATGAGAGTGGCGGCGGTTTCGATGGTTTCCCGCTGGACCGGCTCGGTGGAGCTGGTCATGAAGAGCGCGCGGGTGGTGGGAATGCCGAGGCCTGCCATGGCTTCGCTGCACAAATACTCCCGGATGGTTGAGCGCAGAACCGCTCGGCCATCGCCGAACCGGGAGTAAGGCGTCTGGCCGGCACCTTTCAGGTGCCAGTCCCAGCGGCGGCCATCCGGCCCCACCGTTTCCCAGAGCAGCAGGCCCCGTCCGTCCCCCAGATCCGGGTTGTAGGCTCCGAACTGGTGACCGGTGTACTTCATGGCCACCGGATCCATGCCTTCCAACAGCTCGGCGCCGGCGCCCACCTTTGCCCACTCGTCGGGCTGGTCAGTCCGAAAGCCCATGTCTTCAGCCAACGCATGGTTGAAACACACGAGCCTGGTGTTTATCAGTGGTGTAGGCTGAACGCGGGTATAGAAACGCTCCGGTAGCCCCAGATAGCGATGTTCTACTCGGAAATCGTCATTGCTCATAAAGTGCCTGAACTCCCTTTGGTACGAAATCTGCTGCTACTGTTTTATAGGGACCACTCATCTGGTGAAAATCACGTGTCAGAACCTACATTGAATCAAACCGTCGCCGGCCTGATCGAGCAGGAGGCGCTCCCTAAAGATTACGAGTCCACCGTTGAACAGACCATCATGCCGCTGGTGGATTATGTTGTGGCCTTGCAAGCCAGGGCTCAGTCCCCGGTGGTGATTGGCATTCATGGTGCTCAGGGTACCGGAAAGTCCACACTGACGCTGTTCCTGCGGGAAATTCTCACCCGGCACCGTCATTGCCCCGCTGCCAGCTTCTCGCTGGACGATATCTACCTCACCCGGGCCGAGCGCCAGGAGCTCTCACAGCGAATACACCCTTTGTTTATCACCCGCGGCGTGCCTGGCACCCACGATGTGGCGCTGGGGCAGACGGTGATTGATCAGCTTCGGCTGGCCGATGCCGGCAGCGTTACGCCCATCCCCAGCTTTGACAAGTCCATTGATGATCGGTTGCCGGCCAGCCAGTGGCCGGGGCATGCGGGTGTGGCCAGCGTGATTCTGCTGGAAGGCTGGTGCCTCGGGGCCAGGCCAGAGCCGGAGGGGGCATTGGCCGATCCCATCAATGCACTGGAGGCCCACGAGGACCCCGAGGGCATCTGGCGGAGGTATGTGAATGACTGCCTGAAAGGCCCCTACTACCGCTTTTTCGCACAGCTGGATGCGCTGGTGATGCTAAAGGCGCCGTCGATGGAAAGTGTTCTGGAATGGCGCACTTTGCAGGAACACAAGCTGGCTGCAAAACTGAAAAATGCACCAAAAGAAGGCGGTCAATCCCATAGCGCACAGGCACTGCACATTATGAGCGATGACGAGGTGCAGCGCTTCATTATGCACTACGAGCGCGTGACCCGTTTCTGTCTCACTGAGATGCCGGAACGGGCAGACGTGCTGATTGATGTGGCTGAGGATCACAGCCTCAGCCTGCCCCATTTCAAGAACAAGTGAGGGAGGACCTGATGAACAAGCCCAGACTCGTAGTGATTTCGGATCTCGACGGTACGTTGCTGAATCACGATAACTACCGCTGGGACGCCGCCAGGTCAGCGCTTGAACGGCTTGAGGCAGCAGAGATTCCTCTGGTTCTCAATTCCAGTAAGACCGCGCCGGAGATCCGGGCGGTGAGGGCGGAGCTGGGTAACCAGGCGCCCTTCATCGTGGAAAACGGCGCGGCTGTGGTTATCCCGGCAGACACCTTCGGGAACCCGGAAGAGGACGTGGTGAATTTTGGGGCATCCCGGGCGCGGGTACTGGAGGTGCTGGGGACTCTTCGAGAGGACGGCGCCCAATTTCGGGGCTTTAATGACCTGTCCGCCGAGGCGCTCGGAGACATTGCCGGGCTGGATGTGGCGTCTGCCGAACGGGCCAAGGATCGGCTGGGAACCGAGCCGCTGTTATGGGATGGAACCGACGCCGAACTGGAGGAGTTCCGCACTGCGCTGAGGGCCGAGAATCTGCGACTGGTGCAGGGCGGTCGCTTCTTTCATGCCATGGGCATCTTCGACAAAGCGGATGGGGCCCGCTTTTTGCTGGAAAAATACCGGGAGCAGTATGGCGATCAGCCGATGGTGGCGATTGCCCTCGGCGACAGCCCGAACGACCAGCACATGCTGGAATCCGCCGATATCCCGGTGGTGATTCGGGGCGTCCATAGTGACGAGGTGCAGCTGCCATCATCCAGGCACGCCATGCGCTCGATCAAGCCCGGCCCGGAGGGCTGGAATGAATGCGTACTGAATCTTCTCTTTGAGTACGGGTATTGATACAGGAGAGCCACCGTGGGCGATTTCTACCAGAACGGAATAATTACAACACTGCATAACCTGGTCGATCGGCCGGTGGAAGACCTTGAAAGTGACCTGATGAAGTTCCGCAAGGAAAGGCCCATGTCGCTGGTGCTTCCCTCGCTGTATTCGGAACTCGAAGGGCCTGCCCTCAAGAACATTGTGCACGAGCTCACCAAGGTTCCCTACCTGGAGCAGGTTGTGATCGGGCTCGACCGGGCGAATGAGGAGCAGTATCGCCACGCCCTGGAATATTTCTCGGAGCTGCCGCAGAGCGACGTCAAGGTACTGTGGAATGATGGCCCCCGCCTGCGGTCCATTGACCTGACGCTGCGGGAGCAAAACCTGGCACCCACGGAAATGGGTAAGGGCCGGAACGTCTGGTATTGCTTCGGCTATGTGCTGGCTGCGGGTCTGAGCAAGTCGGTGGCGCTGCACGATTGCGACATCCTGACCTACTCGCGGGACCTGGTGGCAAGATTGATCTACCCGGTGGCCAACCCCGGTTTCAACTACATGTTCTGCAAGGGCTATTACGCCCGTGTGGCCGATAAACGAATGAATGGCCGTGTCAGCCGCTTGCTGGTCACACCCCTGATCCGCGCCCTGAAGAAAGTGTGTGGCGCCAATGACTTTCTGGATTATCTGGACAGCTACCGGTACCCGCTGGCCGGGGAGTTTTCCTTCCGCACCGATGTGATCAACGACCTGCGAATTCCCAGTGACTGGGGGCTGGAAATCGGTGTGCTGTCGGAGATGAAGCGCAATTACGCCACCAACCGTCTGTGTCAGGTGGACATCGCCGACGTTTACGATCACAAGCATCAGGATCTGTCACCGGAGGATGCCAGCCGGGGCTTGTCGAAAATGAGCATGGACATCTCCAAGGCCCTTTTCCGGAAGCTGGCGACCAACGGTGAAATCTTCTCAAGCGAAAAATTCCGCACCATCAAGGCCACCTATTTCCGGATTGCACTAGACTTCGTTGAAACCTACCAGAACGACGCCATCATCAACGGCCTGACTTTCGATCGACACAAAGAAGAGAAAGCGGTGGAGCTGTTCGCCCAGAACGTGATGCGGGCGGGGGCGTATTTTCTGGATAACCCCATGGATACACCGTTCATCCCGAGCTGGAATCGGGTCACCAGTGCGATTCCGGATATCAAGGAGCAGTTGTTCGAGGCGGTTGAGCGGGATAACGAGGAGTTCCGTCCATGACCCAGCCCCTCAGGGACAAGCTGGTGGCCATGCTTGACGTGGTCTACCCGGCCCTGGATTGCCAGTTCCTGGCTGACCAGTTGCTCAATACCATGGGGCTGGACCCGGGCATGCCGCCACCTCCGGCCCATCAGAACAACTGGGACGAGTCGGACATTATTCTCATTACCTATGCCGACACGGTTCAGAAGGAAGGGCAGAAGCCGCTGGTCACGTTGCGCCAGTTCCTGAATGACTGTCTGTCCGAGACCATTTCGGCGGTACATATCCTGCCGTTCTTTCCCTACAGCTCGGACGATGGCTTCTCGGTCATGGATTATCTGGCGGTCAATGAATCACACGGTGGCTGGGAGGATATTGAAGCCATTGCCCGGGATTACAAACTGATGGCGGACCTCGTGGTGAATCACATGTCCGCCCGCAGCCGCTGGTTCGAGAATTTCCGCAAGCGGATGGATCCGGGCAAGGACTACTTCTTCGAGGGCAATCCGAAGGATGACCTGAGTGCGGTGGTGCGCCCAAGAACCTCGCCCCTGCTCAACGCGGTGCAGACCGATGACGGCGAGCGTTACGTCTGGTGTACCTTCAGCGAAGACCAGGTCGATCTGAATTTTGCCAACCCTCAGGTGCTGATCGAGTTTGCTGCCATCATACGTTACTACCTGGAACGGGGGGTGGTTCTGTTCCGGCTCGATGCGGTGGCGTTCCTGTGGAAGGAGCCTGGCACGCCCAGCATCCACCTGCAGGAGACCCACGAGCTGATCAAAATCATGCGGCTGCTGATTGAGCATCACACCCCCGATGCCGTGGTCATCACCGAAACCAATGTGCCTAATCGGGAGAATCTCACCTACTTCGGTAATGCCAACGAAGCCCATGTGATCTACAACTTTTCGCTGCCGCCATTGCTGATCAATACCATGGTGACCGGTGACTGCCGGCACCTGAAAACCTGGTTGATGAGCATGCCTCCGGCCCAGCTGGGTACCACTTACCTGAATTTTATTGCCTCTCACGATGGGGTGGGGATGCGTCCCACGGACGGCTTGCTGGATGAGGACGAAAAGCAGCGCCTGATCAACACCATGACTTCGTTCGGCGGCAAGGTGTCGTACCGGCGTACGCCGGACGGCCTGGATCAGCCTTATGAGATTAACATTTCCCTGTACGATGCCCTGAAAGGCACTGTGCAGGGTGGCGCGGACCACTGGCAGCTCCAGCGCTTTATCTGCGCTCACACCATCATGCTGGCGTTGGAGGGGATTCCGGCGTTTTACATCCACAGCCTTCTGGCGTCGGTGAACGATCTGGAACGGATGGAAAACACCGGACGGCTGCGCTCGATTAACCGCAGCCAGTGGGAGATCGACAAGCTGGAAACCGAGCTGGAGAATCCCCTGAGCCACCACAGCAAGGCCTATCACGAACTGACCCGCCTGATCGCTATCCGGCGCAAGCAGCCTGCGTTTCACCCCAATGCCACCCAGTTCACCCTGCACCTTGGCCTGCAGCTGTTTGGCTTCTGGCGCCAGAGCATGCGCCGGGACCAGTCGATCTTCTGCATTCACAACATCAGTAACGAGGTTCAGCAGGTGGCCCTGAGCACCATCAATCTGATTGGCACTGATCACTGGCGGGATCTGATTTCCGGCATGACTATCGACGATCAGGCGGGCACCATCACCCTGAAACCCTACCAGAGCGTTTGGTTGTCGAATCGTGACTAGGGCACAATGCCCGCATGTCCGATTCGACCACCGCCCGCAAACCCAGAATACTTGTTCTTTCTGCCTACGACGCCGGCAGCCACCGGCGCTGGCGGGAGCAACTGGTCGCCGGCCTTGATGGTTATGAGTGGCACAGCCTGGCTCTGCCGCCACGCTACTTCCGCTGGCGGATCCGGGGCAACGCGCTGACCTGGCTCAATGAACCATTGCTAAATCAGCAATGGGATCTTCTTCTGGCCACCTCCATGGTCGATCTTGCCTCCATCCGGGGATTTCACCCCCATCTGGCGTCCATTCCCGCCGTTCTGTACATGCACGAAAACCAGTTTTCCTATCCGGAGTCCGAGGGGCAGCACCAGAGTGTGGACCCGCAGATGGTTAACCTTTACAGCGCGATTTCGGCAACGACGGTGGTGTTTAACAGTGACTGGAATCGTCGCAGCTTTCTGGCGGGCGTCGAGGCCCTTTTTCGAAAGCTTCCTGATGGGATTCCAGAAGGCGCACTGGAGAGGCTGACTGCAAAGTCACAGGTTGTTCCGGTGCCGGTTGAGGAGAGACTTTTCCGAGAGCGCCAGAGACCACCAGATACCGACTGCCCGCACCTGTTGTGGAATCACAGGTGGGAGTACGACAAGGGCCCGGACCGGTTGCTGATGTTGCTGGATGAATTGCGCCTGCAGGGGCAAAACTTCCGTCTGAGCGTGGTCGGCGAGCAGTTCCGGCAGCAGCCCGGGGAATTCGAGTCTATTCTTGAGCGGCATGGTGACCGCATCGTGTACTGGGGATTCCTGGCGGATCAGAGCCAATACGACAAGCTGCTTCAAGAGGCAGATGTTGTGATTTCAACCGCGGTGCACGATTTTCAGGGGCTGTCGATGCTTGAGGCCATGGCATCAGGGTGCCTGGCACTTGCGCCGGACCGTCTGGCCTATCCCGAGTATGTTCCCGCGTCGCAGCTGTATCCGAGCGTTTCCGGCCGGCCGGACAGGGAAGCTGAGGGTGCAGCGCGGCAGCTCGTGAATATGCTTGCATCCGGTTCGGTGGCTAGCGTACCTGACGAATGGCGCGAAAGTCGCCTGCTGACCGCATATGAGAAGATGATCCATACAACGCTGGAAACACATCGGTTATCCTGACGCAACGTTCCAAAGGCAAAGAGCTCAGACATGATGAAAGCAATCACGGTAAGCGGCGGTAAGCTGAACTGGGGAGACCACGAAACCCCGAAAGAGTTGCCTGCCGACCACGTGGAAATCGAGGTAGTCTGGACCGCCATCAACCGCGCCGACCTGATGCAAAGGGCCGGTCTTTATCCGCCTCCTCCCGGGGCATCCGAGATTATGGGGCTGGAGGTCAGTGGCCGAATTGCGGCTGTTGGGGAAGAAGTGGCAGAGTTTGCCGTCGGCGATGAGGTCTGTGCCCTGCTGACCGGCGGTGGTTACGCCACCCGGGTGACGGTACCTGCCGTGCAGGTGTTGCCCATTCCCAGGGGATTCAGCCTCCGGCAGGCTGCTGCGATCCCGGAAGTGTTTGCCACCGCCTGGCTGAATCTATACATGGAAGCCGGTTTGAAGCCGGGGGAGCGGGTTCTCCTGCACGCCGCTGCCAGCGGATTGGGCACTGCGGTTATCCAGCTGGCGACGGCCTTTGGCAACCCGGTCTTTGCTACAGCCGGCAGTGCCGAAAAGCTGGAGGTATGCAAACAGCTGGGCGCGTCAGGCCTCTGGGATCGAAACGATGGTTCCTTCGTGGACGCGGTGAAGACCTGGGGTGGTGGCGTTGATATGGTCCTTGACCCCGTCGGCGGGAAGTACATCGCCGATGATCAGAAAGTTCTGAATGTGGATGGGCGGATTGTGCTGATCGGTTTGATGGGTGGCCGAATGGCGGAAGTGGATCTGGGACTGATGCTGGTTAAACGCCATCAGCTGATCGGCTCAACCCTTCGGTCCCGGACCGTGGAGGACAAGGGGCGGGTTATGCACGAGTTGCACAAGCGTGTCTGGCCCTTGCTGAGCGCCGGTCAGATTGAGCCCGTCATCGATTGCGACTGGCCTGTCACCGAGGCCGAGGAGGCCATGGCTTATGTCGCGGAGAACCGTAATACCGGTAAGGTGCTGCTGAAAGTCTCCGATTAGCGCAGCTGGTGTGCTGTCCTGTGTGCTCGGGAGGAGGATTACTTGGGGGCCTTCTCACCGAGCCAGGTCTGCGGAACCACAAAAATCCTGCGAACCTCGCGCCATTGCCCCCTGGTTCGATCCTGTTCGAGCTCCGCGAACAGCCGCGGCACCCGGAGCTCGTCGACAGAGTTCAGTCGTTCGTTTGTGTCGTCAGGGCTCGGCGGCTGGTTTTGTCGCCACGGGCCTACCCAATGGGGCTTTCGAAGTTCAATCCAGTGTGATGTATCCATGGTTTCCGCGTCCCTGGCGTAAACCCACCAGCCCCTGAGGTGATCAGCCGGCGCGTCGGATGGCGGATTCAGAAATTCACCGAGCGGATAGAACAGGTATCCTGGCATAAAGAGGCGGCATGGAAGCGGGCCTTTTATTCCATGCATCGCCAGGGTTTCTATCCCCTCGGGTTCTTCGGTACGTCTGCTCTGGTGGTTGATCAGCAGATCCCGTTTCAGGTCCAGCCGGTCCCGGGCGTTTGGGCCAAACCACTTTGCGTCACCGTTCCCATTCCCATTCGGAACGCCCAGATAGTACTTGATGGCGATTTCATGGTGTTCAATCCGGTCGTCTGTGGTGTTTTGAACGACGAAATCCAGCTCACCCAGGGTCCGGCCCTCGGACTGGATTTGCAGATTCTTGAGCAAAACCTGCCAGCCGAGGAGATCAGTCAGGAGGACCTCGTAGAGTTGCTCAAAATAATAACCCAGGCGTTTGGGCGGCGACTCCATTCGCAGGCGCTCGGGCATGCTTGACGGGTATTTATCCCAGTGCGTCAGCTTTTCCTGGTACTCCGGCGTCAGATGCTCTGAAGGCTTGAACACAGATCGCCCCTTAATCAGTTGAGGGGCGGTACAGAGCCAGGCCAGGTGCCGCACGGCCGGGTGGTTGAAGTCAAAGAGTTCCGTGGTATGTTCGCGGCTGTTCATTGTTTCAGAATACCCTAAACTTTGAGGTTGGTAAGGGGCTCTCGAAACTGAATTCCGTACCACCAACGAGGTGTCCTGATATGCAATACCTTCACACTATGATCCGGGTTTCCAACCTGGAGGAAACGCTGCACTTTTTCTGTGATCTGCTGGGGATGAAGGAGATCAGTCGCAAGAGTAGCGAGAAAGGCCGCTTCACTCTGGTGTTCCTCGCGACCCCCGATGATGAAGCGCGTGCCCGGCAAGACAAGGCGCCCATGATCGAGCTGACCTACAATTGGGATCCCGAGGAGTACTCCGGGGGGCGGAATTTTGGTCATCTTGCGTATCGCGTTGATGATATCTACGCACTGTGTGAACACTTGCAGGCGAATGGGGTAACCATTAACCGCCCCCCGAGAGATGGTCATATGGCGTTTATTCGCACGCCGGATAATATTTCCATTGAACTGTTGCAAAAGGGTGAGGCCTTGCCGCCGAAGGAACCCTGGGTCAGCATGGAAAATACCGGAACCTGGTAAGCGTCCAGGGAGTTGGACAACCAGGGAGCTCATTCATTTCGTAGGTAATGCAAGATCAGGGAGATCTGTTAATAACATGGAACGTTTTATGGAAGATTGGCAAGGATGCCTGTCCCCCGAATGCCAGGTAGCACTGGTGCAGGCGCGGGACGGGGTGCATCAGCGCGGTGGCTCGGTTGTCACCGCCGAGGATTATCTGCTGGCACTGCTGGAATCCTGTACCTCGGTAACCGCCTTCTTGCACCGGGCCGGAGTGGATCTCGATGAACTGGTGAGAACCGTTCAGTGTGAACAGCCGGTGGTGACGGAAGTCGGCCGGGAAGGGTTTCTGTCGTCCCAGCTACTGGCCTGGTTTGCAGAGGCCAGGGAGGTTTGCGACCAGTCCTGGCTTGATTGGAGTGTTCTGCTTCGGGTACTGGTCTCGGGAATGGAGCGCCTGCGTGACAAGGCCTACGTGGCGGTTCTTGAAGTGGTAGTGACCTGGCCCGATGCCACCGCTCTGCTGCCTCACGATGCATCGAAGGATCCCTCTGTCCCATTGGTCGTCACTGACAGCGACTGGCTCCTGGTTGCCGAGGATATAACTGTCTCGCTGGCCTCATCGCCGCAATCGCTGGTCTGGCTCACGGGAGTCCGTGGGGCAGGTAAGTCCAGCCTGCTTCAGTTTGCCCTCGGCGAACTGGCGTTGGACCATCGTGTTGTGAATCCGAGGACTGACCAGAACCTGTTCGAATTGGCACGGTGTCAGGAGAGTGAGGGAACCGACTCTCTGGCTTCTGCCTCTGTGCTGGTTCTGGATAACTGCTCCCCGGCCGACCTTATGGTTCTCGTCGAACGCACAGAAACGCAGTTGTTGGATGTGCTTGCCAGCTGGCAGGGGCCAATATTGCTGGTGGGAAATTCATCCAGCCCTGCCGACTGTTCGCGGCTGGAGCACTGGTTGGGGCGGCTGATTGACGTGATTGATACGCCTTCAACGAGTGCTGGCCAGAAAGAGGCCATTCTCGTGGCGCATCAGCCCTTGATCGAAAAACGCTGGCAGATCGAAATCCCTGTTTCAGTGATTCGGTATGCCGCAAGTTGCCGGGATCCTTCTGTTATGTGGCCCGGTGACCTGCTGCGTTGGGTGGAGCGGGCAGCTGCGCGGCTGGATCTGTTTGCCCGACGTGGTTCGGGCGAATCGATGGCAATGTCGGGGCAGCTGGAGTCGTTGCGCCGTCAAGCTCTGTTGGAATTGGCTCGTCGTGAACCTGCCAGTGCCATTGCGGCTTCCCTCGATGAGCTGCAGTTGAGCAAAGCGGCGGTTGAAGTCGCCTGGTTCGAGCGCAAGGCCGCCGGCACGCTCAGGCACTTAAGCGTGGATGATTTGAGCAGCGAGCTGGCTCGATGGGTTGCAGCAAAGCGTTGACCGGTTCAGTATTGCCGGCAGAATCGTAATCAGGTTGGAGACACAACGGGTGAAGGATCTGGAGATTTATGTCCGCGACCTCGAGGTAGGCGCGGTATCCCAGTGGTTGGAGGGGCAGCTGGACCAGTTGGAACTGGATGACAGTCAGGTGGACTCCGTCATCAAGGGAACGGCCCTGTTTCAGGGGGCTGGTCTGCGAATTACGCTGTATCCCGGTGCGTTTGGAAAGCGGTTTACATCGCTGGTGATGGAAGGTGAAGCACTGCCCTGGTCGTCCGACCTGGACTGCGCACGCAGCGCATGGCGGTCTTTGGATACCGAAGTCCGGTGCAGCCCCGGAGACTGGATGGAAGGGGACCCGGTTGAAGATGAAAAGTGGTGGCGCCTCGATCATCGAGGGGAGCACCTGGTTAACTGGAACTAAAAAAGGCAGCCCGAGGGCTGCCTTTTTCGTGATTGGCGGCGTGATCAGTCGCTGAGAATAGACACGTTGTCTGCCTGCAGGCCCTTGTCGGCCTCAACCACATTGAAGCGCACCAGTTGACCCTGGCGCAGGACACGGCGGCCGCGACCGCGAATGGCGCGGAAGTGAACAAACACTTCGTCACCGCTGTCACGCACGATGAAGCCGAAGCCCTTTTTCACATTGAACCACTTAACAGTGCCTTCTTCGTCACCCTCTGGGGTGCTGTCGTCATAGTCGTCGTCCTCCTCGTAGTTCTGCTGGGCCGACTGGTATGTGTTTCTGCGTGCGGTTTGTTGCTTACCTGCCAGTGCTGCAACGAGGAAGCCGGCAATACCAAAAAGAACAAAACTGATCAGGTAGGCTGCGATACCCCGGTTGCTGCCCAGAGCCTCGACCAGGTCACCGGCGGCAATCAGTCGAAGGGGTTCGGGGGTGTAGGAAAGCAGGGTAGCCAGAATCAGTGGTGCGGGAATGGCGATCAGGATGGCAACGAGGATCGCTTTGGCTGGATTACGCATTGACTGAACTTTCTCCATTTTTGTAACGCTAACGATAAAGAACCGGATGTCGGGTAAACTCTGACACTCGGTCGGTGAAAACCGCCGGCCATCCGAACCGTGGAGACACTGGCGGGCAAAAGCGGCATGATACCAGATTATTCCGAACGCTGACCAAGGGGATAATCGTTGTTGTCTTAAGCAATTACGTCAGCCACGGAGTCCTGACGGGGAGCGTTTGACTAGCTATGACGGATAAAAATCTCGAAACCAGAATGGACGAACTGGAAGTGCGTCTGGCCTTTCAGGACGATATTATCAACACCCTCAGTGATCAGTTGGCGAAACAGGAGCTGGAGTTGCGCGAATTGTGGGAGGCCAAGCGCTTGCTGCACAAGCAGGTCAGGGAACTCTCGCCGTCAAACATCAAGAGTGAGGAAGACGAAACGCCGCCTCCCCACTATTGATTCCGCTTCAGGCGAGCAGTTCGATGAGGATCTGCTCGTAGATCTGCGAGAGCGTGTCCAGATCCTCAATACTCACGCATTCATTCACCTTGTGAATCGTCGCATTGATAGGTCCCAGCTCTACCACCTGAGCGCCGGTGGGTGCGATGAAGCGGCCATCGGATGTGCCACCCGACGTAGACAGCTCTGTATCCCGACCGGTGACCTTGCTGATAGCCGCCTGAGTGGCTGACACCAGAGCACCTTTGTCGGTAAGGAACGGGCGTCCGCTCAGTTGCCACTTCAAATCGTACTTCAGGTTGTGGCGGTCCAGGATCGCCACGACCCGCTCTTCCAGGCTCTCTGCTGTGCTTTCAGTACAGTACCGGAAGTTGAAGTGCACCAGGCATTCACCCGGGATTACATTGCTGCCCGTGCCGGCTTCCACTTTGGTGATCTGGAAAGTCGTAGGCGGGAAAAAATCGTTTCCACCGTCCCAGAATTCATTGGCCAGGGCGTCGAGGGCCGGCGCCACTGAATGAACCGGGTTTTCCGCCAGATGCGGATAGGCTACGTGGCCCTGAATGCCATGAACGGTCAAATGGCCGTGTAATGAGCCCCGGCGACCGTTCTTGATCACATCGCCAACCTCTTTGGTGCTTGAAGGCTCACCAATCAGGCACCAGTCGATCTTTTCGTTGCGATCTTCCAGGGTTTTAACCACCTTGACGGTACCGTCCAGCGCCGGGCCTTCCTCATCGCTGGTGATAAGCAGGGCGATAGAACCCCGGTGTTCAGGATAGGCGGCGACGAAACGCTCACAGGCCGTAACGAAGGCCGCCAGGCTGCCCTTCATATCCGCTGCTCCGCGGCCCCAGAGGTAACCGTCTTTAACGACAGGATCGAACGGAGCGTGATCCCAGTTTTTCTCGGGACCGGTAGGCACCACATCGGTGTGGCCGGCAAAAGCGAGCACCGGGCCCTCTGAGCCCTTCCGGGCCCAAAGGTTGTCAACCTCGCCAAAACACAGTTTCTCTGCGTTGAAACCCAGAGGTGCAAGCAGGGACATCATCAGGTCCTGGCAGCCGGCGTCTTCGGGAGTCACCGATGGCCGGCTGATCAGGTCCCTGGCAAGTTTGAGGGTGGGGGAATCAGTTGTTTGCATGCAGCTCTTCGTTCAGCTCGATGGCGGACTTGTTGGTCTTGCACTCCACGGCGCCAGTCTGGCTGTTGCGGCGGAAGAGCAGGTCCGGCTTGTTGGCGAGATCGCGGGCTTTAATGACTTCGACCAGTTCGTTGTGGTCGTCCAGCAGTGCCACTTTAGTGCCGGCGGTAATATAGAGACCGGCTTCGACGGTGCAGCGATCGCCCAGCGGGATGCCGATACCGGCGTTGGCGCCGATCAGGCAGTTCTCGCCAACAGAAATGATAATGTTGCCGCCGCCAGAAAGCGTGCCCATGGTGGAGCAGCCGCCGCCCAGGTCAGAGCCCTTGCCGATCATCACGCCGGCAGAGATGCGGCCTTCGATCATGCTGGTGCCTTCTGTGCCGGCATTGAAGTTGATGAAGCCTTCATGCATCACGGTGGTGCCTTCACCCACGTAGGCGCCGAGGCGCACACGGGCGGTGTCTGCAATGCGCACACCGCTCGGAACCACGTAATCGGTCATCTGCGGGAACTTGTCCACCGATTTCACTTCCAGAGTGTGGCCTTCAATACGGGCCTGCAGTTGGCGTTCCGGAAGTTCTTCCAGGTCAATGGCGCCTTCGCTGGTCCAGGCCAGGTTCGGCAGCAGGCCAAAGATGCCGTCCAGCTTCAGGCTATGGGGCTTGGCCAGACGGTGGGAAATCAGATGCAGCTTGAGGTACACCTCTGGCGTGCTGGAGGCCGCATCGTCGGTATCAAGGATGGTCACGGCGACGGGGCGAGAGCTCTGGGATGCCTTTTCCGCCAGAATGGCCTGCGTGGTTTCGCCGGCCCGGCGCAGGGCGCTCGCCAGTTCTGACAGCTGTTCCGCTTTTGCCTGAATGGCCTGGTTGCCGCCCTGATAGCCCAGGGTGTTGCTCACCACTTCCATCAGGACACTGCCGGGGGCCATAACCGGCTGCTGGTAAAAAACCTCCAGCCAGTCGCCCTTTTTGTTCTGGGTGCCGATACCGATTCCGAATGCGAAACTCATCAGGTGTTTGCTCCTTTGTCTGGTGAGGCTTAAGCGTCTGCGAACTTTTGTGCCCAGTCGTCGTCCTTGAATCCGACGGAGACGGACCCGTCATGCTCTACAACCGGCCGCTTAATGATGGAAGGGTTGTCTAGCATGATCTGGTGGGCGGATTGGGCGCCAATGGTATCACGAACGTCGTCGGGAAGTTTTCGCCAGGTGGTGCCACGGCGGTTGAGCAGGGTTTCCCATCCGGCGGCCTGCTCCCATTGGGTCAGGCGTTCGCTGTCCAGCCCCTCTTTCTTGAAGTCGTGAAAGTCGTAGGCGATGTTTCGATCGTCCAGCCATTTCCGGGCCTTTTTGACGGTGTCGCAGTTCTTGATGCCGTACAGTTTCATGGGGTATTTGCCTTTACGAATTCAACAATACGGTGCGCCGCTTCAACACATTCCTCGAGTGGGGCAACCAGGGCCATGCGTACCCGGTTCTCGCCAGGATTGACCCCATCTACCGTGCGAGACAGGTATCGTCCGGGTAACACGTGAACGTTCTGCTGGGCTGACAAGTCCCTGGCGAAGGTTTCATCGTCCATGGGGGTTGTCGGCCATAGGTAGAATCCGGCATCCGGAAATTCCACGTCCATCACCTCTCGCAGGATGGGCACCACGGCTTCAAACTTGGCCCGGTAGGCTGCGCGGTTTTCCCGGACATGATCTTCGTCACGCCACGCGGCAATGCTGGCCAGCTGGTTCTGGATGGGCATGGCGCAACCGTGGTAGGTCCGGTATTTCAGGTAGTCCTCGATGACCTTCGCGTCACCCGCGACAAAGCCGGATCGCAGGCCCGGAAGGTTACTGCGCTTGGACAGGCTGTGAAACACAATGCAGCGGGCGAAACCCTGGCGGCCCATGGCTGCGCATGTTTGCAGCAACCCTTCTGGAGGCTGGGCTTCGTCGGGATAGAGTTCCGAGTAACACTCGTCAGAGGCGACGATAAAATCGTACCGGTCCGCGAGTTCGATGACCTTGATCAGCGTGTCGCGGGGGATCACTGCGCCACTGGGGTTGCCGGGAGAGCACAGGAACAGAACCTGACACTCGTGCCAGACCGATTCGGGCACTGCGTCAAAGTCTGGAATGAATCCATTGGAGCCGTCGCAGGGTAGGTAAACCGGTGTTGCGCCGGCCAGCAGCGCTGCGCCTTCATAGATCTGGTAAAAGGGATTGGGACTGACCACTGTTGCAGGGCGGCCGCTGTCCACCACGGCCTGCACCAGAGAGAAAATGGCCTCCCGGGTCCCGTTCACCGGTACCACATGCTGTGCCGGATCCAGTGAACCCTCGGGCAGCTGGAAGCGCGCCGTTGCCCATTCACTGATGGCCTGGCGAAGTTCATCCGTACCCTTGGTGGTGGGGTAGTTTGCCAACTTGTCGAGACTGTCGGCGACCACCTGTTTGACGAATTCCGGGGAGGGATGTTTGGGCTCGCCGATGCCCAGAGAGATCGGCGCGATATCGGCTGGCGGTTCAATGCCGGCTTTCAGCTTGGCAAGCTTCTCAAACGGGTAGGGATGGAGTTTCGTCAGATTGGGATTCATTGAGTATCGTCCAGAACTTTACAGAGGCCCTGTTGCAGGTCCCGGCACAGGGAGGCGTCACTGATCGGGGCGCCCTGTTCGTCGGTAATAAAAAATACGTCCTCGACCCGCTCGCCGAGGGTGGCGATCTTGGCGTTCGACAGGCGAACCCGATGATCCAGCAGTACTTGCCCGATACGGGCCAACAGGCCCGGCCGGTCCGGTGTGATGACTTCCATCACCGTACGCTGGTTGATGGTGTCGTTGGAGAAGGTCACCTCGGTCGGGAAGGCGAAATGTTTGAGCTGCCTTGGGGTCCGGCGGTGAATGATGTCCGGGTAGTCTTCCGGATCATCCAGCTCCTCAATCAGGCGCTTCCGGACCCGATCCTTCCGGGCCGGATCGGTGCCCAGGGGCTGTCCTTTCTCATCCAGCACCACATAGGAGCTGATGGCGTAGTCACCAACGCCGGAGCTGATGCGAGCATCAACGATGTTCAGGTTCAGTTGCTCCAGCACGGCCGTCGTGGCGGCGAAAAGGGCAACCCGGTCTTTCACGTAAATGATGATCTGGGAATAACCGTCGGTCGGGCCTCCGCGGGTGTCGCGAATCAGCACCATCGGATCGGGATTATCGCCGTGGCGAATGATAGCCGCGGTCTGCCAGGCAATGTCGACCGTGGAATCCTGAAGGAAGTAATCTTCGTCCACTGTGTCCCAGATGGTGTCGATCTGCTCGTCGGTCATGTTCTGAGCGATCAGGATTTCCCGCGCTTCGGACTGTGTGGCCTGAATCCATTCATCCCGGTTGACCGGCGTTTCTGTACCCCTGCGAAGAGCGCGCTTGGCTTCGATGTAAAGTTGGCGGAGAAGGGAGGCGCGCCAGGTGTTCCAGAGCTTGGGATTGGTAGCGCTGATGTCGCAGACGGTCAGCACGTAGAGATAATCCAGGTGCATCTGGCTGGGCACGGCCCGGGCAAAATTGTGGATGATGTCCGGGTCTGAGATGTCCTTGCGCTGGGCGGTCATGGACATCAGAAGATGGTTTTCTACCAGCCACGAAATCAGCGAGGTATCCCGTTCACTCAGGTGATGCTGCTTGCAGAAGGCTTCGGCGTCTATGGCGCCCAGCTCCGAGTGGTCGCCGCCACGCCCTTTGGCCACATCGTGGTAGAGCCCGGCGATCAGAAGATTCTCCAGTTTGGGCAGCTGGTGAATCAGGCGGCAGGCCAGGGGGAACTCGGTTTTCGCCTCGTGTCCCCGCAGGCGGGTCATGTTGCGAATGACTCTGAGAGTATGGGCATCCACCGTGTAGATGTGGAACAGATCGTGCTGCATCTGTCCGATGATCTGCCCGAATTCAGGCAAGTAGCGCCCAAGCACGTTGTACTTCTTCATGGCAGACAGCGTGTGCTCAAGCGCGTGAGGCGTTCGCAGCAGTTCCATGAACAGGGTGGTCACCCCCAGGTCCGATCGGAAGGCGTCGTCGATCAGGTGCCGGTGAGCCCGTAGGGAGCGAATGGTGGTGGCCCGG
Organism: Marinobacter suaedae; assembly: GCF_030519635.1. Taxonomy (NCBI): domain Bacteria; kingdom Pseudomonadati; phylum Pseudomonadota; class Gammaproteobacteria; order Pseudomonadales; family Marinobacteraceae; genus Marinobacter; species Marinobacter suaedae. The sequence goes on along the minus strand of NZ_JAUMIS010000002.1, from coordinate 962,757 downwards.
ATGCCCTTGATGTCAGGGTGCTGTGCCATCAGGACGAAGATCTCCATGATGGCGTAGGGTGCGTAGGCAAAAACCTGGTTGTTGATGGCCTCAATGTACCGGTTGCGCATCTGGAAGCGCTTGTTCAGGGGCTGGATGTCATCTTCCTGACCAGAGGCAAGAATGGCCTCATCGTAGTACTGGAGGATGACGTCCGTAAGCTCCGCCAGGGCCAGAACTGTTCGGTAGTAGGACTGCATCATCAGCTCAACACCGAGACGTTTGCCTTCGTCCTTGTAGCCCATCATCTGCGCCAGCGCGCGCTGATGATCGAACATCAAACGGTTTTCGTTCCGGTCTGCCAGCAGTTGCAGGCCATATCTCAACTGCCAGAGAAATGTCTCTCCCTGCAGGAGAATCTGGTATTCCTCTTCAAGCAGGATGTTCGACTTAACCAGATCGGAAATATCCTGCAGGCCGAAGTGGCGTTTGGTGATCCAGCCGATGGTCTGGATATCCCGAAGCGCTCCGGGAGACCCCTTCACGTTGGGTTCGAGGTTGTACTCAGTGTCACCGTATTTCTCGTGGCGGGCCTGCTGTTCCTGCCGTTTGGCAATAAAATAGGCGCGGTCGGTGCTGACACTGTCGGAATAAACCTGCTCACTGAGTTCCTGGCGTAAATCGTCGGGGCCAGCGATGGTACGTGTTTCCAGCAGGTTGGTCAGGATCGTGATGTCTTCCCGGGCCGCCTCGATGCCTTCGGCCATGCTTCGGACGCTGTGCCCGATGTCGAGTTTCAGGTCCCAGAGCAGCGTAATGAAGGCGCTAAGATCCTCGTGCCAGCCGTCTTCGACACCGGACCGGGTTAGAATGAGCAGGTCGATGTCCGAATGGGGGTGGAGTTCACCGCGACCGTAGCCGCCCACGGCAATCAGCGCGATATCGGGGGAGTCTGCGAACGGGTAGCGTTCCCAGATCAGCTTTAAAACCCGGTCTACTGTGTCGGCCCGGGAATGCACCAGCGCACGGACATCGGCTCCCTGGCGGAAGGCTTCCGCATCCGCCTGGTAGCGCGTTTTAAGCAGTTCTTTGGCGGCAGGCGCCGGCGAGGCGTCCTCGCTGATGCGGGACTCCAGTCTGTTTAAGTCCACTTAGAACGGCTCTTCCGATCGCTTGGTCAGAACCTCGTACCCATCGGCAGTGACGAGAATGGTGTGCTCCCACTGTGCGGACAGCTTGTGATCTTTGGTGACCACCGTCCAGCCGTCTGGCAATAATTTTGTCTGAAACTTACCCTGATTGATCATCGGCTCGATCGTGAAGGTCATGCCTTCCTGCAGTTCCATGCCGGTGTCCGGTTTTCCGTAATGCATGACCTGCGGCTCTTCGTGGAAGACCTTGCCGATACCGTGGCCGCAGTAGTCCCGAACCACCGAGTAGCGATGTTTTTCAGCGTGCTGCTGGATCACATGGCCGATATCGCCCAGTTTGGTGCCGGGTTTGACCAGCTCGATGCCTTTATAGAGGCACTCCTGGGTGATCTTGATCAAGCGCTCGGTGCCGGGTTTGGGCTTTCCGACGACCCACATTTTGCTGGTGTCACCGTGGTATTCGTCTTTTATAACGGTCACATCCACATTAATGATGTCGCCGTCCTTGAGCACTTTTTTCTCGGTCGGTATTCCGTGGCAGATCACGTGATTCACTGACGTGCACACGGATTTCGGAAAACCCTTGTAGTTGAGGGGGGCCGGGATCGCCTTCTGCACGTTCACAATATGATCGTGGCAGATGCGGTTGATGTCCTCGGTGGTGATTCCAGGCTTGATGTGCTCATCAAGCAGTTCGAGGACTTCTGCGGCCAGGCGGCCGGCAACGCGCATTTTTTCGATTTCTTCCGGGGTCTTAATCGATACTTGCATCGGGCTTCCCATTAAATTGCATCAGCCCGGCATTTTAAGGGGCTGAGTGTTCAGGTACAAGGAAGGTGGGGTGCAAAAATAATGGCTTTTGCGAAGAGGATTGTGGTATAAACGCGGCCGCCGGAAACGAATCCGGCAAATTCGCACACGTGTCGACACGTTGTCCCAGGGTGCTCCCTTTCATCAACACACGAATGAAAGTGGGTTGGGGCAATCGGACTCGTGGAGGACTAACCCGAAGCTAAAAAGGTAACTACATGGCTCAGGTAAATATGCGTGACCTGCTGAAAGCAGGTGCTCACTTCGGTCACCAGACTCGCTACTGGAACCCCAAGATGTCGAAGTTTATCTTCGGCGCCCGCAACAAGATTCATATCATCAACCTGGAGCAGACTGTTCCTGCCATGAACGATGCGCTGAAGGTTATTCAGCAGCTGGCAGAGAACAAGAACAAGATCCTGTTCGTTGGCACCAAGCGTGCTGCGGCCAAGATCATCAAGGAAGAAGCAGAGCGCGCTGGCCAGCCGTTCGTTAACCATCGCTGGCTCGGTGGCATGCTGACCAACTACAAGACCATCCGTCAGTCTATCCGTCGCTACCGTGATCTGGACGCCCAGAGCAAAGACGGTACTTTCGACAAGCTGACCAAGAAAGAAGCTCTTGAGCGCACCCGTGAAATGGACAAGCTCGAGCGTTCAATCGGTGGTATCAAGGACATGGGCGGCCTGCCGGACGCACTGTTCGTTATCGACGTAGACCACGAGCGCATCGCGATCAAGGAAGCCAACAAGCTGGGTATTCCGGTTATCGGCGTTGTTGATACCAACAGCGATCCTGACGGCGTTGACTACGTGATCCCGGGTAACGACGACGCCATCCGCGCTATCCAGATCTACGTTAAGGCGGTTGCCGATACCTGCATCGAAGCAGCTCAGTCTGCAGGCGCAGGCGCTGACGAGTTTGTTGAAGTCAGCGAAGACGCAGAAGGCGCCGCTCCGGCTGCCGAATAAGCGTCAGAACCACGCTTTTGAAGTAAGGCGTGCCCGGTTTGAAGCGGGCACGCCTGTCCTACCGAATTCGAAATAATTGAGAGGATTGAACATGGCTGCAATTACCGCTGCAATGGTCAAAGAGCTGCGTGAGCGTACCGGTCTTGGCATGATGGAGTGCAAGAAGGCGCTCGTTGAAGCTGGTGGCGATGTTGATGCTGCAATCGAAGAGCTGCGTAAGTCTTCTGGTTTGAAGGCTGCCAAGAAAGCCGGCCGTACTGCGGCTGAGGGTGTGTCTCTGGTCAAGATTTCCGATGACAACACCGTTGCTTTCATGCTGGAAGTTAACTCCGAGACTGACTTCGTTGCCCGTGACGACAACTTCCTCGCGTTCGCCAACGACGTTCTGGCTGTTGCTTTCGAAAAAGGCGAAACCGACGTTGCCAAATTGATGGAAGGCGATCTGGAAGCCAAGCGCGAGGCGCTGGTTCAGAAGATCGGCGAGAACATCACCGTTCGTCGTATCGTCAAGGTTGAAGGCCCGGTTGTTGGTGGCTACGTTCACAGCACCAACAAGATTGCTTCCGTAGTAGCTATCTCTGCCGGTGACGCAGAAGTTGCCCGCGATGTGGCGATGCACGCTGCTGCCGTTAACCCGCGCGTAGGCAAGCCGGAAGAAATGCCGGAAGAAGAGCTGGAAAAAGAGAAGGAAATCATCAAGGCTCAGCCGGATATGGAAGGCAAGCCTGCTGAAATCGTTGAGAAGATGATGGGCGGCCGTATTAAGAAGTTCCTCAAGGAGAACAGCCTTGTTGAACAGCCGTTCGTTAAGAACCCGGATCAGACCGTAGGTGAGCTGATCAAGGCTGCCGGTGGTGAGCTGGTTGGCTTTGTTCGCCTGGAAGTAGGTGAAGGTATCGAGAAGGAAGAAGTGGACTTCGCTGCTGAGGTTGCTGCTGCAGCCGGCACTGGCAAAGCCTGATTTTTCTTTCGGTGCGCCGGTCTTTCGGACGGCGCGCCATCTCAGTCTGCCACGTCAGTCGGGGTTTCCCGGCTTTCGTGGCCGGTTTGTATCTGAGATACCCCTTTTTGAGGAGTATGTCAGATACAAGCCTGCGGAGCGAAAGTCGCCGCATCGCTGCCAACAGACGAAAAGGGGATCACCATGCCGACATCATCCAAAACCCAGCCCAGATACAAGCGCGTTCTCCTGAAGCTCAGTGGTGAAGCCCTGATGGGTGACCACGATTTCGGTATTGATCCCAAAGTCCTTGACAGAATGGCCCTTGAAATCGGCGCACTGATCGGTATCGGCGTTCAGGTCGGACTGGTCATCGGGGGTGGTAACCTGTTCCGGGGTGCAGCCCTGAGCGCAGCCGGTCTGGACCGGGTCACCGGCGACCACATGGGCATGCTGGCGACCGTTATGAACGCCCTGGCCATGCGCGACGCCCTCGAACGTTCCAATATCCGTACCCGGGTCATGTCGGCCATTCCCATGAGCGGCATCGTCGAGCACTACGACCGTCGCCGTGCCGTTCGCGACCTGAAAGACGGTGATGTGGTTATCTTCTGTGCCGGCACCGGCAACCCCTTCTTCACCACGGATTCCGCTGCCTGTCTCCGCGGCATCGAAATTGAAGCGGACGCCGTGCTCAAGGGCACCAAGGTGGACGGTGTGTACTCTGCCGATCCCAAGCTGGACAGTTCTGCCGAGAAATACGATTACCTGACCTACGACGAAGTGCTGGACAAAAAGCTGGGCGTCATGGACCTCACCGCGATCTGCCTCGCCCGCGACCACGGCATGCCGCTGCGGGTGTTCGACATGAACAGTCCGGGCGTGCTGACCCGGATCGTGACTGGTGAAAAAGAAGGTACACTGATTGAATGAATTATGCCGGGGCACGGATGCTAGGCTGCCCCGGAAACGATTGAATGTTCTCTGGAACGAATTGAGGGTGCTGAAGTGATTAACGACATCAAAGCCGACGCCGACAAACGAATGCAAAAGAGCCTCGAGGCTCTGCATACGGCCTTTAACAAGATTCGCACCGGTCGGGCACATCCAGCTATTCTCGACAGTGTGATGGTCAACTACTACGGGCAGGAAACACCGCTGAAGCAGGTTGCTGGTATCACGGTCGAAGATAACCGGACTCTGGCTGTGTCTCCCTGGGAAAAGAACCTGGTTCCGACCATCGAAAAGGCGATCATGAGTTCTGATCTGGGCCTCAACCCGGCAACCAGTGGCGACGTGATCCGGGTTCCTATGCCCATGCTGACGGAAGAAACCCGCCGGGAAATGGTCAAACAGGCCAAGAACGATGCCGAGCAGGGGCGGGTGGCCATCCGCAGTGCCCGTCGTGATGCCAACAGCATGATCAAGGAGCTGTTGAAGGAAAAGGAAATCACCGAGGACGACGAGCGTCGTGGCGAGGACGAAATCCAGAAGCTGACCGACCGCTACATTGCCGAGGTAGACAAGGCGCTCAAGGCGAAAGAAGAAGACTTGATGTCGGTATAACCGGCTCAGAGCAGGCAGTAAACCACAAAGGGGCGGGCGCGGATTGCCCGACCCGAGTAGAGGAATGCATGACGGAATCCGTATCCGCAGAAATTCCGGTGTCTGCAGACAGCAGACCCCGACACGTTGCCATCATCATGGATGGCAATAATCGATGGGCCAAAGAGCGCCGGCAGAAGGGTGTGTCGGGCCACAGGGCCGGCGTGGATGCGGTCAAAGCCGTGGTAGAGACCTGCGCCCGCGAGGGTGTTGAAGTTCTGACGTTGTTTGCTTTTTCCAGCGAGAACTGGCGTCGTCCAGAAGATGAGGTTTCAGCCCTCATGAAGCTGTTCCTCCTGGCTCTGGAGCGGGAGGTGCGAAAGCTACACCGCAATAATATCCGCTTGCGGATTATCGGGGACCGTTCTGCCTTCAACGCCGTCTTGCAGAAGAAGATGGCGGAAGCCGAAGAGCTGACCAAGGACAACACCCTGATGACTCTGGTCATCGCCGCGAACTATGGCGGGCACTGGGATATCACTCAGGCCGCCCGGCAGCTTGCCGCCAAGGTTCGGACCGGCAAGCTTGAGCCTGGGGACATTAATGACGACCTGATGCAGCAGCACCTGAGCATCGGTGATTTGCCCATGCCGGATCTGATGATTCGTACCGCCGGTGAGCAACGAATCAGTAATTTCATGCTGTGGCACCTGGCCTACGCCGAGTTGTATTTCGCACCGGTGTTCTGGCCTGACTTCAAAGAAGCCGAGATGCACAAGGCACTGGAGGCGTATGCCAAACGGCAACGCCGGTTTGGTCAGACCGATGACCAGATCAGCGCCCGGGCATCATCCCACTCCTAACGACTCCCAGAAGCGATCTCAGCCGTGCTCAGAACCAGAATAATCACCGCGCTCATCCTTGCTCCCATCGCCATCGGCGGGATCTTCTTTTTGCCACCCATGGGGTTTGCACTGTTCACGGGGCTGATCATCACGTTGGGTGCCTGGGAATGGGCCAACCTGTCTGGTATCGAGGGGCAGGGCGGACGGGTTGCATACGCAAGTGTCGTTGCATTGACTCTTTATTTTCTGCTCAACGTTCCGGCCCTGGCCGTATTCTGGCTGGCACTCGTTTGGTGGGTTGGCTGCTTTCTGCTGGTCAGGGCCTATCCCAGAGGATCTGATGCCTGGGGAACGTTGCCGGCGCGGGCCATAATGGGATTCCTGGTCCTGGTTCCAGCGTGGGTAGGACTGAATTATCTCCGGACCGGTACCTTGTCTTTCGGCGAGGTGACTAACAGTCTCTGGGCCATACTGTATATCTTCTGTGTGGTCTGGGTGGCAGACATTGGTGCGTACTTTGCCGGGCGGGCCTTTGGCAAGGCCAAACTGGCGCCAAGAGTCAGTCCGGGGAAATCCTGGGCCGGTGTCTGGGGTGGTCTAGTCGCTGTTGGACTCTTTGCTTTGCTGGTTAGCATGGCGGCTTCCGCGTCTGTGTCAGAGACTGTTCTGCTGATCGCCGCCAGCCTGTTTACCGGTTTTGTGTCCGTGCTCGGCGATCTCTTCGAAAGCATGCTCAAGCGCTTCCGCGGTATCAAAGACAGTAGTCAGCTGTTACCTGGGCATGGTGGTATTCTTGACCGCATTGACAGTCTGACCGCCGCTATTCCTGTGTTCGCGCTTATCATTACCCTCGCAGGCTGGCTCACTGGCGGACACTGGTAAGGCAGTATGTCGAAGCGTCATCTCACCATTCTCGGGGCGACCGGCTCTATTGGCTTGAGCACGCTGGACGTGGTCCGGCGTCACCCCGATCGCTTTTCTGTCTATGCACTGACCGCCGGTTCGCGAGCCTCTGAGCTTGCAGCGCTGTGTCGGGAGTTTCAGCCCCAGGTGGCCGTGATGGCCAGTTCAGCGGCGGCGGCCGAGCTCACCGATCTCCTAGCCGATATGCCCGGAATCCGTGTGCTGGGTGGCCCCGAGGCCCTGTGCGAAGTGGCGTCGGCGGCAGAGTCCGATACCGTGATGGCCGCCATCGTGGGTGCGGCCGGTTTATCGCCCACCCTTGCTGCGGTGAGAGCGGGCAAGCGAGTGCTGCTGGCCAACAAGGAAGCGTTGGTGATGTCGGGCAAGCTGTTCATGGATGCGGTGGCCGATTCGGGGGCCGAATTGCTACCTATTGATTCCGAGCACAACGCGATTTTCCAGTGTATGCCTGCGGACAAGGTCCGCGATCCGCTGGGCGCTGGCATCACCCGAATTCTCCTGACCGCCTCTGGCGGACCCTTCCGTCAGCACAGCGCAGAGGCGTTGCGTGACGTAACACCAGCCCAGGCCTGCGCCCATCCGAACTGGTCCATGGGCCAGAAGATTTCCGTGGATTCGGCCACGCTGATGAACAAGGGCCTGGAGTTGATCGAGGCCTGCTGGCTGTTCAACACTACGCCGGAGAAGGTTGAGGTCCATGTGCACCCGGAGAGCATCATTCACTCCATGGTGGAGTACGCGGATGGCTCTGTACTGGCGCAACTTGGCAGCCCGGATATGAGAACGCCAATTGCCAACGGGCTCGCGTGGCCTGATCGTATTGATGCGGGTGTGGCGCCGCTGGATTTGTTCTCCATTGGTCGGTTCCACTTCGAGCGGCCCGATCTGGAACGCTTTCCATGCCTGAGGCTGGCCGCTGAAGCCTTCGAAACGGGTGGCACTGCACCTGCGGTTTTGAATGCCGCAAACGAAGAGGCCGTCGCGGCATTTCTGGCTGGTAACCTGTGTTTCTCGGATATCCCCGTTATTATAGAGCGAACCCTGTCCGTAACGGCGGTGGTGCCTGCGGACAGCTTTGCCACCATATTTGCAAAGGACGCGGAAGCGCGCGTCCGTGCCCGGGAAGAGATTAGTCTTGTCGCGGTCTGAACCCGCCTGAACTCCGGGCTGCCAATGAACGAGCAATCGAGAACATTATGCAATTGATAGAGACCATTCTGGCATTGGCGCTGACTCTGGGGATCCTGGTGACCCTCCATGAGTATGGCCATTTCTGGGTGGCCCGACGCTGCGGGGTAAAAGTGCTTCGGTTTTCGGTTGGTTTCGGAAAGCCGATGTTTTCCTGGTACGACCGGCATGGTACTGAGTTTGCCATTGCAGCCATACCTCTGGGCGGTTACGTCAAGATGCTGGACGAGCGGGAGGCCCCTGTACCAGAAGAGCTCAGGGACCAGGCCTTTTCGTCCAAGCCGCCTTCACAACGCATAGCCATTGCCGCCGCCGGCCCCGTCGCTAACTTTCTGTTTGCCGTGTTTGCCTACTGGCTGCTGGGTCTTGTGGGTGTTACCCATGTCGCGCCCATTGTTGGCAGCGTCAGCGAGGACAGCGTCGCTGAACAGATGGGGCTGCGGGAAGGCATGGAAATCCAAGGCGTGGACGGCCATCGGGTAACCTCCTGGCGGGATGTGAATATGCGGTTGCTGGAGCGTGCCGGGGAACATGGCCCGGTTTCCATGGAGGTGTCTGATTCCGGTGCGACGGGTTCGATCACCGGCGAACTGGGGGGCTGGCGGTTAAGTACCAAATCGCCAGATCCGCTGGGCGAATTTGGTATTACACCCTGGCGACCGGACGTTCCGTCGATCCTGGGGCAGATTGTCGATTCGGGACGTGCCAAGCAGGCGGGGCTGCAACCGGGTGACGAGATTCTCGCCATCGACGGAGAGGCCATCGGTTCCTGGTTCGAGCTGGTCGAAGCGGTGAAGGCGGCTCCCGAGCAAGTCCTTGAATTTACCGTGTCACGCGATGGCGCCGAGCGCACGGTTCAGGTACGTCCGGAAGCCAAAACGCTGGAAAGTGGCGAGACGATTGGCTTCGTGGGTGCCGGCGTGCAACCCTTCTCCTGGCCGGAAGAGGCACTGCGGGACATAAGTTACGGTCCGCTGGCGGCTATCCCGAATGCCCTGGAGGAAACCTGGGCGGATACCCGCCTGACGTTGGTTGCCATCAAGAAGATGTTTACCGGGCTGCTTTCGCCCTCCAACCTCAGTGGGCCGATTACCATAGCCCGTGTGGCCGAAGCCAGTGTCAGTTCGGGGTTCGAGGATTTCATTCGTTTTCTGGCCTACCTGAGTATCAGCCTCGGGGTGCTTAACCTGTTGCCCGTTCCCGTTCTGGATGGCGGACACATTGTTTATTACACCATTGAAGCAATCCGCGGGAAGCCGCTCTCAGAGCAGGCTCAGCTCTTCGGTTTGCGAATTGGCATGACGCTGATTCTGACATTAATGATCTTTGCCCTTTACAACGACCTGATGCGGTTGTGAGAATTGCGGGCTCTTTACGCGCATTAACCAGGCGAAATAACTGAATGAGACGTTCTCTTCTGAATGTGGCCGTTGGCCTTGCTGTTGCCGCAACCGGCATAGGGTCAGCACTTGCGGATGAATTTACGGTTGCGGATATCGAAGTAGAAGGATTGCAGCGCGTTTCTGCCGGAACCGTGTTTTCCGCCTTGCCTGTGAATATTGGCGAGCGGATTGACGAGGGGGATCTGGCTGAAGCGATGAAGTCTCTGTTCAGGACTGGCCTGTTCACCGATATCCAGGCCAGCCGTGACGGTAATGTCCTGATCATGACGGTGCGCGAGCGCCCGTCCATCAACGCGATCGATATCGAGGGTAACAAGAATATCGAGACCGAGATGCTGATGGATGCCTTGACCGGCGCCGGACTGCAGGAAGGCCAGGTGTTCCGTCGGGCGACGCTGGAGCGCCTCGAGTTGGAGATTCTCCGGTCCTACATCGCTCAGGGTCGCTACAACGCGCGGGTTAAAGCCACGGCCGAGGAACTGCCCAGAAACCGGGTATCGATCCAGCTGGATATCAATGAAGGTTCGGTTGCTGCCATTCAGCATATCAATGTGGTCGGTAACCAGGATTTTTCCGACGAACAGTTACTGGACCTGTTTGAACTTGAGACCAGCACCTGGTGGACCTCCATCACAAATGCTGACAAGTACGCAAGGGAGCGTTTGAGCGGTGACCTTGAAACCCTTCGCTCCTTCTATCTGGATCGCGGTTACCTGGACTTCGGAGTGGATTCCAGTCAGGTATCCATTTCTCCCGACAAGCAGCAGGTCTTCATTTCCATAGCTCTAAATGAAGGGCCCCAGTACACCATTTCCGACATCAACCTGCGCGGTGATCTGATTGTGGGTGAGGAAGAGCTGCGCAAGCTGATCCCCCTTGAAGAAGGCGATGTGTTTTCCCGCGCCAGGATGACCGCCATCTCGGAGGCACTGTCGTTTCGCCTTGGGCGAGAGGGGTATGCGTTTGCCAGCGTCAACGCGATACCGGAGCCCGGCGAGGATAATACCGCTGCGGTGACCTTCTATGTGGAGCCCGGCAAGCGAGCTTATGTCCGCCGCATCAATTTCGATGGTAACGTCTCCACCCGTGATGATGTCCTCCGTCAGGAAATGACCCAGATGGAAGGCGGCATCGCGTCATCCGACCGCATCGAGTTCTCCAAAACCAGGCTCGAGCGTCTGGGGTTCTTTAAAACGGTCGATGTTGAAACCGTTCCGGTTCCTGGAACCGATGATCTCGTGGATGTGAATTACACGGTCGAAGAGCAGCCCACGGGCAGTCTCTCTGCATCCATTGGCTTTTCTCAGGACTCCGGCGCCATTCTTGGCGTAAACGTATCCGAGAACAACTTCTTCGGCAGCGGTAAGCGGGTTTCGTTTGGCGTCAACGTCAGTGATTCAGTCAAGAGCGCCAACGTCTCTTACCTGGACCCGTACTACACCGTCGACGGCGTGAGTCGCGGATTCAGTCTGTTTGCCCGAGAAACGGATTACGAGGAAGAGGATATTTCGTCGTACCTGCTGGATGAGTTCGGTGGACGGCTGACCTTTGGTTACCCCACGGACAGCGTTACCCGGCTGAACTTTGGTGTTGGCTATACCCGGTCCAATATCAAAGAGGGGCTGTTTACCTCTCAGGAAGTGCGCGACTTCATTGTCGAGGAGGGCGACTCCTTCGATAATTACTTCCTGTTTGGAAGCTGGCGTCGGAGCACTCTTAACCGTGGTATTTTGCCTACCGATGGTTACAGCCACTCGCTCAATCTGGATGTTGCTGTCCCCGGAAGTGACCTGACCTTCTACAAGGCCAGCCACAAGACGGACTTTTATTTCCCGATCACCAACACCGGCAGCTGGGTCGTGCGGGCCCGTACCGAGATTGGCTATGGCGATGGTTATGGCGACCGTACCCAGATGCCGTTTTACGAGCACTTCTATGCGGGTGGCTACGGGTCTGTCCGTGGTTACGAGGCAAACTCGCTGGGCGCCCGAGCCACCAATTCCGAGAACGACTTTTCCGACCCCGATCCGTTTGGCGGTAACCTGCTGACAGAGGGTAGTCTGGAGCTGATCTTCCCGGTGCCGTTTGCTGGAGACAGTCGCTCCATGCGTACGGCGTTCTTCATGGACGCCGGTCAGGTTTTCGACACAGATCGGGGCTTTGATCCCGAGCTGAATGAAGTCCGCCTGTCTGCGGGTGTTGGCTTCCAGTGGATCACCGCGGTTGGACCGCTGGCGTTCAGTCTGGCGAAGCCGCTGAACGAAAAGCCTGAAGATGAAACCCAGGTATTCCAGTTCTCTCTGGGGCAAACATTCTGATAAAAAATGCACCATTAATGGATGAACAATAGGAGAAACACGATGTCCCGATTGCTAGTGGTATTTGCGGCGGCCATGATGGCCCTTTCCCTGCCAGCTATGGCAGAAACCCGAATCGGCGTTGTCGACCTGCGTCAGGCGCTGTTCTCTTCAAACGAGGCGCAAAGCTTCAGTGAGCAGCTGCAGAAAGATTTTGCCGGTGATGAAGCCCAGGTCCGTCAGGTCCAGGATGAGGCTCGCAAGCTCAAGGAGCGCCTCGAAAAAGATGGGGCTATGATGAATGAGACCGAGCGTAACAAGCTGGCAGGTGAGTTCCAGGAAAAGGTTAAAGAATTCAATTTCATGAAGCAGCGCCTGGACAGCACCGTCGCCCAGCGCAAACAGGAGTTTCTGGAGCAGGCCCGCCCGGACGTTGATGCGGCGGTAAAGGAACTGGTTGAAGAGAACGACCTCGACCTGATGCTGCCGAGCGAAGCGGTGGTATACGTCAAGCCGGAAATGAATCTGACCCAGAAGCTGCTGGAAAAACTGAACCGTTAATTGTTGCGGGGCATTCCCTGATACGTTTGGAGTGCGTAATGCCAGACAGGCTCTACCGACTCGAAGACATCGCGGAGGCGCTGGGTGCAGAGCTCCGGGGTGATCCCGATACCCAGATTGGCGGCCTTGCAACCTTGCAGGCCGCTATGCCTGGCCAGATCAGTTTTCTGGCCAATCCGGCCTATGCCAAGTTCCTTGCTGATACTCAGGCCTCGGCCGTTATTGTGTCACCGTCCGTGGCAGAGCAGGTCGGCACCAGTGCCCTGATTCTCGATAATCCATATCTGGGCTACGCCCGTCTCAGTCATTGGTTCAGTCCCGAACCGGCGGCGACTGCAGGGGTGCATGCATCGGCAGTGGTCGACGATACCGCCCGTGTAGCGGGTACCGCGTCTATCGGCCCCAACGTGGTCATTGAAGCCGGGGCTGAGGTCGGCGAAAACGTGGTTATCGGTGCCGGCACAGTGGTTGGCGCGCGCGCACAGATCGGTGCCGGGAGCGTGATTCGGCCCCGGGTCACACTGGCCCACGATGTGATTGTGGGTGAACGCTGTCATATTCTCAGTGGGGCAGTGATTGGCTCCGATGGGTTCGGGTTCGCGAATGAAAAAGGTGTCTGGCACCGCATTGCGCAGATCGGCCGTGTGGTTCTGGGGAATGATGTGGAAGTAGGCGCTAACACCACGATCGATCGGGGTGCGCTGGATGACACGGTGATCGGTGATGGTGTGAAGCTGGATAACCTGATCCAGATAGCTCACAACGTCCAGATTGGAGATCACAGCGCGATGGCGGCGATGGTCGGCATTGCGGGTAGCACCACCATTGGAAAATACTGCATTTTCGGTGGCGCCTCGGGCATTGCCGGCCACCTGAACATCGCAGACCAGGTTCACCTGACAGGGATGACTCTGGTGACCGGTGATATCAAGCAAGCCGGTGTCTATTCCTCGGGTACCGGTACCGATACGAATAAACAGTGGCGCAAGAACGCCGTGCGATTCCGTCAGCTTGATGTGCTGGCCCGACGGGTGAAGGAACTTGAAAAGAAGCTAGAGGGCTGAGGCTGATCGCTATGATGAAGATGGACGAGATCCTAGAATACCTGCCCCATCGTTATCCATTCCTGTTGGTGGACCGGGTAACGGACGTGGAGAAGGGCAAGAGCATCAAGGGCTACAAGAATGTCTCGATGAATGAGCCGTTCTTCCAGGGGCATTTCCCTGGCAACCCGATCATGCCTGGAGTGCTGATCATTGAAGCGATGGCTCAGCTCTCTGGCATTCTTGGATTCATTACCGTGGATCGAAAACCAGCGGATGGTGTGGTTCAGTACCTGGCTGGTTCCAGCAAGGCACGCTTCAAGCGTCCGGTGTTGCCAGGAGACCAGTTGTGCATGGAGTCGGAGTTTGTCTCCGGCAAGCAGGGAATCTGGAAGTTTAATTGCCGGGCACTGGTGGAAGGTGAGGTTGTGTGCGTGGCTGAGATTATGACCGCTGAGAGAGAAGTTTGATGGCGACTACTGACTGGTCTGGTATTCACCCGCAAGCGATTGTTCACCCGTCGGCCAAGCTGGCTGACAACGTGACCATCGGCCCCTGGACCTACATCGGTCCGGATGTGGAAATTGGCGAGGGGACTGAAATTATGTCCCACGTCGTTGTGAAAGGGCCCACCGTCATAGGTCGAAATAACCGGATCTTCCAGTTCTCCAGTGTTGGTGAGGAGTGTCAGGACAAGAAATACGCTGGCGAGCCAACGACCCTGACCATCGGTGATAACAATGTCATCCGTGAAAACGTCACCATTCATCGTGGCACGATCCAGGATGAGGGGAAGACCTGCATCGGCAATGACAACCTGTTGATGGCCTATGTGCACGTTGCCCACGATTGCGTGGTGGGTAACAACACCATCCTAGCCAATTGTGCGACCCTGGCTGGTCACGTTAGCGTAGGCGACTACGCTATCCTGGGGGGCGGTACCATGGTTCACCAGTTCTGCAATATCGGCCAGCACTGCATGTCGGCCGGTGGCAGTATTGTCCTCAAAGACATCCCGGCCTACGTGATGGCCAGCGGTCAATCCGCACAGCCTCATGGTCTGAACGTTGAAGGGCTGAAGCGCAGAGGCTTCAGCAAGGATGTCCTGCTGACCCTGCGTCGGGCCTACAAAGTGATTTATCGTCAGGGATTAACCACCGAACAGGCAGTTGAAGAGCTCAGCAAGAGCTATGGCGACGTTGCCGAAGTCCGGCCGCTGATTGATTCCCTGCGTAACGCCCACCGTGGCATCATCCGCTAACCCGGCGGGAGCCCCTTGGTGTCAGAAAACGGCTTACGGACTGGCGTTGTCAGCACTCGTAAAATCACCTTTGGTATTGTTGCCGGCGAGGCATCGGGAGACATTCTCGGTGCCGGCCTGATCCGCTCCCTTCGTGCCCGTTATCCTGCGGCACGTTTTGTGGGGATTGGTGGGGAAGAAATGGTGGCCGAAGGTTTTCATTCTTTGGTCCCCATGGAACGGCTATCGGTGATGGGGTTGGTCGAGGTACTGGGTCGGATTCGCGAACTGTTTGATATCCGGGCGCGGTTATTCGAGTATTTTTTTGCCACGCCGCCCGATGTCGTCATTGGTATCGATTCGCCAGACTTTACGCTGACCGTCGAGCGCCGCTGTCGTGAAGCTGGGATTCCCACCGTCCATTATGTCAGCCCGTCGGTCTGGGCGTGGCGACAGAAGCGCATATTCAAGATCGCCAAGTCGGTTGACCTGATGCTGACGCTGTTCCCCTTTGAAGCCCGATTCTATGAGGAGCATCAGGTGCCGGTTGCTTTCGTGGGGCACCCGTTGGCGGATCGTATTCCGATGATTCCGGAAACAGGCAAGGCTCGTCGCGAGCTGGGACTGGATGAAAATGCGCCACTTCTAGCTGTGTTGCCGGGCAGTCGTGCCGGAGAAATCGAGAGATTAGGAACGCTGTTCCTCGAAGCGGCCCGATGGATTCAGGAGCGTCGGCCAGACGTCCAACTGGTGATTCCCTGCGTCAACCGGGAACGGGAGCTGCAGGTCCGGGCCCTGGTTGATGCGCTTGAAGTGAAACTGCCTGTCACCATTGTCCGCGGCCAATCCCGTGAGGTTATGGCAGCTTCGAATGTGGTTTTGCTGGCCTCTGGAACCGCTACCCTGGAGGCCATGCTGCTTAAGAAGCCCATGGTGGTGGGCTACCGTTTGAGTAACTTGAGCTATAAGTTGCTGTCTCGCCTCGTGAAGATTCCCCACGTCGCCTTGCCGAACCTTCTCGCGCGTAAAGAGTTGGTTCCTGAGCTGTTGCAGGACGATGCCACGCCCGAGCGTCTCGGTGCTGCTGTGCTGGAAAGACTGGAAAACGATAATGAGGTGCAACGGCTGATCAGCGCTTTCACAGAATTGCACCAGACGCTTCGGCAGGATGCCGACGAAAAGGCGGCAGAGGCCATTTCCGGACTGCTGGAGCGTCGATAGCGACTATGGCTAACAAGAATGTATTACCGCCATTCGAGTGCTCCTATCAGGGCCATCTGCTCGCTGGTGTTGATGAAGTGGGTCGTGGCCCTTTGATCGGTGCGGTAGTGACGGCAGCTGTTATCCTGGACCCGGAAAAGCCCATTGCCGGGCTGGCGGACTCAAAGAAGCTGACTGAAAAAAGACGCCTGGCGCTTTTCGATGAGATCATCGAACACGCTCTGGCCTGGTCCCTTGGCCGGTGCGAGGCTCACGAAATAGATCAGTACAACATATACCAGGCCACCATGATTGCCATGGAACGTGCGGTCGAAGGTCTGAGCGTGCAGCCGGAGTATGTCCTCGTGGACGGTAACCGGGTTCCGCGATGGCGCTGGCCCTCGGAGCCGGTGGTAAAGGGCGATAGCCGGGTAGAAGCCATCAGCGCGGCCTCAATATTGGCCAAGGTCGTTCGGGACCGGGAAATGGAAGCTCTGGACCTGGAATATCCGGGCTATGGCATTGCGAAGCACAAGGGCTACCCGACGCCTGTCCACATGGAAGCCCTGATGACGCTGGGGGCTACACCGGAGCATCGGAAGTCATTCCGGCCGGTGCAGGAAGCGATTGATCGGGTTGGTTATTGGACAGCTAAAAACGAGCGGGAAGGGCAGGACGATGAGTACCTGCATTTTTCTGTCGATTTGTTTGGAAATAGAGATTGACAGCACTGACACCAATCCTTAACATACGCGCTCGTTGATCGGGCACTGTCCGGATCCGAAAAGTTTTGATGCGGGGTGGAGCAGTCTGGTAGCTCGTCGGGCTCATAACCCGAAGGTCGTTGGTTCGAATCCAGCCCCCGCTACCACATATGAGAAAGGCAGATCGGTATTTCCTGATCTGCCTTTTTTATTTCAGGTCTGAGAAACGACCAAGGCATGCATTCCGTCCCGTCTAAGCACGAGTCCGAAAAATAACGCTGGAAACCCTAAGCTGAATCCTTTTGACCCTAACGAACTTTTCACACAGTTCGGAAAATAGAGAAAGAGCAACAAACAGAAACAGAACCCATAGGATTCGTTTGTATGCGTGATCTCCTGTCAGGTCATAAAAGTAACCTGAAAATGCCAGTATGATTGGCATATGTAAAATAAATACTAAGATCGTATTCCGGGAAAAGAATTCAATTACCTGGCTGGCAAAAAGCCTTCTCGCAACCTGAAAACAAACAAAGGTGTTGATCAGGTATACCGCTGAGATCAATAGCGACTGGGCCATTATGCTGATCCCCCCCTCCGGTCCTGAGAAAGAGCGGAATGGAAAGTCATTATCCATTGAAAGGCCGCCCCCGATCCAGGCCCAGGCAAGCAGGCCTGCTAACCACGGCAAGCCAACAGCCAGCGTACCCGCACCAAACTCCAGATCTTTTTTGTTGGCAAGCCACATCCCCAGCAAAAACACCGATAGCCAGTTTGGTAGCATCATATAGGCCATGAAATCTTTATTCAGGTAGACCAGTAAGGTCCTGAACGATATCTCAAAAATCAACGCACCAATAATTAGCGCCGGTGTGATTGTTTTTCCCCGCAGGACCATCGCCCACAGAAGTAGCACATGCAGATAGGTTCCGATGTACCAGGTTGTTGGGTTTGCCGGAAAATAATTAAGGAAAACGTTTGCCCCACCAATGAAGGGCAGATAATTGCTCTCGTTGATGTCACCTTTTGTAAACCAAAAAATGAAACTTAGGACGAGGGCGCAGGCGATTCCGTAAAAATAAATGGGAAAGAGGCGTTTGAAGAGTACCTGAAACCAGGGGCCTGTTTCCCGGGTCAATCCCCAACCCATAATGAAAATGAAGAAGGCGACACCCAACTGTTTGGTATAAATGGGCTGGGTTACTTCATTAAACATGGCATGAGGGCTGCCTATTACGTGACCGGTTACGATCAGCAGCATGCCGAGTGCCTTCATCCAGTCAATAAAGGCCTGCCTTTCCGTGGGTCCCATGATGGTGTCAGCTCACTTCAGAATTCAGTTTTTTGATAAATCGTGCGGGATTACCCGACATAACCACCTGTGGCTTGGTATCTGTGGTTACAACCGATCCCGCTCCGATCATGCAGCCCTCGCCGATGTTGGCTACGATGATCGCGCCTTCACCCACCCACACATTTCTTGAGATCGTTATTTGAGTCAACCGATCCGGAGAATAGTCGCTCCAGGTGCCGTCTTCCTCAAGAATGTGCAGGGCCCTGCCGCTCAGGATACTCACTCGGGAACCGATGAGGCTGTGCTCGCAAATTTCAGCTGCTCCGATGAGTGCATAACTGCCGATATAGACATGATCCCTGATGATTGCCGTGCGATGGGAAATAATGGTTCCAAAGCCGATGTGGCAATGGTCCGAGCATTCTTCCAGAGTCAGGGAGTAGAAGGCTCGCCGCAGAAAAGCCCCCGGCATACCCGGAAGAATCGCCACCATCTGTGAACAGATATTGTAAACGAGCTCGGTATGGGGCGAGATCAGCCACTGCTCGAGCCTGGTGGGCACAGCCAATGGCAAAACCAGAACCTTACTGACCAGATTGAGTATGGCTTTAAGGTGTTTCACCATATCAAACCTTCTCTCTTCTCATTCGTTTAAAACGCTGATTGAAGGTGGGCTCGTCGGTGATGATGATCTTCCCGGGCACCTTGTAGGGCGCCAGCTTGTCTTTGCAGTGCTGGAACACACGCTTCTTGAGTTCCCGGAGCGCTATCACTTCGGCAAGCTCGAACTTCGCACAAACCACTTTGCCGGTGATTGGGTGATCGATTCCGTAGACTACGACATCGTTCACTCCGGGAATATCGAGTAAGACGCTCTCCACCTCAGCCGGAAAGACTTTTAAACCTCCCACGTTGATGATTTCACTGGCGCGGCCCAGTATGCGGATCCATTCACCGTCCTGTTCCACAAGATCACCGGTATCGAGGTAGCCATCTCCATCAAAAGGGCTGGGTGCATTGAGGTAGCCCAGCATTCCGGATTCCGCCTTAATCCGGAGCGTTCCGTCGACAATTTTTGTTTTGAACTCGTCGCCACCGACTTTCATCCAGATTGAATTCGATGATCGGGATTTGGAACGAAGAATGCCGACCTCGGATAAGCCGTAGGTTTGCTGCAGCGTCGCCCCCGGAAGAACCTCTCCCAGTTTAACGAGCGTGCTCTCCTGCATGGGCTCCGTGCCGTAGGTGATAAGCTTTAGTGACGACAGGTCAAAGCGCTCGTAGGCTTTGGACAGCAACAAGAGATTGAGGAACGTCGGAGAGGTGGGCAAAACTTCTGCACGGAACTGCTCCACGGCCTGGCAGACCTTATCCGGTGTGCGGGCGTCCGAAACGATGGTCGTACCCTTGTTCGCCAGGGAATACAGCAGTGAGTTCACACCACCGATATGATCCAGTTGCAGGAAAATGAGCATCCGCATGGCTTTTCTAGGTTGCCTGAACTTGAGCATCAGCTTTTCCAGGTTCTGGACAATCGCTTTGCTTTTACCGGTGGAGCCCGAGGAGAAAAGCACCAGCCCAGGTTGTCTGGCCTCTCGAAGCTGGGCATAGATTGGATGGCCGGCTGTGCGTCCAGTGACCGTTAATTCAAGAGTTTCGTCATTCACCGCAACATCGTATTCAGTCTCACCGATGTCTCGAAACTCGGAAAACTGCTTTTGGGAATCTTGCGACAGCGGGATGACAATGCACCGCTTTTTCGCCAATGCCATAAACAAGGCGATGGCACCGGGGGAATAGTCGCCACTGAAGGACACGACAGAGCCTTCGGCTATACGGTGGTTGTCCAGCCATTCTTCATAAGTGCTTATCAAGCGTGTTAATCCGGCAAAGGTCACCGAAAACTCAGAAGACACCACTGCTTCGTGCTCCGGAGACGCTTGCAAGCACTCCATGAAAAAATCGATCATCATGATACGCCACCTAAATACAAAACCTGGCCTGTGATGAAATCACTGCCCGGTTGCAAGTAGAAATCAACTACATTAATGACATCATCAGGGGTCGCCATCTTTTTTATTGCCTGACGCTGCACAAGCTCCTGAATCTTGCTGGCGGGTACCCCTTTAATCAGTGAAGTATCAATGGGAGAGGGGCCAATAGCATTACAGGTGATGCCAAAGTTGCCATACTCCTTGGCAATTACTTTTGTGAGTGTTTCAACAGCGCTTTTGCTGGCGGCGTAAATGGATTCACCTTCCAACTGCAGGGGGACCGCGACGGTCGTAAAGTTGATGATTCGACCATGGTCAGATTTTCTGAGCATGCCCAGCGCCTTTTGACTGCACAGATAGGTGCCCTGGACATTAATATTGAAGACTTGCTGAAAGGTGGCGGGGGGCGTTAACGCGAAGGCATTCATGCTGGCAATGCCTGCATTATTGATCAGTGCATCCAGGGATCTGGTTGCGCGACGCAACTCGAAAAAGAAGGTCTTAATGGACTCATCAGAGCCAATATCCACCGAAAAGTGGTGATAGTTCTCATGGCTTAAATCGGACTGACCACGGGAGCAGCCATAAACCACATCGCCCTTTGCCAGCAGATGCTCAGTGATAGCGCGCCCTAATCCACGGCTGGCACCGGTGACCAGTATTCTGCGAGCCCCCATCAGGATGCGGGCTCGTTGATCGAATCCTGGATATAATTCGTTAAGGTGGTGACCGAGCGAAAGGGGCTTTTCGACTGGGACATGGCACGTTCATCGCTCAATGTCACTTCAATGCCCTCATCAAGGAGGGCTTCCTCGATGCTGATCAATAACCCCACCAGCTCCATAGAGTCCAGCACACCGTCATTACCAAATAACAGGGTACTTTCACAAATCACGATCTGACGATGATCTTCCCTTGCATGATTGGTGAGTTCCAGTGCGTCAAAAATAATCTGTTGGATATCTACACCTGGCATCGCTACCTCCAATGTTGCCACTGCCGCATTACACACCCTGTAAAAACGGTATCTTTAACTTCCTTACGGCCTGTTTTTGTTTTTGAAAGGTTTTAGAGTCTTGTTGTGGGCAACTCTTCCCGATACTCGTTAGCTACCGGTTTATCGAAGCCTTAACTTGAGCCACCGAATCTCCCGTGTGAGCGATAAGTTTATCAATGCCCTCAGCATATCTTTAACATAGTTCGTCATAATACGGGTAGTACTGTAAGCAGGTGGTGCACCAAAATCATGTGTTTGAAACGCCACCTGCGAACGAGGTTTGTCTTTGAACTTCTGCTGGACACCGTCATTTTGCATCATCAATGCGAGCAAACGTGTGTACTGTGCCTCATCAGAACCGGTCAAATGCTCTTTTACATAACAATAAAACTCATCCGCGCGGGCCAGAAATTGAGGTTGCTCTGTTTCGGAAAAATAAAACATAAAACAGAATAGATTGGCTTTACGGATATCCTGTGCACACCATGTGTCATTCGGGAATTCCAGCTTTTCCGGTGTGTCGAGATAATAATGCTCGTTGTCCAGCATCCAGTGTCCGTAATGCAGCAAACACTGCCGTGCATACCAATAATCCGGATCAATCCCACCCAAGGACTCCTTGAGAAACAGGAAGCGTGCCACTGCCTGAAGGAATACCGTGTAAAACCAACCGGTTTCGGTATCATCAAGATTTCTCAGGTTGATATCTTCAGCGGGGTGGCAGGTATGACGAATCACCCAGCCCATTTCTCGCAAAAGTCGCTGATCATTGGTCACGTCATAGCAATCGATAAGAGCGTTCAGGTAATTGCCGATGCCTCTGTCCAGCGGGTACTGGTAGCCCGGCGCCTTGACACCGATATTCGTAAAGACATTCTTCTTGATATCTATCGTAAATAGACGAAAGGTGCGGTCCAGCAGTGAACCATTTCCGTTGTAGAATTGACGGATCCATTCGGTTAACTGAATGACCTTTTGTTTTGCTCGGTGATCTCCGAATAAAAAGTACTGGAGCGCCAGACCTGTGGTGTAACAGTGTTGCCCACCGGGACCGCCTCCACCCTGAAAGTCCTGATACACCGCTGTATGGTATTTCGAGTAGGAACGATGGCCGGAGGTTTCAGCCGGTAAATAATGATTGGTGTGCCAGAACAGGCCGCCGTTATATTCCGCTTTGTCCTGATCAGTATCGTAGATGTCGATATCCTGAATATGCAGGTTCAGCGGTTTTACAAAATCCAGCCATTGGGGTTGCTGGTGCTGCAGGTACTGTAGCGTCATCCCCATCAACGGATCGTACTGATTGTTGTAATGGGAGATAAAATACGGTTGTGGTTCCAGGCCGTGGCATTCGTGGTCCGCCCACAAGTCACCAAAATGACGCCAGCCGTATTCATCCACACGCTCGCGCTTTTCATAAAAATTACTGGTCCCACTCAGGCCAGCCTGGATCAGGTCAGTCAGCGCACCTTTTTCATCCGAAAAACACAGGTGAGGCAACACCTGACACTCATTTAAGTAGCGTTGATTATAGGTAACGACCGGTTCTCCCGAACCAAGATCAGTGGCCAGAGGCGCTTCTGCCTTTTGAAAAATTCTGCCCCTTATCGACCAGGTTTTGCTTTCGCCGCCACATAGTTCTGTTCTATCGGGGAACAGATCGAAACTGAGCCCTCTTTCGGACGCGCGAATACGCGCAGGAAAGTTCTGCCAGAAATCCTTCGGTTCAAGCAAAATGATCTGGTCGTTCAATTCCAGCCGAATAACCGGCTGGGATCTGCTGCCTTGAGCCAGCTCGAGCCCATCTCGAGTCACCGTAAAACCATTGGCTTTGACGGTTGAATGCTTGTTCTCGTCCCAATGGATGGGGCTTTGCCAGTTTGCTCCTCCGCTGCCCATCTGATGCAGTTGTAACTCTCCATCTGCGGCAGGGTAGTGGAGAGGCTGATCGATGCTACCTTCCTGCGCTGAGCCGATATCCGTGCACAGAAGCTGAACGTCGGTATCCTCTGGTTCTGCTGGTGCAAGGCTCAGGCGGAAAAGATCGACAAATCGACTGCCCGCGTCCCCCAGATCCCAGCAGCCATCCGGGTGGACTGCCGCAGACGGGTTGTGTATTCGCACCTCCAGCTCGAATTCATGGGTCCGGTGGCAATAACCAAGTATCAACGTAACGTTCAGTGGCTGAGAGGAACCTTCTTTATCCGTCACCGTCTGGAACACGCACTCGAACCGGGTCGTTTGCCACAGCGAGCGGCTATCTGAATCACGCTCGGTGTTCGTTACTAGCCACTGACCGTCGGTAGTGCTGCCATCGGCATCAATGCCAAAGTGCATCAACAGGCGGTCAAACAGCTGCCACGACAAGGATTCACCATCATTCGTGGGCGAGCGGCCCGCGTTAACAAGCTCTATGGGTGATGGTTCGCCTTTTGGAGCTTGTGGGCCTTGCTGATCGGAAACGCAGAGATCAATCGAACCGGTCTGATTTACGATCGCTTCACAAAGCATCCAGCGCAGGGAGCCGTCTGGCCAGGTCGAGAGGGGGGTGATGCTGCACTCCAGCGGCTCACCATTCCTGATCAAATGCACGGAAGAGGGATCGAATACGCGGGAACGCGGGCATGGCAAACCAAATCTCGCTAACGATGGCAGTTCGCATGGAACAGCAGTGAGGGTAACAACGCTGGCGCAAATGTTTTTCATCAGAGGGCAGACATACCGGATTTGCTGCAATGTGGACAAATTGTACCTCTCGCCATTGTCGTATGTTCGGAATGAGGGCACATTTCGGGCCAATTTGCCCGCTCTTGTTCCCAGCCTGGCGCCTCAGCCGAGCGGTATCTGCCAACGTCCGTTGATATCCGCAGGTGGGAGTTCTTGTAGTTACGCATGAATTGAACAAGGGGATGATTAAACTTTTGGATGTAAGGAGGAAGTGAAGTGAACCGCACGAGGTCTGGCCCGCGAGCTTCCAAGGTAGTCCGGTTCGGCTCTGCAACCCAAATGCCCGGCGCGAAGTTCAGAAACGAAAGTTGAATCCTGTCATGGCACCTTTGTACGTGAAGTCAGTTGTCAGGTCGTCGTCTTCGAACTCGGCTTGCTTGAACTGATAACCAAACAGAATACGATTCTGTCGGCGCTTGCCGACTGAATAGCCGATATTGGCTCGGGCGAGCCAGGTGCCTTCGGATTCCCCGAAACTGGTATCGGCCTGGGTCAGTAACGTCCAGCGTTGCGACAGATCGAACCGGTAACGAACGCCGACAAGAAAATCGGCGTAGTCCGAATCCTGATTTTGTTCTCCGAGCACCTGTTCCGCAGCACGGAAGCGAAATGAATCGCTGAAGCTTGTATACCGCGCACCTCCGTAAAGGTTGAGGTTGTCGCCGAAGCCCCAGGGCCACCAGGCAGCGGCAACGTCCAGGAAAATCTGCTCGCTTTCGGAATCGATGGTCAAGGCTTGCCGGGTATTCGTTTTCGAGGTGTCCAGATACGTCAGGTCTACAAAGCCGCTCCAATGGCCGTCGCCGCCTTCCGCATGAATCATGAAGGCGGCGTCAAGGGCGTCCACCAGGTCTCCGAAGCTGACGTTTCCGGAGCCGATGTTCGTATCCCGGAAGCTCAGGTCCACCGTGGTATCAGTCGCCCACAGGTAGGGTGTGACAGACCAGTTGAAGTCCGGGTTGCCCTGCGCTGCTACAGGTGTGCCCAGGCCTGCTAGCAGAACAGGCGTGCCCAGGGTGCAGAACGTAACAAGCCGCTTGAAACCTGCATTCATTTCCATTCTCCCGATCTTGCTTCGCCGACGAACGAAACCGGGTCACATGCTGTACGCAAGTTGATCATCAGACGCGTCGGCCTCATCAAGAAACTAGTTCATGATCGCAATAGTGCCAAAGTGAAACTGGGGAGGCTGAACAATGAGGAGCAGGGGAGGCACCCGTACCGACCTGGGCTGGCTGCCCCCGGGCGTGGAAGATGTTGAGGCGGTTAAGAAAGATCACGAGAGTGGCAGGTAGAAACGCCTAACTAGCCGATGCCATCTTCCTGGTTCCTTGCCTTCCAGTACCGATGGTAAGGGTTCAATCGCGAGTAACGTATGGGGTTACCCCTTGCCTTATCTTGCCAGCGAGTATGCCAGCGCTCGGCCAGAGCCTGCCCTGACCGAATGTCCCCCTCATTTGCCAGTTGCAGAATCCGCGCTTGAACCTCGTCACGGTCAGCCAGGAGTTCCCGTTGGAAATCATCGCACAGCAAGGCGCGTCGATGGACGGCTTCGAAGCGCAGCCAATGGCTCTGTTGTGCCTGATCTTCCTGATAGAACACTGGGGCAAGCTCAGTTTCGGAGTCAGGGAAGTCCAATGCCTGGAACAAAGAAAGACAGGGTGCCGAGGTGCCGGTGAGCCAGAGTTGTGGTTTCCGGTTTTTTTCCAGGCAGACGATCATGGAGCCACAGGTCTGGCTCGGTCGCAGGATGGACGCTGCGTGCATGCAGATGTCCCGGTTGCTCCCCCGGGCAATCCCCCTGTCAGGGCTATGATGACTGCGCAAGTGGGTCATCACCACGGACACGGCTTCATCCGTGGAGGATGCGTGCAATTGGTCAAGGGTGGACAGGCCCTGGGCTCGGCGCGTTGCAGCGCACCCCAAGGTGCGCATAAAGCGGGTGTCAAATCGGCTGGCGAAATCGAACAGCTCGTTTTCCGATGCCCCGCTGAGGGTGTCACTCACCCATGTGTAGTCGCCATGGAGGCTGTAGGCGTTGGAAATCGCGCCTGCCTGTTCGAGTTTGCGCGCTACCCAGTCTTTGCCGGCGGTTTCCATAATCCAGCTTTCGCTCGGGTCGGCGAGGATAAAGCTGCTGTCGTAACGAAAGCTTTTGTCCCGGTAGCCGGCGGGGCCTCCCTGACCATGGACGGCAAGCAACTCTCCGATGCACTGAATGGCGTCTGAGGCACGGTCGCAGCGCTCCAGCGCCAGCCTCAGTAAGTCCATGCCAAGCAGAGCGGCTCCGGACTTGGCTACCTGCCGGGAAAACACAGCCTCGTTACCAATCACGAGCCCTTTGTCGTTCACGCCCATTTCAGCACCCCACATCCAGAACGGGCGGGACAGCACCAGGGCGTTTCGGTTGGGAACCTGTGGGATGTCCAGATACGTGGTGCGCAGTGTTTTTGCTGTGTCGCCGGATACCGCGGGGATAAAACTGGTGTGCTGGATTTCTCCGGGTTCACGGTCGCTGTTCTTGGCGAACATCGTCCAGTGGGCTGTTCGATAAACGAGAGTGTCGCACATGATCAGGACACCGCAGGCCCGGTGGGCTTGGGAAGGCGAAGCTCTTGCCAGCGGGTTAGGAGGGCGATTCCGAACCGCTGAGCATTGTTTAGCTCATCGAGCAGCTTGGGAGTGGCCTCGCAGATGCCGTTGATGATTTCCCGAGACAGTTCATCCCGGTGCTTGAGCGTCGCGCCCCGTTCCATCAGCCAGCCGATGTAGGTCATTCCCCGCAGGAGCAGGAAGGCTGGGAAGATCTCAAGGTGTTCATCGGAAAAGTGCCGCTCTGACCGGTAGCCAGACACATAGGCGTCCACCAGTTCATCGAAATAGGGTTCCGCCGAGAGTGGAAACAGGGACGTCGCCATTTCGAACATGAACCAGCCATAGCCGCAGTCATCAAAGTCGATCAGAGCAAGTTCGCCTTCGTGCTGCAGAATGTTCTCGGGCAGGAAGTCACCGTGAATGAGTCCGTAGCAATCGTCGGTTTGACCCAGTTGCTGCAGCAGTATCCTCAGCACATTACGGGCCTTGAGTAACTGGCGGCGCTGGGTGCGGGACAGCATCGGGTGATCCCAGAAACGACCCCAGTTGGGGTTGTCTCCGAGTAATCCCTCAATATCCCACTCGGGTCGCCTGAACCTCTGAGGTGGCTGCCAGCGGCTGCCTTGGTTGTGCAGTCGGCCGGCGAGTGATCCCAGCGCATGATATCGGGATTTCAGCTCGGCGATCACGCCTGTTGGCACCTCGCCGAGCTGGTTGAAGAGTTCACCGTCCAGCCAGCTGACCATCGAGAAGCAGCGCCCTTTATGTTCGATCACGGCGTCGCCCTGCAGGGTCGGCACCACCTCCGGGACTTTAAATCCGTCCCGGCGCAGGGCCTGCATCCATGCCAGTTCAGACTCGATCGCATCCCGGGAATGGTAGCCGGGGCGATGGACCCGAAGCACGTGGGATTGGCCGGCTGCGTCGGTCACCTTGTACACCGCATTCTCACGCAGTTTCAGCAGCGACAGTTCAACAGGTTCATTTAGCCAGTGTGCCGCAGCCTGGCGAGCCAGGGATTCTGTTTCGCCCCGCACAGCCGGCGCGAGAGGCACGTTCTCCATGATCAGATCGCTGACGTGATTAAGGTGCCAGATCAGCGCTTTCTCGAGTCGGACGAGTACCTCTGAGCAGTATGATCTATCGACCAGTAAACCCGGTTTGAACTGGAGCACCCGCTGATCAAATCCCGCAAGCATGGCCCACACGCCCTGGTCATAAAGTGCTTTGATCATGATCTTGCAGGTGGTAGCGCTGTCGAACTCCAGCCCGATGATCAGCCCGAGTTGGCGGATACTGCGCAGGGCCGGGAAACGCTGCCTGAGTTCGTCCAGTCCGGCGCGCAGGAAGGCGGCTTGCTGCTGAACATTGGTCAGTGTGGAGGGTGCCAGGCTAAGCTCCAGCGCCTTCAGGGCAACCATGCAACCCAGATCCGAGCCGCCGAAGGTGGACACGTAGCCCCAGCCATCCTGCTGTGTCCAGCTGGCACAGCGCTCGTTCATCGCCACCGCCGCCATGGGATATAAACCACCGGACAGGCCTTTGCCGGTAATCAGCATATCCGGCTCAAGGTCCCAGTGCTGGCAGGCCCAGGGCTTCCCGGACCGTCCAAGACCAGTCTGGACCTCATCCAGAGCCAGAAGGGTTCCGTGCTGCCGGCACAGGGCTTGAACGGCGGGTAAGAAGTCCGGGGCTGGCAGAGGGAAGCCAAAGGTGGCGGGCAGGGGTTCGATCAGAACGAGGGCCACGTCGCGCCGTGCGATAACCGACGTCATAGCCTCCAGGTCGTTAAACGGAACCTTGATGAACTCGGCGGGATAATCGCTCAAGAACGCGCGTGCTGTCTCGTCGTCCCCGGCGGCACCGGAGAGACCGGAGCGACCATGGTAGCCTGCAGCAAAACAGAGAACGTTTCGGCGTCCGGTGCATCGGCGGGCGACTTTGATGGCCAGGTCGTTCGCTTCGCTTCCTGAGGGGGTAAACACCACGTTTGACAGCGTGTCGGGCATGGTGTCCAGCAGTGCCGTGGCGAGCCTGGTCTTTGGTTCTGACGGGAAGTGGTGATTGCCAATGTCGTAGCGGTCGCTGGCATCGCGAAGCGCTTTGACCAGTTCGGGGTGCCGGTGCCCGAGGTTGAAAGTGCCGCCGTTCAGGTGCAGGTCCATCAATTCGTGACCGTCCATATCCCGGTATCGATAACCCTCCCGCCAGTCTGGCACAAAGTCTATGCCGGCTTCCTGTAACCGTGTTGTGCGTCCGGGGAAGAGCATCTTCTGGTATTGCTGGAGGACGGCTTGTTTTGTGGCCATGGATAGCTACTCCATCCGGAGATCTTGTTGTCGTTGTTATTGATAGCCTCGTCACTGATTCTTTTTCACCTTGTCAGTGCGAATCGAGCCGGGCCTTTTACTTTGATGTTAGCTGCCCCGGGTCTTTCCTGAGTGTGGCCATTTCACTGTTTGGTCATTTTCTTTGCTCTGTCTGCCATTGTGAGCAAAGACGTTCGGTCCTGACCTTGACGAGGTTCCTGATGCTCGTTCTGATCAGGGCAGCGGGTCGAGAATGGGGAGCTTCAGAGTAAACGTGGAGCCCTGGTGGGGGGTTGAGGCGACCGATATGTGTCCGCGATGTTTGTCCACCACGGTTTGTACAAAGGAAAGCCCGAGTCCGGTACCTCTTACTCCGGCCATTTCGGTCCGTCGCTGCCGGCGATAGCGGTCAAAGAGGTGGGGCAGTTCCTCAGGATCTATGCCGCTGCCTTCATCACTGACGGCCAGAATGGCCTGATGCCCGGCCTGATACACCTGTATGTCGACGACTGAGCCAACTGGACTGTATTGCACAGCATTGGTCAGCAGGTTGATCACAGCACGTTCCAGCAATTCCGGATTGCCTTTCAGCCAGAGGTCCTCGGTGCCCTGTAACTGCAGATCTATTCCTTTCTCGATGGCCTGCTCGCTGACGCTGTCCCGGGCGTTCTCGGCAATCGCCAGAAGCTCGCATTCGTAAAAACGAGTCTCGGTCAATTGCTCGGCGCGGGCCAGTTGCACGAATTCCTCCGCCAGGTTGTAACTGCGTCGAGCGAGCCTGCCGAGCTGATCGAGCTGACCGGACGAGATGTTTGCCGGATCGCGCTTGAGTTGTTCTATGAGTGCCAGTTGGGAAACCAGCGGAGAGCGCACATCGTGGGAGATGAAATCCACCGCCTCCCGGTGCTGACGCTGTTGCTCACGGAGCTCCGATATGTCCGAAATGTTGGCGATAATCCCGTACTGTTCACCGCCGGGCAGAGAAAATGGCGCAATGTGAATCAGAAAGTCCTTGCCCCGGATTTGCAGATCCGTGGTACGGCTTTGTTGAAGTGTCAGCGTTTCGGAAATGATTTCACTCCAGCGCGGGGCCTCTCTGGGATCGTGCCCCTCCAGTAGCCGGGAAAGCGGCAGCCCGTTCAGGCTGGGCATGGGTTCGCCGAACCACTGCTCGATGTGTTGGTTGGCGAAACGAATCACTCCGAGCTCGTCGGTAACAATGATGCCATCGGGCATGTGCTCGAAGCTGCGCCGGATAAATTGCTGCATCTGGCTCAGCCGTTCCGTGGCGGTCCGCAATCTCTGGATTCGGGCAGAGACGTTCTCCTTGGGGCTGCGGGAATGGAGGAAAGAGTCCGGGTTGTCCAGGCGGAGCCGATTGAGATAGTGCTGAATGGCCTGCCCATGGAGGTCGTTGGGCAGCTGAAACCCCAGTACAAATGCGTGTTCACCACGCTGGAGCTTTAGCCAGCTGTCGTTGAGCCTGTGGTCCCATTGGCCGGGCTTCAGATCTGAAGGAACGTCCTGTGGACTCAGAAACCGGGAACTCAGGCAGTAAGGGCCATCACACAGAATCCATCCTTCAGGCTCAAACAGTTCGCGCACGTGTTCCAGGAGCAGGCGCGGATGACGGGAACCATGACTCGGTACGGTAACGTATGGATTCTGGGCCAGGTGATCCAGTTGTCTGTTCAGAAAGCGGTTGGTCTGGGAAAGTCTGAGGCCGCTGGAAATCGGCAGGGCCAGCAGAGCAAGCA
The DNA here is from genome assembly GCF_030519635.1 of Marinobacter suaedae. NCBI lineage: Bacteria > Pseudomonadati > Pseudomonadota > Gammaproteobacteria > Pseudomonadales > Marinobacteraceae > Marinobacter > Marinobacter suaedae. Next base: position 932,286 of record NZ_JAUMIS010000002.1, on the reverse strand, counting down.
AAGCAGCGTCGATGACAGGTATCCAAATCCGGAAGACAATCAGTGCTGTGACAAACACCAGTAACAGGCTTGCAGTACTGAGCAAGCAGGTAAACAGAGTGTGCGAAGGGCGCATTCTGGGAAGACTCAGCGCCAGACAGGCAACCATTAGTAGGGTGATGGTCGTTGATGCCCACTGGGGTGCCGGTTCAATGAGTTGGTCCTGGATGAGCGCCGAAAAGGTGTTGGCATGGAATTCGACTCCGGGCATGGGGTGGCTCAGGCCGGAAAAAGGCGTAGGAAGGATGTCGCCAAAGCCGGCGGCGGTTGCGCCAATAAAGACGGTCTTATCCCGAAAAGCCCCTTCAGGGGTGCTCTGCCGCAGTACATGATCGTACGAGTAGGTGGGTATGGTTCCGGCCCCTCCGGCCAGAGGCACTGCCCGGAATTCGTCACGTATGTTGATATAGGCAGGGGTCTGGCTGTGGTCGGGTCGACTGGCAGCCTCAGCAAGTGGGGCGAGGCTCAGGCTTGGCCAGAGCTGGCGGCCCAATCCGTTGTACAGATAAAGCCCGCGGGCTACACCATCGCTATCCAGTTCCACATGGGCGTGCCCGAGGTCCGAGGCATTTTTCATAAGCCGGGTGACCGGCAGTTGCTCATTCAACAACTGATTGGTGGCAGAAGGCGCCAGATACACTGGAAGAACGACGTCGCCGTGGTCGGACATGGCATTCGCCAGTGCGGTGTCATGGGGGGAAGGCTCGGAAAACAGGATATCGAAAACGATGGTTTTTGCGCCGGCTTCTTTAAGCTTACGGATCAGTTCGGCATGGGTGTCGCGCGGCCAGGGCCATCGGCCAAGTCGATCAAGGCTTTGCTCATCAATGGCGACAATCGCGACGTCGTCAGCCGGCTTGCTGGGAAACGTGGTGATGGTACGGTCGTACAGCCAGTAATCCAGATGTTTGGGCAGGCTGGTAAGCTGCAATAGCACCGCGGACACCAGCAGAATAAGGGCCAGTGTCCATGGTGTTGTTTTTATTGGCAGCCAGTCCCGGTTCATGCGCTGTGCGGTTGTATCCTTTGAGTGGGGGTTATTCCAGGTACAGCTCCCTGCCTGGTCCCCAGCGGCTAGAGAAGGGGCCCTCAGAGAGAGCTTTTAGCCGCACAAAGTACCGTCTACCGGGAATGAGACGCAAGGCTGCAGAGGTATCTGCCAGCGTGGTCTCTTTAATAACGTTGTCGAAGTCCGGCTCTTCGGAAAGCTGCAACAGGTACTCCTTGGCTGTTGCGACCTGTTCCCAGAACACCCGAACCTGGCTGTCCAGATAGTTGACGCTGATGACCCGCGCCGGCGGCAGGCTGCCCTTGACGGTCAGGCTTCTGGGCTTGCTGACGGCAACGGAGTTGCCGCCGGCTTCGGTAACGACTCGCCAGTAGTATTGGCCCGGATTGAGCGGTCGCGACGGCAGTGCCGAGGTTTCCGGTGCCCATTCGCTGGTGGCGATGAGGTGGTTGAAGCTTTGGTCTGCGGCAATTTCTATCCGGGCAACCTCGTTATGACCGTTCAGCGACCACTCGAATTCTGGCATGTCATCGTTCGCGGCAGCCCCATCGTTCGGAGTCACCAGATTCGCTTCCTGAGCCTGAAGGTCAACTTCAACCGGGGTGACGGCGGGCATGCCGGCGACACCATCGTGTCCGACGGAGGCCAGGTGGATCTCGTACTGGCCATTATCCAGCATACTGAGCTCGTGATGATTTCCCCGAATCTCCCGGCTTTCCACCCAGCGGCCATCATCGGCTGCGAAGATATCCAGCCGGTATGCGGATGCCTGGCTGTTGCTCCATTCCAGAGTGGCGGGCAACCGGGTCAGTCTGGAGGGCAGTGGGCGAGTTTCAGGGGCCGGGGGCAGGCGACGAATACTCATGCCCGATGTGGTGCTGGCGGAGACTGTCGCCCCGTAGCCTGCGGGAATACGCTGTGTTTTGCCCGGCTGGCCAAAATCTACCGCGCCGTGGGATACCTGCAGGCTGGTTTTCTGGCCTGAGGTCTGGATAGCGAAGACCGTGCCTCGTACTGCCGCGACGGCGGAGGGTGTTTCGATTTCAAAACGAGCCCCGCCATCCAGGACGGGCTTAACCCGGGTATGGATTTCCCCGTGGTCCAGTCGCAGCCGCGTGTCCACCATGCCGGATTTGCCGAACTGGGTCAGGCGGTTGAACGTCAGACGTGAATCCGGCGAGATGCGGATTTCAGAACCGTCTGCCAGTCGAACCGTTGCACTGCCGGAACCGGACAATATTTCATCGCCAACCCGGATGAGGGTGTCTCGGGTTAAAGTCTGTTTGCGCCCGTCTGAACCCGAGATGATCTGAACCACGCCTGACACACTGGCGATCCGGGCGGGTTCTGGCTGCCGCTTGAGCCAGGACAGAGGAATGCGTACCCGGTCGCCCTCCGCCAGGACCATGCCCTCAGAGAGCTTGTTGTACTCCCTCAGTCGGGCCACGCCGATGTTCGGAGTCAGAAGTTCGCTGGCAACCTGTGACAGCGAGTCGCCTGAGCGAAGCGTGTAAATCCAGTCGGAGGATGTCGCGGGTTGGCTTGTTCCCTGTTGTTCGGAACCTTGTGTGACCGACAATTCCGCCTGTGTGCCCAGGGCTGTCATCAACAGTAGCGGGGCACCGAGGGTAAGCAGAAACTGAGTCACGCCGTTGTTAGCCATTGGCTGCCTGACTCGGGTTGAGGGGTTCTTCTATGACCTCGGCGTCTGCCGGATTGATCGCTTCGAGCCGGTAGCCGCGCTGGTAGATGGTTTTGATTCGGAATCCGTTTTCCGGATTGAGTCCCAGTCGCCGGCGCAGACGGCTCATGTGTGTGTCCACCGTGCGGGTATTGATGTCTCGGGTCAATCCCCATACACGCTCAAGGAGCATTTCCCGGGTCAGCAGGCGGCCCTGATTCTGGAACAGGAAAAGGGTCAGGTCGAAGTCTTTGTCGGTCAGGGTCAGTTCTTCACCGTGCAGAGCAATGGTGCGCTGCTGGGTGTTCACTTCAAACGGGCCGTAATAGAGCACTTCTTTGTCGGCATCCGGGTTGCTACGCCGAGCCAGTGCGTTAATCCGCGCAACCAGTTCCGCGGCTCGGGCGGGCTTGGCCAGAAAATCGTCGGCCCCGGCGTCCAGGGCCCGGACGATGTCCTGCTCGCTGTCCCGCTGGGTCAGGAAGACCACCGGAATGGACCAGTTCAATTGGCCACGAACGTTTTCCAGTACGTCGATACCGGTCATGTCCGGTATCTGCCAGTCCAGAATCAGCAGGTCGTAGCTGCGGTGAAGTACGGCGCTCAAAAACGCCTGACCGGTGGGGAAACTATCGCAATGATGCCCGCGCTCACCAAGAATCATTTGCACGCGCTGCGCTTGTTCGTGTTCATCTTCGAGCAGTGCGATACGCATGTAGCGGCTCCGTGGTGTGGTGGCGGGTACGATCATTCAGAAAACCTAAGTAATAAGCGAACTACTGACTAATATCACTCGATTCTCGCAAAATGTTATAAGCCATTCCGTTTCGTTATGTTGAATTGCGTAAACGTGTCGCGGGCTTGCCCTCAAGGTCATCAACCGTGTGACGGCAGGCTGGGAAGCTGCTGCATCCCCAGAACCAGCCTTTCTTGCCTTTGCGCCGCACCAGAGGAGCGAAACAGTGGGGGCATGGGATGGGCTTCTGGCCGGTGCCATCCTGGGGTATGCCGTCTTCCAGGGGACGGGTTCCCTTGCATTCGGGGTAGCGGGTGCAGGCATAGAAACGCCCGAATTTGCCGTCCCGCTCGGTCATCGGAGCGCGGCATTTGGGGCAATGAACTTGTTGGGGGACCGTCGTTTCGTCGGTCGGTTCTCTGGAAGCCGGGCTCAGGCGTTGAATGAAACCGCGGATTTCGTCTTTCAGCGTGTTCAGAAACGCTCTTGGGTCCGCTTCGCCCTCACGAATACTTTCCAGCGTCGATTCCCACACCGCTGTCCGATCGGGGGTGCTCGCCGATTCGGGTAGTGCGTCGATCAGGGCCTTGCCCTTTTCGGTAGCCCGAATGAAGCGACTTTCCCGGAACAGGTAATTGCGCTTGAAAAGCGTGTCGATGATGGATGCCCGCGTGGCTTCCGTGCCCAGACCATCGGTTTCCCGCAGGGTTTTGCGAAGCTCGGTATCGCTGACAAAGCGGGCAATGTTGGTCATTGCGGACAGCAGCGTGGCGTCAGTGAAGTGCTTGGGCGGCTGGGTTTTGCGCTCCGTGATGGTGCTGTCGCTGCAAAGCACCCGTTCGCCTTTCTCCAGGCGAGGAAGTGGTGTCCTGGATGTTTCGGACCGACTGTCGCGAAGCTTTAGTTCAAGGGACTTCCACCCCGGCGTCAGCACGGCCGTTTCGGTGGCCCGGAATTGGTGATCACCAACTTTTGCTATCAGCTTGCCTTCTCGATGAATGGCGTCAGCTGCAAATTGCATCAGGTAATAGCGGCTGACCAATCCGTATAGCTTTTCCTCTGCTGAGGAGAGTTTGCCGCTGGAGGACGGGCGTGTGGTCGGAATGATGGCGTGGTGGGCATCGACTTTTTTATCGTTCCAGGCGCTGCTCTGGCGGCTAAGATCGGATTGATCACAGGCGTCGGCCAGATCTGGCGCGACCCGGGAGATGGCCCGTACCACCCGGTCGCGCTGTTCGTAGTGTCCCTCAGGCAGGTACCGGCAGTCGGATCTCGGATAGGTAATAAGCTGATGGCGCTCGTAGAGTGATTGCGCCGTATCCAGAACCTCTTTGGCGCCCATTCGGAATAGTCGCCCGGCCTCGATTTGCAGGGCCGACAGCGAGAGTGGCAGCGGCGGCGGCTCTGGGCGGTCCCGGAATCGGGCTTCTGTAATGGTGCCGGGGCGCCCATGAACGCTCTGGACAACCTGTTCCGCGACGGTTCGGTCAAGCAGACGATTGTCGTCATCCAGAGACTGCTGGAAAGCTTCGTCCGGAACCCAGTTGGCTTTGAACGGGCTCTGATCAGCGTCCTCTTCCTGGGCGGAGAAGGTCGCCTCAATCCGAAAATAGGGCTTGGGCTCGAAGTGTTCAATGGTGTTGTCCCGCTCAACCACAAGCCCAAGTACCGGCGTCTGCACTCGCCCAACGGAGTAGACTTCCTGTTCACCCTGTTGCCGGTAGCTCAGGGTGTAAAAGCGGGTCAGGTTGATGCCATACAGCCAGTCGGCTCTCTGGCGGGCCAGTGCTGAGTGGGAAAGTCGCCTGAACTCCCGGTTGTCTCGTGGGGCCTGGATGGCCCTGGCGACAGCGGCGGGCGTGAGGTCATTAATGAGCACGCGTTGAACGGGGACATCGACGCCGAAATAGCGCAGCACTTCGTCAACCAGTAACTGGCCCTCTCGGTCCGGATCGCCCGCGTGTACAACGTTATCGGCTTTGCGCAGCAGGGACTCGAGGACCGACAGCTGCTGTCTTACACCTTCTTTGGGGGAAACTTCCCACTGTTCCGGAAACAGGGGCAGATCTTCCAGGCGCCATTTTTTCCAGATCGGGTTGTAGCTCGCCGGCTCTGCTGGCTCGAGCAAATGCCCGATGCACCAGCTTACAACGGTGGCATCATCCCCCTGGCCGCAACGAATCCAGCCCTGCCCCGTGTGGTAAGGACCGGGAAGTGCGGCGGCGATGGCGCGTCCAAGGCTGGGTTTTTCGGCGATGTAAAGCTGCATGGTATGAACTGCCAGTGAGTCGGCTTGGGAATGTGGCGTGTTGATTGTTGAGTGTCAAGGCTCCGGAGCCCGCCGGTTGTGTAGTAGACTGTGTGGAGAATACACCAGTGGGAGAGCCCCCGAACCATGAAGATCCAGAATTCCATCGAGACGAAACTGCATCAGGCGTTCAGTGTTCAGGCTCTGCGTGTGGAGAACGAAAGTCATAAGCACAGCGTGCCTCCCAACTCCGAAACCCATTTCAAGGTTACGCTGGTATCACCGGACTTTGATGGGCAGATGAAGGTGAGGCGCCATCAGGCGATTTACAACGTGTTGGCCGAAGAGCTGGCCGGTGGTGTCCACGCGCTTGCCCTGCACCTGTACTCGCCCGACGAGTGGCAGGCGGCGGGCGAAGCAGCGCCCGATTCTCCCAACTGCATGGGCGGCTCAAAAAAAGATCCGGCGATGGTTTCAAACGCGAGTGATGGGGACGGCGTATGAGCCAGTTTTTTCAGATTCATCCGGAGACGCCACAGAAGCGATTGATTAATCAGGCGGTGGAGATCCTGCGTGGTGGCGGCCTTGTGGTCTACCCAACGGATTCCGCCTATGCGGTGGGCTGCCACCTTGGTGACAAGCAGGCGGCGGATCGCATCAAACGCATGCGGAAACTGGACGACAAGCACAACTTCACACTTGTCTGCCGTGACCTTTCCGATATCGGGGTTTACGCCAAGGTCGATAACACCCAGTATCGCTTGTTGAAGAATTTCACCCCAGGTCCTTACACGTTCATCCTCGATGCAACCAGCGAGGTACCGCGCCGGTTGCTGCATCCCAAGCGTCGGACGGTTGGTGTTCGCGTACCGGATAACGCTATTGTGCAGGAGTTGCTGGGGGAGTTGGGCGAGCCGATTATGAGCAGCACCCTGATTCTGCCGGGCGAGACCGAACCCATGACCGATCCCTATGACATTCGCGAGACCCTGGAGCACGAACTGGATCTGATCATCGACGGGGGGTTCTGCGGTATGGAAGCCACGACTGTGGTGGATTTCACGGGGGATGCGCCGGTGGTCGCGCGCGTGGGTAAGGGCGATCCTTCGCCGTTCGAGAGCTAGCCTCAGGCAGGCGCGTTCAGTCCGAATGCGTAGCTGCGTTGAGCACTAACCGATTCAATCTGGCCGGGTTCCGGGCCAGATCTTTCGGGGCAGTCGTTATCCTCGGTGGTCAGAAACGAAAGGATTGGTTTTCCGCTCATGACCAAAGGTGGACATGGGGCCGTGACCGGGAACAAATTCCACCTTGTCACCCAGCGGGAAAAGTTTCTCGCGAATGGATCGGATCAGAGTGGCGTGGTCGCCTTTTGGAAAGTCCGTGCGGCCAATGGAACCCTGAAACAACACGTCTCCTACCAGAGCAAGACCGCTGGGGGCATGGAAAAAGACAACGTGCCCTGGTGTGTGGCCCGGGCAATGCAGAACCGCCAGGGTTTGGTTGCCAACGGAAACCTGGTCGCCATCGGTCAGCCATTGGTCTGGTATGAAGGTTTCCGGTGCCGGGAATCCAAACATTTGCGCCTGCTGCGGTAGGCCGACTATCCAGAAATTGTCGTCCTCATGAGGGCCGACAATTGAAATGCTCAGCTCCTTCGCCAGTTTGGCAGTACCTCCGGCGTGATCAATGTGGGCATGGGTCAGCAGGATCTTTTCGACAACCACACTCTCTTCATTGATCGCTTCCCGAATCTTCTCCAGATCGCCCCCGGGATCGACTACAGCGGCTTTTCGGGTTTCTTCGCACCAGATCAGCGAGCAGTTCTGCTGGAACGGGGTGACGGGGATAATGCGGTATTTCATGGAGCAGCGTCTTCCTACGAGTACGAAAAGGCTCAGGGTAATGGCTGGTATTTTTCGTGCAAGTACATTTGGAGTGCTGGGTCTTCCTCAAAGGTCAATATTTGCTCGTAAAGAGGTGTGATGTGTGACATGTCACGCAAAAAGCGATACACCTCTGTTTGATAATTATGTATCGGTCCCGGTTCTTTCCTATAAGAAGTGGATAAAAGGAATATTTGCCCAGGATGGTGCGGTCACAGTAACCGGAATCCTGCGGCGTTGTTGATGTATCCGGAGAAAGGCAGTGCATATGGATATGATAAAAATAGGCTTGCCCCCAGTGATGTTGGCGACTCTTCTTGTGGTGGGTTGCGGTGGAGGTGGTGATAACCGGCCGGACGAAAGTGGGGCTCAATCTACACCGCTTACGCTCGATGCAGACGGACTGGCTGATAAGCAGGTGGCACTTCGAGAACAGGGCGACTTCGATGCGGCAATGGAGTCCTATTGGGCTGTAAGCGGTATCCTTTTTTTGTTTGGTGACATTGAAGAGTCACTGCAAGGGGTGTCGGGAGAGCCCGATGGCTCTCTGGTTGAAGTTCCTGATATTCCTCCTGGAGGCACTGTTGCCTGCGCAAACTCCGGTGGCACTGCCGTCATTGAGTCCAGCGCTCTTGAGTCAGGTGGCAGTTACCGGATTTTGTTTGATAACTGCAGGGTGAATACTGCTAGCCACGGTTCCTATATTCTGGATGGCAGCTATCTCGCCAATTGGAGCGAGTCTCAGGATAAGACCGATAGTTCCATCATTCAGAACTACGATATTACCGGTACACAACTAGGTGCCGAGGGCCAAAGCCGTGATATCAGAGTCAAAGGCAGTCTGATTAGCAAGATCCGTGAGCTTTGGGAGCCCGATCCTGAATCAACTCCAAATGAACCGAGAGAGAATATCTTAGTCGGTTTTGACGTGAGCATTCAGTGGCCGGTACTCGAGGTTTTTGTCGGGGATGATTACTTCGCCATGCGGGATTCCGAGTTTGATTATGTTCAGACGGCCGGTGAGGTCAGCTTTGGCTGGAATGTGGATCTGATCAGCTCTGTTCTCGGTGGCTCGGTTTCGTTCACAACTCCCAGGAAGGTGGTTCTCGCAGATGGCGATGAATGTCCCAGGTACGGGCATCTTGTGCTGGAGAGTGATGGCAAGATCGAGATGCGCTACGGCATGAGTTCTGGTCGGGGTACTGGCATGGAAGTACTGGTCAACGACAGTGATGTAATCTACCTCAACAGTTGTTCGGCCATCCTTTCTCTCTAACTACTTTTCTTACCAGCCAAAAGGGGCGAGGGCTCATCGGAGCGCTTGCCTTTTTGTTGCTGTGGATGGCGGGGCCTCGGTAATCGAGAGGTTGTGCTTAATCCCCTAACACCAAAGTGCCCTTGAACTTGGCCTCACGGCCAACGATGATTGCCCGTTCCTGAAGATCATTATCCTTTCTGGAGTTTTGAATGCCGGTCATGGTTCAGGCGCTGGTGCCTGTCTTTGTGTTGATCATGTTGGGCCACCTTTTTCGCCGCCTTGAATTTCCGAGCGTGGATTTCTGGCCCCAGGCGGAACGGTTTACCTACTATGTGCTGTTTCCCGCCATGCTGGTGTTCAAGTTGGGGCAGGCCCGGTTACCGGTGTCTGCCTATGCTGACATCGCGATGATTATCGTCGCAATGCTGCTCTCCATGACGCTGGCTCTGGTGATTGCCCAATGGTTCTGGCGCTGGAGTGGGCCAGTTTTTTCCTCGGTATACCAGGGGGCTATTCGCTTCAATTCCTATGTGGGACTGGCTGCTGGTGGAATGTTGCTGGGCGATGAGGGGCTGTCTCTAACAGCGATTGCCGTTGCCATCATGGTGCCTTTGCTGAACCTGATGTGCATTCTGATGTTTTCGCTGGTGGCTTCCGAAGGGGCCGTGCGCATTGGCCCCGTGTTGAAGGCTATTGTGACCAATCCGCTGATTGTCGGATCGGTTCTGGGCGTTGCCTGGAGTTTCTTCGAGTTCGGTTTTCATCCCTTGCTGGCCGGAATCCTTGAGCCGCTCAGCAACCTTGCCCTGCCCATGGGGCTGATGACGGTAGGGGCCGGCCTCCAGCTGAAGGCATTGCGAGGAGGTACGGCCCCGTTTCTTGTTGCTTCCGTCCTGAAGCTGCTGGCGTTCCCTGTGATGGCCGCAGGGCTTGCGATGGCATTGGGGCTTGAGGGAACCTTGGTGCAGGTGGTGGTATTGCTGGCCTGCCTGCCGACAGCTACTTCCGCTTATATCCTCGCCCGCCAGCTGGGTGGCGATGCGCCATTAATGGCCGGTATCATCAGTGGCCAGACGTTGCTGGCCATGGCTTCCATTCCCTTAATGCTCGGTATCCTCTGGTAGGCAGGCAGTGACCGCACTGGAAATGCTCAGCAGGAAATTCTGATAGCCCTCTGCGTTGGACTCGATATCACTGGCCAGCGGATCCCAGGTGCTAAACCGTATATTGATGCCCTCGGTAATACCGGTCCACCACTGGCGATTAAACTGGGGCTCGGTCAGCACACAGGGATTTGGAGCAGCCTGCAGCTTCGCCTGTACCTCCTGAATGTGGCGTGCTCCGGGTGAAAGCTCCGGGTTCAGGGTCAGAATTCCCTCCAGGGACAGATCATAATGCTCGGCAAATCGGGTAAAGGCATCGTGGTAGGAAAACAGGCCAATCTCTCTTACTGGGGCAAGTTGGGCCTGAATCTCTTTGTCTGTGGTAACAAGAGACGCTTCGAACCGTTCGAGATTGTTATCCAGAATCTCTGCATCCATCCCCTCGATGCTGACCAGTGTGTTCCTGATGGTGTGCGCCATCTCAAGTGCCAGCATGGGATCCAGCCAGGTGTGAGGATCTTCTCCTTCACCGTGGTCATGCTCATCATGATGATCGTGGTGATCTGGTTCAGGTGAATGGTCGTGCTCGTCCTGGCCCGTAGTGTGTTCCTCGGGGGCATCGGATCCCGGGGTCAGGGCGACGGCACGAGATTTGAAATCATCGCCCGCCAGTATGCGCGTCAGAAAGCTTTCCATTTCGGGGCCTACCCAGAAGATGGCGTCGGCGTTCTCCAGTGCCCGGCGTTGCGATGGGCGCATGTTATAGGTGTGCGGACTGGCGCCGGAGGGTACCAATGAGGTGATTTCGACGCTGTTGCCGGCGACGGCGCGAACCAGTAATTCCAGGGGCTTGATGGATGTGACAACTTCTGCACCCCAGCTTTGTGAGGCGGGGGCGAGCAAGGTAAGCCCCAGCAGGGCGGCGGGTCGTAATTTCGGCATGGCGGATTCGTCCGGGGAAGATTAATCGAAACGTTATAATATAACGTTTTTGCAATACGGAGAAAGGCTTCCCCTGTTGTGGTTTTAACGGACGCAGGCTCAACCCGCCCATTCATGCGAAATTGCGAACGGGCCGCTATAATGCCGCCTTTATTCTAAGGCCACCGATTTTTCAGGAAGGTTTCATGACAGTACGTACCCGAATTGCCCCATCACCCACCGGTGATCCTCACGTTGGTACCGCCTACGTGGCCCTGTTCAATCTTTGTTTTGCGCGCCAGCACGGTGGGCAGTTTATCCTTCGTATTGAAGATACCGATCAGGTACGCAGCACGGCCGAGTCCGAGCAGGATATTCTGACGGCTCTGCGTTGGCTTGGCCTGAACTGGGATGAGGGTCCGGATGTCGGCGGGCCCCACGGGCCTTACCGGCAGTCGGAGCGCAAGGATATGTACCGCCAGTACGCGGAAGATCTGGTCACAGCCGGTCATGCCTTTTATTGCTTCCGGACGCCAGAGGAGCTGGACGCCATTCGAGAGGAGCGGAAGGCGCAGGGACTCAATCCGGGCATCAAGGGCAACCTGGAGTTGCCGGAAGATGAAGTCAAGCGCCGCCTGGATGCCGGGGAAGCCTACGTTATCCGCATGAAAGTGCCGGACGAGGGCGTCTGCGAGATACAGGACATGCTTCGCGGCACGATCGAGATCGATTGGGCACAAGTGGATTGCCAGATTCTGCTGAAATCCGACGGTATGCCCACCTATCACCTGGCTAACGTGGTGGATGATCACCTGATGGGCATTACCCATGTGCTCCGGGGTGAAGAGTGGATCAACTCCGCACCCAAGCACAAATTGCTCTACCAGTACTTCGGCTGGGACATGCCGGAGCTGTGTCATCTGCCGCTGCTGCGTAACCCGGACAAGAGCAAACTGTCCAAGCGCAAGAATCCGACCAGCATTAATTTCTACGAGCGGATGGGCTTCCTGCCAGAGGCAGTAACCAACTATCTCGGCCGCATGGGTTGGTCGATGCCGGATGAGCGGGAGAAGTTCTCACTTGATGAGATGATTGAAAATTTCGACATCCAGCGTGTGTCTCTGGGTGGCCCGGTATTCGATGTGGAAAAGCTGCGCTGGCTGAACGGTCAGTGGCTCCGTGAAGAACTCAGCGATGAGCAGTTCATGGAGCGCATGGGGCGCTGGTGGTTCAATCAGGATGCCTTGCAGGCACTGATTCCCCACATAAAGGGGCGGGCTGATGTATTCTCCGATGTGGCATCGATGGCGAAGTTCATGTTCTCAGGCATGCTGGACCTGACTGCAGATGACTTTGAGCATAACAAGCTGGATCAGGCGCAAATTAAAAAGGTGCTTCAGTTCGCACTCTGGAAGCTGGAAGCGCAGCGACACTGGAGTAAGGATAATATCTTCGCGGACATCAAGTTCCTGGCGAAGGCAATGGGCCTGAAGATGGGGGACTTTATGTTCTCGATCTTTGTGGCGGTTGCCGGCACACCGAATTCCTGGTCGGTGATGGATTCCATGGCACTGTTGGGCCCAGACATGACGAGATCCCGGTTGCGTCATGCGCTGGAAGTTCTGGGCGGTGTTTCCAAGAAAGAGACCAAACGACTGGAAAAAGAGTACGCGCAATTGAACGCGGAATGACCGGTTTGATCAAGGAGTGAGCAGGTGGAACAGGGATGTTCAGAAAACTGAAAAAAAGTGCATTTTAGTGGTTGACGGCCATAGGGCGGATCCTTAATATACGCAGCCGTTGAGGGGCCATAGCTCAGCTGGGAGAGCGCAACACTGGCAGTGTTGAGGTCGGCGGTTCGATCCCGCCTGGCTCCACCAAGTTTTAGTCCCCTTCGTCTAGTGGCCTAGGACTCCGCCCTTTCACGGCGGCAACAGGGGTTCGAACCCCCTAGGGGACGCCAATACGGCTTGACGGTTTAGTCCACCGGAAAGCCATCAAAAAAACCGCCTTCGGGCGGTTTTTTTGTGTCTGCAGAAATGTGATAAGGGCTGCCCCTTGCCCGGTCATTGTTTACCGGGCAGCAATCGCGCCCTTGCCGACGCCTTCGAAGGCCTTCACACGGATGGAATCGGTTGGGAACTCCCGCTTGAGCTCATCGGCTATATGGGCGGCGATGAGCTCAACTGTAGTATCTGTTTCCAGCATGTAGACGCGGGCTTCCGGCAGGGTAAGCTCAAACTCGCCCTGATTGGCTTCGTACTCAAAGGTCACATAGCCTACGCCATGGTCGTCCACATGGCGCCGAACCACATCTTCTTCGGTCCCCACGTAAATGTCCTCCCAGCGCTTGGCCCAGCGCTGTTCCAGCGCCTCGTCTCGCAAACCATTACGGTCAATGCGAATCGGGGACCGGTGGCCGTGGGCAATTCGCTGGCAATTGCCAAGATGCTTTTTCAAGCCGTGGACATAGTGATAGTAGGCCCCTTCGATGACTTCTTCCCGGAGGTTCATTTCCACTGATATCACATTGGCCGGCAAGACGGCTTTGAGTTCGGTTTCCAGAAGTGCTGCAACCGCGGACGGCACAACACGTTCGGCGGAAAGCCAGACAATCGCTTCATCGGGTGAGCGGTGAACAATCTCTGAGCCATCCTTTAGCGCCCAACGGAACATGTCGGGGGTGTCCTCGTCCCATGAGAGGCCTGCGTACCCGCGAGGTATCACCAGTCGATGATCAACTCGCTCGTCGATTACCTGCTTGATGGTGCGCTTCACGTTGCTGAAATCAAACACCATGCCCTGCTCATCCAGTTCGCCACCAAGAATGATATCGGCGATCCAGCTCTCGCCCACCAGGCCTCGGGTGGGGTCCAGGTAAGCGAAATCGATGACGGTCAGGTTATCGACAAAAAGGTGATTCATTGAGCATCCGGGGAGGGTGAAGTTGATTGACGCCAGAATTCTAGCAAAAATCACCGGTATAGGCAGTTCAGCATTCCGGCTGACGCATTTTTAGCCATCCAAGGGGGCGTTTATCATTGGCTTGAGCTCAGTACCTATCAAACCGTCCATTCCCGTTATTGTCCTGGCCGCCGGTGCATCCAGTCGCTTCGGCCGATCCAAGATGTTGCTTACCATGCCTGATGGGCAAGGAACCTTGCTTGACCGTGCGATCGAGTTGGCCCGCCAACTCAGTTCGGATGTGCGCGTGGTGCATGGGGCAGGTTATCCGTTGATGCGTTTCCGATGTCGCCAACAGCCGGGGGGATGGGTCAGGTCTCCGCATTGGCAAGCCGGTTTGGCGGCCTCCCTGCAGGCTGGGCTGCTAAGCGTAGGCCCACAGGCCAAAGGCGTATTTGTATTGCTGGCGGATCAGCCGTTGCTGAATGAATCAGCGCTTGGAGCACTGGGGCATGCTGCTCGCGCCTTACCGGATGTTCCCATAGCCGCGGATTACGACGGTCGTCCTGGGGTACCCGCGTATTTGCCGAGATGGCTATGGCCGGATGTCATGGCGTTGGAGGGCGATCGGGGGGCAGGGCAGTTGCTGGCGGCTGCTGGCGCAACCAATGTGGAAATGCCCGGTGTCCACGAGGATGTGGACACCGTCGATGACTGGCGGTTGATCAGGTTCAGGCTCAGCCGAACAGCCCAGACAGCCAGATAATGCCAACACTGAAGATGCCCAGGCTCACAGCCAGTCCGATCGTGTAGATGCGGGACGAAGACGCTCGCTGCTGTGCAATGAACAGATCGATGGTCCGCTGGGCAATGTCTTCCGCCGTTTCGCGAGAGATTTCGTGAGCCTGTTGGATGGCTTCGGACTGAAGGGTCTGCCAGAACTCCGTGTCGATGGTCTGAACGCTGGTGATGTGATCTTTTAATTCAGCCATGTGTTCGACAGTGAAACCTGAGTTTTTCTTCAGTTCGTTCTTCAGTTCCTTGAGTTCCAGTCCGACGTTGAGGTTAACCTCGGCTGCAATGTCATCGCGCAGGTTCTGAGTCCGCTCCTTCAGCATTGCCGACATGGCGTTCATTCGCTCTTCAATTGCCGACTCCTGCCTGTTTCGGGTTTCATCCAGGACGCGTTTCAGGTGGTCGAACTGCTCATCAAACAGGGAACTGAGCAGTTCGTGCAGGCGGTTGTTGATATGGGTTTTGACGGCCGAGCGGGAGATCTGCTCAATCAGGTCGCTGGTCAGTGGCACCAGGTTTGAGGATGAGGGGTGCCCGTTGAGAGTCTCACTCCCGGTCGTCTTCGGAGCCATATCCACCGAAGTGTTCACCGGGATATTGAAGGGCTCTTCGTCTGGCTGGTTGGCGGCTTCGGTCGGGTCAACCGCGGGCGGCTCGGGCAGGGTGCCGTCTGTGACGTCCCGGCTCAGGTTGTCCAGAACCTGATTCAAGCCCTCATTGTGAGGGGGCTTGGTAAGAATGTTGTAAACACCGAAGTTCAGCGCCTCTTCAGTAAAATTGGTCGACTTTTTCGAAGTGCACATGATGATCGGGATATCGGCGGTATTCGGGTTGCTCTTGATCGCCTTGGTGGCTTCCACGCCGTTCATGCCGGGCATCAGGTGATCCATAAAAATCACATCTGGCCGGTCGGATTTGCTCAGGTAGTCCAGCGCCTCTTCGGCCGAGCCCGCCATGTTGACTTCCATGTCGCGACTCTCGAGCAATTTGCTCAGGGCGAACCTTGCCACCTTGGAGTCGTCTACCAGCAGAGCGTTTTTAATCGCCATGTCACTACCTCAACTGTTTACTGCAAACATAAGTGTTATCGGGCGCCTGGGTTTTACCACCCTTCCAGTTTCGGGCACTGTGTTGCCCGATAGCTCTTGTCCCGATAACAGACACCGGGTTCTGACGTGCGGGCAGTAAAGATCTCGCCTGCCGCCGTGGTGAGGCGAACCTGTCCATAGGGTTCGCCGTGCCGGAAAGTTGCTTCAATAGAGCTGCCGTTCGGGTTGAGCAGTAACCCTTTGCCGTGGAACTTTCCTTCGATGTACTGGCCTTCGTACTTCTTGCCATCGGAAAACACTTCCGTGCCGGTGCCGTGGAAGCTGCCGTTGGAGAACTGGCCCTCATAATGGCGGCCATCAGGGTAGGTTAGCGCGCCTTGTCCGTGGAACTCGTCGTCCCTGAACCCGCCCACATAGAGCATGCCCTCTGCGGTTGTCAGGGAGCCGTGGCCATTTAGCCGGCCGTCTTTCCACATTCCGGTCAGGATATCCCCGCTGGCCATGGTCAGGGTGCCGTTGCCATTGAATTCGTTTGCGCTGAACTGGCCGCTGTAGACAGAGCCGTCCGCACTGCGCCAGACACCATCCCCATGTCGCTGACCGTTGTTCCACTGTCCTTCATAACGTGTGCCATCGGGGTACCAGGCGGTGCCTTCACCCTGGAACTTGCCGTTGATGAAATGGCCTTCATAACGCAGGCCGTCTTTGTCCTGATAGGTGCCATCACCGGTTTTAACACCGCCAATCCAGGTGCCGCTTCGGTAGTCGACGTTGGTAAATGCCTTGAGTCGGCCAACCAGCGTCATTTCCTTGCCGGCTTCCAGTTTTACGGTCTGGTTCCAGTCCTGATAGCCGGGTTTTCTGATCGTTATGTCATACCGTCCAGGACTCATTTCCAGGTCCAGGCGGGTCTGGCCGTAATGCTTGCCGTTAATGGTGACAGCGTCACCAACCACGTTGGATCGGAGGGTGAGCGTACCTGTGGTTGGTCGCTTCGGTTCGGGCTTCGGCGCTTGCTTCTTGATGGGGTCCGGGGTGATATCGTTTCTGGTTTGCACCACTCCAGCCGGTTCGGCGTAGGCGAGCAAGACGGGGTCTTCCTCTATCGGGGCAAGCTCAAAGGATTCTGGTTCCGCCTGGGAAGAGGCAGAAGCTGGCGCAGCGGCCCTGAGGGCTTCAGGTTCGGGTGATGTTGGGGGTGCCGCTGAAACCTGATTCTGGGCTGGCTGGGAAATTGCCGGCGCTTCGGAAAAGACGGGCGACTCTCCCGGCGCGAAGGCTGGTTCCTTGGTGGCGGACTCAATGGTTTGGTCAACGCTGGGAGTATGATCTGCGACTGTCTGTTCGGCATCGTCTCGCACGGCGGCAAATCCCGCGGTGACCAGTAGCATAAGAGCCAGAGCGTTTGCGAACAGAAGTGGCCTAACATCGACCATGATTCAATCCCTTTTTCCTTGTTCTTGGGTTCCTGTCTAGCTCCTCATATTAACCAGTGGGTCGGGGTGTTTGTAACAGAAAGTGTCTGCAGTTAATCAGAATGCTCGTTGATTCACACTTTGTCCGGAAGTTGGTCATGATTGAGTTGTTCCCATGACCGCATGTAGACATCCGCCTCGTATTCGTAGGGCGAACGGAACGGTGTCAGGACGAAATCGAACACCAGAAAAATAAAACCAATGGATGCCCACGCAATGGCCAGGGTGCTCATGGTAGTGGCCTGGACTTCCGGGTTTGAGTCCACAAAGTCCTGCAACATGGGAATCAGGTTAGAGGCCATCACCACCGGGTTAAAACTGGCCAGAACCAGGGGAATCCAGAAGGCTATGAAAATCGGGAAGAAGCCGAATGACCACAGGAGGCGCCGGAACAGGTAGATGGCAACTTCCTTCCAGAAGCGCTGTCTGATCTCTGGCACTTTGCGAATACGTTCCAGGTATTTTCTGCGCTCGGCCCAATAGGCGGCGACTTCCGGGGCGTCTACTTGTTTTACGGGTGGTGTATATATGCTCATGGACGACAGCACTACCTTGTGGCTTCTGGACAATGCACGATATTGGATACTACGTGTTACCCTATTTACCCTACAATTCTCATTTGTTAACGACAGGATAGTGTGAATGGCTGCAGTGATCGACAACGCAACCCATCCGGCCTTTGAAAAACTTCGCAGTCACCGGATCGACACCCTCAATCTGGACGTTGAGGAGTATCGACACAAGAAAACGGGAGCGAGGCACCTGCACCTGGCGGCCGACAATGACGAAAACGTCTTTTTTGTCGCGCTGCGCACTTTCCCAATGGACTCCACCGGCGTTGCCCACATTCTGGAGCATACGGCCCTGTGCGGCAGTGAACGCTTTCCGGTACGCGATCCGTTCTTCATGATGATCCGTCGTTCCCTTAACACGTTTATGAACGCGTTCACCAGCAGCGACTGGACCGCCTATCCGTTCGCCAGCATGAACCGGAAGGATTATGACAATCTGTTGTCGGTGTACCTGGATTCTGTATTCTTCTCAAAGCTGGATCCGCTCGATTTCGCGCAGGAAGGTCATCGTCTGGAGTTTGAAACGCCGGACAAGCCGGAGTCGGATCTGGTCTATCGGGGCGTTGTGTACAACGAGATGAAGGGGGCCATGAGCTCGCCGACATCACAGCTATGGCAGCGTTTGAGCAGCCACCTGTTCCAGACCACCACCTACCACTACAACAGTGGTGGCGAGCCGGATCACATCGTTGATCTGAGCTACGACGAGTTGATGGCCTTCTATCGCCGCCATTACCACCCCAGCAACGCGATTTTTGCCACCTACGGCAACATTCCGGCTCACGAACATCATGAGCGCTTCGAAGAACTGGCCCTGAAGCGTTTTGATCACCTGGATATCGACCTGCCGGTACACGATGAGAAACGCATCTTCTCACCAGTACGCGTGGAAGAAGCCTACGCCGTTAACGAGGGTGAAGGTTCCGAACGCAAAACTCACATTGTGATGGGCTGGTTGCTGGGTCACAGCTTTGATCTTCAGGAAAATCTGGAAGCTCAGTTGCTATCTGCCATTCTGCTGGAGAACAGCGCCTCACCCCTGATGCACGCGCTGGAAACCACCGATTTGGGGCACGCGCCGTCGCCCATGTGTGGCCTGGAAGATTCCAATCGGGAAATGACCTTCGTGTGCGGTATCGAAGGCAGTGAACCGGAAAAGCAGCGGGAGCTGGAAGCCCTGATTGAAACCACGCTCAGGAAAGTGGCCGAAGAGGGCGTCAGCGAGGAGCGTCTGGAGGCGATTCTCCATCAGCTGGAGCTGCATCAGCGTGAAATTGCGGGGGACCACTTCCCGTATGGGCTTCAGCTGATTATGAGTGCAATTTCACCCATGGTGCACGGTGGCGACCCGGTGGAACTGCTGGATCTGGAACCGGTGCTGGCCACGCTGCGGGAAAAGATTCGTGATCCCAATTTTGTGCCCGACCTGATTCGCCGCAACCTGCTGGATAACCCCCACCGGGTGACCCTGACCCTGCGTCCGGATGAGCATCTGGAAACCCGTCGGCAGGAAGCCATTCGTGAGGCCCTGGCGAAACAGAAAGCCAGTCTCACCGACGAGGAAGTTCAGCACATCGTTGAACGGGCTGCGGCACTGGAAGAGCGTCAGATGCGCAAGGATGACGATTCCATCCTGCCCAAAGTGGACCTATCTGATGTTCCCCTGCAGATGCCCGAGCCGGAATGCCGGTTCGATGGAGATCTCTCCGCCTCGATTTATGCCCGTGGCACGAACGGCCTGATCTACGAACAAATCGTAGTACCGGTGCCAGAGCTGACCGAAGAAGAATTGCTGCTGTTGCCTTACTACACCACGCTTATTTCCGAAGTCGGTTGTGGTGACCTGGATTACCTGCAGATGCAGGATCGAATTTCAGCGGAGTCTGGCGGCATTGGTGCCTCGTTCAGCGTCAAGGGGCGCATTGACGATGTGCAGGATGTGTCCGGTTACATCGTCTTTAACGGTAAGGCTCTGGCCCGTAACCGCAGCGCACTGACGCGTTTGTTGAGTGATGTGTTTAACGGTGCCCGCTTTGACGAGCAGGAACGAATCCGGGAAATCATTGCCCAGATTCGCGCACGCCGCGAGCAAGCTGTTACTGGCAGTGGCCACGCACTGGCTATGGGGGCGGCTTCCCAGGGGATGAGCGTGGGTGGATGGCTGTCGTTCCGTCTGGGCGGGCTGGCCGGTATTCGCGGTACCAAGGAGCTGGACAGTTCTCTGAAGGACCCTGAAGCGCTGACAGCCCTGTGTGAGAAACTCGCAGGCTTGCACGGAAAGATTCGTGCACAGGAGCGTCAGTTCCTGGTGATCGGCGAAGACGAGCAGCTCCCGGCCATGGTGGACGACCTTAAGTCCTGCTGGAAGGATGCGGAGAGTGGTGCTTCTTCCAACTGGACAATGGCGCCTGTGGACTACAAAGCTCGCGAAGCCTGGCTCACCTCAACCCAGGTGAACTTCTGCGCCAAAGCCTACAAAACCGTGCCGGTTGATCACCCGGATGCGGCCGCCCTGACCGTTCTGGGTGGCTTCCTGCGTAATGGTTACCTGCATCGTGTCATCCGAGAAAAAGGCGGTGCCTACGGCGGTGGTGCCGGGCAGGACAGCGTGAACGGCTCGTTCCGGTTCTTCTCCTATCGGGATCCTCGTCTGGCGGAAACGCTGGATGACTTTGACAAGGCGCTGGAGTGGCTGCAAACCGAAGAGCATGGTCATCAGGAGCTGGAGGAGTCCATCCTTGGTGTGATCGGTCAGCTGGACAAGCCTCGGTCACCGGCTGGTGCCGCGCGCCATGCCTTCCACAACAAGTTGTTTGGGCGCAGCCCCGAACAGCGTGCCCGGTTCCGCGAACGGGTATTGGCGACCACCCTGGATGACCTCAAGCGCGTGGCCAGCACCTGGCTGGTGCCAGAGAAGGCCAGCATCGCCGTGGTGACCAGTCCGGATAACCGCAAGGTTGTCGAAGAGCTTGGTCTTGCCATTGAGGAAATGTAACGCCTGGAGCTAATGAAAAGGGGCGCTAATGCGCCCCTTGTCTTGATGGTGATGGTGTTCGGGTGTCTTTGCCCCGGGTAACCATCGTCTCCATTGCTTTCCCAGTCAGCGCACCTTTGAAAGGAACTTTTGCGTCAGCGGATTTTGCGGTTCCGTAATGACCTGTTTGGCCTCGCCAATCTCCGCGATTACCCCCTGGTGGAAGTAAGCCACGCGATCTGAGACATCCCGCGCAAAGCCCATTTCATGGGTTACGCAGATCATGGTCATGCCTTCGTCTGCCAACAGACGCAGGGTATCCAGAACTTCGCCCACCAACTCCGGGTCCAGGGCGGACGTCACTTCGTCGAGGAGCATAAAGTCGGGCTTCATGGCCAGAGCGCGAGCAATGGCCAGGCGCTGCTGCTGGCCACCAGACATCCGGGTCGGGTAGACATCGAACTTGTCACCCAGGCCAACATGCTCGAGCTCTTTCTTGGCGATTTCAATCGCCTCTTCCTTGCTCATTTTCTTGACAATCCTGGGGGCAAGGGCGGCGTTTTCCAGTACCGTCATGTGCGGGAAGGCGTTGAATTGCTGAAAGACCATGCCCAGCTTCTGGCGGAGTTTGTCTTTGTTGGTGTCTTTGCTGTGAACATCGACATCATCCACCAGGATCTTGCCCGAGTTGATCGTCTCGATCGCGTTGATGCAGTAGAGCAGGGTCGACTTGCCGCTGCCCGACCCACCGATCACACTGAGGACCTCGCCGTTGGGCACATCCAGACTGACGCCTTTCAGTACCTCAAGGTCACCAAAGGATTTATGGACATTCTGGACGCTAATCATATTGCCATTTTCCTTTCGAGATACCGCCCGTAATGCGAGAGCGGGTATGAAATTATGAAGTAGAAGAGACCGACGCCAATCAGGATCTCGAGCGGTTGCTGGGTCCGAGAAATCAGCTGTTCCGACGTTCGCAGCAATTCCATGTAGCCGATCACTGAGACCAGGGCTGAGTCCTTGATCACGCTGAGCGCCACGCCCATCCAGGACGGCAGTACCGCGCGCAGGCCGATGGGAAACCGGATGTGGTAGATGGTTTGCCAATAGGTCATGCCCAGCGAGCGGGCGGCGGTTTGCATGGATTTACTGACGCTTTCGAAGCCGCCGCGGAACACTTCACTCATGAACGCCATGGTATACAGCGAAAGCACGATGGAACCCGCGACAAACGGATTCATGGGGTGTCCGATGGCACCGACAAACGTAGAGAACAGAATCAGCTGGATGATCAGGGGCACGCTTCTGAGGATGTCCAGCACGCTGCCAAACAGGAAGTTGACCGTCTTGTTGCTTTCCGCCCGCGCGAAGCCGACGATCATGCCCAACAGGGTGCCGGCTACGATAGCAACCACAGAAATCGTTATCGTGTTCCAGACGCCGGTCAGGATATAACCGGTATCGTCCCAGGACAGGGGTGTAAACAGGGAGTTCATCAGATTTCCCCCTTGAACAGTCTGCGGGAGAGAAGCGATGCACCGAACAACACCAGTTTGGTGATGATGAAGTACATCACGGCTGCCACAATAAAGAATTCAAGTGTTCGGAACGACAGGGACTGAAGCCGCTGGGTCGTACCGGATAGCTCGCTCATCCCCACCAGAATCCCCAGCGAACTCATCAGGATGGACCACACAAACTGGTTCGTCATCGGATGATAGATGCGTCTGAGCATCTGCGGGAGGATGATGTATCGATAGGTTTGAATACTGGTCATGCCCAGAGACTTGGAGGCACTGTACTGGGTGCTGGGAATGGACTGAAAACCTCCCCGGAAGGTCTCTGTCAGGTAGCCCGCATTGATAAAGACCAGGGCGCTCAGAACGGCAACGTAGGGGCTCAGGTGAATGCCGAAAGCTCCCAGTCCGAAATACGCCATGTAAATTTGAAACAGTGCCGGAGTGTTCCGTGCGATCTCGACCCAAACGGTCGCCACATAGCAAAAGGGCTTGCTGTTATTCATTTTGGCGATCGCAAGTAAAATGGCGATCACAATACCCAGTAGCATGGCGAGCACGGAGACGTGCAGGGTGACGAAAGCGCCGTTCAGTAACTCAGGCATCTTCTGGAACACAATGTTCCAGTGAAATTCGTATTCCATACCTTGGCCACTTCGAGTGATTTGAGAGGGCTGGCCAGCAACCTGTTCAGGCTGCTGGCCAGTGGTTTAAGCAGTCACACAAGAGGGTGTGTGCCTTACTTGTTATCCCTCAGGGACTTGATCAGATCGGCAGGTGCATCAGACCCGAAATACTTGTTGTACGCCTCGTTCATGTTGCCGTCGCGGATCTGGCGAATCAGGAACAGGTTGAGGTAGTTGATCCACGCCACTTCGCTGCGCTTGGCAATGATGCCGACCACGTCGTCGTAGTTGGGTACGTAGGGGCCCGCCTCGAAATCTGCGAATTCCTCGCTCTGCAGCTTGGTCGCGATGTTGGTGTTGGTGGAGATGATCGCATCGACCTTGCCCTGGTACAGGCCAAGGAACGCATCGTTTTCAGACTTGAAAGACGTGTAGTTGTCTTTGCCCCAGCCATTCTCTTCTGCGTAGGCCAGGTATTCAGTCTCGTAAGTCGTGCCGAGTGCCGCACCAACCTTGAGGTCTTTCAGGTCATCAAACGATTCAATGTTCTTATCCTCGTTGGCGATCACCTGGAATTTGAAAACGAAGTACGGGTAGGTGAAGCCTACGGACTTTGCGCGCTCCAGCGTGTCAGAGGTGGAACCGATAACCACGTCGGTTTTTCCAGACACCAGGGAAGGAATACGATCACCCCAGGTCAGGTTCAGAACGTTCACGTCGACGCCCAGCGCCTCGCCCAGATCGTTGCAGTAATCAACATCAAAACCCGCAGGTTCGTTGTTTTCGTCAAGGTAGCCCATGGGAGGAAAGTCGAGAACCACACCGCAATTCAGGGTGCCTCGCTTGATCACATCGTCCAGCTGATCGGCGGTCGCATTCATGGAAGTGAGCGTGGCGCACGCAAGCGCGATCGCCGTTAGTTTCTTCATCATAATTCCCTTCTCCGGTTCTTTTTCTTTCGTGAGTCGGACATTGCATTATTCTTATGCATTCACAATGTACATATTCAGTCTACATCATAGTTTTTGGTGATTAACACCCTTGATCCGGTACTGGACCCTTAATTTATTTAGGGTTTTCTGGATGGTCCCGGGTCAGACTGCTCAAATCGGCAGGTCGTCTTCTGAAGTGAGCGGCTTTCAGGAAATCTGGATATAGCTCAGCCTCAAAAAGGGAGTGGTCCTTTCTTTGAGGCTGATCCGGGGACTAGCGATTCCGCTTCAGCCCGGTGGCGAGCATGATGCGGGTGGATATTTCCTCCACCGAGTAGGCCGTGGTGTTGAGGAACGGGATGCGCTCGCGACGGTACATCAGTTCTATTTCCTCGATCTCGTGCATGCACTGTTTCATAGATGAGTATCGGGAATTGGGGCGACGCTCGTTTCGAATCGTGGCCAGCCGATCCGGCTCGATGGTAAGCCCGAAGATTTTCTGCTTATGGGGCTTCAGAGCTGCGGGCAGCTTCTGGTCGTCAAGGTCTTCTTCGGTGATCGGGTAATTGGCCGCTTTGATACCGTATTGCAGCGCCAGATACAGGCAGGTGGGGGTCTTCCCGCTGCGGGAGGCGCCCACGAGAATCAGGTCTGCCTCATTGTATTGTCGCGTGCGTGCGCCATCGTCGTTATCGAGGGCGAAATTGACGGCGTCGATACGGCGCTCGTAACTGCCTGAATGGTTGATCGAGTGTGACTTGCCCACGGTGTAGGAGGAGGACGATTGCAGCTCCTGCTCCATGGGGCTCAGGAAGGTGCCGAAAATATCGACCATAAATCCGTCGGCGTTCGAGATAATGTCCCGGATGTCACTGTTCACAATGGTGTCAAAGACCAGAGGCCGGGCACCATCCACTTCGGCCGCCTTGTTGATCCGGGTGACCATGTCCCGTGCCTTTTCCTCATCGTCGATGTAGGGCACGGTGACGCGCTCGAATTCGATCTTTTCAAATTGTGCAAGCAGGCTGTGTCCAAGTGCTTCGGCGGTCAGGCCGGTGCCGTCAGAGATAAAAAAAGCGGTACGTTTCATGGGCTAAGATCCACTTCCCGATTTGGCCGGTTCCCTAGGTAATCGGCTCAGGTTACAGTATCATACACGCCAAGTTCGAGGCTCCGCAGCGGATTTTCCCCGTTTTTTACTTGATGCCGCTGGCCTGGTTTAGATCTTCGCTTCACAGACTTAAGGGAGACGCGTTTTGGAAGATTACATCATTTGGTTTGACCACCTGGGAATGTCCGATGTGGACCGGGTGGGTGGCAAGAATGCTTCTCTCGGTGAAATGATCAGTAATCTCGCCAACGCAGGTGTGACGGTCCCTGGCGGGTTTGCAACCACCGCTCATGCTTATCGCGAGTTTCTGGCCACCGACGGACTCAAAGACAAGATCGACAACGCGCTGGACGCCTTGGATGTCGACGACGTCAACGAGCTGGCCCGGGTCGGTGCACAGATTCGTCAGTGGGTAATCGATACCGACTTCCCTGAGCCGTTGGAAAAGGCTTTAGAAGAGGCTTACGCCAAGCTTCAGGCTGGTAACGACGGTATGGCCGTGGCCGTTCGTTCCTCTGCCACGGCAGAAGACCTGCCGGATGCCTCTTTTGCTGGCCAGCAGGAAACCTTCCTGAACGTGGTCGGCCTTCAGCAGGTGCGCACCTCCGTTAAGGAAGTGTTTGCGTCTCTCTTTAATGACCGGGCGATTTCCTACCGGGTGCACCACGGTTTCGATCACAAGCTGGTGGCCCTGTCCGCAGGCATCCAGAAAATGGTGCGTAGTGAAACGGCGGCCAGTGGCGTGATGTTTACCCTCGATACCGAATCCGGTTTCCGGGATGTGGTGTTTGTTACCGCGTCCTACGGCCTGGGTGAAACCGTTGTGCAGGGTGCTGTGAATCCGGATGAATTCTATGTGCACAAGCCCACACTGGAAGCTGGTCGGCCCTCTGTTCTGCGCCGTAACCTGGGTACCAAAGCCATCAAGATGGTGTATCACACCAATGCGGATGCCGATGAGTTTGTTGAAACGGTGAAAGTTGAGCAGGAGGACCGCAACCGCTTCTGTATCACCGACGCCGAAGTTGAAGAGCTGGCCAAGCAGGCCATGATCATCGAGCAGCACTATCAGCGCCCGATGGACATTGAATGGGCAAAAGACGGCGACGACGGCAAGATCTACATCGTTCAGGCACGTCCGGAAACCGTGAAGAGCCGCGCTTCAGCCAACGTGATGGAGCGTTACCTGCTGAAAGAGACCGGTAAGGTGGTGGTGGAAGGCCGCAGTATCGGCCACAAGATCGGCAGCGGCCCGGTCAAGATCATTACCAGCATTAATGAAATGGATCGAGTCCAGGCCGGCGATGTCCTGGTGACCGACATGACCGATCCGGACTGGGAGCCGGTGATGAAGCGCGCGTCCGCTATCGTCACGGACCGTGGCGGCCGCACCTGTCACGCGGCGATCATTGCCCGGGAGCTCGGTATTCCGGCGGTTGTAGGTTGTGGCGACGCAACGGAAATCCTGAAAGACGGGCAGGACGTTACCGTTTCCTGCGCCGAGGGCGATACCGGCATGATCTACGAGGGTGCCCTGGACTTTGAACTGCGGGAAAACACCGTGGATTCCATGCCCAACATTCCCTTCAAGATCATGATGAACGTCGGTAACCCGGACCGTGCCTTCGACTTCCAGGCACTCCCGAACGAAGGCGTGGGCCTAGCCCGGCTTGAGTTCATTATCAACCGTATGATCGGCGTGCATCCGAAAGCCCTGCTGAACTTCGATGGCCTGCCACGGGATATCAAGCAGACGGTTGAGAAGCGTATTTCCGGATATAGCTCACCGGTCGACTTTTACGTGGACAAGCTGGTGGAGGGTATTTCTACCCTTGCGGCAGCTTTTGCGCCCAAAAAGGTCATCGTGCGCCTCTCTGACTTCAAATCCAACGAATACGCCAATCTGATCGGCGGCACCCTGTACGAGCCAGATGAAGAAAATCCAATGCTGGGCTTCCGTGGTGCCTCTCGCTACATCTCCGACACGTTCCGTGATTGTTTCGAGCTGGAATGTCGCGCGCTCAAGAAGGTTCGTGACGAAATGGGCCTCACCAACGTGGAGGTGATGGTGCCGTTCGTTCGTACCGTCGGCGAAGCGGAGCAGGTGGTTAACCTGCTCGCGGAAAACGGCCTGAAGCGTGGGGATAATGGCCTGCGTGTGATCATGATGTGTGAGTTGCCGGCGAACGCGCTGCTGGCGGGTCAGTTCCTGGAACACTTCGATGGCTTCTCCATTGGCTCCAACGATTTGACCCAGCTGACCCTGGGTCTGGACCGGGATTCCGGCATCATTGCGCACCTGTTTGATGAGCGTAACGACGCAGTAAAGGTGTTGCTGTCCAACGCTATTCAGGCATGCAAGAAGGCCGGTAAGTACATCGGTATCTGTGGTCAGGGCCCGTCCGACCATCCGGATCTGGCCAAGTGGCTGATGGAGCAGGGTATTGATACCGTATCCCTGAATCCGGATTCGGTACTGGATACCTGGTTCTTCCTGGCGGACGAGAAAATCGACTGAGTCTGGATCAAGAAAAGGAGAGCAAGACGTGGCAGACATTATCACCCCGGACCTGTGTGATGAGTTTCCCGAGGTCAAGGTCGTAGAGCCGGGCTTCATTAATTACGGCGGTCGCCGTGCCTTTGGTGGCGAGATCGTTACCGTCAAGTGCTATGAAGACAACTCGGTGGTGAAGGAGCAGGTGGGCCTGCCCGGAAACGGTCGTGTGATGGTCGTTGACGGTGGCGCCTCAAAGCGCCACGCCCTGCTGGGGGACATGCTGGCGGAGAAAGCCGCCAACAATGGCTGGGCTGGCATCATCATCTACGGCTGCATCCGCGACGTGGACGAGATTGGCAAGACCGATCTGGGTGTTCAGGCGTTGGGCACACAGCCAAGAAAGAGTGAAAAGCGTGGTTTGGGGGACCTGAATGTGACCCTGACGTTCGGAGGCGTCACCTTCGAACCAGGCCAGTATGTTTATGCGGATAACAACGGTATTATCGTGTCCGAGAAGCCTTTGGTATAACCCGTAAGACAAACCCCGAAGCGGCTGACCACCGCTTCGGGTTGCTGATTTCGAATCAGCTTACTTCCTGAATCCTCTGCTCCAGCAGATAGCCGTCGCCGTCTTTCTCACACCGAAGAACCTCACTTGTCTCTCCGCCTGAACCAGCATGCCTGCCGTGCTCAGATATCGGCATACTCTGGTGCATTGTGTCTTAAATTTTGATCTCGGAATTCACCTGCATTCGATCGAAATCGCGTTTTTCTGAATGCTCCCTCATCAAGTTACGCCCAATTGTCCGTTTTTCTTGTTGGTTTAAGCATTGGGATGAGGAGCGCCAGTACAACGCCGCCCAATACGAGGCCGGCTCCAAGGAGCATGAAGTCTGATTCCTTGCTGGCCTCCAGCCGTTCATTTTCCGCTGTCAGCACTTCCAGGTCGTTCCTGATCTTCTGGTTTTCTTCCAGCAGTTCCCGATTGCGGCGCTCAAGATTGATGGAGTCTGCGGCAATGCTCTTGATGCGCTGCAGCTCCTCTTTCAGCTCCTGGGATTGATCAGACAGCGAAGCTTCGGAGGATTCCAGTTGATTCCGTTCTTTGGTGGTCGTGGAAAGCTGCTCTTTGACCTGATTCAGTTCGTTGCGAGCTTGTTCCAGCTCCTGGTTTGCCCGGCGAAGCAGGTCTGCGGCAATGGGTGTATCGCTCAGGTACTGGCTGGACACCCAGCCTTCGGTACCCTTGGGTGTCCGGACTCGTGTGTAACCGGTGTCGGTGGTTTCAAGCACCTCAAGAGGGGTGCCGCTTGGAACAGCGTTTTCGATGATGCGGAACTGCGTGCCCGCGCCAGCGCGGACCGGCAGGTAAATCTGGTCGTCAACCCATGCCGTTTTGGCCTGGGCGTGTGCGGTACAGGCGAGGACAAGAAGCACACTGAAGAGGACGCGGAAGATGATCACTGTTTCGTTTCCCTAATCTGAACCGGTGAATATGACAGATGGACAGCCTGCAATTCTGTCACAGATAACGGGGCGATCAATATAGCCGCCATTACAATAAACTCATGGAGTTAGGGCTGCTCTACGGCAGAACAGCCTTGAAAGGCTTTACCGTGACCTTTTCGTAGACTCCCGCTTCAATATAGGGGTCTGCATCGGCCCAGGCCTGAGCGGCTTCCAGTGAGTCGAATTCGGCTACCACGAGGCTGCCAGTGAATCCCGCTTCGCCTGGATCCGGTGTGTCGATGGCTGGATGGGGGCCGGCTACCAGCAGGCGACCCTCGTCTTTGAGGGTGTTTAGTCGCGCCAGGTGATCTGGCCGTGCCTTCTGTCGAAGCGGGAGGCTGTTTTCGACATCTTCGCTGATAATGGCGTAGTACATGAAGGTCTCCGTTTTTGACGTGCGCTGATCAATGGGCTTTACAGGGAGTGCCCGGGCGCGGCACGATGAACTCTCTGCCACCGGGTGCCAACGGGCGCTCAGCACTTTTTTACCTGAATCAGGATCTGTTGTGACTATACCCCAAGACCCCGCGTTGTGCATTGACCTGCACTGCCACAGTACTGCCTCTGACGGAGCTCTGGCGCCAGCCGCGCTCGTAGAGCGGGCGGCTGAGAGAGGGGTCACTCATCTGGCGCTCACCGATCATGACACCGTCGATGGTCTTGCAGAGGCCCGGTCAGCGGCTTTGTTGCACAACGTGGAACTGGTGCCCGGCGTAGAGCTTTCCTGTCTGTGGAAAAGTCGCACGATTCACGTGGTTGGACTGGATTTTGATCCCACCGATCAGGCATTTCTCAGCGCGATGGATACCCAGAACTCTAATCGCTGGGCCAGAGCCCGGCAGATAGCTGAACGGTTGAGCAAACTTCGGGTGGATGATTTGCTGGCCCGGGCAACGGAGCATGCGGGGGGCGAGGTGCCTGGCCGTCCTCATTTTGCCAAGGTTCTGGTCGAGGCCGGCGTGGTCAGCAATGTGGCGCAGACGTTCAAGCGCCATTTAGGAGCCGGTAAGCCGGGTGATGTGAAGGCGTACTGGCCAGAGCTGGACGAAGTGGTGGGCTGGATTGTTGCGGCCGGAGGCATTGCGGTGCTGGCACATCCACGCAAATACCAGATGACAGCGACCAAATTGAGGGAGCTGGTTTCGGATTTTCGTAAGGCTGGCGGGCGCGCGCTGGAGGTATCCACATCCGGGCAATCGAGTGGTGATCTCGGCTTTCTGGCGGAGCTGTGTCGGAGGGACGGCATGCTGGCGTCTCAGGGCAGTGATTTCCACTTTCCCGGCGCTCCGTGGTGTGAGCTGGGCAAAATAATGAAAATGCCAGACGGGCTGGAGCCGGTCTGGCATCACTTCAGAGAACCTGTCGGTGTTCAGGCGCCGGCCTAGTCCGGCGCGTGAAACTGCAGGTAAAGATCAGTCAGGGCGTCAGGGATGGCGTCCGCCATTTGCTGGGCTAGCTTCTCGCTCTTTCGGGCTTTCTCGAAGTCTTCGTCCTCGAACAGTCCCGATAGCGTCAGCATGGGAACCAACAGGTCGGCGATTTCCTCTTCGGAAGCAACTTCCAGCCACTCCTCCTCGTGCTCCAGGAAGGTGTCGACGAAACCGGCACACCAGTTCTCCAGCGCGTTCATCGGATCGCCGTCTTCCGGTTCTGGAAGTTCCAGGGACTGACCCATGTCCAGCGCGTGGGCCATGCCCTGCGCGAGCTTGTCTGTGCAGAGCTTGAAGATGTCTGGGACGCCTTTGTCGGGCACGTTGTCCGTGCCCGTCGCGAGTCGGAAGATATCTTCTACCGAGAGCTCGACCGGCCCGACAACGCTGGCGCAAACCACTCCGTGCAGGCCAAAGAAGTCTAGGGCCTCGTCCCCCCAGGGCTCAGCAAACAGAATGTCTTCCAGCGCTTCGATGTCGGAATTGGTTACCATGCTCAATTGCTCTCCGCCTTTTTCGCCGCTTCGGCTGCACGCTGGCGCTTGCGAACTTCCCGCGGGTCATTGTAGGCCCGTCCCGGGGTCACCGGTACCTCGGGTTCCGTGGGCTTGGGCGTTGCAGGCGTCTCATCGGCGGCCTTTGCTGCCTGCTGCTCGGGCTTCTTCTGTGGTTCAGGTTTTGGCTCAGGTGCAGCTTTGCTGGGTGCTTCCTTCGCCTTTTCGCCTGACACCTTGTCCGCATCGGGTTTCGGTGCGGATTCTGAAGGCTCTGCCTTGTCTGCCTTTGGCGCGGTCTCGGCCGGCGCCTCTGGTTTGGCTGTCTCCTGTGTAGGAGCGGGCGCTTGCTGTGGCTTGCTCTCGGGAGCCTTTTCCTTTGCCGGAGCCTTCTTCTGGTCAGAGTTTGCCGCTTGTTTTGGCTCTGGTGTCAGCTCCTTCTTTGGCTCCGCAGCAGCAGAGTTTGCCTTTTCCCCCGAAGGCGACTGGGGGGTTGGCTCTGGCTTGGTAGCGGGTTCCGCTTTCTCGGCGGGTGCTTTAGCTCCTACCTCTTCGCTCTTCCTGGTTGTGTCAGCGCCCGGCTCAGGCTTGGTGTCACCGTTTGCTTCCGGCTTGCTGACTTTCTTCGCCGCCGCATCGGACTTGGGCTTGCGCTGAGGGCGCGGCTTGCCGGTCCTTTCTTTTGCCTTCGGTGCTTCTTCCGTTTTCGCGGACTTCTGGTCGTTACTGTCCGCAGTCGCCGCTGGCTTGGATTCCGGCGCCTTCTCCGCTGGTTTCTCGTCGGCCGGCTGCTCCGTCTTCGCTGCAGGCTCGATTTTCGCGAGTTCCTTGGATGCGGGCTTTTCCTGCGGGGCAGTTGCCTGCTTGGCCTCGATGGTTTCGTTTACCTTGGTGTCTACTGCCTCTTCAGCGCCAACAGGTTTCTCGGGTTGGGTGTCGCGCTGGTGCCTTTCGCTGCGGGTGGTTTTGCGCTCGGCCGGAGTTGTGGTCGGCGTTTCGCTTGGCGTACCGTCCCGGCCCCGCTGGCGGCGGGGTTTGCGACGCTTGTCTTCGGCTCCGGGCTTGTCGCTGCCCGAAGTTTTCTTCGCCGTTTCCTGTTGGGCCTTCTGGTCGCGAGTGTCTTTCTGGTCCCGTTGTGGCTTGTTCCGGCCACGTCCGCGACCTTGACCCTGACCGTCACGACGTCCTTCCGAGCTCTTGGATTCGGGGCCTTTATCCGACGTCTGGCGGTTCTGGTTCTTGCGGGCCTGATCGTCGTTGCGATTCGGTTTGCGACCGCGATTGTCGTCGCTGCGGCTTTGCTGGCCACCCTGACGACGTTCGTTACCACTGCGCTTTCCGCCCGTACTCTGGTCATCCCGCGCTACGCGGGTTTTGCGACGATCCTGGCGACTCTGGTTGCGACGATCCTCACGGTTGCTGCGGCTTTGCTTGCGGGCTTCGTCGGTCTCTTCCGCTTCGGCACCAAAGAAATTGGCAATCTTGCGGCCAAGACGACGGAACAGTCCGGTTTCTTGCTGTTCGTCGTTTTGCGCCGGGGCAGCGGCGGGGGCGGGTGCCGGTGCCGGTGCGTTGGGTCGGATTGCCTTGACGGCAGCCTGTTCGCGGGCCGGGCGCTCCGGCGCGGAGGTCTCGAAGGTTTCCTCCTCGCGCTCGTTGTACTGCTCGGCTACCTGGTGGCTGGAGACATGCTCTGGCGTTGTTTCGTCTTCCCGCAGTCGAAGCACTTCGAAATGAGGCGTCTCCATGTGCGGGACCGGTACAACCACCACGCTGACTTTCTGTCCGCTTTCGATGTCGGCCAGCTGCTTGCGTTTCTCATTCAGCAGGAAGGTTGCCACGGATACGGGAACGACCGCCCGGACTTCGCCGGTTTTGTCTTTGGAGGACTCCTCATAGATCAGGCGCATGATGCTCAAGGCAAGGGATTCGATGCCGCGGATCGTGCCCTGTCCTTCACAGCGGGGGCACACCTCGCTGCGGGTTTCGCCCAGGGATGGGCGCAGGCGCTGTCGTGACATTTCCAGCAGGCCAAAGCGGGAAATCTTGCCAACCTGCACGCGAGCGCGGTCCAGTTCCAGGGCTTCGCGGATCTTCTGTTCCACTTCGCGCTGGTGTTTGGCTGGGGTCATGTCGATGAAATCGATCACGATCAGTCCGCCCATATCCCGCAGCCGAAGCTGGCGCGCGATTTCCTCGGCTGCTTCCAAGTTGGTCTGCAGCGCGGTTTCTTCGATGTCCTGCCCCTTGGTGGCGCGGGACGAGTTGATGTCGATGGAGACCAGTGCTTCCGTCGGGTCGATCACGATCGAGCCACCGGAGGGCAGTTTTACCTCACGCTGGAAGGCTGTTTCGATCTGGCCTTCGATCTGATAGCGGCTGAACAGGGGAATTTCGTCCTTGTACAGCTTGATCTTGTTTTCGAAGGTGGGCATCACTGCGCGGACGAAGCTCAGTACGTCCTCGTGCACGCTCTCGGCATCAATCAGGACCTCGCCAATGTCCTGGCGGAGGTAGTCGCGAACGGCGCGGATAATGACGTTGCTTTCCTGGTGAATCAGGAAAGGCGCTTTGCGCTCGCTGGCCGCCTGGGTGATGGCTTCCCAGAACTGGACAAGGTAGTCGAGGTCCCACTGGAGTTCTTCGGTGGTGCGGCCAATGCCGGCAGTGCGAACGATGATGCCCATGGATTTCGGGACTTGCACGTCGTTCATGGCTTCTTTCAGCTGAGCGCGCTCTTCGCCTTCGATCCGGCGGGAGATGCCACCGGCCCGTGGGTTGTTGGGCATCAGGACAAGGTAGCGGCCGGCAAGGGAGATGAAGGTGGTCAGTGCGGCGCCTTTGTTGCCACGTTCTTCTTTGTCCACCTGGACAATGACTTCCTGGCCTTCGGAAACGGCATCCTTGATATTGATCTTGCCTTCGATTTGCCCCGGAGATTTCTTGAAATACTCCTTGGAAATTTCTTTCAGGGGCAGAAAGCCGTGTCGATCGGCACCGAAATCCACAAAAGCGGCTTCGAGGCTGGGCTCAACTCGGGTGATTCGGCCCTTGTAAATGTTGGCCTTTTTCTGCTCGCGGGAGCTGGATTCGATATCGAGATCAAACAGGCGCTGGCCGTCCACCAGCGCGACGCGCAACTCTTCAGGGTGAGTTGCATTTATGAGCATTCTTTTCATGGAGAGAAAGGATTCCTGTCGATTAGTGTTGACAGAAAACCGGAGGAGCTCGCATCAGCGAAGCGGGATGTGCGTGCCGCGGACGATCGCGCAGGGTAGGCGCGGGTCGGCGGCCAGACGAATCAGGCCTCCTGGGCCCTTGATTCTATTGGTTTTAAACCACCTGGTTTTAAACCACCGCCGACAGTTCGACTGCGGTTACGCAGTGAGAGGTCGATTGAGTTTTTTGTCTGTTGACGCATGTTATCCGTTTTCAGGTTCACTCAGGTGCCTGGGTCTCACGTCGTGTTTCTTCTCTGGACGGCCCGGCCCTGGGTGACAATGATTCTTCGCTATGTTGCCCGTCGGTTTTCCGCACGGTTTCTCTACTCCCGGGGCAGGGGAACGGCCTTTACTGGTCCGCCCTGAGTTTCCGGGGGTAATTCCTAAGCCGGGCCCCGATAGCGAATGGGGCGCGGCGTTCAAACTCTCGAGTAGTCTCTGTATACTTCTGCCGCTGCGGTTCCTGGTGTGTTGTCCAGACCGTAGACATACGGCAGAGCACGCCGGAATATAACAGTATTCAAGGTGCCGATCAATCCTGCATTCATCTGTCAACTAAGGAATTTCATGGCTCGCCATCCCCGGCCCAAAAAGCCCGACCGAAAACCTCCGCAGCAGGCTGTCCGGTCTCGCCCGAACGAACGGCGACGAACTGCTGGCCCTGAAAAGCACCCGGAACAGCATGGGGAGAGCCGTCCGGAGGTGCAGTGGGTAACGGTGGATGAGGATGGGGCCGGTCAGCGGGTCGATAACTTTCTGCTGGCGCAGCTCCGTGGGGTTCCCAAGAGCATTGTTTACCGTATTGTCCGTAAGGGTGAGGTAAGGGTGAACAAGGGCCGAGTGAAACCGGATACTCGCCTAAAGGCCGGTGATGAAGTGAGAATTCCGCCTATTACCCGAAAAGAAAAGCCTCCGCAGGTTGCGCCGGGAAGTCGGGTGCAGGGCGTGATTGAGCAGGCCGTCATATTTGAGAATGAGCATATGCTGGTGGTCAACAAGCCTTCTGGTATAGCGGTTCATGGGGGTAGTGGCCTGAGTTTTGGGCTGATTGAAGTGCTGCGTTCCGCCAGGCCGGAAGCGCGATTCCTGGAGCTGGTGCATCGGCTGGATCGCGACACGTCGGGCCTGGTGATGATTGCGAAAAAGCGGTCTGCTCTCAGATTCTTGCAAGATGATTTGCGCCAGAAGCGGGTGCAGAAGTTCTATCACGCGCTTGTCGCAGGTGACTGGTCGTCGTCCGTCAGTAGGGTGGATGCGCCTTTGCTTCGATATGAAATGCCGAATGGTGAGCGGCGTGTGAAGGTGGATGACGAGGGTAAGGGATCATTGACGACCTTCCGGTGCCTGAAGCGATTTGCCGGTTACAGTCTGGTCGAGGCCAGCCCTGTTACCGGTCGGACTCACCAGATTCGGGTGCACTGCGCCTTCGAGGGTCATCCGATCGCGGGCGATGACAAGTATATGGATGATGTCAGCCTCAAAGCGTTCCGCGCCGCCGGTGGTCAGAGATTGATGCTCCATGCCCGTGCATTGGAGTTCAGGCTGCCGGATTCCGGTGAAAAGGTCCGGTTGGAGGCGCCTTACGATGAGGCGTTCGAGCAGACGTTGCGGTTGCTGGAAGCGCGAAACAGGAAGTCTTGAATGGAAATTAAAGCGGTTATTTTTGATTGGGACGGTACCCTGGTGGATTCCGTGGATCATATTGCGGATAGCTTGCATCAGGCGGCGACAGAGCTCGGGTATCCGGCTCTGGAGTGGGAGGCCTACCGGGATATCATCGGGCTGGGCATGGTGGAGGCGCTGGGGCGTCTGTATCCGGGCATCGAGCACGAAGAGATGTTGGCCATCCGGGAGCGTTACGCCACGTATTTCTTCAGCAAGGTGACGACGCCCCAGAATGTGTTCGATGGTATGGCGGAGGTTGTTGCCGATATTCGTCGTTCGGGCTTGGGTTGCTCCGTGGCGACAGGTAAAAGTCGTCGAGGGCTGGAGCAGGCGCTCACCTCCAGTGGTCTTGGGGTGCATTTTGATATCACCCGGTGTGCGGATGAAACGCGCTCGAAGCCAGACCCAAAAATGCTGGAAGAAATACTGGATTTTTATGGGTTTGAGCCGAAGAATGCTGTGATGATTGGCGATACCCGTTACGACCTTGAAATGGCGCAGCGCATCGGAATGCCGTCGATTGGTGTTGAGTGGGGTGTGCACAAACGGGATGTTCTGGGTGATTATGAGCCTCACGCCGTCGTGGATACCGTCAGTGATTTGCGGGCCGTACTGGGTTTGTGAGCAAACTCGTTTTTGCAGTTGATGGAGTAGCTTAATGAGTGATTGGGAATCGGAAAAGTCTCCGGAGTGGGGCGATAAGCCGGTCGCTTCCGAGCGGTCGTCGGCCAAAGGTGGAATGAATCTTCCGCCTGAGTCCGGGCGTGACTGGAAGTTGATTGAAAAGCTGGTGTTGTCCCTGCAGGCTGAGCAGCGCAAGAGTCGGCGCTGGGGAATCTTTTTCAAGTTCCTGACCTTTGCTTACCTGTTCGCTCTGCTGTTTATGTTCAAGTTGCCGGTGGGTGACGCGATCGAGGGAGTGACGGGTAAGCACACGGCGGTCGTGGCAGTGGATGGGCCAATTGCTGCCGATGAGCTGGCCAGTGCCGATAATGTCGTTGGAGCGCTGCGCTCGGCGTTCGAGGCAGAGAATTCAGCGGCCGTGGTGCTGCGGATTAACAGTCCCGGTGGCAGCCCGGTTCAGTCCGGCTATATCTACGATGAGATCCGGCGTCTGCGCGGCGAGTACCCGGATAAGAAAGTCTATGCCGTTATCTCCGATATCGGGGCATCCGGTGCCTATTACATCGCCTCTGCGGCTGACGAGATCTACGCCAACCGTGCCAGCCTTGTCGGTTCTATTGGTGTGGTGGCCGGTGGCTTTGGCTTCACCGAGGTGATGGATAAGATCGGGGTGGAGCGTCGCTTGTACACGGCCGGTGAAAACAAAGCGTTCCTTGACCCATTCTCTCCCGAGCGTCAGGAGGAGGTGTCTTTCTGGGAGAATGTGCTTGAAAACACCCATCAGCAATTTATTGAAGCGGTGAAGTCGGGCCGGGGCGAGCGTCTGGCAGAGGACGAGCGGCTGTTCAGCGGTCTGGTGTGGAGTGGTGAGCAGGCGGTCGAGTTGGGGCTGGTGGATGGTCTCGGCAGCACGTCCTGGGTGGCTCGTCAGTTGGTGGGTGAGGAAGAGCTGGTGGACTACAGCCGTCGCAAGTCCCCGCTGCAAAATCTGGTTGACCAGCTGGGCGTTGCGTTTGGTGAGGGTTTTGCCGCCCAGATGATCCAGTCCCGGTTGGAGCTTCGATAGCGTTAGTTTGTTGTCGGCTCCAGCAGCGGGTTGCGGCCCCATTGTCTGAGCATGTCGATCAGGGCGATGAGCGGCAGGCCAATCAGGCTGTTGGGGTCCCGCCCATTCAGTGATCGGAAAAGAGTGATGCCGAGGCCCTCCATCTTAAAGCTGCCGGCACAATCGTAAGGCTGTTCCCGGTTCAGATAGGCTTCAATCTCAGTGGTGTCGAGGTCCCGGAAGTGAACCTCAAAGGGCTCGCAATGCATCTGAAGCCGGTTGGATTGGCTGTCGAGCAAAGCCAGGCCCGTCAGGAACAGGACGCTCTGGCCGCTGCTCCGGCTCAATTGCTCCACTGCCTGTTGGTGAGTGCCGGGTTTGTTCAGCAAGGTGCCGTCCGGAAGACAGGCGACCTGGTCGGAGCCTATGATCCAGTGCTGGTTGTATTGTCTGGCAAGAGTTCGCGCCTTGCTTTCGGCCAGTCGGGTGGCCAGTTGCTCGGCGGTTTCGCCGTTTATCGGTGTTTCGTCGATGTCCGGACTGGCGCATTCAAAAGGCAAGCCCAGGCGTTCCAGCAAGGCCCTTCGATAAGGCGATGAGGAGGCCAGCAGCAGGGTGGATGTGGTCATGGTTGTCGATCTCTTTTGTCGTGTTTCGCCATGGACTTATCGTAGAATACACCTATCCACACCAAAACCCCGCTCAAAACATAACGAAGTCTTTGACAGCGGGGAGTCACCCCCCTAAAATTGCGCGCCTATGTCAAAAGCGTCATGCGCCGGTTTGCCCAAGTCTGTCGACCCTTACAAGTTGGCGGAGCAGCACAGCACACTGGAGGGAGAAATTCCTCTCAGTGCTTTGTCTCGTTTCCGGGAAGCAGTTTCGGAAGTGAGCGAAGACGCTGTGTGCAGCGTCACGCTGTCCTTTTATATGGATGGGGAGCGCAGGCGTATTGTTTCGGGTGAACTGAAAGCGCCGGTCATCCTGGAGTGCCAGCGCTGCATGGGAGATATGCAGGTAACGCTGACCTCTGAGTTTACACTGGGTCTTGTGACCAGTGATGAACAGGCGCAACGGTTGCCGAAGGATCTCGAGCCGTTTCTGACGGACGATTTCAGTGCAGATTTGTGGTCGATGGTGGAAGACGAGTTATTACTGGTTCTGCCTCCGTTTCCGCTGCACAACCGGAGCGAATGCCCGGCGAAAGAAGATCTGGAAGCTTTGGAGCCGAAAGTGGAGTCCGAAGCGGAAAAGGCCCCGGCGAAGGAGAACCCTTTCAGCGTGCTGGCGGATCTCAAGAAATCGAAACATTGAGCAGGTGCGCACTCCGCTGAGAGGGCGGCGCATCGGTACGAACACACACTAGCTTTACGTAAAAAGGTCAGGAGCAAAATCATGGCTGTACAGCAAAACCGAAAGACCCGTTCCAAGCGGGGCATGCGCCGTTCCCACGACGCTCTGAGCGCCGCCACTCTGTCCACTGATGCGACAACCGGCGAAGTTCATCGTCGTCACCACGTTTCTCCGGACGGTTTCTACCGCGGTAAGCAAGTTGTAGAAGCACGGGACGAGTAAATCTCGCGTGACTCTCACCGCCCGGTATCGGATGGATAGACGGTGAATCCCGTTACCATCGCTGTAGATGCTATGAGTGGTGACCGCGGCCCCGGTGTTGTGGTTTCAGCAGCATTGGATGCGGTACGAGAAAACGAAGCCTTGAGTCTTATTCTGGTAGGTGTCCGGAGTGAGCTCGAGGCTTTGTTGTGTGGAGAGCACAGTCGTATTCGTATTGTCGAAGCAGCGGATGTGGTGCGCATGAATGAGCGCCCATCCCACGCCCTGCGACACAAGAAAAACTCTTCCATGGCCATTGCGCTTGGCCTTGTCCGCGACGGTGAAGCCCAGGGCTGCGTCAGCGCGGGTAATACCGGTGCGCTCATGGCGTTCGGCCGGTCCATTATCCGGATGCATCCGGGGATCGAGCGCCCTGCTATTTGTAAACTATTGCCTTCCCTGCGTGGTCGCTGTCACGTCCTCGATCTTGGTGCGACGGTCGACGCCTCCGCCGAGAACCTTTACCAGTATGCCCTGATGGGTTCGCTGATGGCCTCTGCTATTTCCGGTCAATCTGAGCCAAGGGTAGCTTTGCTGAATGTGGGTGAAGAGGAGATCAAGGGCAATGAGCAGGTTCGGCTGGCCTCTCATCTTCTGGCTCAGTGTGAGACGGTTAACTACATCGGTTACATTGAGGGCAGTGACCTGTTCCGGGATGTTGCCGATGTCGTGGTTTGTGATGGTTTTGTTGGCAATGTTGCACTCAAGACAGGTGAGGGTGTCGCGGGGCTGCTTATTGATCTGATTGAGCAGGCTTTTACTCGCGGGGCCTATAGCCGTTTTGTCGGTTTTCTGGCGCGGCCAATAATCGGCCGGTTGCTAAGGTTGATGGACCCGGCGCGTCACAATGGTGCCAGCCTGCTTGGGCTGCAGGGGGTGGTGATAAAGAGCCACGGTAATGCCAATGAGCGGGCGATGCTTTCGGCCATTCGCCAGGCGGTCCGCGAGGTGGATATGGAAGTACCCCGGCGCATCAACGAGCGTCTCGACGACCTGTTGGTATAGTCTACTGAGACTAAAGTCTCTCTGCCCCGGCACCTGTTTTTGGGGATAATTGCGCCGGCTTTTACTAATAGCTAATCCCCTGAAACCCCTCATACACGTTAAGATCCTGCTTATGAAATCTGCTTTTCTCTTTCCGGGACAGGGTTCCCAGTCTGTTGGCATGTTGTCTGACGCCGCATCGGAATGGCCGATTGTTGCCGAGACATTTTCCGAGGCATCCGCGGCATTGGGTTATGACCTCTGGCAGGTGTGCCAGGAAGGTCCGGCTGGCGAGCTTAACCAGACAACCGTCACCCAGCCAGCGCTGCTGACAGCCAGCGTCGCGCTCTGGAGGCAATGGTGTCAGGCCGGAGGTCCGCGGCCGGATTATGTCGCCGGGCATAGCCTTGGCGAATACAGTGCGCTGGTAGTAGCTGAGAGTTTGGGTTTTGCCGAGGCAGTGAAGCTGGTTCGTCTGCGGGGTGAGTTGATGCAAGGCGCCGTACCTGCCGGCGAGGGAAAAATGGCGGCCATTCTGGGGCTTGAAGACCAGGAGGTGGTCGCTGCCTGCGAAAGCGCGTCCCAGGGTGACGTCGTATCGGCCGTGAACTTCAACGCTCCGGGGCAAGTCGTTGTGGCCGGGTCTGCCGCTGCCGTCGAGCGTGCCATTGAGGCATGCAAAG
Organism: Marinobacter suaedae; assembly: GCF_030519635.1. Classification (NCBI taxonomy): domain Bacteria; kingdom Pseudomonadati; phylum Pseudomonadota; class Gammaproteobacteria; order Pseudomonadales; family Marinobacteraceae; genus Marinobacter; species Marinobacter suaedae. Next base: position 891,684 of record NZ_JAUMIS010000002.1, on the reverse strand, counting down.
AGAAGGGGGCCCGCAAGGCCATGCCCTTGCCTGTAAGTGTGCCTTCACATTGCGCCTTAATGCGGGGAGCAGCGAATAAACTGGCTGAAGCTCTGGAAGATGTTTCTTTTAACGATGCTGTCATCCCGGTTGTCCAGAATGTCCATGCAGGCGTCGAATCAGAGGCTGCGATTCTGCGGGAGAACCTGCTAAAGCAATTGTATTCTCCCGTGCTCTGGACCGATTCGGTTCGCAAGCTGATGCAGGAAGGTGTAACCGTGGCTGCAGAGTGTGGTGCGGGGAAAGTGCTGGCGGGACTTGCCAAGCGCATTGACCGGAGTCTGGCGGTGCATGGTCTGGAAAACCCGGAGTCATTCAGCGTCGCCCTTGATGCATTCAACAAGTCGTAACGGATTGGAGCAATTGATGACTCTTGAAGGAAAAACTGCGCTGGTGACCGGTGGCACACGGGGTATTGGCAAGGCGATCGTGCATGCACTGGCCAGCCAGGGCGCAGAAGTCGTGGGTACAGCAACCAGTTCCGATGGCGCGGAAAGCATTACCAAGGCATTGAGCGATGCTGGTTTGAAAGGCTATGGGATTGTGATGAACGTGGCAGACCCGGAGAGTATCGACGCAGGCCTTAAAGAGGTCGCGGAAAGATCCGGTGCGCCCGTGATTCTGGTAAACAATGCCGGGATTACCCGGGATAACCTGTTGATGCGCCTGAAAGACGATGACTGGACATCGGTGCTCGAAACCAACCTGTCGAGCGTTTACCGTACCAGTAAGGCCGTTCTTCGGGGGATGGCCAAAGCCCGTTGGGGGCGCATTATCAATATCAGTTCCGTGGTTGCCGGCATGGGGAATCCCGGCCAGGGCAATTACTGCGCGGCCAAGGCGGGTGTAGAAGGATTTACTCGCAGTCTGGCGAAGGAAATGTCGAACCGGGGAATTACCGCAAACTGCGTGGCCCCCGGCTTTATTGACACTGACATGACAAAAAAACTGGACGACCGTCAGCGCGAGGCTATGCTGGAAATCATACCGGCAGGGCGCCTGGGTGAACCCGAGGAGGTTGCTGCTGTTGTCGCATTCCTGGCGTCGGATGCAGCAGCCTATGTGAGTGGTGAAACCATTCACGTGAACGGCGGAATGTACATGGGATAACGGCGGATGAGGGCGCAAGCCCTTGTCGCGCAAGATGTTTAACCGGATCCCTGCTTGTTTGCGGGTAGGGTTTACTCTAAACTTGCAGCACTAAAGTTGCTTGGTTGAAACACAAAGTGAGGACATTATGAGTACAGTTGAAGAGCGCGTTAAGAAGATTGTTTGTGAACAGTTGGGCGTGAAGGAGTCCGAAGTTCAGAACACCTCTTCGTTCGTAGAGGACCTTGGCGCTGACTCACTGGACACCGTTGAGCTGGTGATGGCTCTGGAAGAGGAATTCGAGACTGAAATTCCTGACGAAGAGGCCGAGAAGCTGGCGACGGTTCAGGACGCAATCGACTACATTGTCGCGCATACCTGATAGCTCGCTGCTTTACTGAAGCCAGGCAGAAGCCGTCCTTTCGTTAGACTAAAGGGCGGCTTTTTTATTGCTTTGAAATCAGGTTCAATCAGTGCCCCACCCACACAGAACTTCAGGTGAAACGGGTTATGAGTAAACGACGGGTTGTCATCACCGGGCTGGGCATGTTGTCCCCGCTGGGAAATGACGTTGAGAGCTCCTGGGCAGGTATTCAGGCCGGGCGAAGTGGCATCGGCATGATTGACCGCTTTGATGCCTCCGATTACAACACGCGCATTGGCGGTGCGATCAAGGATCTGGATCTGGAACCATGGTTGTCGCCTAAGGATGCCAGAAAGCTGGATGCCTTTATTCATTACGGTCTTATCGCGGCACAGCAGGCTGTGGATGACAGCGGACTGGGCGATTACGATCAGCTCGATAAAGAGCGGGTGGGAATCGCAATTGGTTCCGGCATCGGTGGGCTGGAGTTCATTGAAAAGAATGTCCTTAGTATGGACAAGTCCGGCCCCCGAAAGGTATCCCCGTTCTTCGTACCGGCCTCTGTCATCAATATGATCTCCGGTAACGCCGGGATACGGTTCGGCTTCAAAGGGCCGAATATTGCGATCGTGACGGCCTGTACCACCGGTACCCACAATATTGGCTACGCGGCGCGAACCATTGCATACGGTGATGCGGATGTGATGCTCGCCGGTGGCTCGGAAATGGCCACCACGCGCACGGGTATTGCTGCATTCTCTGCGGCCCGGGCGCTTTCCACCCGCAACGACGAGCCGGAGAAAGCCAGCCGACCCTGGGACAAGGAGCGCGATGGCTTTGTACTGAGTGATGGTGCCGGTGTTGTGGTCCTCGAAGAGCTGGAGCACGCGCGGAAGCGGGGCGCCACCATTTATGGGGAAGTTGTCGGTTTCGGTATGAGCGACGATGCACACCATATTACGGCACCTCCGGAGAATGGCGAGGGCGCTGCTCGTTCCATGCAGGGCGCGCTTCGTGACGCCGGTATCTCGCCTGAGGACGTGGATTATATCAATGCCCATGGAACGTCCACCCAGGTGGGCGATGTGGCTGAGGTGAAAGCGGTTAAGAGTGTCTTTGGTGATCACGCTGGCCAGCTTGCCATGAGCAGCACCAAATCGATGACAGGGCACTTGCTCGGTGCTGCCGGTGCGGTTGAAGGTATCTTCTCGGTGCTTGCCATCCGGGACGGGGTGCTGCCTCCGACCATTAACCTCGACAATCCCGACGAGGGATGCGATCTGGATTTTGTCGCCAATCAGAGCCGCAAGGCGGATGTGCGGGTAGCGTTGTCTAATTCGTTTGGTTTCGGTGGAACCAACGGCACGTTGATTTTCAAACGCTACGAGGATTGACCTCGACGATGCTCAAGCTGTTCTGGGCAGATGAGGGCGGCCTGCCGGCCAATGATCGTGGGCTTGCCTACGGCGACGGGCTGTTTGAAACCATCCGCATGCGGGGCCGGCAGGGTGTCCTGCTCGGCCGCCATGTTGATCGTCTGACGCGGGATGCCGGCCGGCTTGGTATCCCGGTGTCGCGATCGGAGTTGGACAACATCTGCCGAGCGGCAGCCGAGCGTTACTCGGACGCCTTCAAGGGCGATGGTTGGATCCTAAAGCTGATGCTCACCCGGGGGGCAGGGGGGCGTGGCTACCAGCCGGATGCCAAGAGTCAGCCCCATGTGCTGGCTTCGGCGTCGGCATTGCCGGCGCAACCTGATTCCGCCGGCGTTTGCGTGGACTTTTCCCCTGTAACACTCACTGTGAACCCTTTCCTGGCGGGCATGAAAACCCTGAATCGTCTCGAACAGGTGATGGCAGCCAGGGACATTCAGGGCGATCGGTTTGAAATGCTGATGCTCGATGGGCATGGCCACCTGATTGAAGGCACCCGTACCAACCTTCTGGCCCGGTTTGATTCCGGCTGGGTTAGCCCTCCCAAAGCCTCTTTGGCGGTTGCTGGTGTGCTGCGAGAATGGATTCTAGAGCGCCTGCGAACTCAGGGCGATTCTGTTGAGGAGCGTCATCTCGCGGCTTCCGATGTGTCAGGCCCGAAGTGCAGGGGACTGTTCCTGCTGAACAGTGTGTTGGGCGTGGTACCGGTCAGTCAGGTTGCAGACCACCAGTTGCCAGTGTATGGCGGGCTTGCGACAATCTTCGACCCTAACGATCTACTGGAATAAAGCTTTTGTTCAAGAAGTTACTTATCGGCGTATTCAGCGCGGCCGTCCTGGCCGCCACCGGAACCGGCCTGTGGCTATGGCAGGGGTTAGACACACTCGAGCAGCCCGTGGCTCTGGATGAGCCCGTTCTGTTCAATGTTCCAAAGGGAACCGCATTTGCCCAGGTTGCTCGTCAACTGGAGCAGGAAGGGTTGGTGGAGCGAGACTTGTGGTTACGTATTCATGGTCGCCTTTTCCCCCAGGAGGCCCAGGTCAAGGCTGGTGAGTATGAGTTTACTCCGGGTATGACTGCCCGTGAGATGCTTGCGACCATGGTATCCGGCGATACCAAGCACTGGTCTGTGCAGTTTATCGAAGGCTGGACCTTTGCCGATATGAGGGCAGCCCTGGCCAGTCACGACCGATTGAAGAAGCTCACCACAGACTGGTCCGATGAGCAGATCATGGAAGCAGTGGGTGCCGAAGGTGAGCACCCTGAGGGCCGTTTTTTCCCGGATACGTACCTGTTCACCAGCTCAGAGTCGGATCTGGACCTGCTGCAGCGGGCGTTCGATACCATGACTGAGGTACTGGCCGAGGAATGGGAAGCGAAAGAAGAGGGATTGCCGTACGACACGCCTTACGAAGCACTGATCATGGCGTCCATTGTTGAGCGGGAAACCGGCGTTCCCTATGAGCGTGAGCAGGTCGCTGGCGTATTTGTGCGCCGCTTGCAGAAGGGAATGCGCCTGCAGACAGATCCCACCGTCATTTATGGTATGGGTGACAACTATGAGGGCCGGATTCGAAGCCGTGACCTCAGGGCTTACACGCCCTACAACACCTATCGCATCAACGGCCTGCCGCCAACACCCATCGCCCTGCCGGGGCGCGGTGCCATTCACGCAGCGTTGAATCCGGATGATGGCAAAGCGCTTTATTTTGTTGCCCGTGGTGATGGCACCCACAAGTTTTCCCGCACCTTGTCTGAACATAATAAAGCCGTTCGCGAGTTTCAGCTCAATCGTCGGGAGGATTACCGTTCTTCACCCGCAGTCCAGAAAGAGGATGACGGTGCTAACGGAGACGCAGGATGAGTCAGCGCGGGCTGTTTATTACGTTTGAGGGCACCGAAGGGGTAGGCAAGTCCACTCAGTTGGCCAATGCTGCCGCCACGCTTGAGTCTCTGGGAGTGGATTTCATTCAGACCCGGGAGCCGGGCGGAACGCCCATGGCGGAATCGATTCGGGAGTTGTTGCTGGCCCCGCGGGACGAGCCTGTTAATGAAACCACCGAACTCCTGCTGATGTTTGCGGCCCGGGCCCAGCATTTATACACCCGGATATTGCCGGCTCTGGAGCGCGGACAGTGGGTGTTGTGCGATCGTTTCACCGATGCCACGTTTGCCTATCAAGGCGGCGGCCGGGGTGTGAGCGAAGACAGGATTGCCCAGCTTGAAACCCTGGTGCAGGGAGAGGTCCGACCGGATCATGTTGTGCTTCTGGACGCGCCCGTCGAAACGGGTATGGCCCGGGCTCGAAAACGCGGCGAACTTGACCGTTTCGAGCAGGAGGCGGTGGCCTTTTTCGAGCGAATTCGCGACACCTACCGTCGCCGGGCCGGTGACGATCCTCGCCGTTATCACATTGTTGACGCGAGCTCACCACTGGAAACCGTCACGACTCAGGTTAGGGACCTGATGTGCAAGTTCCACGCTGATCTGCTTTAATTTCAACCATATTCTCTGAATTTGGGGTTGCGTGACGTCTATGCTTGATGCCCAGTTGGTGAAATTGCCGGTTGCCGCTCATAAGCACCACCATGAACATCATCAGGTGGTCGTAGGTGTCCAGGGTACCGCTGACCTTAATGTTGAAGGGACCGGTTCTCGCCTCGATACCTGGAATGCGTGCCTGGTACCGACGGAGGCGACCCATGATTACTGCGGTGACAGCCAGAATCATGTGCTTGTGATTAATCTGGATCCGGAACTGCCACAGCTCAGCTCTCCCGCTCACGGTGATTACGAATCTCTCGCGCCATTATTCGAGCGCCCGCGAACCCTGGTCATGGACAGCAAAATGCAGGGGCTGGTTCAGTTCGCCGCTGGGGAAATCGATCGTTCACCCGCCAACATGCCCATGCAGCGGCATCTGGCAGCAAGCATACTGCACTGTATGGCCGATCGTCTCAGTGAAAACCGGGAGGCTCCGGTTCATCGCAAGGTCATACAGCCCGGCGCAATCCGACGATACATCCTCGAGAACCTGCATCGAAAAATCACCGTCAAGGACCTGGCGGGCGTTGCCTGCCTCAGTGTCAGTCGGTTTCATGAATTATTCCGGGCAGCGACCGGTGTGACTCCTCATCAGTTTATCCTGCAGACTCGCCTGGATCAGGCGGCCAAGCTGCTGGTGTCCTCATCCCTTTCCGTTTCGGAAGTCAGCTATCACACGGGATTTTCATCCCACAGTGCATTAACGAATGCCCTGCGAAAGCAGCGGGGAACGACCCCGACAAAATTGCGATTTGGTGAAAAAGCAGCCTGATTCCGTGGGTTACCGGCTTTTGGGAAAATTTCGCAAAAGAATCGTAGGATTTTGTAACCCCCGGTTTTGCATGAGTCAGTAAGTTAGTCGGTCCTGAAACTTCAGGATGTCGGATACGCGTCACCCACGGGTGGCCGTTCTTTGGTTGTCCCTCTCGTCCTGTTTGTCACCAGGGCGCAGGCGGAGAGCCCTTTGAATGCCAACAAAAAACACAACCCAGACTAGCGCATGGGGAGAAAACCAAAATGATTGGAAATAGTGTTGGAATAAGTATCACGTTTATCGCCTACATCTTGTTGATGCTGGGTGTTGGCTATGTGGCGTGGAAACGCACATCTAACTTGTCGGACTACATCCTCGGTGGCCGCAGTCTTGGTCCGATGCCTTCGGCGATCAGTGCCGGTGCGTCCGATATGAGTGGCTGGTTGCTGCTGGGCCTTCCGGGCTACGCCTATGCCGCCGGCTATGAGGCCATCTGGATTGCTGTTGGTCTTCTGGCAGGTACCTGGCTGAACTGGCTGTTTGTGGCCAGCCGCCTGCGTACCTACTCGCAGGCTGCCGGTGATTCCCTGACTCTGCCGTCCTATTTCGAGAACCGTTTTCACGATACCAGCCGCATCCTGCGGGTGGTTTGTGCCTTCTTCATCCTGATGTTTTTCCTGTTTTACACCAGCTCTGGCCTGGTTGCAGGCGGCAAGCTGTTTGAGACGGTGTTCGGCCTGGACTACACCGTGGCGGTTATCGTGGGCACCATTGCGGTGGTTTCCTACACCTTCTTCGGTGGTTTCCTGGCGGTTACCTGGACCGACGTTATTCAGGGCCTGCTGATGTTTGCAGCCTTGCTGCTGGTGCCCATCATGGCAATCAACGCCGATGGTGGCTGGGGCGCGGCGACCGCGGCCATGGAAGCCAAGAACCCCGAGTTCCTGGATGCCTGGACTGATACTGACGGTAATGCACTGGGTGTTCTGGCTATTTTGTCTCTGCTGGGCTGGGGTCTGGGCTACTTTGGTCAGCCCCACATCCTGGCGCGTTTCAAGGCGATCCGTAGCGAAGACGACGTACCGGCTGCCCGCCGCATTGCGGTTACCTGGAGTGGTTTGGGTCTGCTGGGCGCACTGCTGTGTGGCTTTGCGGCGATTGGCTATTTTGAAACCCCGCTGGAAGACGGTGAGCGTGCGTTTATGCTGCTGGTGGATGCCCTGTTCCACCCGGTCATCGCCGGTATCCTGCTGGCTGCGATCCTCGCGGCGATCATGAGTACTGCGGATTCCCAGCTACTGGTGTCCTCTTCAGCTTTGGCTGAAGACTTCTACAAGGCGCTGTTCCGCAAGGAGGCGTCCCAGGAAGAGCTGGTTTGGGTTGGGCGTCTTGCTGTGGTGGGTATTGCCATCATCGCCTGTATCCTCGGCCTGAATCCGGACAGTAAGGTTCTGGAGCTGGTGTCCTACGCCTGGGCAGGCTTTGGTGCCGCATTCGGTCCGGCGCTGATCCTGTCGCTGTTCTGGCGTGGCATGACTCGCAATGGCGCCCTGGCCGGTATCATTGTCGGTGGTGCGACCGTTGTGATCTGGGGCAACATGTCCGGTGGTATCCTGGACCTGTACGAGATCATTCCGGGCTTCCTGTTCGCCACCATTGCGATCGTGGTTGTCTCCAAGTTTGGTGACGAGCCGCATGCGAAGATCCTGGAAGGTTTTGATAAGGCCATCAAGGCCCGCTATCACAACCTGCCGTAAGCGGTGGGACCGAGCCCGGTGACTACCGGGTTTCGGCCGCTAACCTTAAAAGCCCCCGTCAGCAATGGCGGGGGCTTTTTTTTGCCCGGCAACCCGGTGTTATACATAAGTCGAAGCCGTGACCTTGTGGCTGGCAGTCGTTTCGCCAAACCGCTAACGTGATAAAGACGTAGGACGTGTCCCGAAATAACTATAACCATTTGAGGATTAAGGCTTATGAATACCAAGAGTCTGAGCAGGACTGCTCTGGGGGTGGTCGCAGCCGCCGCCGTATCGTTTTCCTCTGGCCTTCAGGCCGAAGGCAATTACGTCATGGGTACCGCGACCACCGGCGGCACTTACTACCCCGTTGGTGTGGCCATCTCCACCCTGGTGAAGGTCAAGCTGGAGCCGCAGACCAACATCTCGGTGTCGGCCATCAGCTCCGCCGGTTCCGGAGAAAATCTGAAACTCATGGATGAAGGCCAGATCCAGTTCGGCATCTTGCAGGGTCTTTACGGCGCCTACGCCTGGAACGGCACCGGTCCTGTGGCCAAGCCCTACAAGAACCTGCGCTCGGTCTCCATGCTGTGGCAGAACGTCGAGCATTTTGTAGTCCGCAACTCCATGGTTGAGTCCGGCACCATCTCCGATATGACCAACCTGTACGATGAAAGCTTCTCCATCGGTGCCCGCAATTCCGGCACTGAAGGCTCTGGCCGTTTTATCCTGGGCAAGCTGGGGGTCGATCTCGAGCAGGTGGACCTTGCCTACCTGGGCTACGGCCCCAGTGCCGATGCCATGCAGAATGGCAACATTGACGGCATGAACATTCCGGCAGGTGTGCCGGCCTCGGCCGTGACCCGTGCCTACGCTAACCTGGGTGATGAGATCACCACCCTGGACTTCACCGCCGAGCAGCTGGCGGAGGTTAACAGTGACTTTGAGCTGTGGACCCCGTACACCATTCCGGCCGGCACCTATCCGAACCAGGACAAGGACATCAACACCATCGCCCAGCCCAACATTATGGCGGTCCGTGCAGATGTCTCCGAGGAGGATGTGTATCAGATCACCAAGACGATCTATGCCAACCTGCCGTTCCTGAACAACATCCATCCGGCCACCAAGGCGATGGCCCTGGAGAAGGCGATTGCCGGCCTGCCCATGCCACTGCATCCGGGGGCTGCCCGTTTCTACCGTGAACAGGGCCTTGAGATCCCTGAGCGACTGATTGCGGAGTAATCGTGGCGGAGCCATCAACGGGCGAACCTCTGTCTGAGGTTCGCGACGAAAGCGCGAGCGATGCCAGCGAGCGCCTTGATCACCGGCTGTTAGGGCCGGTGATTTTTGGTTTGGCCATCGCCACCTCGCTGATCCACCTGTATTTCAACACGGTGTCCACGCTATCGGAGCTGTGGACATCGGCGCTTCACTTTGGCCTGTTCGGTCTTATCTGTGCGTTAACCACGCCAATGCTGAAGGCGCGCTCGGTATCCGGCCAGCGGTTGGTGCTGGGTGTGGATGTGGTGCTCGGGCTGACCGCGCTGGCCTGTGCCGTCTACCTGATGCTGTTCGAGAACGCGTTGTATGAGCGTGGTGTGACCTTCAGCACCGCGGACTGGATTTTCTCCATTGCTGCCGTCTTGCTGATACTGGAATTCGCCCGCCGCACCGTGGGCTGGTTTATCCCGGTACTGTGTATTCTGGCGCTGTCCTATGTGGCCTGGTGGGGGCAATATGTGGACGGCATTTTCAATTTCCCGGGCCTGACCTGGGAGACCGTCCTGTTCCGGTCCTACATCGGGGGGCAGGGCATGCTCGGGTCCATCGCCCGCATCTCCTGGACCTACGTTTTCATGTTTATCCTGTTCGGGGCTTTCCTGGTGAAATCCGGTGCCGGGGATTTCATCATTGAACTGGCCCGCTGCGCGGCTGGCCGGTTTGTCGGGGGGCCGGGCTTTGTTGCCGTGTTCTCGTCCGGGTTGATGGGCTCGGTCTCAGGCTCCAGTGTCGCCAATACCGTGTCTACCGGCGTGATTACCATTCCTCTGATGCGCAAGGCCGGCTTTCCGCCGCGTTTCGCCGCAGGAGTCGAAGCTGCCGCTTCCACGGGTGGCCAGCTGATGCCACCGGTGATGGGGGCCGGGGCCTTTATCATGGCGTCCTACACCCAGGTGTCCTACCTGACGATTATTTCGGTCGCGGCCTTGCCGGCACTGCTGTATTTCCTGTCGGTCGCTATGTTTGTCCGGATCGAGGCCAAGCGCAGCCACGCCATCAAACTGGAAGATGATGACGCGCCCACCTTGAAAGAGGTGCTCAAGGACGGCTGGCACTTTCTGTTGCCGCTGGTGGTCCTGGTGGCTGCCCTCGTCTACGGCTTCACGCCAACCTACGCGGCGGGCATTGCCATCCTGTCGGTGATTGTGGCGTCCTGGCTGTCCAGGCATCCGATGGGGCCTAAGGACATCCTGGACGCACTGGTTATGGGGGCCCGGAATATCACCACCACGGCCATTCTGCTGATCACCGTTGGTCTTATCGTGATGGTGGTGTCTACCACCGGTATCGGTAATACCTTCTCGATCATGATTGCCGACTGGGCCGGAGGCAGCCTGCTGATCACCATCATACTGGTGGCGCTGGCGTCGCTGATCCTTGGCATGGGTTTGCCGGTGACCGCAGCCTATATCGTGCTGGCGACGCTGTCTGCGCCGGCCATCTACAATCTGATTGCCCAGAGCCAATTGCTGGATATGGTGATGAACGGCAACCTGCCGGAGCAGGCCAAGTCGATCTTCATGCTGGTGGCGCCGGACAAGCTGGAGTTGCTGAATGCGCCGATGGACCGTGCCACCGCCGAGCAATTGCTGGCGTCGGTGCCGGATACCTTCAGCAATCAGCTGTTGGAGCAGGCGCTGTCGCCGGCCATCCTGTCCATGGCACTGGTGGCGGCACACATGATCATTTTCTGGCTGTCCCAGGATTCCAACGTGACGCCCCCGGTGTGCCTGACTGCCTTTGCCGCGGCGGCCATTGCCGGCACACCGCAGATGCGCACCGGTTTCACCGCCTGGAAGCTGGCCAAGGGGTTGTACATCGTGCCTATGCTGTTCGCCTATTCCCCGTTGATTACCGGCGACTTTGACCAGATGTTGCAGGTGTTCTGCTTCGCGCTGCTGGGCATCTACGCCATCGTCGCCGGGCTGGAAGGCTACCTGGAGCATCCGCTAAACCCAGCGGTTCGGGTGCTGATGTTCCCCATTGGTTTGCTTATGCTGTGGCCCCATGGTCAGGTCCTGCTGGACGTCACCGGTTTGGTGATTTTCATCATCGCGTTCGTGTGGAGCAGCCGCCAGAGTGGGCGACTGTCCCGGCCAGCCGTCACGTAACGGAACCCGACTATGACCCTGATCGAGGTTCTGGCGCTGCTTGCGCTGGGTGGCATCGCCGGCTTCATCAATGTGCTGTCGGCGGGAGGCTCGATGCTGACGCTGCCACTGCTGATGTTCCTTGGGTTACCACCCCAGGTGGCGAACGGCACCAATCGGGTGGCGATTACCCTGCAGAGCATAACCGCCGTGGGCAGCTTCTACCGTATGGGCCACGGCAACCTGATGGTCAGTCTGTACCTGGCGTTTCCGGCGATCCTGGGATCGCTTCTGGGGGCCTGGGTTGCCACCTGGGTGCCGGACGCCGTGTTTGAGATGGTGCTGGTGTCGGCAATGATTGGCGCGTCGGTATTCATGCTGCTGCCTCAGCCATCCCTGAATACCCGACCTTTGACCACCGAGCGGTTGAGCCCTGTCATCTACCTGGCGATGTTTTTCGTGGGTATGTATGGCGGCTTCATCCAGGTGGGGGTCGGGGTGCTGTTCATCGTGGTGCTTTACCACATGCTCAAGATCGACCTGCGCCAGGTAAACGTGCTCAAGGTGTCCATCGTGCTGCCGTTTACCTTCGCTGCGCTGCTGGTGTTCGCCTTTAACGACCAGGTACGTTGGAGCGTGGGGCTGACCCTCGCCGTTGGCAATGTCACCGGTGCCTTTGTGGCTACCCGGGTCAATATGAGCAAGCAGGGCGCGCGCTGGGTCAAGGCCATTACTCTGGTCATGGTGGTGGCCATTCTACTGCGACTGATTCTGTACTGATGTTCGACGAGTGAGGTGTATAACAATGAAGGCAATGGTTATTGAAGAGTTTGGCGGCCCGGAGGTGTTCGTCGAGCGTGAGGTGGACACCCCCGAACCGGCCGAGGGCCAGGTTCGCATCAAGGTGGTGGCCTCCAGTGTCAATCCGCTGGAAACCAAGATCCGCTCCGGGCTGGTCAAGACCGGCCCGGCCATGCCGGCGACCCTGAATGGTGATGTGTCCGGCATCGTTGACAAGCTCGGGCCGGGGGTGACCGGCTTCGCCGAAGGCGATGAGGTCTTTGGCTGTGCCGGCGGAGTGAAGGGCTGGCAGGGTGCCCTGGCCGATTACATGATTGCTGATGCGCGCGTGCTGGGTAAGCGCACTCCCGCGATGCGGTTGCCACTGAACGAGTGCGCGGCTCTACCGCTGGTGTTCCTGACTGCCTGGAGCGCCCTGGTGGATCGGGCCCAGATCCAGCCCGGAGAGCACGTGCTGATTCATGCCGGCACCGGCGGGGTGGGCCACGTCGCCATCCAGATCGCCAAGTACATGGGCGCCCGAGTGGCAACCACGGTGTCCAGCGAAGAAAAAGCCGAACTGGCCCGGGATCTGGGTGCTGACGACATCATCTTCTACAAGGATGAGACGGTGGAGGAGTACAAGCAGAGACTTACCGGCGGCAAGGGCTTCAGCCTGGTGTTTGACACCGTTGGAGGCGTGAACCTGGACCGCTCCATCGAGGCTGCGGCGGTGAATGGACGTCTTTGCTCGATCAATACCCGCTCGAGCCACGATCTCAGTCTGATGCACGCCAAGAGCCTGACCCTGCACGTGATTTTCCGCTCCATCGCGCTGCTGCACGGTATAGGCATGGACGATCAGCCACGGTTGGTGAAGGCTCTGTGTGACCTGCTGGAGCAGGGCAGGGTGAAGCCACTGCTGGACAGTCATCGGTTCCGGTTTACCGAGATCAGCGAAGCCCATCGGCTGATCGAGTCGGGCCAGGCGGTGGGCAAGATTCTGCTCGAACGCTGAGTTCTTGCGGCCATAAAAAAACGCCAGCCCGGAGGCTGGCGTTTTCGAGGGTTAACCCTGAAAGGTCTTAAGCGACAGTCGCCTCAGACGCTTTCTTGGTGTACTCCTCCATCTGGTCGAAGTTGAGATACTTGTAGATCTCTTTCGACATGCTGTTCAGGTCCTTCGCGTACTCCATGTACTCTGCCGGGCTCGGCAGTTTACCCAGTACCGCGCCTACCGCAGCCAGTTCCGCAGAGGTCAGGTACACGTTGGCACCATCACCCAGGCGGTTCGGGAAGTTACGGGTAGAGGTGGACAGAACGGTGGACTTCGGCGCTACACGTGCCTGGTTACCCATGCACAGGGAGCAGCCCGGCATCTCGGTGCGAACACCGGCGGTGCCGTAGGTGTTGAAATAACCTTCTTCCATCAGCTGCGCCTGGTCCATCTTGGTCGGCGGAGACATCCAAAGGCGGGTGCTCAGGGCGCCCTTGTGCTGCTCAAGCAGTTTACCAGCGGCACGGAAGTGACCGATGTTGGTCATGCAGGAGCCGATGAACACTTCGTCGACCTTGTCGCCAGCCACTTCGGACAGGAACTTGGCATCGTCCGGATCGTTCGGGCAGCACACGATCGGCTCTTTGATGTCGGCCAGGTCGATTTCGATCACGTGAGCGTATTCTGCGTCCTTGTCGGCACGCATCAGCTTCGGATCCTTCAGCCACTCTTCCATCTTCTGGGCGCGACGCTCCAGAGTACGCGGATCGCCGTAGCCTTCTGCAATCATCCAGCGCAGCATGGTGATGTTGGAGCGCAGGTACTCGGCAACGGACTCTTCAGACAGGTTGATGGTACAACCAGCTGCGGAACGCTCAGCGGAAGCGTCAGACAGCTCGAACGCCTGCTCAACGGTCAGGTGCTCAAGGCCTTCGATTTCCAGGATACGACCAGAGAACTCGTTGATCTTGCCTTTCTTCTCAACGGTCAGCATGCCCTGCTTGATGCCGTACAGCGGAATCGCGTGTACCAGATCACGCAGGGTGATGCCCGGCTGCATTTCGCCCTTGAAGCGAACCAGAACAGATTCCGGCATGTCCAGCGGCATAACGCCGGTCGCGGCTGCGAAAGCTACCAGGCCAGAACCGGCCGGGAAGGAGATGCCCATCGGGAAACGGGTGTGAGAGTCACCACCGGTACCGACGGTGTCCGGCAGCAGCATGCGGTTCAGCCAGGAGTGGATGATGCCGTCACCCGGACGCAGGGCAACACCGCCACGGGTCTGGATGAAGTCCGGCATGGTGTGCTGCATTTCAACGTCAACCGGCTTCGGATAAGCCGCAGTGTGACAGAAGGACTGCATGACCAGGTCAGACTGGAAGCCCAGGCAGGCCAGGTCTTTCAGCTCGTCACGGGTCATCGGGCCAGTGGTGTCCTGGGAACCAACGGTGGTCATCTCAGGCTCGCAGTAGGTGCCCGGACGAACGCCCTGGTCTTCTTCCAGGCCGCAGGCTTTACCAACCATCTTCTGGGCCAGGGTGAAGCCCTTGGTGCCAGCTTCCGGATCCTTCGGCAGACGGAAGGTGTCCGTAGCGCCCAGACCCAGTGCTTCGCGGGCCTTGTTGGTCAGGCCACGACCGATGATCAGCGGGATACGGCCACCGGCCTGAACTTCGTCCAGGATCACGTCAGACTTGAATCCGAATTCGGAGATGGTCTCGCCGGCTTCGTTCAGGATCTTGCCGTCGTACGGACGGATTTCGATCACATCGCCCATGTTCATGTTGTCGACCGGTGCCTCGAAAACCAGGGCGCCAGCGTCTTCCATGGTGTTGAAGAAGATTGGGGCAACCTTGTTACCGATACAGACACCGCCGGCACGCTTGTTGGGCACGCCCGGGATGTCTTCACCGAAGTACCACAGTACGGAGTTGGTGCCGGACTTACGGGAAGAACCTGTACCTACCACGTCACCTACGAAAGCAACCGGCAGGCCCTTGGACTGGATTTCTTCGATCTGCTTGATCGGGCCGGTGACGCCTTGCTCTTCAGGAGTCAGGCCGTCACGCTCCATCTTGTACATGGCGCGGGCGTGCAGAGGGATGTCCGGACGGGACCAGGCATCCGGAGCCGGAGACAGGTCGTCGGTGTTGGTTTCGCCGGTGACCTTGAACACGACCATCTTCATGCTCTCGGGTACGGCTTTCTTGTTGGTGAACCACTCGGCGTTGGCCCAGGATTCCATCACGGACTTGGCCACCGCGTTGCCGGCGTCCATTTTTTCCTTCACGTCGTTGAAGGCGTCGAACATCAGCAGGGTTTTCTTCAGCTGCTTGCCAGCCAGTTCAGCCAGCTCGGCGTCGTCCAGCAGATCCACCAGGGTGGCAATATTGTAGCCGCCCTGCATCATGCCCAGAAGCTCAACCGCTTTTTGCTTGTCCACCAGAGGAGAGGTGGCTTCGCCTTTAACGATGGCGGTCAGGAAAGCGGCCTTCACATAAGCGGCTTCATCCACGCCTGGCGGGATACGGTTTTCGAGAAGGTAAACCAGGGTTTCCTCTTCGCCTGCGGGCGGGTTCTTCAGCAGCTCAACCAGAGCCGCGGTCTGCTCCGCATTCAGGGGCTTGGGAGGAATTCCCAGGGCTTCACGTTCGGCAACGTGTTCACGATAAGCTTCTAACACGATTTGGACCCTCATCAGTTGGAATGTCCCGCAGTCGGAGCAGCCATGCCCGGCGGGAGTTTATATGGCAGAAAAGCCGTAAACTGGCGCCGCATTCTATAGGAAACCCCTTATAAAGTTAAGTTGGACAGCGGTCGGACTGGTCTGCTATGTGCGTTATACTCCCGCACCCTGTTAGATCGCCCGGGAATGACAATGAGCGCAGCACTTCAAGAGATTCACGACTTCCTGCCTTGCAGGACTCCGCAGCAATGGATTGATAACGCACTGGCCCATCAGGACCTGTTGCTCATCGACCATGCCCACTGCGAGAAAAAAGCGGCATCGACGGCGCTGAGCCTGATGTACCGCTATGTGGATAACACCGATTTGCTGAACAAGATGTCCCGGCTGGCGCGAGAAGAGCTGCGTCACTTCGAGCAGGTGCTGGCGATCATGAAAAAGCGCGGGGTGACCTACGACCACCTGACGCCAGCCCGTTATGCGGCCGGCCTTCGGGAGCTGGTTCGCACCGAGGATCCGGGCCGACTGGTGGATGTGCTTATCGTAGGGGCAATCATTGAGGCGCGTTCCTGCGAGCGTTTTGCTGCACTGGCTCCGCACCTTGATGATAAGCTGGCTGATTTTTATAACAGCCTGCTGAAGTCGGAAGCGCGGCACTATCAGGATTATCTGAAACTGGCAGAACAGGCCAACGGTGGTGCGGTCGATGATCGAGTGGCGGAGTTTCTGGCGGTGGAACATCGTCTGATCACCGAGCCTGATGCGGAATTCCGTTTCCACAGTGGGCCGGTGAACTGACTCATAGCTGGCGGCACAGCTCCATCCAGGCATCGATGCCAGCGCTGCGGTATTTCTGTTTGTGCAGGATGAAATAGAACTGGCGGTCAAAATGGCGGTGCTCCGGCGCCGTCAGCTCCACCAGGCTGCCTCGTTTGAAGGCGTCTTCCAGCACCACGCGAGACAGGCAGCCAATCCCCAGGTTGTTCTCCACGGCTCGTTTGATGGCCTCGGTGTGCTCCAGTTCCAGCAGAATGTTCAGGTCCGATAGCAGCCCATGCATGCCCCGCTCAAAGCTCTGGCGGGTGCCGGAGCCCTGCTCGCGCATAATCCAGGTAGCCTCACGCAGATCGTTGTCTGTCAGGTTTTTCTTGCTGGCCAGTGGGTGATCCGGAGAGCAGAAAATTACCAACTCGTCGTCCCGCCAGGGCAGTACCTCCAGCTCCGATGAGTGCAGCTCGCCTTCGATCAGGCCGATGTCGAGTTCGAAGTCACTGACCCGTTGTGCAATCGTTCGGGTATTGGCGACCTCCAGCGACACCTTTGGGTGGGTTGGTGTACTCATGTATTGTGCCATGACCCCAACCGCCAGGTAGTTGCCGATGGTCAGCGTTGCGCCGACCTTCAGGGCTCCCACCTCGGAATGCTTGCTGAACGCTTGCTCCAGCTCATTGGCCTGGGCAAGCACAGCTTCGACTTTCGGGCGATACAGGCGGCCCAGTTCATTCAGTTGTAAGCGCTTGCCAACCCGGTCAAACAGCTGGATATCGAACTGGTTTTCGAGCTCCTTGAGGGCGCTGCTGGCGGCTGACTGGGACATGGCCAGGGATTCGGCAGCCCGGGTGATGTTCTGGAAATGCGCAGCGGCCAGAAAGACTTCAAGTTGCCGGAAGCTGTATCTCATGGAGTACCTGTTGGTTATTGGCGCTTTTCAATCGCTTTATATCGAAAAAAGCGAATAAGGTTATGTGAATATCCCATTTTATGGATAGGTTAGCGGTGGGTTAAACTTTACGCAATTGAAAGTTACCACTCTTTCGCGATAAGCGATCCGGACAGGCACGAGGCGTAAATGAGCAATTTGATGAAAGAAACCGTCACCAGCGTCCATCACTGGAACGACACTTTGTTCAGTTTCAAGACCAGCCGGGATCCTGGTTTCCGTTTCAAGAACGGCCACTTTGTGATGATTGGCCTGGAAACCGATGGCAAGCCGCTGATGCGCGCCTACAGTATCGCCAGCGCCAATTACGAAGAAGAGCTTGAGTTCTTTTCCATCAAGGTACCTGACGGCCCGCTGACATCCCGCCTGCAAAAGATCCAGGTCGGCGACCAGATTCTGGTCAGCCGTAAACCAACCGGGACTCTGGTGCTGGACAACCTTCTGCCGGGCAAGAACCTGTGGCTGATCAGCACTGGCACCGGTCTTGCGCCATTCATGAGCATTATCAAGGACCCGGAAGTGTATGAGGCCTTCGATAAGGTCATTCTCACTCACGGTGTCCGATACGTGTCAGAACTGGCCTATCAGGATGAAATTGAAGAGCTGCCCAAGAATGAGTTCTTTGGTGAAATGGTCGACGGTAAGCTTCTCTATTATCCCACTGTGACCCGGGAGGCATTCCGCACTCAGGGGCGTCTGACCGATGCCATGGAAACCGGGAAAATTACCCGGGACCTGGGGCTTCCAGCTTTTGACGTCAATAATGATCGCTTCATGATCTGCGGAAGCCCAAGCATGCTGAAGGACACCTGCGCCATTCTGAACAATATGGGGTTCAAGGAAGCTCGTGGCGGTGACATGGGGCACTACGTGATTGAGCGGGCGTTTGTAGAGCAGTGATCCTGGCCTCAAGTAATGGCGTAGGCAACCCGGTTTCGGCCTTCGGATTTTGCCTGGTAAAGAAGGGCATCTGCCTTGGCGTAGATTTCTGTCGGCGTGCTGATGGCTGAGCCGGGTTTGAGCATGATCAGTCCGAAACTGGCGGTTATCACGCCGTCCGGATTGGCCTTATGGGGTATGCCGAGGTCGGCAATGGCCTGACGCAGTTGCTCGACAAAGGGCACTGCCTTGTCGATGGGCTGATCCATGTTCAGCAGCACACCAAATTCCTCGCCTCCCAGTCGGAACAGCAGATCTTTCTTCCGTTTCAGGACTTCGTGCAAGTGATGGCTTACCTGCTGAAGCGCCCGGTCTCCTGCCTGGTGACCGTGGGTGTCGTTGTACGTCTTGAAATTGTCGAGGTCGAACATGCAGAAGGCGAGGGGGCAGTCTTGCCTCTGGTGATGGGCAAGTTCTTCTTCGAGGACCTGATTGAAATGTCGGCGGTTGAAACAGCCGGTCAGTTCGTCGGTGATCGACAGCTCGCTCAACTTGTGATTCAAATCTTCAAGCTCCATGGTGCGGAGCCTGACTTCTTCTGTCAGTTTACTGTTTAGTGCCAGCTGGGCCGAACGTGCCGTCTGCTCTGCTTTCAGTTTTTCCGCTTTGAGGGTGTTCATCTGGTCCGCAAGACCTATGCCGAGCAGCAGAACCTGCAGGCTCGCTCCAATCTGAATTCCGTACTCGGTGAGAAAATTAGGGGCCATCAAGCCGAGCAGGTGCAGGTAGTAGATGGTAGTTCCGGCACCCAATGCCGCGTAGGCCACGATAAAAAATCGAGCCGGACGCGACCCCTGCCTTATCAGCAGCAAGTTGGTGGCTACGACAATAATTTGAGTGAGTGTGCCGGCAACAAACCAGCTGGCAAAGGACAGGGCGTAGTAGCCCAGCAAAGGAAGAATAATCAGCAGCGAGTTGAGCGCTACCGGTATCCAGTTGGCGAGATACAGCCAGCGAGGCGTGAGTTGTCTGACATTCAGGTACCCGATTGCGAAAAGGCTGAATGCGGCGTGGCTCAGCAAGGCAATGACGGCCAGAATCTGGTTGTTCAGGTCGGGAGAGTTGGGCCAGAGATACTGAAAAGCATAGCCACGGAAAACAAAGCCCCACGCGAGAATACCGGACGTTAAAAGTACATACCGTAAAAAGCCTGGTTGTCTTGTGAAGACGGCGAGAAAGAGGTTGTAGAGCATCAAGGCTCCCAACGTCCCGAAGAGAAAGCCAAATACCATGCCATCTTTTTGCAGTTGGGCGTCATGGGCCTCGGGTGACCGGAGCGTGGGCGTGAGCGTTTCATGCAGTCCGTCATGGGTGGTTTGTCGCATGAAAATGGTTACCCGCTCGCCGGGCCCAATTTCCAGTGGTTGACTCACGGTACGGGTTTTTCCCTGCCGGCTATGGAAGGGGCGGCGATCACCCGTTAGAACGACTTCGGTCGACCCATTACTCCGGACGACGTAGAAATCCAGGTAATCCACCAATACGCTGCCGGAATCCAGAATGGTATTCAGGCTCTGGCCTGTTTGGTTCAAAAGGCTGACTCGAAGCCAGAAAGCGCTCGATGTGAATTGTGGTGGTAGATCCTTGGCTCCCAACGGTCTCCATGGATGCTGATTGTTCTGAAGTGCTGCAAATTGCAGTATGCCGGAGGGATCCTCAAGAACATCGCTCCGGAGGCCGAGCGCCAGAGAGTCGAAGTCTGGGTTGCTGATAATGACTTCTCCTGCGTGGAGGGAGGGCGCTATGAGGGACAGCAGGGCCCATAGAACGCAGGTAAAAAACGTACAACCGGATCGTTTATTATTTTTCATTCGAAGGCCTTAGGCCTGAGATTCCACAATCAATAGGTGGGTATCCTAATTCAGTTTCGACTCGGTTAGTCAGTTCGGTCGCGAAATTACACAAAGTTTTAAAGTTTACAAAGTGTTGTTGGTAAGGTTCGGCCGCAGTTTATTAGCCCAAGGGAGGGCTCTTTGTGGGGGGGAAGGCGTGTATGATGGTGCGCTTTGACTGTCTGGAGAGTCGTTATGTTTCAGCTTGAGATTGAGCCCCGTTTCTGTGATACCGACGCCCTGGGTCACATCAGCAATACCGCCTTTCCTGTCTGGTTTGAGCAGGCACGCAAGCCCATCTTTGAGATCTTTCACCCGAATCTGGATGTGAAAACCTGGCCGCTCATCATCGCCCGGATCGAGCTGGATCTGCTGGCCCAGAGTTATTGGCACATGCCGGTGGAGGTGCGGACCGGCATCGGCAAGATTGGCAATTCATCGTTCAATGTCGTTCAGGAGGCATGGCAGGATGGCAAGCAGATTGCCCGAGGCACGGCGGTAATGATTCATTTCGATTACACCAACGAAAAAGCGCTGCCGATCCCGGATGATATTCGTGAAAAACTCGTCCAACACCTCGTTGCCTGAGGCTTTGTCCTTGCGCTCAGCGGCTGGCTGAGCGCAGTTCCCGCAGTAATTCATCGCCGGCCCAGCGGCGCCGGCTCTGTTCGCAGGCATGGACCAGCTCTGTCAGGCGTTGGTTTGCCGGCGCCTTCTTCCCCAGAGAATTGGCCAGTTTCACCACTTCTCCGTTAATCCAGTCCACTTCCGTTGGACGTCCTGCCTCAAGATCCTCCCACATCGATGAGCGAGCGATAGGGTCGATGGCCAGCATTTTCTGGGCAACCCTCTGGAACAGCCAGTTGGGAAGGCTCATCACCTTCGGGATCAGTGACATGGGGATAGCGGTAAGCTGGACTGTGTCGATTTTGGCCATGTCCAGTAGTGCCAGGGTTTCCTTCTGCGCCAGGGCCAGGCAAAGCCGGTAATTCCGGTCAGACAATTCTTCCAGCAACGGCACATTCGACAGGGCGTTGATCGGGTTGTTGAGGTTCAGTAATAACTTGGACCACATGACCGAGGTCATGTCTTCCCTCAGTTCGAGCGCCAGCCCGCAGCTTTCGAAGGCGGATAGAAATGGTTCCAGGCAAGCGTGTTTCTCCGCCATCAGATGGCCCTCGGTGCCATGGTGGAAGTGCCCGGGGGTTTTCTGCAGCACGTTAAAAGGAATCATGCCTGCGAAAACCCGGGCGTCGGGTAGTTGTGAGCGCAGGGTTTCGACGTTCGATATACCATTCTGCAGGCTGATAACGGGCGTGCCGGGGCGCAGGTATTTGGCGAGGGTTTTTCCTGCCTCTGCGCTGGCTGCTGACTTGACGGTGACCAGCACCAGGTCTGCATCGGCGGCCACGGAGGCGTCTTCTGTAAAAAGGTCGGGCCCAAGCTGGGTTTCGAAATGGAAGCCCTCGTAGTCAGTCAGAACCAGGGGGGATTCGTCGAACACCTGTCGCAAGCGAGGGCGGCCGATCATAACCACTTCCGCACCGCCGGACATCAGTCGCCCGCCGACATAGCAGCCCACGCTACCGGCACCGAATATCAAAATCCGAGGAGGCTGAGAGGGTTGATTGGGGGATTGGTTGGTCATACGGTGCGAACTCTTTGTTGGTATTTGTTGGATGGCGGACAGTGATTCTGGATCCCGGATTCGCTCTCTGACTATTTCGTAAGCCAGATCAGTCCACTAAGGTAGATTTCTCGTTCATACTCTATCCGTTCCGGTGCTGCTGCAACCGTTAAAAATTTTACGTTTCGAATGATTGGGGGTAACCAGTGTCGATCGTCCGTGGTGCAGGTATTTTGCTGTTGGGGTTATGGTTGTTGGCGGGTTGCGACTCTGACACCGAGCGTGGCTCCAATAATGAGGCGCACCAGAATGCAGCAACCTCAAATGCTCGTGCACTGGAATTTTCCATTGATCTCGACGAGGCCCAGATGGACTGGGTTGGTGCCCAGGTATTTAAGAACGAATGCGCCGGCCAGTTGAAATGTCTCGTGCACTGGAATAAGGGGGAACCTTTCCCATCCCTTGGTATCGGGCATTTCATCTGGTACCCCGCAGGGGTCGAAGAGCGTTTCGTCGAGAGCTTTCCCGCGCTGATCCAATACATGCATCAGCGGCAGGCCTCGGTTCCGGACTGGTTGCGGGAACTCGATGAGTTCGATGCGCCCTGGCCAGACCGGGAGACCTTTCTTGCAGCACAGGACTCTGCCGAGGTTGCCCAGTTGAGGGAGTTTCTGGCGGGCACCCAGGGGATTCAGGCCGAATTCATCGTTGAGCGCGCGAGCCGATCACTGGCAAAGGTGGTTGCGGCAGCGCCTGAAAGTCAGCGTGAGGCCGTATCCAACCGCCTGAAGGGGCTCACGTCGACGCCGGGTGGGCTTTACGCGGTGATCGACTATGTGAATTTCAAAGGTGAGGGGCTTTCACCCGACGAGCGATACAGCGGGCAGGGGTGGGGATTGCTGCAGGTATTGCTGGCAATGGAAGAGCAGAATCAGGGTGCGTCGGTGTTGGAAAAGTTTCGCGGGGCTGCCGACCAGGTTCTTACCCGCCGTGCCGAAAATGCGCCTCAGGACATCGAGCGAGACCGCTGGTTACCGGGCTGGAGGAAGCGTTTGCAGACCTATCGTGAGCCTGCGGAGATGTTTTAATCACTTCGAGAATTCTAAAAAACTGGTTTTTATTCCCGATTTTGTTCTACCTTGTAAAAGTGGTCTTTCAATTTGGCTCATAACAAGGCATGGTACTGCCGTGCGCGCACCATGAGAGTGCGTTTTTGTACGGATGTACCAGTCTGAGCAGAAGCTTTAGACCGGTCTACATAAAAATAAGTCAATTAAATCAATAAACTACAAGGTTTGGCACGCAATCCGCTTACGGCGGTTGCGCAACACAAACTGACGTTTGGAGATCCAAATAATGATGAAAACGAAATCGATTGCCCTGGGAATGGCGCTTGCCGCTGGCACTTTTGCAGCCAGTAACGTTATGGCTGCAACCACGCTGGAAAACGTGAAGGAAAAAGGCCATGTGCAGTGCGGCGTGACCAACGGTCTGCCGGGCTTCTCCCAGCCAGATTCCGAAGGTAACTGGACGGGCATTGATGTCGATACTTGCCGCGCGATTGGCGCTGCAATCTTTGGCGATGCTAAACACGTAGAATTCACTCCGCTGACTGCCAAGGAGCGTTTCACCGCCCTGCAGTCCGGCGAAATCGACGTGCTGTCCCGTAACACTACCTGGACTCTGACACGTGACGCTTCCCTGGGCCTTAACTTTGCCGGCGTAAACTACTACGACGGTCAGGGCTTTATGGTGAACAAGGACATCGGTGTTTCTGACGCCACTGAGCTGGATGGCGCGACTGTATGTATCCAGTCCGGTACCACCACCGAGCTGAACCTGTCTGACTACTTCCGTGCCAAAGGTATGGAATTCAAGCCAATCGTATTCGATACCTCTGAGCAGACCGTGCAGGGCTTCTCTGCAGGTCGTTGTGACGTTCTGACTTCTGACCGTTCTCAGCTGGCTGCTCTGCGCTCCAAGCTGGCCGATCCGAGCTCAGCCATTATCCTGCCGAACACCATCTCCAAGGAGCCTCTGGGTCCTGTAGTCCGTCAGGGCGACGACCAGTGGTTCAACCTGGTTAAGTGGGTTCTCAACGTGCAGATCAACGCGGAAGAGCTGGGCGTAAGCAGCGAAAACGTTGATGACATGCTGAAGTCCGACAACCCGAACATCCAGCGTCTGCTGGGCTCTGACGGTAACCTGGGTG
The DNA here is from genome assembly GCF_030519635.1 of Marinobacter suaedae. NCBI lineage: Bacteria > Pseudomonadati > Pseudomonadota > Gammaproteobacteria > Pseudomonadales > Marinobacteraceae > Marinobacter > Marinobacter suaedae. The sequence goes on along the minus strand of NZ_JAUMIS010000002.1, from coordinate 867,558 downwards.
AGATGTTGGGTCTGCAACACGACTTCGGCTACCAGGTTATCAAGCACGTTGGTAACTACGGCGAAATGTACGAGCGCAACGTAGGCCCGAACACTCCGCTGGGTCTGGACCGTGGCGTTAACAACCTGTGGAACAACGGTGGCGTTCTGTACGCTCCCCCTGTTCGCTAAAACCTGAAAGCACGGGAGGGCGCTCCTCATGAGGGGGCGCCCTTTGTTATCTCTGAGTAGTGAACCGCAGGGAAGCTTTCCAGGAACTCCCATGAAGACTGAAACGATTACTCAAGCAAACGGGTCAAAACCCGCAGGGCCCAAGCCCTGGTATGATCCCCGGGTTCGATCCATCTTCTTCCAGATCGTCGCCATTGCCCTGGTATTCTGGGGCGGCTGGACGCTGGTTGATAACACACTCTCCAACATGGAGAGCCGCGGGATCAGCACCGGTTTTGGATTCCTCGAAGAATCTGCCGGTTTCGGCATTATCATGAGTCTGGTGCCTTATGATGCCACCATGTCCTACGGCCGCACCTTCTTGGTGGGTCTGACCAACACCCTGCTGGTATCAGCGATGGGTGTGGTTGCTGCTACCATCCTCGGTTTCATCATCGGTGTCGCTCGTCTGTCCAGCAACTGGCTGGTGGCGAAGCTCGCACTGGTGTATGTCGAGGTGATTCGTAACATTCCTCTGCTGCTGCAGATCTTTTTCTGGTATTTCGCCGTCCTCGCTGCGCTGCCGTCTCCCCGGCAAAGCGTTGAGGTGGGGGGCTCAGCCTTTCTCAATAACCGGGGCCTGTATGTGCCAGATCCTGTCACTCAGGATGGCTTTGGCCTGGTATGGGGCGCTATCGCCGTTGCGATCGCTGCGGTTATTGGCCTTCGCATCTGGGCCAAAAAGCGCCAATTGGCGACAGGCAAGATTTTCCCGACGTTCAAAGTTGGGGTGTCCATCTTGGTGCTGCTGCCAGTGCTGGCCTATTTCGTGGCTGGAAGCCCGCTGGAGTGGGATGTGCCTGCCCTGAAGGGCTTTAACTTCCGTGGTGGTATCACCATTATTCCGGAGCTCGCAGCGCTCTGGCTTGCGTTGTCCTTGTACACTGCGAGCTTCATTGCGGAAATCGTCCGTTCCGGGATCCTGTCGGTCAGTAAGGGACAGACGGAAGCCTCCAAAGCCCTGGGTTTGCCAAACAGCCTTACTCTTCGTCTGGTCGTGATTCCCCAGGCTATGCGAGTCATCATTCCGCCACTGACCAGTCAGTACCTGAACCTGGTTAAGAACTCTTCGCTGGCAACCGCTATCGGTTATCCAGACCTGGTTGCGGTATTCATGGGTACAACCCTCAATCAGACGGGTCAGGCCGTTGAGGTGGTCGCCATTACCATGGCGGTGTATCTCACCATCAGTCTGCTGATCTCCCTGTTCATGAATATTTACAACCGAGCTGTGGCGATTAAGGAGCGATGATGACTGAGTCAACCATGAAACCACCCAAGAAGACTCTCGGTCCGGTCGCCTGGATGCGGGAGCACCTGTTCTCGTCCTGGTACAACACACTGTTGACGCTGCTCATCGGTTACGTCCTGGTGACCTCGCTTGGGCCGCTGCTGAGCTGGCTGTTCTTCGATGCCAACTTCGCCGGAACTGGTCCGGAAAGTTGCACCGGGGCGGGTGCCTGCTGGGTGTTCGTCAGTGAGCGACTGAACTTCTTTATCTACGGGTTCTACCCGGATGACCAGCAATGGCGCGTGGATGTGATGTTCATCCTGCTGGCTGTTGCCTTTGTGCCCCAGTTCATTGAAGGCTTCCCAGGCCGCAAGTGGCTGGGCATTTTCGGTATGACCGGCTTGCCCCTGATTGGCTACTTCCTGATCCCGGGTGGTTCTTTTGGCCTCGAAGAGGTTCCGAGCACCAAGTGGGGCGGGCTGATGCTGACCCTGATCCTGGCCTATATCGGTATTCTGGCGTCGTTGCCAATTGGTACCCTGCTGGCACTGGGGCGTCGGTCGGACATGCCGATCATCCGTGGTCTATGCGTGGTCTTTATCGAAGTCTGGCGTGCGGTTCCGTTGATTACCGTATTGTTCATGGCTTCGGTCATGCTGCCGCTGTTCTTGCCGGAAGGTGTGAACTTCGAAAAGCTGTCTCGTGCGTTGATTGGTATCACGCTGTGGCAGTCTGCCTACATGGCCGAAGTTATCCGTGGTGGTCTTCAGGCCATCCCGCGTGGACAGTACGAAGCGGCTGACGCGCTTGGTCTCGGATACTGGAAGAAAATGGGGCTGGTCATTCTGCCTCAGGCTCTGAAGCTGGTTATTCCAGGGATCGTGAATACCTTTATTTCCCTGTTCAAGGATACAACGCTGGTGTTGATTATCGGTCTGTTTGACGTGCTGGGTGCTGTCCAGTCAACGATTACAGACCCGGCTTGGCAAAATGTTGCCTCCGAAGGCTACGTATTTGTCGCCTTCTGTTTCTGGGTCTTCTGCTTCGGCATGTCCCGTTACAGCCAGAATCTTGAACGAAAACTCGACACCGGTCATAAAACCTGATGGGTAATCCAATGACAGAACAATCCCAAACTCCTGAAACTGTGTCTTCTCCTCAGGGTGTAGCAGGTGAGAGCTCACCGATCATCAAGGTTGAAGGCATGCACAAGTGGTACGGTGACTTTCACGTACTGCGGGACCTGAATCTGGACGTCAAGCAGGGCGAGCGTATCGTAATCTGCGGCCCGTCCGGCTCTGGTAAGTCTACGTTTATTCGATGCATCAACCGGCTGGAAGAGCACCAGCAGGGCAAGATCATCGTCGACAATGTGGAGCTGACCGATGACATTCGTCAGATCGACACCGTGCGTCGTGAAGTGGGCATGGTATTCCAGCACTTCAATCTGTTTCCGCATCTGACGGTGCTTGAAAACTGCTGCCTCTCCCCTATGTGGGTTCGCAAGATCCCGCGTAAGGAAGCAGAAGCGACGGCTATGGAATACCTTGAGCGGGTGAAGATCCCGGACCAGGCGCACAAGTTCCCGGGGCAGCTCTCTGGTGGTCAGCAGCAGCGTGTAGCGATCGCTCGTGCTCTGTGTATGAAGCCGAAGATCATGTTGTTCGATGAGCCAACGTCCGCACTTGACCCTGAGATGATCAAGGAAGTGCTGGATGTTATGATCGAGCTGGCTGGCAGTGGCATGACCATGTTGTGTGTAACGCATGAGATGGGCTTCGCCAAGACGGTTGCCGACCGGGTTATCTTCATGGATGCGGGTGAAATCGTAGAGGAGGCTCCGCCTCACGAGTTCTTCACCAATCCTCAGGAACCGAGGACGCAGAAGTTCCTTAAGCAGATTCTGCAGCACTAAGAAAAAAGGCCGGGCAATTGCCCGGCCTTTTTCGTTCAGGGGAGTGGATTATTGAGCCGTTGTCACTAGAGCGGATAACTCTCAAGAACCGGGTCCTTGCCTTCCTCCACAGTCAGCCACCATACATGAGTGTGCCAGTCACCCAGGACGATTCGCTGAGCCGGCTTTCCGTTGGCCTCAATGTCGTGTTTGGCTGGCCTGTGCGTATGGCCATGAATCATCCGTTGAACGCCATGGGCTTCCAGTTCCCGGACTACTTCCTCCGGCGTCACGTCCATGATGCTTTCCTGCTTGCCCTGATTTTTGGCCATGCTGATTTCCCTAAGCTGGCGGGCCATCTGCTGGCGGTCTGCCAGGGGACGCTGCAGTATCATTTGCTGCCACTGGGGATTGCGCATGTTGGCTCGGAACTTCTGGTACTCCACATCCCTGGTGCACAGGCTGTCGCCGTGCATCAGCAGGGTAGAGGTGCCGTAAAGGTCCACCACGGTTGGATCATCCAGCAAGGTGGCGCCGGCCCGGCTGCAGAACTCATGGCCAATCAGGAAGTCCCGGTTGCCGTGCATCAGGAAGATCTGTGTGCCGCTCTCGTTCACAGCCCGAAGGGCCTCGGCTACCTGCTCCTGAAGATGGGTCCGTTCATCGTCACCAATCCAGGCTTCGAAGAAGTCGCCGAGAATGTACAGGCTGTCGATGCCGTAGGCCTTGTCCTTCAGAAATTCCAGAAAGGCATCTGTGATGTCAGGCCGCGACTCCTCGAGGTGCAGGTCGGAAATAAACAGCGTGGTCACGCCGCGCCTCCGTCCTCCAGAACTTCCGCCTTTTCGATCACGACGTCGTCGTGCGGTACATCCTGGTGCCCTGCGCGCATGGTGGTGCGAACAGCGCGGATCTTGTTCACGGTGTCCATGCCTTCGACGACCTTGCCGAACACGCAGTAGCCCCAGCCTTCGGTGTTTTCGGCGGTGTGGTCCAGGAAGCCGTTGTTTTCAACGTTGATGAAGAACTGGGCGGTTGCCGAGTGCGGGTCCATGGTGCGGGCCATGGCGATTGTGCCCTGCATGTTGCTCAGGCCGTTGTTGGCTTCGTTCTTGATCGGCTCGCGGGTTTTGCGGGGCTGCATGCCTGGCTCGAAGCCGCCGCCCTGGATCATGAAGTTGCTGATGACACGGTGAAAAATCAGGCCATCATAGAATCCGTCGCGAACATACTGCTCGAAGTTTTTGGCGGTTTCCGGCGCCTTGTCGTGGTCGAGTTCGAGCTTGATGTCGCCAAGGTTGGTTTTCAGCAGAATCATCAGGGATACCTGTTCAAAGTGATGTGCACAAAGATGAGCGCATTATTGTACGCAAGAGTTTCCAGCGATGCATGAGTCCGGGCGGGATTTGTGAGTATAATAGCCGGTTTCTGATCCACCTCCTTTTGCAGAGAACTTATGAGCGCCGAATCGAAGAAAGCCCATAACTTTATTCAGAGCCTGATCGAAGACGCCATCGCCAAAGGCGAGCACACCGGTAATGTAGTTACCCGTTTTCCGCCGGAGCCCAATGGATACCTGCACGTTGGCCATGCCAAGTCCATTTGCCTGAACTTCGGGATCGCGGAAACCTTCGGCGGAGAATGTAACCTGCGGTTTGACGACACCAATCCCGAAAAAGAAAGTCAGGAGTACATTGACTCCATCAAGAAGGACGTGGAATGGCTGGGTTACGAGTGGGCTGGTGATATCCGGTTCGCGTCCGACTACTTCGATGTTCTGTACACCTTTGCGGAAGAACTCATTGAGAAGGGCAAGGCTTATGTCTGCGCTCTGACCGCAGACGAAATGGCGGAATACCGTGGTTCCCTGAAAGAGCCTGGCCGTAACAGCCCCTACCGTGACCGTCCGGTAGAGGAAAACCTGCAACTGTTCCGCGATATGCGGGCGGGCAAGTATCAGAATGGTGAACTGGTGTTGCGGGCCAAGATTGATATGGCGTCCCCGAACATCAATATGCGGGATCCGATTCTGTACCGGATTCGCTACGCCGACCATCACCAGACCGGCGACAAGTGGTGCATCTATCCGATGTACGACTTTACCCACCCGATCTCCGACGCGATGGAAGGCATTACCCATTCCCTGTGTACGCTGGAGTTTGAAGACCATCGTCCGCTCTATGACTGGGTTCTGGAAAACGTCTCAGTGCCGTGTCAGCCGCGCCAGATCGAATTCGCGCGCCTGAACCTCAACTACACCATCACCAGCAAGCGTAAGCTCAAGCGTCTGGTGGATGAGGGCCATGTGGACGGATGGAATGACCCGCGCATGCCGACCATCTCCGGCATGCGCCGTCGAGGCTACACGCCCGACTCTATCCGAGCGTTCTGCGACATGGTTGGCGTGAACAAGGCAGGTGGTACCGTTGATGTCGGCATGCTGGAGTTTGCCATCCGGGAAGACCTGAACGCCCGGGCTCCGCGCGCCATGTGTGTGATGCGTCCGTTGAAAGTGACGCTGACCAACTATCCGGCCGACGAAACTGAAACCCTGGTATTGCCGGTGCATCCCCAGAATCCGGAGATGGGCGAGCGGGAGGTGACCTGGAGTCAGACCCTCTACATCGACCGTGAAGATTTCGTGGAAGAGCCGCCCCGCAAATGGAAGCGTCTGGCCCCCGATCAGGCAGTGCGCCTGCGCGGTGGCTATGTGATCACCTGTCGGGAAATCATCCGTGATGACAATGGCGAGATTGTTGAGCTCAAGTGTGAGTACGATCCGAAGACCCTGGGAGTGAACCCGGAAGGCTATAAGCCCAACGGCGTCGTGCACTGGGTGTCTGCCACCGACAGCGTGGAAGCGGACATCAATGTGTATGACCGCCTGTTCAACCACGAATCCCCGGACAGCGACAAGGACGGGGATTTTGTCGACCACCTGAACCCGGAATCCCTGGTGGTGCTCAAGGGCGCCCGTGTTGAAAAGGGCCTGGCGGAGCCGAGAGCGGACATCCCGTATCAGTTCGAGCGTGAAGGCTATTTCTTCTGCGATCAGGAACTGACTGTTGAAACCGGTCGTCCGGTCTTTAACCGCACCGTAACTCTGCGCGATTCCTGGGGTAAGGGGGGCAAGTGATCCGTATTTACAACACGCTCACACAGCAAAAGGAAGAATTCCAGCCCATCGAGCCCGGCAAGGTACGCATGTACGTGTGCGGCATGACCGTGTACGACTACTGCCATCTTGGGCATGCCCGGGTCCTGGTATCGTTCGATGTGATCACCCGTTACCTGCGTCATTGTGGGTACGACGTGCACTACGTTCGCAACATCACGGATATTGATGACAAGATCCTCCGCCGGGCCGACGAAAATGGCGAGGTCTTTACCGACCTGACCGACCGTATGATCGAGGCCATGCACGAGGATGAAGCCCGGTTGGGTGTGTTGTCTCCAACCGAAGAGCCCCGCGCTACTGCGTATATCGACGAAATCATCGCGATGATCCACAAGCTGGTGGCCAGCGGGCACGCATACTCGGCGGACAACGGTGATGTTTACTTTGCCGTGGACTCGTTCGATGAGTACGGCAAGCTGAGCAAGAAAAAGCTCGAGGATCTGGTCGCTGGCGCCCGCATCGATGTTCGCGAAGCCAAGCGCAGCCCCGCTGATTTCGCGTTGTGGAAAGCAGCGAGTGAAGGCGAAGTGAGCTGGTCCTCACCTTGGGGTGAGGGGCGCCCTGGCTGGCACATCGAGTGTTCCGCCATGTCCACCTGCTGCCTCGGGGATACCTTTGATATTCATGGTGGCGGACCGGATTTGTTGTTCCCCCACCATGAGAACGAAATCGCTCAGTCAGAGTGTGCAACGGGGCAAGAGTTTGCCCGGACATGGATGCATGCCGGCGCGATTCGCGTGAACAAAGAGAAAATGTCTAAATCCCTGGGCAATTTCTTCACCATTCGAGAAATCCTCGAAAGCTACCCGGCGGAAGTGGTGCGCTACTTCCTGGTGTCCAGTCACTACCGCAGCCAGGTGGACTACTCGGAGGAAAATCTGGCCGAGGCAGGGCGCAGCCTCACGAAACTCTATCTGGCGCTGCGCGGGGTTATGCCGTCCAAGGCGGGGGTGGTCCCTGAAACCGAGCACGACCGCCGTTTTATGGAAGTCATGAACGACGACTTCAATACCGCGGGGGCCATCTCGGTCCTTCATGCCGTGGCCAATGACATCAACCAGCAGCGTCGTGAAGGTCGGGAAGATGAGGCCAAGCATAGTGCCGCCGTGCTGGTGCGCCTGGGTTCCATTCTCGGACTTCTGCAGCAGGATCCGGAAGCCTTTCTTCAGGCGGACACGGGCGGTGAATTGAGTGCGGAGGACATTGAAGGACTTATACAGGCCCGGGCAGATGCCCGCAAGAACCGTGACTTTGCAGAAGCCGACCGCATCCGGGATGAGCTCGCAGATAAAGGCATTATTCTGGACGATTCCCGGGAAGGCACGACCTGGCGCAGGGCATAGCGGCCGGTGTCAGCGCTTCGATTGCCGTGGTGTAAGGGTGGGCATGACCTCATAGGCGTTTTCCCTTACAATGCGGCCCTCAAATTAGAAATAGACGGTCCCCCTCCGTGCGTTTGCGCGGAGGAGGCCACCGGAAACATCACCCATTGAGGCAGACAACGATGACAGAACGCGTACAAATCGGCGGCATTCAGGTCGCGAAGAATCTGTATGATTTCGTGAATAATGAAGCGATTCCGGGAACCGGTGTCGATGCGGACAAATTCTGGGCCGAGTTCGACAAGATCGTTAACGAGCTGGCTCCGCGCAACCGCGAACTGTTGGCCAAGCGTGACGCGATCCAGGAAAAGATGGACAGCTGGAATCGTGACCACAAAGGTCAGAAGCTGGACATGGCTGAATACAAGGCCTTCCTGAAAGACATCGGTTACCTCGTTGACGAGCCCGCAGATTTCAAAATCTCCACCTCCAATGTTGATCCGGAAGTCGCCACCATGGCCGGCCCACAGCTGGTGGTACCGATCATGAACGCCCGCTTTGCCCTGAACGCCGCCAATGCCCGCTGGGGTAGCCTTTATGACGCGCTGTACGGCACCGATGCCATCTCTGAAGAGGGTGGTGCGGACAAAGGGCCTGGCTACAACCCGGTTCGCGGAGCCAAGGTGATCGAGTGGGCCCGTAATCTGCTGGACAGCTCTGCGCCGCTGGCTTCTGGTAGCCACAAGGACGCCGCCAAGTATTCTGTTGAAGGTGGCAAGCTGGCTGTTAAATTGCAGAACGGCGCAACCACTGGCCTGAAAGATGAGTCCGGTTTCGTGGGCTACACCGGTGCGGCTGACGCGCCGACAGGGGTACTGCTGGTGAAGAACGGCATGCACTTCGAAATTCAGATCGACGCCAGCCATCCGATTGGCAAAGACGATGGAGCCAACGTTAAAGACGTTCTGATGGAGTCTGCACTGACCACCATCATGGACTGCGAAGACTCGGTTGCGGCCGTTGACGCAGACGACAAGGCGCTGGCGTACCGCAACTGGCTCGGCTTGATGAAGGCCGACCTGGAAGAAACCTTTGAAAAGGGCGGCAAGCAGCTCACCCGTAAGATGAACGGCGACCGCACCTACACCGCTGCTGACGGCAGCGAGCTCGCTCTGAAGGGCCGCAGCCTGATGTTTATCCGTAACGTGGGTCACCTGATGACCAACCCGGCGATTCTGCTGAGCGACGGTTCTGAAGTGCCTGAAGGTCTGATGGATGGTCTGGTGACGTCTCTGATCGCGATCCACGATCTGAAGGGTAACAGCAAATTCCAGAACAGCACCAAGGGTTCTGTTTACATTGTTAAGCCCAAACAGCACGGTCCCGAAGAAGTGGCCTTCACCAACGAATTTTTCGGTCGTGTGGAGGACGCTCTGGGTCTGCCGCGCTTCACCCTGAAAGTGGGCATCATGGATGAAGAGCGTCGCACTACCGTTAACCTGAAGGCCTGTATCCACGCTGCGAAAGAGCGTGCGGTGTTCATCAACACCGGGTTCCTCGACCGCACCGGTGACGAGATGCACACCTCCATGGAGCTGGGTCCCTTTATCCGCAAGGGTGAAATGAAGCAGGCAGCCTGGATCAATGCTTACGAGCAGTGGAACGTGGACATTGGTCTGGAAACTGGTTTCCGTGGCGTCGCCCAGATTGGTAAGGGTATGTGGGCCATGCCGGACCTGATGGCTGGTATGCTGGAAGCCAAGATCGGCCACCCGAAGTCGGGCGCCAATACCGCGTGGGTTCCGTCTCCGACCGCTGCAACCCTGCACGCCACTCACTATCACCAGGTGAGCGTGGCTGACGTTCAGAAGGATATCGAGAGCCGCGCCCGTGCCAGCCTCGACGACATCCTGACCGTGCCGGTCATGGAAGATCCGAGCGCCCTGAGCGCGGAAGAAATCCAGCAGGAGCTGGATAACAACGCACAGGGTATCCTGGGCTACGTGGTTCGCTGGGTGGATCAGGGCGTTGGTTGCTCCAAGGTTCCGGACATCAACAACGTGGGCCTGATGGAAGACCGCGCGACTCTGCGTATTTCTTCCCAGCTGCTGACCAACTGGCTGTACCACGGTATCTGCACCGAAGCGCAGATCGAAGAGACCATGAAGCGCATGGCGGCAGTGGTTGATCAGCAGAACGCTGGTGACCCGGCTTACCGCAACATGGCCCCGAACTTTGACGACAGCGTGGCCTTCCAGGCAGCGATGGATCTGATCCTGAAGGGTCGTGAGCAGCCAAACGGCTACACAGAGCCGCTGCTGCACGCGTACCGTCTTAAGGCGAAGGCCAAGTTTGGTGGCTAAGTAGCCCTTCCTTATCGGAACAGGCTGAAAAAAGGGCCGGTGGATTTGTCCACCGGCCCTTTTGCTTTAACGGATGTGAGCTTGGCCCTCAAGAGCCCTGTCGGATCATGGGGCAGGGTAGGAAGGGGAGGACCTAGAGTAGTTCACGCACCTGCTCCAGATGCTGGGCTATCTCCTCTTGATCAGGTTCTAGTTCCAGGGCTTTTTCGATCTGCTCCGCAGCGGCCTGGTGTTGGCCGTCCAGATGTAGAATCCAGCCATAGGTGTCCAGAACAGCGGCACTATTGGGCGCCAGTTCGGCAGCCCGCGAAGCAAGTTTCAGTGCCCGGCTCCGATCGCTCTCGCGGAGTATCCAGGCCAGATTGTTCATCGCGGTGACGTTGTTGTCCTGCAGTTCCAACACTCTTTCGTAATGGTCCGCTGCCTCGTCCTGACTACCACTTTGAAGCAGGATGTCGCCACGCCTGAGGTGTGCGGCAGGGCTGTTCGGCGCTTTGGTTACCCACTCCAGGCTTAACTGACCGGCATCTTCTGACTGCGTTGCTTGGGAAACGCTGACGAGGTAGGCCAGCGAGTCCAAATCTCCGGTTTGCTCATAGTGAGAGGACAGAAGTTTGATCGCATCATCCGGCCGCTGATCTCTCAGCATTAAGCCTGCCTGCGCTCTGACGGTGATGCTTTGTTTGCCGAATGTGTTCTCCACATCTCTCAGAGTATCCCGAGCATGCTGGGCGCCTTTTTCCAGTTCAGCGATCCGGACCGGAATCAGGGCGAGGTTGATATTATCTGGCTGAAGGGCGATGGCCTCTGTAATCTTGGTGCGAGCGGTCTCAAAATCTTCCGAAATCAACGCCTGCCTTGCCTCAGCCGCCAAAAGATTCGCTGTTGTTTGTTGGATGAAACTGTGGTTGTCGGGTTGGGTTTTGAGGAGATCCGACGCTTCTGCCAGGTTACCTTCGCGAATATTGATCTGTGCGACCAAGCCAACGGCCAGGGGTTCAAGCTCACTGTGCTGCTGCCCCAGCGTCGCCAGCCAGCTCTTCACGTCTTCTGGCGTGCGATCCTGCGCGTACAGGCGCGATGTCTGCAACAGTGGACCGACATCGTTGGGGTTTAAGCGCACTACCTCGACCATCGTTCCCACGGCTTTGTCCTTTTCCCCGTTACGTAGGTACGTGCTGGCCAGAGCTCTCAGTCCGGGTTGCCAGTCCGGGTTGGCTTTCACGAGGGCCTCTAACCGCTCGGTTGCGGCTGATTGATTATTGAGTCGGGCGTCCGCCATGCTGGCAAGAAGCAGTGCCTGGCGGTCCTCCGGATAACCGTTGAGTAAGGAGTCTCGAATTTCTTCGGCTTCGGTTTTAGCCTCGGTACTGAGCAGAAAGTCTAGGTAATAGGCTGTCGTAATCCAGTCGTCAGGAGCCTTGGTAAAAGCCGTGCGCAGGTTGCTGAGCGCCTGATCAGGCTCGTCATTTTGCTGGAAGTGGCGCGCCAGTGCGAGGTGCAGGCGAGTGTTTTCGGGGGTAAGGCGGATGGCCTTGGTCAGGCTTTCGATCCCCGCGTCGTGGTGGTCAGGGATGTTCAGTGCGAGGATGCCATGCATAGCCAGGAGTTCTGAGGTATTTGGGCGGGCTTCAATCGCGCGCTCCAGAGTTTTCAGGGCTTCCTCGCGCTCCCCTGCGTCGACCTGAGCAACGGTTGCGGCTCGAATAAGCGGCGTAGATGCTGTCTCCGGGTCCAGATTTTCTGTCAGCAGCTGAACACCCTCATCGAGTTCTCCGGTGCTGGCACTCAGTGCACCCAGCATGAGGGCAATCTGTTCGTTATCGGGGCTGGCTGTTAGCAGGTCACGTAACTGGGCTTTGGCTGTTTCCACTTGTCCTTCTTTCACGGCAGACATAGCCGCTTCGAACTGTTCTTGCACGGCGGTATTCGTGTTCTCCGCAAGAATATTGTTGTAAATCTGTGCTTCTGTGATCCGGCCCTGAGCGGTTAATACTTGAGAAAGAGCTGTCAGAATGTTTCTTCGAATTGGCAGAAATATATCGGCGGTTGGTACGACCGAGACTGCATCGGTCAGTGTTGCTGCGGCTTGTTCCATTTCGCCCAGTTGGTACTGTGCAAGTGCTTTCCAGTAAAGTACTACCGGCTCCGGTTCGTTAGTTTCGAGCCATTCGTTTGCGGTTTTGACGGCTTCGTCAAACTGCTGCGCTCCCAATTTTGACTTAACCAGGCCTTCGACGGCGTCAACATTGGACGGGTTGCTTTCACTGAGTTGCTGGAAAAGTACGATGGCTTCTTCAAACTCGCCACGCTGACGAAGAGCTTCAGCCTGAATGAGTGACACTTCCAGTTGTTCGCTCTCTGACGCAGGCGTGAACTTGGCCAGTGTTTCCGTCGCTGATAAGTGCTTCCCTTGGCTTACGTATGCGCGAGCCAGTGTGAGAGTGACGGCTTCTTTGTGGTCTTCGAACCATGGCTCAAGGAGAACTGCGGCGTCCTTCGAGGCACCGGCGTCGAGATATAAGTTGGCTAGCCGAAGCACGTGGTCGACATTACCCGGCTCAGCCTGGATGGCATTCCTTACTTCGATAAAAGCAGAGCGGAACTGTCCCTGCTTGGCGTAGGTTTCGGCGCGAGTTATGTGTGAACTTGCATCTGACGTGGTGGACTGCTCATTACACCCGGTCAGGTGCGTGAGTGTCAGTAAAAGGCTGCCAAACAGGATGGTCTTCGATAATGAGCTCAAATTCCTTTTTTTTATTTTCATTTTCCCTTCTCCTTGGCCTGTGCTAGTTATGAGCCATCAGCAGTGAATGGGGCATCATTCCCTGGGGCATCTCAAAGTCTTGTTGAGTGTTCCCTGGTTCAAGCCTTACCGGTTGACTGCCGTTGCCTGATCAGCGTTTACCCAACGGCTTGACATTTTCGCCAGGCACGGTGGCATCGTCACTATGTGGTTGATCTTCCGGGAACGCTTTTGCCAGTCTGGACTCGATTCTTTCAAGAGCGTCGGCTATACGCACAAGAGCGTTCACTGTTGCATGTGATTCCAGCTCGCCGGAGCTTCTGGAGCCTGTCGTATCTTGAAACTTTTCCGCTTCAGAAAGCCGCAAGGTCGGAGGTTCTGGAAAGTCCTCCTCCCCGAGTAAATCCTTGCGAATGCTCTTCAAATCGTGAGGATCGATGAAAGGGCGATCTTCCGAGTAGGCGCACATCATCATTCCGTCACACAGCTTGTTGATAAGCCTCGGAATGCCCTGGCTAAGCTTGTGGATTTCACGAACGGTATCTTCATCGAACAGCTTGTTGCCGCCGTGTCCGGAAACAAGCAGGCGATAATCGATGTATTCGGCCGTTTCAGTCTGGGTCAGCCCTTCAAGATGAAAGAACAGTTTGACTCGTTGGGCCAGCTGGGGGATGGCGGTAACCGCTTGCTTGAGTTCGGGCTGACCCAGAAGAATAACCCGCATGGCGGGGCCGCCCATGTTGTCCATCGATGTCAGCATGCGGATGTCTTCCAGATTTTCACGAGACAGGTTCTGGGCCTCGTCAATCGCCAGAACAACAGGCGTGCCAGCAGCAACCATTCGCTCTAGATATTCGGTGATCTGAAACAGCATGGACACCTTGCTATCGTCCTCAATCTTAACGCCTGCCTTTCGCAGTATCAGTCCAAACAGATCCCTCGATTCCAGGTTGGTGTAAGAAATATTAAGGAGCTTCAGGTCGGCATCGAGGCTTCGGATGGTTTTCTTGAGGAGGGTGGTTTTGCCAGAACCAATTTCGCCGCTGATGACTACAAATCCTTCGGATGACCAGATTGCCGAGGACATATACACATAAGCCCGGGAGTGTTGCCGGCTCATGTAGATAAAATCATCTTCCGGAGTGATTCGGAATGGGTGTCGGTGTAGACCGAAGAATTCCAAGTACATCGTCAGTTCCTTCGACGGCGTTTTTGCGCCAGAAAGATCAGATGATGGTAACGCGTCCGACCATCATCTCCAGCCTCAGGCAAAGATGATCCCCTATGAGACCATCCTCCGTGTGTCGAAAAATATCTGGGCTCAGCAAGTGGGCCCGCTCCCAGTCTGATCCCGTCCCACAGCACAGTAGTCTCACCCAGTAATAGTGGGAACACAACGGAGTCTGTATTGAAAGTGGTACAACACATTGACGTAATGTAATCTTGATCACAAAAAGATACAAATCGATTGAGATTGGTTTCGCCTGGGCGCAGAATATGGTCATACCAAATATGTAGCGACAGATGACTTTTTAAGTCTGTCGCGGAGGGTTGGTGTGTTGCGATTTGGCAAACAGACCACGGGGAAGAACATGGCGGCAGGGAAGTTGCGTAGTGTGTCGTGCAGAGGGGTTCGTGAGTTTTACGTTGCTATTCTTGATCTGATGCTTTCTGTATTTGGGCCTGACATTTTGGTGTTGACGGCCCGCTGTCGGAAGGTATTTCTTGCAAGTCTGATTTCTTTGGCTGCCTCTGCCCGGGCTGTACTTATTATTTTTCTGCGGCCGAACTTTTTGAAGAATTTAGGAACAGACCCGATGGTTGGGTTTGTGGCTGTTGCTCGGCCGCTGTCTTCTTATGGGAGCTGCCGGGTAACTCAGCAGTCGCTGCAAGTCACTGATCAGGGAAGAGTCTAGATGGATATTCAATTCATTCTCGATATGCTCCGCGCTGTAAAGCTCGAGTTATACCGGCACAAGTTTGTTGTGGCGATCATTTTCATGCTGGTTACGGCAAGCGTGTTGTCGCTGGGCTACATAATGCCCAAGACCTATACCTCTCGGGCGGTCTTGTATGCTGATCAATCCAACATTCTCCAGCCGCTACTCAGGGGTAAAGCTGAAGTAACGCAGATAGACCGCATCAATGAAGCCCGGGAGATGCTGCAAAGCCGGACTTTCCTTGAGCAGGTTTCGCGGGATACGGGGCTTATCACCGGTGGTGAATCGGATGCAGTGCGCAACAGGAAAATCAATACTCTGCGAGATGACATTAATATTCGTGTGTCCAATCAGAATTTTCTTGAATTGAGTTATACCAGCGAGAGTCCCGAGAAATCTTTTAAGGTTCTGAGTGCGGTTCTTGATTGGTTTGTGGAACGAACGGTACAGAAAAAACGTTCCGAAAGTCAGGGGGCATTTCAGTTCATTGACTCTCAGGTGAAATCCTACCAGCGTCAGTTAGAAGCAGCTGAGCAGCGTTTGAAGGAATTTAAGACAGCCAATCAAGACGGTACCGAGAGTAGCGTGCTTGCGCGGATTGAAAAACTCCGTGATGAGATTGAAAGCCTTAAGCTTGAAATCCAGCAAACTGAATCCGAAGTTCAGCTCACCCGTCGCCAGCTCAATCATGAAGAGCCTGTTCTTCGTATCACGGTGGATCCCGGTAAGTCTGCTGCGGAACAGCAACTGGTCATGATGCGTCAGGCCCTGGACTCTGCCTTGTTGAAATATAGCGAACTCCATCCGGATGTTATCAATATCCGTTCCCAGATCGCTGACCTTGAGAATCGAATTTCCACGGAGACTGACGACGACCGGGAAGGAAGCGTTGTCGAAGTTCTGGAAAACCCGGTTTACGAAAACCTGAAAATTCATCTTTCGGACAGCACAACCCAGTTGACCGTCCAGAAAAATCGTCTGGCATCGCTCGAACGCCTTCTCGAAGACGGATACGAGCGTTCCGAGCGTGTGGCAGAGAACGAGGCGGAGCTTGCCGAGCTCACACGGGACTACGATGTAACCCGAGAAGTCTATGAGGACATGCTACAGCGTCGTGAAGCGGCCCGATTATCAATGACCCTGGACGTGCAGGGCGAGGGCGTGAGTTACAAAATCCAGGAACCGGCCTCTTACCCCGCTACTTGGGATGGTCTTCAATTGCATGAGATAGGCCTTGCTGGGCCCTTCCTTGGCAGTGCTGCTGTGCTGGGCCTGCTAGTAATGCTGGTGATGTTTGATCAGCGGGTACGGTCCCCCAGAGCGCTTCAAATGGCTGTGCCGGAGTCCATCTCGGTTCTTACAACCATTCCCCATTACCGCAGTACCTGGAAAGACAGTTTGTTGCGAAAGGATGTCCTGTTCACGGTGATCCTTCTGACGGTGTTCATGGCAGCCTATATGGCCGTATTACTCTTCAGCGTTTTGGGGATGG
This sequence comes from Marinobacter suaedae, assembly GCF_030519635.1. Lineage (NCBI taxonomy): Bacteria > Pseudomonadati > Pseudomonadota > Gammaproteobacteria > Pseudomonadales > Marinobacteraceae > Marinobacter > Marinobacter suaedae. The sequence continues at coordinate 851,183 of NZ_JAUMIS010000002.1, read as the reverse complement.
CTCCAGAACAACTGATGGAACAGGTGAGCGTGATGGCTGGATTTGGGAGCGACTGATGGACGACAGCAAACTCTATAATGCGCTTCTGAAAAGCCAGGATGAGCGCCAGCAAGTCAACCGCAGTCGCGATGTGTCCAGTGCCCAGGAGGGTGGGCGGACAGAGAAACCTCACTCTGCCTCTGATGGTGGAAATCCCAATTGGGTTAAGGTGGATACAGGTGAGTCTGCGGGCATGCAAGCCCCTGAAATTTACGACCCTTCGGTATCTCTGGCGCTCATCAGCAATCCCCGGCCCTGGTCTCGGGAACAGCTTCGGGAACGGAAAATCATCTACTCAGGCATGCCTGATAAAGAGGTGATGGACGCCTATCGGGAGCTGCGAATCCAGCTCCGTAAGCGTGCCGGAGAAGGTAACTTTGCTGTGATGTTCAGCAGTCTTGGCAAGAGTTCAGGCGGAATTTTGACCGCTTTTAACCTCGCTACGGCCTTTGCTCTGGATTCACATACATCTGCGCTGCTTGTGGACTGTGATCCCCATAGCGACGAGCTGGCTGGTCTTGTTTCCGTTCCCATGGATGCTGGAGTCACTGATTTCGTGGCTGATCGATCACAAACCGTAAAGTCCATTATCTATCCGAGCGGTGTTGAGCGGCTTTCGGTCATCCCGGCCGGAACCCAGGCTTCTTCTGCGGTTGAGCTGTTCTCTTCTGTACGCATGCGGGAATTGTTGTCCGAGTTGAAGAACCGTTATCCGGATCGGTGCATTGTTCTGAATGCACCACCTTTTCGTATAAGTGCGGAAGCACGGATTCTGGAACGGTTTGCCGATCAGATTGTTTTCGGTGTTCCGTTTGGAGAGGTGACGGGGCAAGTCATCACTGAATCGGTAGACGCACTGGGGTCTGACAAGTTCTCTGGCTTGGTTTTTCAGGAGTAACCCAGTGTGGGACTGAGCGTCCACTGCGGTACAGCTGGTACAGAGCCAGGGCTGATCAGGGAAGATTGGCTGTCCTTAGAGGAGCGCGCTCAGCCGAGTGTGTTTTTGTCCTGGCAATGGATCGGGACCTGGCTTGCGGTCTACAAGCCCATGTTGATCGTCTTGCGGGTCAGGGAAGGCGAGAGGTTGGTGGGTTTGGGGCTTTTTACTGAATCCTCCCAACGAAGGCACGGGCTATTGGTCTCACAGCGCCTTCGGCTGCACCAGACCGGAAACGCATCAGAAGACCAGATCTGGATTGAATATAATGGCTTTCTAGCAGAAAAGAGCATGGAGGCAGAGGTTTCCAAAGCCGCTATAGACTATCTTAATCAAACGCGATCAGATTGGGATGAAATCGTGTTGAGCGGAGTTGATAGTGTGTACGCACGCGAGTTAACCAAAGCCTCTGCACTGGTTCCCCACATTATTTGGGAAGCGCCTTGTTTTGGGGTGGACTTGCATTCGCTGAGGTCCTCCGGCGTGGACTTTCTCGATACGGTTTCGGGGAATACCCGTCATCAAGTTCGGCGGTCGTTGGGCCGGTACGAAGCGCTAGGCCCGTTGGTTCTGGAAAGGCCGAAAACCGTGGAAGAGGCTGAAGCGAGGTTTGATTCTATCGCCCCACTTCATCTTTTGCGCTGGGGCAGTGGACCTGGTCAAAGCGGATTTGCTAATCCGGATTTCGTGCGCTTCCATAAGGCATACCTCCGCGAACATTGGGAAGCGGGTGGTGCCGATCTGGTATCGCTGAAGGCCGGAGATCAGGTACTCGCCACTTTTTACAACCTGATTTTTAAGAATCGTGTGTATTTTTATCTGGCGGGTGTAAAGCCGGAAAAAGATAACAAGTTAAAGCCTGGACTGCTTGGCCACAGCCTCTGTATCAAGGATTACATGGAGCGTGGGGCCGATTTTTACGATTTCATGGGTGGCGATGATCGATACAAGCTCCAACTCGCTGAACCTCATCAACAACTGGTTCAGCTCGAATTACAAAGAGAGCGTTGGAGATTCAGGGTGGAACGTGCGGTACGAACCATTAAAAACGGGTGGTGTCGAACGTGAAGATAATTGTTTTGTCCCACAGAGTCCCATTTCCTCCCAACAAAGGAGAAAAGATCCGCACATTTCATCAGATCCAGTACCTCGCATCTCGGGGCCATGACGTTGTCGTCCTTGCTCCGTATGAGAGTGCGAAGGAAATAGAGCATGCCGTTGCCTTGGAAAAAAAACTGGCAATCCGAGTGCAAATGTTCCCCCTCAACAGCAAGATTGCTCGGCTGGCCCGAGGGTTTGTTACTAACCAGGCGTTGACAGCCTCCTGTTTTTACTGTGCTCGACTACAAAGAACCTTTGACGAGCTTCTGGGTTCGCGAAGCATTGATGCCGTCCTTTGTACCGGGTCGGCGATGGCACCTTATGTATTTCGTAACAAAAGCTTGATGGGGGCTCCCCGGAAGTCGGAGGTAAGGCTTCTCATGGACTTCATGGACCTTGATTCTGATAAGTGGAGGCAGTATCAAACCAGTTCGTCCCTACCGATGAGCCTTGTCTACAGTAGAGAAGCAAAGCTAATCAGCGCCATAGAAAAGCAGAGTTACCAAGTATTTGATGAGTGCTTTTTCGTTTCGGCGAATGAAATTGATTTGTTTGCCGCCCAATTGCCGGAAAGCAGCAGGCTAAGAGTCTTGGGGAATGGCATAGATACGAAGCTTTTTTTCCCGCTTCGTCGCACTGCCAATCCCCGTAAACCGGTATTTTTATTCACGGGTGTTATGAATTACAAGCCGAACGAGGACGCGGTTCAATGGTTCGTGGAGACGATCTGGGACGACATTAAGAAAGAGTGGCCAGAAGCCCAGTTTGTCGTTGCGGGCATGAACCCTTCGAGCAAAATCAGGGAATTGGGTAAAAAGCCCGGCATTGTTGTGACTGGCTTTGTTGACGATATCGTGCCTTACTACCAGAAAGCCGATGTGTTTGTGTCGCCTTTCCGGTTCGCAAGGGGCGTGCAGAATAAGATATTGCAGGCACTCGCATGTGGGCTGCCTGTTGTAACGACGCAAATGGGTCTTGAGGGTATCAATGCTAAGCCGGGCGAAGAGATTCTGGTAGCTAATACCGGTGAAGAGTTTGCTGAGGCGATAAGAAGATTGCTTACGGATGCCGAGTTGTCGCAGCGTTTTTCAGAAAATAGCCCCCACTACATCCAGCGGAATCACAGTTGGGATTCCATTCTCAAAGACCTGGTGGCTTCGCTTGAGACAAGGACGTACGTTTGACGGACTTCAGGGAACGGGTAAAAGGTGCGGCCAACCTGTTGTCGCTGGTCTTGGTGGCTCCGCTCGTTGTGCTTTTTTGGTTACTCAGGCCCATAAGCCGAGAAGAGCACCTTTTTGCCGGCTTTTCACAGTTTCTGTCTTTGATTCCCGGACTGTCTGGCAGTTATTTAAGGGTGGCATTTTATCGGTGCCTGATGGCGCGCTGCGACACCGACAACGTGATCGGTTTTGGCAGTCTTTTTTCTCACCGGGGCACAGAATTGTACGGTGGTATTTATATCGGCCCCCAGTGCAATATCGGGCTATCGGTTATTTATCCCAATTGCCTCATTGGAAGCGGCGTTCACATCCTCAGTGGAAAAGGCCAGCACCGGTTTGACGATCCCGCTATCCCACTGAGACTTCAGGGGGGCGAGTACAGGAAAATTTCGTTGGGTGAGAATTCATGGGTTGGCAACGGCGCCTTGATCATGGCGAACGTGGGTCGGGACTGTGTCATCGGAGCGGGCACAGTCGTCACACACGATATCCCGGCCGGATCCATTGTGGTGGGCAATCCTGGGGTTGTTGTGAAATCTCGTTATTCCGATGCTTCGCAGAGATCAGACCCATGACGATTGATCCCGCACCATTGACGGGCAGAACTGGTCAAGTTGGCTTGATGAGTTCTTGAGCCGTCGGAGAAATTCAGTATGGATGCTGTTGATTTTGTAATCCCTCACATGGGCAGGCCCGAACTGCTGGTGGAGACACTTGAGTCGGTTTTCGCTCAAAACCGCCCAGAGCAAATCGCAAGTGTTACCGTGGTGACAAAAAACGAGGCCCCGCTTGCCGTTAAGGAACGCGACAAGCTCAATATAATCCGGGCGCCAACTGCCTCAACCATTTCCGAACAACGCAACATCGGCGTAGTAGTAGGCAAGGCACCGCTTATTGCGTTTCTTGATGCGGACATAGGATTAGCCATGGACTGGCTGGAAACGTGCACCGGTCTTCTGGCACAGATGCCAGAGAGGGTTCTGGTCAGTGCGATGCAAAAATCGTCAGAAAACGCGGGGCGAGTGGAGCGTTTGAGGGTAGCTCTCAGCAATGTGAGCCTCGATGAGCCCGTCCAGTTTCTCCCCGGTCGGAATCTTCTGGTAAAACGATCAGCCCATGACAAAGTCGGAGGTTTCCCCGAACACCTGAAAACCTGTGAAGACTACTACTACACCGAGAAACTCTCGCAGTTAGGGGATCTGTACTACACCTCGCAGACTCACTATGTGCATCTGGGCGAGGACAGGACGCTTCGGCAGACGTTCACCAAAGAAATCTGGCGTTCGGAGTACAACCTTTTTTCTCTTTCCGGGCGTAAGGTACCCCTTCGGGAATGGCCAAGTATCCTGCTGCCTTTCTGGATGCTTCTCGGACTTGTTGTGGCGGTAATGGGGGTCTATTCACAGACAGCATTTTTTATTGGCCTCATTATGCTGTTGTTACCCATACTTCTGTATAGCGTAAGGCTGTTTGTGCAGCAGTCCAACCACGAGCCACTGCACTTTCTGGTGCTTTTTTACTCGGTGTACTTCGTGGCGCGTGCCGCAGGCACGGTTAAAGGGACGAGGCTTTTGTTGACAAGGGATCTCACGGAATGAGTATCAGAGTGCTGCAGTTTATCTGTCCTACCGGTTACTACGGTGCCGAGCGATGGATCAACGCGCTGGTCTCTGCAAACACCGACCCCGAAATTGAATACCATATTGCGATCACGGATGAGCTCGGCGCTTCCGATGAAGTGCTAACACGATCCGGGCTGCCTGACGACCGGCAGCATCGCCTGAAGATGTCTTCCAAGTTCGACCCCCGAGCGGTTCTCCGTCTGACCAGACTGCTGAAAAAGTTCCAGATAGATGTTCTACACACCCATGGCTACAAATCCGACATACTCGGTATTGTCGCCGCAAAACTTGCCGGTATCCGCTCCGTATGTACGCCGCATGGTTTTGAGAATGCCGAAGACAAGTGGCTGAAGGCCTATCTGTGGCTCGGAGGCAAGGCTTTTCACTGGTTTGACTGGGTGTGCCCACTTTCCGAAGGAATAGCGAAGACGATCGTTGAGAATTACGGGTTAGGCGGTCGCAAAGTCCGGATGATCAACAATGGGGTCGATCTCACCGAGGTCGAAACCGCGATCTCGAGCCCAAAACCTCGCGAGACATCGGATTTCACCATTGGCTATATCGGTCAGTTGATCAGTCGAAAGAACTTGCAGGCGACGATTTGTGCCTTTGAACTTTTTCATCAGCAAAACCGGAATGCCCGATTGGTATTCATTGGGGATGGCGATGAGAAAGCACAATTGATGGGTCTGATTAAGCAACTGGGGCTTTCAGATTCCGTGGCGTTTCTGGGGTTTCGGGATGACCGCCTCGCGTTCCTTCCAACCTTTGATGCCTTTGTATTGACCTCATCTCTTGAGGGTATCCCACGTTGCCTGATGGAGGCCATGGCTGCAAGGGTCTGTGTGACTGCGTTTGATATTCCTGGGGTCGATGCACTGGTGACTTCGGGAGAAACCGGTTTACTGGTTCCCTACGGCAACATCCAGGCACTGTCCAAGGCATGGACTAAGCTGTCGCAAGATGCCGACTTACGAACGAGTCTGGCAGATGCGGGCCGCGCCAGGGTTTACAGAAAGTTCTCCGCCGCTGCGATGGCAGATGAATACGCGGCACTGTTTCACGAACTTACAACGGGAAAGATAGTCCAAGATGCGTGAGATCAAGTTTGTACTCAGCATTGACACCGAAGAGGAGTGGGACTGGGAAGGGCCATTCCCAAACCGGGTTATATCGGTGGAAAATGTCAGCCACCTGTCCACCTTTCAGCGGCAGGTCCGAGGCATGGGTTTGCGTCCGACCTATTTTCTGGACTATGCAGTTATTGAGAACGAGTATTCGAGGCAGATTTTGGCTGATCTCTACAAGTCGGAGCCTGAGATTGAGTACGGCGCCCATCTGCACCCCTGGGTGACACCACCGGTTGTGCACGCCGGGTCTGAAGCCAGCTCCCACATCGTCAACTTGCCGATGGATACGGTTTCCGCTCAGCTCCGGTCACTCACGAAAGCCATCGAAAATGTGACGGGCCAAAAGCCCACATCCTTTCGTTCCGGGCGCTGGGGTATCACCGATCCTATTCTCCAGGAGCTTGCCAAGCAGGGCTATCTGGTGGATTCCAGTATTTACCCTTTCTATGAAACGGAATGGTTCAGTTGCGCGGATTACGACAGCTGGCCTTTGACGATGTCGCATCTTGGCACGACACCCGAGTTGATTGAGTTGCCGGTCACCGCCGGTTTTAATCACAGGCCCTTCGGAAAAGCCCAAAGCCTGCATCAAACACTAGAAAAGCCGGAGTGGGCACGTTTCCGGGTTATTGGCGCGCTCTGGGCACTGAGACTGCACAGAAAAATCTACCTGAGCCCGGAACTATCATCAGCAAGAGACATGATTGCCCTGTGTAAACAGATGCTGGAAACGGACTGCCCGGTGATTCATATGTATCTCCACAGTTCCAGCCTTTTGCCCGGTTCAACCCGCTATGTGCAATCCGAGAGTGACAAAAGCCGCCTCATGATGCGGATTGAGAAGGTTGTGAACTTTCTGCGTTCTCAGTGCCATTTGAAGGCGGAAACCATCACCAATGCTGCACTCGGGTTGCGAGAGCGGGGGGAACTAAAAGCTCATGACGAAAACACGGTTTGTTCAGGCTTGAGCCAATTGGTCTTTAGGGATTAGGCACGTGTGCGGAATAGCAGGGTTTACAACAGAATATCCCTCTGACACTAATCTAGATCTCGTTCGCTCCATGGTCGGTGCACTTCGCCATCGGGGGCCAGACGCCCAAGGCGTCATGCAACTCAATGGTGCGGTGTTGGGGCATGCGAGGTTGAGCATCATTGACCTTTCAGAAGCCGGAAACCAGCCATTTGTGTCGGAGGACGGCCGCTACGCGATGGTTTTTAACGGCGAAATATACAACTTTCAGAGCCTGCGCAAGAGTTTGGAAGAGCAAGGTGTCCGTTTTCGAACCCAAACCGATACCGAAGTGGTGATGGTCTTGCTCATTCGCGAGGGGATGAGCGCGATCGAGAAGCTCAATGGCATGTTTGCCATCGCATTCTGGGATAGCGAGGCGGGAACGCTGGATCTAATTCGGGACAGAATTGGCAAGAAGCCCTTGTATTACACCGAGCGGGACGGCCAGCTGATCTTTGCCTCTGAACTGAAGGCGATTCTGGTGTGCCCGAATGTGCCCCGGGACATCCGGCCAGATGCGGTGTACGACTTCTTTGCCTACCAGTACGTGCCAGATCCAAAGACCATTTTCGAGAATATCTTCAAATTGGAGCCCGGCAGCCATTTGCACCGCACGCGCGCTGGTCTGATAAAAATCCGTCGCTACTGGTCCCCGGAGATGGGCGAGCCCGAATCGATAAGTATGGAAAGCGCCAAGGCCCAGTTACTGGATTTGATTGAAGACGCCACGAAGCAACGGATGATCAGTGATGTTCCACTTGGGGCATTCCTGAGCGGGGGGGTGGACTCCAGTGGCGTCGTGGCCATGATGGCCAAAGGTGGAAACACGGTCACTACTTGCTCTATTGGCTTCGCGGAAAAGACCTTTAACGAAACGGAGTTCGCACAGACGGTGGCGGACCAGTATCGCACCGACCATCGTGTACATACTGTAAGGGATGGCGTAGCGGAGCGCTTGCTGGATATCTGCCGTTTTCTGGACGAACCCTTCGCAGATTCCAGCCTCGTTCCCACATTCTTGGTGTCTGAACTGGCAAGGCAGGACGTAACCGTCGCGTTAACCGGTGATGGCGGAGACGAAATCTTCGCGGGTTATCAAAAATACGCCACGGACTGGCGGGAGAACCAACTACGCAACAAATGCCCCTCTGCACTGCGAACCGTGATGGGCCAGCTCGCACCCGCGCTGCGAAGAGTCCCTAATAAACACCTTCGCCGGGCCGGCTCATTGATGCAAAGCTTGAGCCTTGATTCAGCAAAAGCCTTCTACGTCACCAATTCATCCCTTGATGATCACATCTGGCAGTTGCTACTTAATGAAGATTTTCGCAAAACCCTGGGTGACTACCACCCAAGCGAACTGACCGAGCAAGCCTACCACCGATGTAATTCAAAAGACCACTTGTCGCGCCTGTTGTACACGGATATGCGCACTTATTTGCCGGGTGACATCCTAGTCAAAGCGGATCGAATGAGTATGGCCAACTCATTGGAATTGCGATCACCATTGTTGGATTACCGGATCATAGAGTTTGCTAACCAGCTTCCGAGCGCTCTGAAATTCAACAAAGGTGACAAGAAAATTGTGTTGCGGACAGCGCTGAGTCCTCTGTTACCCCCAGAAATACTTAATCGAAAGAAAATGGGGTTCTCTACGCCATTAGCCCAATGGCTGCGAGGGGAGTTGAAAGCGATCGCGGAGCATTATCTTTTTGATAAAGGTGAAGGGTTGGACCGGCTATTCCGTAAAGACCATGTGAAGCTTGTTTGGGATCAGCATCAGAGGAGCCTTTTCGATCACTCTGCTCTTCTATGGAGCATGCTGATGTATGAAATCTGGTGGCAAAGATACTTAGGGGAGACCCGAGTAGAAAAAGCAGAACCTGAAGCCCTAGCCAAACGCCCCGTTAGTTCGTAGAGCGAACTAGGAAGTTATTAATGTCAATTTTATTGCTCAGTGAAATATTCCCGCCGACTCATGGGGGCAGCGGCCGATGGTTCTTTGAGCTTTATCAGCGATTGGAACCGGGTACCGTCAGAATCATTACCCATGAGCATTCGATTCCGGAGCAACAGGAAATTGATCGCCAATTTCCACAGGATATTCGTCGACTCCAAATGAAATCAGAAAGTTGGGGGCTGATAAGCCGTCAGGGCATCGTGTTCTATCTGAGGTCTATATACAAAATATGGAAAATCAGACCCCGTGGATTGTCTCAGATTCACTGTGGCCGAACGATTCCCGAGGGGTTCATCGGGCTAATATTGGCACGAATGCTCAACAAGCCTCTCGTTTGCTATGTCCACGGAGAAGATATTGAGACTGCCCGAACCAGTCGGGAGCTTATTTGGATTGTGAAAAGGGTTCTAAGTGGAGCCACTCAACTGATCTGCAACAGTCAAAACACTAGTACACTGCTTGAAGAGCATTGGCAGGTACCGAGAGAAAAAATTGAGGTTCTAAATCCTGGCGTTGATCCAGATCGTTTTTGCCCTGCACCTAAAGATCCAGAATTCAGAGCCGAGTACGGCTGGGACAGTAGATTCGTCTGTCTCACGGTAGGCCGATTACAGCGGCGAAAAGGTCACGACGTGATGATTCAGGCCGTCCCCAAATTACTCAAAGATATCCCTGAGTTTCTGTACGTTATTGTTGGAAGCGGAGAGCAATACGAAAATCTAAAACGCCTTGTCGCTAGTTTGAAATTACAACATCACGTTCAGTTTTTACAGGAATTGAACGATGAAGTGCTGATCAAGTGCTATCAGCAATGTGATTTATTCATCCTTCCCAATCGAACCGATGAGAATGACATTGAGGGCTTTGGCATGGTCCTCGTCGAGGCGCAAGCTTCGGGAAAGCCAGTAATTGCTGGCAATTCCGGCGGTACCGCAGAGACCATGCAGGTTAATAGAACCGGTTTATTAGCAGAGTGTACTTCACCAGATTCGATAACCCACGCCATCCTTGAACTGAAAAGAAATATCATGAATGGTTTATTTCGGCCTGAGGATTGCCGACAGCATGTACTCGACAATCTCACTTGGAATAATCACGCAAATAAGGCGGAAATTATTTTTAAAGAATTATAGATGATAATTTAATAATTGTTATTCGTTTGCGCTGCATGCCTGAAGAGTTTTCTTGTATTAAGGTTCTAAAGTTTCTTATTTTATGATGTTATTTGTTTTATTTGGGGGCTAGTTTAAATTATTGCTAATAAAAAATGAAACAGAATTAACCGGTGGTATTTTATGTCTAGGGTACGAAGAGCCGTAATATTTTCTTCAATTTCCCAATATGGTGCACGAATTATTGGGTTGGTAACGATGATGATCGTTGCCCGTCTTTTGTCGCCAGATGAGGTAGGAACTTTTTCCATAGCCAGCGCGCTTGTACTTATGATAAGCGAATTCAAGATGCTTGGAGCAGGGGCTTATCTGATTCGCGAAAAAGAACTAAATGAAGAAGTGATACGAAGGACATTAGGTCTAACTATTATAACATCATGGGCGCTTGGAGGTTGCGTTTTAGCAGTCGGTCCAACTATTTCTAATTACTATGATCTCCCATCATTATCGTCAATATTCAATATACTTTCTATAGGTTTCTTTATAGGTCCTTTTGTAAGTATTTGTATTGCGCTATTAACCCGTGAGTTTAACTTCAAAATAATACTAATATCAAATCTTTCATCTGCACTTGCATCGTTGTTGGTTACAGTTTCATTGATATATCTAGGTCTGAGCTATTATTCTTTGGCTTGGGGGCAAGTGGCGAGATTGACCATTCAGTTTGGTACCTTGGTCATTTTTGCCCGATTTGCGTTGTACTATCAACCAAGATTTTCAAAGCTCGGCGTGATCGCGAGATTTGGTGTTTACAATTCCCTAGCGAACCTCTTCAGAAATAGTGTAAACGTGGTTCCGGATATCGTTATTGGAAAGATGGGAACAACCAGCCAAGTAGGGATTTTTTCGCGAGGAATAGGGCTTATGGATTTTGTGGCTGGTACCGTGCAAAAAGGTGCTGAGCCAGTGGTTCTACCTTATTTGTCCGAGGCTCAAAGATCCGGTAAGAGCATGGTCGATTCGTATACTCGGGCGACTGTTCTTGCAACCGGCTTCGCTTGGCCAGTATTGGCCGTTGCCTCAGTAGCTAGCCTTCCAGTCATACGTTTCTTCTTTGGGCAGCAATGGGATGCCGCTGCACCATTGGCGTCCGCCCTAGCGATCTGGTTGATTTTGCGTACGACCCATAACTTTGCTAATAATCTTCTAATTACTTTGGGAAAAGAGCGGGTGATGATTTTTAAGGAGGCAGGCCTTTTGATTGCCGTTTTTATATTGGTGATTGTGTCCTATCCCTTAAGTCTGCAGGCAGTTGCCAACGCATTTATTATAGTTGGGTTTCTAGAGATTTTTTTAGTTACAGTTCTTCTCGTTCGATTATTCGGATTAAACGTCGGCCTATTTTACAAGTCTTTGAGTTCGAGTCTCTTGATCGCAGCACTTTGTAGTTTTGTAGCATGGCTGATTTCAATGTTAGTTCCATTTGATCAGGTGCAGTCCTGGAAGCCCGTTCTATTGATCTCCCTAATACTACCTCCGATTTGGCTAATACTGCTAAAATGTTTCGGACATCCTCTCTATAAAGAGTTGTCATCTGCGATATTTTCTTTCGTTAAATCTAGGCCCTTTTTCAGATTTTTCAGGGGAAGAGCGTAAAATAGAAGATGTACTAGGAGTATTTAGGAGCGTTGATATCAGGAATAAGTTTGTGAATAAGCTCTTGCCTTAATTTTGGTACATGGTCTGTTGTGAACAACCTATTATCAATGGGGCATAGTATGACGGTGCTGATTTGTAATTTTTTTAATAAATAGATTCTGTGGTGTAAATATGGGTAGGGTCATAGTTCTTAGTTTGTTGTTGGCTACCGTATACGGGTTGTTCTTTACGCCTTGGATTACTGCGTTGGCTTACGTGGCAAATAGTTTGTTGCAGCCCCAATATATTTGGCCATGGGCTTTTGAAGGTATTCCTATTTTTAATATTACTGCTGCCTTATCAATTCTTGGTCTTGCTATTTTTCATTTGTCTTATTCCTCTGGTTACGATAATGGCGAGGATATTAATGTCTATAATAGGCCGCAAAACCTCATGATTATCTTTATTTGGGGTTGGACACACATCTCGCACCATTTAAGTCCGTTTAAGGGGGGGGTGGCCTTTACCAGTCCAGAGATAGTTTTGAGTACGTTAAATGCAATTGTTATTATGTATTTTGTTATTTTGGGTTTGTGTAAAAGAGAAAAAACCTTGTTATATTTGTGTTATATTTTCATTGGTGTTGGTGTTTTTTATATCTATTGGGCAAACAAAGCATACTTTGGTCAGCAGTGGTTTATGTTTGAAAACGGACGCTTGAATGGACCTTCTAGAAGCCCTTATCGTGATGGTAATGCGTTATCCGTTTTGATTGTAATGTGCATGCCATTTCTTATATTTATGATATTTAGAGTTAATAGGTTGTGGCTAAAAATATTAATGGTTTTGGTTGTTCCGTTATCATGGCATGCTATTGTTCTTTTTAGTTCTAGGGGTGCACTATTGGCATCCGTTGTTACATTGTTAATAGTTTCATCCATCATTCGTTCTACTAAGTTAAACCTACTGATCGGGACATGCTTTGTCCTATTCGTCGCTTACCAAGGAGCTACGCTGCTAGACCGAACCACGCAAACCGTTGATTTGGCGCAACAGTCTGATGAGGAGCCCATAAATCCAAGGCTGGTTTCGTGGGGCGTTGGGCTAAAAATTGTTTCTGTTTATCCTATTTTTGGTGCGGGGGTTCAAATGTTCCAGGCCGCATCGCAAAGCCTATTTCCCGGAGAGAGCCCTCATGTTGCTCACAATACTTTCTTGAATTTTGCGGCTAATACCGGATTACCTAATGGTTTGCTATTCTTAGCATTAATTTGGTTGTCGTGGTCCCGTTTACTATATGCGAGAAAATTGAATATGTCATTCGATAATTCAGACTATTACGCGTTAGTGTGTTCTTCAGTAAGTGTCTTAGGGTTTTTTGTCTGCTCTATATTCCTGGATTTGATTATTTTTGAGCCGTTTTATATTGCTCTTATTATTAATCTAATCTCTTATATTCGAGTGAGATCTCAGTTTCAGGAAAAAAAAGGCTAGTTATTTGCGGTGCTCTAGATGTTTAAATTTTATTTAAAGTGTTGGTAGTGAAAGATTCCTAATAATTTTTTCTGTGAGCAGCAGAAGTAACATTTACCTTTTTAAATTTCTAATTTTAGTTAGGAAGATTTATGTTAAAAGATAAAAAGGGGCCCGATTTTATTGGTGTCGGTGTCCAGCGCGGTGGAACGAGTTGGTTATACGAATGCTTAAATGAGCATCCTGATATATATATGCCAAAAAAGGAGGTTCATTTCTTTGATAGAGATTATGAATGCGGCGTGGGGTATTATGTTAATCTATTTGAGGCGGCCGGAGAGAATAAAATAGCTGGAGAATATACCCCTGACTATATTTCATCTAAGGAGGCCATGATTAGAATCCATAATTTTGATCCAACGGTAAAATTAATTATTATGCTAAGAGAGCCGCTAGAAAGATCGTATTCGGCTTATCGCTTGTTTCAGTCGCACGGAAAATTCTTGGATCTCGAGTTTAATGAAGTATTGGAATACCATCCTTGGATATTTGAAAAGAGTTTATATAGTGATCAGATTAAAAATATTATTAATTTGTTTCCAGTGGAAAATATATATATAGACTTTTATGATCGAATAATATCTGAGCCGGAGAAGGTTTTTTCGGATGTTTGCAGGTTCGTTGGAGTAAACCCCGATTTTTCTCCCAATTCGCTTCTTAGCATAAGAAATGCTTCTATTTATCCAAATCTCCAAAATCGATACGGTCTTATAAAGATTCAAGATAAAGTTATCCGTCTGGGGCTTGGAAGGCAATTGAATTTTTTTAAGAATACAAGAATTTTTCGATATATTAAAAAAATCTTTATTGAAAGAGAACGGGATAAACAACGTGGATATGTAGTCGATGATCACTATCTAAGGATCCTTAGAAGCGAGGTGGAAGAAATTGAATCTATGCTTGGAGTTAATCTTGATGCTTGGAAGAGTAGATATATAAAATATCGAATTGAAAAGTAAGTGCTTTGGCCTATTTGTAAGAGTTTTGGTTTTTAGTAATAAATAGATTCTATCTGATTAAAAAATAATGCACAGTTTTAATTTATATTTTGGTTTCAAATTTCTAGAATTCAATCGGATAGGTTAAATTATTATGATTGATTACAATGTAACAAACGACGATCTTGATACTGTTTTCGAGTTGAAATATGGGCGGCCTGAGAGCGCAGGCTGGTCTCCTAGGCGAAGGTATGAATGGGGCTATTATCGTGCCGATGACGTGTATGAGGCTATGGTTAGTAATTTGGTTTTTCCGTCAACGAAATGGGTTGATATTGGAGGCGGGCGGGCGGTGTTTCCGGATAATGGGAAGCTTAGCGATATGCTTGCAAAAAAATGCCAGAAGCTTGTGGCGGTTGACCCAAGTAAGAATGTTTTTGAAAATCCATTTGCTCACGAAAAGGTCAACTCTTTTATTGAAGATTTTAATGTAAATGAGAAGTTTGATCTTGCGACCTTTAGGATGGTCGCTGAACATATTGATTGCCCTGAGGCAACCTTAAGAAAGCTGCGGGATTTAGTCACTCCGGGTGGTCATGTGATAATTTATACTATAAATAAGTTTAGTCCTATTCCAATAATAACATTCTTGACACCATTTTCGATTCATTACAAGGTAAAGAAACTGTTATGGGGCGGAGAGGAAAAAGATACATTTCCAGTAGCTTATAAAATGAATACAAGGGCTGACTTAAAACGGTTGTTTTTAGGATCGGGTTTCGATGAGGTTTACTTTTCCTACTTAAGTGATTTGAGTGCGTTTGGTAAGTTTAAGCTGCTAAACCTTTTGGAATTGTCGCTGTGGAAGGCGCTCAAAAACATTGGTATTACCTATCCTGAGAATAATATTCTGGCTGTGTATCGCCGGCGGTAATAATTGGACGAGGAAATTCGACGGATAGATTTGTAATATTTTTACTATGAATGGGGCGGGGAGTTAGGATTCGGCGTCGTTGGTTGAGCCCATGTATAGAATGTGGCTCCGGTGTTTATGGCCGTTAACCAATTTCTATAATACTACTAGATGGAATATTCCAGGTTATGACAAACGAGCGTCTGGCTTCACTCGATCTTTTACGCAGTATAGCCATCCTGTTGGTACTAATTGCCCATATTGTCTTGGGGTTCGGAGCGCCTGCGAGTCTTGCCCCTTTGCAGCTTGGGGGAATCGGGGTTGATTTGTTTTTTGTTTTATCTGGTTGGCTTCTTGGAGGCCAGTTGTTTTCTGAGGCGGTCCACAACGATAGGATAAACGTTCTTCGGTTTTGGTATAGACGTTGGATGCGTACATTGCCTGCGTACTATGCCGTGCTTGGGGCGCTTTCGCTCCAACAGTTGCTTACGAAGGAATCGTGGGCGCTTCCACTTGATTACCTCTTTTTTCTTCAAAATTATAATCAACCACTTGAAATTTTTCACGTGAGTTGGTCATTAGCAGTCGAAGAGCAATTCTACTTGGTTATAGCTCCTGCAATCGGTGCACTGTGGATCTTACCAAGAAAGGTTAGGCTTGCTATTGTTATTCTAGTTTTGGTTTCTCCGTCGTTGTTTCGATATCTGGATCTTTACACTAATACCTTGCAAACACACGTCAGGATTGATGGATGTATCGCAGGAGTGCTCTTAGCTTATATCAGATCTCAGCATACTGAGTTGTGGATCAGGTTGTGCAGTTTTTCTACACCGTTATTTATGATCTCGTCAACTTTTTTTGCTCTGTATTTTATTCAACGGTATTTTCCTATGGAGTGGCTCTCTGATCCCGGAATTTTTGAGCGTGCTTTAATTTTTTCATCATGGTTGCTATTTGCAGTTAATAATTCTCGTAGCCTAATTTGGAAGGTGTGGGGAAGCAAATATATTGCTACTCGATCCTATTCTTTATATCTTTTACATCCGATCGCTATCGCTATTTTTAATAAAGTGGATTATGCGTTTGGTTTTTCGGTATATATGGTTTCGGTTTTTCTCCTTTCTCTGTTTATGTCTGAAATTTTGTATCGAACAGTTGAGCTTAAATTTCTGAGGTTAAGGTCGAGATACCGAATGTTCGAAAGCGAAACTGGTAGCGTTAAATCGGATTTAAAAAAATAGAGTTAAATACTATAATATTTATGATGGTTTTCCATACTTATAGCTTGGATTATAATGTTCTAGTGAATGCTGCTCCGTTATTCGTGCATAAAGAGTTCGCTTGCAGTAATCGGATTGGTCTCTAATAAAACTGAAAAAAATATCTAATTTAGATTTGCGATCCTACCTAGGTTCCTGAGGCTGATGAAGTAAAAGCAAGCGCTTTCACGAAGGGGGAGGTAAATGTGAGCGCCTGAGTTAATTGCTCCGGTGATGTTTGTCCGGGGGGAGTGCTATGGATGCTCTTTGCAGTATGGTACTGCTCAGGAATTTTTTTTGTACGGAGCTCCTCCAAAGCCAATTTTGCCGATCTTTCCAGAAGGTGTTTTGCTTCCCGCTATACCAAAATTGTTCGGGCAGGGGTAGTATGATGGTGCTCTCGGTTAGTGTGTCTTTTTAAGTTGGTGTGAAAGGTTGGTGGGCCGTTTGGGGTTTGCGTGAATTTTATAAATAATGGAATCCCGTGTCTTTTTCCTTGTTTTGGAAGGAGCAGTTGCTGGTCGGAAGAGCTCCTACTGGTCCTACTAATGGGTGCCTACGCTCCGCGTGATGGTTTTAAGATAATTTTTTACCTTGCTCTCAAGTTGCAAATTTGGGGGCATGGTCGGGTTAACTGAAATGACAAACGTAATAAGAATGGGAAGTGTTTCGTTTGTAATCTTAGGGTTACTTTTGCTTTTACTTAATATCTATGGTCTTTCCAAGAGTTTAAGAGTAGGTGAGCTGGATGATAGTGAGCTTCGCTTCTCGGGTGACAGGCCAATTCCATTTTCAGAAGCTATGGAAAATATTAAAATTTTGCCGGGAGAGTCACGTATTGAATATGTGATCAGGCAAAATAAAAACGTGGATGATGCCCTCGCACATATAAACTGGAATGAAACCGATCCTAGTGAACATAACTTAAGGGTGCCCATTTGGGAAAACTTTATTTTATATTTTATGGGGCTTTTAAGTGGTATACCAGAGTACCAAAGGTACCATTTTGTTCAATATGATAAAAGTATCGAGAGGGGCATTGGTATTTGTGGTGACGCCTCTATGACATTATCTACGATTCTAAGTAAAAACAATATTGAAAATGAGATTTTGACATTTCCAGGGCACGTAGTGGTAACTGCTTCAATAGGAGATAGAGCCTTTGTGCTAGATCCTGATTTTGGTGTAACTTTAAATATGACCGCCGATGAGTTAAAGAATCGAAAGAGTGAGGTCGTTGAAGCCTATCGAAGTGCAGGTTATGGTATATTAGATGCCTCAAGGATCGTTAATATTCTTTCAGCGGATCACCAAATCTGGTCAGGACCATCTCACTTCATAAGAAATAAGTATTATTTCGAGTACTTGTCATACTGGCTTATTTGGGGGATTCCCGTTTCTCTAATTATTGCAGGCTGCTTTGGTCTTAAATATCGGTCCGAAAAATGAGGGGATTTGCTATTATGTTTCGAGATTTTTACGAGCTCCCCACGAGTTATTGGAAGTTTTGAACTCATGAGGGTATCTGAGAAACTCCGATGGGCTGGAAACTGCTAATCAGCAGTTCAAGTAAAACAGAGGTTTTTACAACGTTTTTCGGAAATTTAGATTATAAATAATTTTATTTCTGTGGTGATGGAATGGGTATGGCTAGGTTATTTCAACTAATCTTTGGTTTATTGATTAATTGCCTGTTGGTTTTATAAAAATATATTTAATTCGGTCTATTTTTCCGGTGTCATTCGTAATAAATTCAAGGTTGTTGATTCTTTTTTCGGTGTCTTTTTTTTATTAAATTTATGAATTCGGCTCGGCGCCACCGATATCGAAGTTGTATTTCACCAATGATCTTTTGATGGAGGCGATAAAATAGAATCTGACGTTTATTTAAGTTTACCTCTGGGCCACAGAGTTCATATCCGTGACGTTGCAACGTATCTCCTGCGACCATTTCGATCACACCGATTTCAAAGGGTGTGAGTGTTTTACGCCATTTTTCGGCCAGATTCGGATCGGGCTTGCGGTGGGTGTGGATGTTTTCTCTCATTTTCTGATAGTAACTACGTTGCATATCATATTGAAGAATGTTGGGGTGGAAATCGACTCCGAGATGCCGGCAGACCTTTTCCATACTTGACTTTAGGTCGTAGACTAGATCTTCATAACGGATATATAGGAAGCGTTCAGGTGCTTCATTAATAAACGCTTCTTGTTGCTCCACCTCTCGTTTCCAGCGTTGTGCGCCCGTATAAGGATTTGTGCCGAGTCCCCATTTGTTCTCAATATAGGAATTGGTCACGCCCCGGCCATCTCGGACAATGACAATAAACAAGGTGTCTTGGAGAAATTGACGTAATTCCTCAATATGCTCAGTTAGTTGGGGATCTTTAAGTCCCCAGATTTTGGTTTTGTCCTGCTCAAATAAATCTTTGACTGAAATATTTGCGTCGTCAATCACACGAGCTTCGATCTCGCTGATAAGTTTCTCTTTGTTGTAGTTTTTTCCAAAAACGTTATGCAAGTTAATTTCGTTCTGAACAAATACTTCTGGGTGGGCTGAGAGGGCGCGAGTCAGCAGGGTTGTCCCGGAACGCTGGGTGCCCATCACGAAAAAAGGTGTGGGTGTTTTGGCTGGTTTGGTTTGTGTTATGGCTTTTGTTCGAGTTTGGGACATACTATTTCCTGGGGAAGCTCATTAGTGATTCATGAAACTTAGGATTAAGCAGCCGATTCGTTAGGTGCTTTCGTACGACTGCTGATATCGCTCAACCATCTTTTTGGCTGAGAAATTGTCGTGAAATCGGGCTTTGGCTCTCAGGGCCATGGAGCGCCTTTGGTCGGAATTATCGATTAGGATTTGAATACCGTTCGTGAGGGCTGTCAGGTCGTCACTCTCGATCAACACTCCTGTTTCACCGTCCACTACAATTTCCGGTGTTCCCCCTACTCGGGTTGCCACAGTGGGTATCCCAAGGCTCATGGCCTCTAGTAGTGTCATGGATGTTCCTTCCGTAAACGAAGGTAGTAGAAAAATATCCATCAGGCTCAGAAAATCGGCGGCTTGGGTTTGGAAGCCGGCAAAAATAGCCGCGGACCCCAGTTTTAAATCCTCTGCCAGGACCTCAAGGTTTTCTCTTTCCGGCCCGTCACCCACGAGGAGCAGACGAACCTTGTAACCCTTGTCAATAAGAGCTCGAGTGGCTTGAAGTATCAGTGCGTGGTTTTTTACTGGATCCAATCGTGCAACCGTGCCGATGATCAGTTCACCTTGCTGTAATCCAAGGTTGGTGGAAAGGAAGTGGCGGTGTTCATCATCGATTACAGTTAGTGGGTCGATTCCATTGTAAATGACGTCGATTTTGTATCTCGGCATGTATTCGTATTCAGCCAATGCATCCCGAGTCGCGTGGGATATCGCCACCAATGTTTTAGTCGTGTGTGCGATGATGGGATTGATGAAGCGAGCTTTCTTTCGATATCGATCCGGGTGAAAGCGACCGTGCTCGGTGAAAACAACCTTGGCACCGGTACCCCAGTGCGCAAACCAACCGTAGGTAAAGGGGGAATACTGGTGGCAATGTACGATATCGAGGTGACGATGTTTGATCAGTTTTCTGAGCCAGAGGATGATTTTCCAGTCGAGGCCGGAACCTCGTTGCCGCGAGTGAACTTTTATTCCGTTCTTGGCTTCGATTTCCTTTCCGATGGCTCCTACTTCACCGTCAATGCAGGCTATCTCGCACTCAAAGCGGTTTGGATCCAGGTTGTTGACTAATTGGCGAATAACCTGTTCGGTTCCGCCAAAACCCATATTGAACGTGACGTGCAAGATTCTTGTTCGTGGCTGGCGGGCGGGTGATGAGGGGTCGCCAATTTCCTGAGCTCGTCTGACTTCTTCCATGGGTCACCTGGCCAACTTAATTGAGTTCATTGCGTTCTGGACACTTTCTATGGCGCGCTCGCAATTTCTTGGTGCGCACTTGTTCTGGAGTACGATCATTCCAAACTGCTTCTCTTGTGCCAGTAACGCAGGTATTTGAAAGAGCTTTGCCTCCTTGTATGTCCAGCCGCGGTTAGAGCCAACCTGGAACCATTGGCCGACGATTACCTGTTCGTTGGTCTCTATGTTTCGGTAGCTATGGAGGCCCGGTCCGAAGGTTTGCTTTAACTGCCAGAGGGAGGTGTTAAACATTCTCGGCAGGTAAGGTACAAGTTTTTGTTCGGCGGTGTGTTTTTGGCTTTGTGCTAACAGCGCCCAGAGGTCGCCCGAACGCCGAGCTTCGGTCTTCAATGACTCTGGCAGTTCTAGGGTGATTGGGAGATCGTCTGCATCGGTGATTTTGCTGTCCGGCAGTTCAAGCTGCCAGGGTGAGTCGGGTGGGGTGGGTCTCTGGGCAATCGCCAGGGCTAATGGGCCGACCGCAATGGCTAATAGCATTGCAGTTACGTTGGTTCTATTGAGTGAAGTGAATGCTGGTTTTGAAGAGGAGTCGAGCTCTCTTTTATGCACGGGGGAAAAGTAAAAGGCGGGGAGAATAAAGCCTGCGTAGACAATCCACCCCATGGTTTCGTGATCATTGATCAGGTCGTGCTGCATGTTGGATTCATAGCCAACCGCCACCAGAATGGTTATACGGACCCAGTTGGCTACAAGGCCTATCGTTGCAGCGATTGCCAGGGTGATGAGCCATCCGCGCCAGCGGAAATCATTCAGGATGGATGTCATCATGGCTAACAAAATCGAGATTGCAAAGTAGCGAATGCCAGAGCAGCCATCGGCAATGACCATCCGGCCATAGGGTAGCGTGATGCTGTTGCCTTCAATGAGGGCCGTCATGCCAAGCCAGTTTACCCATGAGCCAACAACGATGCTTGCGAGTTCAACAAGGAATGGAACGATATCCGCCCAAATCGGTAGTGACAGCGAAAAAAAGAGAACGTGAGGTATAAATACGAGTGCTCCCTGAAGTCCAATAAGGGCCCAAGCGGTCGCCACCAGGCCGGCTGGTAATACCAGATAGGTAAGTGTATCGAGGCGAACCAGTTCCAAAAGGGCCCAGATTATCGTTGTGGCAATCAGCAGAACAGCGCCGGCAAGGTGATACGGTTTAGAGGGTGCTTGGTGGTTCGGAAAGGCAGGAGGGTGGATAAGCAGTAGCGCCAGAAAGATGATTGCGGTAGCAAGACCGTGGGCCAGAACTTGCTCGAATTCAAGCCAAGCTTTGCCGAGTCTGATCCACGTGGGATAGAAAATAATGGCCGCAACCGCTGTAGCGATGAGGTAGGGCCTGGAGGGCGGTAGATTGTCTAGCGTTTTCCTTAACATCTTGCATCTGCCAACTGCTTACACCTCTGGCAGGATACAATTTATTACAAGATCGGAAAATAGGCGTTACTGTGCAGAGGCGCTTTTTGTGGACTGGTTTAGGTGTTGCCTTAGGAATGCTTTATCCGTTGGCTCGCTATGTTTTGATGTGGTGTTGGTATCGTCAAAGATTCAGGCGCCTCGCCTAGTCCATCTGGACTGATGCGCTCTGACATGTTTTCGATATAGTGCCGTTTGTTTTTCTCTGAGGGCGGTAAGCCAGACGGGAAGCGCAGAATAATGATGTACCGTTAAGGAGGCTACCTGTATTCATATTTGCCACAAACCCAGTTTAAAAATTGGTGGGGGAGGTTAGGATGGATGACGTTGCGGTGTAGCGCTTTGGGTAGTTTTCCGTGGATCAGTCACGGATGGTTAGGGTATCACGCCGAAAAGACGTGGTCTTGGGAGAAAGATTCTTGATTTTTTGAAGGTGAGTAGTCGTGGAGCGGAATATTTCTGAAGCTCGGAATGTGCCTTTAATAAGTGTTGTCATGTCTGTGTACAACGGTGAAGAATTTTTGCGAGATTCTATAGAAAGTATTCTCAATCAAAGCTTCAAAGATTTTGAATTTATAATTGTAAATGATGGTAGTTCCGATCATTCAGGTGAGATAATAGAATCTTACTGTGATTCGCGGATTTTATACATAAAAAATGAAAACAATAAAGGTCTGATAGATAGCCTCAACAAAGGAATTGGGTTTGCAAGAGGTAAATATATTGCAAGGCAGGATGCTGATGATGTATCTCTTGAAAATAGGCTGGAAAGACAGGTCGATTATCTAGAGAAAAATGCTGATGTATGCGTCTTAGGTTGTGGTTTGGAGATGATTGATGAAAATGGTAACTTCATCTCAAATTGGATTCATCCAACTGGCATTAATGTTGTTCGTTGGAATTTGCTTTTTAATAACTGTGTAGCCCATTCCTCTTCGGTATTTCGAAGAGATATTGTTGAAAAAATAGGTTTTTATAGTAAGGAGTATAAATATGCGGAAGATTATGATCTATGGTCTAGGGTTTCCAGGTTTCACCATGTAGAAAATCTATCGGAGCCTCTTCAGAAGTACAGGATTCATCCTGATGCAGTCAGTTCTATAAGCGGAAACGATCAAATTGAAGTTCGAGAAAGGATATCTTGGATTAACATAAAAAATGAGGTGGGAGCGTCAACATTCCCAGATTCATTTAAAGTTCTTTTGCCTAAGTTTAGGGTAGATTGTGCCAATGCAGCACTGGATTATGCTTCTGCTTTATTTGAGTTGAAGAATATTTTTTCTGAGAACAGGAGGTTGTCTATGAAGGATAGGGATCACATAGATGAATATATTTTAAGTTGTATTTTGGGGGTTAGAGAAAGTCTAAGCCTAATCCAAACAATTTCATTCATTTTCAAGGGTCGCTATTACTTTCCTAAAATATTTTGGACGAAATTAGGTGTTGTTAGATTTTTGCTTAGTCCTAGGCATAAAAGGTTTATCACTAGAATCTTTGGTAGGCAAAATCAGCCATTGAGGCGGTGATGTCACCATATCTTAAAGCGGATCATGTGGAATTAAAGTTTTTAGGTTGAAAAAGAGCCAAGCGGACGCTTGCGTGGAGATATCAGGTTGCCGTGATCAAAGCTATAAAGTCGAAGATTTGGAGTGAATCGATTGAACATTTCTAGGCGGGTTCCTTATGTTGGTCTTAGGTTGACGTTCTGAATCGCTTGCATCGGTTACCCGTCGTGTCGATCGACTGGGTGCTTCCCGAGATGAGTTGGGGATTGAGATTTGTTCGATTTCTGTTACATGACCTGCCGCTTCGCCAATTTGGTCAAGGAGTTAGGTCGGTAGGGGCATAGCCGAAATCGCAAGCGGGTGCATCGGCTGTATTGCGAGTCCAATTTCGAGAGGCGACGAAATTCGCGAGGTTTCCATTTCCCGGAATCTCACCGAAGTCCGATAGTGAATCTAATCATGGATGGCGGGATACAGCGATGAATTCTCGCCAATTTAGTAGAGACCCTACCGCCATTGGAATTCCTGACGAAGGAGCGGATGTCCGGAGGCTCCCGCTCAGCGGTGCAGTTGAAGAAAGGGAGGGCATAGTATTTTTGTGCGTTTTGACCTATTTTTTTGATAAACAGCTTTACCAGAGGCGGAAAGACAGTTTTGAGAGGTGAGCCATTCGATGGCTCTGGTTTGCTTGCTTATCTTCAGTCAAGGAAGTTGGCCAGTATGACGTGTGTGGAGAGCATTTTCGTTTATCTCTGCATTTCAAAGCGTGCCGTTAATTTTAATTGGAGCCCCAGCCATGTCTAATGAGCTAAATCTTGAGCTGTCGAGTTTACTGAGGAAGTTTATTTTTGGGGCTTGCGTGGCTTTGCTTGCTCCGCAGGTTTATGGCCAAGAAGCTAAAGTTCTGCTTAAGGGGCGTTATTTGGAGTTCCAAGGAGGCTTTACCATCCCGGAAATTGGTGGGCTTGGCTCCCCAACGATGATTTGGTCCGAGCTACAAATGGATAAATTGCCGGGTACAAGCAAATGGGCTTTCAGTCACCCCGCAGGGTATGTCGTCGAGTTGCTTGAGCCGGGACCGATCGGTACTGGAGATGTGAAAACTTGGCCGGAATTAGCGGTGGGTCGTTCGCAGTTAGTGTACACAGGAATAGATCACCTATCGACGCTGGGTGTGTTTTGGCTAGATGCTGAAACTCTGCTTACGTCTGTGCGACGGACGTATCGGGCGGGCCCTATGGACGACTGGATTTCTAAGGTCGATTTGGATACGGGGGTGGTGGCTCGTTACACAGTCTCGGCTCCTTACGACGCGAACCTACAGCAGTTTGAAGTTGATAATGAAAATTTCCACGTAATTCAAACCTTGGGTTCTGGCTTCATGCGTATAAACGATCCGGTGTTTAGCGAAGCTGTTGCCAACGGTAACGCATTTTTGATGGGGCGTGGTGGCTACGATGTGTTGGGTTCCCCGAGGGGGCCGGGTTTGGGTTCTTGGAATATCGGTGACACTACGGCGACCATGCTGATTGACTACCCCAACGAAAGCCCATTGCGGCGTGACCGGTATTTCACGTTCCCAAGTCTTGACCCGAGTACTAATACCGAGGCCGCACAGCCAAGCTTGTGGTCTGACCCGACTGCCGAGGGTGGTGATTGGGTGGCTGGTGATATTGGCGGCGTGGCCCACATAAACCATCCCGAGGTTAAGGGTGTTCTTTTCACAGTCAACGACGCTCGAGGGTTGCTCGATTACCGAGCGCAAGGTGACGGTGGCTCGGGTAAGTATTTCTTGGTCGCAGACCCGGCTAAGTTTTACAGTGCAGACAGTGAGGGAACTAACCGGCAGAACCATGAAGAAGAAACTCTGAACCAAGCATACCCGCCTGGTGGATATGCGCGTATAGGGATGGTTTATGACCCGGATAGCCTTGTAAGAGTGGCGAACGGAGAGCTCAATCCTTGGGATTTAGATCCGCTTCGATTTGATTGGCCCCAGGGTGACTTTGAGTTCGCAGACTATGAGGGACACTTGACCCGTTTGAATGTGGGGGAGCTGGGCGGAGCATACTGGGATAACGACCGGCAGTTGCTTTGGGTAACAGTATCTTGGCCCAAGCCTGCAAAATTGGTTGCATATTCCCTTGTCGTGGACGACGCCAGGCCGGAGCCGAAAGTGGTCATACCTGCAGGATATGGTGACGAGGTCCCGCCTGCGCCTCCACAAAACGTCAATATTGAGGGTCAGTGAAGCAGGTAAATTTTCAGAATTTTCTGAGCGTAAGGAATGATTTTCGGTTAATTGTGTGGCGAAGGTCGATTAGGGGGGGGGCTGCAATAATTTGTGCAATGGCACTGAGGTGTTGCGGGCTATCGACCTTTTGCGGAGCATAACTTAATGCATTGGGGGGGAGAAGTTAGTTGCGGCTTGTCAACTCTTCGAGCTCACTGAGCATAGCTCAAATCCCAGTTGTGCCTTTTCGTTAAGTAAGTGCATTTTGTTGGTCGCCTTGCACATTAAAGTGTTGATTCGATATGGCCAGACTCATGGCCCGAAATCGCGAGCAGTTGAGCCGTTCAGGAAAATGCAGTTCCTGAGCGGCTTTGTTTAGGCTGTAATGATGAAGTGGATAGCTTAGCAGAGAGGGCTAGCATTGTTGTTTCTAGTCTCTATGTAGAACGTCTGCCGCATGCAGGGTATTCTCCAGCAGTGTAGCAATGGTCATCGGTCCTACGCCGCCAGGAACCGGAGTAATGTACGCGGCCCTTTCGGCGGCGGTTTCAAATTCCACGTCACCAGTCAGTTTGCCGTTATCCATGCGGTTGATACCAACATCAATCACGGTCGCTCCTGGTTTGATCCATTCTCCTTTCACCAGTCCCGGCTTGCCGGCCGCGGCCACCAGAATGTCTGCGTCACGCACGAACTTCTCAAGATCCGGTGTGAAACGATGGCAGATGGAGATAGTGGCACCTTTTAGCAGTAGCTCCATGGCCATGGGTCTGCCGACTATATTGGAGGCGCCCACAATCACCGCGTGCTGGCCTTTATAAGGTGTATTGATGCTGTCGAGCAGAGTGATAATGCCAGCCGGCGTGCAGGGGCGCAGCGTCGGTGATCTTTGGGTGAGTCGGCCAACGTTATAGGGATGGAAGCCGTCCACGTCTTTGTCCGGACGGATCTTAAGAAGAATCGGTGCTGCGTCCAGGTGCGAAGGCAGCGGGAGCTGGACCAGAATGCCATCTACCGTAGGATTTTCATTCAACTCGTCAATCAGCGCTTCCAGAGCTTCCTGGGTCGTGTCTTCTGGAAGGTCGTAAGATAGCGACAGGAATCCGACTTCGTCGCAGGCCTTACGCTTGTTTCCAACATAAACTTCGGACGCTGGGTCGTTGCCGACCAGCACAACGGCGAGCCCCGGGACTCGCAAGCCTTTTTGTTTGCGAGTTTCAACGCCGGCGGCTACCTGCTGGCGAACTTTTGCGGCAATTTCTTTTCCGTTGATCAGTTTGGCACTCATGTTTCGTCTTGTCGGTTGGACGTAAGTAAATGAAGGCTGCGCATTGTCTCATGCTTCCGGGTGTAGGCCAATCAGCGCTTCGGGGGAACTTTTGCCAGGGCGGGGGAACAAAGCAGAAGTGCCTTTGGGGTGGATTTGAAAATGCTTGTTGACGCGGTGGCTCAGCGCCGGTAATATGCGCGCCAACTTTGCTGAGGCACTTGTTGTTCAGGCGAATCGGGGTATAGCGCAGTCTGGTAGCGCGCCTGCTTTGGGAGCAGGATGTCGGGAGTTCGAATCTCTCTACCCCGACCACTTTTCTGAATGTTCAGGTGGGTGAACGGTTATGCGCCCGTAGCTCAGCTGGATAGAGCAACGGCCTTCTAAGCCGTGGGTCGCAGGTTCGAGTCCTGCCGGGCGTGCCATTAAGCGGTCGGTGTGGAAAGAGCCAGCGTCGATCAGAACCAGCAAAGTTGAGTGATCGAAAATACCGAAAGGTATGTCCCGATGTGGTGGACGTAGCTCAGTTGGTAGAGCTCAGGATTGTGACTCCTGCGGTCGAGGGTTCGAACCCCTTCGTCCACCCCACTTTTCTCTTGATTCCAGCTTGTTGAGCTTCTCCTTTGAGCGTCAGTCTCGGAATTCAACGAGTGATACGCGAGCGTGGCGGAACTGGTAGACGCGCTGGATTTAGGTTCCAGTATCGAAAGATGTGAGAGTTCGAGTCTCTCCGCTCGCACCATTTATCCTTCTCTTCCTCTATATTCTCTTAGATTTATTTCCGCAACTTGGCGCCGCTGCCTGCGGTCTGCTAATTCTGCTTTCTTGTTTTGAGGCGAGTTTTTACTTTTCTTTGAGAATTCTTGCGGCTTTCTATTCGGGCTTCTCATTTTTTCGGCTAGTCCGCATATCTGTTTGGGCTGACCGGGAGTAGGTTGGAGGGGTAGAAGTATGGTCCAGAGGTGATTCTCTCGGCAGTGCAAACCGTGATAAACTACTGCCTTTTAAAATTTCGGTCGCCCCGCGAGGAACCGTCCGGAACAGGACTTTTAGTTTTATTTCATTCACATACCGAACCTGTAATTTGAGGATCTTCCATGCAAGTGTCTGTTGAAACGACCTCCAACATCGAGCGTCGCATGACGATTGGTGTGCCCGCCCAGGAAATTGACCAGGCGGTTCAGAAACGCCTGCAGGAAACTGCACGCACCGTGCGTTTGAATGGTTTCCGTCCGGGTAAGGTGCCCATGAGCGTGGTCAAGCGTCGTTTCGGTGACAGCGTTCGTCAGGAAGTTGTTGGCGAAGTTATGCGCGACAACTACATCAAGGCCCTTCAGGAGCAGGACATCAACCCTGCTGGCTGGCCGAAGTTTGAGCCGAAGACCATGGAAGAAGGCAAGGATCTGGAATTTGTTGCCATCTTCGAAGTGCTGCCAGAGATTGAGCTGGGTGACCTGAGCAAAATTTCCATTGAACAGCTGACCTCCGAAATTGGCGAGAAAGACATCGACAATATGGTGGACAACCTGCGTCGCCAGCAGGCCACTATGAAAGAAGTGAAGCGCAAGTCCAAAAACAAGGATGTGCTGACCATCGACTTTAAGGGTTTCATCGACGGTGAAGAATTTGAAGGTGGCGCTGCCGAAGGCCATCGCCTGACTCTGGGCTCTGGCCAGATGATTCCGGGCTTCGAGAAGGCCATCCAGGGCGGTAAGGCTGGCGAAGAAATGGAAATTGAAGTGACCTTCCCGGAGGACTACCACAACGAAGATCTCGCCGGTAAGCCTGCGAAGTTCGAAATCAAGATCCACAAGGTTGAAGAGCCCCAGCTGCCTGAGCTCGATACCGAGTTCTTCAAGAAGTTCGGCATTGATGCTGAAGACGAAGCCGGCTTCCGTGAGGAAGTTAAGAAGAACATGGAGCGTGAGCTGAAGCAGGCGGTGTCCAACAAGGTCAAGAACGACGTCGTTGACGGCTTGCTGGAAACCACCGAACTGGACGTTCCGGCTGCCCTGGTGGATCAGGAGATCGACCGCCTCCGTCAGGACGCTGTTCAGCGTTTCGGCGGCCAGGTTGACTTCCAGCAGCTGCCGAAGGAAATTTTCCAGGAGCAGGCTGAGCGTCGCGTGAAAACTGGTCTGCTGTTCCAGGAAGTGGTTAAGAAAAACGACCTGAAGGCGGATGACGCCAAGGTAGAGGAAAAGATCCAGGAGATCGCCTCTACGTATGAACAGCCTGAGGAAGTTATTGCCCACTTCAACAGCAACGCCGAACAGAAGGCTCAGATCGAGTCATCTGTGCTGGAAGATGCTGTGGTTGATTTTGTCCTGGAGCAGGCCAAGGTCAAGCAGAAGAAGGTCAAGTACGAAGAGGCCGTGCAGGCTGGTCAGCCTCAGCGCTGATTCGTCTGGAGCCGCTGACTTGACCGGCTCGCCTGGTGACCCTGAAAACAGCCGGCTTGTCCGGCTGTTTTCTTCTGGGCCCGGTGCTGGCAAAGTATAGGGTGCAATAACACCTACAATATAACGCTGTGGTGCGAGTCCACGCTACTGTCCAGAAGGAGTTCAGGCGCAGATGACGCAAAAACCGATTGATGGCCCTGCTATGGTAACCAGCTCCGGCCTGGTGCCAATTGTTATTGAACAGACTGCTCGCGGTGAGCGTTCCTTTGATATCTATTCTCGTCTGCTTAAAGAGCGGGTGATCTTCCTGGTGGGTCCTGTTGAGGATCACATGGCCAACCTGGTTGTGGCCCAGCTTCTTTTCCTGGAATCAGAAAATCCTGACAAAGACGTACACCTGTACATCAACAGTCCGGGCGGTTCTGTGACTGCTGGCATGTCGATCTACGATACCATGCAGTTCATCAAGCCCGATGTGGCGACCCTGTGTATCGGGCAGGCTGCCAGCATGGGTGCGTTCTTGTTGGCTGGCGGCGCCGCTGGCAAGCGCGCGTGTCTGCCTAATTCCCGCGTCATGATTCACCAGCCGCTGGGAGGCTACCAGGGGCAGGCGACGGACATCGAGATTCACACCCGCGAGATCCTGAAGATTCGTCACACACTGAATTCAATCCTGGCGCATCATACGGGGCAGGATATTGAAACCATTGCCAAGGACACCGACCGTGACAACTTCATGGATCCGGCCCAGGCAAAAGAGTACGGGTTGATCGATTCCATACTTGATAAGCGCGTACCGAATAAATAATACTTGCACTAATCGCATCATTCTTGGCCGTCGTAGAAGCCTATAACGGCGGCTTACCAAGATCAGAGGTATTTCAATGGCTGATGAAAGAAACGGCAGAGGCGACGATAACGGCAAGTTGCTCTACTGTTCGTTTTGCGGAAAGAGCCAGCATGAAGTCCGTAAGCTCATTGCAGGGCCCTCGGTGTTCATCTGCGACGAGTGTGTCGACCTGTGTAACGACATCATCCGCGAAGAAATTCAGGATAACGCACAGGAAGAATCCAGCGATCGCCTCCCCACACCGACCGAAATACGTGACACTCTGAATGAGTACGTCATTGGACAGGATCGTGCCAAGGTGGTGCTTTCGGTTGCGGTTTACAACCACTACAAGCGGCTTCGCTACGGCGAAGGCAAGGCTGATGTAGAGTTGGGCAAGAGTAACATCCTGCTGATCGGACCGACCGGTAGTGGTAAAACCCTGCTGGCAGAGACTCTGGCTCGCATGCTTAACGTGCCGTTCACTATTGCCGATGCCACCACATTGACCGAAGCCGGCTATGTCGGTGAGGACGTCGAAAATATCATTCAGAAGCTTCTTCAGAAGTGCGACTACGATGTCGACAAAGCCCAGCGCGGTATTGTGTACATCGACGAAATCGACAAGATTTCACGCAAGTCGGACAACCCGTCCATCACTCGCGATGTTTCGGGTGAGGGTGTGCAGCAGGCGCTCTTGAAGCTGATCGAAGGTACGGTGGCTTCCGTTCCGCCGCAGGGCGGTCGAAAGCATCCCCAGCAGGAATTCCTGCAGGTCGACACCAGCAACATCCTGTTCATTTGCGGTGGTGCTTTTGCTGGACTGGATCGGGTTATCCAGGAGCGGACAGAGCGCAGCTCCATTGGCTTCTCTGCTTCCGTCGTTAGTCAGGATGACAGCAAGAGTGCGGCGGATATGATTCAGGAAGTGGAGACCGAAGATCTGGTGAAGTTTGGCCTGATTCCTGAGTTCGTTGGTCGTCTGCCGGTTGTTGCAACGCTGACTGAGCTGGACGAAGCCGCTCTGGTTCAGATTCTGACCGAGCCGAAGAACGCTCTGACCAAGCAGTATCAGAAGCTGTTTGATATGGAAGGCGTTGAGCTGGACTTCCGGGAAGATGCGCTGCGCGCTGTGGCACGCAGGGCGATGGAGCGGAAAACGGGGGCTCGGGGTCTTCGGTCGATCATGGAGGCCACATTGCTGGACACCATGTATCAGATTCCGTCGGAGCACGACGTTTCCAAGGTGGTGATTGATGAAAGCGTGATTGATGGCGATTCCGAGCCGTTCAAGATCTACGCGAGCAGCGATCACGCCAAGGCGGTTCCGGAAGACTGATCATCGTTCAGGATTCCGACCAGTGAAAAGGGGCGATTGCGCCCCTTTTTGCGTTTTTCATGCCTCAGTTTTTCGTCCTGTCCGTAAACTAAAAAGATTGCAATTTTTGCGGTCGCCCCAATCAAGAATGATATGCTGAAAGAAACACCGTTCGAGGATTCCCTATGACCCGCATACCTGAGAATTCTGTGCAAGAGTACCCCCTGTTGCCGTTGCGCGATGTGGTGGTGTTCCCGCACATGGTAGTCCCGCTGTTCGTGGGCCGAGAAAAATCCATTCAGGCGCTCGAAGCGGCGATGGAAGGAGGCAAGGAAATCCTGCTGGTAGCCCAGCGTGATGCGTCGACCGATGAGCCGGGCCCTGAAGACGTTTTTGACATGGGTACCCTGGCAACGATCCTGCAGATGCTGCGCTTGCCGGACGGCACCGTAAAGGTGCTGGTCGAGGGCAATGCCCGGGCTGATATCGAGCAGATCGACGAGGGTGATTATCTCACTGGTCGTGCCTTTATGCTCGATGAAGAGGGACTGCCGGGTCGTGAGGAAGAGGTTCTGGTCAAGTCTTTGATGGAGGAGTTCGAGAAATACGTCAAGCTCTCCAAAAAAGTCCCGTCGGAAGTTTCCAACTCCCTGAACGGGATCGAAGAACTTGAGCGTCTTGCCGATACCATGGCCGCACATCTTGAGATGCGTATTCCCGAGAAGCAGGAGCTGCTGGAAGCTCTGGACGTGCGCAAGCGTGTTGATCTTTTGCTCGGCAAGCTGGACGGCGAAATCGACCTTATCGAGGTCGAGAAGCGAATCCGCGGTCGCGTTAAAAAGCAGATGGAGCGCAGCCAGCGTGAGTACTACCTGAACGAGCAGATGAAGGCCATACAGAAGGAGATGGGGCAGCTCGGGGAAGGCAATAATGATTTCGAAGAGCTTGAGCAGAAGCTGGAAGAAGCTGGCTTGCCGGAAGAGGCTCGCAAGAAGACCGAAGCCGAGCTGAACAAGCTCAAGATGATGTCGCCGATGTCTGCCGAGGCCACCGTTGTGCGCGGCTACATCGACTGGATGTTGGCGGTGCCCTGGAAGAAGCGGAGCCGTGTTCGCCATGACATCGAAAAGGCCCGCGAGATCTTGGATCGGGACCACTATGGCCTGGACGAGGTCAAGAAGCGCATTCTCGAGTACCTGGCTGTCCAGAGCCGAGTGAAGAAGGTGAAAGGCCCGGTGCTGTGCCTGGTCGGGCCTCCTGGTGTGGGTAAAACGTCCCTGGGACAGTCCATTGCCAAGGCGACCAACCGCAAATACACGCGCATGGCGCTGGGTGGCGTGCGTGACGAGGCCGAGATTCGCGGCCATCGTAAGACCTATATCGGTGCCCTGCCAGGCAAGCTGCTGCAGAAGTTGTCCAAGGTTGGAGTGAAGAACCCGCTGTTCCTGTTTGATGAGATTGACAAGATGGGCATGGATCATCGTGGTGATCCCGCCTCTGCACTTCTGGAAGTGCTGGATCCGGAACAGAATCACACCTTCAATGACCACTATCTGGAGGTGGATTACGATCTGTCTGACGTCATGTTCGTCTGTACGTCCAACTCCATGGATATCCCCCCGGCGCTGCTGGACCGGATGGAGATCATCCGTATCCCGGGTTACACCGAGGATGAGAAGGTCAACATTGCGACACGCTATCTGCTGCCCAAGCAGATCAAGGCCAACGGCCTGCGCAAGGATGAGCTGGAAATAACAGAGGCGACCCTCCGGGATCTGATTCGCTACTACACTCGGGAAGCCGGTGTTCGGGGGCTTGAGCGAGAGATCGCCAAGATCTGCCGGAAGGTGGTCCGCGAGCACGTCGAGGCTGACAGCAAGGTCTCAGTGATCCTGCAGCCGGACATGCTGGAAGAGTATTCCGGTGTCAAGAAATTCAAGTACGGCCTGGCGGAAGAGAAGAACCAGATTGGGCAGGTGACCGGCCTTGCGTGGACTCAGGTGGGCGGCGAGCTGCTGACCATCGAGTGCGCGTTGACTCCGGGTAAGGGGCGTGTGGTCAAGACCGGTTCCCTGGGTGATGTCATGCAGGAATCCATTCAAACGGCTCTGACCGTGGTTCGCAGTCGTGCTGCCGGTCTTGGTGTGGCGGATGATTTCCATGAGAAGCATGATCTGCACATCCACGTGCCCGAGGGAGCGACCCCGAAAGATGGCCCAAGTGCCGGTATTGGCATGTGCACTGCTCTGGTTTCTGCGCTGACCCGAATCCCGGTTCGGGCCGATGTGGCCATGACCGGTGAAATCACCCTGCGTGGTCGAGTGCTGGCCATTGGCGGACTGAAGGAAAAGCTGCTTGCAGCCCATCGTGGTGGTATCAAGACGGTATTGATTCCCGATGAAAATGTCAGGGATCTCAAGGAGATACCGGATAACATCAAGGAGTCCCTGGAGATCCGGCCGGTCAAGTGGATTGATGAAGTTCTTGATCTCGCACTGGCGTATCCGCCGGAGCCGCGGGCGGACGAAAAGAGCTCTTCGGCGGCCAGCGGGAAGCCTCGCGACGACGAAAGTGACGCCTCAGAACGCATAAATACACATTAAAGCCCGGATGAGTTGTTGACACGCTAGAGAGCCCGTTGGTATAACTGTTTCGCCGTGAAGCAGCCAATACCAAGGGCTCCCGCGCAGTATGAGTGTTTATTACGTTCATCGGGTAGACACCGTCAGGAATAAAAAAACTGAAAATGGAATTCTCGAATCGCCTGTGCGATAGTCGGGAACGTCCTAGAAATAAAAAACCAATCTAGAACATCTTCAACCTGAAATCGAAGGGGTTTAGTGTGAATAAGTCCGAACTTATCGATGCAATTGCAGAGTCCGCAGACATTTCCAAGGCAGCCGCCGGCCGTGCGCTGGACGCGATGACCAACTCCATTACCGACGCGCTGAAAAAAGGCGATCAGGTCACTCTGATCGGCTTCGGCACTTTCTCTGTTAAAGAGCGTGCTGCTCGTACTGGTCGCAACCCGCAGACCGGTGCCGAGATCAAGATTCCGGCCTCCAAAGTGCCTGGCTTCAAGGCTGGCAAGGCCCTGAAAGACGCCGTTAAGTAACGGTTCTTTCTCAGGCGGCTCCGGCTGACGGAGTCGCCAAGAAGAATTCGAGGCGCATTCCGAACAGGGTGCGCCTTTTTACGTTCAGTCAAACAAGAAATGAAAGACACTGCACTTCCTTGAACGGGGATTCGGGAGAAACATGCTTCAAGATATTCGCGAGAACGCCCAGAGCACCATTGCCAAGGTTATTGTTGGCCTGCTGATAGTGACGCTGTCCCTCTGGGGTGTGGACGCCATCATCGGCGGAATCGCCGGCGAGCCGGAAGTGGCGACGGTCAACGGTGAAGAGATTACAGAACGGGAGTTCCTCCGCCTGGTCCAGCTCGAAAGCCAGAGCCGGCTGTCGCGCATGGAGACGCCCGATCCCTCCCTGCTGAATGAAGACCGGATTCGTCAGGAGGTGCTGGAGTCACTGATCCAGCAGCAGGTGCTGACTCAGGATGCCGATGAGCAGGGTCTGGCACTGGACAAGGCCGATGTGGATGCGCTGATTACCCAGATGCCTCAGTTCCAGATAGACGGCAAGTTTAACGCTGAGAGATTCACCAGCACCGTGCGCAATATGGGTATGGGTGTTCAGGAGTTTCGGGACGCACTACGCAAGCAATATGTGATCAATCAGATCCGCGCCGGTATCGTGCAGAGCGGCCTGGTGCCGAACGAGAATGCTGAACGATTGATGCGTATTCAGAACCAGACGCGTGATTTCCGTACCCTGAGCGTCGCTGCCGATTCCGTGGCGGAAGATGTCGAAGTGACGGATGCCGAGATCGAGGCGTTCTACGAAGATAACAGCCAGGCTTTCCAGCAGCCGGAGCAGGTGGATGCCGCGTATATTACGCTCTCTCTGGGCGCACTGGCCGAAGGCATTGAAGTCAGTGACGAGGACCTTCAGTCCTACTATGAGCAGCGTTCCAGCGACCTGGCCCGGGAAGAGCGTCGTGCGGCCCATATCCTGATCGAGGGTGGGGAATCTGCCGACGAAACCATGGCCACCATTCAGGAGCGTCTGGCGGCTGGGGAATCCTTTGCCGATCTGGCGCAGGAATTTTCTGCTGACACGGTTTCTGCGAAAGAAGGCGGCGATCTGGGCTTTGCTGGTCGCGGTGTTTACGACCAGGCCTTCGAGGAAGCGCTGTTTGCGTTGGACGAGGGTGAGGTGTCCGAGCCGGTGGAAACCAGCTTTGGTGTTCACCTGATCAAGCTTGAGGATGTCCGTCGATCCGAGGTTCCGGCTCTGGCAGAGATTGAGCAGCAATTGCGCAGTGAATTGGCCCGTGAGCGTGCCGAAGACAAGTTCATTGAGGTGCGCACCCGTCTGGCGGACGCGGCCTACGCGGCTGACGATCTGGCGGGCCCGGCCGAGGAGCTTGGACTGGAAATCCGTGAGGTTGAGGGCGTGACTCGCAATGGCGGTCCGGCTCCGTTCGATCACGAGGGGCTGGTTCGTCAGCTGTTCTCGGTGGATGTGCTGGAGGACAGCTATAACACCGAGCTGATTGATGTAGGCGACAGCGTGTCTGTGGTTGCCCGGGTTCGCGAGTACCGCGAGGCCCAGCAACTGGAGCTCGATCAGGTAGCTGATGACATTCGTGCCCAGTTGGTGGCTCAGAAGACCCGTGAGGCGCTTCAGGACCGTGCTCAGCAGGTGGTTGAAGGTCTTGAGTCTGGTCAGTCTCTGGAGGAGTTGGGTGTTGACGGCGAGTGGATAGAAAACGACGCGGTTGCCCGCGGTGCCACCGGATTTGATCTGGGCGTGGTACAGACGGTATTCACCATGCAGCGTCCGGAAGAGTCTGGCTCGGTTTACGGTCATTCTGTGACTGCCGACGAGGCCACCGTGATTGCTCTGGACGCCGTTAATGACGGTGAAGTGGCCGAGGGCGGAGCCGAGTTCAAGCAGCTTGCGCAGTTCCTGGCTTCTCTTGAGGGGCAGCGCGAATACGCTGCTTATCAGGAGTTCCTGCGGGATCAGGCTGATGTGGAGCGCCCTTAAGCGCTGCTGATGTTTTCGGGATGATTCATCCCAAGAAAAAAGCCCGGGCTGAGTCCCGGGCTTTTTTGTTTCTGGCTCGCTAATTAGTCAGCAGGCGGGAAGCGGGTGGGTTTCAGGCTTTCCTTGATTTTTTTCAGGTGTCCGAGGAAGTCGGTGCCTCGCTTGAGGGTGACGCCTGTGGCCAGAATATCGATAACCGTCAGGTGAATGATGCGGGAGGACATGGGCATGTATACCTCCGTGTCTTCCTCTGCGGTTACTCCCAGAACCACGCTGCACATCTCTGCCAGCGGGGAGTCGGGGTTCGTGATGCCAATCACCGTCGCGCCATTGGCGCGTGCCAGTTGAGCCACGTCGACGGCCTCCCGGGTGCGCCCGGTATAGGAGATGACGACGATGACGTCCCCCACGGTGGAGCCTGCGGCCACCATGCGCTGCATCAGCGCGTCGTCATAGGACATGACCGGGATGTTGAACCGGAAGAATTTGTGCTGCGCATCCAGCGCAACCGACGCAGAGCCGCCCATGCCAAAGAAATTTATCTGCTTGGCCTGAATGAGGTAATCGATTGCTTGTGACAGCGCCTTTGGGTCCAAAGCCTGGCGGGCTTTGTCCAGGCTGGCAATGGTGCTGAGCATGATTTTGTCGGAGAACTCGGCAACGGAGTCGTCCGGCTCCACGTTCTGGCTGACGTAGGGTGTTCCGGTGGCGATGCTCTGGGCCAGGCGGATTTTGAAATCGGGGAAACCTGTTGCAGAAAAACCGCGGCAAAACCGGTTCACCGTCGGTTCGCTGACGTCTGCGGCACGGGCCAGGGCAGCGATGCTGTAACGGGTGGCCGCGCTTGGGTCGCGGAGGATGGCTTCGGCCACTTTTCGCTCTGATTTGTTCAGGTTGTCCAGGCGGGCCTGAATGTCTTCCAGCAGATTATCGTCTCGATGTGCCCGGTTCTCGGCCATTGCAGGTACTCCAAAGCTTGGCGCATTATTGTGAGAATATCGGGAGTATACCGCGTTTTTTTGTCTGGATGTGTAGTAAACCTATCAGGCGGGCCCCCAGTGGCAGGATTGTGGGGTTTCCGCTGTCTTCTTTTACCTAAAATTACTACACTGAACGGTAGCGCTCATCCCTACGCCTGCCAGATCTCAAGGAGAGAGGCTTCGATGGCCAACCTAATCCACACTCGTTGTGACCTCATGCTATTCGGTGCATTGGGCGACCTGGCGCAGCGCAAACTGTTTCCCGCCCTGTATCAGCTGGAGCGCGCCAGGCTTCTTGCCGACGGTAGCCGGATTCTGGCGATTGCGCGTACGGATGCATCCACCCCGGACATTCGGAATCAGTTGCTGGCGAAGCTCAGGCAACATGCAAAGCCCTCTGAATTCGACGCCTCCGTGGCCGACACCTTTCTTGCGCGGGTGGATTACAAATGCCTCGACTTTACCGATCCGTCTGGCTTTTCGGATTTAAACGATTGGCGGGATTCGGCGAACAACCAGCTCATCGTTTATATGGCCACACCGCCGTCCATGTACGGTGTGATTGCCAGGAATCTGAGAGCCGCGGATTGTTGTATTGATAAAACCCGGGTGGTGGTGGAAAAGCCCATTGGCCATGACCTTGATTCCTCCCGGGTGATCAACGACGAACTTGGGGAGGTGTACAACGAAAGTCAGCTGTTCCGGATTGATCACTACCTCGGTAAAGAAACGGTCCAGAATCTGATTGCGTTGCGTTTCGCCAACAACCTCTTTGCCTCCCAGTGGGACCAGAACCATATCTCTCATGTTGAAATTACCGTGGCCGAAAGTGTTGGCATTGAAGGTCGGTGGGGGTACTTCGACAAGGCGGGCCAGATCAGGGACATGATCCAGAACCACTTGCTGCAGTTGCTGTGCCTGATCGCCATGGATCCACCGTCAGACCTGACCGCAGACAGCATTCGGGACGAGAAGGTAAAAGTGCTCAAGGCGTTGCGCCGTATCACGCCCGATATGATGGAGCGCTACGTAGTGCGTGGCCAGTACGTGGCGGGCACCAGTAATGGAAAGCCGGTGCCGGGTTACCTGGAAGAGGAAGGGGCCAACAAGGGCAGCTCTACGGAAACCTTTGTCGCCCTGAAGGTGGAAATCGATAACTGGCGCTGGTCCGGGGTGCCATTCTACATCCGTACCGGAAAGCGCCTGCCCGAGAAGCTTTCCCAGATCATCATACACTTCAAGCCTGCGCCTCATTACATCTTCGACCCGGACCAGAAGCATCTGGCCAACAACAAGCTGATCATCCGCCTGCAACCGGACGAGGGTATGGCGCTCAAAATTCTGACCAAGGATCAAGGGCTGGATAAGGGGATGCGGCTGCGGCAGGGGCCCCTTGAGTTGACGTTCTCAGAAACCTTTGACACGGACCGCATCCCGGACGCCTACGAGCGGCTGCTCTGGGAAGTTATGAAGGGCAATCAGTACCTGTTTGTGCGCCGGGATGAGGTCGAGCATGCCTGGCGCTGGGTGGATCAGGTAATCCAGAACTGGCAGGACATAGGAGAGCCACCCAAGCGTTACGCAGCAGGCACCTGGGGGCCGGTGGCATCCATCGCCATGATCACCCGGGACGGAAGGAGTTGGTATGAAGACGCCTGATATACAGTTTCCCGAGGGGATTCAGGCGCGATTCGAGGATGCGCCCGAGTCCGTCGCCCTCATTTTGGCCAATGCAGTGGCAGACTTTCTCCGTGAGCGGCTCGCCAGCGCCGAGCGGGCAAGCCTGGTGGTGTCCGGAGGTTCGACTCCGGTGCCGTTTTTTGAAGCCTTGTCAAACAAGGCGCTGGACTGGCATCGGGTGGATGTGTTGCTCGCGGACGAGCGGTGGGTTGATGAGGAAGATCCGGCGAGCAATACCCGGCTGGTCCGTGATCACCTGCTCAAAGGGGAGACCGCCGCAGCGCGATATCTACCACTAAAAGCAGAGGGGCGGGCGCCCATTGATGCGCTAGCCCGGGTTTCAGCGGGGCTCAAAGACCTGGCGTTGCCACTGGACGTGGTGATTCTGGGCATGGGCAACGATGGCCATACCGCGTCACTGTTTCCTGACGCGCCTGAAATCGCGCGGGCGATGAATGCTCAGTCGTCAGAATGGGTCGTTGAGATGTCGCCACCCTCACAGCCGCATCCGCGCATCTCGCTCACACGGCCCATCCTGGAGGCAGCGCGTTTCACAGCATTGCATTTGAAAGGGCGCGACAAGCTGGAAACCCTCAAGCGTGCCCTGTCTGAACCGGAAGATGTTCTGGCGATGCCGATAAGGGCCTTCCTGAAACCCGGGCTTCAGGTGTTCTGGAGTCCTTGATTGTGTCTGCCGTTACTGGCTATGGAGAGCAACCATGACCCAATTGTCTGACTTCCATCGTGAGCGCATCCAGGCGGTGTTGGAGGCGTCACCCCTGGTGCCGGTTATTTCCATTGAAGACCCCGATCAGGCTGTGCCGCTTTGCCGGTCCCTGGTTGATGGCGGTATTCGGGTGCTGGAGATTACCCTGCGTACGCCCTTTGGTTTGAAGGCTATCGAGGAGGTGCGAGCAGCACTGCCGGATGCCTGGGTAGGCGCGGGAACTGTGACCAGCGTTGCCCAGTACCGGGAGGCAGAGAACGCCGGCGCCCAGTTTGTGATTACACCGGGCGTGACGGAGGCCATTCTTGAGTTTGGCGTAACCTCGCAAGCGCCATTGTTGCCGGGTGTTGCTACCGTGTCCGAGTTGATGATGGGGTACGTACTGGGCTATCGCCAGTTTAAGTTTTTCCCGGCGGAAGTGGCTGGTGGTGTGAGTGCGCTCAAGGCATTTCGGGGGCCATTTCCGGACGTGACGTTTTGCCCGACTGGAGGCATTCGGCGAGAAACCGCCGGGCATTATCTGGAGCTGTCGAATGTCCGGTCGGTCGGTGGCTCATGGCTGACGCCCAGGGATGTGGTGGCCGCCGGGGATTGGGCGCGTATCAGAGAAATTGCCGAGGGCAGTCTGTCTGATTTGGGCTAGAGGTACTCTATTGGCTTGGTTGACTGGATTGGGCGCCAAGTGAGGGCGCCCGATCCGTTTCAGGGATGATGCCGGGTCAACGAATGTCGGCCCCGACTTTCACGATTTTCATGGTATTCGTGCCGCCCTGGGCGTTGACGTAGTCTCCCTTGGTGATTACGACAAGATCTCCCTCCTTCACGATTTCCCGATTGACCAACTCCGAAATGGCCAGGGAGTTGGTACGCTCGTTGGGTACCGTGGCCGAGTCGAAAGGAACCGTCTGTACACCCCGGAACAGCACAACTCGGTGCTGGGTGGAGTGGTGCCGGGAAAAGGAGAAGATCGGCAGGCTGGATTTAATGCGGGACATCAGTCGCGGCGTCGCTCCGGTTTCCGACATGCAGATGATGGCCGTCACCCCTTCAAGGTGATTGGCGGCGTACATGGCGGACAGCGCTATGGCCTCGTCCACCCGCTCCATGCTTTCGTGGATGCGGTGCTTGGACTGGTGCATGGACGGGTGCTTTTCGGCGCCCAAACAGATGCGGACCATCGCCTCGACGGCTTCTTTCGGGTAATCGCCCACGGCAGTTTCGGCTGACAGCATGACCGCATCGGTGTAGTCCATGACCGCGTTCGCCACATCGGATACTTCCGCCCGGGTCGGCATGGGGTTGGTGATCATGGATTCCATCATCTGGGTTGCCGTAATCACGGCCCGGTTCAGGGTTCTGGCCCGGGCGATGATGTGCTTCTGCACGCCCACCAGTTCCGCATCGCCAATCTCTACGGCCAGGTCGCCGCGGGCTACCATGACGGCGTCGGAGGCTTCAATGACCGCATCCAGGGCGGCTTCGTCGTGGGCCAGTTCGGCCCGTTCGATCTTGGCGACCAGGCCGGCATTGGAGCCGGCGTCGCTCAGCAGTTTGCGGGCCGTATGCATGTCTTCGGCCGTTCGGACGAAGGAGACCGCTACATAGTCCGCGCCCAGTCGGGCTGCGGTGACGATGTCCTGCTTGTCCTTTTCGGTGAGCGCTTCGGCCGAGAGTCCACCACCGCGCTTGTTCAGGCCTTTGTTATTGGACAGCGGGCCGCCAATCAGGACCGTAGAGGTAATGCTGTGTGCATCAACTGACCGCACCTCCATCTCGATCCGGCCATCGTCGAGAACCAGGATATCGCCCGGTTTCACGTCGTCGATCAGCTGTTCGTAGTCGATACCAACACGTTCGGCCGTTCCTGCCTCCTTATCCATGCTCGCATCCAGGACAAAGGTTTGTCCGGCACTCAGGATTACTTTGTTGTCGGCGAATCGGGCGATACGGAGTTTCGGGCCTTGCAGGTCCGCCAGGACGGCGACAAAGCGCCCGTTGGCGGCTGCGGTCTCGCGCACCAGTCGGGCCCGGTTGATGTGTTCCTCGGCGCTTCCATGGGAAAAATTCAGTCGCGTGACATCCACTCCGGCGGCAATGATGGCGGATAACGACTCTGGTGAGTCCGTGGCGGGTCCGAGTGTTGCGACTATTTTGGTACGCCTGAGCATATTAGGAAGTCCTTAACGGTGCGTTTATCTGTCTAGGTTAGTGGAATTGCTCCGGACAGTCAGCCTTGGCGGGAGGCCCGCTGAAGTGCAAGAGCATTATCCAGCATACGATTCGAGAATCCCCACTCATTGTCGTACCAGGCCATGACTTTTACATGACGGCCGAGCACGCGGGTGTGGTTGGCATCGAAAATGCTGGAGAGCTCGTTGTGGTTGAAGTCGATGCTCACCAGCTTTTCGATGTTAAATCCAAGAACCGGGGAGCCTTCCGCCGCTGCCTTGACTGTGTTGTTGATTTCTTGAACAGTGGTGTCTCGGCAGGCGATAAAGCCAAAGTCCACCAGCGAGACGTTGATGGTGGGAACCCGAACTGCCAGACCATCGAGTTTGCCGTCCAGTTCTGGTATCACCTTGCCAATGGCGGCAGCGGCGCCGGTTTTGGTTGGAATCATGGATTGAGTGGCCGACCTGGCCCGGTAGGGGTCCGGGTGGTAGACATCGCTGAGTGTCTGGTCGTTGGTGTAGGCGTGGATGGTTGTCATCAATCCGCTCTCGATACCTACGCGATCACTCAGTGCCTTGGCAATCGGTGCCAGGCAGTTGGTGGTGCAACTGGCGTTGGAAATTATGCTGTGCTGGCCAGTGAGTGACTGCTCATTCACTCCGTACACAATCGTCGCGTCAGCGTCCGGCGAGGGGGCGGAAATAATGACCTTGCGGGCTCCGGCGTGCAGATGTGCCGCGGCGGCGGATCGATCCGTGAACAGGCCGGTACACTCGAAGACGATGTCGACCTGATGGGATTGCCAGGGCAGCTCTTTCGGATCTCTGATGGCTGACACGGCAATCCGGTCGCCATTGATGGTCAGGGATTCGGCATCGGCGGATACGTCGCCGGAGAATCGCCCGTGAACACTGTCGTACTTGAGCAGGTGGGCGTTGGCAGGGGCATCGGCGAGGTCGTTGATTGCGACGACCCGCATGTGTTGCCGGTAGTTGTTCTCGTAAAGTGCGCGAACAACGTTTCGTCCGATTCGGCCAAAGCCGTTGATAGCAATGCGTAGTGTCATGATCGGCCTCCTTGGCGACGTTTTCTGCAATCCCTAGTGCGTAGTAAATATGACAACATGATACCGTTAAAGTTCGCTTTTGTTGTGTATTTGTAGACTAAATATAGTAAAAATTACTTTCAAAAAGAGAGTGAAGGGAGTTAAGCGATGCAGCCCGTGGTTGACAAGGTTACCCAGCGAATCATTGAGCGGAGTCGGTCTGGTCGTGAAGGCTACCTGAAGCATATGGCGGCGCTGAAGGCCCAGTCTCCCCACCGGAGCAGTCTGTCGTGCGGTAATCTGGCCCACGGCTTTGCAGCGTGCAGTCCCGGTGACAAGGACACCCTGCGCTTCATGAACAGGGCCAATGTGGCGATCGTCACTGCCTACAACGATATGCTTTCGGCCCACCAGCCCTATGAAAAGTTTCCTGACATTATTCGTGAAGCCGCTCGGGGAATGGGGTCGGTAGCTCAGGTTGCGGGCGGAACGCCCGCCATGTGTGACGGGGTGACCCAGGGGCAGCCGGGGATGGAATTGAGCCTGTTTTCCCGCGATACCATTGCCATGAGCACGGCGGTCGCCCTCAGCCACAACATGTTCGACGCCACCCTGCTGCTTGGTATTTGCGACAAGATCGTACCGGGGCTGCTGATCGGGGCCCTGAGTTTCGGTTACCTGCCCACCGTGCTGGTACCGGCAGGCCCGATGCCTTCCGGGCTGCCGAACAAGGAAAAACAACGTATCCGTCAACTCTATGCCGAGGGCAAGATTGGCAAGGATGAGCTGCTGGAAGCGGAAAGCAAGTCTTACCACAGTCCGGGAACCTGCACCTTCTACGGAACCGCCAACAGCAACCAGCTGTTGGTGGAGGTGATGGGATTGCATTTGCCCGCCGCGGCC
Organism: Marinobacter suaedae; assembly: GCF_030519635.1. Lineage (NCBI taxonomy): Bacteria > Pseudomonadati > Pseudomonadota > Gammaproteobacteria > Pseudomonadales > Marinobacteraceae > Marinobacter > Marinobacter suaedae. The sequence continues at coordinate 807,226 of NZ_JAUMIS010000002.1, read as the reverse complement.
TTCGTGAATCCGGGCACGCCGCTGCGGGACGCCCTGACTCGTTACGCCACAGAGCAGGTGATCCGGTTATCGAAGCCCAACGGGGGTGAGCTTGGGCTGGCGGACATGGTGGATGAAAAGAGCATCGTCAACGCACTGGTCGCCCTGCTGGTCACCGGCGGCTCCACCAACCACACCATGCACTGGATCGCCATTGCGCGGGCGGCCGGTATCCTTGTCGACTGGAACGACTTTGCCGACCTGTCGTCCGTGGTCCCCTCCATGACGCGCATCTATCCGAACGGCCAGGAGGACGTGAATGCGTTCCACGAGGCCGGGGGCACCCCGTTTCTGATTCGTGAATTACTTGCCGGCGGTTTCCTGCACAACGACGTAAACACAGTGGTTGGCGAGGGGCTGGAGCGTTACACCCAGGGGCCCGCGCTGGAAGGCGACAAGCTGGTCTGGACCTCCGCTCCGGAGAAATCCGGAAATCCGGAGGTGCTCAGTACCGCCGCTGAACCCTTTGCGCCGGATGGCGGACTCCGGGTATTGGACGGCAACCTTGGCCGGGGTGTTATCAAGGTGTCGGCGGTTGCGAAGGAGCATCATAAGGTGGAAGCACCGGCGGTTCTGTTTGACGATCAGGATGATCTGAAAGCCGCCTTCGACGCCGGCCAGCTGGACAGGGACTGCATCGTCGTGGTTCGGTTCCAGGGGCCTCGGGCCAATGGTATGCCTGAGCTGCACAAGCTGACACCGTATCTGGGGGTGCTTCAGGACCGTGGTTTCAAGGTTGGGCTGGTAACCGATGGGCGGATGTCCGGCGCCTCGGGCAAGGTGCCAGCGGCTATTCATGTGTACCCAGAAGCCCTGGACGGTGGTGCCCTGGCCAAACTGCGCGATGGTGATGTGATATGCCTGGATGCCACCACCGGCAGTCTGTCGGTTTCCCTCACGGACGCCGAGCTGGCGGAGCGCCCGTCGGCCACCCCCGATATGGCGGCGAATCGTCATGGATATGGCCGTGAGCTGTTTGGCTGGATGCGCCGTTCTGCAAGCACGCCCGAAGAGGGCGCCAGTTTTTTCTGGAATCACGATGAATGAGTGAGTCCCGTTATGCGCTGGTGGGGGATGTGGGCGGTACCAATGCCCGCTTCGCCCTGGCGGATACCGTCAGCGGCGCACTGGAATCCATCGAAAGTCTGCCGTGTTCGGAATTCAGCGGCCTTGAGGGTGTGATTGCCAATTACCTCGCACGTGTTGGTGAAAGAAGGGTAGCCAGAGCTTGTCTGGCCGTTGCGGGGATTGTCTCCGAATCGCCCGTCCAGATGACCAACAATCCCTGGAGTTTTGTGGTCGATGACATAAAGCATCGATTTGGCTGGCAAGAGTTCCGGGTCATCAATGACTTTTCGGCCATGGCTCTGGGGGCTCTTCAGGTCAGGGAAGATCACCAACAGCATGTGTGCGGTGGCCCGGGTGATCAGCATGCGCCAAGGTTGGTACTGGGGCCTGGAACCGGATTGGGTATGGCCGGTCTGGTGCCGTCTGGCGACGACTGGATCGTGCTCCCCAGTGAGGGTGGCCACGTGGCTTTTGCGCCAGCGGATGAGGAGGAGTTTGCAGTCCAGGGCGTACTCAGAAAGCGGCACTCAAGGGTGTCCGTGGAGCGAATACTCAGTGGGCCCGGATTGGTGAATCTCTACCAGGCGTTAGGGGTGGTTCAGGGGCGGGAGGCGCCACTGGATTCGCCCGCCACTATCCTCCAGACTGCGCAGAGGAACCAAGATTTGCTGGCGGTGGATACCTTGAACCGGTTTTGTCACATCCTAGGCCGGGTAGCAGGGGATGCGGTGCTCACCATGGGCAGCACAGGAGGGGTTTACTTGTGTGGAGGCATATTGCCCAGGATGCTGGACTTCCTCTTGGCGAGCCCATTCCGCGCTGGCTTTGAAAGCAAGGGGCGGATGAGTGCACTGGTGGCGTCGACGCCGGTGACCGTTATCACTGATCCGTACACCGGCTTGCGTGGCGCGGCTGCCAGCCTGTCAGGAATGACGGTTGGCCACCCCTGACAGTCTGTTTTGACGATGTCGTGGCGCAGAGCGGTCACAGATAATGCACGAAGCGGGACTGGTCGAACCGGTACTGCTGATTGTACACGCCATCCTCAGCACGTTTGCCGGCGGCCAGCACCATGGTGACCAGACCTTTGCGCGGCAGCTTGAGCAGTTTCTTTACCCGGCATTCATCGAAACCTTCCATCGGGCACGAATCGTAGCCATGGGCCCTAAGCGCCAGCATCAGGTTTTCCGCGGCCAGGGCGGTCGACTTGGTGGCCCAGATTTTCATTTCGTTGACCGAGTAGGGCCCCCGGGGCACGGGGCGGGACAGGCCAGCCACCAGTCCGATGGCTTTTTTCGCGGCACCAAACACGCCGAACGGACCCTGGTTGTAGTGAATCGGTGCGATTTTGCGGTAATACTTGTCGACGATGGACGGCATCTTGGTCTCTGGCCACTCCTCCAGTGCAAGCCGGGCGTGGTCGCGCCAGGTATCCGGGCGGGCGACGATGGCGATCAAAAGGGGCGCCGTCTTGGCGGCATTCTGACCCAGGCAGGCATCGGCCAGTTTTGCTTTGAGTTCTGGCGTTTTGACGACGAAGAACTCCCAGGGCTGAAGGTTGCTGGAGTTGGGCGCGAGGGTGGCCAGTTCCAGGCAGTCGTTCAGAATTTCCTGGGGGATGGGCTCGTCCTTGAATCGGCGTATGGACCGGCGGCTGCGTACCACCTTTCGAAACTCATCCACGTTGATGTCCGGCAGTGCGCCGGCCTTTGCATTCATGGTCTGTCCTTGGGCGCCTGAATTCGGCGTCAGCTGCTTGTTGAGAGAATCGAGTCGCCCTATGGTTACGGGAAAAACACAGCTATGCAACTTGCCGGGCAGATGACGTGACTGAGGAACTTGCACAATTGCCGTTTGATGAGCTGGTGCGCCGGGTACGCGCGTGCACGCTGTGTCAGGATGTGTTGCCGCTGGGTCCAAGGCCGGTGGTCCAGTTGTCCGAATCCGCCCGCATTCTGGTCGTGGGTCAGGCACCCGGGCGCCGGGTTCACGAAACCGGGTTGCCTTTTAACGACCCGAGCGGAGATCGTCTGCGGGACTGGATGGGGGTTACCCGGGATACCTTTTACGATGAGCAGAAACTGGCGATTTTGCCCATGGGCTTCTGCTACCCGGGAACGGGAAAGTCTGGCGACCTGCCGCCTCGGCCGGAGTGTGCTGAGACGTGGCGGCAGGCATTACTGGACCGGTTGCCCAATATCGAACTGACCTTGTTGATCGGCCAATACGCCCAGAACTGGCATCTGCCGGAGGGCAGAAACACGGTGACGGACACCGTCAGGCACTGGCAAACTTACTGGCCGCGGATGATGCCCACGCCTCATCCCAGCCCTCGCAACAATCTGTGGCTTAGGCGCAATCCCTGGTTCGAGGCCGAAGCCGTACCCGCCCTGAGAGAGCAGGTCTCTATGGTGCTATCTAATACTGCATAGCTCAGGCGAGCTGCTGGGTGGTTGCTGACTTATCCGATCCGCCGGATGTGTTGTCGAGAAACGCCTGCAATGCTCTGGCGCCCTCGTCGTCGAGATACAGCCCCTGTTTTGTCCGGCGCCATAGAATATCTTCGGCATCAACGGCCCATTCTTCCGCCCGCAGGTAGTCCACCTCTTTTTCGTACAGGGTGCCTCCGAAGTGCTGCCCCAGGTCACCGACGGACTTCGCGTCTTGCAGCAGCTGGTAAGCACAGGTCCCGTAGGTGCGAACATATCGGCTGATAATGGCATCGGGCAGCCATGGGAAATCATGTTGCATGCGCGCCGCCAGATTGTCCTGGGTATCGAAATCGCCACCGGGCAGTTCCGCTGTTTTGGTCCAGGTTCCACCCGCGTTAGGGAAGAACTTGCAGAGGGTGTTTGTGGCGGATTCCGCCAGTTTGCGATAGGTGGTGATCTTGCCGCCAAAGATCGAGAGCAGGGGAGCCTTGCCCGGCTCGGCATTGACCTCGAACGAATAATCCCGCGACGCTTTCTGGGCGTTTTCCTCTTCCCCATCCATTAACGGGCGAACGCCGGAGTAGGACCAGACCACGTCCTTGTCGTTCAGTTGCTGCTTGAAATGGTCGTTTACGATGTTCAGCAGGTACTCGGTCTCTTCGGGGGAGATCGTCGCCTTCTTTGGATCCCCCTGATATTCCACATCGGTGGTACCAACGAGTGAGAATTGGTCTTCATAAGGAATGACGAAAACGATTCGCTGGTCTTCATTCTGCAGGATATAGGCCTCGGTGCCCTTGTTGAGCCGGGGAACCACAATGTGGCTGCCTTTCACCATGCGAATCATTTTGGGGGCGGGCATTTCCAGGGCTTCGCCGAACAGTTTGCTTACCCATGGGCCAGACGCGTTGACGATGGCTTTGCTTTTGACCACCCGCTCGGAGCCGTCCAGCTCATCCCGCAGGGTCACGGTCCACTCATCGGTTCCCCGGTCCGCTTTTACGCACTTGGTTCGGGTAAGGATTGTGGCGCCACGCTGCTGGGCTTTCTTGGCGGTTAATACCACTAGCCGCGCGTCATCCACCCAGCCATCGGAATATTCAAATCCTTTGGTCAGTTCCGGTTTCAGCGGATCGGATGAGTCGAATCGAATGGAGCGGGAGCCGGGGAGCAGTTCCCGTTTGGCAAGATGGTCGTACAGGAACAAGCCGGTACGGATCATCCAGGCTGGCCGCAGGTGAGGGCGATGGGGCAGCCGAAAGCGCATGGGCCACATAATATGGGGCGAATTGCGCAGCAGGGATTCCCGCTCGGCCAGTGCTTCGCGAACCAGTCGGAATTCGTAATGCTCCAGATAACGCAGCCCGCCGTGGATCAGTTTGCTGCTGCTGGACGATGTGGCCGAGGCCAGGTCGTTCATTTCACACAGCAATACCTTCAGGCCGCGTCCGGCGGCATCCATGGCGATGCCGGTGCCGTTGACGCCACCACCCACTACAACCACATCGTACTGGTCCTTCGCTTGGTCCATTGCGAGTCATCTCCTGACTGAAATCGAAAAAATTGTCCCTGATTGAGTGCTTTTTGAGCGATGAGAAATATTATGCGAAACAAAGGAAAGTTCGTAAAGGAACCAAACGAATAAAATCGAAAATATAAGGGTGAGTCACTACCTGTTAACGAAAACGCGATTCAGACGATATGCAGATCGACGTTGTGTTCGCTGAGCAGGCGTTTTATGGGGGCGGGTGGTTGCTGGTCGGTAAAGACGTGATGAGCCTGGGTGATGCTGCCAAGGCGTACCATGGCATTACGGCCAAACTTGGTATGGTCAGCCGCGAGCAAGACCTGCGCAGAGTTTGCGATGATGGATTGAGCGACGCGCACTTCCCGGTAGTCAAAATCCAGCAGCGAGCCGTCCTCGTGGATGCCACTGATACCGATAATGCCGAAATCCATCTTGAACTGATTGATGAAGTCCCGGGTGGCTTCGCCCACAATCCCTCCATCCCGGTGCCGGACTTCACCACCGGCAATGATGACGTGAAAGTCTTCCTTTGCGGACAGGATGGAGGCAACGTGCAAGTTGTTGGTCACAACCTGCAGGTTTCTTTTCCCCAGCAGGGCCCTGGCGATGGTTTCGGTGGTGGTGCCGATGTTAATAAACATGGAGGAACCATCCGGGATCATCTCAACCAGTGCTTGGGCAATGCGTTCCTTGGCCTCCAGATCCATGATCTTCCGGGCCTGGTAGGCCGTGTTCACCGTACTGGAGTCAATGCCTGCGCCCCCGTGGTGCCGACGCACCTTCTTTTCCTGGGCGAGGTCGTTGAGGTCCCTGCGGATGGTTTGTGGCGTGACCTTGAATCGCTCAACCAGCTCATCCGTGGTGGCAAAACCGGTTTCCTGAATGAGCTCCAGAATCAGATCCTTGCGACGCGCCTGTGCCATTCAATACGCCTCTTTTTTTGTTCGTATTGTTCGTAAACGAATGATGTAAAGATTAAAACGAACATCAGTGTACCGTTTTTCAGGGGGTTATGCAGCGGTGGGGCGCGTGAATTGTACCGCCGTCATCGACCTCGAGCGCCATGGCAATTTCTCCGGGGCAGGCCGTTTTGCAGGACCCAGGGGCAGGCCGTTTTGCAGGACCCAAATGGGGCGTGCTACGGTGAGCAGTATAACCGTATCCGGCGCTTGCCCTGAGCGGAATGGCCCTGAGGTGAGGCCGCCTCGACCGGCAGCACTCGTGGATCACCAGCGATGACACAAGCCATTGTCACACCACTGACCCAGGCGCTTGAAGAAGGCAAGCTGAACCGTAGCGAGCTGAAATCCCTGATGCAGCGTTCGGACGGCCCCGCCCTTTGTAAATTGGCGCTGTGGATGCTGGTGCTGGCCGGAACCACGACACTGATCACGCTTGCATGGAACAGCTGGCTGATCTGGCCGGCCATGTTCCTGCATGGGATTGTGTTGGTCCATCATTTTTCGCTTCAGCATGAATGCGTGCATTACACCGTTTTCCGCACCCGCAAACTGAACAACATCGTCGGGCAGATCTGCGGACTGATTATCCTGCTGCCGCACCGCTTCTTTCGGTATGAGCATTGTGACCACCACACCTATACGCAGCTGACCGGCCAGGACCCTGAGCTGATCCCCATGCCGAAAACCTTCGGTGAATACCTGCTTTACCTGTCTGCGATCCCTTACTGGACGGCCAAGTTCACCGAGGTTGCCCGTCACGCGATGGGGCGGCTGTCGGACACCGAAAAACGCTTCATTCCGAAGGCGGAGCATGCCGCCGTATACCGGGACGCGCGAATAATGCTGGGGATATATGCGTTGATCTTTTCGGGCATGGCGGTCACAGGCTGGTGGGGGCTGATCTGGTACTGGATCATTCCGCTCTTCCTTGGCGAACCGGTGATGCGTTTTATCCGGATGACGGAACATGTAGGTCGCCCGACCGTGGCGCAGATGAGCGAAAACACCCGCACGAACCTGATTTCCGCCCCGTGGCGGTTTCTGTGCTGGAACATGAACTACCATGCGGAGCATCACTATGTCCCGCTGGTTCCGTATCACGCCCTGCCGCGCCTGCATGAAAAGCTGCGCGACCATATTTACGTCGAGCCGCGCGGCTATTTCGGTGCGCATAGGGAGATCCTGTGGCAAATCAGGGAGGCACGGGCATGAGCGAGAAGCCTTGGCGAGACGTCATAGCAGTGGATGACCTTGAAAAGGACTGGGTCACTCGCGTCGAGGTCGGGCGGACGACCATAGCCGTTTACGATACGCCTACCGGAATCTATGCCTCGCTCGCGCTGTGCAGTCATGCGGGTGCCGACCTGTGCGATGGGTATTTCGACAATCATGTCATCGAATGCCCCCTGCATCAGGGGGCCTTTGACGTTCGTGACGGTAAGCCCATCGCCGCGCCCGCAACGCGGGCGATAAGGGGGCTGGAGGTGAGGGTGCGGCATGGGAAGGTGCAGGTGCGGATCTGAAGCGGTTCGGGTGGCGCCTTCCCACAAGCAAGGGCTCCAAATCCCTGGTCGTTTTCGACTAACGAACCCCCAGCTCCCGCAAACGCTTGTAAACCGTATTACGGCTAATGCTGAGCGCCCGGGCGGTATGGGAGATATTGCCCATGCACTCGCGATACGCGTCGAGGGTTTGGGAAAGACCGTCGGACAGGGTCTGGTGAGTCGCACGGTTACCCGATGGCTCTACGGCGTTGTTTGAGGTTGACTCAGGAGCGGACAGGAAGTCTTCTGGCAGGTGCCAGAGCTGGACGGGGTCTCCGTCTGCGATGGCTACCGCCACCTTAATCACGTTCTCAAGTTGTCGGATATTGCCCGGCCAGGGGTGCTGGGTCAGGGTTGCCAGAACCGAATCGCTTAATGCCTCTGGCTGTCCGTCATCCCGGTGCTGGCGGTAGATCTGCTGAAACAGTTCCTGCTTGTCCGAGCGTTTTCTCAGTGGCGGCAGCTCCACGCTCAGGCCATTGATCCGGTAATACAGGTCGCTGCGGAACTGGCCCGAATCTATGTGGGACTGCAAGGAGCGGTTGGTGGCGGTGATCAGCAGGATGTCGACGGGTACGCTGTCTGTCGAACCAACGGGGATGACCTCCCGCTCCTGCAGGACCCTGAGTAACCGAGACTGCGCTGCCATCGGCATTTCGCCAATTTCATCGAGAAACAGAATGCCTCTGTGGGCTTTGCGGATGAATCCGATGGCACCCTTTGCGCGGGCACCGGTGAAGGCGCCGGGCTGGTAGCCGAACAGTTCGGATTCAACCAGTTCGGATGGGATGGCGGCGCAGTTGACGGACACCAGTGGTTGAGCGCGTCGTTCGCTGGCGTTGTGCAGTGCCTTGACCAGAACCTCCTTGCCAACACCGGTTTCGCCGGTGATGACCAGCGGTACACCTCGTTTAAGCACTTTGCTGGCGAGATCGGCGCAGCGGCGAACGGCTGCGTCGCCAAACTCAAGCTCCGAAAGGTTCGGGCCTGAGGGCTCTTCAATTTCGGTTTCCCGGGCAAGCTGGCGAACCGGGCGTTCTGGTGCAGGTTGTTCCGGTTGCGTTATCCGCGCACTGAGGCGCACTTTGTTGCGGGTAACGAGCTGCATGGGCGCTCGATTCGACTGCTGGAGAATACGCCTCCCAGACCCGGAGAACAGCTCATCCAGAGCGTGGTTCACAGGATTGCTGCCGAGCAGCTGACTCGCACGCTGATTGCACGCGATAACAGTTCCGTTGCCCTCGCAGGCGATAATCCCGGACCAGGGGCTGTCAAAGTTGTCGGCGTTGGTGTTGAGTGTGATCAGGCAGTGGCTACCTTCAAAACGCCTGCTGATAAGCCGGTTTTCAATGGACTGGGACAGTAAGCGAACCATGCCCAGGGTATGGGCCTGGGGCAGGTAGGCATCAGTAAACACACTCAGAACACCTGCCAGTTCGTTGCCCGCATCGTAGATGGGCGCGGCGGAACCGATCAGGTTCCTGTGCAGTTTCAGGAAGTGGTCGTTGCGCTGTATTTGAATCGCTGCGCCCGTGGCGATGGCGGTGCCGATGGCGTTGGTTCCACAGGTTTGCTCCCGCCAGTTGGCGCCTTTCAGGAACCAGGGTTTCAGGTTGCGGTCGGTAATGCTTCCATCCCCCCAGCTTTGCAGGACCGTTGCCTGAGCGTCTGCCAGCAAGATCAGGCAGCGGCTGTTGGAGAGCACGTTACGGTAGTAGGGCACGACCTCGGTGTCGGTCACAGAGATTAATTCAGAATGCTCTGAATCTTCTCGGATGCCGGCGGCTGGCCTGCTGCCCGTGGGTGACGGCCGTTGATCGTGTTTCAGGCCCCAGGCTGTGCATCGATTCCATGATTCCCGTATCGCCTGGCGTTCGTTGGAGCAGTCGTTGTTCCCCATGGGCTGTACCTTCGGGTTGGTTGTTGTTATTGCCCGTTGTCAGATCAGTGTTCAATCAAGACACCGGAACTGTTCAATCCGTTGTTCAGGCACTGTTCAATGCTGTGTTCAGTCTAGACAAGGTTTGCGGAAACGAAAGTTTTTGGGCTCGGACTCGCGGGTCTTTCATGCCTGAAAAAACGACAGCTAAACAGAGGGTTGGGTGATTGGAGGATCGGCGTCAGCCTGAACTGGTACGGGGCTTGCGTTGTCGAGTGCACACCGTGATCGGCGATCAGGGAAGTAAGTGGGTCGCAACGGCGGGATCTGATGACAAAAGAATAACAAGGAAAGCCTATGTCCCTAACACTGGAGAATATCTCCCGTGTCGTTGATGGCGTGGACTACATTCACAACGCCAACCTGACCTTCGAGGCAGGCTCGTTCAATGTCCTGCTTGGCCGGACCCTGGCGGGAAAAACCTCGCTGATGCGCCTGATGGCCGGGCTGGACAAACCGACCACGGGCAGACTCCTGTACCGGGGCGAGGATGTAACCGGGCAATCGGTCCAGAAGCGCAACATCTCCATGATCTACCAGCAGTTCATCAATTATCCCAATCTGACGGTTTACGAGAACATCGCCTCTCCATTGAGACTGGCCAGGATGTCCGACAGTGAGATCGACCGGCGGGTGAAGGAAACCGCGGCCATGCTGCACATCGAACCGCTGCTCAAGCGCCATCCACTGGAGCTGTCCGGCGGGCAACAGCAGCGCACCGCCATGGCCAGGGCACTGGTCAAAGACGCCACCCTGATTCTGTTTGATGAGCCGCTGGTCAATCTGGATTACAAGCTGCGGGAAGAGCTTCGGGCCGAGCTCCGTGGCCTGTTCCGGGAACGTCAGTGTATTGCGGTGTACGCCACCACCGAGCCCAACGAAGCGCTGGCACTGGGCGGAACCACGACCCTGTTGCACGAAGGGAGGGTGGTACAGACCGGGCCGGTCATGGACGTGTATCGGGCGCCCGTCAGTACCCTGGCAGCCCAGCTCTTCAGCGAACCGCCCATGAACCTGATTCGGGGCCGGGTGACCGAAACCGAGGTTACCTTTGACGAGTATTCCCATCACGCGCTGACTCAGGAGTTGGCGGCGTTGAAGCCCGGCGAATACTGGTTTGGCATTCGGCCTAGCCACATTGGCCTGGTCCCTGCCAATGACGACGATCTGGAGATGTCCATGGAGGTGGCGCTCAGCGAGATCAGCGGCTCCGAGACGTTCATGCATGTGCAGAACCGTTACTTCGAAATGGTGCTTCAACTGATGGGGGTGCACCAGTATCACACCGGAGCCCCGGTGAAAGTCTATCTGCCCATCAACAAGTTATTCGTGTTCGACAGCCATGAGCAGTTGGTACTGACTCCGGCACAACCGACAGGAGGTGGCTGATGGCTGAGATACAACTGAAGTCACTGGCACACAGTTATAGCTCCACACCTTCAGATCCCGCGGACTATGCCATCCGGCAGCTGGACCATGTCTGGGAACGGGGTGGGGCATACGCACTGCTCGGTCCCTCCGGCTGTGGCAAGAGCACCATGCTCAATATCATCTCCGGGTTGGTTCAGCCGTCGGAGGGTGAGGTGTTGTTCGACGGGCGGCGGGTGAATGAGATGTCTCCCCGGGAGCGCAATATTGCCCAGGTGTTCCAGTTCCCGGTCGTGTACGACTCCATGACCGTGTACGACAACCTGGCGTTTCCCCTCAAGAACAACAAAATGGCTGGCTCCAGGATCAAGGCCCGGGTGCATGAGATTGCCGAGGTCCTGGAGATTGAGGACAAGCTCTATCGGAAAGCCAAGAACCTGACGGCGGATGAAAAACAGAAGGTCTCCATGGGCCGTGGTCTGGTGCGCGAGGATGTCTCTGCCATCCTGTTCGATGAACCGCTCACGGTCATTGATCCGCAGCTCAAATGGCGGTTACGGCGCAAGCTCAAGCAGATTCACGAGCAGTTCGACATCACCATGGTGTACGTCACCCACGATCAGCTGGAAGCTTCCACCTTCGCGGACAAGATTGCAGTGATGTACGACGGCCAGATTGTTCAGTTCGGCACGCCCACGGAACTGTTCGAGCAACCCAATCACACGTTCGTCGGGTTCTTTATCGGCAGTCCCGGCATGAACCTGATCGAGGTAAAGCGGTGTGCCGAAGGGGTGTGCTTCGGAACGACCGTCATCCCCCTTGAGCCCTGGCAAATCGATCGGTTGGAGCTGATGAAATCCGCCAACGTCAAAGTCGGTATCCGGCCGGAATTTGTCGAGCTGGCCCGGCAGCCGTCGGACGACGCCTTCGAGTCCGAGGTGCTGGACGTGGAGGATCTGGGCACCTACAAGATCGTGACGGTTCGGTTGGGAGATGAGCGGCTCAAGGTCCGGCAAAGCGAAGAATTCGAAGTTCGTGTTGGCGGGCAGATCTACGTCTCGTTTCCCCGCCAGTGGCTGAAGCTGTACGTGGATGAATTTCTGGTACAGGAGCATCAGTGATGGACAAGATACCCAACAATCGGGCCTGGTGGCTGGTACTGCCGGTCTTCATTCTGGTGGCGTTTTCCGCGCTGGTGCCGTTGATGACGGTGGTGAACTACTCGGTTCAGGACATTTTCGGGCCAGGGCAGGCGTATTTTGTGGGTACCGAATGGTTTCGTGAGGTGCTGACGAATGAGCGGCTGCAGGAATCGCTGATTCGCCAGTTCGTGTTTTCGGGCGCCGTATTGCTCATCCAGATTCCCCTCGGCATTGCGGTGGCCCTGATGATGCCCAAGACCGGCATCAAGGCGTCGCTCTGCCTGATCCTGCTGGCCATTCCGCTGCTCATACCCTGGAACGTGGTAGGTACCATCTGGCAGATCTTTGGTCGGGGAGATATCGGGTTGTTCGGCTGGGGGCTGAACGAACTGGGCTTTGACTATAACTACACCGGTGACACCGGCGATGCCTGGTTTACCGTGCTGTTGATGGATGTCTGGCACTGGACGCCGCTTGTGGCGCTGCTGTGCTATTCGGGCCTGCGGGCGATTCCAGAAGCCTTTTACCAGGCGGCGGAAATTGACCGAGCCTCCAAGTGGGCGGTGTTCCGCTACATCCAGCTGCCCCGGTTGAAAAACGTCCTGATCATCGCCGTGCTGTTGCGGTTTATGGACAGTTTCATGATCTACACCGAGCCCTTCGTGTTGACCGGCGGTGGCCCGGGCAGTTCCACCACCTTCCTGAGCCAGACCCTGACCACCATGGCGATTGGCCAGTTTGACCTTGGCCGGGCGGCGGCCTTCTCGCTCATTTATTTCCTCATTGTGCTGCTGGTGTCCTGGCTGTTCTTTACCGCCATCACCCACGCGGACAAGAAGCAATAGGAGGCGGTGATGGAAAACAGTCGGGGCAAGAACATTGGTATAACAATTTTTATCGTACTGCTACTCACGCCGATCTACTGGTTGCTCAATATGTCGTTCAAGACCAACCAGGAAATACTGGGCGGCCTGACCCTGTGGCCAGAGAACTTCACGCTGCACAATTACGAGGTGATCTTCACCGATCCGAGCTGGTACAACGGTTATATCAACTCGATGATCTACGTCTCCATGAACGTGGTCATTACCCTGCTGGTGGCGCTGCCGGCCGCCTATGCCTTCAGCCGCTACAAGTTTCTGGGCGACAAGCATCTGTTCTTCTGGTTGCTCAGTAACCGCATGGCGCCGCCGGCGGTCTTCCTGCTGCCGTTCTTTCAGCTCTATTCCTCGATTGGCCTGTTCGATACCCACATTGCGGTTGCGCTGGCGCATTGCCTGTTCAACGTGCCGCTGGCGGTGTGGATTCTTGAAGGCTTCATGTCCGGGGTGCCCCGGGAATACGACGAAATGGCGTACATCGACGGTTACAGCTTTCCGAAGTTTTTCGTGAAGATCTTCCTGCCGATGATCCGCTCCGGAATTGGCGTGACCGCCTTTTTCGCGTTCATGTTTTCCTGGGTGGAACTGTTGCTGGCGCGCACGCTGACTTCGGTGGACGCTCAACCCATTGCTGCCATCATGACCCGGACGGTGGGGGCCAGCGGCATAGATTGGGGGGTGCTGGCGGCGGCTGGTTCGCTCACGATTATTCCGGGCCTGCTGGTGATCTGGTTCGTGCGAAATCACGTGGCCAAGGGCTTTGCCCTCGGACGGGTTTGAGGGGAGAACTGCGATGCTTGCATGGATGAACTGGACACCGGCGGTCGCCACCTTTTTTGGTGTGATTGCGGCCATCCTGCTGGTGATGACCATCTACGAACTAGTCTCGCCCTGTGTTGAGCGCAAAGGGTTTCTGCCCATTGCCACCACACGGGGGGATCGCCTGTTTATTGGTTTGCTTTCGGCGGCTTACATCCATCTGGCGTTTCTGGCTGTCAGCAATGTGAGTCTCTGGATCGCCCTCGTTGTTTCGGTGATCTGGCTGTTGGTGTTGTTGCGCTGGGGCTGACGGGGCGACGTTTGGCCCGGCTTGTCCATCAGTGCGGAAGGGGAAGAAGAATGGATCCGGCGTTGTCCGGGTTCGAAGCAAGGGATAGCGGTAACAACGCTATGAAAGGTGAACGAAACGGAGTCTGTTTCGTCCCATCCAATAGACGATGAATGAGGTTGGATATGTTCAAGAACAATAACTATCCGAGCGCTCTTTTGCTCAGCGCTGCCGTTGGCGCTGCGGGGGTAGCAGTGAGTTTTCCCGCTAGTGCCGACCAGTATTCCGATGCGGCCGAAAAATGGGTGAATGAGTCGTTCAAACGGTCGACCCTGACCAAGGAAGAGCAACTGGAGGAACTGGCCTGGTTTACCAAGGCCGCAGAACAGTTCCGGGGCATGGATATCAACGTGGTGTCGGAAACCATCGCTACCCACGAATACGAAGCCAGTACTCTGGCCAAGGCCTTTACGGATATCACCGGCATCAACCTGACGCACACGCTGATTCAGGAAGGGGATGTGATCGAGAAGTTACAGACCCAGATGCAGTCGGGCCGGAATATCTACGACGCCTACGTCAACGACTCGGATCTGATCGGCACCCATTTCCGTTACGGCAAGGTGGTCCCGGTGCAGTCGATCATGGAAGGGGCGGGTAAAGACCTCACTCTTCCGACTCTGGATCTGGACGACTTCATCGGTCTGGATTTTGTGACTGCGCCGGACGGCACCCTGTATCAGTTGCCGGACCAGCAGTTTGCCAACCTGTACTGGTTCCGTGCTGACTGGTTTGAGCGCGACGACCTGAAGAGTCAGTTCAAGGAGATCTACGGTTACGACCTGGGTGTTCCGGTCAACTGGTCCGCTTATGAAGACATTGCCGAGTTCTTCTCTGTTCATGTGAAAGAGATTGATGGTAAACGTGTCTACGGGCACATGGATTACGGCAAGAAAGACCCCTCACTGGGCTGGCGCTTTACCGATGCCTGGTTCTCCATGGCGGGTGCCGGTGACAAAGGCCTGCCCAATGGCCTGCCGGTGGACGAGTGGGGTATCCGCGTCGAGGAGTGTCATCCGGTGGGTTCCAGCGTCAGCCGCGGTGGTGCCACCAATGGCCCGGCTGCGGTGTACGCCACCACCAAATACGTGGACTGGCTGGAAAAGTACGCGCCGCCTGAAGCTCCGGGCATGACCTTCTCCGAAGCCGGACCGGTTCCTGCTCAGGGCAATGTGGCACAGCAGATCTTCTGGTACACCGCCTTTACGGCCAGCATGGTGAAAGACGGCCTGCCGGTGGTGAACGAAGACGGTACACCCAAGTGGCGCATGGCACCTTCTCCGCGGGGGCCCTACTGGGAAGAGGGCATGAAGCTGGGGTATCAGGACGTGGGTTCCTGGACTTTCTTCGATTCCACGCCGGAAAAACGCCGGCTGGCGGCCTGGCTGTATGCTCAGTTCACCGTGTCGAAGACCGTATCGCTGGAGAAAACCCTGGCTGGCCTGACGCCGATTCGAGAGTCGGACATCAACTCGGATGAAATGACCGAAGCCGCACCGCGTCTGGGTGGCCTGGTGGAGTTCTATCGCAGCCCGGCACGGGTTCAGTGGTCGCCCACCGGCACCAACGTTCCGGACTACCCCAAGTTGGCTCAGCTGTGGTGGCAGTTTATCGCCCAGGCGGCCAGTGGTGAGGCAACGCCACAAGAAGCGCTGGACGGCCTGGCCAAGGCTCAGGACCGGGTGCTTGAGCGGTTGGAGCGCGCCAATGTGATGGCAACCTGTGGACCCAAACTCAATGAGCCTCGGGACCCTCAGTACTGGCTGGATCAGCCTGGCTCGCCCAAGGCGAAACTGGATAATGAGAAGCCACAGGGCAAGACGGTTCCCTATCAGGAACTGCTGAAAACCTGGGAAGATGCTCGTCAGAGCTAAGCATTGAGGTCATACCCGCCGGTTCGGACAAGGTTTCGAACCGGCGGGCACTCGATGTGGTTTTTCTTGAGGCATCAGTTCAGTTCTGGCCGTAAACCCGTTCCCGCTCATAGCGGTAATAGCCGGCTTCTTCCTCCGCCTGAATGATTTCCGCCATTTCTTGGCCAAGAATCTCTCTGGCAGCCTGATTCAACGCTTTGTCACGATCCGGGCCTGATTCGTAGGTTTCCAGAATGGTCTCGCGTCTTGCCTGGTATTGCTCGCCTTTGCTCCAGCGTTGGTCTCTGGTGCGATCAAGCTCGGACCACCGGTTAAGGGCGTCTTCGTTCATGCCCAATTCTGCGCGAATGCCCCGGAGAGTATCGTAGCGCTCCGAGGCCGGCTGCTGCTGAAGGTCGGCCTGGATGGAGGGGAGCGCGAGGAAGCGATCCGTCAGTTCCTGACGTCGGTTTTCCAGTACCAGATCCGCCTGATCTTCATAGGTTTGCTGGATGACTTCCGAATAGGTGCGTACTTTGCTGAGGGGGGAGCCGGTGCCAGCGTCAATCTGTTGAAGCGAGGTGGCCAATGCGTAGTTTCGGATTTCAGCCTGCCAGATCACTTCGGCATCTTCGCCGAACAGCTCTCTCCGCTTGGCCCACATAAAGGCGTGGCGTTCCTCAGGCGTCATGGCTTTCAGCGTGTAGCGCTCTTGCTCCATGAACGTCTTGTAGTCGAGCAGGGCGGTGAGCCTTTGTTTTAACGCTTCTCCGTGTTCGGGAAACCAGAGGTCAAGCAATGCGAGAAGGTTTTCCTGCCAATGTTCCGGATCGATGGCAGACAGGTAGCGCATCATTTCCTCGAGCAGTCGGATCTGGATTTTGGGTTCGCTCAGATGCTGGCCATAGTGTGCCCTTAGCTGCGCGCGAATGTCTTCCAGATTCTCATCTTTGGCAGCAGTCTGTGTCGTGACCAGGGATGTGGCGACTTCCGTCGTTTTATTGGCCGGTGTGGTCGCTATTGCATCGTTGGCGGGCGGAATGGGCACTTTTTCGTTCCGGACGTCGTGCCAGAAAAATGCAGCAATACCGATGGCAATGCTGGCGCAGGCGATACCGGAGACACCTTTCATGTTCACGCTGAAGATCTCCTGATTATTTTTGTCGTTATGGTCTGGTGCGGATAGGTTGCCGTGACTCTGATTGGTTGCCAAGTCGCGGTAGGAAAAAACGATCGATCAAAAAATGCACACGTGATAGTGGTCACAAAAACGCGCGAGTGGATACGATACAAATTAATTGTCTAATAATTAGACAGCCCGGTTGTCTGGACGGCAGTGAATAGTGCTGCCGAAAACCTGAGGGGGAAGTTCAGGGATGAGTAGTAGGAAAAGGAGATTGGCCCCTTAGTAATTTGGGTGGGAGTGTGACTCCAGACAGTAAGTACCGTGGTTAGGCTCACAAAAAAAACAAGAGGCTAACAACCATGAACAACATGAAACCCCTGAAAACACTTGGTGTAGCTGCCTGCTTTGTGGCTGCCGCAATGACCGCTTCCCAAGCGGCTGCCCGGACCGCAAACCAGACGAAATTCCCAATTGTATTCGCCCACGGCATGGCCGGTTTCGACGATATCCTTGGTTACGACTACTGGGGTGACGACTATGGGACCTACGTGCTGGATGCGTGCGATAAATTCCTGGAAGTAAACTGCAATGGCGGCATCAATGACAACCAGAGGAGTTACGTTTCTCAGGTGACGCCTTTCGAGAGCTCCGAAGTCCGTGGCCATCAACTGGCCAATAACATCGAAAGCTATATGGCCACCTCTGGCACCAGTTATGTGAACATTGTGTCCCACTCCCAGGGCGGTATTGACTCCCGCAAGGCGGCCAGGTTGCTCCGCGAGCGCAAGGGCTACCGGGTTGTGAAAACCCATGTGAGCGTGTCCTCACCGCATCGTGGTTCCCCCGTTGCCAAATACATCCTGGATCACTACGCCAACCGGGTCACCGAGACCCTGGCGAACTACTTCGGCAATATCGTTTACAACAACGGTAATGATGCCATCGCTGGTGCCAAGCAGCTGGTCTTCAACGATTACGATCCGAACGATGGCGTAACCACTGGTATGAAGGCGTTTAACCAGAAGTACCCGGTGAGCAGCACCTATATGGAACATTCCGCGTCGCTCATGACGGCCCAGGATGGTTCCGGCGTAAACCCCGCCCTCTGGCTGCTCAGTGAACTGATCTATGACATCGATGGCGACGGCTACTGCTATGAGGACTGCAACAACGACGGCGCGGCTGGCCAGGGTGATGGAAATCCCAACGAGCGTGATGACGACGGGTTGGTCGGCATAAACAGTCAGCAGCAGGGTTATCGACTGCAATATTATGAGTGCTTCGGCTGTCTGGATTATGTTTGGGAGCGAACCGAGTTGGGTTATGTGTCCGACATTAACCACCCGAACAGCACTCAGGCGACATCATCAACCTACGTCATTAATCAGGATCATCTGGATGTCATTGGTGTCGGCCCAGATACCTTTGACGAGATGGAGTTCTATGCAGCGATTACGGACTACATTGCCGATCGCGGCCACTGAACCAGCAGGTGAATGTTGTCAGTAACACAGGCCAGTCCTGCAAAGGGCTGGCTTTTTTGTCACGACTGTAAATTTCCCAACTTGGTCATATTTGCGTCATACTAGCTCTCGCGATGTTTTGGCCCAATCGGCTAGGGTGTTTGACGAGCTGAAGGGGCGGGCCTACGAGGGCAAGACAATGACGAAAAAGCACGACTTGAAAGGTGAACCCATCGTTTGGCAGGTGGGAAATTGCTATCTGGGAAATGTGCTGGTGGCCCGAACGTCAAAAGGTGTTTGTGCCGTCCTGCCTGGGGACTCGCCTGAGGAGTTGGTTGCCGAACTGGCCCGTCGCTTTCCCGGCGCCGAACTGGAACATTGCGGCAGCTACCGGGAAGACTGGTTCCAGGGGGTGATGGATTCCCTGGTGGATAGCCGAAAGGCGTCAAGTGTTCGCCTCGATCTCCGTGGCACGGCTTTCCAGCGCAAGGTGTGGAAAACGCTGCGGGAAATCCCCACCGGCAGTTGCGCCAGCTACAGCGAAGTGGCTCGCCAGCTGGGAATGCCTACCGGCTCCAGGGCTGTAGCCAGTGCATGTGCAGCCAACCCGGTTGCTGTGCTCGTACCCTGTCACAGGGTGCTTCGTCGTGATGGCAGTCTGTCAGGCTACCGATGGGGCCTGCAGCGTAAACGTGCACTTCTTGAGCACGAGCAGTCACTCTCCGAGCGCTGAGCCTCCCTTTACACGCCTCTGTCAAAATTTGATGAGCATCAAGCTCTGGTTGGGCTTATGCTTTAGGGTGATATCCATGATCAGAGAGACCGGACTTTTTGGCAGGCAGGAGGCGTTTTTATGAATAACCGCAAGGCAGAACTTGAAACCCTCAGGGCGGACTTGAAAGCCCGACTGGCGCGATATGAAGCCCATCAGCACCGGGAAGATGGTGCGCTGGATAAGGATTTTGAGGAGCAGGCGACACAAACTCAGAACGATGAGGTGGTTGATTCCCTTGAATCTGAAGTCCGTGTTGAGCTGGTGCAGATCGAACGGGCTCTTGAGCGGATTGCCCATGGTCTGGGTGACGAGTGCGAGTCTTGCGGAGAGCCGATAGATCCCCGGCGTCTTCAGGTGCTGCCTTATACCACTGTCTGTGTGGATTGCGCCGAAGACTGACCCGCCTCTGCCAGGGATGGTAGCGATGGATGCCCAATCGGTTTTCCGAACCCGCGGTCTCACTAAATCCTACGGTGAGGGCGATGTGCGAATCTGGGCTCTGCGAGGCGTTGATCTGGATCTTTACGCCGGCGAGCTGGTGGTTTTGCTGGGGGCTTCCGGTTCCGGAAAGTCCACTCTCCTGAACATCCTCGGTGGGTTGGATGTGCCTTCTTCCGGAGAGGTCTGGTACCGGAACACGGATCTGAGCCGGGCCGATGATCGGGCGCTCACTGCCTACAGGCGGGATCACGTGGGCTTCGTTTTTCAGTTCTATAACCTCATCCCGAGTTTGACGGCGTGGGAAAACGTTGCCGTGGTAACGGAGATCGCCGAGCACCCCATGGCGCCGGAGGACGCGCTGGCCATGGTCGGTCTGAAAGAACGGATTCATCACTTTCCTGCCCAGCTTTCAGGGGGGGAACAGCAGCGGGTCGCCATTGCCAGAGCCATTGCAAAATGTCCTGAAGTGCTTCTGTGCGACGAACCAACCGGTGCTCTGGATTCGGCCACCGGCATACTGGTTCTCGAAGCACTGGAAAAGGCCAACCGAGAGACCGGTACCACCACGGTCATCATTACCCACAACGCATCCATTGCGCGCATGGCAGACCGGGTAATCACGCTTTCCGATGGCCTGATCAGTGGCGAACAGAGAAACGCCACCCGAGCCTCCCCTCAAGACCTGAGTTGGTGACTCTGATGTTTTCAGTATCCGGAGTCCTCAATACCAAGGTTGTTCGTGAACTCTGGCAGATGAAAGGCCCTGTGCTGGCCATAGCATTTGTGATTGCCGGCGGGGTGGCTGTTTGTGTCATGTCCATTCTGTCCTATAGCACTTTGTCGATAACCCGTGCCCAGTATTACGAGCAGTACCGCTTTGGGGAGGTATTTGCGACGATCAAGCGAGCACCGGTTCATCGATTGCAACAGATGAAGTCGATTCCGGGCCTTGCTGAACTGAGCGACCGGGTGGAGGGCGGAGCGAAATTGCGAATGCCGGGATTCGACGAGCCAGTGTCTGCCCGAATCATTTCACTGCCCCGTGAAGGACAGCCCTCGCTTAATCGTCTGTTCGTCCATCGTGGGCGCTTGCCGTCACCCGGACGCAGTGCGGAAGTTGCGGTGATTGGCTCTTTTGCGGAGGCCCATGACCTTAAGCCTGGTGACCGCTTTCCGGCGATTATTAATGGACGGGAACAAACGCTGACCGTTACCGGTGTGGTGGAGTCGCCCGAGTTTATTTTTGTGATTCCGCCTGGCGGCCTGCTCCCGGACTTTCAGCGCTTTGGCGTGCTCTGGATGAGTCGGGATGATCTGGCCGCCGCCATGGAGATGGAGGGCGCGTTCAACAGTGTGGTTGTTCGGGTCCGGTCAGATCATTCTCTGGCAAGCGTGATCGATGCATTGGACCGCACGCTGGCACCGTTTGGGTCCACCGGTGCCTATGCCCGTGTTGATCAGGTGTCCCACCGCTTCCTGAACGACGACCTTGAGCAACTCAAGATCATGGCGACCCTGCTGCCGGCGATTTTCATGAGTGTGGCCATGTTTCTTCTGAATGTGGTCATTTCCCGGCTGGTCAATACGCAGCGCGACATCATCGCCGTCCTGAAAGCGTTCGGGTATACCACCCGACAGGTCGGCCTGCATTACAGCAAGCAGGTGCTGGTCATTGCAGCCCTGGGGCTGGTACTCGGTATCGGTGTTGGTTTGTGGCTTGGCCGCGCCATGAGCGAACTTTATATGGAGTTCTATCGGTTTCCTGGTCTTGCCTACCAGTTGCATCCCGTCTGGTTGCTGCTGATAACTGTGCTGACTTTTCTGGTGTCGCTCCTGGGTGGCTGGCGGGCGATCCGCCAGGGTACGGCACTGCCTCCAGCCGAGGCCATGAGACCGGAAGGCCCCGCCAGGTTCACGGTGACGACCGCTGAATCATGGTTATCCGGTATTCGTTGGTCCCAGCCGTCACGCATGATCTTGCGTCAGTTTGCCCGCCGGCCTGTACGAGCAGGCTTGTCGATCATAGGGGTCGCCATGGCAACGGCAACCGTGCTGGTCGGAAATTTCCAGTTCGATTCAGTATCCCTGATGGTGCAAACCCAGTTTGCTTCCGTCCAGAAGCAGGACATGACTGCAACTCTGGTTGATCCGGTTAATGCTGCTGCGCTCTATGGCATCCAGCGCCAGCAGGGAGTGCGCTTTGCCGAGGGGCGTCGAACAGTGCCGGTAAAGCTGATCAATGGTCACCGCCAGTGGCGCAGCGCGCTAACGGGCATTCCGAAAGATGCCGAACTGCAGTTTGTGCTGAACGAACACCTGGAATCGGTGCCATTGCCGGTGGGTGGGGTGCTGCTTACGGACTACCTCGCCCGCGAGCTAAATGTTCAGCCCGGGGACTGGCTGACTGTGGACATACTTGAAGGCGAGCGACGAAGTGTTCAGGTCCAAGTGACAGCGGTTACCGGGGAATTCCTCGGCACCGGTGCTTACATGCGTATCGATTCTCTGAACCGGTTGCTTGGCAACGGGCCGCTGATCAACCAGATCTTGCTGACCAATGATCCCGATGATGAAACCCATGTGTTTCGCGAGCTCCGGGATACGCCAGGAGTGGCGGGGGTTGCAACACGTCGTGCCATGCTTGAGAGTTTTTACGACACTCTGGGAAAGACGTTCCTGACGTTCACGTTCTTCAATAGTTTACTGGGCGGGATCATCGCTTTTGGGGTGATATACAACACCATCCGAATTTCCTTGGCGGAAAAGGGCCGGGAGTTGGCCAGCCTGAGGGTGCTGGGTTATACCCACCATGAAACCGCCCATATTCTGTTCGGTGAAGTGGCCGTTGTTCTGATTGCTGGAATTGGCGTCGGTTGGTTGATTGGCCAGGGGCTCGCCTACTGGCTAACGACAGCCATGCAAACAGAGCTATACCGTGTGCCGTTGATCATCACTGGGCAGACGCTGGGGATCTCTGCAGCGGTGGTGCTTGTGTCCGCGCTTGTTTCCGGGGCGGTCGCCTGGCGTCGACTGCGAGCTCTGGACCTTGTGGCTGTTTTAAAAACCAGGGAATAGTTCAATTGGGAGAGCGATCGGAGCAATCCGAGGCGGAACAGATAACAAATGACTGATCAGCGTGCTGTTGGAAAATGGATCTTCTGGTTGGCTTTTGCGGGACTCGTGGCCGCAGCCCTGTTTTGGGCTATTCGCCCCGAGCCAGTCTGGGTTGATCTGGCGGAGGTAGAGCGTGGACGCTTCGAGGTGTCGATAACCGAGGAGGGCAAGACGCGCGTCAAGGACCGATATCTCGTCTCGTCACCGGTTGCAGGGTACCTGCATAGGGTGAATTTCGATATCGGCGATCCGGTAAAACCCGGACAGTTACTGACAGAAGTCGACCCAATGCCCGCTGGTATTCTCGACGCCCGCAGCAGAGCGGAAGCCGAGGCTCGGGTGGGGGCTGCTCGCTCCGCACTCAACTCTGCACGTCAGAAAGTCGCGGCGGCTGAAGCCGAGGCTCGCTTTACGGCTGATGAGCTAAACCGGCTTGAGTCACTGAATCGCCAGCAGTTTGTCTCCGAGGAGCGTCTGCAACAGGCGGTGGCGGCCAAAAACCGGGCACAGGCCTTTCTGAATTCTGCCAGGTTTGATGAAGAAGTCATGGCCCATGAACTGGCCGCTGCACGAACACGACTTGAAGTGTCGGCTGCCCATTCCGATGGTGGGGAAGCTCTGGAGCGTGTCGGTGTGCGCTCACCCGTTCAGGGCGCGGTTCTGGGCATAATCCGGACAAGTGAAGGGGTAATTCAGGCTGGTGAACCCATCCTGGAGGTGGGTGATCCCGAGGCTCTGGAGGTGGTGGTTGATGTACTGAGTTTCGACGCGGTGAATCTGGCTCAGGGCGGGAATGTTCGACTGAGTGGCTGGGGTGGACAGACGCTGCAGGCTGTCGTCAGTCGGGTGGAGCCGGTTGGGTTTGAGGATGTGTCGGCACTTGGCGTGAAAGAGCGAAGGGTGCAGGTAGTGGCCGATATTATCAGTCCGGCGGAGAACTGGGAGGCATTGGGTGATGGCTATCGTGTTGATGCCACCTTCGTTCTTTGGTCGGAAGATGATGTGGTACAGGTGCCTGCATCGGCGGTGTTTCAGAATGACGAAGGAACCTATGTGTTTCGGGTAAGTGAGGGCAGGGCGCAGCAAGTTCAGGTATCTGAAGGCGAAAGCAACGGTCTTTATACCGCTATTAATGACGGGCTTGCTGCCGGGGATCGGGTGATTCGCCATCCTGACAGAAACCTTGAGGACGGTGATCGCGTTCGCGCACGCTGAACACACATTGATGACTCTAACAAGGAAAGGAATTCCATGACCCGATTTTCAGTTTCCGGTGTTGTCTGGTTCGTGATCTTTATTGCGGTACTGGTGTGGTCTGCGATCGAACCAAAGGACCGCGCGACCTGGGTATTGGAGGTGCTGCCTGCGGTTGTTGGTTTGTTTCTGGTGGGCTGGTGTGTCCTGCGTTTTCCACTGACGCCGCTGGTGTATTGGATGATTTTGCTACATGCCGTGATTCTGATGGTGGGCGGACACTACACCTACGCCGACGTTCCCCTTTTTGACCGGTTCAGTGAATGGTTCGGCTGGCAGCGCAACAACTATGACAAGCTAGGTCATTTTGCGCAGGGCTTCGTTCCTGCACTCATCGCCAGGGAACTGGTCATTCGTTTCGGGGTGTTCAGTGGCCGGGGCTGGATGTCGTTTTTTGTTGTGTGTTTCTGTCTCGCATTGAGCGCGTTCTATGAGCTGATCGAATGGTGGGTAGCCCTGGTCAGTGACGAGGCTGCCGACGCGTTTCTGGGTACCCAGGGGTATGTCTGGGATACACAGTCTGACATGGCCTGGGCGCTGTCAGGCTCCATTCTGGCACTGGCTTTGCTGTCCCGTCTGCACGATCAACAAATCCTCGAATTACATCGTTAGCCTTCAACCACGTAGCCGCCCTGAAGCGGAAAATCCGCTTCGGGATATCCACGGTTGCTGGACGACCTTGCTCTCGCAATCACGCCACTTTTGCCATTCGTAATCCAGCGTCGGTTAGTCTTGAACCAGTTCTCACCACGGGTTTTCGTGGCCCCCGCTGCAGGGATAGATTTGAGGCACAGTTATCTTTAAGAGCTCAGTCTTTTCGGTATCTTACCGTAACAACTTGTAACCCCTAATAAACCGCCAAACGAATAAAAACAGGGACGTCTTCTGACATGCTGCTGGTGCTCGCCGGATCCATTCTCACATTCACCATAGTGCAAGAAGCCACTGTGGTTGAGCCCATCGAAAAGGGCACCATCGTGATTGAGCAGGACGTCGATTCCGGGCCAGTAGAGTTTCGCACTGACGTTCGGGTTGAGCCGCTGGTCGAGCAGAAATACCGGAATATTGTTCGCCAGGCCTATGACTACAGTTGCGGCAGTGCAGCGCTGACCACGGTTCTCAATTTCTACATCGGGCGGCAACTTAACGAGCGTCAGGTGATGGAAGGCCTGTTGCACTACGGGGAAAGCGAGCGGATCGTTGAGCGCCGGGCGTTTTCGATGCTGGATATGAAACGACTGGTGACGGCATTGGGCTATCCGGCTGGAGGTTTTCGAGCAGGGATTGATGACCTGAGAGATCTGGACCATCCCGCCATCGTGCCGATCAACCATGCAGGGTTTAAACATTTCGTCGTACTCAGGACCATTCGGGATGGTCGTGTTTTTCTGGCGGATCCTGCGGTCGGGAACATTTCGTTCCCGCTGGCGGAATTCGAAGAGAAGTGGGACGACAACGTGCTCTTCATCGTGTTTCCCGGGAGCGATAAGCCGCTCGACAACCTGGAGTTGAAGGAAGAAGACCTTCGCTTTGTGGACGATCAGACCCTGACGCTTCTGGCTCTGGATCAGATTCCAGAATTTCACGAGGCGACAGAAAGACGTATCCAGAACCTGTTGGAACGTCAGAAAAACAATCCGGACGGTACCGTTGAGAACACGCGGAAGCAATTGCATTACCGTCGTCATTAATTTGCCGGGTAACGCACTCGGATCAGGAAAAATTATAAAGAAAGGGAGTCAGGATGAATCGTTGGTTTGTGCGAGGCGTTATCCTTGTTTCCACGGCTAGCTTCCTGCCGGGAGTAGCCCTGGCGCAGCAATCTAGCGTGGAGCAGGCGCGGGAGGCCTTGGCCAAACAGGAGGGGGACGAGGATTCGTCCAGCCAGCTGGAAGAGGTTTTTCAGGCTGCTGAGAAGAATTATTCACTGCAGCAGAAGGGTACTCACTCACTGAATTACTCGTTTGATTACTCCTATACGGGCGACCAGCGACTCGACCTTGATCTTATTGATGGCGCGATACGGAATCTGGATGTCGTGCCATCTGCAACCCACAGTTTCACGAACTCTTTTTCTTACGACTACGGTCTTCTGAATAACCTCACGGTCGGAACCCGGATTCCGCTCGTGGTGAAGTATGACACTCAGGATGAACTCTCCGTTTATGATTTCGGGGATATTTCATTTACTGCTCGTTGGCAGCCATTTGCTTATGTTCCGGGGCGGATGTCCACCACCTTCTTCGGCACTTTTACGACCAAAACCGGTGTGAGTCCTTACGAGATTGATATAAAGGAACAGCTCTCTACAGGGAGTGGGTACTACTCTGTAGCCGGGGGAGCGAGTTTCTCAAAAGTTCTGGATCCGGTCGTGATCTTTGGGTCTACCAGTGTTACCTACAATTTTTCCGTGGATGGCCTTGATCAGGTGCGTGGCGCCAGACGCCTTGTAAGTGTCGACCCGGGCTTTAGCCTCTCCGGATCCGCCGGTTTTGCCTATTCGCTTTCCTATGACATTTCGTTGAGTGTCTCTACCCAGTTCAGCTATAGCGACGAAACAGTCCTTACCTTCAGCCGGGGTGGCCAGGCCGTTGCTCAGGATCAGATGTCGGGCTTCCTGAGTATGTCCCTTGGAACACGGGTGAGCGATACCACAATTGTGAACACCAGCGTGGGGATCGGCTTGACCGAGGACGCGCCGGACTTCTCCCTGGGAGTCTCTCTACCCATTGATTTCTCTGGTCTCAAAGAGTGATGAGCTCCGACGTTATGCGGGAAAGGGAAGGTTTTCATGGGAAGTTCTAGCTACAAGCGGACGTTACTTGCAGCTCTCGTTGCCGGGTCGATCTCTGGTGGGGCCAGTGCCCAACTTGCGCAGAATCTTACGATTCATCCGAAGGCGATCTCACTGGGCAATGCGGTGACTGCAGATCCCCCGGGTATGATGGCTATTCACTATAACCCTGCCGGGTTGACCAAGCTTGATGATCGCCAGCTTGAAGTGAACCTCCTGAATGTTTATCTGGACATCGATGCCGACTTCATGGCGCCAGAAGGGTATGAGATTTTTGGCATCGATGGTTTGGAAACGGATCCATTGACTGGCAAGCAAAAGGATCCAGTGGCCAATACGCACAGCCATACCAATACGCTCGCATTGTTTGTGCCGGGCTATGGCATTTTGAGAATGCCTCCAGGCCCGGGTGTGGCTCCGTCTGCGGGGATCAGTATTCAGCCTCCGGGATCAAAACTGACTTTCGCCAACGCATTTTATCTCCCATTTGTTGCTGGTTATTACCGGGATAAGGATGACTCCGGCCGCTATCAGGCCCAGGCCAACGCGCTGCAGCGAACGACTTATCTTTCACCCACCGTTGGTTACGAGATTAATGACCAATGGTCGGTTGGTGCGGGGATACATCTGTCCCATATGGGCGTTGCCGCCGACCAGTTCATGCGGGCACCGAACATGCTGTTGGGTGTTGCGGAAATCCTTCAGGATGCGTTTAACTGCGAAAGCGGAAATGAGCCACTGGCACCGTGGATTGCCCTGTGCGGGGGTAACATAGGCCCGTGGGACGACATTGGTGCACTGAGCATTCAGGTTCAGGAAACCATATCGCCGACCTACACTCTGGGTGTTATGTGGGAACCAACGGATTGGTTTTCGTGGGGGGCCAGCTATTCCTCCGAAGCCGACATGAACCTCAAAGGCACCTTTGAGATTCAGTATACGGATGACTGGTCCGGTTTCTGGCAGGGCTTGAACAGCTCCGTTCTTGGTGCTATCAGTGCGGCCATCCTCAGTCTGCCGTCCGGTGCGCCCAAAGAAGCTGGTAACGTGAGTGCGGATCTCGTCTACCCCCAGCATTTTCAGACAGGCATCAGCGTTGATGTCCACCCGAAGCTTACCCTGAATGCCGATATTGGTTGGACGGATTTTGCTCAGTGGGATGCTTTTGAGTTCAAGTTCGACCGGAACCTGGAATTCCTGAACGCGGCTCGAATCTTGTCGCCAGAGAATGCGACCCCCAACTCTTTGCGTTTGCCGCTTGGATTCAAAAGCACCTGGAACTGGGGCTTTGGTGCAGAGTTTCATGCGTCAAGCCGATTGGATCTTAGAGCTGGTGTAGAGATACGGGATTCAGCCATTCCCGATGACCAGATGCAGGTTTTGGCGCCCTTGGGCGATGCAAAACTGTATAGTCTGGGTATGGGCTATAAGTGGGATCGGGATACAAATGTCGACCTGTTCCTGGCCTACATGCAGACCATCGAATACATACCTGCCAATGGTAGTTGTAACGTTAACTGCGATAACCTGACCAATATCATCTATAACCCATACGCAGGACTGGATATTAAAACCTCGATGAGGATAGCCATGGCTGGCCTCAGTTTTCGAACCAAGTTCTGACGCGGTTGGCTGAAGTTACCAAGTGGAATCGTTGGATGAGAGCAGTTCTGCCAAATAAAGTGGTTTTGGCGTCTCTGATAGCTTTTATGGTTTCAGGTTGCCAGATTGGCGGAGCGCCCGTTTCTGACAGGGACGGCTATTTCACTTGGGTTGATGAAATGGGGCGCGTCCAGTATTCCCGGATTGTGAATAATCCGGAGGACGAAAATGATGCCAGCGAAGATCCTGTCCACGCCAAACTAGCGGAAGTCCCTGTTGAATCCCTCGACGAAGACACCGAATTTACCCTCGAGAATTATCCCGACGGTAATCAGCTCGAGCGAGATGGTTACATTCGACCTGGTGAGCCTTTGCCCTATTTCACCTGGCGGGACGCAGAGGGAAATGTCCGGGTCAGCTATTTCCGTCCGGACACTCGTTCGGAGTTGGAGAAGGGAACAGTCGCCGCACCGGTTGAGCTTTCTCCCGCCAGTATTTATCAGACCGGGTCGTCAGTCATGCCTTTGCCGGATCAGGTCGAAGGGGCTGATCCCAATGCGTTTGCCATTCTTGGAATCGAATCCGGCGCTGACGACTACCTGGCCCGCTTTGGCGAATCCTGTTGCCTTGCGTTGAGAAGGGGCGAACACTCAGAGTGGCAGCAGGGGCGGGCGTTCGGAGTTGATATTTCCGAAGATTCGCCAGCCCATGACTTCCTGTCAGGAAGCAGCCCCTATCATCTTGTGGCGTTGTCCAGCGTCATAGACCAGCCCGATTTTATTATGCGCCTTCGTTCCTACGCATCGGATGGGGTGTTTGTTCCATCCTTGTTGTTCCTGGACCGTGATTTTCAGCCACTGCGTCTGGTGACGGATATGGTCAGCGCCTACACCCCGGAGTCCTGGAGTCGGCTCGGATTTCTCGAGTCGTTTATTCCGGTTTTCCCGGGCGAAGGCGAGCGCTGGGTCGTTATTTTCACCCGACAGGAAGACCTGGCCGGGCAAACAGTCGTCGAGGGACGCAGGGGGCCCCGCGCTATACCCCACGTCGCAGCGGGTGAGTTGGGGCTCATGAGGGTTGAGGACTGAAATCAGTGGTTAGTCCTCTGGCTGATTGAGGTCGAGCCAAGGCTGCGACAGCCAGTAATATCGCCCGTTTCCGTCGGGGTAGGTGCAGTTGTAACGGAAACGCCGAGTGTCAAACGCTTGCGGGGCACGGATGCTGGCGCTGCTGTCATTTACCTTCACCTTGATTCTTCCCATACCCGAGCCAAAGCAGTTCAGGCGCTTTGGGCTGAAGCCGGCGGACAGCCTAATTGACAAGTGGGGAGGGTTGCTCTTGATCACACTGTCCGGAAGTTGATCTGCTGACACAGGCAAGGCCCTGCTCAGCAGTTTGGTTTCGAGTGATTCAAGCCGACCAAAGGCGTTGGCCATGGGAAACCGGGGCAAGCGTGTTGGCGACGAGGAGGGACCGATAGCTCCGGAATGCTGACCGAAACCATACCAGTTTCTTTCGGCGATGTGCTGTTCCAGCGCCCGGTCAAACTCGCCATAAGGGTAGGCAAACATGGATGCCGTGGTGCCCACGTTTGTTTTGAGGGCCTGCTGTGCCTGGTCGAGGCTTGCCTCGATACGCTTTTTCCAACCATCCATGGATTCATCTAACCTCCGAGCCAGGTGGCCGTGGTCTGCACTGTGATTTGCCAGCGTTACCAGCTCATTACCGGCCAGCTCTTCCAGTTGCTTCCAGGTCAGATAACCGGGGGATCCTATGGCTTGGGTATTGACGAACACCGTAAACGGATAGTTGTGTTCGGCCAGGGTCGGGAGCGCATTGCTAATAACCGATTCGTAGGCGTCATCGAAGGTCAGGGCGATGCGATTCTCTTCGTCGAGATTGCCGGCCAGGGCATCCTGAGTGCCGCTCTCCAGAACTACGACCTCCAGTCCGAGCCGGGAAATCATGTCCATCTGGGCATCAAACAGGGATGGCGATGTGCTGGTGGCCGGAGGGGTTTTGTCGCTGACATGATGGTATTGCAGGACTACAAGGTCAGCTGAAAGATAACCAGGGACCAAAAGAATTGCCAAAAACAGGGCAAACTGATGGATCAGTCGAAAAAACATGGGGCTTCCTCAAGAAAACTATACCGCGTTGAGTTAGCTGCCGCGATTGAAGTGAGTTTTGAAAACGGAGAAGGCTTCATTTAGCCGCTGAATTTCCCCGGTATCGCCGCCGCGATCCGGGTGAGCCTGCATCACGGCGCGCCGGAAACGGTGTTTTACCTCGGAAAAAGACGTTGGTATACCCTCGAAATTGAGAACTGCCGAGGCGTGTTTCAGGTCGCCTTCTGCCGGTTTGCGCCCGGTTCTGCCAGCCAAGAAATCGTCCATCATTTGCTGAATGACGGAGTCTCCTAGCTGGTAGTGCGAAAGATCCAGATAAAACTCCCGGAGCTTGTCAGTCGCATCTGGTAGCCCGTCTCCACTGACCATCGGTTGGGCCGAGAGGCTTATGTTGAGCGCTGAAATGCTGAGGCTCATATCCGAGTCGGCCAACTGGTCCCGCAGGCGAAAGAGCACGTGAAACAGCAAAAAGTGAACGGGGTAAAGTTTCTCGGGTTCGCTGAACTGGATGCTGCCGAATAATTCCCAGGGGGGATTCTGCAGTGCTTTCAACAAATGCAATTCACTCATGCCATCCGGTGCCAGCCTGAGCTCGTGCTCGACAGCCACCATCAGGTGCAGGATTCGTTGTTCCAGGGCTTGATGATAGGCGCCCGGCACATCATTACGACGCCGGGCGGAAGGGCTAGGATGGTTCATGGCCCAATCTTAGGGTACTTGGACCGTTCAGGAAACCTTCGTTAGCTCCGGAATTCCCCCGAGGAACAGCGCAGTCGAAAACCGTGCCGCGCGATGTGCCTCGGTGTCCGCCGATTCCGGTTTCTGGTGAGCTCGCCTCGCAACTTTCAGGCTGAGTTCGTATGCCACTCCGAAAAAAGCTGCGCACAGGTATTCGGTATCGATATCCGGCAGGAGCCCGCGTTCCTTGGCTTCCTGCACATCGGCTTCAAGCGATAGCATACTTAACCTGAGCAGACCCGAGCCGAACAGCTTTTGCAGGGCCTGGTCATTGCGGTGCGCTAACTCGTAGATCAGGGGATCCCTGGCGGTGGCTGAATAGAGCGCAAGATAAGCTGAGTGAATAAATTCGTTGGTGGTTCCCGCAGAGCGCCGGCTTTTGGTCAGGTCCTGATTCATTTGAGTCAGGAAGTCCGTTAGCAGGGCAACAAATATGTCCTGCTTACTGGAGAAAGAATTGTAGAAGGTGCCGGCAGCCAGGCCGGTGCGTTTTATGATGTCCCGAATGGTCGCGTTGTCGTAGCCCAGTTCGCTGAAGCATTCCCGGGCCGCATTGAGAATGGCTTTGCGGTTTCGAATCCGGTTCTGCTCTCTTTTCCCCGGGAGCTTCCGGTTTTTTGGCAACATATCCATGTTGTTTTCCTGTATGTCACTGCATCCTTGTGACGAGTATAATTCGTCGCTCGTAAATTTCTGAACCTGATGGGTATGTCCAAAGCAATGATTGCCAGTCCCGAAACAACGCAGGGCTCCGAGTTGGAGCGCCGACAGAAGCTGGAGCTGAATAAACTGCAGAAGCGTCTGCGCCGAGAGATGGGGCAGGCCATTGCTGATTTCTCGATGATTGAGGCCGGCGATAAAGTCATGTGCTGCCTGTCCGGAGGCAAGGATTCCTATGCCATGCTGGACATTCTGCTGAATTTGCAGAAGAGCGCCCCGGTTTCCTTTGAGCTGATTGCTGTCAACCTTGATCAGAAGCAGCCGGGTTTCCCGGAGGAGGTATTGCCGGGCTATCTGGAAACTCTGGGTATCGAGTACCACATCATCGAGAAGGATACCTACAGTATTGTTAAGGAAAAAGTGCCCGAAGGGAAGACCACCTGCGGCCTTTGTTCGCGCCTACGTCGCGGAATTCTTTATAATTTTGCCGAAGAGCACGGAGTGACCAAGATCGCGCTGGGGCACCACCGCGACGATCTTCTGGAAACTCTTTTCCTGAATATGTTCTATGGTGGCAAGCTGAAATCCATGCCGCCAGTGCTGCACAGTGATGACGGCCGGAACACCGTCATTCGACCTCTGGCGTATGCCCGTGAAAAAGACATTGCCCGTTATGCCGCCCTGCGGGAGTTTCCGATTATTCCGTGTAATCTCTGTGGCTCGCAGGAAAATCTGCAACGGCAGGTGATCAAGGATATGTTTCAGACCTGGGATAAGCAGCACCCCGGGCGTCTCGAAACCATGTTCCGGGCTATGTGCAACGTAGAGCCTTCCCACTTGGCAGACAACGACCTGTACGATTTCCGCGAAAACAAGCGGCTTGGGGGCAAGCGCCAGGCCGTCGTTCAGGGTGTTGAGGCCTGCGAGCCTGCCGAAACAACCGACTATGGGCGGCTGGACGTACTCAATATCTGACGTTTAGTGGCCTGCAAGCCAGGGCAGGGGGAGGGTCCAGATCCCGAAGAGGATCAGGAGGACGCCCGCTGCCCGGCGCACACCGGTGCGTCCCTGTAATGCTTTGATCCAACCAGCAGCATAACCTGTGGCCAGCATGGAAGGCAGGGTGCCCAGCCCGAAAAAGACCATGGTCAGGGCTGCTGAACCGACCGTGGGTTGAAGCGCTGCCCAGCCAAGGGTGCTGTAGATCAGCCCACAGGGCAACCAGCCCCATAATGCACCCAGTGCCAGAGCCTGCCCCGTATGGTGTACGGGCAAAAAGCGCTGGGTAAGCGGGGAGAGGCGTTTCCAGATCGGGGCTCCCACGCGCTCCACGTAACGAATTCCCTGCCACCACTGGCCCATCGACAGTCCCATCAGGATCAGAAGCGCCCCCGCTATACTCCTCAAAACCGGCGCCAACTGGGACCATTGATGGGCTGCAGAAGTACTCGCGAGGGCAACGATGGCTGCGATGAGCGCATAGCTGGTGATTCGGCCGCCGTTAAACGCCAGCAGCATCAGGGTTTGTCGGAGCCGGAATCCCTGCCCAACGGGCAGGGCCATGGACAGTGACGCACTGATTCCACCGCACATACCGAGACAGTGGGCGCTGCCCAGCAGTCCGATCAGAAACGCGCTTGGGTAACTGAGGTAAAGCTCCGGGCTCATGCGTCTTTGGTCGGGTCCTTGGCGCTGTTTGCCGCGTCATCTTCTGTATTGGCGGAAGTGCCAGGGGAGGTCGATTTGTCGACGCGAGCCTCGTCCGGAATCTTGTCCTCGTCATCATCGTAGAGGATGCGGTGTGCAGGCCCTTCAAGGTCGTCGTACTGGCCGCTCTTTACCGCCCAGGAAAAGAGCAGGATGCCAATGGCCACCACCAGCAACACCAGGGGGACAAGAATAATGACTATTTGCACGATCTAACCTCTTGGACACTATCCGGCTACGGTATCAGGACACAAGCTGTGCGCCAACTCTCGCGCCTTCTTCCGGGGCGTGAAGCAGGGGTGGGCGGGCCAGGCGAAGAGCATTCAACACCACCACCAGCGAGCTTGCAGACATGCCAAGGGCTGCAAGCCAGGGCGGTACCATTCCTGCCGCGGCCAGGGGCAAGGCAGTTACGTTGTAAACCAGTGCCCAGATCAGGTTCTGGCGAATCACCCGGCGGGTATCCTGACTGGTCTTGATGGCTTCGGAGAGCTGGCTCAATTGGCCATTCAGTAATACCGCGTCCGCATGCAGCTGGGTCAGGTCGGCGGCCGAGCCCATGGCCACGGAAATGCCCGCGCCCGCCATGGATGGCAGGTCGTTGATGCCATCCCCCACCATCATGACTTTATGACCCTGCTCGCTTAAATCCTGCAGCACCTCGAGTTTTCGTTCCGGCGATGCTTGCCCAATGGCGTCATCAATCCCCAACGCCGTAGCCACCTGTTGGACGTGATTCGAGCGGTCGCCACTGAGCAGCATAACCCGGATACCGCGATCTTTGAGATCGGCTATGGCCTTCTGGGCGTCTGCCCTGGGCTGGTCGTCGAGGCAGAAACAAGCCAGCCATTCTGAGCCTGAGGCCAGCCAGACCTCCATGCCGTTCGAGGATTCCACGCTCGGGGCGGGCAGCTCTGTCTGGGACTGAACAAATTCCCGGTGACCGATGTACAGGGCTTTTTCGCCAAGGGTGCCTGACAATCCTCCTCCCAGGTGATTCTGTACCTGACTCACGCTGGTGGCGGACAGGTCACTGAAAACCCTGGCAATGGGGTGCTCGGAGTGCCGTTCGAGCCCAGCGGCGAGCTTCAGACAGCTGGCTTCGTCTATGCTCCCGGTGACCTTGACGGAAGCCAGTCTGAGCCGGCCTTCGGTCAGTGTGCCGGTTTTGTCGAACACCACCGTGTCGATGGCATTCATGGATTCCAGGGTATGGCCCCTCGTTGGCAGAAAGCCCAGTCTCCGGAGTTTCATGGTGGCGGCAGTGATGGCGGTCGGCGTTGCCAGTGACAGGGCGCAGGGGCAGGTCACCACCAGTACCGACAGGGTGATGTCGAATGCGTTGTCGGCACCTGCCAGCCACCAGCCAATCCAAACGACCGGGGCGAGAATCAGGACGCGTCCCACAAACTTGCCGGCCATCTGATCTGCCATGCGGGCCACCGGTGGCTTCTCGGATTGCACACGATCGAGCACCCGAAGGATTCCGGACAATCGTGTCTGAGAGCCGGAACGGGTGACTTCCACATCAATCGGGTTTTCCCCATTAACGCTACCCGCGTGCACGGCATCGCCTGTTGACCGGGTTTCGGGCAGGTATTCGCCGGTGAGCGCCGCTTCATTGAGGGTGGAGTGGCCGCTGACAATCGTGCCATCGACAGGTAGCGTTTCACCGGGCCGAACGCGAACGGTGTCGCCCGGCCGGATCTCGTGGGCCGGAACCACGCTGGTATCTCCGTCCTGAACCCTCGTGGCAACGGTGGGCTGGAACCCGGCGAGTGCGTTGCCGGTCAATCCCGCCCGGAATCGTGCGCGGACTTCGACGTAACGGCCCAGTAGCAGGAAGAAGGTGAACATGCACACCGACTCAAAATACACTTCCTCTCCCCCGACAGCCGTCACCCAGGCGCTGGCCAGATAGGCCAGGCCAATGGCGATAGCCACGGGAACGTCCATGGTCAGGTGCCGGGACTGGATATCCCGCTGGGCATTCCTGAAAAACGGCGCGGCGCTGTAAAACACCACCGGTGTGGTGATCAGCAAGCTGACCCAGCGAAAGAAGCTGACAAAGTCGGAGGATAAGTCGTTCACCATCTCGAAGTAGAGCGGGAACGCCAGCATCATACTCTGGAATGACCCGATGCCGGCCAGAGTCAGCCGGATCAGCATCGAGCGATGCTCGGATCGTAACTGCTGCTCCACCTCGTCAGCCTGATAGGGACGGGCTGTGTAGCCGAGTTCGTGGATGGCAATCAGCAAATCGCTGAGTTTCGCCTGATTCTGGGCCCAGACGAGCCGGGCGCGCTGGGTGCTGTGATTCACTGAAAAAGACAGCACGCCAGACTGTTTCTTCATGTGGTTTTCCAGCAGCCAGATACAGGCGGCACAGGTGATACCACCAATCAGCAACTGGGCTTCCTGGCCGCCCTTTACCGGCGAGACAAATGCCTGCTGGATGAGCGGGTGATCGAGTTCGCGGATCCGTTCCAGTTGCGGTTTGGTCAGTTGCCTGGGGGTGACGGCGGGCTCAGTACGGAAGTTGTAGAAGCCGGTGAGCCCTTCCGCGTGGATGGTTTCGCACACGGCTTTACAGCCCTGGCAGCAAAAGTGGCGCGATTGCCCGTCGAGCTCCAGGGTGATGGGCGGCTCACCGGCCGCCGGTTCACCGCAGTGGTAACAGGCCGGTGAGGTCACTCCTGCTCAGCGTCCTTTGCCTTGATAACCAGGGACTCCTTGGGCAACCAGGCTTCGCCTTTCAGGCGCCACGTGTTGTCCGGGCCACGCAGGTCGAAATACCAGCGACCATCGATATCTTCCAGCAATTGCGCCTCATACCTGCCGTTACCGATAGCGCGGAACTGAACAGTGCGGTCGTACTTGGAGAGCGTGGGGTGGAACAGGTTAAGGATCAGATAATCGAAGTCTGCTGCACCCTCGTCGGAATTCAGTGAGAGGGTAACCTGACGGCCATCAAAGGCCATGTCGCCGGTCAGGCCCAGGTCGGTGGCCTTCTGGTCCCGGGCGATTTCATAATTGATGCCTCGTCCCTGCTTGGAATAATCGTCGGTCACCATGGTGTCTTCCATGCTCAGGGCGACGGTCAGCATGACAGCGCACCAGGTAATAGCAGCCAGGGGGAAAATGGTCAGGAACCAGAACCAGGGTTGGCGGTACCAGGGTGCGACCGGGGATTGATCAGACATGTTACTC
The DNA here is from genome assembly GCF_030519635.1 of Marinobacter suaedae. Lineage (NCBI taxonomy): Bacteria > Pseudomonadati > Pseudomonadota > Gammaproteobacteria > Pseudomonadales > Marinobacteraceae > Marinobacter > Marinobacter suaedae. Next base: position 770,349 of record NZ_JAUMIS010000002.1, on the reverse strand, counting down.
ATTCTCTTGGTAATGCATTGAGAGCTTGGGATATATAAATTCAAGGCTTGGGACCGACAAACCGGCTTTCGGTTTCCAGTACCAGGGTTGCGTCCACTTCGGACCGCGCTTCAAAGAAGATGGTGTTGTTGCTGGTCTCAATGGACTCGGGTGGAACATCCACGACGGTAGGCAGCGAACGGTTCTCGCCACTTTCGACGGTCACGGTCTTCTGGGTCAGGATCTGTATGTCTTCAAGGCCGCGAACGGACAGTGCGAAGGTCTGGGGAACCTCAGTCATGTTGGCGATTTTCACGGTATAGGAGTTTTCTATCCGGCCCTGGCCATTAAAGCTGAAGAGCGCCCCGCGATCTCTCAGGATATCCAGCTCTGCGGGAACCCGTGTGGCGATGGTAACAGCGACCGCCGAAATCATCAGCGCGAGCGCCGCGCCATAACCGAAGGTGCGTGGGCGGAGCAGTTTGGAGGGCTTGCCCTCGAGTTCATTCTCGGTGGTATAGCGGATCAGTCCTTTGGGATAATCCATTTTTTCCATGATCTCGTCGCAGGCATCAATACACAGGGCGCACCCGATGCACTCGTATTGCAGCCCGTCACGGATGTCGATACCGGTCGGACACACCTGCACACACTGGCCGCAGTCGATGCAGTCGCCCAACCCGGCTTCCGCAGGTGACACCCCTTTCTTGCGGCCACCCCGGGGTTCTCCTCGATTCGGATCGTAGGAAACCACCCGGGTATTGGGGTCAAACATCACCGACTGGAATCGGGCGTAGGGGCACATGTACAGGCAGACCTGCTCACGCATCCAGCCCGCGTTCAGGTAGGTGGCAATGGTGAAGAAAAGGACCCAGAAATAGGCCCAGCCGTTAGCCTGGAAGGTAAACAGGTCGGCGATCAGCTCGCGAATCGGATAGAAGTAGCCAACAAAGGTAAGGCCGGTTGCCAGGGCTATAAGTACCCAGACCAGGTGCTTGGTGGATTTTCGCGCCAGCTTTTCACCGGACATGGGAGCCTTGTCGAGTTTCATCCGCTTGTTGCGGCTGCCCTCAATGCGCTCTTCGACCCACATGAAAATGAATGTCCATACAGTCTGTGGGCAGGTGTAGCCGCACCATACCCGCCCAAACAGGGTGGTGATAAAAAACAGGCCGAACGCACTGATGATCAGCATGCCGGACAGCAGGATGAAATCTTTCGGGTAGAAGGTGGCCCCGTACAGGTGGAACTCACGGGCGGGAAGGTCGAAATGAATCAGCGGCTGGCCATCCAGTGTGATCCATACGAACAGGAAGTACATGCCCATCAGAAGGGTAAGACTGACGTTCCGTATCCGCTGGAAGAAGCCTTTGACTTCCTTGACGTAGATTTTCTTGCGACTGGCGTAGAGCTCTACGGTTCCGGTGTTTTTATTCTTATCGGAGGGGTCAGAGGATGGGTCAACCTGTTTGACCGGAATCTCACTGCTCATCAAAACCTCCCGATGAAAGACAACCTGCGGTTCAGGGATGTGGTGTCCTTGGATCCGCTCCTGTCTGAACCCGGTAGTTTCCGGATGCAGGCGGGAGAAGACCAGACCGGGGCAGAAGCCCCGGCCGGATCAGTCAGTCGTTCGACAGACTGTACACGTAAGCAGCGAGAATCTGGATCTGGTCCTCCGTCAGACGGCCGCTCTGGGCGGGCATCTGGTTCTGGCGACCATTGACCACAGTTTCTTTTATCCACTCGTAAGTGGAGCCGTACAGCCAGACATCGTCGGTCAGGTTGGGGGCACCGACGGACTCCATGCCTTTGCCTTCCGGGCCGTGGCATGCGGCACAAGCCTGGGCGAAGACTGCCTTGCCAGCTTCTGCTGCGTCTGCGTCTTTTTCGCGACCGCTGAAGCTGAGCACGTAGTTGACCACCTGGTCCACTTGCTCGTTGGTCATGTTCGGCATGACGCCCTTGGCAGGCATGTTACCCATACGACCGTTGTGCAGGGTTTCCAGGATGGCCTCCGGCGTGCCGCCGTAGAGCCAGTCATCGTCAGTCAGGTTAGGGAAGCCCACCTGTCCGCGAGCGGCCGAGCCATGGCAAACGGCGCAATTGTTGGCAAACAGACGCTGACCGATCTTCAGGGCGTCTTCGTTGTCAGCCAGTTCGGCAACCGGTGTATTGCCATACTGTGCGTAGATCTCGCCAAATTTCGCCTCAGCCTCTGCCACTTCCGCTTCCCACTGGTTGTGGGACGTCCAGCCGAAAAGGCCTTTCCAGTTACCCAGGCCCGGGTACAGGGCGAGGTAACCGAGCGCAAAAATGCAGGTTCCGATGAACAGGTACAGCCACCATTTGGGCATCGGGTTGTCGTATTCCTCGATGCCATCAAAGGAGTGCCCCATGGTACGGTCGGTTTCAGTGTCTGTGGTCTGGCTCTTGCGAACTGCCCACAGCAGCCATGCGCAGCCGAAAATCGTACCGAGCACGATCACGCTGATCCAGATGCTCCAGAAGGTACTCATTGCTTTTTCTCCGTTTTTTCCTGATCAAGAGTTCGCTGGTCAGCGTCTTCATCGTCGAATGGCAAATGCGCCGCTTCATCGTTGGCCTTCTTTCGGTGGGCACTGTAGGCCCACCAGACGATGCCAAGGAAGATGGCCATGACCACAAGGGTGTGAATTCCGCGAAACTCGTTTAAATCCATGGGGATCACCGCTTCTCTGTGATCACAGTACCCAGCTGTTGCAGGTATGCGACCAGAGCTTCGATTTCAAACTTGCCCTTAACCTCATCAGCGGCATTGGTGATCTGTTCATCGGTGTAGGGCACGCCCAGGGTCTGCAGGGTTTCCATCTTGTCCGCAGTCTTGGTGTGGTCTACACGATCTTCAAACAGCCACGGGAAGGCCGGCATATTGGATTCCGGTACCACGCTGCGCGGATCGTACAGGTGCTGGCGCTGCCAGGCATCGGAATAACGGCCACCAACGCGAGCCAGGTCGGGACCGGTACGCTTGGAGCCCCACAGGAACGGGCGGTCGTACACAAACTCGCCCGCCACGGAGTAGTGGCCATACCGCTCGGTTTCCGCACGGAAGGGGCGGATCTGCTGGGTATGGCACACGTGGCAACCTTCACGGATGTAGATGTCACGTCCCTCCAGTTCAAGCGCGGAGTAGGGCTCAAGGCCTTCCACCGGCTCATTGGTTTCTTTCAGGAAGAACAGGGGAACAACTTCCACCAGGAAGCCACCGCTGATCGCAAGAATGATCAGCACGATCATCAGACCGAGGTTCTTTTCAACAATTTCGTGTTTAGTCATCTGGTGTCTCTCCCGTTACGCCGCCTGAGCTGCCGCATTGTCAGCGGCCGGCTGTTTGTTGCGAACGGTCATGTAAACGTTGTAGGCCATGATCAGCATGCCGCTCAGGAAGATAACGCCGCCAAGGAAACGGACCAGGTAGCCCGGATAGGACGCTTCCAGAGATTCGACAAAGCTGTAGGTCAGGGAGCCGTCTGCGTTCACAGCGCGCCACATCAGGCCCTGCATGATGCCGTTAACCCACATAGCCACGATGTAGAGCACGGTGCCAACCGTTGCCAGCCAGAAGTGAACGTTGATCAGCGCCGTGCTGTACATGCTCGGGAGACCCCAGAGCTTGGGAATCAGGTGGTAAACCGCACCAATACTGATCATGGCAACCCAGCCCAGCGCACCGGAGTGTACGTGGCCGACGGTCCAGTCAGTGTTGTGAGACAGCGCGTTGACAGTCTTGATGGACATCATCGGGCCTTCGAAGGTGGACATGCCGTAGAAGGACAGGGAAACCACCAGGAAGCGCAGGATCGGGTCGGTGCGCAGTTTGTGCCAGGCACCGGACAGGGTCATCATGCCATTGATCATACCGCCCCAGGAGGGAGCCAGCAGGATCAGGGACATCACCATGCCTGCGGTTTGGGCCCAATCTGGCAGGGCAGAGTAGTGCAGGTGGTGACCGCCGGCCCAGACGTAAGTGGCGATCAGTGCCCAGAAGTGAACGATGGACAGACGGTAGGAGTAAACCGGACGGTTAGCCTGCTTCGGCACGAAGTAGTACATCATGCCCAGGAAGCCGGCGGTCAGGAAGAAGCCTACTGCGTTGTGGCCATACCACCACTGCATCATCGCGTCTGTCACACCTGCGTAGGCAGAGTAAGACTTGAAGGCGCTGGCCGGCAGGGCCAGGTTGTTACCAATGTGAAGGCAGGCCACGGTGATGATGAATGCACCGTAGAACCAGTTGGCGACATAAATGTGCGGCGTGCTGCGTTTCATCACGGTGCCGAAGAAAACCAGTGCGTAGGTCACCCACACCACGGCAATGGCGATGTCGATCGGCCATTCGAGCTCAGCGTACTCCTTGGCGCTGGTAAGGCCCAGCGGCAGGGTAATAGCGGCTGCCACGATGATCGCCTGCCAGCCCCAGAAGGTAAAAGCAGCAAGGCTATCGGAAATCAAGCGTGCCTGACACGTGCGCTGGACCACGTAATATGAGGTCGCGAACAGGGCACTTCCACCGAAGCCGAAGATAACGGCGTTGGTGTGCAACGGCCGCAGACGGCCGAAGTGGGTAAAGGGAAGGTCGAGGTTGAGGGCTGGCCAGTAGAGTTGCGCTGCGATCAGCACGCCCATGGCCATTCCTACAATACCCCATACCACTGTCATGATGGCAAACTGTCTCACCACCTTGTAGTTGTATGTCAGGTTTGCATTCACTGTGCTCATAGCCTTACCAATGGATTTAGAGTGGGGAAATATGCGGGCGCAAGTATGGAGAAACCATTAGCTCTTTGCAATGACTCAGGTCAACTCCTCAACCCAGTTAAGTGCGCGCAAATCAGCAACATGGCATCCTTGGCGACCAAGGTATTTATACGGAATGCCAGAAGGCAAAAGGTCGCTGAGTGACCTGTAATGATAGACCCTGATTTGGTGAAGGTGAAAATTGTAGTGTGGATAAAAAAACAGGGCTTTGAAAATCATCCCAGAGCCTTTCTGGTTCTGGCTCACGGAGCGGGTGCACCGGCTGATTCGCCGTTTATGGAAACGCTGGCAGACGCACTGGAAGCGCAGGGTGTCGCCACCGTTCGCTTCGAGTTTCCTTATATGGAAAAACGGCGAGAAGACGGCAAGAAGCGTCCGCCGGATCGTCAGCCCAAACTGCTTCAGTGCTTCTCCGAGGTGGTTGAGTCGGTTCGCAAGGATATGCCCGGTAACGCCCTGCTGCTGGTTGGCGGTAAGTCCATGGGCGGTCGAATGGCCAGTATCCTGGCGACTCAGCGCGGAGGCATTGATGGGGTGATCGGCTTCGGTTATCCGTTTCACCCGCCCGGAAAGCCGGATCGCTGGCGCACGGACCACTTTGACAAGATCGACTGTCCGTTTCTGTTGATTCAGGGTACCCGCGACCCGTTCGGCAAGCGGGACGAGGTCGAAGAGCCTGGGCGGTCTATAGAGCGTGCCGATTTGCACTGGTTGGAAGGTGGGAATCACGACTTCCAGCCCCTTGCCAAGCAGCAGAGCAGCCAGCGGACCCTTATAGAAGAGGCCGCTGTCGCTTCAGGTCGGTTTGTCGAGAATATTCTGGCGGGCTAGGCCAGATTCAAAATGGTGCTGCTGGCGACGGTAACACAGTTGCGCCCGTCGGATTTGGACTTGTACAGGGCTTTATCCGCCCGTTTGAAAAGGTCGGTGATGCTTTCGTTGGCATTCAGGGCGGCAATGCCAGCGCTCACCGTGATGGATGTGAAATTACCATCCGGTGTCTCTACCTCGGTGTTCTGGATGTCGTCCAGAATGTTCTCGCAAACGCTGAGCGTGCCGGTTAAGTCCGTATCCGGCAACAACAGGGCAAATTCCTCGCCACCGAACCGAACAGCCATGTCCCGCGGGCGCTGGGCGTGTTTCTTGAGCACTTCTGCAATCATCTGGAGGAAGACATCGCCAAAGCCGTGCCCCCAGGTGTCGTTGATTCGCTTGAAGTGGTCCGCATCAATCAATGCGATGGTTAAAGGGGCTCCTTTTCGGATGGATTCGGCGCGAAGTTCTGGCAGCCGGGTGTCCATGTGACGCCGGTTGCTCAGGCCGGTCAGCGAATCGTTGAGGCTGAGCACGGCCAGCTGGCGGTTGGCTTTTTCAAGTTCCCGCATGGTATTTCGCAGCTGGGAGGTGCGCTCGTGAACCCTGGATTCCATTTCCGATCGAGCCCGGGATTCAACCGCGAGCAGCTTCTCGTTCAGCAGGCGCCAGCGTTGCACCATGGCGTAGTTCAGTAGCACAACCTGGCCGCCTACGGCGGTCTGCATCATTGCCTCGGTGGCCAGGAAGTTGGGAATGAAACCAAAGGCGGCCAGAGCGTAGATGACCACGCCGACCAGCATGGTGATCCAGGCCGATACGTACCAGAGTGCCGGCTGGTAGCCTTGTCGAAGTCTGGCTATTGAAACCAGCATCATGCAGGAGATGACTGCCACGCCAAGAATGGTGTTCATGGCGATAGTCGTCGTGTAGGGCAGGATAAAGGTCAGAACAAGAAAACCGCTGGACACCCAGATCAGGCTGGTCATGATGCGATCAGGCCATGTCTTTTTGCCGGCTTCAAGGAAAGAGCGGCTGAACAACAGCATTGCCAGGGAACAGAGTGCCAGGCTCACGGGAATCGACGTGTTGGCCAGGTCCGGGGTGTCTGGCCAGAAATACTGATTGGCGAAACCACCCATGGCAAACATGAACAGTCCCAGCGTGGTCATAAAAAAGGCGCTGTGGAAGTAATAGACCGTACGGGAGCTGAAGAACAGCAGTATGTTGAATACGGCAAGGATCAGCAGAGCACCGTAGAACATGCCGTGAGTCATGGTGAGCTTGTTGCTCTCGCCAATAACCTCGTCCGGCGTAACCAGTGAGAGAGGGACGTTCAGCGCGCCGCTGCTTTGAATGCGCAACGTAATGGTGCGTGCACCGTCCGCCCCGAGGGTGACGGGCAGAAGGAAATAACGATAATCTACGGCCCGTGTGCCAAAAGCGTGGCGGTCGCCTGTTGCCATCGTGGCTGGGGTCGCGTGACCGGACTGCCAGAAGGTGACGTTGTCCAGCAACGGGTAGCTGAGTTTCAGGTACCAGAATCCGGTTTCCTCAGAGGTGTTCTTCAGGTTTACCTGAATCCAGTAGACCGAATCTGTTTGGGTGAATACGAGGTCGTGTCCCTGGGCACTGCTCCAGCTCATGTCATTGGGCAGTTGAGTGGGAGACTGGGCGGTGTATGCGGGCGTCTCAGGGGAAGCTGTGTGGTAACACACGTAAGTCATCAGAGATTGCCGGGCACGGTCGTCACTGGCATCGAGCGTGGGGCAGCTATTCTTTTTCGTAGTTGTATCAGCAAAACCCAAGGCAGGTAAAAGGCACAGGCCAAGGGCCAAAAACAGGCGCAATACCGACGACATCATCAGTCCCCGAAAACGTATCGATATTGAAGTGTAATCAAAATAGACGCATTTGACTGTTAAATAGTTTCAAATTTTTGGAGTGGTTGTCCGCTGCTCGCAACCTACGGATATGTCATGGAACAAATTCTTGCGTTTTGCCGTCCTGGTTTCGAAGCCGAAGCTGGTCAGGAGCTCACCGATCAGGCGATCGAAAAGGGGATCTTCGGTTATTTCGAGCCTGAGCGAAATGAAGGCTTGGTCTGGTTTACCCTCGTTGATGAGAATTCGACCGATGCGTTCATGAACAGGGTCGATCTTCAGAATCTGGTGTTTGTTCGTGACTGGATTATGGTGCTGGAGCGTATCGAGCTGCCACAGACGGACCGCGTGGGTGCGGTTATCGAAAGCGTGCGTGGTCTGGAACGGGGGTATCCGGGGTGTGCGAGGCTGGAAGTTCGTTTGCCAGAAAATAACGACGATGGCGATCTGGGTAATTTTGCCCGCAAGTGGGTGGCGCCACTTTCTAAGGCCATGCGAGGAGCCGGGCTGTTACTGGCGGATCAAAACGCTTCGACGCCGGGTCGATTCGAAGTGTTGCTTCGCAGTTTTTCCGAGGCGGTTATCGGCATCAGTCTTCGGGACAATCGCGCCCGCTACGTTGGCGGTATTCCACGACTGCGCCTGCCTGCCTCGGCTCCGAGCCGCTCTGCGCTTAAACTGGAAGAGGCCTGGAAAGTATTCCTGCCACCCGAGCAGGAGCTGGATTATCTCGGTGGCGGGAAAAAAGCCGTCGATCTGGGAGCTGCGCCCGGTGGCTGGACCTGGCAACTGGTTCGTCAGGGCATGATGGTAGCTGCTGTCGATAACGGCCCGATGAACGAAGAGTTGATGGCATCCGGGCAGGTTGAGCATGTTAAAGCCGACGGATACGGCTGGCGGCCCCGGAAATCCGTCGACTGGATGGTGTGTGACATTGTTGACCAGCCGCGCAAAACGGCAAGAATGGTTGTGGACTGGATCGTTGGTGGATACTGCCGCTATACGGTCTTCAACCTGAAGCTGCCGATGAAAAAGCGTTATGAGGAGTGGCTGATTTGCCGTGATATCATCTTGCAGGGCTTGACCGAGGCCAACCTCGGATTCCGGTTCAGGGCTCGCCACCTTTACCACGACCGGGAAGAAATTACTTGTTTTATCGAGCGTACGGGGTGAGTTACTCCGGGTTTTCTAGAAGGCGCTTTGCTCCAGAACCGTGATGGCCTCATCCTGATCCATCATGGGAACCAGTTCCGCCATCAGGTTACGGCGTTCCTCGGAGTGATACCAACGATCCCAGTCCGCCTCGGAACGCCAGTTGGCGAGGGTGATCCGGTGGTTTGGGTCGTGGCTGTCAGACAGGGTCTCGCCGGAGATGAAGCCGGGCGCACTGACTGCTTGCTGGAGTACTTTACGGGCCCGCTCTTCGTAGGCGGATTCGAGGGTTTCAGCAATGTGACGCTCAATCAGTACCCGGATCATGGATCACCTCGATTTTTCGTCCTTAACTAAAGAAAAAACTAGCACATTCCCCTGAAAAATCAGGTAAACAACAGGAGATTGCTTTGACCGCTGACCACTATGACGCCGAACTGGATGCCCGTGGCCTCTACTGTCCCGAGCCGGTCATGATGCTGCACAACCGGATTAACGATGTGGACGAGGGGCAGCTGCTTCGGGTACTGGCAACGGACCCCTCAACCACTCGAGATATTCCCCGTTTCTGTCAGTTCCTCGGCCATGAACTGGTTCGGGAAGAGGAGCAGGAGGGCGTCTTCACCTTTGTGATTCGCAAGGGAGACGCCTGAGGCTGGTGTCAGCTGCCCAGGGTCTGTAGGTGTCTCAGAAACTGGTCGCGGTCCATTTCCCCGAGTACCCGCCGGTCGGATCGTTCCTGCCCATCGGTACCGAAGAACAGGATCGCGGGCGGACCGAACAGTCCGAGATCGTCCAGCAGTGCCTGCTGGGCAGGCGTATTGTCGGTCACATCGATCTGCAGCAGGGCAAAATCTGACATGGCCCGAGCCACCTGAGGATCGCTGAAAACATTGCGTTCCATGATTTTGCAGCTGACGCACCAGTCGGCGTAGAAGTCGAGGATGACTGCCTGATTTTGCGCCTTCGCCCGGGTGAGCATGGCTTGCATCTCAACCGGGGATTCCACCCTGTTAAACCCTCCATGCTGCACCGCAGCGGTGCCTGGATAAGTCGGTGCGGCGGCGGTATACGGCGTCAAAGGCTTGAGTGGGTCGCTGGCACCGCCGAGGGCGCCGGCCAGTAAGGCCAGGCCGTAGGCGAACAGCAGCAGTCCCAGACCTTTTCGAGTTCTTTCCCATCCTGCCCTGGCGGCATCAAACGCCCCCAACTGAACACCGGTGATGGCCACCAGCAAGGCCCAGAGTGTCAGAGCCAGCCAGGCCGGAACCAGGCGTTCAATAAGCCAGATGGCGACAGCCATCAACAATACACCGTACAGGTGCTTGACTGCCGTCATCCAATGGCCGGTAGTGGGCAGAAATTTGCGGCCGCCAACGGCAACCAGAATCAAGGGAACGCCCATACCCAACCCGAGGGAAAGCAGCGCGACGCCGCCAATCACCGCGTCCTGTGTGCTGGAAATATACAGCAGGCTGCCCGCCAGAGGGGCCGATACGCAGGGCGACACAATCAGTGCCGAGATTGCGCCAATCCCGAACAAACTGAACACCCGGGTACCGGTAATCCGGTGGCTGGCCTCGTTGAGTGGGTCACGGATAAAACGCGGGAGTTGAAGTTCGAACACATCAAACATGGACAGCGCGAACAGCACGAAAAGGCCGGCGAACACGCTCAGTACCCAGGGCGATTGCAGGTGCGCCTGCAGGTTGAAGCTGGCTCCGGCCAGGCCCGTGAGCACACCGGCTGCCGCATAGGTGAGCGCCATGCCCAGTACGTAACTGCCCGAGAGCACCAGCGCGTGGCCGGTGGTCTGGGTGTTTCGCCGGGACACCAGTGAGGAAATGATGGGAACCATGGGCAGGACGCAGGGCGTAAAGGTCAGGCCGAGGCCCAGGAGGAAAAACAGCCCCGCAATCAGGGCGATCGACTGGCTTTCCAGAAAACCGGCGAGCCCGGTAGCGGAATCCGTGTCCAGGTTAATACGAGTGCCATTCGAGGAAGGCGGGGAAGCATTGTTTTCCTCGCTGTCTGAGGCTGTGTCTGAGCCCCCAGGGTAAAACAGTACTTCTCGGGTTTGAGGTGGATAGCAAAGCCCTGCACTCGCACAGCCCTGGTAGGTCACCAGCAACTCGGCTTCTTTGATGCCTGCCGGCAGAGTGACCGGGACACGGGCTTCGATCGGGTCGTAAAAGACTTCCACCTCGCCGAAAAACTCGTCTTCGATTCGCTCGCCGTCCTGAGAAAAGGTTGGTGTGCCCAACTGGACCGAAGAGTCGTTGGCAGAGACACTGATTCGGCCACGGTAGAGGTAATGTCCGGGTTCGATATCCCAGAACAGCAAGGCAGCTCCGTCTTCTGTTCTGAAGCTGAATGGCAGGGCTTCGTCCACGGGCAGGAAGTCGTTGTTGCCCGGGCCGAACAGGCTACTGCCTCCGGAGCCAAGAGCCAGTGCTGGAGTGGAGGCTCCCAGGAACAGGAAAAGGCTGGTGAACAACGCCAGGATCTGGCTCAGTGTGCTTTGTCGGATGTCCTGGGGTACGGCTGTCATGGGTGAATCCGAATCCTCATTGTCTCTGATTGCTGGGAGCCTGGTGCAGGCCAGTTTATCAGTTGAGTGGAAGCCTGGCTGTTTCCGCTGCGAGGGACACCGATCAACGGTTTAAGTTCCCTCTGGTATTGAGCGGCTTAAAGTCGCACAATAGCCATCCACTATGAATCTCAGTCCGAACGATCTTATCATGCTGTTCAATGACGTGTTTCGGGAAAGATACCGGACAATTCTCGTCAAGGGCAGCCACGAACCCGAATACATTCCTGCCGATGGTCCAGAGGGGCTAGCGCAGGTAGTGTTTGCTCATGGCTATTATGCCAGCGCGCTGCACGAAATCAGCCACTGGTGTATTGCTGGTGAGTATCGGCGCACACTCCACGATTACGGTTACTGGTACTGTCCTGATGGCCGGACCGCCGAACAGCAGCAGGCGTTTGAGCAGGTGGAAGTGAAGCCTCAGGCGATGGAATGGCTGTTTTCCCTTGCTGCAGGTTCCCGTTTCCACATCAGTGTGGATAACCTGTCCGGCGCCGGGGCCGCGGATGAGCCGGGGTTCCGGCGGAAAGTCAGGGCTCAAGCCCAGCATTACCTTGAGCAGGGGCTGCCTGACCGGGCTGATGATTTTTTTAACGCATTACTATCGTTTTATGGCACCAGAGCGGGGTTGATACAAGCGTGGCGCCAAGATGCTGAACGCATCGCTCCCCTGACGTGCACATCGAATTTTTCGAGGAAAACTGAGGCTGTATGACATCTGACCCAAAACACACTGGCGACCTGCGTTTCCGTGATCTGAATCTGGACAAGCGACTCCTGGACGCCATTACCTCGATTGGTTTCGAGTATTGCACGCCCATTCAGGCGGAAACCTTGCCGTGGACCCTGGCTTGCGAGGATTTGATCGGCCAGGCCCAGACCGGCACCGGTAAAACCGCGGCATTCCTGATCACCGCTATCCAGACACTGCTGGAAGTTCCAATTGACCCGAAGGAACGCTTCGCTTCCGAACCCCGGGTGCTGGCGCTCGCCCCAACCCGGGAACTGGCCATGCAGATTGCCAAAGATGCCGAGGAGTTGTGCAAACATACCGGCCATAACGTGGTGACTGTTGTGGGTGGTATGGATTACGACAAGCAACGTGACCAGTTGCAGAACCAGATCGTTGACATCCTGGTGGCCACCCCGGGTCGCTTGATTGACTTCCTCGGATCCCAGGATGTGTTCCTGGACCAGCTCGATATCCTGATTCTGGACGAAGCTGACCGGATGCTCGATATGGGCTTCATTCCGGACGTGAAGCGGATCATTCGGAAGTGTCCTCAAAAGGAAGATCGACAGACCCTGCTGTTCAGTGCCACCTTTAACCAGGACGTGCTGAATCTTGCCTCCATGTGGACCCAGAATGCCGAGTTTGTCGAAATTGAACCGGAACAGAAGACCGCCGAGCGTGTAGAACAGACCGTGTTCCTGGTTGGAGACGACGACAAGGTGCAGGTGTTGGTGAACTACCTGAAACGCCCTGAGGTGGAAAAAGCAATTGTGTTCGCTAACCGCCGTGACCAGTGCCGCGACCTTGAAGAGGACCTCCGAAATCAGGGCGTTAAGGTGGCGCTGATGTCCGGAGAGATTGCTCAGAATAAGCGTCTTAAGACCCTCGACAAGTTCAAGAAAGGGCAGATTCAGGTACTGGTGGCGACGGATGTTGCAGGTCGAGGCATCCACGTCAATGGCGTAACCCATGTCTTTAATTACAACCTCCCGGAGAATGCCGAGGATTACGTGCACCGTATTGGCCGCACGGGCCGGGCCGGGACGAGCGGCGTTTCCGTCAGTTTTGCTGGTGAGGAGGATTCATTTGCGTTGCCGGCGATTGAGACCTACATCAGCCAGAAACTGAAGACAACGGTACCCGATGAGGAGTTGATGCAGCCGATGGAGAATCCTCCCATCACCCGAAAACGTGGTCGCCGCAGTCAGGGTGGGCGTGGTGGCCCGCGCCCGAGAAGGAACTAACAGGGACGGATGTCATCATGCTGATCGTTGCAGACGAAAATATTCCCCTGGTGGACTCGTTCTTTGACGACTTTGGTGAGATTCGTCGGGTCTCAGGTCGCCACATGGGGCCAGATGACGTCAGAGAGGCCGACGTACTGCTGGTCCGCTCGGTGACGAAGGTCGGTCGGGAACTGCTTGAAGGCAGTCGGGTCCGGTTTGTGGGCACAACCACCATTGGCACTGATCATATTGATCTCGAGTGGCTGGAGCCGGCCGGCATTCGGTTCGCCTCTGCACCCGGTTGCAATGCCAACAGTGTTGCTGAATATGTGCTGTCAGTGGTGTCGGTGTATGCAGAGAAACAGGGGCTTGAGGACTGGACCGAACTGACCGTAGGCATCGTCGGTGCCGGTAATGTAGGTGGCGAGCTTTCCCACAAGCTGGAGCGTCTGGGTTTCGAGGTCCGGTTGTGTGACCCTCCCAGAGCAGAGCGAGAGGGAGACGAGGGACCTGAATTTGTTTCCCTGGAGCAGGCGCTCGCTTGCGATGTGGTGACGCTTCACACCCCGCTCACCCGAGACGAGGAGCATGCCACCTACCATATGATCGGGGCAGACCAGCTGGCAGGGCTCACCGGCGAGCAATTGCTGATCAACGCCGGACGCGGGGAAGTGATCGACACCCAGGCACTGGCAGATCGGCTCGATGCGCCCAATGCACCATTGGTGGCTCTGGATGTCTGGGAGCAGGAACCCCGGATTGATCCGGGGCTGGTGGATCGGGTCTGGATTGCCACGCCGCACATTGCGGGCTACAGCCTGGAAGGCAAGGTAAAAGGCACAGAGATGATTTATCAGGCTCTGAGTGGTTTTCTCGGCCTGCCGGTACGAAAGAAGTCTGGACAGTTTCTTCCTGAGCCGGCATTGAGCAAAGTTGCGTTTACCGGCGCGGCGGAAGAAGATCGCGCCATCTGTGTGGCGTTGAGGGCTTGTTACGATCCAAGAGGTGACGATGGCCGCCTGCGCGCTGCAATGAAGGGCAATGCAGAAGAGCGGGCGCTGGCGTTTGACCGGTTGCGGCGCAACTATCCAGTTCGCAGAGAGTGTTCGAGCCTGAACGTCCAGCTCAAAGGTACCAGCAAATCGTTGCAGGACAGCTTCCGGGCGGTAGGGTTCAAACTCAAGATCTGATGTTCGAAGATTCAAAGCAAAAAGCCGGGGCAATGCCCCGGCTTTTTTTGTTACAGGCTGGCTGTTTGCAGGGCCTGGATGCGGTCTTCCAGTGGCGGGTGGGTCATAAAGAGGGCGCTCAGGCCGGCCCGTGCTCCCCGGTTGATTCCGAATGCCTGCAGGGTGTCTGGCATCTGGTCCGGCACTTCGCTTTCCTGTTTCAACCGCGCCAGTGCGTTGATCATGGCCGATCGCCCGGCGAGCTGGGCGCCCGCAATATCCGCGCGATACTCGCGACGTCGGGAGAACCAGAACACAATGGTGCTGGCCAGAATGCCAAGCACGATTTCGGCAACGATGCTGACAACAAAGAAGCCAATGCCGTGGCCGCTTTCGTTCTTGAAAACCGCGCGATCAACGAACGAACCGATGACCCGGGCGGCAAAGATCACGAAGGTGTTCACGACACCCTGAATCAATGCCAGAGTCACCATGTCACCATTGGCAACGTGGCCAATTTCGTGCCCCAGAACGGCCCGGATCTCGTCCTTGTCGAAGCGGGTAAGCAGTCCTTCGCTTACGGCCACCAGGGCATCGTTCTTGTTCCAGCCGGTGGCAAAGGCATTGGACTGGCTGGCCGGGAAGATGGCTACTTCCGGCATGCCGATGCCGGCCTTCTTGGAGAGTTCGCTAACGGTCTCCACCAGCCAGCGTTCGGCCGGCGTTTGGGGTGTTTCAATAACCTTGGCGCGGGTACTCCATTTCGCCATGGGTTTCGACATGAGCAGGGAGATGATGGCGCCGGCGAAACCGAACACCGCCGCAAACGCCAGTAATGGTCCGTACTGGATGCCGTGTTGGGATAGATAGCTGTCGACACCCAGCAGTCGAAGCGTAAAGCTTGCGACCAGAATCACCGCCAGGTTGGTGGCCAGGAACAGCAGAATTCGCATGTCGTGTCTCCGTACTGGTAAACGAACACTGATGAAGTAAAACCCGAGCTTCTGATATGAGGGCGTGGCTCACACGTTCAATACCTCTAGCAGAACTTTAACCCGGGGTGTCCTCGAAAAAAGCGGTTTGCACGGCCTCGCTGATCCGGCCTGAGTGTCCACTCTTAAGGGCTTGGCGGATACGGTGGATGTGGGTGGACAGATCTTTTTGCACCGAGTCCGGGAGCGCTTCCCTTTCGACGGACTCCCGAGGCAGAGCCTGGTGTTCCAGGGTCGGGCTGCTTAGGCGCACAAAGGCTTTCTGGGTGAGTACCGCCTGATCCAACGCGTCCTGGCGAATGGTGTCCACGTAGCGCAACAGACCTTCCTCCTGAAGCCAGAGCAGGGCGCTGAAGCATGCCATGTGGCGTTTGCTGTGCAGACCGAACTCGTCCGGCTCGTCGGGGCCGGCGATATCCTCGACAAAGACGTTTACCCGGCGGGGGAACGAGCCGTAGAGCTGCACCAGGGCTATGGCAACGTCCTTGTAGAATTCCTCCACATGAATATCGGCCATGGGATCTCCGTTACTGCTGATAATTGCTGAGGAACCGGCCAAGCCTGGCCATGGAGTCCTCTAGTACGTCTTCCCGTGGCAGGAATACAACCCTGAGGTGCTGCTTGTCGTCGATATTGAACGCTGAGCCCTGGACCAGAAGGATTTTTTCCTGCAGAAGCAGGTCCAGTACCAGCCTCTCGTCGTTGGCAATCGGGAAGTATTTGGGATCCAGTTTCGGGAAAAGGTACAGCGCTCCCTGTGGTTTTACGCAACTGACGCCGGGGATGTCATTAAGCATGCGCCAGGCCGTTTCCCGTTGCTGGTAGAGGCGACCTCCCGGTGTGACCAGATCGTTGATCGACTGGTAGCCGCCGAGGGATGTCTGTATTGCGAGCTGGGCGGGGACGTTTGAACAGAGACGCATATTCGACAGCATTTCGATGCCCTCGATCAGGTCCCGGGCCCGGTGCTTGGCGCCGCTGACAATCATCCAGCCGGACCGGTAGCCGGCAGCGCGGTAGTTCTTGGACAAGCCGTTGTAGGTGAGAAACAGCACATCGTCGGCCAGCGACGCGGTAGAGACGTGCTGGGTCTGGTCGTAGAGGATCTTGTCGTAAATCTCGTCCGACAGGATGATGAGGTTGTGCTCGCGAGCCAGCTCAATCACCTGTTCCAGCAGTTCCTTTGAGTAAACAGCACCGGTCGGGTTGTTGGGGTTAATCAGAACAATCGCCCGGGTGCGAGAGGTGATTTTTTTCTTGATGTCGTCGAGGTCCGGAAACCAGTCCTGCTGTTCGTCGCAGCGGTAATGAACCGGCTTGCCGCTGGACAGGGTGACTGCGGCTGTCCAGAGCGGATAGTCCGGGGCCGGGATCAGTACTTCATCACCGGTGTTGAGCAGGGCCTGCATGGACATCACGATGAGTTCGCTGACGCCGTTACCCAGGAAGATGTCGTCTATATCGACTTTGTCGATGCCGCGCTGCTGACAATAATGCATGACGGCCTTGCGAGCGGAGAAGAGTCCCTTGGATTCTACATAGCCCTGAGCCTGGTGCATGTTGTAGATTACGTCCTGCTGAATTTCTTCAGGGACGTCCAATTCAAAGGCCGCAGGGTTGCCGATGTTGAGCTTGAGGACCCGATGGCCTTCTTCTTCCAGGCGGCGCGCCTCCCGAAGAACCACTCCGCGTATTTCGTAACATACGTTATCCAGCTTGGCGGACTTGTGGTAGTTCTGCATGGGAGACTCACTTCCTTGGTTAGTGTGCTGTGATCAATGTTATTGATTTGAGGCTCTTATTCTAGCTGAGCACGGGGAGCCAACAACAGGGCAATTGTGATGAATTGTGGCCTGCTTTGCGGGTTTGGAGCGAAGCCGGGGAGTGGGTGAGGCCGGTCATCAGGGAGTGTGCCTAGGGTTGTTTTACGCCTAAAATTGTGCACAATCTAATTGCAAGAAATTTATGTTCGGAGAAATCAAGGAGAGTCGCGTGTCCGAATCGAGTATTTACGACTTCACGGTGAATGATATTCAGGGAAACGAGAAGAGCATGGCGGATTACCGCGGCAAAGTCCTTCTCATCGTCAATACGGCCAGCAAGTGTGGCTTCACCCCTCAGTTTGAGGGGCTTCAGGCTCTGTATTCGGATCTTCAGGAGAAAGGGCTCGAGGTGTTGGGCTTTCCCTGCAACCAGTTCATGAATCAGGATCCGGGCAACAACGAGTCCATCAGTGAATTCTGTAGCCTGAACTATGGGGTTAGCTTTCCCATGTTTGCGAAGATTGAGGTCAACGGTGATGGAACTCATCCCCTGTACCGCTTCCTCAAGAAAGAGGCCAAAGGCCTGATGGGAACCGAAAAGGTCAAATGGAATTTCACCAAGTTCCTGGTGGGTCCTGACGGTGAGGTTGTGCGCCGATATCCGCCCACGGCCAAGCCGGAAGATATTCGCAAAGACATAGAAAAGCTGCTGTAGACATGGCCGGAACAGACAACCCTCTCGCGCTGGATAATCAGGTCTGCTTCGCGCTGTACGCCGCCAATCGTGCGGTGACAGCGCGTTATCGTCCTTTGCTGGCGGAGCTGAATCTGACCTACCCGCAATACCTGGTCATGCTGGTATTATGGGAAGGGGAGGATGCCGGCGATGTGATCCGGGTGTCTGATCTGGGGCATCGGCTGCGATTGGATTCGGGAACCCTCACGCCCTTGCTCAAGCGTCTGGCCGAGCGGGGGCTGATTGAGCGGCGCCGGAGTGAGCAGGACGAACGCGTGGTAACCGTGTCGCTAACGGATCAGGGCCGAAGCCTGAAAGCGCAGGCCAGGTCTGTGCCTGAGCGGTTGCTGTGTGGTCTGGGTGTGGATGAGGGCCGACTCATGGCCCTGCGCAAGGAGCTCAGGGCAGTTCTGAAGTCGCTGGAGGCATCGGCGCCCAACGATTGACAATTTCCTCCAGCCGGGACCGGTTGTAAGGTTTGGTCAGGTAGTCGTTCATCCCGCAGGCCAGGCAATCCTCTTTGTCGCCCTCCATGACATTGGCGGTGACAGCGATAATTGGCAGGTCTCTCAGACTGGGATTCTTCCGAATCTCTCGCGTGGCCTCATAGCCATCCATGACGGGCATATGGCAGTCCATCAGTACCAGGTCGTACGATCCCGATTCGAATGCTTCCAGAGCCTCCCGGCCATGCTGGGCGGTGGCAACGCGGTGGCCAAGCTTCTTGAGAATGCTGGCCGCCACCAGTTGGTTGACCCGGTTGTCCTCTACCAACAGTATGTCGAGCGTCAGATCTGCTGCTGGCGGTTCGAGGTCGACGTTGGAATCCGCCTCGAGTGGCCCCCAAGGCAGGCCGGCGGCGTGACACAGGCATCGTAACAGTTCCTCTCGGCGCACCGGCAAATTCAGTGCATTGGTGTCGGCCAGTTTGGAGGTGTGGGCGCCAAGACGATCGGTAAGCACCACACCAGGTCCTTTCCAGTGCTTGGCAACGGCCATGCCGCTTGAATCATCATCGGCAATCAGGGCGATGAGAATGCCCTGTTTGGACTGCCCGACCTCCCGGGTGGGAATGCCCCAAGCCGACAATTGTCGTTCGATGGGGCGGCGATGAGGGTTGGACTTCGGTATGGCCAAGGCCACACCAATGGTACGGAGGCTTTCAGCAACTTCTGGTAATTTTCCGGGTGCATACTGACCTTGGATGGCCAGTGGCAGGGAAACCCTGAATTGCGCGCCCTTTCCCTGTTCCGACTCCACCTGGATTCGCCCGTGCATGTGTTCCACGAGCTGCTGGCAAAGTGTCAGGCCCAGCCCGGTTCCGCCATAGAGTCGGGTGGTTTCAGCATCAGCTTGGGAGAAGGGCGAAAAAATCCGCTTGAGACTGTCTTCCGGGATACCAATGCCCGTATCAGTAACCTCAAGGGTCAAACTGCCCCGGTCATGACTCGCCTCAATTCGAACCGTCCCGGCCTCGGTAAATTTGACCGCATTGTTCAGCAGGTTGTTAAGAACCTGGCGAATCCGGGTCGGATCGCCAATCAGGCTATCGGGCAATGTGGGGTCGATGTCGCAGACCAGTTCAATCCCTTTTTCGTGCGCTTGCTGGGCGTGCAGGGACGCCGACTCCTCAATCAGTTTGCGGGGATTGAACGGTATGTTTTCCAGATTGAGCTTGCCGGCTTCGACCTTCGAGATGTCCAGTATGTCATTCAGCAGGCAGAGCAGGTTTTCACCGGCCTTCAGGGCAATATCCAGTCGTTCCCGCTGATTCGCTTCCAGTTCGCTCTGCAGGGTTAATCCCAGCATCCCGAGCAAGCCGTTGAGCGGCGTTCGGATCTCATGGCTCATGTTGGCCAGGAAACTGGCCCGGGTTCTGGCTCGCTGGACGGCCTCTTCCTTGGCCTTGATAAGAGCCTGGTTGCCTCGTTGCAGGGCCTCGTTTTTCTCGGAGATTTCCCGGGTTCGGTCTTTTACCTCATGCTCAAGGTGGTTGGAGTGGTTTTTCATGGCGCTTTCCGCCGCGCGCAGCTGAGCCAGGCTTGAATCGATCGTGTTCAGGTGCTGATTGATGATCGTGACGAGGGTGCCGATTTCGTCCTGTTCGTGAGTCCTTGGTAGCGGCAGGCGAGTCTTTTCCGGCGATTTGGTATCGACTCTGCCCAGCGCGCCAATGACATTCAGGAGGGGGCGGGTAAGGGCGAGGTAAAAGATGCCCAGAAGGGCTGCCGACAAGGCAAGGCTTTTAAGAAGCCCACTGATCAGCGTGTAAGTGGCCCGCTCCAAAAACTGAACACCGTAGTGGTAGGTGTCGATGGTGAGGGTCAGTCGCCCAAGCTCAAGGTTGTCGTGTTGGGTCGTCTGCAAATCCTGGGTAAAGACCCGGTTTTCCTCGAACAAAAGGTCGCTGGCCCAGCGGTAGGGGGAGTCCGGGCTCCGGCCGCTCGAGGCGGCCATGGTGAAGTCTTCGTTGTCGATAATGCGGGCATCGATGACTGCGGGGTGCTTCAGCAGGCCGTCCAGCAGTTCGTTGGCCAGGATAATATCGATGTTGTAGGCGATCTGGGAGGCAGGGCTGATACTGATGTCCATCAACGCATGGATTTCATCCTCCATGGAGTCCCGTGCCTTGAAGTATTCGAGATTGATCTGGATGAGGTTGAGGATGAGTCCCAGCGCCATGGCTACCAGAACGGTGTCCCGGGTGAGGCGTTTTGACAGATGTTGCCTGAATCCTGACATCACTGCTTTATCCAATCTCTGTTGGCGGTACCCTGAAAATACTCAACTGTCATTGTCGGCCCGCTTTGTCATCCGCTCTTCCTTGTGGAGGGGCTGGCCCGATTCCCGGTCCCGCCTGGCTTGAAGCCCCGTGCTGGCGGTTTCCTTACCATCGACATTCAGCGCTTCCAGTTCCCTGATACGTGTTCGGAAGCTCTTGATAGCGCGCAATGCGATGGGATTATCCCGCGATTTGCCGAGTTCTGTACTGGCAAGGTGGTAGGCCTGGATCGCTTTTTGGATCCGGTTCTGCTTTACATACTCCCTGGCCTGGAATACGTGCATGTCGGCGTCGGTTTTATGAGCAAGGAACCGAAGGTACTTAAGATTTTTCCTGGCGGTGGCTGAATCTATCTTGCCGTCTTTGTGCATGCCCTCGATAAGAGTAGCAAGACTCTGGAGGCGTCCCTTTACCTCGCCTGCACGTTCCGGAGAGTCAATTTTGACCGGCTTCCGATCGTCCCCGTTGTCGAGAATCTGTTGTTTGGTCTGTTGGCAGGATTCTAGCCAGTTTTGGGCTGGCAGGTCTGCCCTAAGGCGTGTCAGTTGACGGCTGGCGTATTCCATCTGGTTCACAAGCAGTAGCTTGAGTTCGGCATTAAGGTATTGGCCTGGAATGTCCGAGAGCAGTCCAAGGGCATGGTTGTAGGTGTTTTCATTGGCGGTGGTTTTTCGCAGCCTTTCAATCCGGGCGCGTCTCCGCATTTGCCTGATACCAATGAAGACAATCGAGGTGACAACCACAGCGGCAAGGATGGAGACGATAGTTGTTGTGTTCATCGGTCAGTCACAAACTCCGGACTTGGAAGAAACAGATGCCCATCGCGGCCTATAGGTCTTGATAGCATTCAACCACTCACATAAAAGAATACCAGAAATGAATCGTTTGCCTTATTCGGAAGGGTGATGGTGATATTCAGCCATAGATGTCATGAATCTTTCTGCTTGTGTATATTGTTCGAATGAATGATGTGTGAGCGAGGCACCGATCTCAGGTTGCCATTTTCCCGGAGCTGCTGATGGATCTTTCCCGAGTCGATTTGAACCTGCTGGTTTATCTTGATGTTCTCCTGCGGGAGCGAAATGTCACCAAGGCTGCCAACCATCTTGGCATAACCCAGCCTGCGATGAGTAATGGCCTGAGACGCCTGCGAGACTTGTTTGGTGACCCTTTGCTGGTGCGCACAAGTGAGGGCATGACTGCTACGGAGCGAGGGCGCGAGTTGCAGCCGGCGGTAAGGGGCATTCTCTCGGATATTGAACAGGCCGTGCAGGAAAAAAACCCTTTCTCGGCACAGGAAAGTCACCGGGTATTCCGGATTATGGCCAGTGACTACGCCGAATCCTGCCTGATGCCCCGGGTACTTCGTCGGATTCGCCAGGAGGCGCCCCACGTCACCCTGGATGTGCTAACACCAAGTGACGTCAGTTTTCTGGACGTGGAGCAGGGTCGGCTGGATATGGCCATCAACCGCTTCGATAAGATTCCCCAGTCATTTCACCAGAAAATTCTCTGGACCGAGTACTTTGCCTGCTTGATGAGTGCCCGGAATCCAATGGTCAATCAGCCGTTCACCCTTGATACCTACCTGGACGCCAGTCATATCTGGGTCAGTAAAACCGGTTTTGGTGTTGGCGTTGGGGTGAATCCCAAAGACGTTCAGCGCCTGGGGTGGGTGGATGAGGCTCTTGCCCGAATGGGGCGGAAACGGCAGATTTCTGTGTTCACCCGGCACTACCAGGTAGCCATGCTGTTGGCCGAGCAGCACGACCTGATTGCTACCCTGCCATCACGGGCAGCCTGGCTCCAGCGAGGCAACACCGATCTGGTGGTGAAAGTGCCCCCCTTCGAGATTCCTCCGTTTGAGTTGAAGATGGCGTGGAGCCCTTTGCTGCAGCACAACACGGATCATCAGTGGTTACGGAAGTTGATTCTTGAGGTGGCCGAGGAGGTGGACGCGGAGTTCGTGCCATTTGGCGCGCAGTTTGAGTCCAGTGATTTGCCGGCTACCGGCCACTCAGAGCGGTAGCTCCCTTAGTTCCAGTGAGCTGCGACCGGCGTCCCACATGCGCTGGAAATTCTCCGATAGCAGTTTCACCCGCCCGCTGTCTGAGAACTTGGCGACCCCCTCGGGCTTGTAGAAATCGTGGCGGAAAACCACGCCCTCCCGATCGGCCAGGAGAAACGGCTGGTCTTCGGACGGATGGTCGTCGCTGGTCAGTCGGAGCTCAATTTTGCTGGGTAACCGGCGCATCAATTCCACCAGACGGTGCCGCCGTTTCACAAGCGGTTTGTCGTCGTGAATGAGCAGGCGAACCTCGCTCAGCCTGTGGCGGCGAGCGAGCTGGGATATCAGTTCGCGAAACCGGAAGCGATCGTACAGCTCGTGCTCCAGAAACCGGTCATACAGCCAGATTCTTTGCCGGGCCTGTCCAGCCACCGAGTCCATTAGGCTGAGCATGTGCTTTTCTTCGCTAAACAGCCAGCTGGTGTCGTCCTCGCCGAGTATATGAGGGGTACTTCGATCCTTGAGGAACTGGCTCACCAGGTCCGGCGACAGGCAGCGCATGTCTACATGAGGAATGCCGGCATCGTCGTAGAGGTCGGAACACACGTGGAAGCCTGAACGCTGATAAAAGGGAATCGCGTACTCCTGCGCGGAGAGCACAATTTCCGGGTGGCTGACAGCGGCATCGTTCATGACGTGCCGAAGCAAGGCTTCGCCGATACCCTGGCCGCGAAACTCGGGAAGTATGGCCATCCGGCCTATGTGGGCCGTCTCGCCCGGCGTCCCGAAAAGCCTCGCTACCCCGGCGGGTGTGTTGCCGGGCAATACCGCCAGATAGTGATCGGCGATCTCGTCGGTGTCATCCCATTCCAGCTCGGGAGGGACACGTTGCTCCCGGATAAACACCTGCTCCCGGATGTCCCGGATGTGTCCCGGCGCCAGTTGCCAGCTGTACTTCCTGAACTTGAGGTTCATGTCACCTGGTTACTCGAAATACAGGGAGCCCTGATTGTACAGGTTGCACAGGAGTCCCAGCAGGGCCTCGTCTTCTGCAAATCGGGTCAGCTCGTGCATATCCACCCGGGCTGCGGCACAAAGCAGGGGAGCGAGAGGGCGAGCGTCACCGCGCAACAGGTACTGTTCCCCGTCGACGAACAGGGCCGTTTCGTCGTCCAGATTGTGGTAGGCGAAACGTGATCCTTCATTCCAGCGAAGTGGTTGCTGATCCTGGATCAGGTCTGCCATCTGTTTTGGTTCCAGCGGTTCTTCAGTGGGTACGACGATATCCATGTTCTTCGGTGCCGTGGTGTACTGGCCGAACCACAGAGATAGTTGGCGCCGGTCGCTGAGTTGCTCACGAATAAGGGCGTCAAGCTTGTCGATGACCTCCGGGCCGATGGTGCCCGGGTTGTGCTGCAGTGCCAGATCAGGGTCCGTCAGATGGGCCTCGGCGCCGGCCTGGTTGCAGAGGTAGTCGGTGAAGCCGGTCAGGATGTCATCTACCGTGGGCGCGCGAAATCCGACCGACAGGGTGATGCAGTCGTTCTCAGCAACGCCGTGGTGGCCCACGCCAGGCGGCAGGTACAACATATCCCCGGGTTCGAGGGTAACGGTTTCTTCCCCTTCCCAGCTGCTGAGAATTCGGAGGGGCGTTCCTTCCACCCGGGGGGATGTGTGGTCGCAGTGGCCGCCGAAGGTCCAACGTCTTTGCCCCTGAGCTTGCAGCAGGAAGACATCGTACTGGTCGTAATGGGGCCCGACACTGCCGCCTTTGGGCGCAAAACTGGCCATGATATCGTCCAGGCGCCAGTTGGGGATAAAACGGAAGTGTTCCAGCAGGTCTGCAATTTCCGGTACCCAGTGATCCAGCCCCTGAATCAGCAGCGTCCAGTCATGTTCGGGTAGCTCACTGAAACGGTCCGGACTGAACGGGCCGTTGTGTAACTGCCAGGGTTTACCCTTGTCGTCTTCGATGACGATGCGGGATTCCACCCCTTCCTCGCAGGCAAGTCCGGCCAGTTCATCGGCGCTCACGGGGCATTGCAGGCCGGGAAATGCCTGGCGGATGACCAGTGGTTTTTTTTGCCAGTAGTCGCGCAGAAACTCTGCAGCAGTGAGTCCGCCAAGCATGTCCATGGGTGTGCCCCCGGGTTCAGATGTTGTTTGCCTGTTCGATGGCGTTGCCGATGTAGTTGCCCGGCGTGAGCGCCATCAGGTCTTTCTTGGCAGCCTCGGGAATATCCAGAGTGTCTACGAACTCCCGAATCAGTTCCGGAGTCATGGCCTTGCCTCGAGTTAGTGCTTTCAGCTTTTCGTATGGCTTCTCGATATTGTAGCGGCGCATGACGGTCTGGATAGGTTCTGCAAGAACCTCCCAGGCCTGGTCCAGGTCTTCGTCAAGACGGGGGGGATTGATTTCCAGTTTGCCAAGGCCTTTCAGTGTGGCCTCGTAGGCAATCAGGCTGTGGGCAAAGCCCACCCCGAGGTTGCGCAGTACCGTGGAATCGGTGAGGTCACGCTGCCAGCGTGAGATGGGAAGCTTGGCAGACAGATGACCGAACAATGCGTTGGCGATACCCAGGTTGCCTTCGGAGTTCTCGAAGTCGATGGGGTTCACTTTGTGGGGCATGGTGGAGGAGCCCACTTCGCCTTCGACGGTCTTCTGCTTGAAGTAGCCAAGGGAAATGTAGCCCCAGATATCCCGATCGAGGTCGATCAGGATGGTATTGAAGCGAGCGATGGCATCGTAAAGTTCGGCGATGTAGTCGTGCGGCTCGATCTGGGTGGTGTAGGCGTTCCAGTTCAGGCCCAGGCTTTCGACGAATTCGCGGGCATTGGTGGCCCAGTCAATCTGCGGGTAGGCGGAGAGGTGAGCGTTGTAATTACCAACCGCACCGTTGATCTTGCCCAGCAGCTCAACACCGCGAATCTGTTTGATCTGCCGCTGGAGACGGAATACCACGTTGGCCAGTTCCTTGCCCACTGTGGAAGGGGAGGCGGTCTGGCCGTGGGTCCGGGACAGCATCGGCTGCTGCGCATGTTCTTTCGCGAGCTCGGCCAGTTTTTCGACCACACGGTCCATCGTTGGCAGAAGGCCTTCATCAAGGCCTTCGCGCAGCATCAGCGCGTGGGATAGGTTGTTGATGTCTTCCGAGGTGCAGGCGAAGTGCACGAACTCGGTGATGGCCTGCAGCTCCGGTACGCCGGCAATTTTTTCCTTGATGAAGTACTCCACCGCTTTCACATCGTGATTGGTGGTGCGCTCGATTTCCTTGATGCGCTCGGCGTCTGCGAGGCTGAAGTCGCTGACCATGCTGTCGAGGAACTCATTGGCCGCATCGGAAAGCGCCGGCACTTCGTCGATCTGGGGATGTGCTGCCAGTTTCTGCAGCCAGCGGATTTCGACGGTAACCCGATTCCTGATCAGGCCGTATTCACTGAAAATGCCTCGGAAAACGCTGACTTTGCTGCCATAACGTCCATCGACCGGGGAGATAGCGGTCAGTGCGGTGAGTTCCATCGAAAACCTCTCAAATCGTCAAAGAAACGGGCCAAAAACAGGGGCGCATATCATACACCACCTGCGCTTCTGAATCAGTTTTATGAGGGTCAGGCAGACTCGCTGGCTCTCTTGGCGAGAGAACGGGCTTCCCGGACAACTTTGCCCCGGGAGAAAATAAGCTGCCAGCGGCGACCGCCAGTTTGTCGCCACAGCACGGCAGAGCGAATGCCGGCAAGCAGCAGAGCGCGAACCTTGTTGGCCATTTCGTCGCGCTGCAGGATCGAGGGGTTACCCGACACCTGGATTCGCAGTTTGAATGTGCTGATGGTGTCCGAATAGATGGAAGCCAGGTTACTGATCAGGTTGCTGTGGGTGTAGCCGAAGTGACTTGCGGTGTGGCGAGCCTGTTCGATCCGGCTGCCAATAACGTCCAGCATATCGCCGCGCCTGTGGAGCATGGATTCAAGCTGGATCAGGTTCAGTACATAGCGCAGGACATTGGCGTCGCCATCGTTGACGCTCCTGCTCAGTACCGAGGTGAGTACGGTAAGCCCATCCTGAATATCGCTGAGCTCACCGCCATATACGTCGAGCGCTGACGCGGGTTCGGTGGCAAACAGGGAGCGTATGCAGGTCTCGAGGTCTTCCTGCGCGCAGTCGCCTTTGGTGGCAACCTGATGTACTAGGTGGGCCGCCTGAAAAATGCCTGCCAGTGCATATATCTTGTCGCTTGAGGATTGGCTCATGAACCGGCTTCCTCTGTCGATAGCTGCTGGGAATGCTGCGGCTCGGCCTCGTCATCACGCCAGGTCTGCTCAATCACACCGCCCCCAAGGCAAATGTCACCGTCATAAAACACCACGGACTGGCCTGGTGTAACGGCTCTTTGGGCGTCATCAAAGACCACTTTGACGCCTTTGGGGTGGACTCGGACGACGCAGTCCTGATCCGGCTGGCGATAACGTGTTTTGGCCTTGCAGCGGAATTCCAGGGCAGGAGCTTCGCCTGCAACCCAGTCGATCGGCCCCGACAGAAGCCCGCGGGAAAACAGCAGTGGATGATGCTTGCCCTGGACAGCAATCAGTACATTTCGACTCAGATCCTTTTCCGCCACGTACCACGGATCATCGCTGAAATCGCTCAGGCCGCCGATTCCAAGGCCCTGCCGCTGGCCGATTGTGTGATACATCAGCCCCTGATGCTTGCCGATCACTTGCCCGTCCGGGGTTTCTATATCACCTGGCTGGGCGGGCAGGTACTGACTCAGGAAGTCCTTGAACTTTCGCTCGCCGATGAAACAAATCCCAGTGGAGTCTTTCTTGTCATAGGTGACAAATCCCTGCTCTTCAGCGATCTGGCGTACTTCAGGCTTTTCCAGTTCACCGACAGGGAACAGGGTGCGGGCAATGCGCTCGCCGGATACCGCGTGCAGGAAATAGCTCTGGTCCTTGTTGCTATCGAGCCCTTTCAGCAGCTTGGCAGGCTCGGAATCTACACTGCCCGGCCGTTGGCGGGCATAATGGCCGGTGGCGATGAAGTCTGCGCCAAGGGTAATGGCATAATCGAGAAAGGCCCGGAACTTGACTTCCTTGTTGCACAAGATGTCCGGGTTAGGCGTACGGCCGGCCTTGTATTCCGACAAGAAATGTTCGAACACGCGGTCCCAGTATTCGTCAGCAAAACTGGCCGTGTGTAGCTTGATGCCAATGGCGTCGGCGACGGCCTGGGCATCGGCGAGGTCGGTCATGGCCGTGCAATATTCGGTGCCGTCATCCTCGTCCCAGTTTTTCATGAACAGGCCTTCGACCCGGTAGCCTTGTTCTTTTAGCAGCCAGGCGGCAACGGAAGAATCAACGCCGCCAGACATTCCGACGATGACTCGGGTATTTTCGGGAGTTGATGAGAGAGCTGCGTTTTCCATGAATACTTCAGTTCGCCGTAAAAACCTCAAATTCTAACACTTCGCGCCGATTACGTCTGTTCGTCAACCACCACATCCAGCGGGAAACGGCGGCCCTTTCGGTAATCTTCTATGCATTGGAGCACCATGGGGCTTCGCAGACGGCTACCAAGATTGCGGACAGATTCAAGGTCGAGCCAGTGTGCCGCTATGATGCCTGTGTCCAATGAGTCGGTTTGATGACTTATTGCCCGGGCAGCGTAGCAGAACCTGTAATAGGTTGCTCCGTTGGACGGCGCCTTGTAGGTGTAGACGCCCAGAAAATGCTCCGGTTCGATCAGCCAGCCAGTTTCCTCAAGGGTTTCTCGACGGACCGCCTCCAGAATGGCTTCGTCTTCTTCAATATGGCCGGCGGGTTGGTTGAATACCACCTTGCCATTGCTCATTTCTTCCACAAGTAGAAAACGTCCCTGATCGTCTTCAACAATGACGGCTACTGTGGCATGAGGTTTCCATGTCATCGTTTGGGTGACCTCCTGGCGAACTTTGGTTTGGGACTGTGGGACGACTGGCGTCGTTGTGTTGACGTCGTGGGCAGATTTACCTGAATGATTCTGTGCTCCCCCGGTGTCAGCCCATCCAGCGTCCAGTCGCCAATCCGGTATCGAATAAGGCGCAGGGTAGGGAGCCCCACTGCCGCGGTCATTCGTCGGACCTGACGATTGCGGCCTTCGGTAATGGTTATCTCCAGCCAGTTTGTAGGTATCGAGGGGCGATGCCGAACCGGAGGTACGCGCTCCCAGGTATCTGGCTCCGGCATCGGTTTAACCTTGGCAGGTGTCGTCATGCCGTCCTTGAGTTTGACGCCATTTTCCAGTTGGCGCAGGGCTTTGTCGGTAATGTCGCCTTCGACCTGCACCCAGTAGGTTTTGGGCATTTTTTGGTTCGGGGAGGAAATACGGTGCTGAAGGCGGCCGTTGTCCGTTAATAGCAGTAACCCCTCAGAGTCGTAATCCAGGCGACCAGCAGGGTAGATCTGCGGAATGTCAATCCAGTCAGCCAGCGTGGCTCGTCTAACGTTGTCAGGATCGCCTTTTGGCGGGGTGAACTGGCTCAGCACATGGAAAGGTTTGTTGAATAAAATGAGTTTTGCCATTCCGGTTGGTCATCTCGGGCGAATGAGTTCGGGGCCGCAAGGTTACTCAAAGGAAAGGGCATGTAAAACCTGCTTTGGCCCCGCGCTTGGATTCTATTTGGGGCGAAATCAGTACTTGGCAAAGTTCCAGGCAAAAATAAAACACAGGCCCACCCGTTAAGGTGGGCGCGAGCATTCCCGAGGACTTGGCAAGATCAGCCGTTGGCGGCCTGTGACGGATAGCCTTCGCCGTCCGTTTCCTGCGATGCCGACTCGTCGCTCTTGTCCTGAGGCTGCTTCTGTGCGCCTTCGTCCGGGACAATGTTGATCGCGTGGACACCTTTGTCACTGGGTTTTTTGTCAAAAGTAACGGACTGGCCTGCCTTCAGTGTCTTGTATCCTTCCATTTGCACTGAAGAGAAATGGGCAAACAGGTCGTCACTGCAGCCATCTTCAATAATGAAACCGTAACCTTTGGCGTTGTTGAACCATTTGACCTTGCCTCTAGGCATGATGAACTCCCCTGTTCATGTGCTGTCTTATTATTGCTGTTTTCAGGCTCCCCAAGAGCCAGTCGACGTGGATTCTATAACAATACTGAAACCGAAGTTTACAATATTTAACATTACAGCCTAACTTTCGACCAAACTCTGCGAGGAGTCAATATTTCTGTGCGGGGAATGTGTGGTTCTCAACGGTCCGGAACCGGTATGATGCTCGTATTGTTAAATCTCACGCGCCCGGTTACCGAGTGACTTGAAATCCGGGCTTCTGCCAACCACCTTCTCGTTAAAGGGTTTTGAAAAAGACCGGTATTAAATGATGCGGACTATCGAAGATTCTCTACTAGTATTGAATCAAAGGGAGGATGATCAGCCAGGGCGTCAGGATGACCTGACGGTTGCGCCCGAGAAGCCCGCCTTGAAGAGACCAGCGCGTTATCGCGTGGTACTTCTTAACGACGATTACACACCCATGGACTTTGTTGTGGACGTGCTCATGAAGTTCTTCGGAATGAATGAGGAAAAAGCGACACAGGTGATGTTACTCGTGCATACTCAGGGTAAAGCCGTGTGTGGTGTTTACACCCGCGACATCGCTGAAACCAAGGCGGCCCAGGTGAACCAGTATTCCTCGGAATGCGAGCATCCGCTCCTTTGCGAGATTGAACGTGCGGATTGACAGACGTTGGGGTGGCCCATGCTGAGCAAAGATCTTGAAATAACGCTTAACACCGCTTTCAAAAATGCGAGGGACAAGCGCCACGAATTTATGACCGTGGAGCATCTGTTGCTGGCACTTCTGGACAACGAATCCGCGGTGGGCGTATTGAAGGCCTGCGGGGCCGACCTGCAGCGGCTGCAGGATGAACTGGTTGAGTTTGTCGATTCGACCACTCCGCTTATTCCAAGCACCGACAGTGAGCGGGAAACCCAACCAACCCTTGGCTTTCAGCGGGTTCTCCAGCGAGCTGTCTTCCATGTTCAGTCTTCAGGCAAGAAAGAGGTGACTGGCGCGAATGTGCTTGTCGCAATCTTCAGCGAGCAGGAGAGTCAGGCCGTTTACGTTCTGAAGAAGCAGAATATTGCCCGTATTGACGTTGTTAACTTTGTTTCCCATGGCATCTCCCGGGTCCAGGGTGCCGAAGAGCAGGACGGACATGATCAGGTTGCACCGGATGAAACCGGAGAGGAAGGCGGTCACTCCAAACCCCTTGAAAGCTACGCAACCAACCTGAATGAGCAGGCACGGCAAGGCCGGATTGATCCGCTGATTGGCCGGGAACACGAAGTAGAGCGGGTGGTGCAGATTCTGGTTCGCCGCCGTAAGAACAATCCCTTGTTGGTGGGCGAAGCCGGCGTAGGTAAAACCGCCATCGCCGAAGGTCTGGCCAAGCGCATTGTTGATGGCCATGTGCCAGATATTATTTCCGATGCCGTGGTTTACTCTCTGGATCTAGGTGCGTTGTTGGCGGGTACCAAGTATCGCGGCGATTTTGAGAAACGTCTGAAGGGGTTGCTGGCTGAGCTGAAGAAAGAGAAGCACGCAATTTTGTTTATTGACGAGATTCATACCATCATTGGTGCCGGTTCGGCTTCCGGTGGTGTCATGGATGCGTCGAATCTTCTCAAGCCCATGCTGGGTTCCGGAGAAATCCGGTGTATCGGTTCCACTACCTTTCAGGAATTCCGTGGCATTTTCGAGAAAGACAGCGCTCTGGCACGTCGTTTCCAGAAAATCGATGTGAACGAGCCGAGCGTTGAGGACACCTACAAGATCCTCAAGGGCCTCAAACCGAACTTCGAGAAACACCACGAACTCAGCTATACCGACGAAGCTCTCCGGGTCGCAGCCGAGTTGGCTGATCGATACATCACCGACCGCCATTTGCCGGATAAGGCTATTGATGTCATTGATGAGGCAGGCGCGCGGCAACGCCTGCAGCCGGAGAAAAAACGCAAGAAGGTGGTGGATATTGGCGATATCGAGGATGTCGTCGCCAATATTGCGCGGATTCCTCCGAAGAATGTGTCTACCAGCGACAAGGATCTGCTCAGAAACCTGGAGCGGGATCTCAAGATGGTGGTCTTTGGTCAGGATCCGGCCATCGAGTCCCTGTCCACGGCTATCAAGCTGGCTCGCGCTGGCCTGAAAGCGCCGGAGAAGCCGGAAGGTGCCTTCCTGTTTGCCGGGCCGACCGGGGTTGGTAAAACCGAGGTCACCAAGCAGCTTGCGAAAGTACTGGGCATCGAACTGGTTCGTTTCGATATGTCCGAATACATGGAGCGGCATACAGTATCCCGCCTGATCGGGGCACCTCCAGGTTACGTGGGGTACGATCAGGGTGGCTTGCTGACCGAAGCGGTGAACAAGCACCCGCACTGCGTGTTGTTGCTCGATGAAATCGAGAAGGCGCATCCGGAAGTCTTCAACTTGCTGCTGCAAGTCATGGATCACGGCACCCTGACCGACAATAACGGTCGGAAAGCCGACTTCCGTCATGTGATTCTTGTGATGACCACCAACGCAGGAGCTGAGAGCATGGCTCGCCGGTCCATTGGCTTCAGTGAGCAGGACCACAGCACAGACGGTATGGAGATCATCAGCAAGACCTTCACACCGGAGTTCCGAAACCGGTTGGACGGCATTATCCAGTTTGCGGATCTTCAGAAGGAAACCATCACCCACGTGGTGGACAAGTTCCTTACTGAGCTACAGGCTCAGCTGGATGAGAAGCATGTGGTTCTGCATGTGGACGATGCCGCCAAGCAGTGGCTCGCGGAGAAGGGTTATGATGTGACGATGGGCGCCCGCCCAATGTCCCGTCTGATTCAGGACAAGATCAAGCGTCCGCTGGCTGAGCAAATCCTGTTCGGTCGTCTGTCAGAGAAAGGGGGGGACGTGTTTATTCATCTGCGTGATGATGATCTGGTCTTCGAATATGAGGACGAACCGGCTGAGGCCGTTTAACTGAACAGTGTCCGTTGATTGGATACAAAAAACCGCTGCCATGAGCAGCGGTTTTTTTATGTTTGCAGGATAACCTTTCGAGCAAACAAAAAAGCCCCTGGTTGGGGCTGATACCAGATGTCGGTCAGCCTTAACGAGCGCGGTATACGATGCGGCCTTTGCTCAGGTCATAGGGTGTCAGTTCGACCTTAACCTTGTCGCCGGTGAGGATGCGAATGTAGTTCTTGCGCATCTTTCCGGAAATGTGAGCAGTCACCACGTGGCCGTTGCTGAGTTCAACTCGGAACATGGTATTCGGAAGGGTGTCGATAATTACGCCTTCCATTTCAATGACATCTGACTTCGCCATTAAGTAGAAACCTCTCTTGGATGTGCTTCCAGTGATTTTAAATTGCGCAATTCTGCCTGAATTGCCGCCATTTGGCAAAAATCAGTTTGGGCTCATTGTCTGCCAGTGGCCATTTTGAAGCTTTTCTATCGGTTGGAAGCGGGTCTTGTAGTTCATCTTTCGGCACTCTTTGATCCAGTAGCCCAGGTACAAGTGAGAAAGCCCGCGCCGTGCGGCTTCCTCGATCTGCCACAGAATGGCATAGGTACCCAGGCTGCGGTGTTCCAGTTCGGGTTTGAACACTGTGTAAATGGCCGATAGTCCGTCATCAAGCACATCAATGGCTGCCAGTGCGGCTAATTCTTTGTTCAGGCGAATTTCCAGAAACCATGAGTCTGTGGCACCGTCGACGAGAAATGAAGTGAACTGCTCCCGGGACGGGGGATACATATCGCCGTCGCTGTGACGTTGGCGAATGTAATCCGCGTACAGTGAGTAGTACTGCTCGTTAAACGCCGCCGGGACCAGCGCGCATTGCAGATCCCGGTTCTTTTTCAGTATGCGTTTCTGGCTACGGTCCGCAAAAAAATCCTTCACCCTCAGGCGTACCGGTACGCAGGCATTGCACTGATCGCAATGAGGGCGGTAGTAGTGAGAACCGCTGCGACGAAAACCAAGCGACGTCAGTTGGCTGTAAAGCTTTTTGTCGACCCGGGCGCGGGGGTCGACAAACATGGTGGTTGCTTCGCGGTCTGGCAAGTAGCTGCAGTCGTGGGGGGGCGTGGCAAAGAATACCAGCGTTCTCAGATTGCTCATTCACACCTCCGGCCCGGGCCACTGCCAGCGTAGCTCCCAGTCCGCCTGGCTGGGATGTTGGTCTACACAATCCCGGAGTATAGATAAAAATTCGCTGCGCGGAATGCTACGAGCCCCCATGGTGAGCAGGTGGCGGCTTTCAACCTGGCAGTCCATCAGCCGGTAATTCCAGGCTTTCAGTTGATTGGCCAGGTGAACCATCAGAACCTTGGAGGCATTTGTTTCCAAAGAGAACATGGATTCCCCGAAAAAGCACTGACCAATAGCAAGCCCGTACATGCCTCCGGCCAGTTCTCCGTTAGGATTCCAGGCTTCGATCGAGTGGGCAAAGCCCTGGCGGTGTAGTTCGGAATAACTCGCAACCATGTCTTCGGTAATCCAGGTACCTTCTGCCCGGGTTGTTGCGCAAAGGCGAATGATTCTGCCGAACGCTTTGTTGCTGGTTATTCGGAAATAGCCTCGATTCAGGGTTCTGCGAAGACTTCGGGAAATATGAATGTCCCCGGGAATCAGGACGCAGCGGGGGTCGGGAGACCACCATAAAATGGGTTGGTCGTCGCTGTACCAGGGGAAAATGCCGTTTTTATAGGCAAGCAGAATTCGTTCGGTAGATAGGTCGCCGCCGAGGGCCAGAAGCCCGTCGGGATCGCCCAACGCTTCCTCTGCGGGGGGGAACCAGAGCTGGTCAGGATCAAGCCAGGGTAGAGATGTCATCCTGTTTCATTGCTTGAGTGATTTGTTGTGATCGTAATACGTCTTCCTCTGCAAAGGAAAGCAGCAGGCTACCTGTTCATGAGGTTCGAGCTATAAGGCAGCCTGCTGAATTCGTGCAACGGACGGATAGTTGGCCGGTTCGAGCTTAGTTTACTCCTGTTCGTCCAGGAATTTCTCTGCATCCAATGCTGCCATACAACCGAAGCCGGCGGAGGTCACGGCCTGGCGATACACCTGGTCGGCAACATCGCCCGCAGCAAAAACGCCAGGGACGCTTGCCTGGGTCGCCATGCCCTGAAGGCCTGACTGAATCTGAATGTAACCATTCTTCATCTCAAGCTGCCCCTCAAACAGACCAGTGTTCGGCTTGTGGCCAATGGCGATGAACACGCCCGCCAGATCCAGGTCTTGAGTGGTGCCATCTTTGGTGCTTTTGATGCGCATGCCGGTCACTCCGGTGTCGTCGCCAAGCACCTCGTCCAGAGTGTGATCCCAGACGATATTCACGTTGCCGTTCTCGGCTTTTTCAAACAGCTTCTTCTGCAGGATCTTTTCCGCGCGCAGGCTATCCCGGCGGTGAACCAGAGTCACTTCCGCGGCGATGTTGGACAGGTAAAGGGCTTCCTCTACGGCTGTATTCCCACCGCCAATGACCGCGACTTTCTTCTTGCGATAGAAGAAGCCGTCACAGGTTGCGCAGGCTGAAACGCCCTGACCCTTGAATTTCTCTTCTGAGTCCAGACCGAGGTACATGGCCGATGCGCCGGTCGCGATGATCAGTGCATCGCAGGTGTATTCGCCACTGTCGCCCTTGAGGCGAAAGGGACGGCTCTGGACGTCGGCCTCGTTAATGTAATCGTAAACGATGTTGGTTTCGAACCGTTCCGCATGCTTCAGCATCCGCTGCATCAGTTCCGGTCCCTGAACGCCATCGTTATCGCCGGGCCAGTTATCAACGTCGGTGGTGGTGGTGAGCTGACCGCCGACTTCAATGCCCGTGATCAGGGTGGGGGTCAGGTTCGCCCGCGCTGCGTAGACGGCTGCGGTGTAGCCCGCGGGACCGGAGCCAAGAATAATCAGTCGGGAATGTTTGGTGTCGCTCATCGAGTTCTCTTCCTTACACATGCTTTCATGCTGGAGCCTGCCGCCGGTTCCAGCCGGGGAATAAAGGGTGGCAGGCTAACATGAAAGCCGGGTTCTGCCATTCGTTTTGGCCAATTCTTACTATTAAAGTTTGCTATTTACTCAAGCACGGATACGGAGCCCAGTAGTTGCCGAACCCGCTCCGCGCCTTTACCGGACTGGCCCTGTTCAAGGCGGTGCTCCGCTACGGCTGGAAATACGGCCTGGATGTCATCGGGCAGGACGTGATGGCGGCCGTTCATCATTGCCCAGGCCTTTCCGGCTCTGAGCAGGCCAAGGCCGGCCCGTGGAGACAACCCGTAGAGTAAGCCGGGCATGCGGCGGCTTTGTTCCAGCAGTCGCTGGATATAATCCAGCAGGGCAGGGCTTGCGGTCACCCGGCTTGCGGCTTCCTGGAGCGCTGACAATTGCTGCTCTGGCAGCGTAGATGACAGCTTTTCGGTCATCGCGCGCCGGTCGTCGCCTTCGAGCAGTTCCCGTTCGGCTTGCGGATCGGGATAGCCCAAGCGGATTTTCATCAGGAAGCGGTCAAGTTGAGATTCGGGCAGGGGGTAGGTTCCCCCTTGCTCAATGGGATTCTGAGTGGCGATGACGAAAAAGGGGTGTGGCAGTGGGCGTGTCTCGCCTTCGATGGAGACTTGCCGTTCCTCCATGGCTTCCAGGAGTGCGCTCTGGGTTCGGGGGGAGGCACGGTTGATTTCGTCGGCCAGGACTACTTGCGCAAAAATGGGGCCCGGATGAAAGACCAGACTGCCGGCCTCCTTGTCGTACATGGAGTAGCCAAGCACGTCCGCCGGCAGCAGGTCGTTGGTAAACTGGATGCGCTGGTAACTCAGGCCCATGATTCTGGCGAGCGCGTGGGACAGTGTCGTCTTGCCCATGCCCGGGATATCTTCGATCAGCAGGTGACCTTTTGCCAGAAGGCAGCAGAGGGAGAGTCTCACCTGCTGTTCCTTGCCGAGAAGGATCTGGTTCAGTTCGCTGACAACGGAATCGACCAGTTTCTTCATGCTTGGGTTAATCCCTCACTCGTTTCAATAGATCTTGGTAGGCGTCGATCCGCCGGTCCCTCAGGTACGGCCATATCCGGCGTACCGATTCGGTTCGGGAGCGGTCGAGGCTGGCCTTAATCACGCCTTCGTTGGAGTCGTCGGCTCGAGCCAGGAACTCGCCCTGGGGGCCGCAGATAAAACTGTTGCCCCAGAATCGGATGCCTTGACTGTGTCCGGACGGGTCGGACTCGAGACCGACGCGATTGGGGGCGACAACCGGCAGGTTGTTGGCCACCGCATGTCCACGCTGGACGGTGATCCAGGCGTCAAGCTGACGGGCCTGTTCCTCCGGGGAATCGTTCGTGTCCCAGCCAATAGCCGTGGGGTAGATCAGGATCTCCGCACCAGCCAGTGCCATCAGCCTGGCTGCCTCCGGATACCACTGATCCCAGCACACGAGTACACCAAGCTTGCCGACGGATGTCTGGATGGGGGTAAAGCCGCTGCGGCCATCGTTAAACTCCGCGTCGCCCGGAGTAAAGTAGAACTTTTCATAGAAGCCGGGATCGTCCGGAATGTGCATCTTCCGGTAGAGGCCAGCGATCGACCCATTTTTCTCAAACACTACGGCGGTATTGTGATAGACGCCATTCATGCGCCGCTCGAAAATGGACCCCACCAGCACGATGCCCAATTCCTTTGCCAGATTGGAAAGGCGTTCACTGGTGGGGCCGGGAATCGGTTCGGCCAGCTCGAAAATCTCGGTGTCTTCGGTCTGGCAGAAATACGAGGTGGCGTGGAGTTCCTGCAACACCACCAGCTGCGCACCATCGGCCACCGCGTGTCTGACCAGTGATTCGCTCTTGGTCAGGCTGGCGTCTTTGTCGTTGTTGCAGGTCTGCTGGATCGCGGCCAGATTCAATGTGCTGGTGCTCATGGCTGGACGACTCCGGCGGGCAGTTGCATGGTGATGCAGTGCAGGCTCCCGTGCTGGCGAATCAGGGGGAGGCAATCAATTGGGATTATTTCCCGATCCGGGAAAATGCTGGCCATAACGTTGATGGCTTCTTCGTCCTGCGATACGCCGTAGGTGGGCAGAAGCACCGCGCCGTTGATGATCAGGAAGTTGGCGTAGGTGGCGGGAAGCCTCTCGCCATCGTCATCGTAAATCGGTTCCGGCCAGGGCAGGGGGGTGAGCCTGTAGGGTTGACCGTTGCTTTGGCGGAACTCCTGGAGCTCCTCCTCCATGGCAGCAAGGGCGCTGTAGTGCTCATCGGCCACGTCTGGACAGGCGACATAGCAGATGTGATCAGAGGCGCAGAAGCGGGCCAGGGTATCGATATGACTGTCGGTGTCGTCACCGGCGAGGTACCCGTGGTTCAACCAGAGCAGTCGTTCTGCGCCGAGGGTTTCACCCAGGAGGCGTTCGATATCGGAACGATCGCTGGCCGGGTTGCGAGTTGGGGTCAACAGACATTCGCTCGTGGTCAGAAGGGTGCCTTGTCCATCGGATTCGATAGAGCCCCCTTCCAGTATGAAGTCGATAGACTCAAGAAGTGTGGATCCAAAGGCTCCGGCGTCGCTTAGCCGGCGGTTCAGTTCGTTGTCCTGTTGGCACTCGAACTTCCCGCCCCAGGCGTTAAAGCCAAAATCCAGTAAACGGGCTTCGGTGCCTGCCGTCACAGTGAGCGGACCGTGGTCGCGAGCCCAGGTATCGTTGGCTGGTGCGGTCACGCTGACGACTCGCCCCGGAAGCCCATGCTTGGTGGCGAAATCGGTCAGTGCCCCGGTTTCTGTTTGTAGCTGGCGTTCGTCTTCACAACTGATCACCAGGTGTTCGAAGCGAAGTATGGCTTTGGCAATTGCTCGAAACACTGGCTCAACATCCGGCAGGTCGTCCGCCCAGTCGGTTCCTGAGTGGGGCCAGGTGAGCATGACCGCACTCTGCGGAGCCCACTCGGCTGGAAGTGTGCGTCTGAAAGTCACTGTACAGCCACCTTATCTGTTTTATTTGCCGCCATTCTGCCCAATATTGCGCTCATAGATCACAGGTCGTTGCCCCACAGATCGTCGAGGATCTGGTGCAGTTGGCCATCAGCGGTTGGGTTTCAGTACAGAATGAAGTACGCGGTCGTGCTCGAAATAGACGATAAAGCCCTGATAATGCCACTGACTGATAGGTGGTTCGCCAACCGGGCCCTGGATGTCCTGCGGAGATCCCCACTTTGCCCGGACCGACTCTTTGGTCATTCCGGTTGATGGGGTACTGGTTCCGGAGCGGTCAGCCTGCGAGCCAACGGGGACCGCGATCTGTTCAGCCACTGCACTACCAGCGGGGGCCAGTGCAAGTATTGCTGCCATGGCTATGGAACTCAGCAGAGTCTTGTTTTTCTTCATGAATACTCTCCATTAATGCAGGGTACTGCCGACGGCCTGGCTCGGCAGATATGGAAAAGACCTAATATCTTAAAACGGCGGGCAAAAGTCACCAGCTTTACGAAGTTTAATTATTTTGTCTCTGACGAATTTGCCAGCGCAGGACCTGTCTTGCAATCCGCTGTCGGTCACCGTCTGTAATTTGGTGAAATTGAGCATGCACCGGGGTACCACCGGCGTGATCAGGCGCCGTTCCAATGACTTCGGCAATCGTCCGGGGTTGCTACCGGTCCGGGGAAAGCGTCATCTGAAGCGCCAGCCAGTCGCCGGTTTTCCCTACCGGGGTTGCGGTGGAGAAAACCAGGCCACCTTCGCTCCGGGTCACGTCCTGCCAGTCTTCCGGTTGCAACGGATTTTGCACAAAGGCCATAATGCGCCCGAGCGTATCCAGCTTACCGTTCAATGATTTGAGCAGCCCGGCCAGGAACCTGTCCCGCTCAGCGAGTGCGTTAGGGTGTGTGCGAACGTCCTGGTCAAGGCGGCGAGAACTTTCGGATTTCCAGTCCGATTTGATCATCAGTCCGGTAAAAGTCCCTGCGTTCAGGGGCGCTTTCCTCCGGTGCGGGGGAGGGCTGCTGGACGGCACCCTGACTCCGGTGTTGAGTTTTTATTGTCAAAGTAAAGTTTATCAGTTTCCCACGCTGCCTGAAGACGGCGGGGGAATAACAGCCACGACAGATCTGAAGGTAGCGCGGGCGCCTCTCCATGTTCAGACCCTTATCGTTCTATATCGGCTTGCGGTATACCGCCGCCAAGCGTCGTAACCACTTTATTTCCTTTATTTCACTTACCTCCATGATTGGCCTGACTCTGGGGGTGGCCGTACTGATCATTGTGCTTTCCGTCATGAATGGCTTCGATCGGGAACTCAAGCAGCGCATTCTGGGGATGGTGCCCCACGCAGTGATTGAGGGCGCTGGTCCGCTGGATAACTGGGAGGCGATTGATCAGGAAGTGCAGGCCCATCCCCGGGTGTTGGCGGCCGCTCCGTTTATCAAGGGGCAAGGCATGGTGACTGGTGGTGGCAATGTTCGCGGTGTTCTGCTCAATGGGGTGTTGCCCAGTGAGGAGGCTTCGGTCTCGATTATTGAGAACCACATGATCGAAGGCAGTCTGGACGATCTCAAATCCGGTGAGTTCGGTATCATCATTGGTCGGCTGATGGCTGCAAGCCTTCGCCTGAAGATCGGTGATAGGGTCACAGTTGTGCTGCCCGAGGCATCCGTCACACCGGCAGGTGTATTGCCGAGGCTCAAGCGGTTTACGGTGAAAGGTATCTTCAGTGTGGGGGCAGAACTGGACGGTAATTACACGCTGGTTCACATGGACGATGCTGCCAAGTTGATGCGTACCGGGGGCAAAGCCATGGGCGTTCGGCTGTTGGTGGACGACCTCTTTGCGGCACCTAAAGTCGTCGAGCAAACAGCACGCATGCTGAATGGCCGTTACTACATTTCTGACTGGACGCGTACCCACGGCAATCTGTTCCAGGCGATTCGTATGGAAAAAACCATGATCGGGTTGCTGCTGATGTTCATTGTTGCGGTGGCGGCCTTCAACATCGTTTCCACCCTGGTGATGGTGGTAACCGATAAAACGGCCGACATCGCCATTTTGCGAACCATGGGCGCCACGCCGGGCCGTATCATGCGGATTTTTATTGTTCAGGGTGCGGTGATCGGGATTTTCGGTACGCTGGTTGGTACCGCCCTGGGTGTGCTCGGCGCCCTGAATATCAGTGACTTTATCTCCTGGCTGGAAGGGGTGCTGGGGCATCAGTTCCTGAGCGCGGATGTCTATTTCATCAGTTATCTGCCATCGCAGCTTCAGTGGAAAGATGTGTTGATTATCAGCGGTTCCGGGCTGGTCATGAGTTTGCTTGCGACAATCTACCCGGCCTGGCGTGCATCCAGGGTCGATCCGGCAGAGGCGCTTCGTTATGAATGAGGTTGAGGCAGTAATGGAAAGTGCATCCAGCGTGATTGATTGCCGGCAGGTGACCCGAACCTACAAGGAAGGGCCGGCGTCTTTGACAATCTTTTCCGATATTTCCCTGCAGGTTGCCAAGGGCGAAACGGTGGCAATAGTCGGCAGCAGCGGTGCGGGGAAGACCACGCTGCTGAATCTGCTGGGCGGTCTTGATCGGCCTTCCTCTGGCCACATCTTTATTTGTGGCCAGGATATCCATGGGATGTCCGAGGCAGGTCGGGCGCGTTTCCGGAACGGCCACCTGGGCTTTGTCTACCAGTTTCATCATTTGTTGCCTGAATTCACTGCCGTCGAGAATGTCATGATGCCCTGTGCTTTGGGGGGGATGTCTGTTCGCGCATCCCGTGAGAAGGCGGAGGTGTTGCTGGAGCGGGTTGGTCTGGCAGAGCGTCTGACTCATAAACCGGGTGAGTTATCCGGTGGGGAGCGTCAGCGAGTTGCGATTGCGCGGGCGCTGGTGAATGAGCCGGATTGCGTGCTGATGGATGAGCCAACGGGCAACCTCGATGAGCAGACGGCCGAGGGTGTAAGGGAGTTGATTGAATCCCTGCGGGACCAGCTAGCCATCTCATTCGTCATGGTAACCCATGACATGGCCATGGCCCGGAGTCTTGGTCGGGTGCTGCGGTTGGAGCAGGGCCGGCTTGTTCAGGAAATCTGATCGGCGGGTCGCGTCCGCTTTACCCGGCCCAGCTGTCTGAGTCGCCAGCTGGAGCGTACCTTGCGACGCCACAGGTACTGGATGCTCAGATAGGCAACGCAGGCGGATACCGTTGCGATAATGAGGGAGCCAAGGTACAGAGGAATCCCGATGTCGAGCAAGCGTTCGCTGATCCACTGCCAGGTGAGCTGAAATTCAAAGTTCAGTACCGGACGGTCCAGAATCCAGGCGCCCACCTTGTAGTTGAAGTAGAACATGGGTGGCATGGTGACTGGATTGCTGATCCATACCAGCATCACCGACAAGGGCAGGTTGGCGTTGAACCAGATGGCGAAGAAGGCCGCGGCCACCATCTGGAAGGGCATCGGAATAAAGCAGAACCAGATACCGACGAGAAAGGCCCTGGCAACACTGTGACGATTGATGTGCCAGAGGTTGGGTTCATGCAGGATATCGCCCAGAAAGTGCAGGGACTTCATGGCCTTAACCTTTTCAGGTGTTGGCAGATATCGTTTCATGAACTTCTTTGGCATCGGAAGCTCTGCGTGTCTTAAAGATCGTTATACGGCGGCAAGGATGCGGCCGGTGCATGATTTATTCGGGAGGACATGGAGTGTCCGGGAATTCTTGTCGTCGCGGTCAGGCCGGGACGGAACGCTATTCTGCGGTCCTTGGCGTTATCGCCTTTTCTTGTGGCGCAATCATACTGTATTGGCAGTCTGAGTTACCACCTCTCGCCTTTGTCTTGGCGATCTTTATCACAGCATTTTGCATTGTAGTCCGATCCGGCTCCCGTTTTGTTCGTCACGTTGCCTTTGCCCTTATTGGGGGGTGTGCGGGTATCGGCTGGGCCCTCTGGCATGCCGAGGTGCGCCTTGAGGAACGATTGCCGACCGACATGGAAGGGGTTCCTGTATCGGTGTCCGGGTATGTGTGCGACGTACCCTCGCCTGGAAGTTTTCAAAGCCTCAAATTCAGTTTCTGCGTAACTCAGTGGCATCAAGCGGGCGACATTGCCAGTAATCGGGTCTTGCCAAAAACATTAAGGCTCGCCTGGTATAACGCTGACGACCGGTGGATGCCCGACCATCGGTTGCACCTTACGGTGGTTCTCAAGCGCCCCCACGGCTCATTGAATCCGGAGGGATTCCGATACGAAAACTGGCTGTACCGGAACGGGTATCGTGCAACCGGCAGCGTTCGGGCTCTTCAGGTGGATCTGGAGGTCCCATGCGGCCTGCGTTGTCAGT
The DNA here is from genome assembly GCF_030519635.1 of Marinobacter suaedae. Lineage (NCBI taxonomy): Bacteria > Pseudomonadati > Pseudomonadota > Gammaproteobacteria > Pseudomonadales > Marinobacteraceae > Marinobacter > Marinobacter suaedae. The sequence continues at coordinate 727,386 of NZ_JAUMIS010000002.1, read as the reverse complement.
ACGCAAATCTTCATGGACAGATGGCCCGTTGGGTTCAGGCGGAGTTCGCTCAGGCTCGCAACGCATCTATGGTGGCTTCACTACTCGTAGGATACCGCGGTGAGCTTGAACCGGAACAGTGGGCGCTTCTGCAGTCAACCGGAACGATTCATCTGGTTGCCATTTCCGGATTGCATCTGGGGCTGGTTGCGCTGGGCGCGACCCTGGTAGCGGGGGGGATCGTCCGGCGTGTGCCGGTGTCCTGGTTGGATGAGACAGCCCGACGCCATTGGGTTTTCGCCATCATGGCCATCAGCTGCCTGTGTTATGCACTGCTGGCCGGTTTCACGGTGCCCACCCAACGGGCGTTGATTATGGCGCTGGTGGTCGGCTGGAGTCTCCTGGTGGCTCGAACCGGGGGTGCCTGGCGCCCTCTGGTTTACGCGCTGGGAGCTGTTATTTTTCTTGATCCCTTCGCACCGCTGGATCAGGGATTCTGGCTGTCCTTTACCGCTGTGGCCGTTCTGGTATGGGTGTTCGCCGGCCGGTTAAGGCAGCCAGGGTGGTTTCGGACCTTGTTGATGGCTCAATGTGGCGTTTTTGCCGGACTTTGGCCGGTCTTGCTGTTGATGGGGCAAAGCCAGCCGCTGGCCGGAGCCCTGGCAAATCTTGTGGCCATTCCCTGGGTCTCCTTTGTGGTAATGCCGTTATTAATGGCCGCAGGGGTGTTGACGGCCATTTTTCCAGCTTTGGGCCTGCTCTTCGTGCCGGTTCTGGACCTTGCGCTGGATGTTTTCTGGGATTGGTTAGGGTTTGTCTCCGCCTTTCCTTTTCCCGCGACATTTCGCGGTGCCCTGGCAGTGACTCTGTTCGCTGTTATGGTGTTGGTCGCCTTGTGGGTTCCCTCGGCCTCAATGCGTCTGGCGGCTGGTCTACTTGCGGGTGTCTGGCTGTTTCGTGCCGATCCTTCGACGGGGAATGTGTTTGTGTCAGAGCCAGAGGTCAGGGTTTGGGATGTGGGGCAGGGGTTGTCGGTCCTGGTTCGTCACCAGCGCGATGTTCTGCTTTACGATACCGGACCCGAGTTGCCCGGCGTGTTCTCAGCGGTAGAGTCCGTGATCGAACCCAACTTGCGAGCCTTGGGGGTAAGCCGCATCAATCAACTGGTGGTTAGTCATGCGGATACCGATCATGCGGGCGGTCTGACCAGGCTGTCAGACACGTTTGAAATTGATTCGGTGGTGAGTGGCGAGCCCGGGGAGGCCCGGCAACGGATGGCGTCTGGCGTCGCGGTGGCTCCCTGCCGGCAGGTTCAGACCAATGTTGGCGAACTCAAGGTGGATTTCTGGCAGTCATCGGTAGGCAGCGAGGGTAACGATGCGTCCTGCGTTCTGCGTGTTCGAAGTGTTCAGCTCGGTGTTGAATGGGTTTTGCCCGGGGATATCAGCCGGGAAACGGAGCTAGAATACCTGGCGCATTCGGCGGGCACCTGGCAAAACTCCGTCTATCGGGTGATGATTGCTCCCCACCATGGCAGTAAAACGTCCTCCTCCCGAGCCTGGGTGGCTTATATCCGGCCCAATGTGGTGGTTTTCTCGGCAGGGTATCGACACCGTTTCGGTCATCCTCACCCGTCTGTCACCCGCCGGTATCGGGAGTTTGGTGCCGTGCCCTTCAGCACAGCGTGTAGCGGAGCGCTGACGATGTCAGCGGACAAAGGCAGGGTGAATGTTCTTGAAACGTGGCACGACACGCCATTCTGGATTGGCGCCGAAGGGCAAACCCGGGAGGCCTGCAAACTACCGTGACATTCCGGGTGTGGCCTCTCGCGGCAGCTATGCTAAAGTAGCGCCGCTTGTCATTAATCAGGGAGACCGAGCGTGTTTGAGCTGTTGAAAGCCGGTGGCATTTTGATGGTGCCCATTGTTGCCTGTTCCATTCTTGCCCTTGCGATTATCCTGGAGCGGTTCTGGACTCTGCGTCCTTCCAGAGTAGCCCCCAACCAATCGGTGAATGAACTCTGGCGCTGGATCAAGAAAAAAGAGCTGAATGGCCGGAAGCTCAAGGCATTGCAGGCATCGTCTCCCATGGGCCGCATTCTGGCCGGTGGCCTGCTGAACGCCAAACATGGTCGGGAGATCATGAAGGAAAGCATCGAACACGAGGCCAGTCAGGTTATCCATGATCTCGAACGTTTCCTCAACCCGCTCGGTACCGTAGCCACTGTCACACCATTGCTGGGCCTGCTGGGTACGGTCATTGGCATGATCAAGGTGTTTGCCGAAATCCAGCTGTCAGGTGTCGGTAATGCCGGCAACCTCGCTGGCGGTATCTCCGAGGCACTGATCACCACTGCGGCTGGCCTGAGCGTCGCCATCCCCGCTCTGATTGCCCATCGATACTTCCTCCGTCGCGTTGACGAACTCGTGGTGGGTATGGAACAGGAGGCCATCAAACTGGTCGAGGTGGTTCACGGAGACCGTGAAATCGACGTGGAAGGAGCCTGAACGCCGTGAAGTTCAAGCGCCAGAGAAGTCAGGAAGTTGGTGTCGATCTCACGCCCTTGATTGACGTGGTGTTCCTGCTGCTGATCTTTTTTATGGTTTCGACCACCTTCACCCGGGAGAGTCATCTCCAGGTGGAATTGCCCGAAGCCAGTGGCGAACCGGTTTCGCCCGATGAAGTCGAGCAGATCGATGTCGTCATCAATGCCGAAGGCCAGTACATACTCAATGGCCGGTCACTGGTGAACAATCGCCGTGAAACCCTGGAACGTGGAGTCAAGGAGCTGTCCGGTGGCGACAGCTCACTGCCGTACATCATTACGGCCGACGCGCGTACCGCCCACGAGTTCGTCGTCCGGGCCATGGACGTTGCCGGCCGCCTTGGGTTTGCTAAACTCAGCATCACGACCGAGCGGGAGACTGAAACTCAGTGAGCAGCAGCGATCCTCTTCCCTCTGCGGGCCAGGAGGCATCGCCCGGCAGCTGGGAAACCTATAAACGCCTGCTGGCCTACGTAAAGCCATTCTGGCTGGCGTTCACGCTGGCCATTATAGGCAACGTCATCTATGCCGGTGCGTCTACCGGCATGGCCGCGGCAATGGAATACGTCATCAAGGCCATCGAGAATCCGACCGAAGGCAACCGCCTGCTGCTAACGACCATTATCGTGGGGGTTTTTGCCCTTCGTGGTGTCGGCACCTTCATGAGCCAGTACTTCATCAACTACGTGGGGCGGCATGTCATTAATGCCCTGCGTACGGATGTGTTTCATCGTCTGCTCACCCTTCCTTCACGTTATTTTGACGACAACGCCTCGGGGCGGCTTGTTTCGAAACTGACCTTTAACGTTGAGCAAGTGGCTGAAGCGACGACCAGTGCAGTGACCATTACCCTTCGGGAAGGATTGACGGTGGTCGGCCTGCTGGGATTCATGCTCTACACCAACTGGAAGCTGACCCTGATTTTCCTGGCGGTTGGGCCGCTGATCGGCGCCGTGGTCAGCTACGCCAGTAAGCGGTTCCGTCGGATCAGCAAGCGGATACAGGGGTCCATGGGTGACATTACCCATGTGGCATCCGAATCTATTACCGGTTACCGGGTGGTTCGAACCTTTGGCGGTGAGGATTATGAGCGGCAACGCTTTGCCGAAGTGAACGATCGCAACTTGAAGCAAAGCCTCAAAATGGCCTCCACCCAGGCGATCAGCGTACCGGTGATTCAGGTGCTGGTGGCGATCGCCATCGCCGCCCTGGTATGGACGATGTTGGCACCGGATATTCGTGATGGCATGACAACGGGCCAGCTGGTGGCCTTTATTACGGCCGCTGCGACCATGGCCAAGCCGATCCGGCAGGTTACTTCGGTGCACGCCAAGATCCAGAAGGGTGTGGCAGCCGCTTACGATGTGTTCGAAACCATCGATGAGATACCGGAGGATGACCCCGGCACCTATGCGCCTGAGCGGGTCAAGGGAAATATCCGATTCGAGGATGTTGCGTTTCGCTACCGGAATCAGCTCGATAATGTACTGGAAGGTATTTCAATAGAGATACCGGAAGGCCAGAGTGTAGCGCTGGTTGGCAAATCCGGTAGCGGGAAGTCGACACTGGTGAGCCTTCTGCCGCGTTTTTATGAGTACACGGGGGGAGAGATTGTCATTGATGATCATGCGTTGCGCGATTATTCGCTGAAAGCGCTTCGTGCCCAGATCGCCCTGGTGACCCAGAACGTGGTGCTGTTCAATGACAGCATTGCAGCCAATATTGCCTACGGTGCACTGAGAGACTGCACACGTGAAGAAATCCGGGAAGCCGCCCGGAAGGCCCACGCTCTGGAATTTATTGAACGTATGCCGGAGGGCCTGGACACCATGATTGGTGATAACGGTGTAATGCTCTCCGGTGGCCAGCGACAGCGCTTGGCCATTGCTCGGGCTTTGCTCAAGGATGCGCCGATTCTGATTCTGGACGAGGCCACCTCAGCATTGGATACCGAATCCGAGCGCCATATCCAGGAAGCGTTGGAGACCGTCATGCAGGGGCGGACAACTCTCGTGATCGCCCACCGGCTTTCAACCATCGAGAAGGCCGATCGTATTCTGGTGATGGATAACGGGCGCATCATCGAGTCCGGGTGCCACGACGAACTACTTGCTGCAGGCGGTGCCTACGCTCAGTTGCATCAGATGCAATTCAGCGAGCAGGCATGAGCTCCCTGGTTGATCGGCTCTGGTATGGAGAAGGGCGCCCTCTCTGGTTTCTGGCACCCTTCGCCTGGCTGTTTCAGGCGGTGTCCAACTCCCGGCGTAAAAAGGCCTGGGAGGTTAAAGACGATGCGCTGCTCGTTCCTGTGGTTGTTGTGGGTAACATTACAGCTGGCGGCACCGGTAAATCGCCCCTAACCGCCTGGCTGGTCACTGAATTGCGAAATGCAGGCTGGCGTCCGGTTGTTCTGAGCCGGGGCTACGGTGGCAAATCCTCTCACTACCCTCAGCTTGTGTCAGGCGAATCCGACCCCAAGGTGGTTGGCGACGAGCCTGTCATGCTGGTCCAGGCGACTGGCGTTCCCGTCGTTGTGGACCCGCAGCGTCGTCGGGCAGCGGCCTGGGCTTTAGAGCAGGATCTGGGGGACATTCTCGTCTGTGACGATGGCCTGCAGCATTATCAGTTGCCCAGAGATGTCGAACTGGCGGTTTTCGATGGAGCCCGCGGGATTGGTAATGGGGGCATTATCCCTGTCGGGCCACTGCGGGAGTCGGTTTCACGGTTGTCCTCTGTGGACTTCATGGTGGTCAACGGCGGACCATTTGACGCAGGCGAGAAGCTCGACTCGTTTCATGACATCAAGCACCCTGAAATCCATGTCATGGATCTGGAGCCTTCCTCTCTGGTAAACCTGAAATCCGGTGAATCGCGCCCGCTGAGTGATTTGAGCGGGCGTTCGGTCAAAGCGGTGGCGGGCATAGGCAACCCTGATCGTTTTTTCGATACACTGAAGGGACTTGGCGCGAAAGTGCAGGAGTCCCCCTTTCCCGACCATCACCGCTTCGAACCTGCCGACCTGAAGTCTGAACCGGGGCAGTGGGTGGTAATGACCGCCAAGGATGCCGTGAAGTGCCAGGGATTCGCTCCTGAAAACGCCTGGGTATTTTCGGTCAGAGCGAGGGTGTCAGAGGATTTCACAAGATCAGTGCTGGAAAGAATTCGCGAAAGCGCTCAGACATTGAATGGATAGTCTCGGGCATTCGTGCCTATCACGTGGATAAAAGAGTCATTATGGATAAGAGATTGTTGGCTATGTTGTCCTGCCCCGTTTGCAAGGGCGATCTGAAACTGAATGACGCGCGGACTGAACTCATCTGTTATCAGGACGCTATGGCGTTTCCGATCCGCGAGGGGATCCCGGTGATGCTTGCCGGGGAGGCCCGAACGCTGAGCACGGATGAACGTCTCGATAAGCGCTGAAACACCGAACCAGGATACCAATCTCATGTCATTTACGGTTGTTATTCCCGCCCGCTACGCATCCTCTCGACTGCCCGGTAAACCGCTGGCGGATATCGCAGGTAAGCCTATGGTCCAGCACGTCTTCGAGCGTGCACAGGAAAGCCGTGCGGAGCGAGTGGTGATTGCCACGGATGATGAACGCATTCGTTCTGCCTGTGAGGCGTTCGGGGCCGATGTGGTGATGACCTCACCCGAGCACGCCAGCGGTACGGATCGTTTGGAGGAGGTAGCCCGGTTGTTGGAATTTGAGCCGGAGCACCGGGTCGTCAATGTGCAGGGCGATGAGCCTCTTATCCCCCCGGCGCTGATTAATCAGGTGGCGGACAATCTCGAGCTCCATCCGGATGCCGAGATATCAACCCTGTGCGAGAGGCTCCACGATGCCGGCCAGGTCTTTAATGCCAATGTGGTCAAGGTGGTGTTCGACCATGAGGGCATGGCCCATTATTTCAGCCGGGCACCGATTCCCTGGGCCCGGGATCACTGGCAGGGCGGTAACCCTCTGGTAAATCCGGATGTGTCCTTGCCCGAAACCGTGGGGTATTTCCGACACATTGGTATTTACGGGTATCGGGCCCGTGTTCTGGAGCAATTTGTCAGCTGGCCGCCGGCGCCTCTGGAGCGGGTTGAGGCACTGGAGCAGCTAAGAGCGCTGTACAACGGTGCCCGAATTCATGTCGATGTGGCGGCGGAAACGCCACCGGCAGGTGTGGATACCGAGGCGGACCTGGAACGGCTTCGTGAATGGATGCAGGGAAAGGTGGAGTAATGACCGACAAGGTTCGTGTGCTGTTTGTGTGTCTAGGTAATATTTGCCGCTCTCCCAGCGCGGAAGGCGTTTTTCAATCCCTGGTTGACCAGTCAGGACTGAGCGATCGGGTAGAGGTGGATTCCTGTGGCACGGGCAGCTGGCACGTTGGCAAATCACCGGACGCCCGCGCTATTCAGGCGGCCCGAAAGCGGGGTATCGATATTGGTCATTTGCGTGCCCGGCAGTTCGTCAGTGACGATCTCGTCCGTTTCGATCATGTGCTGGTGATGGATCGCCAGAATCTGACGGATGTTACCGAGGCCTGGCATCGCTGCGGTGGAACCCGCCCCGAGCTGTTCCTTGATTACGGCCAGTCGGCCCATCGCGAGGTCCCCGATCCCTACTACGGCGGAGAGGACGGTTTCGAACTGGTTCTGGACCTGATCCACGAGGCCGGCGAAGGGCTGTTGGCCGATATCCGGGAGCGCCTGAGTTGAATGCTGTGATGGAGCCCCGCGAGTGGGTTGAACTGAAGGATCTCAATACCCTCCGGGTGGCGTCTGTCGCCCGATACTACGTGGAGGTGACGGATAACGAGAGCCTCCGGGCGGCACTGGCATGGGCGGACGCCAATCAGTATCGGACACTGATTCTTGGCGGTGGAAGCAACCTGGTGTTCGATGGGGACTTTGATGGGCTGGTGATTCGCATCTGTATCCGTGCGAGGTACTGGGAAGATGTCTCGGACGGTGAGGCAACTCTGGTACTTGGCGCCGGCGAGAACTGGCATGACGCCGTGCTCTATGCGGCTGGTTCCGGGTACCGGGGAATTGAAAACCTGGCGTTGATCCCCGGTACGGCCGGCGCTGCCCCGGTTCAGAATATTGGCGCCTATGGCGTGGAGTTGTGCGATACGCTGGTATCTGTGACGGCACTGGACCGCCACACCGGTGAGTTGGTGAAACTGGCCGGCCAAGAGTGTCAGTTTGCCTACCGTAACAGCCTTTTCAAAGAGCAGCCCGGACAGTATGTGATTACGGATATCCGTCTGCGCCTGTCCCGCCACAGACCGCTGCAACTCGGTTACAAGGATTTGCAGGAATACCTCGGTGATTTTGCTCCCTCGGACATTGATGTGATGGATGTGGTAGAGGCGGTGATGGCCGTTCGCCGCCGCAAGTTACCGGATCCTATGACCTTGCCGAACGTCGGCAGTTTCTTCAAAAACCCCGTGGTTACTAACGCAGAGTTCGACCGCTTGAGGGCACTGTTTCCCGAGGTGGTCGGCTATCCCCAGCCTGAAGGTGTCAAGCTGGCGGCAGCCTGGTTGATCGATCAGAGTGGCTGGAAAGGGTTTCGGAACAGCCATGTGGGCGTACACAACCGGCAAGCGCTGGTGCTGATCAATCACTCCGGTGGCACTGGAGCGGATATTCTTTCGCTGGCGAAGGAAATTCGGGAATCCGTGAAAGCCAGGTATGGTGTGAAGCTGGAAATGGAGCCCGGCGTTGTAAGCCAAGCGGTGAGGGAATAAATCCAGGCGGCCCGGGCGGGCCGCCTGGATCGTCTGACTTACAATCCTTTGCGCGGGGAGCGGTTGATCAGGAAGCTCAGCGCGTCTTCAATGGCCACATCCTGCTTGTCGGTATCCCGGCGACCTTTGTATTCCAGTGTTCCGGCGCTCAAGCCCCGGTCAGAAACCACAAAGCGGTGTGGAATACCGATCAGTTCCATATCGGCAAACTTCACACCCGGGCGCTCGTTCCGGTCATCCAGCAATACATCAAAACCAGCCTGGCGCAGCTGCTCGTAAAGCTTATCGCCGGCTTCGGCCACGGTCGGCGACTTGTGGGCATTCAGGGTCACAATCGCGACCTCGAACGGTGCGATAGCGTCCGGCCAGATAATGCCCTTGTCGTCATGATTCTGCTCGATGGACGCGGCGACAATCCGCGAAACGCCGATGCCATAGCAGCCCATCTGCATCACGATGCTCTTGCCGTGTTCATCGAGAACGGTGGCGTTCATGGCCTGGCTGTACTTGTCGCCCAGTTTGAAAATGTGCCCAACTTCGATGCCGCGACGGATTTCAAGGGTGCCCTGACCATCCGGGCTCGGATCGCCTTCAACCACGTTGCGAAGGTCCTCGACGCGTCCCAGGTCTGCGTCACGATCCCAGTTCACGCCGGTCAGGTGGTAGCCTTCTTTGTTGGCACCACACACAAAGTCCGCCAGGTGAGCGGCACTGCGGTCGACGATCACCGGGACGTTCAGGTTCACGGGGCCAATGGAACCCGGCTTGCAGCCGGTGGCTTGCTCGATTTCCTCGTCGGTGGCCATGGTCAGCGGTTCCGCGACGCCTTCCAGCTTTTCCGCCTTGATTTCGTTGAGGGTGTGGTCGCCACGCAGGATAAGCGCCACCAGACCTGACTGGCCGTTCTCATCTTCTTCACCTTTGACCAGCAACGTTTTTACGGTGCGGGTGGTGTCCACACCCAGGAATTGGGAGACAGATTCGATGGTGCGCTGGTCCGGGGTGGCGATTTCCTGGAGTTCTTCAGAAGGTGCGGCACGTTCGCCGGCCGGTGCGACCGCTTCTGCTTTTTCGATGTTAGCGGCGTAGCTGCTTTCGGTGCTGAACACGATGTCGTCTTCGCCGGAGGAAGCCAGTACGTGGAACTCGTGGGACGCACTGCCGCCAATGGCGCCGGAATCGGCCTGAACCGGGCGATAATCGAGCCCCAGACGGTCGAAGATGGCGCAGTAAGTCCGGTGCATGACGTCGTAGGTTTCGCCCAGAGACTCTGCGTTCAGGTGGAAGGAATAGGCGTCCTTCATCACAAATTCCCGGGCCCGCATCACGCCAAAGCGAGGGCGGCGCTCATCCCGGAACTTGGTTTGAATCTGGTAAAAATTAGCCGGCAGTTCCTTATAGCTTTTAAGTTCATGGCGGACCAGGTCGGTGATGACTTCCTCGTGGGTCGGGCCAAAACAGAAGTCCCGTCCGTGGCGATCATTCAGTCTCAGAAGTTCACCGCCGTACTGGTCCCAGCGGCCGGATTCTTCCCAGAGCTCGGCCGGCTGAACCGCTGGCATCAGGACTTCCTGGGCACCGCTCTTGTCCATTTCTTCCCGAACAATCCGCTCAACCTTGCGGAGGGTGCGCAGGCCCATGGGAAGCCATGTGTACAAGCCGGCCGCAAGCTTGCGGATCATCCCGGCACGCAGCATAAGCTGGTGACTGATAACCTCGGCGTCTGCCGGAGTTTCTTTCTGGGTTGCAATCAGATAACGGCTTGCTCGCATGGTGTTTTCCGTGTGATCAAATCAAGAGTTATTGGATTCGTGGGCAGGCAGAAATGGGTAGTTGGCCCATGCCTGAATATCATGTGGCCGATATTGTACGGACGCACTGTGCCAAGGTACAGACGGGAAGGATGGAATCTCTCAACCGGTTGATCGGGCCGATAGCTGGTCAGGAAAGATAGCCCAGGGGCAGGGCGGTACTGTCGATCACCCGTCGTAATACAAAGCTCGAATGGACGCCGCTGACGCCGGGGATGCGGGTAATCCTGTTCAACAGGAAATGATGGTAGTGGTCCATATCCGGCACTACGACTTTCAGCATGTAGTCCGCATCCTGCCCGGTGATCAGATAGCACTCCTGAACTTCGGGGTACTCGGACACCTGTTCCTCAAACGCTGTGAAGCGTTCCGGTGTGTGCCTGTCCATGCCGATCAGAATGATCGCTGTGAGCGACAGCCCGAGTTTTTTATGGTCCAGCACGGTTACTGTACGCAGCAGAATGCCTGCTTCCTGCAGTGCTCTGACGCGCCTCAGGCACGGCGACGGGGAAAGGCCGATTTTTTCTGCCAGTTCCTGATTGGTAAGCGCACCATTTTGCTGGAGCTGCTCCAGAATCCGGCGATCGGTTTTGTCGATTTTCACCAGGGTTTCAGACTTGATTGACATAAAATAGCTATGTATTTATTTGGGTTGAAATAATATGTCAAAAAATAGAGTTAAAGGCGCTAAATAGCAATCAAATTCTGACGATGTGAGGTTAAGCTAGGTACATCGACACCATCCAGCCCTGGCTAATGCAAGGATTTACTCAAATGTCTTTTGATCATCGTAAATACGCACCGTTTAAACCAATTGGTAAAACCGACCGCCGGTGGCCCGATAAGGTCATTGAGAAGGCACCGATGTGGTGTGCAGTTGATCTACGAGACGGCAACCAGGCGCTGGTCAAGCCCATGAACGTGCAGCAGAAGCAGCGCATGTTCGATTTGCTGGTGAAGCTGGGCTTCAAGGAGATTGAAATTGGCTTTCCCTCGGCCAGCCAGCCGGACTTCGATTTCTGCCGTAAGTTGATCGATGAAAACCGGATTCCGGATGACGTCAAGATTCAGGTGTTGACTCAGGCCCGGCCGGAGTTGATCGCGCGGACTTATGAAGCACTGAAAGGCGCAAAGCAAGCCATTGTTCATGTCTACAACTCCACATCAACGGTTCAGCGGGAACAGGTGTTCGGGCTGGATCGGGCGGGCATTCGCGATATCGCCGTCAATGGTGCCCGTGTGGTGAAGGAGTTCGCCGGCAAATACCCGGAAACCGAGTGGACCTTCCAGTATTCGCCGGAGAGTTTCACCGGTACCGAGCTGGATTTTGCGGCCGAGGTGGTGGATGCGGTCACCGAGGTGTGGCGCCCGGATCTGGGGCAGCCTGTCATTATTAACCTGCCTGCTACCGTTGAGATGGCAACGCCGAACGTGTTCGCCGATCAGATCGAATGGATCTGCGATAACATCCAGCGCCGTGAATATCTGAGCATCAGCGTGCACACCCACAACGATCGTGGTTGCGGTGTGGCAGCTGCAGAGCTGGCGGTGATGGCCGGTGCCGACCGTGTGGAAGGCACGTTGATGGGGAACGGTGAGCGCACGGGCAATATGGATCTGGTCACCATGGCCATGAACCTGTATTCCCAGGGCGTTGACCCCAAGCTGGATCTGGCCTGTATGGCTGAAATCACGGAAGTGGTCGAGGCCTGTACCGAGATTGCCACGCATCCGCGTCATCCCTACGCCGGGGAGCTGGTGTTCACCGCGTTTTCCGGCAGCCATCAGGATGCCATTCGCAAGTGCCTGTCCCGTCGTCAGTCGAATGACACCTGGAACGTGGCCTATTTGCCGATCGATCCGTTCGATGTGGGGCGCCGGTACGAGGAAGTGGTCCGCATCAACAGTCAGTCTGGCAAGGGTGGTGTGGCCTACGTGCTGGAACGGGACTACGACATCAGCCTGCCCCGCTGGTTGCAGATTGAGTTTAGCAAGGTGGTTCAGCGTGAAGCCGAAACCAATGGTGGCGAGATTGATTCCCTAACCATTCATCGCCTGTTTGAGTCACGCTATCTGAATGTACCGGCAGGCTGGACTTTGTCATCTTACGACCTGCGCCGGGATGACTCCGGGGTGAAAGCCGAGATCTCCGTGGGTAGCCGGGAAAATGCCATGCCTCTGGCCGGGCAGGGACTGGGTGCGGTCGAAGCGGTTTCGGATGCCCTGGAGCGGCAGTTCGATCTGTCGATCGCCGTCGAAGCTTACGATGAGTTTGCGCTGGGCGAAGGCACCAAGGCCAACGCCATGGCGTGCATTCGGGTGACGGTGAACGACCAGCATTGCAGCGCTGCGGCTCTGGCGGAAGACACCACATCGGCTACGTTGCAGGCGCTGTTGTCTGCAGTTGCCCAAGTGGTGGGAGAGCGTCATGGAACTCGGCAGGAGGATCCGGTGGCCCTTGGCGCCTGAGATACGAGCACAAAAATTGAGCATAAAAAAGCCGGCAGGAATGCCGGCTTTTTAGATTTCCAATGCCCGTGAGGGGCAGTGGACGGGTAAGGCAAGCTTACACCGGGGTCACGTTCTCAGCCTGGGGGCCTTTCGGTCCCTGGGTGATCGTGAACTGCACCTGCTGACCTTCGGCCAGGGAGCGGAAACCGGATGAGTTGATTGCACTGTAGTGAACGAATACGTCACTGCCACCGTCCTGAGCGATAAAGCCAAAGCCCTTGGAGTCGTTGAACCACTTTACGTGGCCTGTTTTTGTATCGGACATGATCTTTCCTGTATTTTTCAATCTTTCCCTCACGGGGACCTTCTATTCCATTCGGAATGCGTGCTGGGAAAATCACGGAGTACTGAGAAAGGGATAACGAAAAGCGCTTCGGCAGGACGTCAAATCACATTCACAAAATACCGCTGCATTTTCACAGCAAATTTCAGTATAGACCGACTTAGTTGGGCGTCAACGCATTTTCACTCCTTTTGTCATTAAATTTCGCTATTTAAAACAAATGTTTGTGCAATGTGTGTCGATAAAGTATCCAGATCCTTTCAGGTCGCTGGCTGACAGGTTAATGGTCACTAATTAGCCAAATTGTTCTTTGATTTCCGTCAGAATGGCCGGGTCGTCAATGGTGCTTGGTACCGTGTATTCCTCGCCGTCGGCAATCTGGCGGATAACCCGCCTCAAAATCTTGCCGGATCGGGTCTTGGGCAGGCGTTCAACGACCAGGGCCCGGCGGAAACAGGCTATGGCACCGATCTTTTCCCGCACCATTTCAACCAGTTCATCTTCAAGTTCGTCGTGATTGATGGTGGCGCTGTCCTTGATCAGCACCAGGCCAATCGGAATTTGTCCCTTGAGTTCATCCTGAGCACCCACAACGCAGCATTCGGCAACTGCCGGATGGGAGGCCAGTACCTCTTCCATTTCGCCCGTCGACAGCCGATGGCCAGCCACGTTGATGACGTCGTCCGTGCGGCCCATGATGAATACATACCCCTCTTCATCGATAAAACCGCCATCACCAGAGGTGTAGTAGCCGGGTGCGGGGTTCAGATAGCTTTGCTGGAAGCGCTGGTCGTCGCCCCAGACCGTTAGCAGGCATCCCGGAGGAAGAGGGAGCTTGACCACAACCTGACCCTGAGTGCCAGATGGGCACTGATGGCCGCGGGTATCCAGAATCTGCACATTGAATCCCGGGGAGGGAACCGTGGCCGATCCGGGCTTGGTTTTCATCATTTCGATGCCCACCGGATTGCAGCAGATGGCCCAGCCGGTTTCGGTTTGCCACCAGTGGTCCAGTACCGGCAGATTGGTGTGTTCCTTTAGCCAGTCATAGGTCGGCGGGTCCAGCCTTTCGCCGGCAAGGAAAACGCGCTTCAGTGAGCTGATGTTGTAACGGGCCAGCTGGTCGGCTTCCGGGTCTTCCTTTCGGATGGCGCGGAACGCCGTCGGTGCTGTGAACAGCAGGTTGACGCCGTGATCCTGGACCACTCGCCAGAAGGCGCCGGAGTCCGGGGTTTTTACCGGCTTGCCCTCGTAAAGAATGGTTGTGCAACCGGCAAACAGGGGGCCGTACACAATGTAGCTGTGACCCACGACCCAGCCGACATCCGAGGCGGCCCAGTAGACATCACCGGGATTGGCGTCGTACACCAGCTTCATGCTGTAGGTCATGGCGACGGCGTGCCCGCCGTTGTCTCGGACAACGCCTTTGGGTTTGCCGGTAGTGCCAGAGGTATAAAGAATGTAAAGCGGATCCGTCGCCTTGACCGGTACCGGGTCAGCCGGTTGAGCTGATTCGGTGATTGCCTGCCAGTCGAAATCGCGATCGGAATTAAATTCGGCCTGGACCTCGGGGCGCTGGAAGATGATGCAGCACTCGGGCTTGTGCGTGGCCTGGTCAATGGCCCTGTCCACCAGAGGCTTGTAGGCGATGACTCGGTTGATTTCGATTCCGCACGAGGCCGTCAGCACCGCTTTGGGCTGGGCGTCATCGATCCGAACGGCCAGTTCGTGAGACGCGAAGCCACCGAATACCACCGAGTGAATGGCGCCAATCCTGGCGCATGCCAGCATGCCGATGACCGCTTCCGGGATCATGGGCATGTAAATAATGACCCGGTCGCCCTTGGTGATGCCCTGGTTCTTAAGGGCGCCGGCGAAGCGGGCGACGGCATCGGTCAGTTCGCGGTAGGTGTAGGAGCGCTTGGTGTTTGTGACGGGGGAGTCATAGATCAGCGCTGTCTGGTCGCCCCGGCCGGCTTCGATATTGGCATCCAGGGCAATGTGTGATGAGTTGAGTTCACCGTCGGGAAACCAGACGCCGTGTCCGTTCTCCGTCGGTTGCCATATGGTTTTCGGCGGCTTGATCCAGTCGATTTGTTCAGCCTGTTCGCGCCAGAAGTCTTCCGGATGGTCGATAGACCGTCCGAACTCCGTGTAGTAGCCCATACATTCCACCTTCATTCAGACCGCGTTTATCTTTTCTTGTTGTTGTACAACCCTTGTACAGCTCCAACTCTAAGCGGTTTGAAATCATGGACTAGTAGACCATTGGCTTAGTCTTCCTGAGCGGTTGTTCCATTCTCCTGATCATCAATTCTGGTGACGGTGGCGGAAAAAGACCCCCTGGCTAGTCGGGTGGTTACCGTGTAGCCCGGGGACAGTAAGGTTGTGTCGCGAAGAATGTGCCCGTGGGTATCTCGTGAGATTGAATATCCCCGCCCGAGGGTCGCCAGCGGGCTAACCACATGCAGTGTCTGAGCTGTGTGGTCAAGTTTGTTACTATGTCGCTCCAGCTGCTGGCGCATGATGTTCATCAGAGTGTTGGCAGCATACCCGAGCGCCTGTTCGCTGTTCGCCAGTTGCCGAACGGGTGACTGCATGGCCAGTCGCTGGTCCAGGTGCGTAATGCGAATCTTTTTCTGTTCGAGCCGTTGAAGAGCGGTTTTTGCCAGTCTCACTTCAAGCTCATCCAGGCGTTGTGCTTTTTCCTGCAGGGTTCGGCGTGGATCTCGCAGGCGGGCACCCAGGTGGCCAAGCTGGGTTTCGAGTCGCTTCAGGGTTCTTCGGGCAGCGTTGGCCAGCCGAAGCTCCTGCTCGCGTATCTGTCGCAGCCAGTGGCTCTGGTCCGGTGAAATTTTCTCTGCGGCTGCGGATGGTGTCGGGGCCCTGAGATCCGCGACAAAATCGGCGATGGTGACATCCACTTCGTGCCCGACCGCGCTTACAGTCGGAATAGTGCAGTTGGCTATCGCCCGCGCCACGGCCTCTTCATTGAAGCACCACAGGTCTTCCAGTGATCCGCCTCCGCGCCCGACAATCAGCACATCGGCTTTGCCGTGGGCTTGCGCCCGCTCAATGGCGCGAACGATGTCTGATGTTGCTTCGTTTCCCTGAACCGCGGTCGGATACAGTGTGACAGGAATTGCCGGGCAGCGCCGCGCCAGCACAGTCAGGATGTCGTGGATCGCAGCGCCGGTGGGTGAGGTGACCACGCCGATATGTCTGGGCGGATCCGGAATGGGTTTCTTCCGGGCCGTGTCGAACAGGCCTTCGGCCTGTAGTTTGGCTTTCAGCTGCTCGAAGGCCTGTTGGAGTGCACCCAGTCCGGCGGGTTCGATGTGCTCTACTATGATCTGGAAATCCCCGCGATTTTCGTAGAGCGTCACTTTCCCCCGAATTCGAACCTGGTCGCCCTCCTTGGGGATGGTGCGGATTCGCTGGTTGAATCCCCGGAACATGGCGCAGCGGATCTGGCACCGGGCATCTTTCAGGGAGAAGTACCAGTGTCCGGAGGAGGGGCGCGAGAACCCTGACAGTTCTCCTTCCACCCAGACCTGCATGAAGCTGGATTCCAGCAGGTGTCGAGCCTGGTGATTCAACTCACTCACACTGAGCGCACGGGGGCGTGGATCGCCAAGTGAGGGCATGTGGGCGCGCGGACCGGATTGATTCATAAGGAATAGCCGAGACGTATGTTTAAAAAAACTGTTATTTCAAAGGGATGGGGAGTTGATGCCCTTTGGGTGCGGTTTACTGGCCAGTTGAGCCACTTTATAATAGATCGATTACGGTTTTTGCTTTGCTGTTCCGCTCCTGGAGCAGCATTGAAATTTCCAAATTAGCATGTTCACAAGGCGGGTCCCAATGCTGCGAATTGCCGAAGAAGCCCTCACATTTGATGATGTTCTGCTGGTTCCTGGATACTCGGAAGTTCTTCCGCACGAAGTTGACCTTCAGACGCAACTCACCCGGGATATTACCCTGAATATTCCCTTGCTTTCATCCGCCATGGATACGGTTACCGAAGCCGAGCTGGCGATTGCCATGGCTCAGGAAGGCGGCATCGGCATCATGCACAAGAATATGACTGTGGAGCAACAGGCTGCCGCGGTCCGTAAGGTCAAGAAATTCGAAAGCGGTGTGGTGAAAGACCCGATCACCGTTGCTCCGGACACAACCGTCCGCGAGCTGGTCGACATCACCATGGCCAACAACATTTCTGGCCTGCCTGTGGTGGATGGGCATGATCTGGTTGGTATCGTGACTGGTCGCGATATTCGCTTTGAAAGCCGGATGGATACCCTGGTTCGGGACATCATGACCCCGAAGGAGAAGCTCGTTACGGTCAAGGAGGGTGACAGCCTTGACCAGGTGAAGGAATTGCTGCATCGCCACCGCATCGAGAAAGTTCTGGTTGTGAACGATGCCTTCCAGTTGCGTGGCCTGATTACCGTAAAGGATATCCAGAAAGCCAAGGACTACCCGCTGGCGTGCAAGGACGATCAAGGGCGCCTGCGTGTTGGCGCGGCGGTCAGTACCGGTGGCGATACGGAAGCGCGAGTGTCTGCGCTGGCAGAAGCCGGTGTTGATGTGATCGTTGTGGATACCGCGCACGGGCATTCCCGTGGTGTGGTCGAGCGGGTTCGCTGGGTGAAGCAGAACTTTCCGGACGTACAGGTTATTGGTGGTAACATTGCGACCTCTCAGGCGGCTATCGCCCTGGCCGATGCCGGTGCAGACGCTGTGAAGGTGGGAATTGGTCCTGGCTCCATCTGCACCACGCGGATTGTGGCGGGCATCGGTGTGCCCCAGATTTCAGCCGTCTCCAATGTGGCTGCAGCTCTGAAAGAGCGCGGCGTTCCCGTGATTGCCGATGGTGGTATCCGATTCTCTGGCGATATTGCTAAGGCGATTGCGGCAGGTGCCCACAGTGTCATGATCGGTAGCCTGCTGGCAGGAACGGATGAGGCACCCGGTGAAGTGGAGCTTTTCCAGGGCCGGAGCTATAAGGCCTACCGTGGCATGGGCTCTCTTGGCGCAATGGGCCAGGGTTCCAGTGACCGCTACTTCCAGGATGCCAGTAAAGGCATAGAAAAACTGGTTCCGGAAGGCATTGAAGGCCGGGTTGCTTGCAAGGGGCCGATGCGCAACATCGTGCATCAGCTTGTCGGGGGGTTGCGTGCCTCCATGGGCTACACCGGCAGCGCGAACATGGAGGAAATGCGGACCAAGCCCGAGTTTGTTCGCATTACCAGCGCCGGCATGAGTGAGAGCCACGTTCACGATGTGACTATCACCAAGGAAGCGCCAAACTACCGTATTGGCTGATCAACGCTATATTTGAACGCGGCTCCCGGAGCCGCGTTGTTCATTCTGCACCCGAGGAATCCATGGCCCAGAACATTCACGACCACCGCATCCTGATTCTCGATTTTGGCTCCCAGTACACGCAACTGATTGCGCGCCGTGTCCGGGAAATCGGCGTTTATTGTGAAATCAAAGCGTTCGACATTACCGACGAAGAGTTGAACGAATTCAATCCAAAAGGGGTCATCCTGGCGGGTGGACCGGAGTCGGTCACGGAGCTTGGCGGTCCGCGTGCTCCCGAGGGTTTGTTTGACCGGAATATCCCTGTCCTCGGTATCTGCTACGGCATGCAGACTATGGCGGAACAGCTTGGCGGGCGTGTTGCGAGCTCCGAAAAGCGTGAGTTTGGCTATGCGCAGGTGAAAGTCCGCGCCGAGGGGCCGCTGCTTAAGGACATCAAGGATCATCTCGACGCCAATGGCACGTCGTTGCTGGATGTCTGGATGAGCCACGGTGACAAGGTTGTTGCCATGCCGGACGGCTTTGAACTGCTGGCATCCACTGAAAGCGCGCCGATCGCGGCGATGCAGGACGTTAGCCGACACCTTTACGGCGTTCAGTTCCACCCGGAGGTGACCCACACTCTGCAGGGTAAACGAATTCTCGAGCACTTCGCCCTGAATATCTGTCGTTGCGAAGCGCTGTGGACGCCGGCCAAGATTGTCGAGGATGCGGTTGAAAAGATTCGTGAGCAGGTAGGTTCCGACAAAGTGCTGCTTGGCCTGTCCGGTGGTGTGGACTCTTCGGTAACCGCCGCCCTGCTGCATAAGGCCATCGGTGATCAACTGACCTGTGTGTTCGTTGATAACGGCCTGTTGCGTCTGAACGAAGGCGAACAGGTGATGGACATGTTCTCCCGGAATATGGGGGTCAAGGTCATCAAGTCGGATTCCGAGGACCTGTTCCTGTCCAAGTTGAAGGGGGTGTCTGATCCCGAGGATAAGCGGAAGGTTATCGGTAACACCTTTATCGACGTGTTTGACGAAGAGGCGGCACGAATCACCGACGTGGACTGGCTCGCTCAGGGCACCATTTATCCCGACGTTATTGAATCCGCCGCTGCCAAAACCGGCAAGGCCCATGTGATCAAGTCGCATCACAATGTGGGTGGGTTGCCGGAGACCATGAAGCTCAAACTGGTCGAACCGCTTCGTGAACTTTTCAAGGACGAAGTACGTAAGATTGGTCTGGAGCTCGGCTTGCCCTACGACATGGTATACCGCCACCCGTTCCCCGGGCCAGGCCTAGGTGTGCGGATTCTGGGCGAGGTTAAGAAGGAGTACGCCGATATTCTCCGTAGGGCCGATGCGATCTTCCTCGAAGAACTTCATCGTGCCGACCTGTACCACAAGACCAGTCAGGCATTCGCGGTCTTCTTGCCGGTGAAGTCTGTCGGTGTGGTAGGGGATGCCCGCCGCTATGAGTATGTAATCGCTCTTCGTGCGGTGGAGACCATCGATTTCATGACTGCCCGCTGGGCACACTTGCCTTATGATTTGCTCGAGACCGTATCCAACCGGATCATCAATGAAATCACGGGTGTGTCTCGGGTCACCTACGACATTTCCTCCAAGCCGCCTGCGACCATTGAGTGGGAATGATCGGTCACAGATGACATCGTCATCGACTCCCAAAAACACTGATGAGCACTGGATGGAAAGGGCCCTTGAGCTGGCTGCCATGGCAGCCAGCAAAGGGGAGGTGCCCGTGGGTGCTGTTGTGGTTCTGGATGGGCGGGAGGTCGGCGCGGGATTCAATGCGCCGATTACCGGTTGCGACCCTACCGCTCATGCGGAGATCCGCGCGCTTCGGGATGCGGCTTCGCGAGTCGGGAATTATCGGCTTTCTGGTGCCACACTGTATGTAACACTGGAACCTTGCACCATGTGCGTTGGTGCGGTGGTTCACAGCCGTGTAAGCCGGCTGGTGTATGGTGCTATAGAACCCAAGGCGGGCGCGGTAGAATCCACCCGTCGCACGCTGGACGAGCCGCATCTCAATTGGAATGTTTCATCTGCAGGCGGTGTGCTGCAGGATCGATGTAGCCAGATGTTGAGCGATTTTTTTAGCGCACGGCGCAAGGAAATCCGACAGAGGCGCAAAGCAATCCCGGGTAAAGGAATCTCAGGGAAGGAGTAACACAGTTTATGAAAGTTCTCGTTACCGGCGGTGCCGGATATATCGGAAGCCATGTTGTTCGGCAATTGGCACAGGCGGGGCACGACATCGTTGTTTATGACAACTTGTCGACCGGTTACCGGTGGGCAGTGACAGCGGGCGAGCTCGTGGTCGGGGATCTGGCGGATGAAGCGGCCCTGAACGACCTTTTTGCGGTTCACAAGTTTGAAGCAGTGCTTCACTTTGCCGCGAACATCGTGGTGCCGGAATCGGTAGAAAATCCTCTCAAGTATTACAGTAACAATACGCGTAACACGCTGAACCTCCTTAAGGCCGTTGAGGCCTACCAGGTTCCGTACATGGTCTTTTCATCGACCGCAGCCGTTTACGGCATGCCGGCTGAGACCGTGCTGACCGAGGATCTGCCTCTGGCGCCCATCAATCCCTACGGTGCCTCCAAAATGATGAGTGAGCGGATGATTATGGATCTATCCGCTGCCTCCAGCCTGAACTATGTCATTCTGCGCTACTTCAATGTGGCCGGAGCCAATCCGGACGGGTTGCTGGGGCAGGCCACGCCGGAGGCCACTCACCTGATCAAGGTGGCCTGCGAGTGTGTCACGGGTCAGCGTGAGGGGATGAACATCTTCGGTACGGACTACGATACCCGGGACGGGACCTGCGTTCGTGATTATATCCACGTTGAGGATCTGGCCAAGGCGCACGTTATGGCGCTGGATTATATGGCCGCGGGTGGTGAGTCCCAGGTGCTGAACTGCGGCTATGGCCGCGGATTTACGGTGCGTGAAGTCATTGATGTGGTCAAGCAGGAATCCGAGGTCGATTTCCCGGTAACGGAAACAGGGCGCAGAGCGGGAGACCCGGCTGCGTTGATGGCCGACAATACGCGCATCACCGAGGTGCTGGGATGGTCGCCGGACTATGATGATCTCCAGACCATCGTGCGCACCGCCCTTAACTGGGAATCCATCTGGCAGAAGAAGAAAATAACGCATTAAGAGCTGATGAACGTTCTGTTGGTGCGTGTACCCGTTTACAGAGAAGGAATTGGGATTTAGCGAATGAAAATTACGATTTTTGGTACCGGTTACGTTGGCCTGGTGACGGGCGCGTGTCTGGCTGATGTTGGCCACGAAGTCCTGTGTATGGATGTGGACGAAGGCAAGATCCAGCGCCTGAAGAACGGGCAGATCCCCATTTATGAGCCGGGACTTGAGAGTATCGTCAGTCACACGGTCGAGGCTGGCCGCCTTTCCTTTACCACAGATGTGGAAGAGGCTGTCGCTCATGGGGTTTTGCAGTTTATTGCCGTAGGCACGCCCCCGGACGAGGATGGCTCCGCCGACCTTCAGTACGTGACCGCTGTAGCCCGATCCATTGGTCAGCACATGGATGACTACAAGGTTGTTATCGACAAGTCCACGGTGCCGGTCGGCACGGCGGACAAGGTTCGGGCGGCAGTCCAGGCTGAGCTTGACCAGCGAAAACTGGACCTGGATTTCGACGTGGTGTCCAACCCTGAATTTCTCAAGGAAGGCGCTGCCATCCAGGACTTCATGAAGCCTGACCGGATTGTGGTGGGTACCGACAGTGAAAAGGCTGCGGAGTTGCTTCGGGAAGTCTACTACCCGTTCAACCGCTCCCATGACCGGATGATCTTCATGGATATCCGCTCGGCCGAGCTGACCAAATACGCGGCCAATGCCATGCTGGCCACCAAAATCAGCTTTATGAACGAAATTGCCAACCTGGCGGAGCGCCTGGGTGCGGACGTTGAGGCCGTGCGTCAGGGTATCGGCTCGGATCCCCGCATTGGCTACCACTTTATTTACCCAGGCTGCGGGTACGGTGGATCGTGTTTTCCCAAGGACGTTCAGGCCCTGGCGCGAACGGCAGGCGACATTGGCTATGAGGCGAAGCTTCTGAATGCAGTCGAAGCCGTAAACTATGCCCAGAAACATGTGCTCTTCGACAAGATCAGTCACTATTTCCAGGGTGATCTGAAAGGTAAGGTTGTCGCCCTCTGGGGGCTGGCGTTCAAGCCGAATACGGATGACATGCGAGAAGCGTCGTCCAGAACGCTTATGGAAAACCTCTGGAAAGCGGGTGCCAGTGTTCAGGCGTTTGACCCGGAAGCCATGGAAGAAACCCAGCGGATCTATGGAGATCGCGACGGGCTCGTCTTGTGTGGTACCAAGGAGCAGGCGCTCAAGGGCGCGGATGTTCTGGTCATTTGCACGGAGTGGAAGGAATTCCGTTCGCCGGACTTTGAGCTTATCGCAACTGCGCTCAATGAGCCTGTTGTCTTTGATGGTCGAAATCTCTATGAGCCGGAAATGCTCGACCGTCACGACCTGATCTATTATGCCATCGGTCGTGGTGCCAATCAGTTCAGCCCGGAGTGATGATGGCTGGCGCCGATTTTCATCTCCATGACAGGTTGGCTGCGGATACAATCAGTCTCGGCCGCAGCCAGCTTTGTGACATCCGGTTGATGAATGATCGTGCCTGGGCATGGGTCATCCTGGTGCCGGCGGTGGCTGGCATCCGGGAAATCTATGAGCTTTCGGAGCAACAGCAGCAGCGGTTGCTCCGGGAGTCATCCCTTCTCAGTCGCGGCATGATGGATGTTTTTTCCGGCGACAAGATGAATGTGGCGGCGCTGGGCAACATGGTGCCTCAGCTTCATCTGCACCATATCGTGCGTCATGAGAACGATCCGGCCTGGCCGGGGCCGGTGTGGGGTAAGCAGGCGCCGGTGCCGTACGCGAGTGCTGAGCTGGATCGCGTACGGGGCCTGCTGGCGCCGATTGTGACCAAGCTTCAGTAGGTCAGGGCAGCGAGATCAGTTTGGTTTCTTTTGGGCCAGGGTCTGTGCGCCTGTCAGAATCATCCGCAGCTCGATCTTGAGCTTTTCTTTGAGTTCCTCTTTTTCTTTTGCCGTCGCATCCAGCGCTTCCGCACCCTGGTTGAAAACCAGGGTAACCATGGCTTCTGCAGCTGCCCGCGCATCGGAGAGAGGTCGATTGCGCTCATCGGCGACGCGGGTTAAATCAACGGTCAGTTCCGTCACGAAGTGATCGATTTCGGCTTTTATGGCTGTGCGGAAAGGTTTCGAGACCCCCGTGCGCTCACGCAGCATGAGCCTGAAAAGGTTCGCATTGTTGCCCAGATACTCCATAAAGGTATCAACTGACGTGGATATGACACTGCCATTTCTTGCGATGCGCTTGCGGGCCTGTCGCATCAGTTGACGCAAGGCGACACCTCCCTCGTCAACCAGGGCAAGGCCCAGCTCATCCAGTTCGGTGAAATGACGATAGAACGATGTCGGTGCAATACCGGCTTCTCGCGCGACTTCCCGCAGGCTTAGACTGCCAAATCCGCGGTCGGCACTGAGCTGGGCCAGTGCAGCGTCCATGAGTGCCCGTCGGGTGCGTAATTTTTGTTCGGCTCGGGACGACAAAGTGGAACTCCGTTAACTGCTGTAAGGGGGCATTTTAGCCATCTGTCCGCAGTGAGTCACCTGCCCGCAAGGATGGGTAGAATCCCGCCTGATTTTCGGTGTCATTGTGTTTATAATGGGCCGCTTTTCCAATAGGTGGTCGCCTTATTCTGCGGCCACGGCATTTTCCGAAGAGCAGGCCGCCGTCAATCTTTGCCTGCTAGAAACCAAGTACATATCAGACATAACGGGAACCGGTATGCGCAGTCATTATTGCGGTGGGATCAACGAATCCCACATCGATCAAGAAGTCACTCTTTGCGGATGGGTTCATCGCCGCCGCGATCATGGTGGCGTTATTTTCCTTGATCTGCGGGATCGGGATGGCCTGTCACAGGTGGTCGTGGACCCAGATACCCCGGAAAGCTTTGCGCTGGCGGAGAAAATTCGCAGTGAGTTCGTGGTCAAGGTCACCGGTCGGGTGCGTCGTCGCCCTGCCGGTACCGAGAACAACAACATGCCGACCGGTCAGGTTGAATTGTTGGGCAAAGAGCTGGAAATTCTGAATGCTGCCGCCACGCCTCCTTTCCCGCTGGATGAGCACGTTGATGTCGGTGAAGATGTTCGCCTGCGCTATCGCTTCGTCGACCTGCGTCGTCCGGAGATGATCAATCGCCTGCGCTTCCGCTCGCGGATCACCAGCTACATCCGTAACTACCTGGATGCCAATGGCTTCATGGATGTGGAAACCCCAATTCTTACCCGGGCCACGCCAGAAGGCGCACGTGACTACCTGGTTCCCAGCCGGACTCACCAGGGTTCTTTCTTTGCGCTGCCCCAGTCTCCCCAGCTCTTCAAGCAGTTGCTGATGGTGTCGGGCGTTGATCGTTACTACCAGATTGCCAAGTGCTTCCGTGACGAGGACCTGCGGGCGGATCGTCAGCCGGAGTTCACCCAGGTCGACATCGAGGCATCGTTCATCGATGAAGCCTCCCTGATGGCGCTGAACGAAGACATGATTCGTTCTCTGTTCAAGGACGTGCTTGAGGTTGATCTTCCGGAGTTCCCCCGCATGCCCTACGCCGAGGCTATGGAGCGTTTTGGTAGCGACAAGCCGGACCTGCGTATTCCGCTGGAGCTGGTGGACGTGGGCGACCTCGTTGAAAGTGTGGATTTCAAGGTGTTTGCGGGGCCCGCTATCGACCCGAAAGGTCGTGTTGCTGCACTGCGCGTGCCCAAGGGCGGCGACCTGACCCGTAAGCAGATCGATGACTACACCAAATTCGTTGGCATCTACGGTGCCAAGGGGCTGGCTTATATCAAGGTCAATGACCTGTCGGCCGGTGTGGAAGGTCTGCAGTCTCCGATCGTCAAGTTCCTGGGCGATGACATTGCCATGGCGATCATGGAGCGTGTCGGTGCTGAGGACGGTGACATCGTGTTCTTCGGCGCGGATAAGGCTACGGTGGTTAATGAGGCGCTGGGTGCGCTTCGTGTGAAGCTGGGCCACGATCTCGGCATGCTCACCAGCGAGTGGGCACCGTTGTGGGTCGTGGACTTCCCGATGTTTGAAGAGACGCCGGATGGCGGCCTGACCGCTATCCACCATCCGTTTACCGCGCCTTCCTGCACGCCGGAAGAGCTGGAGGCGAACCCGGCTGGCTCTCTGTCCCGCGCCTACGACATGGTGCTGAACGGCACCGAGTTGGGCGGTGGCTCCATTCGTATCCACGACGAAACCATGCAGGAAACGGTGTTCCGTATCCTCGGCATTGGTGACGAAGAAGCCCGTGAGAAGTTTGGCTTCCTGCTGGACGCGCTCAAGTTCGGATGCCCGCCCCACGGTGGTCTGGCCTTTGGCCTGGATCGTCTGGTGATGCTGATGACCGGTTCCAGCTCGATCCGGGACGTGATTGCTTTCCCGAAAACCCAGAGCGCCACATGCCTGATGACTCAGGCGCCGGGTGAAGTCGATGAAAAGCAGTTGCGTGAGCTGAATATCCGCCTGCGCAAGTCTGCCAAGCAGGCTGAAGGCAACAAGGCTGACGGCGAGTAAGTTCGGAAAGTGGTAATAGGCCGGGGTGTTTTACACCCCGGCTCTACGAAGATGGAGGCGTTTCATGGCTGGTCACAGTAAATGGGCCAACATCAAACACCGCAAGGCAGCTCAGGATGCCAGGCGGGGCAAAATCTTCACAAAGATTATCCGGGAGCTGACCGTGGCCGCTCGGCAGGGTGGTGGCAATCCCGAAGACAATCCTCGTTTGCGCGCGGTGATCGATAAAGCGCTGAATGCAAACATGAAGAAAGACACCATCGAGCGTGCCGTCGAACGGGGTGCCGGTGGTGGCGACGACAGTGATTACGAAGAGCTCACGTACGAAGGGTATGGGCCCGGTGGGGTCGCCATATTCGTCGAGGCGATGACCGATAATAAAAACCGCACGGTGGCGGAAATCCGTCATGCCTTTAGCAAGATGGGCGGTAATCTTGGTACCGAAGGCTCGGTTGCGTACCTGTTCACCAAGCAGGGGGTGATCAGTTACGGTCCGGATGTATCGGAAGACGCTCTGATGGAGGCGGCTCTCAGTGCCGGAGCTGAGGATCTGGCGGAACAGGGTGATGGTTCCTTTGAAATCGTTACCACGCCTGATCGGTATATGGACGTGAAAGATGCCCTGGTCGAGTCCGGCTTCAAGCCAGATAACGCTGAGGTTACCTGGGTCCCGGCAACCCGGGTCGAGCTTGATCAGGATGGCGCTGAAGCCAACCTCAGGTTGATCGATATGCTTGAGGATCTGGATGACGTTCAAAGTGTCTACCACAACGCCGACATATCTGCCGATATCATGGAGTCACTTTAACGTGGCTGGGGAAGCAGTTTGGCCATTATTTTGGGCGTAGATCCCGGATCTCGAATTACCGGCTACGGCGTTATCCGCTCGGAGGGCCGGCGCATTGAATACATCGACAGTGGGTGTATTCGTGTCGGTGACAAGAACATGGCAGAGCGGCTCCAGGCTATTTTCCACAGTCTCGCCACGCTGATTGGAGAATATCGTCCCGACCAGTTTGCCATTGAGCAGGTATTCATGGCCCGGAATCCGGACTCTGCCCTCAAGCTGGGGCAGGCACGGGGGGCGGCCATAGTCAGTGCTGCTAACAGTGGATTGCCCGTTCATGAATACTCTGCCCGTCAGGTAAAGCAAGCGGTTGTGGGTAAGGGTGGGGCAGACAAGTCCCAGGTCCAGCACATGGTGCAGGCGCTATTGGGGCTGTCTAGAAAGCCCCAGGCGGATGCCGCCGATGCGTTGGCCATCGCGCTGTGTCATGCCCATATGAGTGCAGGCATCCTGCGAGTGGCCGGAGGCGAAGGCCGGGCCCGGGGTGGGCGAGTAAGACAACAATAAACCGCTCTGAAGAGCGACAGGAGATTCCCGTTGATCGGTCGTATTCGAGGAATTCTGGTAGAAAAAACACCTGGTCAGGCCCTGGTGGAGTGTTCCGGGCTGGGTTACGAAGTTGATATTCCCTACACCACCTTCTTTCACCTTCCTGACACTGGGCAGGAAGTCACGCTCCATACACACTTTGCCGTTCGCGAAGATGCACAGAGTCTGTTTGGCTTCGCATCGCGACTGGATCGCGACCTCTTCCGGCTGCTGATCAAGGTCAATGGCGTCGGCCCGAAGCTGGCTGCGGGCATTCTGTCTGGGCTGGACGCCGATCAATTCATTCGTTGCGTGGAAGCACGGGACGTCAACGCGCTGGTCAAGTTGCCCGGAGTGGGCAAGAAAACGGCGGAGCGGCTTCTGATCGATATGGCGGATCGCATCAAGCAGCTTGAAGGACAGTTTGTGCCGTCCGCCGGGGGCGGCTCGCTTCCGGAAGGTGCTGTTAAGCCGGTTACTGGGTCGGTATCGGATGCCCGCGATGAAGCTGAATCGGCTCTGATTGCTCTGGGCTACAAGCCTCAGGAGGCTGCCAAGGCAATCACGCGCGTTGCGGAGGAGGGCATGTCTAGCGAAGATCTGATTCGCCTGGCACTCCGGAGCATGATTCCCACCAAGTAATCGTTTCTTGCTATGTCGCCTCTATGGTGCCAAACCTGTATAGAGCGTAACGTGACACCGGATGGACGGTTTGTACAATTGTCACAATAGGTTATCGTTCAGGTAAGCGCGAAAGCGGCGATTTTTGTTTTTATTCACTCGGGCAATCTCATGATCGAATCCGACCGACTGATTTCAGCGCAGGCCGGTGATTACGAAGCAGTACAGGATCGGGCGATTCGGCCCACTCTCCTGAACGAATACGTCGGACAGCCGACGGTGCGCGAACAGATGGATATTTTTATCTCTGCCGCTCGCACCCGTCAGGAAGCACTGGATCACGTGCTCATATTCGGTCCGCCGGGGCTGGGT
The DNA here is from genome assembly GCF_030519635.1 of Marinobacter suaedae. Classification (NCBI taxonomy): domain Bacteria; kingdom Pseudomonadati; phylum Pseudomonadota; class Gammaproteobacteria; order Pseudomonadales; family Marinobacteraceae; genus Marinobacter; species Marinobacter suaedae. Next base: position 699,132 of record NZ_JAUMIS010000002.1, on the reverse strand, counting down.
AAAACCACCCTCGCGAACATCATTGCCAACGAAATGGGTGTGGCCATCAAGACCACGTCCGGGCCGGTGCTGGAGAAGGCCGGCGATCTTGCGGCCATGCTGACCAATCTCGAGGAAGGCGACGTCCTGTTTATCGACGAGATCCACCGGCTTAACGCGGCTGTAGAGGAAGTGTTGTATCCGGCCATGGAGGATTACCAGCTGGATATCATGATCGGTGAAGGGCCTGCTGCCCGTTCGATCAAGCTGGATCTGCCGCCCTTTACGCTGGTGGGAGCCACCACCCGGGCGGGCTTGCTGACGTCGCCTCTTCGGGATCGCTTTGGCATTGTTCAGCGGCTCGAATTCTACAATACCGCTGATCTGACCCATATCATCGAGCGTTCCGGGCGTTTGAGTTCCGTGGATATTGACCAAGCCGGTGCGTTCGAGATAGCGCGTCGTTCCCGAGGTACGCCCCGAATTGCCAATCGACTGTTGCGGCGGGTCAGAGACTTTGCTGAGGTGCGAGCTGACGGGCACATTGGTGCCGAGGTGGCAGATCAGGCGTTGAATATGCTGAAAGTGGACAACGAAGGTTTCGATCACATGGATCGTCGCCTGTTGCTGGCCATGATTGAAAAGTTTGATGGCGGTCCCGTGGGCGTTGACAGCCTGGCCGCTGCCATCAGCGAGGAGCGGGGAACGATTGAAGACGTTCTGGAGCCATTCCTGATTCAGCAGGGATTCATGGTCCGAACTCCTCGTGGGCGGATGGTGACCTCCAGTGCGTACCAGCACTTTGGAGTTGTGCCGCCGAAATCTGGTTCGGGGGGCGAGCCTTTTGGTTGAAGAGGGGGTGACCAACGTTTTTGAGTTGCCTCTGCGTGTCTATATAGAAGACACCGACGCAGGAGGTATTGTGTTTCATGCCAAGTACCTGCATTACATGGAACGCGCAAGAACCGAATGGGTTCGTAGTTGTGGAGTCGGGCTGCGGGCAGGGCTGGTAGAGAACATCAGCTATGTGGTCAGTCAGATGAATATTCGTTATGCCAGGCCCGCACGACTGGATGACCAGTTGCTGGTCACGTCTGAGCCCGTGGGTTATGGGCGGGCCTGGATGGATCTGCGCCAGGAAGTCCTGATGGCGGAAGACAGGCAGCTGCTTTGCGCGGCCGATGTACGGGTGGCCTGTGTGGCGCTGGACACGGGTAGGCCCCGGCGCTTTCCTGAAAGTATGCAGCACATGCTGAAAAAACACATTCAGATCGAACAATAAGCCAGGAGCAGAAGGTGGAATCGGAAGTTTCAGTCTGGTATCTCATTGCCAACGCCGGCGTACTGGTGCAGCTCGTTATGTTGCTGCTCGCGCTGGCATCAATCATTTCCTGGGCGCTCATTTTTCAGCGCATCAAGGTATTCCGTCAGGCCAAGCAGTCACAGTATGAGTTTGAAGAGCGGTTCTGGTCCGGTATGGATTTGGGCCAGTTGTACCGGGAGGTCAGTGCCGAACCGACCCCGTTCTCTGGTATGGAATCCGTGTTTCGTGCGGGATTCAAGGAGTTTTCCCGGCTTCGCCAGCAGAGCCGTGATCCGGATGCCGTGATGGAAGGCGCGCAACGGGCTATGCGCGTGGCGTTCTCCCGGGAACAGGAGCGTTTGGAAACGCACCTTCCGTTTTTAGCAACCGTTGGTTCAACCAGCCCCTATGTTGGGCTGTTCGGCACCGTCTGGGGCATCATGAATTCGTTTCGTGGTCTCGCCCAGGTTCAGCAGGCGACACTGGCGACCGTTGCTCCCGGTATCTCGGAGGCGTTGATTGCGACTGCAATGGGCCTGTTTGCCGCGATCCCCGCGGTCATTGCCTACAACCGGTTCTCGGCCATGGCCGATGCGCTGCTCAAGAACTACGAAACCTTCGCGGAAGAGTTTTCCAGCATTTTGCATCGCCGGGTCCACAGTAGCGATGCAAGCGGTGTATAAGTGATTGATTCCGATATGTTCCCCGAGGTGACGCGATGAAAGGCATGGGAATGATGCCGCAGCATCGGCGCAAACCGATGTCGGAGATTAACGTCGTACCCTATATCGACGTGATGCTGGTGCTCCTGATTATCTTCATGGTGACGGCGCCCATGTTGACCCAGGGCGTGAAGGTGGAGTTGCCTGAAACAACCTCTGAGCCAATCCAGGCCGACAAAGACGTCGAGTCCATTGTGGTGTCTGTTGATACCAATGGGGCGTATTACATGGAAATCGGTGATCAGGGCAGTGACCCGATGTCGTTACCGGAAATCCGCGAGCAAATCACGAAAATCCTGTCCCAGCGCTCCAACAGTGAGGTCTTGGTGCGTGGAGACGAGCATGTGGAATACGGGGTTGTGGTTCGGCTCATGGCTGAATTACAGGCGGCAGGTGCTTCGAGTGTGGGGCTGATTACCGAAGCTCCCGCCATGGACAAGTGATGCAGGCGCAGACAGGAACGTTGTGATAGGCCACGAACGCGAAGATATCAGCACGGGGCATGCGCCATGGAAATCGCCGATAGCGTTTTCGGTCGGGCTTCATGCGCTCATTATAGGTGTAGCTCTGGCCGGGTGGTCCTGGACCAGCCCTGAACAGGAGCCTCCGCCCCGGAGTATTTCCGCGCGCCTGATTACTCAGCAGCAACCAATTCCCAGCGAGGTTGTGGAACCTGTGGAGCAGGTTGATCGTGAGCAGGAACGCAAGCTTGAAGAGCAAAAGCGCCGGGAAGAGCAGAAGCGTCAGGAAGAAGCCCGTCGACAAGCCGAGGCTGAGAAAAAGCGACAGGAAGAAGCCGCCCGCAAGGAGGCTGAACGTAAAAAACAGGAAGCTGAGCGTCGAAAGCGCGAGGAAGAGGCTGCGCGGGCCAAAGAGGCCGCGCGGCTAAAGGCCGAAGCGGAAGCCAAGGAGCGGGAACGTCGAAAGGCCGAGGAAGAAAAACGCAAAGAAGAGGCTCGCCGTAAAGCCGAGGAAGAAAAGCGGCGCCAGGAAGAGCAGCGGCGTCGCGAAGAAGAGGCTCGGCGAAAGGAAGCGGAACGAAAGCGCGAGGAAGCAGAACGTCGGCTGAAAGAACAGCAGTTGGAAGCATTGGCGGAGCAAGCCCGGAAGGCTGAGGAAGCTGAGGCTCGTCGACAGGCAGAGGCAGCAGCGGCACGAGCCAAAGAGGCGCAGATGCTGACCGAGGCCGAGAAATACCGGGCCCTGATTTATGAGAGGGTCAGGCGCGAGTGGTACAAGCCATCCTCGGCCACAGAGGGGCTGAAGACCACTCTGAGCATTACGCTGTTGCCAACAGGCGAGTTGGCTAACGTGCGGATGGTTGGCAGCAGCGGAAATGCTGCTTTTGATAATACGGCATTGAGCGCGGCCCGCGCTGTTGGGCGATATCCGGTCCCTGATGATCGGCAGACATTTGAACAATATTTTCGTCAGTTCACCCTGGAATTCACCCCGGGCGGATTGCAATAAGGAACGGACGGCTCTATGAGACAACGGATCTGGAAAGCATCGTTACGCGGCATCGCTACTGTCGCATGCCTGATTCTGCTGGGCGCCAGCGTGGCTCGGGCGGAACTGGTCATTCGTATCACCGAAGGGGCTGACGCCGCGATTCCGATTGCGGTGGTGCCATTTGCAGAAAGCAGCGCTTTTCCGCCGGGCGATAAAGTCAGCAGCATCGTTCAGGACGATCTCGCCATGAGTGGCGAATTCAAGCCATTGGCGCCGTCCCAGATGCTCAGCCTGCCGTCCAAGCGTGCCGAGTTGTTTTTCCGGGACTGGCGTTTGCTTGGCCAGCGCTATGTTCTGGTGGGTGAACTCACCCGCCAGGCCGATCGGGTGAATGCCCGATACGAATTGTTCGATGTGAGTACCGAGGAACGCCTGCTGGGCCGCACGAGTTCAGCCTCTCTGTCCAACATCCGTTCCCTGGCTCATGCCATCAGCGACCAGGTATACCAGGCGATCACCGGCGTACCCGGTGCTTTTTCCACCAAGTTGGCGTATATCACGCTTGAATCGATTAATGGGCAGCCCCGGTATCGCTTGCAAGTGAGCGATGTCGACGGCAAGCGGGCGTCTATCCGCCTCGAGAGCCGGGAGCCGATTCTGTCACCGGCCTGGTCGCCGGACGGCAAGAAGCTGGCCTATGTATCCTTTGAGACCGGTAAGCCGGCGATCTTTGTCCACGAACTGGCGACTGGCCAGCGTACCCGTATTGCCGACTTTCCGGGTCTTAATTCAGCCCCGGCCTGGTCCGATGACGGGCGTTCGCTGCTGATGACGCTGTCAAAGGATGGCAACGCGGAAATCTACCGAATGGATCTGGCCAGCCGGCAGCTGTCCAAGGTAACCAATCATTGGGCCATTGACACCGAGCCCAGCTGGGATGCCAGCGGCAGGGGAATGTTCTTCACCTCAGACCGTTCCGGTGGCCCGCAGATTTACTACATGGAGCGTCTTGATGCTGCGCCCAGACGTATCACTTTTGGTAGTCGCTATAACGCTCGTCCACGGCCGGACAGTAGCGGACGATACGTGTACTATGTTCACCAACGTGACAGGGCGTTCCATATTGCACGAACCAATTTAGAAACTGGTGAGGAGACCGTTCTGACCAGAACAGAATCCGACGAATCCCCAAGCGTTTCCCCGAACGGGCGTATGCTGATCTACGCCACAAAGCAAGGTGGTAGCAGCGTGCTCACCGTTATTTCTGCGGACGGCGGTGCAGCATACAGCTTGCCCGCGTCGGAGGGCGATGTGCGTGAGCCCGCGTGGGGGCCGCTGGTGCGGTAGCAGGCTGAAAACGTCTGCCAATTGATTCATTCATAAAGTTAACCAACCGAAAGGAAAGCACTATGAAGTTGTCAGCCCAATCAAAGGCTTTTGCAGTTATGTTGTCTGTCGGCCTCTTCGCCGGATGTAGCTCCACTGGTGACACAGCTGATGGAGGTGAGTACGGCTCTGACGTGGCGGCAATTGATCAGGATGGCGGCGCTACCGTATACGGTGGCGGCGAGGATGGCGGCATTTCTTCTTCCGCGATGACCGAAGAAGAGCGCCTGGCTGCCGAGCAGCAGGCCCAGCAGGAAGCGCTGCGTGAAATCACCACATTCTACTTCGACTTCGACACGGCTGAAATCAAGCCGGAAGCTCGTGATGTTCTGGTGGCCCATGCCCGTTTCCTGGCATCCAACCCGGGTCAGCAGGTTCGTCTGGAAGGCCACGCGGATGAGCGCGGCACCAAGGAATACAACCTGGCACTGGGCGAGCGTCGTGCCAATGCGGTTCAGCGTTTCCTGATCGTGAACGGCGCTTCGCGTGGCCAGATCGAAACCGTCAGCTATGGTGAAGAAAAGCCGGCTGTTATGGGTTCCAGCGAAAGTTCCTGGGCTCAGAACCGTCGTGTGGAGCTGGTGTTTGAATAAGATCTCCTGATGACAGGTATGTCCATGAGAAAGACGCTCATGGCGACAGTGGTACTCCCGTTTGCCTTGGGGCAGGCGGGAGTGGCTCTGGCGCAATCTACTCCCTCTTTTCAAAGTGGCAACTCGGCGGCCCAGCGTAATGCGGTCAACAATCAGGGTTCTGCCGAACTGTTCTACATGATTCAGCAGTTGCAGGAAGAGGTTCGTCGGCTACGAGGTGAAGTCGAGGAGCAGCGGTACCAGATTGACCGTCTGCAAAAGCAGGGGCGGGATCGATATATCGACCTGGACCAGCGAATCCTGAGCTTGTCAGAGAAGCTCGCGGAGCAGCCATCTGCGCCGGCATCGGCCGGTTCGTCAGCAGGCTCTGGAGCACCGGTGATCGAAGCCAGGGAATACCGGCAGCCTGATGCGGAAGAGCGTGAGGCCTATGCTGAGATTCAGGATTTGATCCGGAACCAGAAAAACTACGATGAGGCCATCACGCAGATTTACGGGTTCATCGATACCTATCCAGAAGGCGATTTAACCGTAAACGCCTATTATTGGCTGGGTGAGGTTTACCTGGTGAAACCGCAGCTCGAACAGGCCAAGCAAGCATTTACCATCGTCGCGACGCGCTACCCGGATCACAGGAAAGCTCCCGATGCTCTGTACAAGCTCGGTGTGACCCTGGACAAACTGGGAGAGGCAGAGCAGGCCAGGGTGCGGATGCAGACTGTGATAGACAGTTATCCGGATAGCAGTGCGGCCGATTTGGCTCGGAAATTCCTTGGCGCTGAGGCAGGCTGAGCCGTCGTGAAAAAAATGTTGAGAAACTTTCGAAATGGGGGTTGATCAACACAAAAAAATCATTACTATATGCGCCTCGCTTGGGTCGTTAGCTCAGTTGGTAGAGCAGTTGGCTTTTAACCAATTGGTCGATGGTTCGAATCCATCACGACCCACCATATTCAAGTCTGGAAGCGATACCCTGGGTTCGCTTTCGGTCAGATCAGGATGAGCGCTGGTCACCGTTTACGGGTCGTTAGCTCAGTTGGTAGAGCAGTTGGCTTTTAACCAATTGGTCGATGGTTCGAATCCATCACGACCCACCAATACCGGATCTCTCCAATTTTAGAGATCCGTTGAAAAAAGAGCCTCCGGGCTCTTTTTTTTTGCGTATAAGTTCCCAATTAGGTTTTTAGGTGCCCCGTGAATGTTTCCATTGCGGGGTTGAGTGATTCATGAAAACCGGGCCTGAAATGGTATAATCCGGCAATAGTGAGCAACACAGAGACGCAGTAATGACACAAGCCGAAGACCGCATTCTAGTCCAGGAGCATCTCGCCCACGCAGCGGAGCCAAAGCCGCTGAGTGCTGACGAGAAGGTGGAGCTTATTGCGAAGATAAAAGCCGCGCTGAAAGAAAAGGACGCGGTTCTGGTTGCGCATTACTACACAGATCCCGAGCTACAGCAGCTGGCTGAGGAAACCGGCGGCTGCGTCGCTGACTCCCTGGAAATGGCCCGCTTTGGAAACGAGCATCCCGCTTCTACCGTGGTCGTCGCGGGTGTTCGTTTTATGGGTGAGACCGCGAAGATCCTGAATCCTGAAAAAACCGTACTGATGCCGACACTGGAGGCGACCTGTTCCCTCGACGTAGGCTGTCCTGCGGATGAGTTTTCAGAATTCTGCGATCAGCACCCGGATCGGACCGTGGTGGTGTATGCCAACACCTCGGCTGCTGTGAAGGCGCGGGCTGACTGGGTGGTAACGTCAAGTTGTGCTCAGGCTATTGTTGAGCACCTCGATGCGCGCGGTGAGAAGATTCTGTGGGCTCCTGACAAGCATCTTGGTCATTACGTTCAGAAGACAGCCGGTGCCGACATGCTCCTGTGGGATGGCTCCTGTATTGTCCACGAGGAGTTCAAGTATCGTGGGCTTGAAGATCTGAAAGCCTTGTATCCTGACGCGGCGGTCCTGGTTCATCCCGAATCGCCTGACGCCGTTGTGGAAATGGCGGATGTGGTTGGTTCTACGTCCCAACTCATTCATGCCGTTCAGACACTTCCCAACGACAAGTTCATTGTCGCGACCGATAACGGCATTTTCTACAAGATGCAGCAGTTGGCGCCCAACAAGACCCTGCTGGAGGCTCCGACAGCCGGGAATGGTGCCACGTGTCGCAGCTGTGCTCATTGCCCGTGGATGGCCATGAATGGTCTCGAGAACCTCCTGCACGTTCTGGAAACGGGCGATCAGGAAGTTTTTGTGGATGACTCGCTTCGCGAACGGGCGCTCAGGCCCCTGCGGCGCATGCTGGATTTCACGGCCAACATGAACCTTAAGGCCGCTGGCAACGCCTGAGGCTGCTAACCGCTTCGCTTGGCGTTCAGGCGTCGGGTGATGTCGGCCAGTCTCTCAGTGACGATTTGTCGCTCGGGAGAGCCGGCTGGCAGTTTTTCCTGGGCCTGCCTCAATTGTCGTTGAGCGGACTCCAGATCTCCCATCAGCGCTTCGTATTCGGCTCGTGCCCGGTGAACCCCCACCACGTTACGAGCCATACCCTCCGCATCCGCGAGTTTCAGCCACAGGTGCTCCTGGCCGGGTAAATCCCGGGTCAGGTTCTGGAGCAGTCGGGCGGCTTGTTCGCCGCTTCCGTCTGCGAGTTCGGTCTCGGCCAGCTGGTAGGTGATCGGGTAGTTGCCAGGATTCCGGTCAAGCGCGCTTCGTAGCAGGGCCCGGGCTTCGGCCATTTTATCTTCACTTAGCAGCGCTTCTGCCAGGGTTACTGTGTAGGTGATGCTCTCTGGTTGCTGTGTGAGCAGGTCCCTCAGAATCTCAATCGCTTTCCCAGCCTGGTTGTTGCGCTGATAGGCAACGGCGAGGCCGTAGCGAGCGACATCGTTCCGTGTTTCTGTAGTCTGCGCCAGGTAAGCCTCGAAGGTGTCCACCGCTAACTTTGGAGAGGATGCGTACCTTACCTGCAGGCGGCTGCGTATGAGGTGGTATTCCTGATCATCCCGGATGCGTTCTTCAGGATACTGTTCGGCCCTGTTGCGCGTGTCGGCTACCCGGCTCTGGCTCAGGGGGTGGGTCGACAGGTATTCGGGGATCTGGTTGCCCTGAAGGCGGTTCTCGCGCATCAGGATTTCAAACATTTCGGGCATGCCTCTGGGGTCGAGGCCTGCATTGGCAAGGATCTCGAGTCCGACACGGTCGGCTTCCTGCTCATGTGCGCGGCTGTATGCCAGCATGTTTTGAATCGCCAGAGCTTGCGAGCCGGCGATGGCGGCAATGCCGATGTCAGATTGCGTGGCGGCAGAGAGTATGATGCCTGCAATCATACCGGCCATGGCCAGTGGTGCGCTGGCTTCCTGTTGTTCCATCCGGCGTGCGAAGTGTCGCTGGCTCAGATGGGCAAGTTCGTGCGCAAGCACCGACGCAAACTGCTGCTCCGTTCCCGCGCTCAGGAACAGCCCCCCGTTGACGCCGACAATTCCTCCCGGGACGGCAAACGCATTGATGCCCGCATTGTCGATGAGTGTCAGGGTGAGGTCCCGGTTCTGAAGCGGGGCTGAAGGCACCAGGCGGTATACTATGTTGGTCAGGTAGTCATACACCAGCGGGTCGGTGATTCTCGGTGTCGACCTTCGTATCGAGATCATCACCTGCCGGCCGATATCGGATTCGAGTTTGTCCGAGATCAGTCCACCACCTGCGCCGCCGATTGTGGGGAGCGGATTTTCCTGGGCCTTCGCGGCATCGAGAGGCAGAGTGAGTATGAGAGCCAGACTTGCCGCTGGCACCAGGCTGGGTCGCAGGCTTTTCTTTCGGATCATGTACAGCAAAGCGTCCTCGGTTCCGGTGGCCCTAATGACAGGAATAATTGACAAAAAGTTCGGTCTCGTCGATTAAAAACTATTGTAGTGAAATACATTACCACTCTCGGCATAATGCCTGCATGAATGTTTTTACACTGATATCAGGCAAGGTGTTTCCGTTTTATGGCTGATCGCACGTTGGATGCATCAGGGCTTCAGTGTCCGATGCCTCTGTTGAAAACCAAGTTGGAGCTCAACGCCATGGTCGCGGGAGAGGAGTTGGAGGTGGTTGCCACAGACTCCGGCTCGGCTCGCGACATCCCTGCGTTTATTGAGCTGTCCCGTCACTCTCTGGTGAGTAGCAGTGAGGGTGGGGGAAAGTACCGGTTTGTCATCAAGTGCGGCGGATAGGGCTTCGGAGACACATATGATTAACGTATTACGGGGTCTTGCTCACAAATATTTTTCGGATGAAGAGGCTGTCATCCTGTTCCTGATCCTGGTGATAGGAACGGTGTTTGTGATCTGGTTTGGCGCCATGCTGGCGCCAGCGATTGCCTCGCTCATCATCGCATTCATTCTTCAGGGGCTGGTGACCAAGCTGATCAAGCTGGGTGTTCCCGAACTGGTCGCCATTCTCAGTGTTTTCTTTGTTTTCCTGGGAGTTCTGGTCGGATTCATTTTTGGCCTGCTGCCGCTTATCTGGACGCAGGTCAGTAATCTTGCTGGTGAAACTCCCCGGATCATTCGGGAAATGCAGTCCTATATGGAACTGCTTCCGGATGAGTATCCCCATCTGATTTCGGCCGAGGCGGTTAACACGGTCTATCAGCAGGTATCAACCGAGGTCGGTCACATGACCCAATGGTTGGTCTCGTTCTCGCTCTCCAGTATCCCGGATCTGGTAGCACTTTTGATCTACATGGTCCTGGTGCCGATCCTGGTGTTCTTTTTCCTGAAAGACCGCGAGGTACTGCTGGGCGCCGTCGGCAAACTGCTTCCCCAGCAACGACCCATGATGTTTCGGATCTGGCATGAGGTGAACCTTCAGTGTGCCAATTACGTCCGGGGTAAGGCGGTTGAAATCCTTATTGTCGGCATAGCGACGTATGTAGCGTTCAAGTTCCTTGGCATGCCCTATGCCGCGCTGTTGTCACTTTTGGTAGGGCTGAGTGTGGTGATTCCCTACATTGGCGCAGCGGTGGTAACCATACCGGTGGCGATGATCGCACTGTTTGCATTCGGCTGGGGGAGCCATTTTGTCTGGGTGATGGTGGTTTATGGGGTGATTCAGGGGTTGGATGGTAACGTGCTGGTCCCGATCCTGTTTTCCGAGGTGAACAATCTTCACCCGGTAGCCATTATCGTGGCGGTGTTGTTTTTTGGTGGTATCTGGGGCTTGTGGGGGGTGTTCTTTGCCATTCCACTGGCGACCATGCTCAAGGCGGTGTTTGCTGCCTGGCCGGTGAAGGAATTTGTACCCCCACCGGAGCCAAAGCACTCATAACGGAGAGTCAGAGCGTCTTGGCGGCTTCCAGCACTTCGTCGGCATGGCCTTTGACTTTGACGCTACGCCAGACGTTTCGAAGCAAGCCGTCGCCGTCGATCAGGAAAGTGCTGCGGTCGATGCCGAGATACTCTTTGCCGTACAGTTTTTTGAGTTTGATGACATCAAACAGCTTGCAGAGAGTCTCGTCCTTGTCTGAAATCAGGTGGAATGGAAAGTCATGCTTGGCTCTGAAATTTTCATGGGCACGAAGTCCATCTCTGGAGACACCCAGAATGTCAGTGTTAAGCTCGGCAAACGCATCCATTCGGTCCCGAAAGTCCTGGCCTTCGGTGGTACATCCGGGGGTGTTGTCTTTCGGGTAGAAATACAGGACCAAATTTTTGCCGCGGAAGTCAGACAGTCGAACCGTCTGGTTTCCTGTGGCCTGGGCTTCAAAGTCTGGTACGGGTTTTCCCAGTTCAAAGGATGACATGACTTCTCCTTGAATTCCCTTGTGTCAGTTCGAGCCCAACATTACCATATCGCTTTTATTGAGACGGAGCTTTTATGATTACGGGTAGCCTTGTTGCACTGGTCACGCCCATGCATCCGAACGGTGAGATTCACTGGGAGGAGTTGGACAAACTGGTGGACTTTCATATCGAAAACGGCACCCATGGCATCGTGGCTGTGGGCACCACAGGTGAATCTGCAACCCTGGACCCTAAAGAACATTGTCAGACCATTGGCCACATCATAAAGCGTGTCAATAAACGCATCCCGGTGATTGCCGGTACCGGTGGTAACAGTACCCGTGAGGCAATCGAGTTGACGACCGAGGCTCACAAGCTGGGTGCAGATGCCTGCTTGCTGGTTGTGCCGTACTACAACAAGCCAACCCAGGAAGGTTTGTACCAGCATTTCAAAGCCATTGCAGAGGCCGTTCCGGGCATCAGCCAGATGCTCTACAACGTGCCGGGGCGTACGGCCTGCGACATGCTCAACGAGACGGTGTTGCGTCTTGCTGATATCCCCAACATTGTTGGCATCAAGGACGCGACTGGCAATATTCCTCGTGGGATCGAGTTAATCGAGGCCCTCGACGGACGTCTTGCTGTCTACTCGGGCGACGATGCGACCGCTGCTGAACTGATGCTGGCTGGTGCCAAGGGTAATGTTTCCGTTACCGCCAATGTGGCCCCGAGAGGCATGGCTGATCTGTGCGAAGCAGCGATCGCGGGTAATCGCGAAGAGACCGAGCGACTCAACGAGTTGCTGATGCCGCTGAACCGGAAGCTGTTCCTTGAGGCCAACCCGATTCCCGTTAAGTGGGCGCTTGGACGAATGGGGATGATAAGCGAAGGTATTCGTCTGCCTCTTACACCGCTCAGTGAGAAATTTCACAGTGAGGTGGAGGACGCGATGAGAGCCTCTGGCGCGCTCTGAGCTCACTGTACTAGCCCTTTATCTCCGGAGTAACTTGATGTCGGTTCTTTCTGGAACCCGTAATAACCTATTGTCGAAATCCCGGACACTGGCTTCCGGGATGCTGCTCACCAGTGTCGCACTTTCTGGTTGCGGTCTGATGGATGACCGCTCTGAACGCTACGTGGATGCCCGAGAACTGCCTCCTCTGCAAGTGCCTGAGGGGGCGGATTCATCCCGCATAAGTCAGGCAATGCCCATTCGGGATATCAATGTTGCCGATGCCAGCAAATTTTACCCCACCGAAATTCCCGAGCCACCCGATATGACGTCGGAAATCCTTGAGGAAAACTATGTGGTGGAAGAGTTGGACGGGCAGGCCTGGTTGCTGGTGAATGACGTTCCCGGACGCCTGTGGCCGGCGACCAACGCCTACATGATTGACCGTGGGCTGGGTATTAGCGGTGATAACCCGAAGCAGGGGCTTATTCAGAGTGATCTGCTTAACTTCAGTAAGCGAGCCCGGGATCTGGCGGAATTGCCAGAAGAGGCTGTGCAGGAAGAAGCCAGGGTTGTACTGCAGGTCATGATGTCGCCCGGGGTGCGTCGTAAAACCACGGAAATTCAGGTACGCAAGCTGGAAGTTGGTGACGAGGCCGTGTTGAAGCCCTGGTCAGGGAATGAGGTGCCTTCGCCCGACGACTTGGCCTTCCAGAAGCGCCTGTTGGCAGATATGGCGGAGTTCCTGCAGGGCAGGGACGAACAGAAATCGTTTTCCCGGGCGGCTTCCGGGATTGTCAGCCAACCGCTGGTGAAACTTGTGTCGGAAGGGGATCAGGCGGTTGCCATCCGGCTGGACCTGGACTTTGGTCGGTCGTGGGCTGAGATCCGCCGGGCACTGACAGAGGCCGGCATTGCTGTGGTTGACCTGAACCGGAGCGAAGGCTGGTTCCACGTCGATTTTCGGACAGAAGAGGAGCGGGACTCGGGCTGGTTCGACTGGTTCGGAGACGACAGTCAGCCGCAACATACTCACACGTTGCGTCTTGAGGAATCGCCCGAGGTTGTCACCATGACGGCCGAGCAGGAAGCGAGCTTCGACGGGGATCGAAACGCTTCGGATCTTCTGGGCGAACTGTTCGAATACCTTTACTAGATTCAGTTACTGCGTGCCCGTAACCAATTCGGAGCACTGGAGATTTTCGATGGAAAAGCGTGAAGAGCTATACGCCGGCAAGGCCAAGTCTGTTTTCAAGACCGATGATCCGAACCTGTTTGTACTGGAATTCCGGGACGATACGTCTGCCTTTGACGGCGAAAAGAAAGAACAACTTCAACGGAAGGGCATGGTGAACAACAAGTTCAACGCCTTCATCATGGAAAAGCTGGAAGCGGCCGGGATCCCGACGCATTTCGAGGGACTTCTTTCGGACACCGAATCACTGGTCAAGAACCTGGATATGATCCCCGTCGAGTGTGTAGTGCGGAATGTCTCGGCAGGCAGCCTTTGCCGCCGACTGGGGGTAGAGGAAGGTAAAGAGCTGACGCCTCCTACGTTTGAACTGTTCCTCAAGAATGATGCGCTGCATGACCCGATGGTGAATGAGTCTCTGGCGGTCAGTTTTGGCTGGGCGAGCGCCGATGAGCTCGCTCGTATGAAGGAGTTGACCTACAAGGTGAACGACGTACTCAAGGCCCTGTTTGATGAGGCTGGCATGTTGCTGGTGGATTACAAGCTGGAGTTTGGCCGCAGCAATGGCGCCGTTGTTCTTGGGGATGAATTCAGCCCGGATGGCTGTCGGATCTGGGACAAGGAAACCAGGAAGAAAATGGACAAGGATCGTTTTCGCCAAGGATTGGGAGAAGTCATTGAAACCTACGAGGAAGTCGGAGGCCGTCTGGGCATTCAATTCGACTGATCCTCAGTCCAAATAAAAAGCGAAAAGGGTGTGCTATGCGTAAGTTGATGGTAGTGGCGGCAGGAACTGCTCTCCTGGCGTCTCATCAGGTCCATGCGGACGTTGTCGGACTTGGCGCAAATGTAAGCTACTGGGATTCTGGCCTTTCGGGTCAGGCTGCCAGTGGTAACGATCTGGTTGATGTCGAAAATGATCTCAACCTTGAGAGTGATTCCAACGCAAATACCTCTCTGTACCTGGAACATCCAATTCCTGTTCTGCCTAACGTGCGGCTGAACTACACTTTGGTACAGCTTGATGGGCGTGGCAGCCTGAGCTCCAATTTTGATGGTATCGATATCGGAGTCGGTGGTGCTGGCGTCAGGTCCGAGCTTGATCTCGAGCAGTTGGATCTGACGTTGTATTACGAGGTCCTGGACAACTGGGTGAACCTTGATCTTGGTATTACTGCGCGGGACCTGTCAGGTGAGTTGATCGTTCAGCAGGTGGCTGGCGCAAGTGTCAGTGAAACCAAGGTGGATGCGGTCGTACCCATGGGTTACCTTGCAGGACGTTTTGACCTGCCGTTGACCGGTGTTTCTGTTGGTGCAGAGGGCAACTTCATCAGCTTCGACGGCGACTCGGTGCATGATTTCAACGCCTATGGTCAGTACGAAATCTCGGTGCTTCAGTTGAGAGCCGGCTACCGCCAGATGGCAATCGACTATGAAGACGACAGCGACAGGCTGGACGTGGAGCTGGACGGGCCGTTTATCAGCGCCGGTGTAGCTTTCTAAGGAGAGGAAAACGGTGAAGATTCTCGTTACGGGAACAGCGGGATTTATTGGCTCACACCTGGCACACCGGTTGCTCGACCGGGGTGACGAGGTGATCGGTGTCGATAACGTCAACGATTATTACGATGTTAGCCTGAAAGAGGCTCGACTGGAGCGTCTGACATGCCGGTCGGGCTTCACCGAGGTACGGCAGGATGTGGCGGATAGAAGTGCCATGGAAGCCCTGTTTGTGGAACACAAGCCGGAGCGGGTGGTGCATCTCGCTGCCCAGGCCGGTGTCCGTTACTCCCTCGAGAATCCTCACGCTTATATTGACGCCAACCTTGTAGGGTTTATGAATATCCTGGAAGGTTGTCGTCACCATGATGTCAAGCATCTGGTGTATGCGTCGAGCAGCTCCGTATACGGTGCCAACGAGGCCATGCCTTTTTCGGTGCATGACAACGTGGATCACCCGCTCAGTCTCTATGCCGCGTCCAAGAAGGCCAATGAGTTGATGGCACACACATACAGCCATCTCTACAACCTGCCCACCACCGGCCTGCGCTTCTTTACAGTGTACGGTCCCTGGGGACGGCCTGACATGGCCCTGTTCATCTTTACCAAGAAGATTCTTGCCGGTGAGCCCATTGACGTGTTCAACCACGGCTACCACAAGCGGGATTTCACCTATATCGACGATATCGTGGAAGGGGTGATCCGAACGCTGGATCATGTTGCGGAGCCCAACGCAGAGTGGTCTGGTGAATCGCCGGATCCGGGCACCTCAAAGGCGCCTTATCGGCTTTACAACATTGGCAGCAACAATCCGGTCGAACTGTCCCGCTTTATTGAGATTATCGAGGAGCGAGTCGGCAAGAAGGCCGAGAAAAACCTTCTGCCGATGCAACCGGGCGATGTGCCGGCTACTTACGCCAATGTCGATGATCTGATCTCCGACGTGGGCTACAAGCCCGATACATCGGTTGAAGAAGGTATTGCGAAGTTCGTCGACTGGTATCGTGACTTCTACCAGGTTTAACTCCTCTGGTGCTTGTCCTCAAGCGTCGTTGGAGCTGCCGATATCTCCGGGTAGTTCCAGCGTCATCCGCCTTCTTGTCAACGGGCAATCGAACTCCAGAAAGCGTGCGGTCAGTTGCAAAGAGCAGCTGGCCGGCTTGCCATACAGGCGGTCGCCAATAATTGGATGGCCAAGGTGGGCGAGGTGCTTTCTGATCTGGTGTTTTCTGCCTGTTTCAATATCCACGCTGACCAGCGTCGAGTGATCTGGCTCGCTGTATGAGAGCGTGTTGATAACGCTTATCGCTTCCTTGCCATCGATGGGCTGGTTGACCCGAAGATTCTCGGCGTCGAGTTTGCCGATCACCTGGGCCTCATATCGCTTGGTCATCTGCCGGCCAGAAAACAGCTGGGACAGGGCGCCGGCAGCTTTTGTGTCATGGGCAATGAGCATCAACCCGGCAGCGTCGGCGTCCAGTCGGTGGATCAGGTGGCAGTCTCGCTGGAGTTCTTGTTCTGCCCATCTAAGCAGGCTGCAATGGTCCCCCCATTGTGAGCCCTGGGACAGCATGCCGTGGGGCTTGAACCATGCCGAATAGCGCTTGAAGTCGGCAATGAGCTGTGCCGGTGGAGGGGTTCTGGCTAGAACCGTGTCATCGTAGTACAGCTCCAGCCGTGTCCCGATTTTCACCTCGCGCTTGGCCTTGCGCAGACGAACCCGCTTGCCTTTCTGTGTCCACCAACAGGCGCCTTTGGCCATGGCGTCCTTAATGCGCTGCTTGGGGAGGTCGGAGGCTGCGCTGAGTGCGTCGACGGCTGTCTGAGGGCGCTCTGCGGTGAGGTCGATGATTGTTCTCATAGGCGGGTTCCGGAAAATGGCCGGACATAAAAAAAGCCAGTTCCTACGTCTTCCGTAAGTAACTGACTTTAATTCAGGGATTGGTAGGACCACCCAGATTCGAACTGGGGACCTCTACCATGTCAAGGTAGCGCTCTAACCAACTGAGCTATGGTCCTATCCCGTAACGGGGACGCACTATACTGATTCTCCATTTTTCGGTCAACAAATTTTTTGGGCTGGTACTTGTGTGCCATGGCAGTAGGTGGAACTCCGTGCTCAGACGTTGGTAAAACCGGGATTTGGTGCGCCGGTAGCTGGTCTTATATTCGTCTGCCGCTTTCATGGGTTCCCTGTTATGGAGGTGGGTGAGGTTACATTTGTTCTGGAATTCAGTATCTTGTGGTACTGAGGCTGAGTGAGTCACTGGGCCTTCCCGAATTCAGAACTCCTGCACACAGTGAGACGTCAGTTATGCGGTATCTGCAAACGTTCAATCGTCGCCTTCGCCAGGTTCGGGAAACTGGCCGGCTCTCCCATTGGGATGTGGCGCAATTGTGCGGCGTAGACGAGGCGCGGGTGAAAAGCTGGGAGGCCTCGGACGCCCGGCAGAGAAGTTATCCAGGTGTGACGGAGCTGCTGGATTTTTGCATCAAGACAGAAACGCCGCTGGAGGAGTTGCTGGATCTGGAAGAACCGGGCGGAGACGGTCAGCTTGAGCTGCCCGGTCTGGCATTCAGCAACAGTGACGACCTGTTTGAGGCACTCAAGGAGCTAGAACAGGAGATCAAGCGGGTTCAGCTGACGGATGAAGAGTACGATCTGGTGCGCCGGTTCCGTCATGCTTCCAACAAGAGCCGGCGCCAGGTAATGCAGGCACTGGGGCGCTAGGCGCGCCCTCAGGAATTATTTTCCTTTCTTGTACACGTTCTCGTAAACGTAGTTCGTGGCCTCCACAAAGCCATCGATACTTCCGCAGTCAAACCGACGTCCTTTGAACTGATACGCCAGTACGCAACCATTCTGCGCCTGATGGAGCAGGGCGTCGGTGATCTGTACTTCGCCGTTCTTGCCGGGCGGGGTCTGTTCGATGATTTCGAAAATGTCCGGAGTCAGGATGTAGCGGCCAATGATGGCGAGGTTGCTGGGAGCGTCTTCGGGTGCTGGTTTTTCGACCATGTCGGTAATGCGGTAGAGACCGTCCTTCATTGGCTCACCGGCAATCACACCGTACTTGTGGGTCTCGTCTTCGGGAACTTCCTCGATCGCCACGATGGAGCAGCGGAACTGGTTGTAGAGCTTGACCATCTGGGCCAGGACGCCGTCATCCCCCTCAGGTCCCATGCAGAAGTCGTCTGCCAGTACCACGGCGAAGGGGTTGTCCCCGATCAGGTTGCGCCCGGTGAGGATTGCATGCCCCAGGCCTTTCATTTCGTTCTGCCGGGTGAAGGCAAACGAACTGTGGTTGATCAGATCGCGAATGGAGGTCAGGAGGTCTTCCTTGCCCGAGCCAGCAATCTGGTGCTCCAGCTCGTAGCTGATGTCGAAGTGGTCCTCAATTGCCCGCTTGCCACGGCCGGTCACAAATCCAAATTCATGGATGCCCGCCTCCGAGGCTTCTTCAACGCCGTATTGCACCAGCGGCTTGTTCACAATCGGCAGTATTTCCTTGGGCATGGCCTTGGTGGCTGGTAGGAAGCGTGTACCGTAGCCGGCCACGGGAAACAGGCACTTTTTAATCATTTGGATATCCTTTTTTTCCTTGTCAGTCAGGGCGCGAAACGCGCGGCTTACTGAGATTTATTCACGAACTGTGCCGAGTGTAGCCAAGTTGGTTCTGGATGTGGACAGTTGAAGCTTTTCATGTCGAAAAGTGGCTAAATTTTGCTCAAATAATTCCAATTTAATCAAATTGTTATTTTTGGAAAGCAGCTCTGGTTTTGCGGCCTCCCAGCCAATAAATTGCCGCCTGGTTGGTTTTTGAACAGTTCTGCGCGGATCGTGCAGGCGGGTCGCAAACTCAGGTAGGCGTGTGAAGAAAGTTTCAATGTTTGCACTGTTGTGGTGCGTTTTATCGGGGCAGGCATGGGCGACGTCGTCAAGTGACGGTCTCCCTCATTGGCTGCAATCCCGGGTTGAGCTTTCGGGCGCGTCGGAGAAAAGCAGCGACAACTTTAGTGGTCATCTGAATCTGAACACCCGGGGACTCTTTTTTACCGACCACGTGTTTGGGGTGAAGTTCAAGAACGGGGTCAGCCGTCTTGCCGATCAGGACTCCGATAATCTTGGCTTTAGCTACGGCTTTCCGATGGGTAGCGCGCGAGTTGGTGTTGAAATGCTGCGTCGTGATTTTGAGGGTGACACCACGTCCGGCGGTGAACGCTTTAATCACCGGCAGGACCAGAAAGCAATGGCAGTTTCCGTTGCCCGCCCGCTCTTCACTTGGAATGATCTCCGTTTCAAAACCGTTGTTCGCCACGCAAGTGAGTATGAACAACGATTCGAGGCCGGCAGCTGGGATGAGAGCGCTAATGAAGAGCGCTCGTCCCTGACGGTTGATGCTTATGGGCGCCGAGATCTGCCTGCTGGTTTCAGTGCGAGCACCCGTCTTGCGGTATCCGCGGGTTCCGAGTTCCATCGGGTCGAGGATTCAGCCGGGGTGGAGGAGTCGTCTGCGGTTTTCCAAAAAGCCTCCCTGTCCTCGTCAATCAGCCGTCCTTTGAATAACTGGCTGTTTGCTCTGGACGGGCATTACCAGATTGCGCCGTCTGAGTTGCCGAGTCGCGAGCACGTGGTTGTTGCGTCGTCGTCAATGATATCCGGGTTGAATGGCAGTTCGCTGTCCAGCCCTGAGGGCGGGTGGCTGAAGCTCAAGGCAGACAGCCCCTTGCTCAAGGTTCCTGGCGCTAAAGGCGTTCAGAGCAAGCTGCAGCTTGCTGCGTTGCGCGGATGGATTCCGGGTAACGAGGCCAATTCTGGCCAGTTTGGGCGGGCAAGCTCTGTTGAGGCTTCCCTGCAGCTGGAATCCCGAAACGTCGAAACGAACCTTTCCGTAGGCCGCATGGTTGAGTCGTCTGGCCATTCCATTGAGCAACCAGACTCCCCCGATTTTTCACTTTCCGTGCGCGTCACGCTCTAACTGAACGCACTCCCGCGCCGCCTGAGGGCGGCGTTCTTTGTTCTCTCTTCTATACTCCTCCAACCGTTGGCCATGCTGGTCGGCTGTGTTGTCGACAAAATTTCCGCCCGACTGCGTTAGTTTGTTGACAAAAAATGCCGTTGGGCGTAGTTTTCTTCTCGAAAACACTTTTATTGTTAACAAAATATGTCTCAAGCGGCAATTCAGTCCCAAACCCGAGCCGATGAAGCGTTTGATTGTCTGCAAACGTCGATCGTGAAAGGTGAACTTGCACCGGGCGAAAAAATTGGTGAAGTGGAGCTCTGCTCCCGCTTCAATCTCACTCGTGGCCCGCTTCGGGAAGCGTTGGGGCGGCTGGAGTCCCGGGGGTTGCTGGTGCGGCGGCCTCATGCTGGCGTGAAGGTGGTTTCTCTCAGTGCCAGCGAACTCGTTGAACTCTATCGAATTCGGGAGGTCATGGAGGGGCTGGCTGCCCGTCAGGCCGCAGAGCGCATGACGGATGACGAAATTGCTGATCTGAAGGCAACCCTCGACAGTCACGAACGGATGATCGACGAGGCCCGTGGCCAGGCCTACTACCAGGCCGAGGGCGATTATGATTTCCATCACCGCATCGCGACAGGAAGCCGGAACACCAAACTGGCGCAAATGCTTCTGGGCGACCTTTATTACATGGTTCGCATGTATCGCTACCGCTTGAGTACGTCCGCAGGACGCCCGCACATGGCTCTGGGTGAGCATCGTCGCATTGTCGAGGCAATCGCCCAGAGAGACGGCGAACTCGCCGAATTTCTGATGAAGCGGCATATCAACGCCGCGCGCCTGAATATTGAGAAAAAAATCCAGGAAGGTGTCTTAACCATCTAGTGGGATCGGATGTGGAAATGGCATTCCGATACAAACACAGCATCAAACAAGAGGCTTATAACATGTCCACCAAACTGACTCCCGGCGCCCGTTTTCGTAAGGCCCTGCAAGAGAACCAGCCCCTGCAGATTGTGGGCACCATCAACGCCTACGCCGCCATGATGGCCGAACGCGTTGGCCATCAGGCCATCTACCTTTCCGGTGGTGGTGTCGCCAATGCCTCCTATGGATTGCCGGATCTGGGAATGACCACCATGAACGATGTGGTAGAGGATGTTCGCCGGATCACGAACGCCACGGACCTGCCTTTGCTGGTGGACATCGATACCGGTTGGGGTGGCGCGTTCAATATTGCCCGCACCATTCGAGAGATGGAAAAAGCCGGCGCTGCCGCGGTTCATATCGAAGATCAGGTAGCCCAGAAACGCTGCGGACACCGTCCAAATAAGGAAATCGTCTCCAAGGAAGAAATGGTCGACCGTATCAAGGCCGCTGCCGACGCTCGCCAAGATGAGGATTTCTTCATCATGGCTCGTACGGATGCGTTCCAGAAAGAAGGTTTGGAAGCGGCCATTGATCGCGCCAAGGCCTGTATTGAAGCTGGGGCTGACGGCATTTTTGCCGAAGCAGTTCATGAGCTGTCGGACTACCGGGCGTTCGCCGATGCGCTGGATGTGCCTATCCTCGCGAATATCACCGAATTCGGTGCCACGCCGCTCTATAACAAGAAGGAGTTGGCAGATGCAGGCGCCGGCATGGTCCTGTATCCGCTCAGTGCCTTCCGGGCCATGAACAAGGCAGCGCTTGCGGTCTATCAGAACATTCTCGAAAAAGGCGATCAAAAGGATGTGGTAGACCTCATGCAGACCCGCATGGAACTCTACGATTTCCTGAACTATCACGAATTCGAGCAAAAGCTGGATCAGCTGTTCGCCCAGAACAAGTCGTAAACCACGAAAGATTAAGGGAGAGAGACAATGGCAGAAGCAAAGAAATTAGGTGGTGCCGGGCTGCGTGGCCAGGTGGCGGGCGAAACGGCATTATGCACCGTGGGTAAGACCGGTGCTGGTTTGACCTACCGTGGTTACGACATTACGGATCTGGCGGAAAATGCCCAGTTTGAAGAAGTAGCCTACCTTCTGCTGCGCGGCAAACTGCCCAACCAGCAGGAGCTGGACGAATACAAAGCCAAGCTGCAGAGCCTTCGTAGCCTGCCGGATGCGTTGAAGCTGGTACTTGAGCAGATTCCCAAAGACGCGCATCCGATGGATGTGATGCGGACCGGTTGTTCCATGCTGGGTAACCTGGAAACCGAGAATGACTTCAGCGAGCAGGACGACAAAATTGACCGAATGATGGCCGTGTTCCCGGCGATCATTACCTACTGGTATCGGTTTGCCCAAGAGGGAGTTCGTATTGATACCGCGAATACCGAAAGCGACTCCATTGGTGGTGTGTTCCTGGAGCTGTTGCATGGCAAAAAGCCGAGTGAGCTCCATGAGCGCGTTATGAATGTCTCGCTCATTCTGTACGCGGAGCATGAATTCAACGCTTCCACCTTCACCGCGCGGGTTTGCGCCTCGACACTCTCCGACATTCATAGCTGTGTGACCGGCGCTATCGGCTCTCTGCGCGGTCCGTTGCACGGTGGAGCCAACGAAGCGGCCATGGCACTGATCCAGAAGTTCCAGACGCCGGAAGAGGCAGAGCAGGGCCTGATGGGCATGCTGGAGCGGAAAGAGAAGATCATGGGCTTTGGTCACGCGATCTACAGCGATTCCGATCCCCGTAACGCGATCATCAAGAAGTGGTCTGAGCAGTTGGCCGAGGAAGTGGGGGATACCGTGCTGTATCCGGTATCGGTCCGTTGTGAAGAAGTGATGTGGCGCGAGAAAAAGCTGTTCTGTAACGCCGATTTCTTCCACGCATCCGCCTATCACTTCATGGGCATTCCGACCGAACTGTTCACGCCGATTTTCGTGATGTCCCGGGTGTCTGGCTGGGCGGCTCATGTGAAAGAGCAGCGTGCCAACAACCGCATTATTCGCCCAAGTGCTGACTACACAGGGCCGGAATCCTGTGAGTGGCAGCCCATTGAGAAGCGGGCCTGATTCATGGCCTGGGCACCCTGAACCGAGGGTGCCCTTTCTGTTTCTGTCAAAGCATTCTTTTGTGAGTTTTTGATCATGAATACCCAATATCGCAAGCAGCTTCCCGGATCCGAACTCGACTATTTCGACACCCGGCAGGCGGTCGAGGACATTCAGGCGGGAGCCTATGACAAACTGCCATACACCTCCCGAATTCTTGCCGAGCAGTTGGTGCGCCGCTGCAACCCCGAACTGTTGACGGACGCGCTAAAACAGCTGATCGAGCGCCGCCGTGACCTGGACTTTCCCTGGTACCCGGCGCGTGTGGTGTGCCACGACATTCTTGGCCAGACGGCACTGGTGGACCTGGCCGGACTGCGTGATGCCATTGCCGAGCAGGGCGGTGATCCCGCCAAGGTTAACCCGGTGGTGCCAACCCAGCTGATCGTGGATCACTCGCTGGCGGTTGAGCATGCCGGTTTCGAGAAGGATGCCTTCGAGAAGAACCGGGCTATCGAGGATCGTCGGAATGACGACCGTTTCCACTTTATCAACTGGACCAAAACCGCGTTCAAGAACGTGGATGTGATTCCCCCTGGCAACGGCATCATGCACCAGATCAATCTGGAGAAGATGTCGCCGGTGGTACAGGTTCGTAATGGCGTCGCCTTCCCGGACACCTGTGTGGGTACCGACAGCCATACCCCGATGGTAGATGCTCTTGGCGTTATCTCCGTCGGTGTTGGTGGCCTGGAAGCCGAGAGTGTGATGCTGGGTCGTGCTTCCATGATGCGGCTTCCGGATATCGTTGGTGTCGAGTTAACCGGCAAGCTGAAACCTGGTATTACCAGTACCGATATGGTTCTGGCGCTGACCGAGTTCCTGCGAAAAGAGCGTGTCGTTGGCGCCTATCTGGAGTTTTATGGTGAAGGCGCTGACAGCCTGAGCGTGGGCGACCGTGCCACGATTTCCAATATGACGCCGGAGTATGGCGCCACGGCGGCGATGTTCCACATCGATGGCCAGACCATCGATTACCTGAAGCTGACCGGCCGCGATGATGAGCAAGTAGAGCTGGTCGAGAAGTACGCCAGGCATACAGGACTCTGGGCGGACAGCCTGAAGAGCGCGGAATACGAGCGCGTCCTGACGTTTGATCTTTCCTCCGTTGAGCGTACGCTGGCCGGTCCCTCCAATCCTCACGCGCACTTGCCGACATCCGAGTTGGCACAGCGCGGCATTGCCGGTGAGTGGGAGCAGGAAGAAGACAAGATGCCGGACGGCGCCGTCATCATTGCCGCTATCACCAGCTGTACCAACACTTCCAACCCTCGCAACATGGTGGCGGCGGGCCTCATTGCCCGCAATGCCAACAAGTTGGGCCTGACTCGCAAACCCTGGGTCAAGTCGTCTCTGGCTCCGGGTTCCAAGACGGTCAAAATGTACCTGGAAGAGGCCAACTTGCTGCCAGAGCTGGAAGACCTGGGCTTTGGTGTCGTGGCGTTTGCCTGTACCACCTGTAACGGCATGAGTGGAGCGCTGGATCCGAAGATTCAGGAAGAAATCATCGATCGCGACCTTTACTCAGTGGCCGTACTGTCCGGCAACCGTAACTTCGATGGCCGGATTCACCCGTACGCCAAGCAGGCGTTCCTCGCATCACCACCGCTGGTGGTGGCTTATGCGATTGCCGGAACCATCCGCTTCGATATCGAAAAAGACGCGCTTGGTTACGACAAAGACGGCAACCCCGTCACCCTGAAGGATATCTGGCCGAGTGACGAAGAGATTGATGCCATCGTCAAGAGTTCGGTAAAGCCGGAGCAGTTCCGTCAGACCTACATCCCGATGTTCGATGTGACCAGGGAGGCCCAGGCTGCCAGTGAACCGCTTTACCAGTGGCGTCCGCAGAGCACCTATATCCGCCGCCCACCGTATTGGGAAGGCGCACTGGCTGGCGAGAAATCCCTCAGGGGTATGCGGCCACTGGCGATCCTGCCGGACAACATCACCACGGATCACCTGTCGCCGTCCAATGCCATCCTGGCCAGCAGTGCGGCTGGCGAGTATCTGGCGAAAATGGGCCTGCCGGAGGAAGACTTCAACTCCTACGCGACCCACCGGGGCGACCATCTGACTGCCCAGCGGGCCACATTTGCCAACCCGAAACTGTTCAATGAAATGGTGACGGACGACAGTGGCAACGTTAAGCAGGGCTCCCTCGCTCGGGTCGAGCCGGAAGGTACGGTCACCCGGATGTGGGAAGCGATCGAGACCTATATGGCCCGCAAGCAGCCTCTGATCGTTATTGCTGGCGCTGACTACGGGCAGGGCTCCTCCCGTGACTGGGCTGCCAAAGGTGTGGCTCTGGCTGGCGTGGAAGCCATCGTGGCGGAAGGTTTCGAGCGTATCCATCGCACCAATCTGGTGGGAATGGGAGTTATGCCTCTTCAGTTTGAAGAAGGAACGACGCGCAAGACGCTGGCTCTCGACGGAACCGAAACCTTTGACGTCGAGGGTACGCCGGCTCCCCGGGCCCAGTTGACTCTGGTCATTCATCGAAAGAACGGAAGCACCGAGCATGTTCCGGTGATCTGCCGCCTGGATACGGCCGAAGAAGTCTCCATTTATCAGGCTGGCGGCGTGCTCCAGAGGTTCGCCAAGGACTTCCTCGAAGCTGAGGGGGCTGCATGACACACGCACCACAAATCAAGGTCCCCGCAACCTACATGCGGGGTGGGACGAGCAAGGGCGTGTTCTTCCGGCTGCAGGACTTGCCGGAAGCAGCGCAGGTCCCGGGCCAAGCCCGGGACAAGCTCCTGCTCAGGGTAATCGGCAGCCCGGACCCCTACCAGAAGCAGATCGATGGAATGGGCGGGGCTACCTCGAGCACCAGTAAAACGGTGATCCTGTCCGAGCCCACCCAGCCGGGGCACGATGTTGACTACCTGTTTGGGCAAGTGTCGATCGACAAGCCATTTGTGGACTGGAGCGGGAACTGCGGGAACCTCACGGCTGCTGTTGGCGCGTTCGCCATTAACAGCGGGTTTGTTGATGCTGGGCGGATTCCGGAAAACGGAATCTGTACTGTACGAATCTGGCAGGCAAACATTAAGAAAACCATTATTGCCCACGTACCTATCACGAAAGGCAAGGTCCAGGAGACCGGAGATTTCGAGTTGGATGGTGTCACTTTTCCTGCAGCTGAGGTTTTGATCGACTTCATGGACCCGGCCGACGGGGAGGGTTCCATGTTCCCGACCGGGAACGTGGTTGATCAGCTGGAGGTGCCGGGTGTTGGTGTGTTGAATGCGACGATGATCAATGCCGGCATCCCGACCATTTTCATCAACGCCCAGGAGATCGGATACACCGGCACCGAGTTACAGGATGCCATCAACGGAGATCCGAAGGCACTCGCCATGTTCGAGACAATTCGGGCCCATGGGGCGGTGCGGATGGGGCTGATTTCCAGTGTTGAAGAAGCCGCGGCTCGACAGCACACGCCCAAGGTGGCCTTCGTCGCTCCGCCGTCGGATTATGTGTCCTCCAGTGGTAAAGATATTGGAGCCGATGACATTGATGTTCTGGTTCGCGCTCTATCCATGGGCAAGCTACACCACGCCATGATGGGAACGGCGGCTGTCGCCATCGCAACGGCCGCCGCCGTACCGGGCACGCTGGTGAATCTGGCTGCAGGCGGGGGAGAGCGGCATGAGGTGACCTTTGGTCATCCCTCAGGGACGTTGCGGGTTGGTGCTTCAGCTCGGAAAGACGGCGACGCGTGGGTGGCAGAAAAAGCCTCCATGAGTCGAAGTGCCCGTATCCTGATGGACGGCTGGGTTCGCGTCCCTTCGGACCATCTGGCCTAGCGCTATCGTTGCCTGAAGTACCGTCGGCAGCGATCGGCGGTACTCCAGGTAAAGGCCCAACTGAGATTCGGATATTCTCCCGTTTCCCCACCACTTTGCAGCAAGGCCCGGTGCATCCATTGATGCCAGGGTGATGGCTGCTCCGAAAACTTTGTTCTGCCAATTAAGCACGGGGACGATAGTCGTTTTCAGAACTTTTCCCTTGTTTTCCGGCGGCACGATTCTGGTCAAAGCGTACTAATTTCTGTTGTTTTTCCTTTTTCGGCTAGTGTCAAGATTATTTACAGGCTGCTCGCTGCCTTGGGGGGCTTGATGTCGCCTCTAGAACTAGCGTACCAAACGTGATACAGGTGGTTGCAGTTACAAAAAATTGCATTACACTCATGCTTGTTTCGACGCTTCGTTGCAAAGGATGAACGGGGCCGTAAAAGATAACAAAAGGAGTCGACGTGGCTCACGTCAGATTGTTCAGGCATTACATTCACGTGCCCTTTGTCATTCTGGGCCTGATCGACTTCTCCGTGTTGGTCTGCAGTTTTCTGCTCGCTACTTTTTTTCGTTACTTCGGTGACGATGCCTATTTCTTTGAAAACCTCTCCCTGATCCTCCCTTCCGCTGCGGTATTTTCCTCGGTCAATCTTCTCACCATGATTGCAGTCGGGGTTCACCAGTCCCGACTGGAAGAGGGGATGTCTGGCATGATGCTCAGGACCATCATGGCGCTGGTGATCGGGATTCCGGCCGCCGGTTTCTCTTATCTTCTTGCCAGCGAGTGGCTCTGGTACCTGGGGTCGAGTGGCGTATTGACCGCTGCTTCCGTGTTCGGGTTCTTCCTGCTGGGTATTGTCCGGTATGTGTTCTTCGCTGTTGCGGGCAAAGACGCCTTCAAGCGTAAGGTGCTGGTGCTCGGCTCCGGCTTTCGTGCTCAGCAGTTACTTGAGGATTTGAAAACGCCGTTTAACCGTAAAGGTTTTACGTTAACCGGTTTCGTACCGCTGCCGGATGAAAAAACGGAGGTCCCAGAAGAGTTTTTGCTCCATCCGGCGACCACTCTGCAGCGTTATATCCACGAACATCCGGTCAGTGAAATCGTCGTGGCTGTCGATGATCGCCGTAAGGGGCTGCCGATGGAGGACCTTCTCGAGTGCAAGATGGAAGGGGTGAAAATCGTTGAAGCTCTGTCGTTCTATGAGCGCGAGTCACGCAAGGTTGCCCTGGAAATGCTCACTCACGGGTGGCTGGTTTTCTCGGATGGGTTCACCGTGTCCTCGGTCTTTGGTTTTGGAAAGCGCTCACTGGACATTCTTGCCTCGCTGGCACTTCTGATTGTATCGCTTCCCCTCATGGTGCTTACGGCTATCGCCATCAAAATTGAGGATGGTCTGAGGGCGCCGATTTTTTACAGCCAGGAACGTGTCGGACTGAATGGAAAAGTGTTCAAGGTTCATAAGTTCCGGTCCATGGTTACGGACGCTGAGAAGAACGGTGCTGTCTGGGCGAGTAAAAATGATGCCCGGGTTACCCGTGTCGGGGACTTTATCCGGAAAGTGCGAATCGACGAATTGCCCCAGATTTTCAACGTGCTGAACGGTACGATGGCTTTTGTAGGCCCGAGGCCCGAAAGGCCAGTCTTTGTTGAGGAACTCTCGGAAAAAATCCCATTCTACAGTGAACGACACCGGGTAAAGCCGGGTGTAACGGGTTGGGCACAGCTTTGTTTTGCCTACGCAGATAATGAAGAAGACACCAAAGAAAAGCTGCGTTATGACCTATATTACATCAAGAATCAAAGTCTACTTTTGGATTTGTTGATTATAATTCAAACAGTAGAAGTGGTACTGTTCAAAAAAGGATCGCGGTAGTTCGGGGGCGGTGTTCGTCCTCCCATCGCGAAAAAGCAAGGATTGATTAAGAGGATTTTCAATGTCAAGGAAGTTCCCTATCGCAGCTGTTGTTGTCCTGCTGTCAGCTGCTCTGGCGGCAGGTTGTGTCGGTCCCTCAGCCTCTTCAAGGGATAAAATCCAGAGAGCCCTCAGCGTCAATACCACGACAAGCGTCGACGAATACCTGCTTGGTGCCACTGACGTGGTGCAGGTTTCTGTCTGGCGCAATGAAGACCTGAGCATCACCGTGCCGGTCAGGCCGGACGGAAAGATCAGCGTGCCGCTGGTCGGCGATGTGCAGGCAGCGGGTCGAACACCACAGGCCCTGGCCGACGACATAGAAAACAGCCTTGCCAGATACATACGCCAGCCACAGGTCAGCATCGTTGTCACCTCCATGGGAAGTCATGAGTTCAGCCACCGCGTTAGGGTCACCGGAGCTGTCGAAGCGCCGCTTTCCATGCCTCACAGGCCTGGCATGACAGTGTTGGACATTGTGCTGAGTGCAGGTGGCACGACTCCTTTTGCCGCGCTCAACAAATCTATGCTGTATAGGAAAGTAGGTGGTGAGATTGTCGCTATTCCTATACGACTGGAAGACATTTTGAACGACGGAGATGTCTCCACCAATTACGCGATTCGTCCGGGCGACATTCTCAGTATTCCTGAGCGAAGTTTTTGATCGTTGAGGTTTTGGGCGAGTTCAAGCAAAAACCAACCGTAGGTATGTAGCTTATGCCAGTGCCTCTCTCCCAGTTGCCGAGCGAAGTGATTAGGGAGGTCGGTAGTCGAAAATGGCTTGCTTTACTGATCTTCGTGCTTGTGAGCTTCGGTGTTTTAGCTGCGGGCTTTTTATGGCCCTACAAATACACATCTGAAACCGTCATCTTTATTGACGATAAAAACATTATTCAGCCCCTGATGGAAGGCAGCGCCGTTACCACGGAGATCAATGATCGGGCGTCCGCGGCGCAGGAGTTGCTTTGGGGCCGCAGTGTGATTGAGAAAATCGCCAAGGACGAAGAAATTTTTGGCGAAGACGCTGCGGATATATCCCGGGAGAAACTTGAGGCTAGGGTTGCGGGTTTACGAACGAATATCGAGGTTGTCCCTCGCGGCGACAGCTACTTCTCTATTTCCTATAAAGCCCGGTCGCCGATGCGTGCATTTCAGATCGCACAGAAGGCTGCTCAGCTTTTTATCGAGGAGACGAGTGAGCGTAAGCGGATTGAAAGCCGCAATGCCTACGATTTTATCAACAAGCAGGTAAAAAGTTACGAGGTTCAGTTGGCTGCTGCCGAAGAGCGGCTCAAGCAGTTTCTTTCGGAGAATGTCGAAGGGACGGAAGGCGAGGCCAATGATCGATTGGCGAACCTCAGGGCTGAACTCGAACAGGCGGAAATGGAAAAATCCGAGTTGGAGACTCGTGCCGTTTCCCTTGAGAATGAGCTTGATCGGCTGAACCCAATGATTATGCAGGGGCAGTCTGCTGATGCCTTCCAAAACCGAATCAGTGCCCTGGAAGAGCAGTTGGACAATCTCCGCCTCAAGTACCACGACACCTACCCGGATATCGTCATATTGCGTGAGCAGCTTGAAGAGTTGCGCAAGCAGCGAGCGCGGGCCATAGCCAATGGAGAACCGATTCAGTCCCTCGCTGGCGAAGCAATTGCAAATCCGGTTTACCAGGAAGTGCAGTCAGAACTTACTTCAACCAGAGCAAACATTCAGACGATCAGTACCAGAATTCGGTCCTACCAACGACTTCTTGATGAGCAAAGTGAGCGGATGGAGCGTGTCCAAGCAAACAATGCCCAGTACGCAGAGCTTACCCGGGACATGGAGGTTAACAAGGAAATTTATGATGACCTTCTGAAGCGGCGTGAAAGGGCTCGGGTTTCCATGCATCTGGATGTTGAAGGCCAGGGCCTGAACTACCACATCAATGAAAAGGCTCAGTTCCCACTCTCAGCCTCCGGGCCACAGTTCTCCATGTTTGCTGTCGCCGGCCTCTTTTTGGGATTGGCCGCGCCATTCGGGCTGGTTGCCGGACTTTTGCAGATCGATCCCAGAGTCAGAGCCCGAGAACAGCTGGAAGAAGAAATGGAAATTCCGGTCTTGGTTCAGCTGCCGGAGGTAAAGACCCCCTTTGAAAAACGGCGTGACAGCCGAGTGACGACATTAGTGGGCTTGTTGGCTGTCGTTGCGGTTGTTGCATACCTGGCAGTGGCCATAGCTGGTGTGATGGGAGTGATCGGATGAGTGAACGGAAAGGTACCAGCGGCCCTCTTAGGGACCTCAACGAGGAGCTGTCAGAATCCAGCAATGAAGAAAGACCAGCCAATAAAGAAGGTAACTACTGGCTTAGAAAAAAGGGCGAGTTGAACAAGGACGGGGTCCCATATGGGGAGTGGGATGATTCTCGCATGTTGGTGCCGAGTTCGCTGGAGTTAGGCCCGGGCGCAGTCGACCGCTACGTCATCAGTAAACAGATTGTCAGAATGCAGGAGCCTCGGAGATTAACGCCTGGCGACATGGATGAGCGGCGTATAATTTATCCGGAATCCAGCAATATGGCTCTGGTCAATCGATTTCGGGATTTGAGAACCCGATTGCTTGAGAATTCCGGTGGCAACAACTTCACCATGGTTGTTACTGGTACAAAAACGGGCGCCGGAGCCTCTTTTGTTGCACTTAACCTGGCTGCTGCTTTCGCGTTTGATCAGGCGAAAACTGCCGTTATCATTGATTGTAACCTTCGCGAGCCCACCCTCCACTCAACACTGGACGTGTTACCAGAAGCCGGGTTAACAGATTTTCTGGACGAGCCGGATCTGGATATCTCAAGAATTATCTACCCGACGGGTATTCCCAGGCTAAGGCTTATCCCCGCAGGCAATCGAAGAGAACACCCGGGAGAGTTTTTTACGTCGTTTCGAATGAAGCAGTTTCTAATGGCCGTGAGGCGCCGGTATCCCGACAGGTTTATTATCCTGGATACGGCACCGGTTACTGAATCGCCTGATGCAAGAATTCTGGCAGAAATCTGTGATTACTCGATGCTGGTTGTTCCCCATGGTGGCGTCACTTCGGGAGTGGTCGAAAATGCGGCGGCATCGTTCAATCCAAAAAAGTTCGTTGGAGCCGTGATAAATGGGTGAGCCAAGGATGGGCAGGGGATTTCTACAGGTTTTAGCCGTCCTGCTGGCGGCATCGACAATGCCGGTGAGCAGCGTTAGTGCTGCTCCGGCCAACGTGTCGCTGGGTTTTGATTCGAGGTTGACGAGTAATGCTCGAAAGAGCTTTCAAGATGAAGTGGTTGATGTTGAATCACGACTTTTGCTCGGAATAAGCCATTCCTCGGATACCGGCCGATGTGATTCGGACCTGATTTCCCAGGCGCGTTATGAGCGCTGGCTTGATGAAACTTTTGATCCCGAAGTGGCAGGTTATTTGAACTTCATTGCTGATTGCAGTCTCGGCAGCAACGTTGTCTGGCGTTTCGAGGATTACCTGGATGACGTGCTCCAGAGTAGCCGCGCTGCTGGCACTCCCGATCAGGAAAGCCAAAAAAACATTTTTCGCACCGGCCCCATCGTGACTTTCAGGCTCACCTCTGTCGATGACCTGTTTTTCTCCTTGCAATACGAAAATACAGAGTACAGGGAACCCTCGTTTACCGATGGCAATAGGTATACGGGGACTGTTGGTTGGAACCACTCATTCAGTCAGTCCTTTACTGCCGGTCTCAGCGCCAGCGCTGAACGTGCAATTCTGGATACAGAGGAAGAAATTGATAAGTTGACGCTGTCGATTCCTCTAACAAAGGAATGGGCTGCAACTCGTATGGCGGGTTCGATTGGTTACAGCCTGCTTGAAACATCTTTTATTGATCGTGTTCAGGAAAGCGAAGGATTCGTCGGAAGTTTCAGTCTGCTCAGGGACATCAATCCGACCACATCACTGTCGATAGAGGCGAGCAGTGAGCTGACGGACCAGACATCAGACTTTGACGTTCGTTTCGGCGAAGTCATTTTTGACCTGGAAGAAACCAGTGCGGTTCAAGTGTCGGCGATACAGATCAAACTGGAGAAGCGTTTCGGTGCTGGATCCTCTCTCTCTGGCATTCTGTTCGCCAACCAGACGGATTACCTCGATATTGGCAATCAGGAGACCGGGGAAGGCGTTCGGGTTGAGTTTTTACAGCCAATCACACGTCAGATGAATGCTCGGTTTGAAGGCTCCTACGACAACAGAAGCTATACGGTCGACGAAACAGAGGATCAGGGACTTCGTGGTGTGGCGGGAATAGATTTTCGGTTGAACAGCCAGCTGGAGTTTGTGAGCCAATTCGGTTTTGAGCAACGTAGAAGTGATGTAGATAACCGGGGCTACGACGAAGCCTGGTTCTTGTTCGGCTTGGAATACAACCTTTAATTCGCTCGATCAGCAAACCGAGGACAGGGAAACCGTCGTGAGCAGTGAAATCAGAAATGCGCTTACTATTGATGTCGAGGACTATTTTCAGGTCGCAGCTCTGGCGGAAGCGGTTGACCGGGACGATTGGCCGCAGATGGAGTATCGGGTCGAATCCAACACGGATCGGCTTCTTGAGCTATTTGAACGGTTTGATACGAAGGCAACCTTCTTCGTGCTCGGATGGGTAGCCGAGCGTTCGCCTCGCCTTGTTCGTCGGATACAGCAAGCCGGTCATGAAATCGCCAGCCATGGCTACAGTCATCAGTTGGTCTATTCCCAAACAGAAAAAGTGTTTCGAGAGGAAACACGTAGATCCAAGGCCATTCTCGAAGACATCACCGGGGCGCCTGTTACAGGATACAGAGCCGCGAGTTATTCCATTACGGCCAAATCACTCTGGGCGCTTGATGTGCTCTGTGATGAGGGGTTCACCTGGGATTCTTCGATATTTCCCGTTCACCATGATCGGTACGGTATGCCTGGGACCCCTTTCACCCCTTACCGAATTCAGGCCCCCAACGGTGGCCAGTTGACGGAATTTCCACTCTCCACCTGTTCCATTGGTAGTTATCGCCTACCAATTGCAGGTGGTGGCTATTTTCGACTGTTTCCGTACTGGTTGAGTCGGTGGGGGTTGGGCCAGATTAACCGGCTTGGAGAGCCGTTTATCTTCTATTTGCACCCCTGGGAAATTGATCCGGATCAGCCACGGCTCGACGTGAAGGCATTTTCTCGCTTCAGACACTATAACAATCTTGACCGCTGTTATGGCCGATTGGAGAAATTGTTGGGGGACTTCAGTTTCGGACCGGTTTCGAAGGTGTTGTCAGGTTCAAACATTCCCTTAGAGCCAGTTGCCGTCTGAGGAGTTCCACTTCATCCGGGGAAGGTGTATGCAACTGGAGAGCGTCTCTAATCCTCACGAAGAACTGGAATCTCGTCTTTCCTTTCTTCAAGAGGAGAACAAACGCCTTGGCAGGTTGGTTGATAAGGCCCGAGAGTCGACGGCGCCCGCTGAAGATTTGCTGGGTGAATTACAGAGAAATATCAAAGAAATAAAAGCCCTAAAGAAACGTGTAAAGCAAAACCAAAACAAATCTATTGAAAAGTCCTGGTCTCCGCCCAAAATTTCTGTGCCGCAGGCGATCCTCAATCAATCGGTGACGGAACCTCTTGAGGTGAAAGTTGCGAGTCATAAGCATTCCTTGCCCATTGACCAGTACGTGGCTGGCCACCCAGCCGGGTCCATCTGGCATAGTCCTGCTGTGACCTCTTTCATTGGGGCGACCTGCAAACACCAGATTCGCTACTTTTTGGCGATTGATAAGCGCGATCAGGTGGTCGGAGTACTCCCGGTTACCCAAATGAACAGTTATCTGTTCGGGAATTTCATGGTTTCCGTGCCCTACTTCAACTACGGGGGAGTGCTGGCAGACAATCGAGATGTGGCTCGAAAACTGATTCAGGCTGCAGATTGCTGGCGAGCAGAGATGCAGTCAAAACATATGGAGTTGCGGCACTTTGGGGACAGTGGATTAGGGCTCCGCCAACGTACTCACAAGGTTACTTTTTGGCTACCACTACCCACGAATCCCAGGGACCTTTGGGATAGCTTCAGACCGAAGCTCCGGGCACAGATCCGCCGCGGTCAGAGGGAGTCCATCGAGTTCAGTATCGGCGGAGCAGAGTTCCTGGACGAATTTTATCGAGTATTTGCCATCAACATGCGAGACCTCGGAACGCCCGTTTATGGACGCCCCTTTTTTCGTAACCTGCTCGACAGCTTGGGTAACAATGTCTGGCTGGTTATAGGGAGAATGGATGGTAAAGCAGTCACATGTGCGTTTCTGACAGGATTCGGAGACAGGATGGAGATTCCCTGGGCATCCAGTCTTCGTAGGGTTAGCCAAACCGGGGCAAATATGGCGATGTATTGGCGCATCCTTGAGTTTGCGATGGAGCAAGGCTTCCGCTACTTCGATTTTGGTCGCTGCTCGCCCGAGTCCGGAACCTACAAATTCAAAAGGCAGTGGGGAGCCCAAGAGCTTTCCATGCATTGGGATTACGTCTTGCCAGAAGGCGGAGAGTTGCCGGCGCTGAACCCCGATAACCCAAAATTCAAGATGGTCATAGAAGTCTGGCGAAGATTGCCTGTGTGGATTACCAGGTTGATTGGGCCCAAGATCGTGAAGTCGTTACCTTGATGTTATTCATGGATTAGGATTCTCAAATCTGGGTCCGCATCGTGAACCGTGGGGACTGTCACCCCGGCCTGCCAGGGGCATGGAGGTTTTTTTGGAATGAAGGAATATTCCCAAGCAACCGTTCTGCATCTGATTGATACAACAGGGCCTGGGGGGGCGGAAACGGTTTTTATCAACCTTTTGCGGCACTTTCAGAAAGCCGGTCAGCGTAACCTTGTAATTTTGAGAGGTGAGGGCTGGGTCGCTGACAAGGTTCGCGAGGTCGGTATAGAACCCCATATTATCGACTCAAAGGGAAGTTTTAACCTCAACTATATTAATGTCCTGAGAAGGTTCGTTTCTCAGGAACGCGTGGGCCTGATTCATGGCCACCTCTTGGGCTCCAATGTGTATGGGGCTTTACTCGCGTTAATCTGCAGAAAACCCATGATTGCGACCTTCCATGGAGCGGTCGACGTCGCAGCGAAGGAGCGATTCCTTCGCACCAAATTTTTCTGCATCGGCAGGGGCGCTTCGAAAATCATTTGCGTATCGAAACGTCTTCAACAGGAGCTCACTGATCGGAGCACGCTTCCCGAGAGCAAACTTAAGCTCATATACAATGGCGTCGATCCAGACTTATTTTCTGGATCTTCGGACAAGAATCTCAAGGCGGAACTGGGATTGGACCAGGATTCGATCCTCACCGTGTCGGTGGGAAACATTCGGCCTGCTAAGGGGTATGAATACCTCGTTGATGCGGCGATCGAAATGGCCACGGTCGAGCCGAAAATGCATTTCGTGGTGGTCGGACACCAACGAAAGGGGCTATTCGAAAAGCTTCAGAAACGAGCTGAATCGTCCGCCAAAGGCGTGCCTAATATCCATTGGCTGGGGTTTCGGGAGGATATAAGAGACATCCTCAGACAGGCAGATGCATTTGTGCTTCCCTCAGTATCGGAAGGTTTTTCGATATCAACGGTAGAAGCCATGATGGCCGGCACCCCCATCGTTGCCACTCGAAGCGGGGGGCCGGAGGAAATCGTCGATGACCATCAGACTGGCATGCTCGTTCCTGTCAGGGACCCGGCGGCAATTTCCGCGGCTCTCATGGAGTTAAGAAACCAAAAGGTAAGGGAAACGATAACCCGGTGCGCAGCGGAAGTGGCCAGGGAAAAATTTGGGCTCTCCCGCATGCTGCGTGAGTATGAGAGCCTCTACAGGGAACTCCTTGGGAACCAGTCCTATGATGAAAAGTGTCGCACTTAGAGCCGCTAACCTCCTTGGCGAAACCGGCGTTTTTCGCTTGTGCTGTGCTCCGTCTGTACCCGTTTTCATGATTCACCGGGTTGCGACAGACGGTACAAAGGCGCCGGGAAGGCTGTCGTTAAACACGTTGCGGCATCACTTGAGCTACCTGCGGGACAGAAACTATCAGGTGCTTTCAATGGAGGACCTCTGGCGGTTTATCGCTGAAGGGCAGTCCATTCCGTCGAAATCTGTGGTGTTTACCATAGATGATGGTTTCGCAGATCACTCGGAGCTAGCCGCAAAAGTATTCGATGAGTTTGGATACGTACTCAATTTTTTTGTCATCACGGGCTTTCTGGACAAGAAACTGTGGCCCTGGGACGATCAGCTTTCCTACGGGCTGGCGCATTCGGAACGGAAAGAGGTGAAGCTACAGCTTCCCTCGGGTGATTGTTATTCCATTGACCTGAATGCGAAGAGTAAAGGCCAGCAGATCCGGGGCCTGCGAGATCGTCTGAAAAAGGAGACTCAAACCAAGGTGTACTCTTGGTTGGAGTCCGAGTTGTACAAGCAGTTGGATGTTCCTTTTCCAAAAGATATCCCTGAAGACTATTCTCCCATGTCCTGGGATGATGCAAGAACCCTGGTTCGGAACGGGCACGGCGTATATCCCCATACCCATTCTCACAGGATCCTGGCGTCACTCGAGCCGGGAGAACAGGCGTTCGAAATCAGGGAGTCCTTCCGCCGAGTGGAGGATGAAGTTGGTGGCCCAGTGAGAGTGTTTGCTTATCCAACCGGAAGAAGATCAGATTACGACTCCATCGCTATCGAGTATCTTAAGAAAGCGGGAGTAAACATGTCGTTCAGCACCATTCCGGGGTATGTAAGGGAAGGCGGGAATCCTTATGAAATTCCAAGATTCTCGTTGCCTGAGGACCATGATCAGTTTAAGCAGATCGTAAACCGGTTTGAGGCATTTAAGGAAAGGCTTCGGGCGATTAGATAACTTTGTTTCGAACTATTCTGAATACTCGTAATGCGGTGTTTTTCATCGTATCCCAAGAATACTTGAATGCCGGAACCGGGTCTCTCCAATAGAAAAGAGCGCCAACCCGTTGACGTCTTAATAGACCGAGATAAAGCCATGCGATCGCAAGAACATTCTCGCGATTCTCCAATCTGGCGATAAGGTCACCCAAAAAATTCCAGTAAATCCGATTATTTTTCTGAGGTTGAAAATCAACCGAATCACCATTCGCAATCCTGGCGGATGCCAGCACATTATTGATTCCACAACGGGTGTCGAACCAATTACACATTCCGAGGCGGGGATTCGTTTCGATGTAGTAGTACTTCCCGGATGACGGATCCCTTTTGAATTCGATCATAGCGGGTCCCGTATAGCCAAGGGCTCTCCCGATGCGTTCGCATTCTTCCCGCAGAGTCTGGTTGTCGCGGCTGATAGCGAGCGACGTGACGCCATAGTGGGAAGGCATCGTGCCGAGCCGGTTAAATACAAAGCAAGAGCTCAAATTCTGGTTCAGATCAAAAGTAACATTGCAGACCCAGAGATTGTTATCGTCGCCAGGGATGATTTCTTGGGCGATGAATTTGTCCAGCTGGCCTTTGAATTTTTCTCTGAATTCATCTGCCGCCTCCGGACTATCCAGAACCAGGTTCTTTGAGCCCAGTGCTTCGTATTCGCGAAAGGATCGTGGTTTGACGAGAACCGGAAAGGATTCCGGGGGCGAGCTTTCCAGGTGGTAATAGGTCTTGGGCAACGTTACTCCGCCGGAATCCATGACCTGACACTCCTGCCTCTTGTCATTGAGAATGTTGGTGGCTTTCGATGTCGGACCGATAAGGTGGTGAGCTGAATACCCGCTGTCTTTCAGTTGCCCAATCAGTTCTGCGGACGAGTCTGAGCAAGCCAAAACGACCCCGGGCGCCCCCTCAGTACTGCGTATTCGGTCCAGAACAGGCCTTACCTCAGAAACCGTAGGATTCAGCGGGATGAGCTGGAAGGGCTTGCTGTATCGGCTATAGGCGGTGAGGTCCTTCGGGTTGGCCACAAGCGTGTATGTCTTAATTCCCGCATGAACAGCTGATCGTACTGCACCGAGGCCGTTCAACCCGTTTGCAAGAATAATGACGTAGGCTTGTTCCATGAATGATTAGCCTCTCAGCGCCCGAAGGTACTGCTTCAGTTCGAACACGAAGGGTTTAAAATCGCGACAGCGATTAACTTCGTGGCGTGTATTGAAGCTGGGCTTGAAAAAACGGATGAGTTCAAGAAGTTTGCTCTTTATCGAGTACTTGTTTCTCGGGGATTTAAGGATGATCAGCAATCTGTCCAGGTCCCCGAGGATCCAGCGCAAACGCCGATATTGGTATTCGACCTTAGGCACTGATTTGCCTGTACTCACCAGGTAGAGCCACCAGGGGAAATCGATACCTGAATCTACGGCCAGTTGGAGGGACCCCCAGAACCTGGGGTTAACCTCCATCAAGTAACCAATTCCGTCATTGGATACCCGATATTCAACCATTGCCACACCGTGCCAGTTCGCCGTCCGGAGCAGCTTTTCTGCTGACTCCCTGAGCCTGTCGTCAAGTGGGGCTGATTCACTCAAAACGCTGACACCGCCGGAAGGGGGCTTTTCACGCAGCCTGCGATGCGAGAAATAGCATACCGGCTCTCCCTGGTTAAACAACGCAAATACGCCTTGCCCCTCACCCTCAATGAATGACTGGATAGAGTAGGGGAATTCGAAAAAATCGTTCTGTTTTAGAAGGGAAGTGGCCTGTTCGGCCGACTGCGCTGTCATGACGCGGGTTGAGAAAATTCTATCTGGCAACAAGAGTCGCGACTTGGCTGGTTTCAAGACGACAGGGTAGTTGTGGATTTTCTCAAGCGCTTGAAGCCCTTCAGCGACGTTGTTGCAAAAGATTGTCTCGGGAATCGGGATGCCGTGTTCGTCAGCAAACTTGAACAGCTTATTCTTATCGGCAAGTTGTTCCATTGAATCTGCGTCAGGGAACGGAAGCGTCAGATGGGGCGGCAACTCCTGCCGATATTTGAGGACTACGTAAGTCGTCGCTTCAGATATGGGGAGAACAAAGAAGATCTTCAGGGCTTCGATTTGACGAAGCAGTTCCTCGAAGAAGGAACGAGGAGATTCGAAAGGGTCGGGGTAAGTAATTGATCTCTGGCAAAACCGGGATAATCCGGCCATACATCGG
The DNA here is from genome assembly GCF_030519635.1 of Marinobacter suaedae. NCBI lineage: Bacteria > Pseudomonadati > Pseudomonadota > Gammaproteobacteria > Pseudomonadales > Marinobacteraceae > Marinobacter > Marinobacter suaedae. The sequence continues at coordinate 659,436 of NZ_JAUMIS010000002.1, read as the reverse complement.
TCAGTGCTGTCACCGACTGCTACCCACAACCCCTTTTCGCCAAGGGATCTGACCGCCGCGAGAGAGGCTCTCTGGTTTCCGTCAAGCACCAGAATTCTGGGTTCCATGGATCGCAACGTCCTGTGTTGTTCCATTGCTAAGGCAACACTTTGTATTATCTTTCATAAATGCTGGAAATACCAATCAAAGCAACGTTCAAGGGTGGCTTCTGCAGGGAAGTGAGCAAGGGGATTTTTGCTGCTGTTTCCGCTCGGAAGGTTTTCAGGTTTTGGGGGCGACTGCTTTGCCTGAATAAAATGACCGGCCTGTATCTTCCTCGTGCGGGTGCAGGATTGGCATGGACAAAGCCCGTAATAAGGCTATATTGTTCAATGATTAATCAGGATGATCGATTGGCACACGGCCAGGAAGGAGTCTTTGTGTGGATGCGCTTAAGGAACTCGCTGCACGACTGCCGAACAGTTGGCAGGATGAATTAAAACGTATCCACTACGGAGGCCAGATTAAAAAAGGAAGGTTCGTTGCCGACGAGCCAGAGTACGAAAGTCTTGACCAACTGATCAACGATGGCGATTGGGTTATCGACATAGGCGCGAATGTCGGCCATTACACGAAGAAGTTCTCAGAGCTCGTTGGTCCCGCCGGACGAGTCATTGCGTTCGAGCCGGTACCCACAACATTTTCCCTGTTAGCTGCTAACGTCCAGAAGTTCCCTCTCAAAAATGTATCTCTTTTCAACGCAGCAGTATCGGATAAGCTGGATTTGGCTGGTATGGCTGTGCCAACGTTTTCGACCGGACTGAGCAATTACTATCCGGCGTATCTTGAGTCTGGCAATGTCCTTTACACGCTAGCATTAAAAACTAAAGTCTTATGTTCGGCAGTGGACACTGGCCGAGAGTGTTAGCAGGTAATGCTCTAAAAGTTGATCTAAGAGAATGAGTGATTTCCGAGATTCTTAGAAATCTGAAGAACCTAAGTCTCTATAGTATTGAGACGCAAAAGATTTTCAGTGCAGGGGTATTTAAACGGTGAGCACTAACCGGTGAGAGCAGTCCGAATGCCCCGTTCAGATCAAGCGAGGCAGTTCATGAAACAAAATTCAGTTCCACGCAAAGGGCCAATTTTATGAGCTTCCTTTACTATACTTTGAACAACTCAACGACTTCGGTAATCGTTACGACTGAAGTGAAAAGTTGGAAGGTTAGTGTCGTTTGGCCGCCTTTCAGAGAGGACCCTGTTAAGGAAAGGACCTTGTAGATAAGGATTATAGTCTTAGCAAACTGCAGCTCGAGGATATGGAGATTTCTTTGTGAGCCGACTTGTTTATGGGTATTTCGGATCAAAAAATGGACTTTTGCGGTTTGTTGGGCACGGGATATTAGCAACGTTCGGGGCTTACCGTCGCTATCCTGCTGAAAAGCCAGATGAGAACCAGCGCCTGGTTTTTATCTGTAGCGGCAACATTTGTAGAAGCCCATTGGCAGAAGTATACGCAAGAAGCCTCGGAAAAGAGGCAAGCTCCTGCGGTCTCAATTGTACCGATGGGCATCCAGCCGACCCTCGGGCTAGACAATTCGCGGCGGCCAATGGGCTAGATCTTGATAATCATTTAACCGTAAACGTGACGAATTTTGAGTTTAGTGAGAATGACTTTATCATCCTAATGGAGCCTGCCCATATCGATGATTTTCATCGAAAGGTTGGCCCTTCCCACCGGATGGCTCTAGCCGGCGCATATTGTTCTCCACCTAACCCCTATATTCATGACCCGTACAGTTGTAGTGACGAGTTTTTTAGTCGCTGTGAGCGGAAAGTCATGGAAGCGGTAGGGAAGCTGTGTGAGTAAAAGAACTAAGACCGTTACGATCGATGATTTTTATCAGCTTCGGCTGACAAAAATATGGCGGTATTTTCGAGGTGAATCCTTCGCTTTTTGGATGATCTGCGGCTACTTCTTCTTTGAGTATGTTCGTCCGCAGTCCATATATCCGTGGCTAGATTTTTTGCCATGGACTCAGCTAACCGTTATGGGAGCGCTTTTGGGCTGTTTCACCGATAAAACGGTACGATGGGTCTCCACACCGATCAATATACTGATAATTATATTTTTTCTGATCATTCTTGGCTCAAGTTTTTTGGCGTACTGGCCATCCCTGTCATACGAACAGCTCGAGTTTTCCTATACCTGGTTCATAATTTATTTTTTGATCATAAATATCGTAAATACTGAAAAGCGATTTTTTATATTTTTATGCATTTTTTTTCTAGCCTCTTTCAAACTCTCTTTGTCACTCTCCCTAAAATGGGCTGCGCGAGGGTTTTCCTTTACCGATTGGGGCTTAATGGGGCCTAGAGGTTTTTTCCAAAACTCAGGCGAACTTGCTATCCAAATGCTTGTTTTCTGGCCTTTAGCTTGGGCCTTCGCACACTTTATGAAAGAAAGGGCGAGTAAAAAGTGGTACTCAATCGTTTTGCTAATGCCGGTTACCGCAGTTATGGTCGTAATTGGTGCTAGTTCGAGAGGCGGGCAGGTAGCACTTTTATTACAGCTACTGGTTTTGAACGCGAAGGCCGTATTCAGGCCTCGTGTGTTGATTTCCTGTTTATTGGCAATGTCGGTTCTATGGGCGTTCCTTCCGGATGAACAAAAGGAACGTTTTGAAAATGCTGGGACTGATAGAACCTCTATACAACGATTTTTATACTGGGAACACGGTTTAGATATGTTGAATGATCATCCATTTCTAGGGGTTGGTTATTTTAACTTCATTCCCTATTATGAACGAGTCTACCGTGAAGATATGTTATATGAATACGCAGAGCTGCCTCACAATATTTTTGTCCAGGTTGGATCTGAATTAGGGTATTTTGGGCTGTCTGTTTACCTTGTTATTATTTTTTATTGTATCTGGAAAACCAGAATAATGAAAAGGTTGTTAAAAGACGACGAAAGTAATAGGTTTCCATATTATATTTTTAGTTATCTGAACATATCTATGTTTGGTTTTGTGTTTGCAGGGCAATTTGTTTCCGTTGTCTATTACCCTTTTTTATGGATTCATCTAGCTCTTTTTGTTGCACTGATAAATTGTGTGAATTCCAAAAAAAAGGAAATAAGAGTTTAGTATGAAAATTCTTTGGATTTCCCATCTGGTTCCATACCCACCTAAAGGAGGCGTACTTCAGCGCTCTTATAATCTTCTTAAAGAGGTATGCAAGCAACATGACGTTACCCTATTTGCATTCAATCAGTCGAGTTTTCTAAATAAGAGCTTACCATATGAAGATGATCCGATTGGGAAGTCTGTACTCGAACTTGAGAAATTTGTCGACAGCGTCCATGTGATGGAAATCCCCAAGGAGAAAATTAAGTTTGGCGGGCACTGGATAGCTCTTAAATCGTTACTCTCTGGTAGTTGCTACACGATGGATTGGCTGAACTCTACGGCCGCTGCACGAACCCTGTCTACCTTGGTTGACCGTAATTCATTCGATGCAGTTCATGTGGACACAATAAGCTTATGTGTCTATTGGGAAATATTTTCACATCTTCCTACTGTTTTGAATCATCATAACTTCGAGTCGGAAATGTTGATAGAACGTTCGCGCTCAGAGAAGAATCCTCTGAAAAGATTCTATTTCAGGAAAGAGGGGGAGCGATTATCTAGGGTTGAGCGTAGATACTGCGAGTCCGCCTCATTAAATATATGCTGTTCTGATGATGACTCTAAAGGCATGAAAAAAATGTTCTCGAAGGGGTGTTTTGTTACGATACCAAACGGTGTGGATAGGTCATATTTTTATCCATCTAAAAATATTTTCAAAAATAAAAACTCTGCGGTCATTGTGGGTGGTCTTTCGTGGTACCCAAATCGAAATGCCGTTGAGTTTTTTATGAATGATATTTGGCCGGTTCTCAAAGCTCGATTACCTGATTTTAGAGTGGATATTATTGGTAGAGATCCAACCAATGAGATGGTCGAATTTGCTCAGAAAGAAGATAATCTTCATATTCACGGATTCGTGGATGATGTTAGAGAATACCTCTGGAAAGCTGAGTTCTACTTGTGCCCTATTAAAGTAGGGGGCGGGACCAAGCTAAAAATTCTGGATGCCCTAGCAAGTGGATGTTGTATTATCGCAGATCCTTTCGCGTGCAAAGGTATAAATGTTACCAATGGGAAAGATATTGTTTTTGCCGAGTCAGCATCAGATTATGTTGAGAGAATTATAGAATTAATTAATTGTCCGAATGAGATTAGGTCAATAGAAGAAAATGGTCCCCGGTTAATAGCTGAGCTATATGATTATCAGGAAATTGGAAATCGGTATTGCAAATATATCTCTGATGTATCTTCGACCTAATTGCACCGAGTGATAATTAATGAATGAAAATGCTGCTAAAAAAATTTATGAGACTGGGATATGTATTCGGAACCCCAGCATCTACGATCAATATGATTCTTTGAAAGAAACAGAATGGTGGTCATTTGATAAACTGAGCGAGCTGCAAGCAAAAAATGCAGAACAGTTTTTTAATTTTGTGTTCAATAATTCCCGGTTTTATAGAGATATTTTTAGAAAATTTGGTTTTAGGGTAGGTGGCGATTTTTGTTTTGATGACTTAATTAAATTACCAGAATTAAACAAAGCTTTATTGGTTGAAAATAAAGATTCCGTAAAAATTGATATCAAAGACGAAAGAATGCGTTTGGCTGAAACTTCCGGCACATCTGGTGAAGGCCTGGAATTTCTTAGGAACGAGCGTTGGGATTCTTTAAACAGAGCAACTATGATGCGATCATACGATTGGTATGGCGTAAATTTATGGAGCAGGAATGGGTATTTGTGGGGGTTTAATACTTCCTATCGACAGGCCTTAAAGATACGTGCATTAGATTTTATTCAGAATAGATTTAGGCTATTTAATTACTCTGAAAGTGAGATCATTGAATTCTGTGAAAAGCTTAAAGGAGCAGAATTTTTATCCGGATATTCGTCTATGATTTTTGAGGTTGCCAAGAGGGCAAATTCTCTGGGTATAAGTAAATTGCCTTTAAAAATGGTTAAGGGAACTTCCGAAATGATTTTGGACTCATATCACGATGAATGTTACGAGGCATTCGGGGCTAAAATTGTAAGTGAATATGGCGCTGCAGAGTCTGGGATAATTGCTTTTGAATGCCCGTCGGGCGGTCTCCATGTTAATATGGAAAATTTGATTATCGAGACTAACGAAGACAATGAAGTGTTGGTTACAAATCTGGCCTCTCGTTCGTTTCCCATCATTCGATACAACTTAGGTGATGTGATCGAATTTGATGATTCGAAGTGTTCTTGTGGCCGGAATCACCCTTTGATCGGAAGTGTAATAGGTAGAAGAGGAGGAAAGGTTTTAGGTATAGAAAATGAGTATCCTGCGCTTACATTTTATTATGTATTTAAAAATTTGGCTTTAGAGGAAGACGTTCTTTTGAATTATAAGGTAATTCAAAAGGAAAGAGGTAGTGTGGATATTTTTATAGAGGGGGCAAGGGACAAAAGGGTGTGCGAGTTGGTATATAGGCAACTACACAGGTATTTCTCTGATGATATTTCCTTCGAGCTAAAATTCGTCAGGCAATTTCAACTTGAGCAAAAGAAACGTCAGTATTTCGAGAGTAAACTTTAAGGATTGAACGCATAGTAAAACGGGGGCTTGCTGAGAACCAAGCCCCGTCCTCCTATAGTCCGGACAGATCGGTCTGATCAAGAGAGTTCGGGTTTGCTTTATTTTAAGATCAAGTTTGGTGGCTCCGGTGCCGCATCTGACGGCGCGATCCCCTGTGTGCCTATGAGGCTCTCAGTAGAGATTGTTAGGTAATCTATTAGCCAATCCGTTTGTTCTGAATATTCTGCATTTGCCCAACCCATAAGGTAGCCAGCAGCCCAACCGTTTGGCCCACCAGGCGGCGCTGCGATGTCAGCATTTGTCGTTCTATGAAGCAACTGTCGGTCACTTGGAGATTGGTCCTCCCAGCGTCGCCAGAATTCGATAATGCCATCGTTCGCGGAGCTGGAGGAGGCTGCCTTCACATGAAGGGTGACTTCCATCCACCGCCCACGATCTCGAGGAACAGATATAAACGGCTTCATCTGTTGATGCGTTCCCATGATGGTGTAACCGCCGGCGCTGTAGTGAAAAGCTATGCGGCTAGAGCCATCTTGATCGCCCCAAAATTCCCAAGCGATGCTGGGGCCTTCTCCCTTCGAAGAGTAACCATCCATCCATAGTGAGAAAAATTTGTTGTTAGTGGGGCTCTCTTGGCCATGAAAATAATTGACCGGAACCCTTACCCAGTACTGGAACCAAATGTCTCGATAAGCTCCGCCAAGCTTGAAACGTTGTTCTGACCAAGCTTTACCAGGGGGATATTCAAACCTCAAACTATGCTCACCGTGTTTGGGGGTCCAGTCAGGATTATAGGACGGTACCTCATTTGTAGGTCCTTTGTTATAAACGAGAGTGTCCTCGGTAACGACACCTGTGCGGTTTGTGGATGACCACTGAAATCCGTCAGCGTTTGTGGCTGAAAGGTCCCCCGATTCAAATGAATCGACTAGTAAGGGGGCTGCTGCGCCTGTACTGATAAAAAGGTTGGCGAATAGAAGCGAGGCGCTCAGTCGCCCAATCTTTATAAGGGAGGTCATACCGTATCTCCTAAGCTGTGCATGGAGCAGTATAGTCTGTTTCATGGGCGGTGACTCGGCCAGACGCGTTGTAGAGGCCAGCTATTTGGGGTTTTCGTCGGCCTCAAAACTACACTAAGCCGGTGCCCGAAATCTTTCGGCGAGTAATTGATTTCTCACTTAGCATTGGATTTGGTCCGTTAGTAAAATCCGTTATCCTTTTGGACTGGAACCTTCCTAAAAGCCGCTCTATCGGTTTGTTCTGCAAGCTTTTGTGCAAATTTGCACCCGCTTCGCGTCAGTCTAAATGGTTTGACCATCAGGCAGTGATTGTAGCTTGAATACTGTCGGGGTTTCTTCAGATGGGGCATAGCATGCTCGGGCCGGCCACGCTGTCATTCCCCCTCTAATTCCTCCTAACGACCATGAGCACACCGGCGGAATGGTTCGTGATATTGGGGCAATGCCGGGTCGTCTGCCGCCGTATCCGAGGGTTTGGCAGCCGAAGGTAGTTCCCTGAGTTTTCGATCGTGAATCGCTCATAACCATGCATACTACGCTGGTTTAGATGTTGATGGTCCGGCTATCGGAAAATTAGTAGTTTTTTAAGCAAGTGCTTCACCTAAATCTCGAGAGCGAAGTGTTCTATCTACAGGGGGGAGCGACCTTGGCTATGGTGATAATAGCCAAATCTTGCACGAGGCTGGATGCTTTTGGCACCGCATTCTATCCTTTTCATTTCGACTTCGAAATGTCTACCGCATAAGGGAGTGTCTGTTGTGGACTTGGGGATCTCGACCGGGTGGTGTTAGCAAGCATGGTCGACTTTAAAGTGTAAAATTTGAGCGGGCCCAGATGTCTATTTTGCTAAAAGTTCGGAAGGCAGCGGAAGTGATATTGAATCCCAGTATCATATATGGAAAATCCGAATACCTGTTCATTTTTAGTCATATGAGAAGCAGGTCGTCGGTGTTGTCCCATATTTTGGGTAGTAATGAAGGGGTTTGCGGTTACAGTGAGTTACATAGGTCTTATAGTAACTACATGGATCTGATGAAAATGAAAGTTGGCCTATATCATGAATTGAAAGAAGATTTGAGAGGTAAGTATGTTTTGGATAAGATTTTACATAATGAGCATGTAGTTGATAATGATATTTTTAAAACAGTTTCTCCAAAAATAATATTTCTTTTAAGAACGCCAGAGAGCACGATTAAAAGTATAATAAATATGGGGCGCGAGCCAGGCATGGAAGGCTATAAGGATCCAGAAGCGGCGTCTGTATATTATTGTTTAAGATTGGAGGAGATGAAACGGTATGCCGCCCTTCTTGACGGGAATTATTTTTTTTTGGAATCAGATGATCTTGTAAATAGTACGGATTATATTTTGTCTGAGTTGACCGAATGGCTTGGGCTTAAGCACCACCTTGTAAGTAATTATATATTTTTCAATAATACAGGAAAAGCAGGATATGGCGATCGATCAGATAAAATTCTTGCTGGAAAAGTAATAAATACAGAAGGTCATCCTTGTATTGAGATTTCCCCTAACCTTTTACAGGAAGCTAATTCATCATATGTAAGTTGCAGAGAGTATCTGAGAAGTTGTTCAAATTACTATTCGAGTTGATTAGGTGATTGATAGTAGTTATCTATTTTTTTATACTCCAGTGTTACTAATTTGATCTCTCTATAGTCTTGGTGGTTTTCCTGAGTTTATTGATTGTTTTTAATAGTTCTCGTCCTGCTAATTTTATTTCGCTTTTCTTGAACATCAATAGCGTAATTATAACTGATGTAAAAATTGATAGTGCCATTTTTTCAGAAATTGTAATTATTGAAAGAGATGTGTTCGCTATTGCCTCATTTATAAGTGACACTCCAAGGAGCAATGCGCAAGATACCATGAAAGGTGTTTGAGGGATCTTTAGCGGGTATATTTTGTTTGCCTCGGAAAGCACGTAAATATACTGGAGGAATGTGCTTATCATTAATGCTATCGCAGCTCCTACAAATCCAAAGTGTGGTATTAATATTATATAAAATATAGTTATTATTATGGCGGCAATGGCATTGTTTTTTGTCATCCTAAGTGTTTCGCTTTTATGCATAAAGCTGAAATTATTGAAAAAAATCATGCAGTGAAAAATTCCGCTTATGGTTAAGTATGGAACCGCACTTGCTGATGAGTGAAATTCAGGAGCAGACATTATAACTATTGTTATGTCAGAAAAAATATTAACAAATGTTCCGCCAATTAATAAAAGTGAGGAAATTGTTCTGAAAGCCAGTGAGTACTCAGGGTAGGGGTTTTTCTTTTGAGCAACAGAAAATCTTTCGGTTTGCCAATACTGAGAAAAGGGCATCCAAATTAATAGCCCTACAATTGAGCCGAATCTAGAGGCAAGCTCAAAAAGACCAACGTCATCAATAGATGAGAATACTCGGATAAAATATCGATTTGAGGATCCTATGTAGAGACCAATGAGTCCTGTTAGCCAAAGCGGCCAAGAAAATTTTAGCATCTTTTTTGATATTTTAGCGTTAACATGTATCCCTGTTTGACTTAAAGTATATACCGCTAGGCCGGTTGCAATAATAAGAGAAGAAATAAGGCTGCTCAGGGCAAGTCCCATCAGTCCCATTTCAAGTACTACAATTGTTGTGATGCTTAGCGTTAATTGAAGTAATAGTTTTGCAATGCTAAACCAAAAAAATAACCATGGTTTTCGTATTATTCTGATATAGGCAAGTCCATACTGTTCCAACGAATGAGTAAGTATTAAAGCGGAAAATATTTGTACGTATATATTATATTCTGCTGATCCAAATAACTGTAACGATACTGTTTTTGAGTTGCTGGCCATTGTTACGACCGCGACCAAGCTAAACAGTCCAGTAATAGCGAATGCACTATTTACGACAGCATTTTTTGAATCTTGGCTCGTCTCTTGATGATAAAATTTTGGTACCGCTTGGAACATTTGTGCGGCTAACAACATTTCAAAAAGACTTACCGCAAATACTAAAAGCCCGACAACACCATAATCTGAGGGCGTTAGATAGTTGGTGTAAACCGGTAACATTATGAATCCAACAATTTGCCGTGAGGTATTGGCGATGGCATAAATCGTCGAATGGGTTACCATTTGTCGAGCGTTGCTCAATTTACATGCTCCATTTTTTGTTCTTCGACCCTTCTGAATACATTCACAATACCTTTTGCTTGCGAGTGGCGTGAAAAAGAGTCAATGACTCGTTGACGTCCATGTTCTCCCATCTTCTTAATTTTTTCGGGGTCCTGTAGCAGATCGTTCAACTCTTTGGCCGCCTGAATGTAATCTCCAGTTGGGAACCGTAAACCGGTTTCTGGTGTTACGGTTTCATTGAGTCCAGGAAGTTCGGAAACTAATAATGGCAGTGCGGTTGCTGCCATCTCCAGGGAAGACATCGGGAATGAGTCCCATTCAACGGAGGCGATCATCCCAATGGCGCAGCTTTTGAGCAGGTCCGGTATGTCGGTTCGGTATCCACCGAAGGTAATGTGGTCGTTTGTCTTCTCATCTTGCAGGTACTCTTCAAAGAATCCCTTTTCGCCTGGACGATTACCAAGTATCAGAAAATGAACATCCTTTCGGCCCAGTTTCTGCGTCAGATATTGTGCAGCTTGTAGAATAACGTGGACGCCTTTTCTGCGTTGCATATGCCCCGAGAATACGACGATCTTGCGGTCTGTCGGAATATTAAATGCTTGGTGGGCATAGTGGCGCAGTTGGTTATCGGGTGCATATTTGTTGGTGTCAATGCCAGTTTTCACGATTGAAGTTTTCTGTTCCGGGATCCCACGGCCCATGACGGCCGTCTCGCGCATACCAACTGACTGAAAAATGTAATGGTCGGGACCTAACCGCTTGGTGGATACCTCTAGTCGTTTCAAAAGCAGTTTCAGCCCGCTGTTGCGTGAACTTATGGGGGCCCCCCAATACGAAACGAAAAACTCAACTCCGCCCCGGCGTAATGCCTGATACATAGGCCTGGAGACCGGTTGATCGAATCCTAGTAGGTACTTGATCTGGTGTTGGCGCACGTACCGTTCAATATCTGCTAACTTGACGCGGGCTGACCACCTTGTATCTAGTTCGATTACGTTGGTCAGTGCCGCCGGTAGGGAAGGGGTCATTCCCCCGTCGAGTCGTGAATAGGCATAGTGGACGCGAGAGTAGTCCCCAACGATTTTCAGCGCCACATCCAGAAAAGTGTGTTCGTGACTGGATGCGGCGTAGCCCGGATTGGATTCGCAATGGAAGAGCACCATCATTGCGGTCATAGACTCTTCACCTCACGGACGCCCTCCAGATTGCCGATTCGCTCGGCTTCGTCAGAATCGCTCAGAAGATAATATGGACGGAGGTTGTTCGCCCTTTCCTGGCTTTGGGTTTTTTGCGCGGCGGCCTCGAACGTTTCCTGGGCCGCGATGGCTTTGGCTACCAATGCTTCGAGATCATTATCAATGTTCTCTACCGAGGTGACGAAAGGCTCAAGCCCCATAGCTTCAAACGCCCCGGTCAGTTTGGCCTGGGTGTACTGATCTACATAAACCCCGACCGCAGGGATGCCAATGGACAGTGCAAAAATGAGCTGGTGATATCGCATTGAAACGACAAACTGGCTGTCCGCCGTCAATGCTTTCAGCTCTGAGGCCAAGGGAATGGGATCTACCATGTGGAACTGTCCCTTCGGCCAAAGGTGAGATATGTTTTTGCCAAGTTCGATGTCGCCTTTGACTCCACCCGGAGCATGGTGGGGAATGTATACGGTTTTAACACCATTCGCCTGTGTTACCCGCTCCATTGCTTTGGCAACATGGAGGACATCATCGTCGTTCATGCCACCGAATTTGCGCATGGAAACGCAGGCGAAATGTTTTTGTTCATCGGATATCTTGCGACTGTAATCGCTATGGCGATGATCCAGAAAGCATGCGTCATCGAGAGCGAAATGTACGGGGGCACTGATCTGTGTCTGGGAAAAATGAATGTCCCGGACGCCAATCCACCGGGCTTTCGCCAAAATCCGGTCTACCTGCTGGCGATGATGTTCCTCATAGGGACCAATGGTCTGGCTCACCAGGACAACATCCTTGCCAAAGAAGTTGGCGACTTTCAGCAATCGAAGGCGTGATTCAAGCACTCCCGGCCACACACTTGTCATGTTGCCTCCACCGCAAATCACCACTTTATCGCAACGTAAAACCTGATAAATGTTGGTCATGAATGACTTGAAATAGGATAACGGCTTGGTCCAAAGCATCATCCGGTGCTGCTTGTCCGTTGTGTGGTAAAAGGCAAAGGACCGGATACCATAGGTGGCCGGCACCCGCTCTGGACTGGCGCACCCAAGGATTAGATTCTCCTTTCCGATTAGATCGCTTAAGCGCTCGATGGCTACTTCCGCCATCGCCTCGTCACCTACGTGGTAGTCTGGGCCGAGCCCGGTAATGTCAGATAGCATTAAGATTTTAGGCATGTTCCATATACTCTAAGTCATACAAAAACTGACATGTTTTTGTTTTTAACAATAATGCCGGCCCGAGAGATACTGACGTGTGTGCCCTCAATTGGCTGGCGACGCAGCTAGACAACTATGTTCCATACAGCTCCTCATACAACTTGACGTTGGCCTCCGCACCGAACAGGCGGTGGGCGCGGGAAAGTCCTGCATCTAATTTGGTCGTTCTTTCGCTCTCATCGTTCAGTACTTCGGTAACCGCCGCTGCATACCCCCTTGGTGAGTGGTCTTCCACGAGCCATCCGCAGTGCCCGTCTGCCAGTACCTCCGGGATGCCTCCTACCCGATGTGCAACGATCGGGATTTCAAGTGCAAGAGCCTCGAGCAGGACCATCGGCAAGCCCTCATGGTCCGACGGCATGACAAGTACATCCAGGTCTTTAAGGGCCCGGTACACGGGTTCCACGAAACCGCGAAACTCGATGTGATTGGTTATTCCCAGGTTGCTGGCCATCTCCTTGAGCTCCGGCTCAAGGGGGCCCGATCCGATAACGATGCCCTTGCAGCGTATGCCTCGTTGGTTCAACTGCCGAATCATCTGTAGAAAAATATCCACTCGCTTTACCGGTACAAGGCGCCCAACCAGGCCCACTTTCGGTTCCTGATGAGCCGATGTGTGTTCTACAGCGCCCTGTTCGCGAATTGTGTCGATGTCTATAAAATTGAATATTTTGTGTACTTTGCCGGGAAACATTGGCGTGAGGGTTTCTTCAAGCTGGGAAGATACGGCGATGACGGCTTGTTGCATGGTTCGTCCGAGCAAGTGATCGATGTTTTGAACGAGCCATTTCAGCGGCTGGGCAGGCGTGATCTGGTTTTCAGGATTGCCGTGAACGGTCCTTATAGATCGGGGTACTCTGGCGAGTTTCTTTGCGGCGATTCCCAGGACGTTCTCTTTGAAGCCATGCGTGTGGAGTACTCTGGTGTTGTGTTGCTCGCAGTGTTTTCGGATCGCGCCGATCATTTGAAGGGCGCTTAGATTCGTTTCATCGGCTACGTCAACGTGGATACCGAGATTTCTGAGCTTTTTGCACAGAACACCCTCGTTAAAGACGACCGCTGTAACCTCCACGGTGTTCGTAGCCAGAAGCGCCTTGCACAGGTTGAATACCTGGACTTCAGCACCTGCCCACAGATCTCCTGAAACAATCTGGGTAACAACGGTTCTGCTTGCCCCGCTGCTCATACGATGCCTCGCCCGAGGGTTGCAAGAAGTTTTCGCCCATTGCTGCTATTGCCGTCGTGCAGATTAAAACGATGAAGGTCGTAAGGGTTGCGGTCAGAGCGGTTCCAGCCAGTCTTGGTGGTGCAGGCGGCGTCAAAGCACGACTGAACGAGTTGTTCTCCCTGTTGTGTGATATCTCCGTTGGGATAGCAGAAAATCGACACGGCGCCTTCCTTGATTAACTTGAGATCGTTATGGCAACCCCTGATCTCATTTTCCAGGGCAGAAAGATCGTTCAAACGATTCAGTCTGTAATGGTGGCGGGTATGGGCCCCGAATTTTACGAGACCCTCCGCAGCCATTTCCTTCAACTCAGTACTTGAGAGAATAGAACGCTTTTCGGATGTTGGGGACTCTGGCATCAGGCCCGAGTCTTCAATTAACTTCAAATGGCTGATAATGGCCTGATCATCAAGCTCTTTGAGGCGATTGATAACCTGGTCAGCCTCGTTCAGGGAGAGCGGGGCTTTGGATATAGCCCTCTTGGGTAAAAAAGGAATCAGCCACTGAAACTCAGCCTTGCCTTTGGGAATTCCTGTTGAGGTCAGCAAATGCAGGACGGCTTCAGGCCAGAATGTTCGATCCGAGTCCAGAAGCTTGGTGACAAGAAAAATGGTTGCGGGCGTACGGGTTTCCTTCAGAACCGGATACGCGAACTGAAAGTTGTCACGCCATCCATCATCAAAGGTGAATGAAACAGCGAGTGGGGGGAGCTGTTCGCCTTTGCGCTTTTTGGCAAGCCATTCATCGAGATGGACCGGCTCTGCGCCAATGGAGCGCATGATGCCAATGTGATCTCGTAAAGCCGAGGGGGTGGTCACCATCCCAGGTTGTTCAAGTTTACGGTCAGGGTGGTCCTGAGGCAAAATCCTGTGGTAGGTCAGGATAATAAGCGAGGGCCTGAAAGATAGTTTTATCCTGAACCACGTGATCACAGCGAGAATGGCCGTGGCGATATATTTCAGACCAGCTCTTAGATGGGCCAAGACCATGCCTCCTTGATAGTCTCTACGGCTTTATTTGATTGTAGCGTCCCGTTAAAGCCAGTACCCATCAATCTATCAGCCAATCCCGTACTTTGCATTATCGCCGGGTATCCCATTCTGATGAGCGGGCTGCCTCTTGAGATCCAGTCAGGCTCTGATCGAGCTCTGACCGTGCTCCAAGACTCGCTGACCTTATGATCTGGCACCCCGGGCTACTAAACTTCTAAAAAAATCCTTAATTGAGTCTGAAATGCTCATGGCCGGGCCTGAAATCTGGTCTATAGTTTGGGTATTTCGTCACGAAATTACTTCCGCACATTGCGCGTCTTTCAGAAGTGTCCGCAGTAACCGGGTAGAACCACTCGCATGGATGGTCGGTTATGACGGTGATCCTGTTTTGGACAGCACTCATTGGCGTTGTTTACAGTTACTTCATTTATCCTTTGGTTCTGTTGTTTATTCCAAAGCGGAATAAACTGGCATCAAGCGGGGCTGGTTCCTCTTTGCCCAGGGTTTCCCTCATTGTTACCGCACACAATGAGGAACTCCGAATTCGCGACAAGATTGAAAACTGCCTCAAACTTGATTATCCGAATATGGAAATCATTGTTGCATCCGACGCTTCCGTTGATGCGACAGACCAGATCGTGGACGATTATTCGGCTCAGGGGGTCCTCCTTGCTCGTGCTGAAGAAAGGAAGGGGAAAGAGCACGCGCAATTGCAGGGCATTAAAAGGGCGACCGGTGACATTCTGGTCTTCTCAGACGTAGCCACGGCTATTCCCGAGGACGGAATCCGCAACTTGGTTCGTTATTTTGAAAATCCGATGGTCGGGGCTGTATCCAGTGAGGACCGGTTCCTCAGCCGTGATGGCAGTGTGGTGGGCGAGGGCGCTTACGTACGCTATGAAATGTGGTTGCGCCGCCTTGAGTCCGATAGAAATGGCATTGTAGGGCTGTCCGGGTCTTTTTTTGCCGCTCGACGAGAGGTCTGCGAGGAAAACTGGGACATCTACTCACCGAGTGATTTCAATACCGCCCTTAACTGTGCGCGGAGGGGTTTGGTGGCAGTGACTGCACCAGATGTTCTCGGTTTCTATCAGGATGTCAGTGATTCGACAAAAGAGTATCAGAGAAAGATCCGGACGGTGATTCGGGGGCTGACCGCTTTAACCCGACATCCCGACGTTCTGAATCCGTTTAGGTACGGAATGTTCTCGTTTCAGGTCTTTGGCCACAAAGTGATGCGCTGGGCTGTGCCCTGGTTTCAAATCCTTTTACTGGCTACCTCCATAGTGCTGGCTAAGGCCGGCTGGTTCTACTTATTGGTGTTACTGGCACAGATTGGTTTCTATTCGTTGGTGCTTACGGGTCGCCTGATACCAGGCGTCCGGCAGCAGACTCTGATCAAGATCCCGTATTTCTTCGTTCAGGTAAACATTGCTATAGCGCATGCAACGGTTTCCTTTATGGGGGGCAAGCGAATGACGGTTTGGACACCGTCCGAGCGCTGACAGGCAAGGAGAAGCCAATAATATGATGAGTAAAGTCAGGCCGGTCGGTAGCAGAGTTCCACGCCCTGAACCGGTCCCCAGCAACTTCAGGTATCCGTGGGCGATTAATGGTTACCTGACTGAATTTCTGGAAAATGGTACCCAGGCTCTGTCCTTATCGATAGCCATTGCCATCGCAAAGAAACGGGATATCTCCGCGCCGGAGGTGATTTTGCCTGCTTATGGTTGTCCGGATCTGGTCGCGGCTGTCGTGGCCCAGGGGGCAAAACCAGTCCTTGTCGATCTGTTGTCGAATACGGCGCAAATGGATGATAACCGGCTCTGTCACGCTATTGGCCCTGGCTGTGTAGCCGTTGTCGCTGTTGGATTCCTTGGGGTGCCCGAGCGGTTAAAGGTTTTGTCCGAAATATGTCGAGAGCGGGAGATTTTCCTGATAGAAGATTCGGCCCAGTGTTTTCCTCCGTCCGGCATTACGTTTTCCCATGCGGATGCCATCGTTCTGAGTTTTGGCCGGGGGAAGCCGATCAATTTGATGGGTGGGGGGGCCTTGATCTATCAGAGGAAACTTCAGCCGCTGGTAAAGGAGGCTCTGGGTAACACACCCTCTCTGGCCAAATCGGTCGGTATATTATGGCGATTCAAACGCTTAGTGTTTAACTGGCTGATGATGCGATTGCCCTATTGGGCCGTTGAAAAGGTCCCTTTTTTGCACATTGGCCAGACGCGCTATCAGGAGTGCCCTTATATCCGGCGGGCCATCTTGTCTGACACACTGCTTTTTGCAGGTATCCAATACTTTTTTCAAAGGCCCTATCTGGGCGACCTGTATCGGAAAGAGTTAGATGAGCTATGCGACAATGGCTGGCGGTTGCTAGGGAGCGATTGCAAAAGAATGGATCATCCTGGCTGTTCGGTGCCACGGGTCAGGATCGCTTTGCTTGCACCAAGCAGCACTGCCCGGGAGCATGCCGAGTTAGCGCTCAATCGTGCCGGCATCGGAGCGACTAATTTTTACGGTGCAATTCTCCCCGAGCTTGAAGGACTTGAGGGTTTCTTTGAGAGCGCTCATTTCCCGGTTGCGAAAGACTTCTCCTCTCGTCTGCTGACCCTCCCGTGCCACGAAGATGTGCGTCCTGGGGATATTCATAAGATCGTAAAGATAATGAAAAAGCTGTACTCGGATGACTGGGCAAGTGAGGCTGACCGGGTGTCATAGGTACTCCATTGGATTTTATTCTACCGTGCGAGTCTTTGGTTCCGAAAACTCTCCGGCAACGCCCTCCGTATCAATCGCCCTGATCCTGAACTGCCATTGGCCTGAATTCAGATTCCTTACGACATAGGAATTGTTTCCATCAGCATCAATCGTTTCTGTTGTTTCCGGTGCAGCTGCGGGGGTCAATTTAATGGCATCAGCCACTACATAGCCATCTGCGTCATTGTCGATTCTGATCACGATTTGGCCATCACTGGTCGTGAACGAGCCAATTTCCTGCCAGGATCCGCCATTAGCCCGCTGATCCACAGTTGCGCTTCCGGTGCTCTCCTGTCCCTCGTTATTGGTGAATGTGTACTGGTAAGTCGCGTTTGAGGCACGCAATCCTGACGATACCCAGTGTGCATAAATATCGTAGCTCACTCCGACCG
Organism: Marinobacter suaedae; assembly: GCF_030519635.1. Taxonomy (NCBI): domain Bacteria; kingdom Pseudomonadati; phylum Pseudomonadota; class Gammaproteobacteria; order Pseudomonadales; family Marinobacteraceae; genus Marinobacter; species Marinobacter suaedae. Next base: position 641,822 of record NZ_JAUMIS010000002.1, on the reverse strand, counting down.
CGAGGTTGGTAACCGCCCATTCTGCGATAACTTCACCACTGCCCGGATTCATCAGGAAGTAGTCTGCTCCGATGAAACCTTCGTAGCTGCTCGACGTCCTGCCGCCGCCGTAAGTGATAAAGGCATCGGACTCGTTGTCCACCACTGTTTCTTCCGATGAGGACGTGGCGCTCATTGGTTGATACGACAGCTCGTATTGCGCGATATCGCTTTCGGCAAGCGCGCTGCCATCGGTCCGCTGGGTGGGGGTAGTCCAGGTAAGAATGACGGTATTTGCGTCTGGCAGGCTAGTGCCATCGTTCGGGTTGGTTCCAGCGGCGAACTCCTGCTCGTTGGTAAATCCATCACCGTCCGAGTCTTCGGCCGCGTCATCAGCTGTTGGGTTGAGTCCGTTTTCAACCTCATAACCATCTGAAATGCCATCCCCATCAGTGTCCAGGGAGATTGGACTCGTCAGTGCAAGGAATTCATCGAGGTTTGAAAGACCATCGCCATCGGAATCCAGAGTTGCATCGGATGGATCGACGGGATCGAAACCATACTGGACTTCCCATTCATCGCTCATGCCATCGCCATCGGAATCCCCCGTGGTGTCGGCTACATCGTCGCCACCGGAAACACCGATTTCCTGAAAAAGAACCGCATCGGCTACCACCCATCCGTCTGCATCGTCGTTGGTGGTTACGCGGCCGGTAAGGGTAGACATTTTGTAGGTTCCCAGCTTGAACCATTCCCCGCCGTTCTCTCGCTGATCAACCACAACAGTGTCGGTCACCAGATTATTGGCCTGGTCTAAATAGTGAACGGTATATTTTACGTTTGAGCCTCGGCGGGGGGTTGATGTCCACTTAACGTAGACATCGAACTGACGAATGATATTGAGGTTCCATGTTGCAGTGTTGGCCCCGGTTCCCGGCCCGACAATCAGGTAGTCACTGCCCTGGAATCCAGAAATGGAATCTGAAACCCGCCAGTCGCCATCGGAAAAGAATCCTATATCGTCCCGATCAATAACGTGCTCGGGAAAGCCGCTTGCTGTTGGCTCCAGTTCTTCGAGCTCTTCTGGCATCTGGGTCGCACAACCGACAACGAACGAGCTCGATATCGACAGAAGCAAAAGATTCTTATTCCTGGCCATCTGGTAAGCCTCGAGCCGGATTAATCTGTATAGATATTCAGAACATCAAAAGCATGGCATATGGGGGTGATAAAGCACTTGGCAGTTTAGTTTTTCTGCTTTTATAAAATTCGTGTTGATAAAAAAATAGTATTTAACGTGTAACGCCCACGCTGTGCTGTTGATCCTCAGTTGCCGGGCTGAAGGAAATGTGGGACAGGCAGGAAGACCCCTAAAAGCGTAGGGAGTGAATTGAACCAATCAACAACGGCTCGAAGGGGCGAGGGAAGGTCTGCTGGCAGTATCTATCGGATTACGCGGAAGGTAGTGCTCTTGAAGTCGTTCTGACCCAGTCAACGATAGCATCAACGACCGTGTGACGATCGTGCGGTTCCGAGAGGATGTGGCTTGCCTGGGGGCGATGGATAACCTTCAGATTGTCGCCAAAGCGAACGGAGCTGAAGCAATCGGAGAACTGCTCGGGATACCGGTAATGCTCATTCCCCATAAATACATATAACATCTGGAGATTCCTCTGGTTCAGCTTCTCCAGGCCTTCAGCCACCTCTGCTTTGGGCGGATAACTGGCGAAGTCCGGCACCTCGAAATAGCGCTCATCGATGCCAGACAAGTCGGCACCCCGTTTCTGCTCAAGCAGACCGAGTTTCCGTAGCACGAATTTGAGCCATCGTGCCGGTGAGCGCAACCGTCGAATATAGTGAATCAGGTAACTCTTGGTCGTCATATAGCAGTAACCATCCAATTGAGCTGTTGCAACGACCCGAGGGTCCTCCAGTGCTGTCCGGTAGGCGGCAAATGCGCCAGAGCAAAGGCCGTAGAGAATAAAACGGTCGAACTGTTTCCAGTTGGAGAGGTAGTTCATCACTTCCTGAACTTCCTCAACAGCCGCCAGGTCGGCGGTTAGCGTGCCTCGTCTGGGTTCGCTGTCACCGATACCGGAAAAGTCAAAGCGAAACGTGCTCAACCCGGATCGTTCCGATATCGCTCTGGCCAGAGTCACCGTCAGACGACAAGAGCCGACACGGTGAATGACGCCCGAGTTCAGGAGTATTACGGCGGTTCTGGGATCGGCAAGTTCCCCGGCCTTTGGTTCACAGAAAACGCCGACAAGAGGGCGGTCGTCACCAACCATCACTACTTGTTCACGCATAGTGTGTCATCTCGTACTGGGTCGTCGCGCTGAAATGACGCTCGATCGCGTCGATAACAGGCTTTGGCCACAAGATTCCACCGACATGGTCAACGTAATTCCAGTCGTGCGGAGCCGGTGCGAGCTCGGAGTAGAACATTTTTCTATGATCCAGCTGCCTCTGAATTTTGGCAAATTCATCCGTTTCGTGGGAAACGAACTGAGCGATGGGAAAGGCAATATCTTGAGCCAGTTCACCCAAACTGAGTGCCTCAAGAGAGTTCTGGAAGGCCTTGGGCATTGAGAAACCATTGAAATGAATGGTCCCGTCTGGTGTCAGTATTTTCGAACGACTTCCCAGTTTCTGAGCGTTTGCGACGGCAGTCTTTATCTCCTCAAGGTATCCTTCACCGTCTGTGATCGGGTCCCAGAGGATTAGTCGGGAGACATCATTGCTTTCGATGGCGGCCCTGGCTGCGAGTATGGCCCCAAGACGAAGTCCTACGAGCGCTACTCTGGAGACGCCTGCCATGTCCCGAAGCTCCTGGATGGCATGGCCTATATCTTCGACCCACTCGTCGGCCGTTACATCGGACAGATTTCCTGCAGAATCTCCTGTGCCGCGATAGTCAAATCGCAAAACGGGATAACCAAGCTCGCTCAGGTTTATTGCCAGCCTGCGAATCGACTTGTGGGCACGCAAGTACTCCTGTCCAAATGGATTACAGAGGACAACCCCCTCATCAAGATGACCTGTTTTTCTGGGGTGATAAACGCCCAGCAGATAGCTCTGTGATGGTCCAAAAAAAAACGCTTCCAATCGATTCTCCCTGCAAACGTCTACCCTGAACTGCTGCGTAAGTAGACCTCGATATCACTATCGTAGTCGCAAATCGTTTGAATTATGAGCCGAAAAGCCGCTGAAATACCGAGCGGCCGGACTTTTTCTCTTGTTTAGCGTCGGGGGGCGCATCCTTATCAATCGCTTCCTTGGGCACCGCTTTTTGTTCTACCAGGTTCGCCAGCTGCTCAAGTGTATTGACCCACAAATCCTGAGGCATGAGGCTGACACCAAACGTTTTCTCGATTTCTACGATGACCTTCAGCGCAAGCAGTGAATGCCCGCCAACATCCAGAAATTGGTCATCGATGGTCACGTGCTCCCGTTTCAGCAGAGCCGTCCAGATATCAATAAGCTTCTGCTCAGTGATCGTTGGTGGACGTTCAGGTTTGCGGGCCTCAACCACGCTGGTGGTTTGCGCGAGAGCTTTACGGTTGACCTTACCGGACGGAAGCAGCGGTAGTTCCTCGTGAGTTACAAATTGTTGAGGGATCATGTAATCCGGCAAATAATTCCGAAGGTGTTTACGAAGTTCGCTGCCTGTCGGCTGCTGCTCGCCCTGATAGACAATGTGGGCGCTGAGTCGCTGGTCATCCACGCCCAGATCCTGAACTACGACAGCGGCATCTGCGACATCGGGGTGTGACCTTAACTGGATTTCGATTTCTTCCAGCTCAATCCGGAACCCGCGAATTTTTACCTGATTGTCGAAACGGTCGCCAAACTCCAGTTGGCCGTCCATGGTCCAGCGTGCAAAGTCCCCGGTTCGGTAGAGTCTCCGGCCATCCGGGAAACGCACGAAACGTTCAGAAGTTTGTTCCGGATTGCCCCGATAGCCCCTCGCCAGGCCCAGCCCGCCGATCCACAGTTCTCCATACACACCGGGAGGCAAGGGGGTACCTTCTTCATCAAGAACATAGAGTTGGGTGTTTGCAAGCGGACGTCCAATCAGTACTCGTGGGGTGCTTTGCTCGTCCGGGAGGTGCACTCTGTAACAACTGGTCCACACGGTGGCTTCAGTCGGGCCGTACATGTTCCAGAGCTCAACATTGCAGGTGAGCAGCGCTGATGCCAGATCCGGGGGCAGTTTTTCACCACCCATCAGGCCCCGCAGTGGTGTCTCCGTTGCCAGGCCGGCATTAACCAACATGCGCCAGGTCGCTGGCGTTGCCTGTAGCACAGAGATTGAATGCTGAGTGATCAGGGAGAGCAGCTGATGAGGATCTTTGTTTTGCCTGCTAGAGGCAATGACCAGCTTTGCGCCAACAGCCAGCGGCAAAAATAGTTCCAATATGGAAATGTCAAAAGCCGGGGTGGTGATGGCCAGCAGACGATCTTCTGACGTAAGCCCTGGTTTCTCAGCAACCGCTTTTAGAAAGTTGCTCAGGGCTTCGTGGCTAATCTCTACGCCTTTGGGAACGCCCGTGGAACCTGAGGTGAATATCACATAGGCCAGCTGGTCAGGTTTCAGGGTAACCGGAAGCTTATCCGAACTCTGGTTATTTATCGTGTCCTGATCCTGGTCGAGAAGGATGGTGGTTCCTTCATGCGCCCCTACCACGCTATCAAAGTGGGTGACGCTAATCAGATGATGTGCATTTGCGACGCCAAGGATCGCTTTTACTCGCTCGACAGGAAAGAGCGCGTCAAGCGGAACGTATGAGGCTCCCAGCTTCCAAAGGGCAAGAATGGTAAGTGGCAGTTCAACCGTACGATCCAGAAGGATTGCCACGACATCGCCGGCCTGAACTCCCTGGGATGAAAAGTGCCTTGCTAACCTGTTGGATCGTTCATCGAATTCGCGATAGGCGTATTCCCCGTCGGCATCAATGCAGGCAATGTCGTCCGGGTGCTCTGCAACCTGATGGTCGAACTGAGATAAAAATCCATTCTCGAAGGGCTGTTCGACGTAGGTGTTGTTCCAGTTCTGGATCATCCGTTGCTCGTCCTGGGTTGCGCCTGCAACAAGATCGAAGCCTTCCTTTTGCTCCTGAAGCGCTGTGATGCTTTCCTGAAAACTTATCACAAAGCCCTCTACAGTCGCGCGGTTGAACAAGGCGACCGGGTACTCAAATCCGCATTGAATACCGTTGGCGTGCCGCTTGAACCAGACATCGAGATCGGTTTCCACACCTTCCCTGTCGAGGTTTATCTGGGTGCGCTGAATACCATCCATCTCGTCTTGTCGGTTTCGCACATCCTGATAGTTGAACAGGGTCTGTGCGATGGGATTTCGAGAGGTATCACGGTGGGGGTTTATGGTACGCACCAAAAGGTCAAAAGGAACGAACTGATGCTCCATGGCACTGAGTATGGTGTCTTTTACATGGCGTACTAACCCATCAAAGGACTGTAAACCCGCTAATCTGAAACGGCAGACAAGAACGTTGATCATCGGCCCCATAAGACCCTTGAACTCATCCAGATGTCGTCCGTATACCGGCACATTCACGATGATTTCGTTTTGCCGGCTGTAGCGGTGCAGCATGTGAACGTATAGCGACATGACAACCATGAACAGCGTGGTCTGGTGTCGCGCAGCGAGCGCTTCGAGTGTTTCCACACTGGTCTGATCAATATCAAACTTGATGCCTTCCGAGCGGTGGGGCTGTTGGCTTGGGCGATCGAAGTCGGTTGGCAGATTCAGTACGGGCAACTCTCCGGAGAGCGTTTCTTTCCAGTAGTCGAGGTGTTCTTCGAGGCGTTCACTTTGCAACCAGTTGGATTGCCAAAGTGCAAAGTCGTTAAACTGCAGCGGCAAGTCGGGCAGGGGATTGGCCTGATCCTTTGCAAAGGCGTTGTAGAGAGTGCAGAGCTCCTTCAGCAGCAAATCAAAAGACCAGCCATCGAATACCAGGTGATGGATCAGGAAAAACAGGATGTAGTCCTGGGAGTCTGCTTCGATCAGTGATGCCTTGAACAAGGAGCCGGAAGAGACGTTGAACGGCTCGGCAACCTCTGTTCTTAATGCCGTTTCCAGTGAATCCAGGTCGCTTGCGTTGTAGTGGGACAGTGGGAGTGGTTTTAAATCAATCCGCCTGTCCTCATCCACAACGATGTGAACTTCACCATCCAGTTCTACGAAATTCGACCGCAGAATTTCATGGCGTTGAAGAATTTTGTTCAGCGCCAACCCCAGTGCTTCGGTGTTCAGCTGCCCCTGCAGTCGAAATACGGCTGGCAGATTGAAGGCATAGGAATCCGGGACAATTTTTTCGTAAAGATACCAGACCTGCTGCTGGTGGATGGCAGGTACCGGGGTGTTTTCCGTATGCCTGACGATGGGTGGTACTTCCTCGACGTTCACGCGCTCTGATTCAATGACGCGACACATCTCGCGAATGGTCGGTGCTTCGAACAGCCTTCCCAGCCCCAGGCTCACGCCAAATTGACTTTTAACCTTGGCGAGCATCTGAGTACCCAGAAGCGAGTGCCCTCCCAGGTCAAAGAAGTTGGCCGATGCACTGATTTCCGGCGTTCCCAGAATATCGTTCCAGATCCTGCTCAGCTCTACCTCAAGTTGCGATTCCGGTGCTTCGAAGGTATCGCTGTTCAGCGCTTCGATTTTGGGCGCGGGAAGTGCCTTACGATCCACTTTCCCGCTGGACGTAAGTGGCAGGGTCGGCAGCTGAACGAAGTGTTGCGGAATCATATAGTCGGGTAACTGCCGGCCCATATGAGCTTTGAGCTGTGGCAGGACATCTGCCAACTCATCTTTCGATACGATGTAGGCGACCAGGCGCTGGTCGTTCTTGCGATCTTCCCGCGCTAAAACCGCACACTGGGTGACGCCCGGATAGGTAAGAACGATGGATTCGATTTCCCCCAGCTCGATCCGCAGTCCCCGAAGCTTGATCTGGAAGTCGTTGCGGCCAAGATATTCAAGGACGCCATCGGTGCGCATTTTTACCAGATCGCCCGTACGATAGGCTGTGTATGGCTCATCGCTGAACGGATCTCGGATAAACCGCTCGGCGTTGAGCTCCGGACGGTTTACGTAGCCCCTTGCGACTTGCACGCCCCCAATCAGGAGTTCACCAACCAGACCCGGGGCGAGGAGCCGCATATCGTCATCCACGACGTAAAGGCGAGTGTTGGACAGGGCCGTGCCTATTGGCACTGTGTGAGTAGATTGCTTCTGACCGCACAACCATAGGCTGGCGTGAACGGCTGCTTCTGTTGGTCCGTACAGGTTCCAGCACTCTGCCTTTGGGAATGCCTCTGAAAAACGGGCTTCCAGCTCGGTACTGACCGCTTCGCCGGTCAAGACAAAACGTCTAAGGCTGGGGCATTGGGCCTGGCCGTACTGGTCCAGGAAAAGGTACGCCATGGAGGGTACGAAGTGGATGTGGGTTATCTTTTCTTCATTAACGAGACTGGCAAGATAGTGGGGGTCTTTGTGTCCGCCGGGCCGGGCAATGATCAGCCTGCTGCCACACATGAGGGGGCCAAACAGCTCGCAAAGGGAAACATCAAAGGTGTACGGCGTTTTCAGCATCACCGCGTCGGATTCGTTCAACGGCAGCGCTTCCTGCATCCACAGCATGTGGTTGCAGATCGAACGATGCTCAAGCATGACGCCTTTGGGGTTGCCGGTTGAACCCGAGGTGTAGATCACATACGCGAGCTGAGAGGGAGAGTAATCGATTCCGGGTCGGCTGACGGGACAGTCAACGAGGCTTGCCGGTGGCGTGTCCAGTGCAACAGTCTTAATGCCTTGGGGGACCTTTTCGGCCTGAGCCGACTGAGTCAGAACCAGCTCTGCCTGAACCTCATCAACAATGAATTTGAGCCGATCATGAGGATGATCAGGATCAAGCGGGAGGTAGGCACCGCCTGCCTTCAGAATGCCGTTGATCGCGATGAGCATTTCCATGGACCGTTCCATCAGCACCGGCACGATGGTTTCGGCGCGCACGCCGCGATCTATCAACCAATGTGCAAGCTGATTAGCCCGTTCGTCGAGCTCACGATAGGTAAGCTGCTCTCCCTCGAAGACCAGCGCTGTTCGATCCGGGAACTGGTCGGAAGCGTCTTCAATAAGACCATGCAGGCTGGCTTGCCCAAGGCTATAGGGGCGCCTTACACCTTCCCATAACTGTTGATAGAGGGCGATGTCTGCGTCGCTGATCAGGTCGTGATGCCTTATGGTGGCTTCTGGCTCGGAAACAGCGTGGCCGAGAAGGCGCAGAAACTCACCCATACGGCGATCGATGGTCTCTGTGTCCCAAAGGTGGAGGTTGTGTGTGCACTCCATGACCGCATCGCGGTCGGACAGCGTGATGTTTAAATTGATGTCAAAGTTTTCGGATACCCGGGGGTTGGATTCAAACACCGCATCCAGTCCTGCGAACTCAAAGTCGGATTCGTTGGACTGATCGACGTTGAACAGTACCGACACCAGCGGCGGCTTTGATGGATCCCGGGTGGCACCGAGTGTCTTGAGCAATGTGCCATACGTCAGGTACTGGTGCTCGAAGGCTTCCAGCATGTTTTGCTGTGCCTTGTGCAGCAGGGACTCAAAGGTATCGCTGGACGATACGCTGATGTGCAGCGGAATAATGTTGACGCAATGACCAATCAGCTCATGCTCTTCCTTGGCCATCTGTCCGGCAAACGGTATCCCCAGGACAATCTCTTCGCAGCCTGAAACTCGATTCAGGTAGGCCGCGAACGCTGCCATGAGCGTGGTTGTGAGGGTGCTCCTGTTTTTGGCAGCCAGCGTTTTCAGTTCACCAAGGAGAGGCAGCGGAAGTTCTTTATCCAGCCGAAAAGCACGGAAACTTCTGCTGGGGGCCCTGGGCCGGTCGTAAGGCAGATCCAGAGCGGGAATTCCGTGTGCAAACCGTTGTGTCCAGTAGGCAATGCTCTGTTCGCGCAGGGGCTGTGTTTCGGGACTGCGCTCCCAGGCCGCGTAGTCGCTGAAAAGAGGCGCCGGTTCCAAATTCGGGACTGAAGATCCGGTGCAGCGGGCCGAGTACAGCTTGCCGAGTTCGCTGGCCAGGACGTAAAGAGACCATCCATCACAAACAGAGTGGTGCAGGGTCAATAACACCCGCGTGTCTGTTTCGCTGCAAAGAATGACATCGAATTGGGCGAGGGGGCCATTGAACAGATCGAAGGGGGCTGTGACCGCGTTACTCGCAAGGTCGCTGACCTGCAGCGTGGTGTTTTCGTCGCTCAGTGGGCGACAATCGTACACCTTGATGGGCGCAGGGCGGTCTTTGTAGACCACCATTTCCTCGCCATCATTGCTGAAACAGCCTCGTACCGACTGATGTCTGAACCACAGGTCTTGCAGGGCTTTTTCGAGGGCTGCCTGATTCAGGGTTCCCTGAAGTCGGACAAACACGGATTCATTGAATGCAACACTGGCGTCTTCGCCAAACTGGGCCGCCAGCCAGACTTCCCGCTGGGACTCGGTGCTCTCGACGGTGCACTCGAGTTCGCCAAACTGGAAAGGATCATGGTGTTTGTCGTACTTGAAAACGGCGCTGTTCATACGTGCTTAGCCTGCCCATTTCTCAAACTGGTTCTTGTTCGTTCTTGACGGGACGAACCACGCGGCTTTGCCATTTTCATCCCTTCCCAGGCGCGCACCCTCGACCGGGGGCTTCTGACTCTCCGTCTTACTGACTTTAGTCGGATCTTCCGTAACCGGGAAAAATTCCATGGCAATCATGTCATCCATCGCGTCCTTGAACGCTTGGATAATGCTCTGAATATCCTCCTCGGTATGAGCGGTTGTGATGAACATTGGTCTGGCGTCCCAGACATGGATTCCTTTTTCACGAAGCAGGATGTAAATCAGCTCTTCAAAGGCAATGTCCTGGGGGATCTTGATCTTGCACATGGAGCCGCAGTTTTCGATTTTTAGCGGCGCACCGATCATCCTGGCGTACTGGTTGATTTCCTCCACCATCCGGTCGGCGCGGTCATTGAGAATAGACTGGAGTTCGGGCTCCTCAACCAGTCGCCGTAATACGGCCACTGCCGCCGAGAGAACAAGGGGATGGCGGACGAAGGTACCCGCGAAGTAGGTAACGCCAACCTCTGGTGAGGAATCGTCTCCGAACTGCCATTGGCCACCATCCAGTGCGTCCATGAATCCGGCTTTGCCCGAAATGGCGCCAATAGGCAGACCACCGCCAACGATCTTTCCGTAGGTGCAAATGTCTGCATCGATGCCGTAGTAGCCTTGTGCGCCCCTTGCATGGATACGGAATCCGGTAATCACCTCGTCGAAGATCAGGGCAATGCCCTGCTCGGTACACAGCGTGCGTGCTTTTTCGAGGAAGGCTTTGGGCTGGAGGCTGGGGTGTCGGCTTTGGACGGGCTCGACCAGAATAGCGGCAATTTCGTCAGCATGTTCGCGAATATAGTCCAGCGATTCGTCGCTGCCATAATCGAGGACAATCATGTTCTCTACCGCGGAGTCCGGAATGCCAGCCGCCGCTGGCACCGCATAGCCATTGCTTCCCCGTGTGACGATGACGTCGTCGTGGATGCCGTGGTAGTCGTTTTCGAACAGCACGACTTTTTCTTTTGCGGTTACGGTTCGCGCGAGTCTCATAGCACCAAGCACCGCCTCGGAGCCGGTATTGCAGAATGCGACCCGTTCATTCCCGGTAACCTGGCAGAAAAGCCTTGAGGCCTCCGCAACCAGCGGGTGCTGCGGACCGATTTCGTAGCCGGTGTCCAGCTGCCGTGCGATGGCTTCCTTGATAAACGCAGCCGAATTTCCAAAGAAATTAGAGCCAAATCCACAGGTTACGTCGATAAGCTTCCCGCCATCGATGTCCCAGAGGTAGGGGCCCTCAGAGCGCTCAACGACGATGGGGTATATCACCTCTTTTATGACGGTCCGAAAACCGGATACCACACGGGGGTCGGCTAGCTGTTTGCGGTTGTCCTGGGCAAACTGCTTGGACCTGGCGAAGCGCTGGTTGTAGCGCTCAGACAGGTGATCGAAGTTTTGCTTCTGCACCGGTGTCATGTCGTTACTGCGTTTGACGTTGATACGGGTGCCTGCGCCAAACGGCTTCAGGCCCTCATGGGAGGATCTGGTTTGGCTTACTTTGCCCGAATCAGATGATGCGGGCGTTACCGGCAGCGGGCCCTGTGACGCCAGAGAAGACAGCACAGCCAGTTGACCCTGCATGATCTGCATCTGCTGTTGCAGTAGCGCCTGGATATCTCCGGAAGGCGCTTGCGCCATGGCGGGCTGCGGTGTGTTCATGATGCCAGGCGGTATCTGGCCCGGAGGTGTCCCGGGCAATGCCCCGCCTTGCTGCCTGCTCCGAGACGCCTGAGGCGCTGGCGTAGCCTGGGGGGTTCCCGCCGTGACGCCTTCCTTGATCAGGTACTCCGTCAGCTTGTCCAGATTGCCGCAATCGTTCAGAAGTTGGCGGAACGTCAGGTTCACTTTGAACTTCTTTTTAAGTTTCAGGGTAGACTGGGTGAGAAGCAGAGAGTCCAGTCCCAGTTCAAAGAATGTGGCTTCGCCATCCGCCTGGCTAAGGTCAATGCCGGAGATGTCGGAAAACAGGGTACGCAATTGTTCCTTGATGGCGTCGTTCATGTTTTGTCCAGTCAAACTCGGGGAATCGGGAATCGCAGCAGCAAAGTCGGGCTGAGTTGGAGAGTAACTCTCTGAGGGCCCCGGCACAGCGGCTTCTGCCAGTGGTTCAATCACAAATGTCTTATGTTGGAAAGGATACTGGGGCAGGCTGGACCGCAGGCTGGGCGGGAATTCACCGCAAGGCCAATCCACGTCAACGCCGGCGCACCATGCCTTTCCGAGGCCTGTAGAAAACGATGCCAGCTCTTTCTCGTCATCGCCGGCTTCTGCAACCAGGGGAACGAAGACCACATCGGATTTTTCAGCCAGGTTCTGCATGGCCATGCCACACACGGTGCCCTGAGGCCCACATTCAAGGACGACCAGTTGATTCAGTTCCCCAAGGGTCTGGCAGCCTTTCCGGAACTGAACCGGCTGGCGGATTTGCCGGGCCCAGTAGCGGATGTCCGTTGCCTGATCATCGGTTATCCAGTCGCCAGACACGCAGGATATGAACCGGAAGCGAGGGGAATGCAGTTCAATGTTTTCTAATCGCTCGGCAAAGGCCTTGCTGGCACCATCCATGGAGGGTGAATGGAAGGCATGGGAGGTGTTGAGTTCCCTGAATTTGATGCCTTGCTGGCCAAGAATCTTGCCAAACGCCTTTACAGCCTCAGACTCCCCGGACAGGGTGACACTGCCTTCTGTGTTTTCTGCCGCAATGACCACGCCAGCGGGCAATAAGGGCGTTAACTCGTCGATATCGGCTCTTACTGCCATCATCGAACCGGGCTGCTGAGCCTGCATCACCTCGCCGCGTGTCAGTACAACGCGAAGTGCAGTAGGTAGATCAAAGACACCGGCTACTGTTGCCGCAACCAATTCGCCAATACTGTGCCCGATGCCTGCAGCCGGCTGAACGCCGAGCCGGTTGAGCACTTTAGCCAGGCCAAAACCGACGCAGAACAGTGCAATCTGTGTCTTCTGGGTGTCTTTTAGCGGGTCACCGGAATGGAATAGCAATTCCTTGATATCAACATTGTATTCCTGCTTCAGAATGTCGTCGCAGTGATCAATGCCTTCCCTGAACACGGGAACATGCTCATACAACCGACGTCCCATACCGGCTACCTGGCATCCCTGACCGGGGAAGGCGAAGACGATGGTGGGTTCGCCGAACGCGGGGTCATTGTCGGCTGCGTTTTCAGAGACGTTGTTCAGTGCCTCGTTACCAACCGTTTGCAAGACGGTTTCGCGGAAAGGGAAAGCGCGACGGGAGCGAATGAGGGCGGATACCAGGTCGGCACGGGCTGCCGCGCTGCTGCATTCTTCCAGCAGGCCCCGGTGTGAGCTTATCAGAGCCGAGAGCGCCTCGGCAGAATGGGCACTGAAGCAGAGCGGAACCCAGTTGGGTGTGGCTCCGAATGTGTCGGTTGCATCGGCTTGGACGCCTTTGAGCAGAACGTGAGCGTTGGTTCCGCCAATACCAAATGAGCTCACACCGGCAATTCGCTTCTCCTTTTCGGCTTCCCATGGACTGGACGTGGCGGCAACAACAAAGGGCGTTTGTTCCAGAGCCAGTTCCGGATTGGGGGTTTCGAAATTGATCGATGGGGGAATCACACCACGGTCAATAGCCAGGGCAGATTTGATGAGGCCGACAACACCCGCCGCCGCTGTCAGGTGACCGAAATTGCTTTTGACCGAACCCAGTTTGCAGAACTGCCTGTCTGGTGTGAACTGCGAGAACGCAGAGCTCAGCGCTGTAACCTCGATGGGATCGCCAATGGGCGTGGCGGTTCCATGGGCCTCCACATAGCCAATCTCACTCACGGTTTGCCGGGCATCTTTGATGGCTGAGAGGATGACCGACTTTTGCCCCTCAACACTCGGACCGGAGAAGCTGCCTTTTTCGGCGCCATCGTTGTTGACCCCGATACCGGTAATGGCCGCGTAGACGTAATCCCGGTCCTTCAGGGCTTCATCAAGGCGCTTGAGAACCACCATGCCGCCGCCATCGCTGAACACGGTACCGGAACTGTTGGCGTCGAATGGCCTGGTATGTCCATCCCGGGTATAAATGCTGCCTTCTTCATGGGTGTGCGGCTGCTGTTGCGGGAATGCAACCGAGGCGCCACCTGCGATGGCTATATCACAGCGTCCGTGACGGATCGCCTCGACCGCTTCAGCAACCGCGACCAGCGAGGTCGAGCAGGCGGTATGAATGCTCAATGCGGGGCCAACCAGGTTCAGTTTATGGGCAAGGCGGGTTGCCGCGTAATCCTTTTCGTTGGCGACCATGGCCTGAAGCGGGCCGTAATCTTCAAGCTTTTCGTGATTTTTGAGTACGTTGTTGAGGTAATAGGTGTTGTTGCCGACCCCGCAGAACACGCCGATCTTGCCGGCGAACTTTTCCGGGTCAACCCCCGCGTTTTCCAGGGCATGCCAGGCAAGCTCAAGCAGCAGCCGTTGTTGCGGGTCTACGAACTCGGCCTCGATGGGGGTGATGCCAAAAAAACGGGCGTCAAATCCGAGCGGGTCATCCAGAACCCCGCGGGCGTTTACCTGATTGGTTGAGGGATTTTCCGGCTCGAAAAAGGTGACAGTTTCCTTGCCATCCAGCAGGTTCTGCCAGAATTGCTCAATCGAGTTGGCTCCGGGAACACGAGCCGAAAGGCCAATAATGGCTACATCCCGGAGTGATTCATCCCGTGATGGGGCGTTGTTGGCCTGGGATTCGCCAGATTGAACAGCTTTGTACCGGGAGGTTGCGTATCGAAGGAAGTGACCCGCCGTACGGTGTTGAAAGAGCGAATAGACCGGTACAGAGAGCCCTGCTTTTTCCAGGAAAGAGGCCGCGATTCGGTTTGCGGCCAAGGAGTCCATTCCCTGATCCTGAAGGTTCTGGTCTTTCATCAGGCCAGGGTGATTCAATTCGTCCCGGATAATGGACATCAATTGCTCGGATAAGACTTCGCTGCTTGTGGTCTCGGTTCGCTGCTCAGTGGTGGGTTCCAACGACTCCAGCATGGATTTCCGGTCAATCTTCCCCGACGGTGTCTTTAACAGAGCGTCAACCCAGATAAAACGGGACGGCACCATGTAGTCGGGCATATGCGACTTGAGCTGTTTACGGATAGCGTCGTCGCTGATCTGACCGCGCTCTGCTTCGGTTACGAAGGCTATGAGTCTCTTTTGCTCACCGACTTGCTGAACGGCGGCCGCGGCTTCGGAAACCAAGCCTGTATCGAGTAGTCGGACCTCCACTTCACTGAGTTCGATTCGATAACCACGGATCTTCACCTGATTGTCCATCCTGCCGTGATAGGCGTATTCTCCGTTGCTATTCACGCTCACCAGATCCCCGGTGCGATAGGCCCGCCTAGGCTCTGGTCCCTGAAGCTCAATGAAACGCTCGGCGGTCTGTTCAGGACTGTTGATGTAGCCGTCGGCAAGGACCGGACCGGCGATATAGAGTTCCCCGACATCGCCGGGCGTTACTGGTTGCTGATGGTCATCCAGTACCAGCAACTCGGCAGAGGTGATCGGGAGCCCAATCGGCGGTAGCGCCGGCCAGTTATCAGTCGGTTGGTGCAGCTGATATTCGCTCACTACATGGGTTTCGCAGGGCCCGTACTGATTGCACAGCATGGCGTTTTCAAGACCGCTGAAGGCCGTACGAAGTTCTTTGCTGATGACCAGTTGCTCGCCCGCAGTGATGACTTCTTTAAGGGACGAAGGATAAAGTTTCAGCCGGTTGGCCCACATCACCAGTTGCAGCAACGCGATGTAGGGCAGGAAAATCCGCTCGATCCGGTGTTCATCAATGAACTCCAGCAGCCGCCGAAAATCCTGTTTAGTGGTGTCTTCAATCAGGTAGAGGGTCCCGCCCATGGCAAGGGTGGAAAAGGTTTCCTGAAAGGAGACGTCAAAGCTGAATGCGGAAAACTGCAGTGTCCGGTAACGGGCCTCTGGTTCGTATCGCTCATTCTGCCATGCAATCAGATTATCCAGTGTTCCATGATTCATCAGCACACCCTTGGGCGTGCCTGTAGACCCGGATGTGTAGATCACGTAGGCGCTGGAGTCCGGAGTAATGTTGGCCTTGCCCGCGTCGACATCCGAAGACCCGGAAAAGGAAAGTTCGCCTAGATCAAGGTGATCGCCAACGGTGGAGCGAAAGTCGTCATTGTCGGAGATGGTCAGCGCAACCTGAGCATGATTGACCATGTAATCCAGTCTGTCTGCCGGATAGAGCGGGTCGAGCGGGAGATAAGGGCTGCCGTGGCGCAAAATGGCGATGATGGCCGTGATTGCCAATTCGCGGTCGTGAGCATGGATGGCGATGGGCAATCCCGGCTTAACGCCCATCCGCTGAATCCGGGCCTGAATAACCCGCGCATTGTCTAACAGTTCTGCGTAACTGATGAACTTGCCCCGGCACCACAGTGCAGGGTTGCCAGCAAATGCCTCGGCATTTTGTTCGAATTTTGCAAGAAAACTGGTCGCGCTGCGGGAAGACACCTTTGGAATCATCTCGTCGCCTTCCTTAGATAGAGAATACCGATACAAACTCGGTTGAACTCCGTACCGAGAATCCGCGCTTCACCCGGGTAGAATAGCCGGGGTGTTACAGTATGTTAAATTAGCATAACCAAGTGTAACGGACCATGTGGCGTGGCGTTTAGCTACTCAGTGAGAAAATCTGATTTACCGCAATTATTCAGGCAAAACTGGCGGTCAGAAGGCCCAGTTCGGTTGGCAGCACAAGGCAAGGCACGGCGGCGGGCAGGCCTGGCACCTCAGCAACGAGCCTATCCCCCTGATTCTTCAGTCGAATATCGAGCATTTCAAGATAAGAGCCGAGTTCGGGCGACGCCACCTTGACGACGGATTCCTTAACAGAGAAAGCCAGGGCGCTGGGAGGATGATCTGGATACATGGCTCGCAACAGCTCTGATTCATGGGAATCGAGAATGATGGCCGTAAGATCGTCAGTGACGGTGGAGGGGTCCTCCAGGAGGTCGATGCCCAGTTGGCGTAGGGGAGGGCAGTAGGCAACGGCAGCCAGAGCATGGAACTGGCCGTGAGAGATTGAGCCAGTGATGCCATCGGGCCAGAGCGGATTGCCAACGGCCCCCCTAAGGACGGGGGCCGGAGGAAGCTCTGCACGCATCATGGCTTGTCGGGCCAAACGTCTGCCGGTGAAAAATTCGGCTCTTCGTTTGGGGGCAGCGTTTCGAACGAGCTCTCGCTCTTGTTCATAGTCACTTTCATCGCCGCAAAGCGCGCCAGAGGCCACAAAGACGGGTGCTCCGACAAACGCGCTGAGGCGCTTTTCGATGTGATCTGTGCTATAGCTGATCATAGGGAATCAGTTGCTGGGCCATCTGTTTTGCCGCTTTTTTGGGGCGACTGGACTGTTCGTTGGGCGCTTTGCTCATTATGGCAACGGGACCAAGAGGACGCAGGGATATTGAGCACATTAAGGCGTTGGCTAGGGACGGGCAAGCGTTGGTTTAACCGGCGTGTTGAATTCAAGATCGGCATCATGATGCAGCAGCCGGTAGTAAGGGATTCGTCACGATCGGACGACCGGTGCCATTTTGTCCGGACACAGACCCACCGGGCGGGCTTGCCTTTTTCTCTCAAGGAGTTTGAGAAACGCAGCCAGCAGGGCAATTTCCTGTACGAGCTTTTTGTGGACGGGAATCCGGTCTCTTACGGCTGGGTGGCCGGGCCTGGTGCGCAGGTTGGCATTCTTCACGAATTAAATATGCGCGTTCCTGAGCACGCGCTATACATCTGGGACTGTGCAACACCCGAAGAGCATCGGGGTAAAGGCTATTTCCAGACCCTTCTCCGCTCGATGATGCAGTCTCAAGGAGTAGAGACCAACGTTGCTCTGGTCGCAGTGGACAGCAATAACACCGCGTCCAAAGCGGCGCTGAAGAAAGTGGGGTTTCAGCCTCTGTTTACTTACTGGAGTTTTCGGGTTTTTGGCAGGGTTGTTCTCAGTTTGGCTTTAAAGGATGGAAGGCTGACCTGGGCCCAACCTCAATTTGACCAGCTTCAGTTCAGCTAGTTAAACGCTCTTTCCTCCCGTTTTTAAAAGTGCAGTAAGAAATTAACTATATTGGGTATGGGCGCCGGGACCGCTGCGCCTTGCGGCTTCTTGGGGCATGGCCTATACCCTAATGGAATCGGCGTTGTTAACGGAGTCACATCTTTTCGTGTCGGCGAAGACTCCGAATAATGCTGCAATGGTTCGGTGAAAAGGGACCTCAAAATGGACTTGTTCGACCTCGCAGGCTCAGAAGCCATTGAATCCATACCTTTCCCAACATCAGAAGACGGCTTGCTTCCCTATATCCAGGAGCGTAAGCCGGTTCTTCTGAACGGGATACGGGAAGCATTGCCCTTCACCCGCGATTGGGACTACGACTACTTTAAACACCATTTACAAAGTATTCGGATCCAGAGAAAGTCCGAGGATGGCATTTTTCACTATCTAGGTTTTGAGCGTATTCCAATGGATGATTTTGATCAGATGATGGAAACCACTCATGACGGGTATGCGCTGGAACCACTGAAGGGCAGAGGGGTTTCTGATGATCTGCCGCCGGAAATCGATGTTTCGTTACCTCCGTTTGTGCCGGAAGAGGGGTTTCGAGTATCGAATCTGTACGTTGGGCCGGGGAAAAATACGTCGCTTCTGCATTATGACGAGACTCACAGCCTGCTGATGATGCTGGAGGGCCGTAAGCGGTTCATTTTGTTTTCACCGGAACAGAGTGACTGCATGTATGCCTACAGCCCGTTCAGCCTGAAAGCGATTCGCGAGAACCGTGTGGTGGACAGCAAAGTGAATTGTGCAGCACCGGATCTGGAGAGTTTTCCCAAGCTAGGTCAGGCTCGCGGGTTGGCCGGCTGGCTTGAGGAAGGACAGGCGTTGTTCATTCCGGCCGGCACCTGGCACTACATTCAGGCCGAGGGGCGCAACGTCTCCGTGAATTATTTCTGGATGCAGAACAGTCTCACACATTGGCTTCACCAACCCTTGCTCAACTTCTGGATCAAGCGTCGGGCTATCGATGTGCTGGATACGCTTCGCAAGGTCAAGCACAAGCTATCAGCCGCCTAGGCAAGGAGTCATCTCTTGCAAGAACGCATTCCGGTTGGTTTTTCCAGCCCTGAAACCTCTGGCGGCCACCGATCCGTTGCGCTGGTTTCGGGCCTTCTCCAGACTGGTCCGGAAATCGCGTTACGAGTGGTGTGCTCGCTCGATGATTTTGCGCGGGTGGCCGGTGAATGGGATGAATTTTTGAATAGGCTGGATCCCGTGCCTTTACCTCTGATGTCCTTCTGGCTTTCGTCCTGGTGGAAAGCGTTTGGGCAGGACAGAGGCATGGAAATGGAGTTCCGGTGTGCCTATCAAGGAGGCCGGCTCGTTGGGATTGCGCCTCTCGTGCGCCACGTGCAGCGTCACAGGGGCGTTCCCGTCACCCTGCTCAAGCTCGCTGCCAATGGTCATTCTCCCTACTCGGCCATCGTTGTTGATTCTGATATGTCCGCCGCTGATCGAGATGTGACCTTCAGGTTACTGTCACATGTGGCTCCCAGGGAACTGGGATTGTTTTTCAAGATTGACCAGAGCAGTGCGCTAAAATCGTTCCTGCTGGCGGACGCCTCCGGATTTTCCGAGAGAGTCGGCCAAAAGCCGAGCATACGAACACCCATCGTTAGTATTGATCAGCCCTGGGATGATTTTTATCGATCAAGGCCCCGAACGCTGAAGAAGAGTTTGAACCACAAGCTTAACCGGTTTAAAAATCACGCGGGGTTATCGGTGAACGCTGAGCCGATTACCCGTGTGGATCAGAGATTGGTTAGCGAACTCGTGACGATTTCCTCCAGGAGCTGGAAGTCGACCATTGGCAATGATCTGGGATCAAACCTGAAGAGTCGCCAGTTTTTGTTGAATCTTATCGAGAAGCTAGGGCCATCGGGATGCATTACCGGATGGATTGCTCGTGATAGGGAGCGACCGGTGGCGTTCGAGTTACATTTGACCTTTGACGGCGTCGTTTATCCGATTCGGGCTGATTACGATCAGGAGTACAGGGCAGTTTCCCCAGGCTCGGTACTGGAATATACCGCGCTGAAGCACCTTTTTGACGACGGAACCTGCCGACAGTACTACACCTGCGCCGACGATTACTGGTACCTCAGTCATTGGGCTACCGACTACAAGGATCTCTGTACCATCGAACTGTATGGTGACAGCGTAAAGCTTCGGGCCCTGCACTTTCTGGAATATCGCGTCATTCCTAAACTCAAGCCTTTTATCAAGCCATTACGAAGCACCGGAACCGGGTCTGGCAAACACGGATGAACAGGGAGGAAGGGCGATGCGTACTGTGGTCGTCGTCAGTCAGGATAAGTCGGATTTATTTTTCGCCAACCAGCTGATGAAGTCGTTGAATGTGGTGGGCGTCGTGATCGAGAATCAAATCCCGGAAAAGGATCGGTCCTCGTTGGCAAGAAAAGCCATGAAGTATGTTGGCAATCCGCCAGTGTTTTTTAAGAAAGTGACGGAAGTCCTGGATAGAACATTCGTTGAAAAGCACCAGGAATACAACAACCCGGAGTTCGCTTTATCATTTGGCGATGAGGGCAAACAGCTGTTCCCTGACGAGGACACTGAAGTACTGTACACCCGTGGCGTGAACGACATTAATGCCCCTGAAAACTGCGCCTGGATCCGAGCCAGGCAGCCTGATGTTATCGCAGTGTGTGGGGCATCGATCATGAAAAGCGATCTGCTTTCTATTCCCACACACGGTGTTCTGAATCTCCATGGCGGCCTTTCGCAGTTCTATCGCGGTCTGTTTCCAACCGACTGGGCGATCCACAACGGTGAGCCTGAGTGCGTCGGGGCGACCATCCACTTTGTTTCCCCGGGCGTTGACGATGGCGATGTGGTCTATCAGGGGCGGCCGTCAATTTCCGCGGACGATCACCCGAATAGC
This sequence comes from Marinobacter suaedae, assembly GCF_030519635.1. NCBI lineage: Bacteria > Pseudomonadati > Pseudomonadota > Gammaproteobacteria > Pseudomonadales > Marinobacteraceae > Marinobacter > Marinobacter suaedae. The sequence continues at coordinate 621,122 of NZ_JAUMIS010000002.1, read as the reverse complement.
CTTTATGAAAAAGTGGTGCGCTTGGGGGTTCAAATGATGGTCCAGGCTATTTCTGACCTGGAACGTGCGTCAATTGAAGCCATTCCCCTGAAGACAAGGGGAGCCCTTTATCTCAACGATATGTTTGACGTCCACGCGAAAAGGAAGGCGTGGAGTCAGATTAAGAATGGGGTAGTATCGGACTACTTGTCCAATAAAGGTCAGAGGGACCAACGAGTTCGCCAGGCGCTCATCAACGAATTCCAGTGTCCTCGCTCGTAGACGTTGATTTTACGACCTTACTGGAGCGAGCTTTGCATGAAGCGCTGAAATACATCGCGCTGGTGCTCACAAGTCAGCTTCGACTCTGTTCCGCAGGGACCCGCGAGGGCCCATAACGCGCCGCGATTGTCTCCCGATAATTTCTTGATTGCTCCCGCAATTTTGGCTTCGAGCCTGGAGTCGGTCAGGTAGCCTCCGAGTTCGTACCAGGACCAGACGATCACCTTTGATGCGTCTTCTTTATTTTGAATGACAGTCTCATTGACGGTGGGTGGTATCAGTCCCTTGTATGACGGAAGAGGGCGCTTCTGGCTCGACAAAAGAATCCAGGCCTCGGGATCGAAGAGCTTATTCTTGAAGAAAATAAGCTCTTTATCCTGAACCTGTCGTTTATAGCCAGTAATCTGCAGTTGGACTTGTTTAAGGTCCTCAGAGACGTAGACCCCACTCAAATTGAAATCGGGCGCGATGTATTTGGGTGTCCATATTGTCACGTGGGGGATTGGACCTTTCCATCCCGGTGAGGGAGTGACAAGCTCGGGTTGCCAGCTTTCTGCAATTCGTTCGGTCTTGGCTTCAAGCACCATCGGCAATAGCGAAGGCCAGATTAGAAGACTGGAAGCGACCGCTGGCCAGCCCCAGGACGAAATGCTTTTATTCGGTGTTGCTGGCCGCCTTCGTAGTGTCCCTTCTGTGTTCCTCGCTGGAAAGGCTTCGAACCTGCCTGACAGAAAGAAGAGAGGCATCAGCGTGAAGATCATAAAAATACCCCAGCCAAAGAGTTCATGGTCCTCAACCAGTGACGTTTCCATGTTGGTGAAATGGCCGGCCAGGATGATGCCGAATACCCGAATCCAGTTGGACAGCATGGAAAGCAATCCAGCGAAAAGAACAAGCAGGACTTTTGAACTGAGCTTCCTGTAAAAAATCTGACCGTAGAACGCGGCCAAAAACAGCGCCACCATCAAATATCGGACACCACTACAGCCGTTTTCAACATGGAAAACGCCTACGTCAAGCTCAATGAAAAATTCTCTGATGATGGCGTCAATGTTGAATAGGCGCAGGAGAATATCATTGAAGAAGACGGTGATGTGCTGCAGGAGCGGCGATAAGTCGTCCCAAACAGGTACTCCAAAGATGAGCAATAGAATTGGGCCGCCGGCTATCTGGAGAAATCCGGCACCCCATATCGACCAGCCCCAAAGCACCATCATTACCGGAACCAGCATCAGGCGGATAAAGCGGATATCGGCTGCTTGAGAGAACAAGAGTACTGCACTACAGACCGCAAGAAGGAGTAATGCCAGTGGTGAGCCACTAATGGTCAATGCGCTGAATCGATCTCTGCGGCTGAATAGCACAAAGCAGGCACCCGCCAGGACAAGGTAGCCATGATGGTAGACAATGGATTCTTTCCAGAGGGCAAAAAACTCCTGCCACTCTGACCACAGGCTGAAGGCAAGCAGCGGAAACGAGAGGAGCCAAAGATATTGGAGTATGTTCGTTTCTAGACGGCTCATAACGTCCTTTTGGTCAAACGTTATAGCGGGATGGTTGTCTGTACCATACTCCAACTTTTCTGATCGTGACAGTTTTGACCGTGGTCGGATAGGTTTTGAATGGGAATCAGCCCCGATCTCCTCGTTTTTCCAGCAGTCGCTCTGCGGCAGACGTCATGCCCGCTTTTCGGTAGGCCTCAGCAAGGTGCTTGGCGATGTCCTCGGAATCCGGCTCCAGTTCATAGGCTTTCTCCAGGATCGAAATACTCTTTTGGTGGTTACCGGTTTGCAAAAGAATCCACCCGTAGGTATCTGCCACCGCGCCGCTTTTCGGGTTTAGATTATAGGCTCTTCGGGCCAGTTCGAGGGCCCGTGTATCGCCCTGCTTCTGATAGATCCAGGCGAGATTATTCAATACCACGGTATTGTTAGGCTCGGATTCCAGCAAGCGTTCGTAATTGTCTCGAGCGGCGGTGTCCTCACCTGCAGACTGCTGGAGCAAGGCTAGATTCAAGCGCAATTGTTTGCTCGACGGATGGGAGCGAATCTCTTCCTCGAGGTACAAGAGGGCCTCTTCATCGTCTCCGGACAGCTGCAGATTTCGGATATAGCCTGAAACCAGTGCGACGCTGGACTGCAGGTTTAGAGCTTCCTTATAGAGTTCTGCCGCGCGCTGGTAGTGGGCTTTCTTCTCAAGGTATGTTGCTTCCGCGAGCAATGGGGCAGCAGAGTTTGGGTAATCTGCTCGGGCCTTCTGAAGAATGGCTCTTGCCGCTTCCTCTTCATCCCTGGTGAAAGCTGCCTTTGCTGCCAGAATCGCAATGGATTCGCTGCCTGGGAACAGGATCTGTGCTCGTTGCAGCAATGAATCTGACTGATCTTGCTGTCCATTGTCTGAAAGTGTGGCAATTACCCTGCTGTATACGTCTTCGACCAGAGGAGCGTTGGGTGATGGCGTCACCTCGTCCTCTCGTTCAAGCAGAGTGGCCGTGAGATCGTCAGCGCGGGTTGAATCTTCTTCAAGCAGGGCAATTTCGAGCAGTAAAAGTTTCGGGCCAAGGGCATCGGGGTGCTTGGCGACTATCGATTGCATGAAGACTTTGGAATCTTTCATGCTCTGTGAGGCAATCAGACCCTGAATCGCCGGAGAACTGTTGGGGGACACTTTGACAGCTTTCTGAAACTCGCGTTTGGCTTCCTCCCGTTCCCCTTGCATGAGAGCAAGACGCCCAAGTGCGATTAAGGGTCCTACCGACTTGGGCGATTGTGACTGGGCTTTGGTGAAGTATTCTTCTGCCTTGTGTGGCTGGTTTTGAACAATGGCGAGATTCCCGCGCGCCAACAAAGCGTGCATGTTTTTTGGCTCTTCGTTTACCCACGCATCGGCAGTCGAAACAGCGGATGCGGTATCGCCGGCTCTGAGATGAATCTGTATTTCAAGGTTCCGGGTCTCATGGGAGTCCGGGCTCCTGGAGCGGGCAACGTTTACCTGGGACAGGGCCTTCGCGTAATCTCCTCGCTGACTAAGGTAGGTGGCGTATCTCAGTCTCAGGTCATGGTTGTCTGGATTCAGTGCCAGCGCATCCTCCATCAGGGGCTCGCCGTTTTCCCAGTCGCCGCTTTCAAGTGCGGCAATGGCTACCATTGCAAGCACTTCCGGGTCAGACTCGTTTTTGTCAATCTGCGCGAGGGTCGACTGCGCACCTTGGGCGTCCCCCATCTGGAGCAATGAGGCCGCGAGCATTTTGTTTGCAAGGGGGGAGTCGCCTTTCTGAACAATCGGGGCGAGTAATTCCTGTGCATCACGTGAGCGACCTTGTTTAAAGCGAATGAGCGCGAGCATCAGATTGCTCTGTTGGTGATCAGGGGCCTGGGCCAAGATGTCGCTAAGGTAGCGCTCGGCTTCGGTGAGGTTGCCCGATTCCACCGCCTCGCTGGCAGCAAGAAGATTGCTTTTGACTCGGCCAAGTGGGGATTTGGCCAGAATTTCTTCGTAAACGTAGGCCTCCGAAAACTTGCTCTGAGCCCTGAGCACGTGAATCAGCGCTGTCATAGTGGCGTATTTTTTTGCCGTCATAATGTCGTACTGGCCAATCTCATCCAGGGCGCGAACATAGGCCTCTTCTGCGCTCTCCCAGTGTTCATCCAGGTGAGCAAGTTGTGCTTTCCATAGCCAGAGTTCGCCATTGTCCATGTCAATTTCATTGGCGTGGGAAACGAACGAATGGGCCGTTTTGGGGTCACCGGAGGCCATTGCGGCTTTGGAAAGGCCGATAAGGGCCTTGATGGAACCTGGGTCCATTGTCAGCGCTTTGTGATAGGTTTCCTTTGCTGTCTCCAGGTCTCCAGCGGTCAAGTGGGCTTCAGCCTGCAGGAGCTCAACCTTCAGTTCGGTTGGGTGGTCAGCGGAGGAGATGCTTTTCAGTGCAGCAAGCGCTTCCTTAAATTTCGCCTGCTTCAGGTAGGCTTCGGCGAGGATAAGGGTCGCCCGATTGTTCACCGTTGGCCCGACGGCTTTCTTGGAAATCCGCTGCAGGAGCTTTTGGACCTGACGCTCAGCACTGACAGCATCGCCGGCCGTTAACAGATTATCGATAATAAGGAAGTAAGGCTCTGTTTGCCCCGGTTGCATTTCAATGGCGCTTCGGGCTTCCTGGGTGCTCGCTTTCAGCTCACCCTGGCGTTGATAAAAACGAGCCTGATCCAGATGACTCAAGTACCGGATCTCTTGTTGGCTCATTTCCTTTTCGTCGCTTCCACACCCCGTTAATAAGAAAGCTAATGCCAGAGCGCATAGAGCAGAGCGTAATGCCGCTAACCAATTCATAACGCGATTCCTTCCTGCTTGCTTCCCTGATCCCTTGATGTTGCCTGGAAGCGCTTTCCTGTTTTAGGTGCCCGAGGTTTCCGGTGAGGTGTTGATACGATATTTGTCTGTCAGGTTATAGAGTGTTGGCCGGGTGACGCCGAGCAATCGCGAGGTTTGTGCAATATTGAAATTACAGGCCCGCAAGGCCTGAACAATGGCTTGGCGTTCAGCGGTTTCTCGGACCTGCCTGAGGTTTAGCTGTATCTGGTCACTGGTTTGGCCATTCACCAACTCCAGATCTTCGGCCGTTACTCGCTTGCCATCTGCCATGATGGTGGCCCGTTTCACCTTGTTAATCATTTCACGGACATTTCCGGGCCAGCCATAACCATTAATGGCATTGGCTGCTTCCTCAGAGAATGCGAGGTTGGGACGATCCATCTGTTTTCCCAAGGACTTGAGAAGGGACTGCGCAATAACAAGTGCATCGCCGTCGCGCTCACGAACAGGGGGGACGTCGAGGGTGATTTCACTGATACGGTAATAGAGATCTTCACGAAAATCTCCTGCTTCGATCAGTGCCCGCACATCCCGGTGCGTCGCACAGACGACCCGGACATCAACCGGGATCGGTTGTACCGAACCTACCCGGTCTACCATTCGCTCCTGAAGGAAGCGCAGAAGCTTTGCCTGCAACGCCATTGGCATGTCACCAATTTCGTCCAGAAAGAGGGTGCCGCCATTGGCACTCTCAATCTTTCCTTTCTTGGTGTGGGTTGCGCCTGTAAATGAGCCTTTTTCAAAACCAAACAGTTCACTTTCGAGCAGGTTTTCGGGAATGGCCGCACAGTTGATGGCCGCGAAAGGCTTGTCAGCCCGATGGCTGAGGTCATGAATTGCCCGCGCAAGAAGCTCCTTACCTGTGCCGGTTTCACCCGTAATCAGGGTGGTGACATCCGTCGGGGCAACTTTTTCCAGAGTTCTGCAGATCCCGAGCATCTGTGGGCTTGCGGCCACAATGCCTTTTACGTTGGTTCCACTGCGCTGAATCGCCAGATATTCGTTTTCTCGTTCGAGCTCAGCCAGGCGGAAAGCACGGTTTACAACGAACGAAAGAATGTCTGCATCAAGTGGTTTCTGGTAGAAATCACAGGCGCCCATGCCGATAGCCTTGACGGCGTTTTCCTTGTCTTCCCGGCCAGTAACCACGATAACTTTGGTGCCCGGTGAAAGGCGGAGAATTTCTTCCAGAAGGCTGAAGCCTTCTGTAGCTCCGCCGGGATCGGGTGGGAGCCCGAGATCCAGGGTCACGACATCCGGCTCGGCGCGGCGCAGAGCGGTCAGGGCGGATTCCCGATCTGAGGCTACGGTGACCTCCAGATCGTCACTGAAACACCACCGCATCTGGCTTTGCAGGCCCGGGTCATCCTCTACGATTAAAAGTCGTCTAGTCACAACAGCAACAATTCCCTTGTTTGATTGCTTTCTTTTCTTCTGGAACTCACTGTTCCAACACCGCCATCATGATTGATTCTCGACCGAACAATGGCTCTTTGCAACGTTCCTGTACGGCGTTTGTGCAGAAAAGCCGGTCAATTTGCTTTTGGCTCGCCCTGTCGTGTCGGCAAACTATCGTCAGGGCCTTCCGCTGGTTCGCGGCCTGGAGCCTCGGCGAGAGGAATCCTGATGGAAAAACAGGAGCCAACACCAGGCTTGCTGGTAACATCAATGCTTCCGCCCAGCCCCTGGATGTATTCCCGCGCCTGAAATGCGCCAATCCCCATGCCTGTCAGCCCTTTGGTGCTGTCGAACGGTTTAAATAACTGAGAGTTGATGAACTGTTCAGTCATACCGCACCCGGTGTCCTGGATGAAAAGGACCGCATTCCCGGTCGCGATCTTGATGGTAAGAGTGACTTCTCCGTCGGGCGGCGTGGCATCTTTGGCGTTTTGGATCAGGTGTCCCAGCACGCTCCGAAGTTGCTCTTCGTTAGCGTTGACGAGGGCGTCTGGCTGGCTTCCCTCCAGTCGGGGGACGGGGTTCTGGTGTCCGTAGTGCTCGACCAGTTCCTTCGTGAGGATCGTGAGATTGAGGATCTCAGTTTCAGCCTTGGTATCTTCAGAGGGGCGACGAATATGATCGACCAGACGAGACATCTTTTTCACTGCGTGATCAGTGGTTTGGATCATATCGTCGATGAACGCGGGATTATCACGATGTCGCGGCGCGTTCTTGACCAGCAATGACAGCTGGGCGATGACCGTTTTCAGATCGTGAACCATGAAAGCCGACGCCTTGCTGACTGCTTCGAACTGCATCGCTCGGGACAATCGGTTCTGGGCGTCTTCCTGCGCCAGCAGGTTACACGTCTGACGCGCGACCACTTTCACCAGGTCAAAGTTTTCCCAGTTCAGCTCCACCTTGGCATAAGATCTTCCTACCAGTGTTATTCCGTAAAGTTCGTTGCCCAGAAACATGGGTATGAGCAGCCACGCATCGTCCATCTGGGCGATTGCGTCGGGAATTTCAATAAGGTCATAACGGACCGGATCTGCCCGGTACTCGTTGAGATCGATGATCCATTCACGCCGTTTGAAGAACTGGGCGAGATCCGAATCCGCATCGATCATTGTGTACCTGGGTGAAGGCTGGTTGATTGATGTCTTCAGCACGAAAGTGCCCTGGTCATTTTTAAGCCAGATAGCGCCAGAGTTACTTTCCACCAAGCCTGCAAGAATGCGTGTGACTCGTTCGGGCAAGGGCGGGGCGTCGCTCAGGTTCGCCAGCTCCCGGGTCATCTTTAACCACTCCTCCCGATAGTCGTATTTGTAGTCAAAGAAGTTACGACTGATGACCACCATGAGCCTTGAGCGTATCCGTCTTGAGAGAATCAGGACCGCCAGAAAGACCAGTGCACCGGTAAAAAACAGGACCTGTAAAGCATCTCCAACATTGCCCCCAAGAATGCGCACGTAATAGCCGCCAACCGCCAGACAGAGCAAATAGGTGCCGGCGAAGATGAGGGTGCTTCCATGAAAAACAGCAGACCGGGAGAGCTGGAAGTCGACGGGCTGCTTTCGGGTGTTGATCACATTGATGGCGAACAGGGGTACCAGCAATGCGTTGACGAACCCTCTGGCGTTCCAAAAGGATTCGTCAACTTGCCCGAATAGCAGGGCGTCGGCATACATGAAGAAATCAAAGGCGAAGAGTGTTGCGGTGCCAATGCACAGGTATTTGATGCTTGAGCGGCCAAAACCGGGTGAATTTCGCCAGATCTGTTCCACCAGCGATAACCCGAGCAGAGCCAGGGCGATCTGACCGAGAACCCGGGCTTTGCCAGTGAGCAAGGATTCGTTGAACGCAAACTCAAAGATTGCCAGCCCCAACAGCAGACTCAATAAAACGGCGGCGGACACGCCGAGTATCCGTTTGAATTGGCCGGTTAACTCGCGATGACGGGATGCATTGCGGAGCATGGCGAAGAGCAGGCCAATCCATGCGCCATACCGGAGCAACTCAAGCAGGTAACGAGAGAAGAAACCCGGAACGCTGAACAGGCTCTGGGAAACCAGTACGCCGGCCCAGAGAGCGGTTACGGAAGCTGCAAGAAAAAGCGCGCGGTCGACCCCTCGCCGCAGGTATCGCACTGCGACCAGGCCCATCAACAACGCATAGGTCAGGGCAGCTGCCGCATAACTGATCACGCTAAAATCACTTAGCATTCATCGCATCCTGCGTTGCCGGGCTCACTGCGCTGTCGGGCAGCGAGCCTCATACGGGTTCTTTGTTATCCCGGTAAAACCGGAAAATTTCCTTGAGCGGTCGCTTCGGTTTGAAGTTGAACTCTTTTGCAAAGGCCCTGCCGTCGATAACCACAGGATACTTGAAAAAGGCCATCAGATAAGACGGAAAACTTCTGAGCTTCAGGACCCTGAGAATGACTGTCGGAAGAATGGGGGGCACGGAAGGGATAGGTATTCGCCGGCAGCCAGCCAGCTTGAGAGCGTGCTGATACGCGACCCAATCCTCCGGAGCGACGTTGAAGATCCCTCGGGTTGGCTTCTGATAGGTTTTTACGATGGCGTCTGCCATGTCGTCGATGTGAATGAACTGCATCATCGGGGAAAAACCGGCCAGAACTGGCGCGTTTTGCCCGGCCAGCAGCGTGCTGATGGAGTTGCGGACACCCGGGCCAACTATGTTGCAGGGCCTCAGAATCGTGATGTTGAGGTCCGGATAGCGCCACAGGTAGATGTTGGCGAGGTTCTCCAGTTCTACCGAGTCGATCAGGTCTGCACTCAGGCCCGCGCTTTTCAGGGGGGCTGATTCGTCAATCAGGGCAGGGTTGTACGCAACGGCACCGTACACGTGGTATGTCGACAGCACCACCACCCTGTGAACGCCATATTTGTGGCTGAGGTCCAGCAATTTCTGGGTGCCAAGGACGTTTGCGTTATAGCGGCGCATCCGGGTCAGCTCACTTGACTGGATGCGTCCGAGGTGAATAACGCCGTCGAATTCATAGCGCCGAAACAGGTCTTCGAAAACGCGCTTGTTGAAGTCGATGCGGTAGCTTGGGATGTCATCACCAAGGTACACCTGTTCGCGGAAATCAATGGCAACCAGGTCGCAGTCTTCCTTTAAGCGGCTGATCACCTGCTGGGCCAGTGCGCCTGCGGCGCCAGTCACGAGAATGTGGGGTCTGCGATGTTTTCCCATCAGAAAAGCCTTGTCCGTTCACTCAGTCCTTTGTCGATCAGGCGGTTGATCTCTACTTTCACCGCTTCAACCCGCTCAGTAACCTGTTCCTCCGGGATCTCCCGGTCATCAAAATACATGGGGGGACCAAAATTCAGGTGCACCTTGGCGGGCAAAATCATGGGCAGGGCAACGGGCACATAGGGAACGCCAAGGGCCTTGGCCAGGGGCTTGATGTTGGCGATGGCGGGAATGGTTTCCTCACAGCCCACAACGCCCACGGGTACAATCGGTGCCTTGTATTTCATGGCGAGGTGCATGAAACCATTGCCGAATCGCTTCAGCTCGTAGCGATCATGGTAGAGCTTGCCGGAACCGCGGATCCCTTCAGGAAACACGATCACGGCTTCGTTGTTGGCCAGCATTTTCGCGCAGTTAACCGGGTCGCCCAGAACGGCCCCGACTTCGTTCAAAAGATTGCCAAGCCACGGAACCGTAGGAAAAAAGCGTTCGATCATGGCGCGCGGGATGCGAGGATTTTCCTTGCGAGAGGCGAGGGCATAGCCAATCAGAAGACCATCAATGGGTAATTGCCCGCTGTGATTGGCAATGATCAGAACAGGTCCTTCCGATGGGATCTGCTCTACTCCGTGGGCCTGCACCCTGAAATAGCGTTCGTAAATGGGTTTGAGCAGGCCAAAGCCGTATTTTATGGCCTCGTTATTGTAGCCCCAGGGATCGTAACCGAGGCTGCCGATTGGTTTTTGGATGCGGTTGACGTGCTCCTCCAGTGCAGGAGAGACGAGCTTCGATTTGATCAACGATGTCAGGCCCATGCCGACTCCCTGTTACCTACAAAATCCGTTACATGCGGCCGATCAGTACACCCACGGTGTGGCTTTGGCCTTCATTCAGTACCCGGTAGTCACCGGCGGCATTGGCGGTTTCAATGCAAAGCATATTCTTCCACGCCGAGTTTGAAAAATCCGATAACCGGGCTGCTTTCTCCGGGCCGGGGTTCCAGACGACCGTGGAATCGCTGCCGACGCTTCTCAGCCGCCTGCTGCCGCCGGGTGTCACGATGGTCAGTGGTTCGCCGCTCTCGTAGATGCGATCTGTTTCTCCGTCGAAATAGACCGCGCCTTCCTGGTTTCGGTATTCCCAGTGATCAAGCGTGTCGATGTAATTGCTGTTGCCCAGTCCCAGAACCCGTGTTCTGTTGATGTCGGCGGTGGGGAAATAGCTGTGCAGGGCCTGGCTGAATGCCAGAGGCTCCAGGTCCAGATTGGTTGTAGTCAGCGCGATCTGGCAACCACGTACCGAAAAATTGAAGGTAATCAGGGCCACCGCATGACCCGTCCAGTACGGCTCAAAATCTTCCGTCGCATCCAGCGAAAGGCTGATCTCTACCTCATGGGCGTTTTCACGAACATCTTCGAGCTTCCAGAGCGCGGTTCGAGCGAAGCCGTGAGCGCTGTCGGCCAAGATGCGTTTTCGGACCTCTGGTGCATTGCGTTTGGGGTCTCCAAACCAGGGCCAGCAAACTGGAATGCCGCCCCGAATGGCACGACCAGGCTCGTAGCGTGCAGTATTGCTCAGCCAGAGCCAGCCCGCATCATCCTGAGGGGTGAACTGAGTCAGGTGGGCTCCCTGCAGGAAGAGTGTTGCCCTGAATAGAGGGTGGTGAACCTCCAGGGCTTCCAGTTGCCCAATTGTGTTCCATCTCGTGAAGGACCATTGGCCCGGCGACAGCGAGAGGGGCGGCCGGTTACTGCTCTCAGACATGGTTCTTATCGGTTTGCAGGAGGTTAAGCGTACATGCGTATAAAGAGAGTAAATTAATTCTCCCGCTGCCGCGAGAACTATGCCTAAAATATGAAAATTTTTTTGTGGGGTGCCAGATGGTTGAGGACGTTGTGAAGGCAATTGACGCCCGTACGGTTGGCCTCGGATCGTCATTGAATGCTTCGTCGGTGGGTTTGGGACTTTCGGCATCTGACCTTGTTGCGGGGATGGATGAGGCGAGAGAATCTTGTCTGAACCAGTTGGCAGACGGGCTGAGTGAGCATGGCTGGATGACCTTCGATGCGTCCTCGTTCCTTGGGCCCCGGTTACTTCAGGCGCTCGCGGCCGAAATGATGCTGCTCGAAAGTACGGATGCCATGAAGAAAGCAGGAGTAGGCCGGGGCTCGGATCATGTACAGGATCGTTCGATCCGGAGGGACAGGATCGCGTGGCTTCAGGGCATTACGTCTCCTCAGGCAGCTTTGTTCGAAAACTTTGAGCGCATCCGTGAGGGGTTGAACCAAAGGCTTTTTCTGGGGCTCAAGCGGTTTGAGTGTCATTACGCGACCTATCGTCCGGGAGACTTCTACCGCAAGCACCTGGACAGCTTTCGCGGGCGCGCTTCACGTGTCGTGAGTCTGGTGTTGTATCTCAATGAGGACTGGCAGCCGAAGGATGGTGGCGAACTGCGCATTTTTAATCGCGACAGCGACCATGAAATGTGTGGCCTGGTGCTGCCGGAAGCCGGACGTATGGCGGTTTTTCTCAGCGAAGAGATTCCCCACGAGGTACTGCCAGCGAACCGAACGCGGTTTAGTCTTGCCTGCTGGTTCCGGCAGGACGAAGTCCCGTTGCCGCTCTGAATGGATGCCCTTTTCGTGCCGGGTTAATAAATGCCGTTGTAGTCGCCGATGCCATTTGCTAATATGCGCGCCGCTTTCGGGGAACATGCCCCAAGCCCGTTATGGTGGCCCCATTGGTGCCTCCGCAACATGAAACCGTGAACCCGGTCAGGCCCGGAAGGGAGCAGCCGCAGCGGTGGAATTGTGTGCCGGAGTGTCGCTGATGGGGGCACCCCCAATCTCCTCCCGTTTCTTTCATTCCCAATAACTTACCGCTAGCTTAAGCGTGCTTCAGTCTGTTAGTTCTGGTGTGCTTCCGTGACACTCGGTACAGCGTCGCGCTTGCTTCTTCTCGAAGGCTGTCCGTGCTATGGTAAAGCCCCGTTTTTGACTGCAGTTGGCGGAACATGAGCTACCAGGTACTTGCCCGAAAATGGCGCCCTCGCACCTTCCAGGACATGGTGGGCCAAGAACATGTGCTTCAAGCACTGATTCACGCATTGGAAAGCCAGAGATTGCACCATGCCTATCTGTTTACCGGCACCCGCGGTGTAGGGAAAACGACCATCGGCAGGCTGCTGGCGCGGTGTCTGAACTGTGAAACTGGTATAACAGCCAACCCCTGCGGCGAGTGTTCCAGCTGTCTTGAGATTCAGGACGGTCGGTTTGTTGATCTGATCGAAATCGATGCGGCATCTCGCACCGGCGTAGACGACATGCGGGAACTGACGGACAACGTCCAGTACGCTCCGACCCGCGGGCGCTATAAGGTGTACCTTATTGACGAGGTGCACATGCTGACCAACCAGTCTTTCAACGCTTTCCTGAAGACGCTGGAGGAGCCACCTGAACACGTGAAGTTCCTGCTGGCCACAACAGATCCCCAGAAGCTCCCGGTTACCATTTTATCCCGCTGTCTGCAGTTCAACCTGAAACGCATGACGCCAGAGCACATTGCCGGGCATCTCCAGTATGTGCTGACCGAAGAGCAGATTCCGTTTGAGGAACCGGCACTTTGGCTGCTGGCCCGTGCGGCGGATGGCAGTATGCGCGATGCACTGAGCCTCACCGACCAGGCCATAGCCTTTGGTAACCAGAACCTGGCGGCCAGTGATGTCAGCAACATGCTGGGAACCATTGATCAACGCGACATCGAGCGCCTGGTCAGCACGCTGGTCGAACGCGACGGACCGGGGCTGCTCACGGAAATCAATCGGATTTCGGATTTTGCTCCGGACTACGGTGTGATTCTGGCCGACCTCTTGTCGTTGTTCCATCGGGTCACCATGGAACAGGTGGTGCCCGGTAGTGCCGATAATGCACTTGGCGACGCCCGGCAGGTTCAGGCTCTGGCCAAGAAACTGAGTGCCGAAGACGCCCAGCTTTTCTATCAGGTGGCGTTGGCGGGCAGGAAAGACCTGTCGATCACTCCCGATGCCCGAATGGGCTTTGAAATGACGTTGTTGCGGATGCTGGCATTCCGCCCAGGCACCGAACGACGCGAACCTCCCAAAATGAGTTCATCCGCCCCGGCCTCCAGCTCGGAGACCAAGGAAGAGCCCGAACCTGCGGGTACTGCGGCATCGGCTCCCGCTGAGACCAGTCTGGAAAAAACATCGGTGGAGGCGGAGACCGCCCCTCAGTCAACAGCGCCAAGTGAACAAGCGAATGACGTAGCCGAAGAGCCAGCTAACCGTGAGCCGGCTGCGCAAGAGGTTTTGGCCGATGGGCCGGAACAGGCTGCTGTTTCCGATGAGTCGGCGGATTTCAGCGCTGCTGGGCCTGGAGAAGCCATCCCCCCGGCAGAGCAAATGGCATCTGAGGATACCGGTGATGATGCCTGGCTGGCCAGCCTGGATGCGCAGGCGGATGCGGAGGCCGGGGATGTGGATTCGTTCGATGATGTGACGCCACATCGAGAGGAACCCACCAGCCAGCCGACCAGCGAGCTGTCAAGCGAGTCTGTAGAGCCGGGTGGCGGGCTGGGTGCTAACCCGGTCCCGGAACAGGCCACCGAGATTCACAGTGAAGCAACTGACGTTGAGCTGCCCACAGAACCAGAAGGGGAGTTTGTCTGGGAGCGGGACTTCCGTTCGCTGGCAATCGTTGGTATGCCCGGAAACCTGGGCAGTCAGTGTTCAATGAGCTGGGATGGTCAGGCAGTCGTATTGACCATCGACGAGGGACACTTCCGCCTTCTGAATGAACGGCATGAGGAAAAGATCCTCGCGGGCTTGAGAAAACGGTTCGGTGGCGCCATTGAATTGCGCGTAGAGGTTGGTGAGCCGGGTCCCCACACGCCGGCAGCCTTTGAGGAGCGACAGAGGGTCGCGCGCCAGCAGGCTGCAGAACAAGCCATCCGACAGGATCCGGCGGTACAGGCCATCGTTGAACGATTCGAAGGGCGGGTAGTCGAAGACACTATCCGACCGACTCAGATTAAGTAGGAGACAGGTGATGATGAATAATATGGGCGACCTGATGAAAAAAGCCCAGAAAATGCAGGAAGAAATGCAGAAGGCCCAGGAAGAAATCGCCAAGGCGGAAGTGACCGGCGAAGCGGGGGCTGGGCTGGTTAAGGTCACCATGAATGGGCGCCATGATGTTCGCAAAGTTGACATCGACTCGTCATTGCTCAGTGAAGACAAGGAAATCCTTGAGGACCTGCTGGCAGCAGCGGTTAACGATGCGGTGCGTCGCGTTGAGGCCAACCAGAAAGAAAAAATGTCAGGCATGATGTCCGGGATGGGGATGCCGCCCGGTTTCAAGATGCCGTTCTGATCCGGGATCAGGTTCATACGAAATTTGAGGAGTCTTCATGGCATTCAGCCCGTTGGTTGATGAACTCGTCGAATCGCTTCGGTGTCTGCCCGGCGTAGGTCAGAAAACGGCTCAGCGCATGGCCTTCCATTTGCTGGAGCGTGGACGGTCCGGCGGTGTCCGTCTCGCAGATGCGCTGGGTAAGGCAATGGATGGCGTCCGCCGATGCGACAGCTGTCAGAATTTTTCGGATAGTGAGACCTGTGGCATCTGCGAAAACCCGGGGCGGCGCACCGGGACGCTCTGTGTGGTGGAAAGTCCCTCGGATTTGCTGGCTATTGAGCAGTCCGGCGACTACCGGGGTGGGTATTTTGTACTGATGGGGCACTTGTCCCCGATCGACGGAATCGGGCCAGCGGAAATCGGCGTGGAGCGCCTGATTGATCGGGTCGTGCAGGAAGACATCACGGAAGTGATTCTGGCAACCAATCCGACCGTTGAAGGCGAAGCCACGGCCCATTACATTGCGGACCGGCTGGACGGCCGGGAGGTTCTGATTACTCGTCTCGCACACGGTATTCCTGTCGGAGGCGAGCTCGGTTATGTCGATGGCTTCACGCTGACCCATGCCTTCCGGGGCCGCAAACCACTCTCCGAATAGCCCTCCAGGAAATTTTATGGCAACTACCGCTGCGGCCGTTGAAGTCCCTCCGGCACCAGAAACCATTGTTTGGCTCGAAACTCCGGAAGCACTGAATCAGTGGCTCGATCGGGTGTCCGGCCTCCCTCTGGTATTGGACACCGAGTTCGAGCGGGTGAATACGTTCCATCCGATCCCGGGTCTTGTGCAGCTGGGAGCCGGTAGCGAGTTTTTCCTCGTTGATCCCGGGATCGCCGAGCAGTCGGATCGGTTCCGGTCTGTGCTTGGTGATCCGGGTGTGATCAAGCTGCTCTACGCCATGAGCGAGGACCTGGAGCTGTTTCGCCACTGGCTGGATCTTGAGCCCCGCGGCGTCATTGACCTTCAGATCGGTGCCGCGCTGGCCGGGGCCGGCTTTTCCGTGGGCTATGCCAGACTGGTGGAAGAGTTATTCGGCGAAACGCTCGATAAAACGGCCACACGCTCAGACTGGCTTAAGCGTCCTCTCTCAGAGGCCCAGCAGCGCTATGCGGTGGAGGATATCCGGTTTCTGGAGCCGCTTTACCGGTGGGTCATTCCCCGGTTGCGTGAGCGGGGCCTGGAGCAGGCAATGATCGAGGAATCGGCGCGATTCGCGCAGGAGCAGAGCGGCCAGGAAAACCCGGAGCAGCATTATCTCAAGTTGCGTGCGGGCTGGACTCTGAAACCCACGCAACAATTAGCGCTAAGGGAATTGGTTCTCTGGCGGGAACAGCAGTGCCGGAAACTTGATCGGCCCCGCAACCGCGTGCTGGCCGATCCAATATTAATTGCCATTGCCGAGCGAATGCCGGACACAGCTCGGGCGCTGTCTGGTATCGATGGATTGCCACCGGTGGTGGTACGCAAATACGGTGAGCTTTTGGTGTCGCTGGTGAACCAGGCCCGGGAATCCGGTGACGCATCAACGTTGAAACGAATCGCACCGCCCCTGACCCGGGATGAGCAGGGTGTATTAAAGGAAATCAAAAAACGTTTCAGGAAATCTGCCGAGGTGTCGGGCGTCCCCATTGAGCTTCTGGCTCCGAGAAAACGACTGGAAAAAGTAATTCAGGATCGTTCCATCAGGGATCAGGCATTTTTCCAGGGCTGGCGGTCGAAAGTGCTGGAGCCCGTCAGGACAGAGATTGAGGAACTACTTAGATCATGAGTGAAAAAGTGTTTGTGTCTGTTTTTCGAAGCAGCAAAAAAGACGATACCTTCCTTTTTGTCCGACGCGGGCAGGACTGGGAAGAGCTGCCGGATGCCTTGAAGGACATCTTTGGCCAGCCGGTTCATTCGATGGATCTGGTGCTGACACCCGAGCGCAAACTGGCCCGTACCACAGGCAAGCAAGTGCTGGAAGCGCTTAAAGACAGGGGGTTTTACCTCCAGATGCCTGAGGAACAGGATAGCTACGTGGTTGAATTCCGGAAGAAACTGGAGCGCCACAAGCAATGATTGCGGAGATTCCATTCTGGCAGAGGAAGCGTCTCGACGAGATGAGTCCCGCCGAGTGGGAGTCGCTGTGCGACGGCTGCGGAAAGTGCTGTCTCCAGAAGCTGGAGGATGAGGACACCGGCGATGTTTACCATACGGACCTGGTTTGCCGGTTCATGGATGAAGCGACGTGCCAATGCACCGTATACTCGCAGCGTTTGCAGAAAGAACCCGGTTGTACGGTGTTAACACCGGAAACCGTGGGTGATTATCACTGGTTGCCCTACACCTGTGCCTACCGGACCCTGGCTGATGGGCGCCCGCTGGCAGACTGGCACCCGCTGAGAAGCGGTGACCCCAACTCCGTTCACGAGGCGGGCGTGTCGGTTCGTTCCAAGGTAATACCCTACGACCAGGTTCCAGAGGAAGACTGGGAAGAACATATAATTCACTGGGTTTTGTAATGATCGATACTGACGCACAACTTGCCTATGGCATTTTTTGGGCGGCTTATGCCGTCGCTTTCGTCATTTTCTTTTACATGATGAAAAAACTGTTTCGCATACTTCCTCTCTACGGTTTGCAGACGCTACTGCTGGCCGCTCTGGTGGCACTGTTGCTCACCCCCGTTGAATCCAAGGAACTGGCTGGCTGGTGGATTCCCGCCTGGCTGCACGGTGGTTACGAGATGATTCTGGGCAATAGTGACGAAGCAGGGCGGGCTCTGTTCAACCTGTCGATTGCCGGTCTCATCATGGCACTGGTCTGGATACTGGATCTCGTCCGTTACCGGTTGACCACCCGTTAATTGTCGGTTGCTACGGTCAGTCTCGCCAGCGAAACAGACGCTGCACCCGAGGATGAACCTTAGCAAGCAGAATTCGTAGATACTGATACAGATCCTGAGCGAATCGAAAAAGGTGTTTGTCCTGTAAGGTTCTGACTTTTATGGAGTTTGTCGACTTCCGAGAGTTGGATGCCAATCAGGCAAACACGCAGATCCCGAATCAACCGAGTCCGAGAAAAAGTAACTGACAGGAACGTAACCCATGAAGTTTACCGGTACCGAAAAATACGTTGCCACCGATGACCTGCAAATGGCCGTGAACGCAGCCATATCGCTCCAACGGCCCCTTCTGATCAAGGGCGAGCCTGGAACCGGGAAAACCTTGCTGGCGGAGGAAATGGCCGCCGCGTTGGGAATGAAGCTGATTCCCTGGCACATCAAGTCCACAACCAAGGCGCAGCAGGGGCTTTACGAATACGATGCCGTTTCACGGCTGCGGGATTCCCAGTTGGGTGACGAAAAAGTCAACGACATCCGCAACTACATCGTGAAGGGCAAGCTATGGGAGGCCTTTGAGGCGGATGAGCAAGTTGTCCTTTTGATCGATGAGATCGATAAGGCCGATATCGAATTCCCTAACGATCTGTTGCTGGAACTCGATCGGATGGAGTTCTTTGTTTACGAAACCCAGGAGTTCGTCAAAGCCAGACAGCGTCCGATTGTGGTGATTACCAGCAACAACGAGAAGGAACTGCCCGACGCGTTTCTGCGTCGCTGTTTCTTTCACTACATCAGCTTCCCGGACCACGACACCATGCAGGATATTGTCGATGTCCATTTCCCGGGGCTGCAGCAGGAAATCGTTCGCGATGCTCTGGAAGTGTTTTTCGACGTTCGGAAGGTGCCTGGACTGAAGAAAAAGCCGTCCACATCCGAACTCATTGATTGGCTGAAACTGCTGATGGCCGACGAGTTGTCCGCAAAGTTGCTGCAGGAAAAGGACTCAAGTACGGCGCTACCGCCTCTCTACGGGGCTTTGGTGAAAAACGAACAGGACGTACACCTGCTGCAGAAACTGGCATTTATGGCTCGTCGCCGCGGCTGATACTCAGCAAGAGTCTTGCGTTATGTTGATTGATTTTTTTCTCGAGGTCCGGCGGGCAAAGGTGCCTGCCAGTCTGCGCGAATTCCTAGATCTGCTGGAGGCGCTTCGAAATCGACTGGCGTTTGCCGATATGGAGGAGTTTTATTACCTCTCCCGGCTTTGCCTGGTCAAGGATGAGCGCCACTTCGATAAGTTCGATCGGGCGTTCAAAGCCTACTTTGAGGGCATCGAAAATCTCGACGATCTCATGGAGCAGCTGATCCCCGATGATTGGCTGCGGGCAGAGTTTGAAAAGCACCTGTCAGAGGAAGACAAGGCCAAAATTGATTCTCTGGGCGGGCTTGAGGAACTGATCGAAACCTTCAAGAAACGCATGGAAGAGCAAAATGAACGCCACGCTGGTGGTAACAAGTGGATAGGGACGGGCGGCACGTCTCCGTTTGGTGCCAACGGCTATAACCCCGAGGGCTTCCGCATCGGCCAGAAGAACGGTCGTCACGGCCGGGCCGTGAAAGTGTGGGAAAAGCGCGCGTTCAAGGATCTGGATGACAGCCTGACGCTGGGCATTCGTAACGTCAAGGTGGCGTTACGACGGTTGCGAAAGTTCGCTCGTCAGGGGGCGGCGGACCAGCTCGACATGGACGATACCATTCGCTCGACGGCGCGAAACGCGGGTTATCTGGATCTGAAAATGGTTCCGGAGCGGCACAATGCGGTGAAAGTGCTGATCTTTTTTGATGTCGGCGGTTCCATGGATCCGCATATCCGGGTTTGTGAAGAGCTGTTTTCCGCTGCCCGTCTCGAGTTCAAGCACATGGAGTATTTTTACTTCCATAACTTTATCTACGAGAGCGTCTGGACGAACAACATTCGCCGGATGAATGAAACCACCAGCACCTGGGATATCCTCCACAAGTACTCGCCGGACTATAAGGTGATCTTTGTGGGGGACGCCACCATGGCGCCCTATGAGATATCCCATCCGGGAGGCTCGATCGAACACTGGAATGAAGAGTCCGGAGCCACCTGGTTCCAGCGAGTGCACGATCATTTCAGGAAGGTGGTCTGGCTGAACCCGCTCCCCGAGAGTTACTGGGGAACTGGAGGATCCCTGGGAATGACTCGTCAGTTGGTGAATGATCAGATGTATCCACTCACCATTGATGGCCTGGAAGGGGCAATGAGGCAGTTGAGTAAATAGAGTGGTGGAGGCAAGGCTTCGACTTCTCGATGGTAAAAAAAGCCCCCCGAAGGGTCGGAGGGCTTTCGGCGTTTAGAACACTTCTTTTCTGCTTCTGCGTCTTGAAACTCCAAGGCCAAGAATACCTAGACCAAGTAACGCTACAGTAGCGGGTTCTGGTACAGGTATCGGCTCAATATTCGCTTTAAGTTTTGAGGTTTTCCACCAGAAGTCGTTGTACGGCTGCGATTTTCCATCGTAGTAGGCCAATGCCGTCACAGTAACTGCCAGCAATCCCGAAGTGTTTAGGCTATCAATCCCATCTGAACCGACATCAAGCCAGCGGATATCGAAGCCGAACTTGTGTGTTCCGTCTACTTCCCACGTGCCGCTGAGTCCATCTCCGGAAATATCTGCGAAGTCATACGCTTTGTCGGCTTCCCAATATCCGTCAGAGAAGCCCAAAACGAGTTTGGCCGATGTCACCAAAAAAGAATCCGGCACTCCATTGTCTCTCAGGTCATGAGTAATGGTTTTGGATTCTCCACTTTCTAGGAAGACATACGGATTATTTTGATCATAAACAAGAAGAGCTGAGGCAGTGTTAGCCAACAGCAATGCCAGTATTGCAGCAAATACTTTCGTTAATTCCCTCATTGTTGTTGTGTCCTGTGCTTTAGGTGTATTTGTGAATACAGCCACACCGATCCACAGGCATTAATCAGGCCCACTCACCAGATTTTGAAGAATTATAAAAGCTAAGGTCTTCTATCGATTAGATCGTTTTTGAGACATGTAAAGTTTGTCGGCTCTTTAGCTGTCGTTTTGTTGGTTTTAGACTCGGAGGTTTAGTTCAAGAGTCCAAACAGCCTGACCTGATAAAAAAAGCCGATGCGGTTGAGGGCATCGGCAAAGCTCGGCATTTCAAACGGGATTGCCTGAAAAAGTAATCCCGCGGTTTCTGATCCTGCAATTACAAGGCCATCGGTAAAAAGATATTTATAATCAGAGATGTAAGCGCCATATCTCGGCAATCCTCGAACCGTTCCGTCTCTTTATCGAAAAACCTGTCAAATTGATCGACACTTCCTGCCGTTTTTGGGTCTGGAGATTCTTATTTGGTGATCTGGATACCGTTATTGGTGTTTACCAAGTGTTACGCTCCCTCTCGAACAGTTACATAAGAATAAAGACCTTCACCAGGAAGGCAGGGGGTAGACAGAGACATGTTCGGTGCTCAAAAGGATCGGAAAGCCGTCAAAACCCGCAGGCTAACCGCAGTAGTCCTTTTCTTCGCAGTTTCAGCGTGTGTGACCTCTCTCATCCGGGCATCGGAACTGGACTCCAGGATAGAGGCGCTCAAGAACCAGGTACATGAGCACAGCGCCAATGTGTTTGCCCTGCAGCAAAGTATTCTTCATCCCGCCAACACCAGACTGGCAGTCTTTTTGACACTCGGGGCCCGGGATACGCTGGAGTTAGACTCCGTTGAGCTCTATCTCGATGGCGAGCCAGTAGCCTCGCACCTATACAGCGCCCGTGAACTGCGCTCCCTCGATAACGGCGGCGTCCAGCAACTGTTCACCGGTAACCTCTCCAGTGGCGAGCATGAATTGAAAACCGTCGTGTCCGCTCAGGCCGCGAATGACCACTTTGTCCGGCGGGAGTCCGTCTACCGGTTCACCAAACGTCCCGGCCCCTTCCGGATTCAGATGA
This sequence comes from Marinobacter suaedae, assembly GCF_030519635.1. Taxonomy (NCBI): domain Bacteria; kingdom Pseudomonadati; phylum Pseudomonadota; class Gammaproteobacteria; order Pseudomonadales; family Marinobacteraceae; genus Marinobacter; species Marinobacter suaedae. The sequence continues at coordinate 599,576 of NZ_JAUMIS010000002.1, read as the reverse complement.
GTCTGGATGCCCAGGCACCGGATTTCGAACCTCGTGTTGTGTTTCATGAGTGGAAATAACTGCCCATGAAGGATGTGTTTTTGAAGAAGCTCGCGCTGGTCACGTTCGGGCTTGCGATAACTGGCAGCGGATTTGCCGGTGCCAGTAAAGAACCCATGTCAGCGGAGCAGTTACGTAACGGTCTGGTGCGCTTTGCCCTCGCGAATAATGAACTTGCGCCTGTGCTGAACTCTGCCAGCCGTCTGGAAGGGCCGTCGGCAGACTTCCTTCGGGCCCAGTTGCTACTGGCAAGTGGGCGAACCGAAGATGCGATCTCCGAGCTTAAAGCCGTTATTGACGGCGATTATCACCGGGCGGATGCAGCGCTCCTTCTGGGGAAAACCCTGCTGCACTACCAGGATCCGGAGGCTCAGAAATGGCTCGAGCTGGCAGTACGAGTCGGAGGACGTGAAACAGGTTCGGAGGCCGGCTTTTATCTGGCTGAACTGCACCGGTCAAACGGTCATTCCGAAAAAGCAGGTCAGGTGTTGGGTGGCCTGGCCGCCGGGTACTGGGCCGCTGTCGGCTATATGAACCTTGCCAGCGATTATGCTCGCGAAGATCTCAATGCTGTTCGGGCCCTGGTTTCGTTGAGAGTCGCCCTGGCCATGGCGGAGCAGGACCCAGAAGTGAGTCGTCGCAAGGCGTTGACTGGTCGGTTGCTCGTTCGCGCGGGTTATCTGGCGCTTCAGAACAACGACTACGACAAGGCGATTAGCTTCCTTGAGGGAGTGTCCCTTGACGGCGATAACAACTTGACGGCTCAGGCACTGTATTTTCATGGTTTGGCGCTGTCCAAAAAAGGCAGCAGCCGGGCGGCAATGCAGAGCTGGCACAGGGCGAAGAAGTACCCGCTGGCTTATCCGGGTGTCGCCGATTCGTGGATTGGGATGGGGCGGGGGTACGACCTTTCTGGTTATCTCGGACAATCGGGTGAGGCCTACCTGGCTGCAACTGCCGCGTTTGAAAGCGAACGCGTGACTCTTCGGAATCTGGCTGAACAGATTCGTGAAGGTGGAGCCTACAACACGCTTTTAGCGAAGGCCCGCGATACTGGCGTCGAGTGGTTCCTGGCAGACCATCGAATAAAAACCCAGCCCAGGATTGCCTATCTGCACGAGCTGTTGCAGGAGCCGGAGGCTCAGAAAGCGGTTTCAAGGGTTGCTGAACTGGACGCGGTTGGAAGTGAGCTTGAGCGGGAAGCGCGGGACCTTGATGTCTTCATCCGCAGTTTGAAGTCGCAGTTGACGACATTGTCCCGCCAAAAACCTGATGTTGTTGGCGGTTTGCTTTCCACCCAGCGATTCCTGCACAAAGAACTGTCCGCACTGTCGGCGCAGCCATTGTCTGCCATCCAGAGGGCCAGACTCGACGCCGTTGCTGAAACCCTTGCGGAAACGTCCACTGACCTCACTACCTTTGGGCGTTCTGTCCAGAATCAGCCATTGGAACTTGAGCGCTTGCTGGCCGAAGCCCGCTCGTTGAAGAGTTCTACGGAACGTCTCTACGGGCAGGTCCAGGTTCTCAGGCGCGAAGCCGACCGGCAGCTTGATGAGCTGGCGCTCGAGTTTGTGTCGGTGCAGGACCGCAGGATGGTTCTTGTACAAGATAAAGCCGAGCAGCAGATTGCGCATCTCTACGAATATCTTGCCGTCAGCAAGATGGAGGGGCGCGAACCATGAAGCGTCTAGTAGCAGCTTTGCTGTGTTCCTTTGGCGTAGCGACTTTGTCATGGGCGCAGGAGGCGTTCCGTGTCGAATTGGGCGGCGAGGGAGAAACCATCGGCGACATGCGCCCGGTTTTTCTTCCCTTTGAATCACGACCGATGCCGGCTATTTCTCCGGCAGAGGTGGCGAGGCGGTACCAGAAATTGTTCCGTTCATCGGACGAGCCGGAGGTTCGTATCGATGCATTGAATCGCCTGAGCAATATCCAGACGTTATCCGGTGAAGACATCGGGTTTACACCAGAGGAAGAAACCGCGATCTATCGGGAAGCGATCGGGAGCTACGAATCGATCATCGGTCGTGGTTCCTACAGCGGTCGTCTCGATGAACTGCTCTACCAGATGGCAAAGGCCCACGCGTTAACTGGGCAGGCCGATGAGTCAATCACGCGGCTCAAGCAGTTGGCAGGGCTTTACCCGAAATCTCCCTTCGCGCCAGAAGCCAGATTCCGCGTGGCCGAATCAGCTTTTGCCAGTGGCAACTATCCGGAAGCGGAAGCCGAATACCGCGCGGTACTTGATCAGGTTTCCGGCGATTCCCCTTTGGGCACGAAAGTCCGATTTATGATGGGTTGGAGCCAGTTCAAACAGGGCGTTTCCGCCTGGAACCGGGCGGCGGACAATTTTATTCGGGTTTTGGATGGGTTTCTGCCGGATCAGGAGAGTTTGCTGACGGTCGATAGATCCAGCGTCGATACGATCGACGATACGCTGCGAGTTCTGGCAATGATGGCCGCGCGAACCGATGGAGCAGAGCGACTCTATACCTGGCTCGACGGGGCAGAGGACCGGTACTGGACCTATGTTGTGTTCGATCGCCTCGCGGATTACTACGCAGTGCTGGGACAATACACCGAGAGTGTTGCCGCAAATCAGGCCTTTGTTGATTACTTCCCCAATCATCCGCGCAATCCAGCCTTCCTTGCCCAGGTTGCAGATGTCTGGCTGCTGGCGGACAAGCCGGCGAAGGTCAGGGCGGCAAAGGCGAATTATGTGGCGCAATTTGCTTCGCCGGACCTTTACCAAACGCTCTCCGGGGCGGAACAGGAGCGTTGGCTTCAATTCAGTCGCGAACTGGCGGATTTTCACTACCATTCCGGTTCCAGGAACCTGGCCGCAGGTAATCGGGTAGACGGCCAGCAAGACTTTTCCACCGCAGCAAGTTTCTACGAAGCACTCGCGGGAAGAACCGAGGAATCCGGAGAAGTTCTTCGTCTTGCCGGTGATGCCCGACTCCAGTCCGGACAATACAGTGCAGCGCTGATTGACTTCCAGGAATCAGCCTACACGTTCGGTGGCTATCCCGAGGCGGCGGACGCGGGCTGGGCTGCCATTGTTCTGCTGCGGGAAGGCCTGGACGGTCAACGAACTTCTCCGGGATTCCGAGCTGACATTGATGATCTTGCTCACGAAGCCGTCCGCTTTGAAGTCCACTTCTCCGGAGATGGCCGTCTGGCCGGTTTGCTGGCTGAGCTTTCCGTCCGCTGGTTTGAAAGGGGCGAACTTGAGAAGGCTATAGAGACTGCTCAAAAGGCGGTTTTGCATCCAGGGTCAAACGCTTCAGAGCGTTACGCAGCCTGGCAGGTCGTGGCCAAAGTCCGGCAACATCGTGAAGAGTTTTCGCTGGCAGAGCAAGCCTGGAATAACGTTCTGGAGCAGCTGGGCAGTGGCGAGGTCAGCCCGGCAGGTGCAACCGATGCGCGAGCTGCCCAACATCAATTGGCAACGGTTATCTATCGCCAGGGTGAAGTGGCTGCTGAGGCCGGAAATGTGGATGCGGCCGTCAATCATTTCGAGCGCATTGAGTCGGCACTTCCGGGTTCCGAGATCGCCATCAAGGGGCGTTACGATGCAGCCAATACTCTGTTAATCGCACATCAGTACGCTGCTGCCATCGATGCCTTTACCCGGTTCCGGGCTGATTTTCCTGATCATTCTCTGACGGCCGGGATTAGCGACAAACTGGTCCATGCCCACGTATCGGCCGGTGATCCGGCACAAGCCGCCGACGAGCTGCTTCTGGTTGCCAGGTCCGAATCAAATCCCTGGCCGACACGGCTCAAGGCAGCGGCGCTTTACCATGAGGGCGGTGCCATCGAGTCCAGAAACACCATTTACACGGGGTACCTGGGAACAAGTCCGGTGGTAGAAAGTGCCGACCACCATGTTCTGCAGCAAACCATGCGACAGCGTCTTATAGCGTCCGGGGATGATCCGCTGAAGCTGCAGGAGGCGATTGTTGCCAGCGAACTTGACAGCCAATGGCACTCCGAGGAGACGCTGGCCTGGGCGGCGCGCAGCGCCCTTATTCTGGGCGCAAGGGCCGCAGCGACATTCACCGGAATCCGACTCACGCATCCCTTGGCAGATTCGCTGGACAGAAAGCAGGTTGCGCTCGAAAGCGCGCGCCAACGTTTTCTTGAAGCAGAGAAGTTCGGGGATGAGGTGGTTCGCTCTGAGTCCCTGTACCGCCGTGCCGAGCTTTACCGGGGGTTGGCACAGGATCTGATGGCGTCTTCGGTCCCGGATGATCTGAACGAAATGGAAGCGATGCAATATCAGATGCTGCTTGAGGAAGAAGCCTATCCCTTCGAGGAAAAAGCGATCCGATTGCATTCAGATAATCACCAGCGCATCGCGTCGATCGGTTTCAACGCGTGGATAGGCAGGAGCCTGGATGCACTGGCAAAGATGAATCCGGGGCGATATGACCGGACCGTGCGCTGGATGAGCTGGGCAATGGAGGTGAATGATGGCGCCTGACAGCAAGTGGTTCTGGATTGGAACGGCCTGTGTTCTGCTGACGCTCATGGCCGGGTGCGCGGGCCCCGGGGTAAAGGTACCCCAGGAACCAGCGAAGCCGGAACTGGCCGCGCAGTTCGCCAACGAGGGGAAGCAGGCCTTTGATCAGGGGCGTAAACAGGCTGCGGAAATTGCCTGGCAGAAGGCTGTGAGCCTGAACCCCGCTGACGCCGCAGTGGTCAATAATCTTGCCCTGCTCAAAAAGGAAAACAAGAACTTCAGGGAAGCGGTCACTCTCCTTGAAACCGGTATTCAGTATTCACCGGATGTTGCCGAGTTGCACTACAACCTGGGCGTGATAGCGGAGCTTTACCTTTTGGATCTTGAGAAAGCCCTGATCCATTACCAGCGCTATCGGGAACTGGCGGGTCAGGACGATCAGCGGGTGGCTGGCTGGATTGCGGATCTGGAACGGAGATTAGACTAAGTGCCAAACATGAGACTGAAAGTGCTGGATTCATTGAAGTCGCTGCCCCTGTTACCCCCGCTACTTCTATTGTGCCCGGTGTCGGTGGTGGCCGCGGCGGGTTCTGAATCCGAGGCACCCGAGCTGGGACTGATCGTGAAAGGTATCTCAACCAGCGTGGGGGAGGATAACCCAAGGGTACTCTACATATTGCCATGGCAGCCGCCAACACTACCCCGGCGCGAGCGTCAGGAGCTCAATAGCAGAGCTCCTTCGCTCACTCAGCCTGTCGATGCAGAAGTCCTTGAAAGGCAGCGTGTCTTTCGGGAATCCCTCAACCCACTAACACTGATTCCCGGACGGGAATCTGCCGTGAGCAAGCAGTAATAACGGAGAGTTCAGAAAATGGATACGATTGTTCGGTTTTTCCAGGATGGCGGCCCTTTCATGTACCCGATTGGCGTGGTGCTGGTGATTGGACTTGCGATAACGGTTGAGCGTTTTGTGTACCTCGGCGCCATGCGCCGCCACAACCGGGTGGCCTTTGAACGAGGAATACTCCCACTTCTTAAAAAAGGCGATTACCACAGGGCCATGAAAGCTGCTTCCAGCTCGGACAGCGCGATTGCTGCCATCATGGGAGCTGGCCTTGGGCGCCTTCTGAATAATAGCCGGCGTGAAGATGTGGAATACGCCATGGAAGAAGGGCTGATGGAGGTGCTTCCCCGGCTGGAGAAGCGAACGCAGTACCTGGCAACGCTGGCCAACGTTGCAACACTGCTTGGCCTGCTGGGAACCATCATCGGTCTGATTGCAGCCTTTACTGCGGTTGCAGCTGCAGATCCCTCGCAGAAAGCGAGTCTGCTGTCTGAAAGTATTTCCGTCGCCATGAATACCACGGCGTTTGGTCTGATGTCTGCCATTCCATTGCTGATGTTCCATGCGGTCTTACAGACCAAAACCAACGAAATTGTCGACAGCTTCGAAATGGCTGGCGTAAAGCTGCTCAACATGATTGCCGATCCGAAACAGCCGGGTGTGGTTGCCTGATCTGGAATCCACTTAATCATGGACGTGAGCAGCAAGAGTAAGCAGTTATGAGACGCCGACATCGACGAATTACCAGCTCACCCGAGCTCGATATCACTGCGTTCCTGAATCTGATGATTGTGCTGGTGCCCGTGCTTCTGCTGGGTATGGTCTTCAGTCAGGTGCGGATGATCGAGCTCAATTTTCCGGGTACCCAAAGTGGTGATGTGCCACCACAGGAGGAGTTGAAGCTGGTTGTGACGCTTATTCCGGAAGGGATCGAGATTGGGGATAGTGAACGAGGAGTGATAAAGGTTCTTCCTGCCAAAGCGGGCGAGCAGAATTACGCCGAACTGCGCTTTGTGCTTCGACAGATCAAGACTCGCATACCGGACAAGACTGATATCGTTCTTGAGGTTGGCCCCGAGATTGATTATCAGACCCTGGTGAGCACGATGGATACCGTCCGCTCTTACCCTGCCGTCGTTGCCGCCAGTGTTGTCGAAGGCGAGCTGTTCCCGGATGTCGCCCTCATGGACGCGCAGGAAGACCGACAGCTGGTTACGACCTCCAGCAGCGCGAGTGGAGGTGGCGTATGAAAGCTTCTCGCAGAGCTCAGCGTATGCAGCGGCATTACGGACGCATGCACAGGGCAGGCGGGCTGAATCTGGTGTCCCTGATGGATATCTTTACCATTCTGGTGTTCTTCCTGATGGTGAACTCCTCCGACGTCAAGGTGATGCAGAACACTGCCGACGTGCCTTTGCCAACGTCGACGGTCGATCAACAGGCGGTTGAAAATCTGACTGTGCAGGTAACCGGTGGTGCCATTCTGGTGCAGGGTAGGGAAGTGGCGCGGCTCGACAGTATTGTTGGTGCCGACGCCCATATTTCCGGGCTTTCCGACGAGCTGGCTTATCGTCGGGGAAAATGGCAAGAAATTCCGGAGCAGGGCCTTGAAGTTACGATCATGGCCGGCAAGGATACCGACTACCGTCTGCTCAGAAAGATCATGCAAACGTGCGTAGATGAAGAGTTCCGACAGGTTCGCCTGGCGGTCGAGCCGGAGGTGCGCAGTGGCTGAATCTCGCAACATGGATGTGCGCAGCAGTGGTCTGCCATGGAGTTCTTCCATTGGCGAGAACCGGCGTTTCGGGCTCATCCTAGGGCTTCTGTTTGCGCTTACCTTACCGCCGGCCCTGATGATTCCGTTACTGGATGTGCCGGAAATTGAACGGAACGAAGCGGAGAAGGTTGCGCCCCGGCTGGCACGACTGATGGAGCGGGCCAAGCCCCTGCCGCCTCCTGAGCCGGTCAAGCCTGAGTCGGAGCCCGAACCTGAACCTGAACCCGCCGAGGTGAATCCGCCAAAGTCAGAGCCAGTTCAGCAGGTGGCGAAACCAGAGCCCAGGCCGGAACCTGTTTCGAAGCCTGAGGCCGCACCAAAGCAGACCCTCGAACAAGCGCGCCAGAAGGCATCGCAGTCGGGCCTTCTCGCGATGAAAGATCGACTGGCATCGTTGCGCAAGCCGGACAACGAATCCGTCCAGACTCTCACAGCGAACACCAGTGGCAGTGCTTATGCGTCGAACCCCGTGCCCGATTCCAAAACAGCCCTTCAGGGCAGTGGCGGAGTGACAGATTCTGCAATGCCGGAGACCAAAGTTGCCGTCGAGGGACATGAAGTCAAGCAGGTCCAGGTGGCCAGTGCCCCGGTTCAAAAGCCACAGCCCGTCAAAGCAGCTTCGTCTTCCGGAGATGGTGAACGGGCCATGAGCAGCATTCGGCAGAAGTTCTACGCTCAGCAGTCCGCCTTGTACGCCCTTTATCGACGCGAGCACCGTCAGGATCCTATGCTGGAAGGCACGGTTCTTCTGGAACTGGTCATTGAGCCGGATGGGTCCGTGTCGGATTGCCAGGTGGTTAACTCTGAGTTGGGGAATCCCATGTTGGAGCAGAGGCTTGCCATGCGAGTCCGCATGTTCAACTTCGGGTCGGCGAACGTCGAAACCCGCCGTGTGCGCTTCCCGCTGGATTTCGTACCCGGCTGATCCGTTCACAAGTTAGCCGATCGAGGCTGGTGTTTGAGTCTTGATCGGCCCCACCTCTACCAGCGCCATTTTACCAATGTTTGCATTTCGCCCCTTTCACAGAGGCGTTCATTAGCAGTGCACTTCTGTTCTATTGAGATTTTTCCGAACCTTTTGCCTGCCTGAAGCGTGCGTATTAGGCCGCGTTAAGAGTGATATGCTCAGCCAAGAAAAGGCGCCACGGTTGGTGTTATTGGGGAATCCGTAGAACTACCTCATCGATACCAAAACTGCTATTCTCTCCCCAACTTTTCACTACCGAGACTTTGGTAGGGTTGATTTTTAATCAGCATTAAGCTCGTAAAGCCTGACAATTAGAAAACACTGAACAGGAGATGGTGATGGATTTTGAGCAGTTCTATCAGGACAAATACCCGGCTGGTGTATCCCTCGACGTTGATTTCGACAAATACACCAGCATGGTGGACGTGTTTGAACAGGCGGTAAAAAAATACGCGGATCGTCCTGCTTTTAGTGCTGTCGGTGTAACTCTCACCTACCGTGATCTCGACACTCAGAGCCGCAATTTCGCGGCGTGGCTGCAGAACAAGACGGACCTGAAACCAGGCGACCGTATTGCCGTTCAGATGCCCAACGTGTGTCAGTATCCTGTTGTTGTGTTTGGTGCAATGCGTGCCGGGCTGATTGTGGTCAACACCAACCCGCTTTACACCGCCCGCGAGATGGAACACCAGTTCAATGATTCCGGTGCCAAAGCACTGGTTGTGCTGGCAAACATGGCGGAGAACGCAGAGAAGGTCGTTCCGCATACCGGCATTGAACATGTGATCGTGACCGAGATCGCGGACCTCCATTCGCCGATCAAGCGGACGCTGATGAACGCCGTGGTCAAGCACGTAAAGAAGATGGTTCCGGCTTTCAACATCCCGGGTGCGCACAAGTTGCCGGCGGTTCTGAGTGCCGGTGCTCGTGAGAAGTTCACACCGGTTGAATGCAAGAAAGACGACATTGCGGTCTTGCAGTACACCGGGGGTACGACGGGTGTAGCAAAAGGTGCCATGCTCACCCACGGGAACCTCGTGGCCAACCTTCAGCAGACCCGTACCATGATGGGCGGTGTCCTGATTGAGGGTCAGGAGGTGGTAATTGCACCTCTGCCGCTTTACCACATTTACTCCTTCACGCTGAACTGCGGCATTATGCTGGAAGCCGGTGGTCATAACGTGCTGATTCCGAATCCGCGCGATATTCCGGGCTTCGTGAAAGAACTGAAAAATCACAAGTTCACGTGTTTTCTGGGGTTGAACACCTTGTTTGTTGCCCTGTGCAATAACGAAGATTTCTGCAATCTTGATTTCAGTGGGCTTAAGCTTACCTCTTCAGGCGGTATGGCTCTGACCAGCGACACCGCCAAGACATGGCAGAAGGTAACTGGCTGTGAGATTTCCGAAGGTTACGGTATGACCGAAACCTCGCCGGTGGTTACCTTTAACCCCTACGGGGCTGTGCAGATCGGTACCATTGGCTTGCCTGTGCCTAACACGCTGATCAAGACCATTGACGAAGATGGTAAAGAAACCCCCGTCGGTGAGCCAGGCGAGCTCTGCGTGAAGGGACCGCAGGTCATGCGCGGTTACTGGCAGCGTCCGGAAGATACCCAGAAATCGTTCACCGAGGATGGCTACCTACTTACCGGTGACGTAGCGCTCGTGCAGGAAGACGGTTACCTGCGTATCGTCGACAGGAAGAAAGACATGATCATTGTGTCTGGCTTCAACGTGTTCCCCAACGAAATCGAAGATGTGGTAACCAGCCATCCAAAAGTGGTTGAGTGTGCTGCCGTCGGTATTCCCGATGCCAAGAGCGGGGAAGCCGTGAAAGTCTTCCTGGTGCCGGCTGAAGACAGTGTCACTGAGAACGAACTGCGCGAGTTCTGTCGTGAGCGCCTGACCGCTTACAAGGTGCCCAAGCACTTTGAGTTCCGCGACGAACTGCCGAAGACCAACGTTGGTAAAATTCTGCGTCGTGAACTTCGCGACGAAGCCAACAAGTAAATCCTGAAGGCCGGTCCCTGCTGACACCATGTAAGCAGGGATGCCGCATTCCCACCCCGCTTCGGCGGGGTTTTGCGTTTGTAAGAGACACGTTTGCCGATAGACTGTCCGACTAACCCTGAATCGATGACTGCTGGATTTCGATGACACGTAACGCTCAACAAGCCGATAAATCGCCGATAAACGGCCACGCCTGGGCCAAAGACATCACCGAACAGCTGGAAGCATGTAACCAGCTTGAGGCTGCCCGTATTGTCCGTGCCGTGGCGCGCCACAGGGGAAAGCCCGGTCAGAAAGATCTGGAAAAGATGAACCGATGGCTGGAACGTGGCAAGGAGGTCGTTCAGCACCGGCGTTCGTTGCACAAGCCGGTCAGCTACCCGGACGGGCTTCCGGTGTCGGAGCGAGTCGCCGACATCCGCGACGCCATCGAGCATAACCAGGTCGTGATCATTGCCGGGGAAACCGGCTCCGGCAAAACCACGCAGATTCCCAAGATTTGCCTGGACAGTGGGCGGGGTATTCGGGGGCTGATCGGTCACACTCAGCCCAGGCGGATTGCGGCTCGCAGTGTGGCCACTCGCATTGCCGAGGAGATCGGAGAACAAATTGGCCAGCAGATTGGTTATCAGGTCCGTTTTACCGATGTGACCTCGGAGCAGTCACGGGTCAAGGTCATGACCGACGGTATCCTTCTGGCGGAAGTGCAAAATGACCGGTTTCTGGATCGCTATGACACGCTGATCATCGACGAAGCTCATGAGCGTAGCCTTAATATTGATTTCCTGCTCGGCTACCTGCGCCAACTCCTCCCGAAACGACCGGATCTGAAGGTCATCATCACCTCCGCTACCATCGAGGTGGAGCGTTTCAGTGCGTTCTTCGACAAGGCGCCCGTCATTGAGGTGAGTGGTCGAACCTATCCGGTGGATGTCCGTTACCGACCATTGACCGGAGACGAAGACGATCGCGATCAGGGATGGACGGATGGCGTGCTCAGTGCGCTGGAAGAAATTGAAGATCACGAGAGATCCGCAAAACAGCCTCCGGGCGACGTACTGGTGTTCCTGCCCGGCGAACGGGAAATTCGCAACCTGAGCAAAGTGCTTCGGCATGCGGACCTGAAGCATACCGAAGTCCTTCCGTTGTATTCCCGGTTAAGTGCGCAGGAACAGAACCGGGTTTTCCAAACCCACCGCGGACGACGAATTGTGCTGTCGACCAACGTCGCTGAAACGTCCCTGACCGTGCCGGGAATCCGGTACGTCATTGATACGGGGGTGGCTCGTATCAGCCGGTACAGTGTCCGTTCGAAGATTCAGAGACTGCCGGTAGAGCCTATCTCCCAGGCCAGCGCCAACCAGCGCGCGGGTCGGTGTGGGCGTGTGGCGCCGGGCATCTGCTTCCGGCTGTACGACGAAACGGATTTTATCAACCGACCTGAGTACACAGACCCGGAGATTCTCCGCACCAACCTGGCGTCGGTCATTCTGCAGATGGCGACGTCTGGATTGGGCGACATCCGAAAGTTCCCATTTCTGGAAGCGCCGGACCGCCGTCAGGTCAACGATGGCTACAAACTGCTTGAAGAATTGGGTGCCGTTGACGACAAGCGGCGGGTGAGCCGGGTTGGCCGCAGCATGGCACGACTTCCTCTCGACCCCCGGCTTGCGAGAATGCTGATTACCGCCGCAGAGCAGGGTAGTCTGGCGGAGACCCTGATCATCATTGCCGGGCTGAGTGTGCAGGACCCGAGGGAGCGACCTCAGGAAAAGCAGCAGGCAGCGGACCAGGCTCATGCGCCGTTCAACGACAAGGAATCCGATTTCGTTACCTTGCTGAACATCTGGAATTTCTACGAGGAGCAGCGTCAGGAGCTTTCACAGAACCAGATGAAGAAGGTGTGCCAGAAGCACTTTCTCAGCTGGATGCGAATGCGGGAATGGCGGGATGTCCATCGACAGTTGACCTTGTTATGTCGCGAGCAAAAGTTCCAGTTCAACGACAAGTCTGCGAGCTATGACGCGCTTCACCGGGCTATTCTGGCGGGGCTGCTTGGCCAGGTAGCGGTGAAATTTGAGAAGAGAGAGTACCTGGCGACCCGTAACCGGAAGGTGCTGATCTTCCCGGGCTCCAAGGTTGCCAAGAGTTCGCCTAAATGGATCGTGGCTGCGGAAATCGTTGAAACCAGTCGGGTGTTCGCCCGCATGGTGGCCTCGATACAGCCGGAGTGGATCGAGCCCCTGGCGGGGCATGTCGTCAAGCATCATTACTTCGAGCCCCATTGGGAACAGAAACGTGCCCAGGTCATGGGCTACGAAAAGGTCACGCTGTACGGCCTGGATGTAGTGCCCAAACGACGGATTGCCTACAGCAAGGTGGATCCTGCGGAATGCCGAAACCTGTTTATACGCCGGGCGCTGGTGGAAGGGGATTACCGGTCCAGGGCGCCTTTCATTGCCCGTAATAGGGCAATGCTCGATACCGTCGAGAATCTGGAAAAGAAAACCCGCCGACGCGACCTTCTGGTGGACGACGAAGTTCTGGTGGCCTTTTACGACGAGCGGCTACCCGCGGACATTGTGAGCGGTCGTCACTTCGAAAGCTGGTGGAAAGGCCTGTCTGCGGACGAGCTGAAACGCCTGGAGCTGTCCGAGGACGACGTTTTGCAGAGGCCGCTTGATGCAGGCGCTGCGGAACTGTATCCGGATTACCTGGAATGGGAAGGTGTTCGTTATCCCCTTTCTTATGAATTCGAGCCCACCAGCGAAATAGATGGTGTAACCCTGCAGGTGCCCCTCATGGCGTTGAAGCAGATACCCTCCCGTCGGTTGGAATGGCTGGTTCCGGGACTGCTGCGGGAAAAATGCATTGCGCTGGTTAAGGGATTGCCTAAATCCCTGCGTCGAAATTTCGTGCCGGTTCCGGATTTTGTCGATGCGGCGCTGGCCAATATGGAGCCCAGTAACGAACCACTGGCGCTTCAGCTGGGCGACCAACTGCGCCGAATGACCGGTGTGCAGATCGACTCTGACGTCTGGCCTGACGCTGAACTGCCTCGGCACCTGAGAATGGGACTGCGGGTCCTGGGAGACAAGGGCAAGGTGCTGGCGGAAGGCCGTGATCCTTCTGCCATTCAGGATCAGCTGGAGGGCAGGGCGGAGCAGGCATTGGCAGATGCCGCCAGTGAGGATAAGGGCACACCGTCGACGCCCGAGGCGGAGGACTGGCAATTCGGAACGCTCCCTGAAGAGGTGCAGACGGAAAAAGGCGGCATGCAGGTGACGGTGTACCCGGGGCTGGAGGATCTCGGTGGCAAGGTGCGCCAGATTCGCTGTCTCGACCCGCTCACTGCTGAAGATACGACTCGCAAGGCGGTGGCTCGCCTGATTATCAACCGTTTTGGCAAGACCCTCGACGACCTTGACCGCAAGTTGCCTCATTTCAAACAGTCAGCGCTCCTGTTTGCGCCCGTGGGTCAGGCGAAGGTTCTGCTGGATGATCTTGTGCTGGCAACCGCCATGGCTCATTTTCTCACCGAGGGCGTTCCCCGGAGTTCCGATGCGCTCGAGACGCTGTTTAACCGGCATCGCGGCGATTTTATTCCTGCGCTGGAGAAGGCAGACGCGAGCTTGCATCGCGCACTGTCCGGCTACCAGAAGGTGGCCAAGCAGCTCAAGGGCAAGATCAATCTCGCCCTGGCCAACAGCATGGCCGATCTCAAATTCCAGTTACAGCATCTGGTGTATCCGGGCTTCCTGGTCGAAACACCGCCGGAGTGGCTGGCGGAATATGGACGTTATTTCGAAGCTGCACTGATTCGACTGGACAAAATGCCCCGCGAAATGGGCCGCGAGCGAGAATTTCTGCACACCATCGAGCCACTTTGGTCCCGCTATGCCACCAAAAAGGCGACGCAGGAGCGTCTGGGCGTCAGGGATGCGGAACTGGTGTTGTACCGCTGGATGCTGGAGGAATTCCGCGTGTCATTTTTTGCCCAGCAGCTGGGAACAAAGATGACGGTGTCGGTCAAACGTCTGGATAAGCAGTGGGAGCAAACCCGCGTATGACCCGCCAACAGCGTCTTCGACCTTAGGCGTAGGGAGGGGGTGTTGCGCCGGGCAAAGCGCAGAGAGTGTGTTAGTATTCCTGCCACTGTGAAAGTCAAGAATTCTGTTCCAACGACCATGACGTGGAGTAAGCGTGATTAAAGCCGTCATTAGCGGAACCGGTCTGTACACACCGCCCGCATCGATTGATAACGACGAACTGGTTGAGGCATTTAACCAGTACGTTGAAAGGTTCAACTCCGAACATGCGGAAGAGATCGCCCGGGGCGATCTGGAGCCCCTCCAGCCATCTGCGTCGTCGTTCATTGAAAAGGCCTCCGGTATCAAGCGCCGACATGTGGTTGATCGGGAGGGTATCCTGAACCCGGATCGGATGGCTCCTTATATTCCGGAGCGAAGTAACGACGAACCGTCGGTACAGTGCGACATGGCCGTTGCGGCCTGTAAGGGAGCGATGGAGCAGGCCGGCAAGACCGCCAGCGATGTGGATGCTGTCATTGTGGCCTGTTCGAATCTGCAGCGTGCCTATCCGGCTGTTGCCATTGAAGTGCAGCAGGCGCTCGGTATTGATGGCTTTGCCTACGACATGAACGTGGCCTGCAGTTCCGCAACCTTTGGTTTGCAGGCGGCAGTCAATTCCGTTGAAAACGGTTCCGCCCGTGCCGTGCTGGTGGTGAGTCCCGAAATTTGCTCCGGCCATCTGAACTTCCGCGACCGAGACAGCCATTTCATTTTCGGTGACGCCTGTACTGCCATCCTGGTGGAGCGGGAGGAAGATGTTGCTGAAGGGCAGGGCTTCGAAATTCTTGGCACCCGCCTGAAAACCCAGTTTTCCAACAACATCCGCAATAACTTCGGCTTCCTGAACCGCGCCGACGAATCCGGCATAGGCAAGCCCGACAAACTGTTCATCCAGCAGGGGCGCAAGGTGTTCAAGGAAGTGTCTCCGCTGGTGGCTGAGACTATCCAGAAACAGCTGGAATCGCTCTCACTGAGCCCGGATGATTTGCGCCGGATGTGGCTGCACCAGGCAAACCTGAACATGAATCAGTTGATTGCCCGCCGGGTGCTGGGGCGTGATGCGGCCGCTGATGAAGCGCCTGTTATTCTGGATGAGTACGCCAATACCAGTTCAGCCGGTTCGATCATTGCCTTCCACAAATTCAAGGAGGATTTCGAGCAGGGCGATATTGGCGTTATCTGTTCCTTTGGCGCAGGCTATTCCATTGGCAGCGTGGTCGTTCGTCACCGCTGATACCGGCGTCAGCTCGCTGCCAGCGCCCTCAGGGTGTCTGGCAGCGGCGCAGACGTTCGGGTTTTCCGGTCAAACCACACAATTTTCGCGTATCCTTCCGAATAAACGTCGCCCGAGTTCGCATCCCTGAGCAGGTAATAGGTGTCGAGGCTGGTGTTTCCTGCCTTGTCTACGTATGTTTCTACCAACAGGGTGGCTGGGTGATATAACTCCTTCAGAAACGTGGCGCTGGTCTTTATAATGACCGGGCCGGTGGGTTCCTCCGGGCCGCCCAATTGCAAGGAAGTGAGCCAGGCAATTCGGGCTTCCTCATAAAAACGAAAATAGACGGTGTTGTTGGCGTGGCCGTATGCGTCCATGTCTCCCCACCGGAGTGGAACTTCAAGCGTAGCGACCTTTTTTCCGGGAATTGTCATTACTTTCCTCTGGATTGGCTGAATAACGTTCTCAAAATCGGGCGCCGGTATTCTCAACGAATTGAGTTGAATGAAACAACCTACAGAGTAACGAATGAAAAAAGCTTTTCTGCGGCGTTGGAGTTTGCTGTCCGTCACGTTAGGCCTGTGCCTGATGCTTCCAGTCTCCCCGGCGGTTTCCCAGCCACTGCCTGAAACGGATGCTGGCGAGGTCATGGCGTTTCAAGCCAATGACCCTTATGAGAACTGGAACCGGAAGGTTTATCGGTTCAATGACACGATCGATCGGTGGTTCCTCAAACCCGTGGCGCAAACCTACCGGACGATCACACCGGATTTCGTGGATCGGGGTATCACCAACTTTTTCGGCAATCTTGATGAGGTCCGAAACTTCGTCAACAGCTTGCTGCAGCTAAAGGGCGAGTCCGCCGTGGTGGCGGCAGGCCGGTTTACCTACAACACAGTGTTCGGGCTCGCCGGCTTTATTGACGTGGCAACAGTCTTTGATCTGCCAGCGCGGCCTGAGGATTTCGGTCAAACCCTGGGGCACTGGGGCGTTGGCTCCGGGCCTTATCTGGTGATTCCTCTGCTGGGGCCGTCAACACCCCGGCGCCTGGGTGGATACGGTGCCGATTTGCTGGTGCTGCCATCCCTATGGGATAACGTGGACAGCCCCTACAACTATTACGCACGGGGCGTTCAGCTGGTTGACCGGCGGGCAGACCTGATTCCCGCCGAGAGCTTCATTTCCGGCGACAGCTATACCTTTGTTCGGAACGCATTCCTTCAGCGCAGGGAGTTTCTCATCAATGATGGTGTGGTGGTGGAAGACCCCTTTGCCAGTGGCGATGATGAGCTGATGCTTGAGGATTTCTGATCGGATTTATCTGGCGAGCAATAGTGGAGGGCTTCGGTGTTTAGGGATCCAAGGATCAAGAAATACAGAAAAATGCTGGCCGAAGCCGAGAACTATGAGGTCTGGAAAGCGGCGGCGTTGGAGCTCGATATTCTCGAGGGCAATGCCGACTGGAAGGAAGATTTCTCCTCCGATCTTTACCACTACGAACTGATCTACGATCGTCTGAGCCACCTCAAGCAGTATCGTCAGCAGAACGATTTTCACCGGCTCAAACGAGCGCTCAGAGAAGGCCTGCACCACGATCTGGGGAATCTCGGAAATCCGGCGCTGTACCGTCGCTCCAGGGTGGGCACCAAGCACCTCATCGAGGAATACATTACCCAGGCCTGTGAGGCCCTGGACTTTCTTTGCGATCATCCCGTCCCTGATTTTCCGGTTGAGGAAAAGCTGCGCTTCTTCCGGGAGACCCTCAAAAGTTTTGGCCGTCCCACCCTGTTGCTGAGTGGCGGTGCAACCCTCGGGATTTTTCACTTTGGCGTTATCAAGGCGCTCTGGGAAAAGGGGCTGCTGCCCCAGGTGGTGGCCGGCTCAAGTATTGGGGCCATTATCGCCGGTATCCTAGGGGTACATACCGACGCCGAAATCCCGGAGATGCTGGTTCCCGAAACCCATAACCTCAAGGCGTGGAAGTGGCGCGGACTGCTCAGCGCCATGCGTGGCGATGGTCTGATGGACCAGGAGCAGCTTAAACGATGTCTCCGCGAGAACATCGGTGAATACACGTTCGAAGAGGCCTACGAGCGCACTGGCCGTTCCATTAATATCAGCGTTTCCCCCATTCAGACGCATCAAAAAGCGCGGCTGCTTTGCGGATACACTTCGCCTTACCTGATGGTATGGAGTGCTGCACTTGCCAGTGCGGCGGTCCCAGGCGTATTCCCGCCAGTGACCCTGATGAAGAAGGACATACACGGAAACGTCCTGCCGTATATGCCAAGGCTGAAGTTTGTGGATGGGTCGGTGGTGAGTGACTTGCCCATTGAACGGCTCATGCACCTGTACGACGTGAATTTCACCATTGTCAGCCAGACGAATCCGCATGTGGTGCCGTTCCTGGGCGATCAGGCTGACGATGACAGGCTGTCGCTATCCCGGCTTCCGCTCCACCTGCTGAAGTCGGAAGTGCAGTTTCATGGTCAGGGGGTTTTCGATTACTTGCGCAAGCGAGTGCGACCGGAGCTGCTTCGTCAGGCTTCCGGGCAGCTTTACACGATGATGGCCCAGCGCTATTCGGGCGATGTCACCATTGCGCCCACCTATTCGTTCCGGGACTACGGTCGGATGTTGGCGAATCCGGACCCCAAATACCTGCGCCAGATGATTCTGGCAGGAGAGCGGGCGACTTGGCCAAAAATCTCGATGATTCGTTCCCATGCCCGGATTTCCAAGACCCTGGAGCGATGCGTTGCACGTCTTAAACAGGGTAGAGGGCACAGCGGCGAGCTCCGACTGGTCAGGAAAAACGATTCCGGGAACGCCTGAGATGACAGCCCCTTGGCGCCAACGGTATGATACGGCGATAGTTAAAGGGGCGCGCTCCACAGCGATTCCCGACGCCTGAGCACCATACTGGATACCCATGTATTACGACTTTTTCGGTTTTCGGGAACCACCGTTTTCCATCGCACCCGACCCCAGATACCTGTACCTCAGCGAACGACACAAAGAAGCGCTGGCGCACCTGATGTACGGGGTGAAGGGGCAGGGTGGGTTTATCGTGATCACCGGTGAGGTGGGCACGGGGAAAACCACCATTTCCCGCTGCTTTATCGAAAATGCGCCGGACTATGTGGATATTGCGCTGATCCTGAATCCACGATTGTCCGCGCGGGAACTGTTGTCCTCAATCTGCAGCGAGATGGAAATTCCTCATCAGTCCGATGCCAGCGTCAAGACAATGGTTGACCTGATCAATCGGGAACTGCTCAAGGCGCACGCCGCCGGCCGGCACAAAGTTCTTTTGATCGACGAAGCCCAGAACCTGTCCGCCGATGTGTTGGAACAGTTGCGTTTGCTGACCAACCTGGAAACCGCTGAGAAAAAGCTTCTGCAGATTGTGTTACTCGGGCAACCTGAGTTGCAGCAGATTCTTGGACTGCCCGAACTGCGGCAATTAAACCAACGGGTCACGGCCCGGTACCATCTAGATGCGATCGGAAAGGCCGAATTGCCCAATTACCTTCGTTATCGTCTCGGCGTTGCCGGTGTTCGGGGCGAGGTGTTTTCCCCAAGAGCGATAGGCCGGCTCTATCAGGAAAGTGAGGGCATTCCGCGTCTGATCAATCTGATCAGTGATCGAGCGCTGCTTGGCGCCTACGCCGAAAGCGAGCACGAGATTACGGTCTCTCATATTCGACAGGCCGCCCGAGAAGTACGCGGGCATGAAGGATGGCAACAGAGTGGCCGGCCCGGTTGGCTATCCCGCCCACACCGATATCTGATACTGGCAGCTCTTACACTGGTGGCCTTCATTAGTCTGGCCTGGCTTTACCAGAAGTCACCAATTGCCGATGCCACAGCCATGCAGGAGATCGCGGGCGACCTTCTGGCGACCGGGAAAATTGATCGGCCGGATGACAATAATCCCGTACAGGAAAGCGCGGCGGCACAGCCGGTTGAGCCTGCAGAAAATGTGGCTGAGCCCTCTCGGGCTCTGTTCGAGTTTGGCTCGGATGCGCTGGCCTTGCCGGAAGGGTATCGGTCTCTGTTTGAAATCTGGGGCAGAGAGTATCAGGCAGACCAGTCCCCGGCTCCATGTGACTTTGCCCTGACCGAAGGCCTTGGCTGTCTTGAACGGCAGGGCACCCGTCGCAGCCTCGAATTTCTGAACCGGCCGGCGTTGCTCGAACTCCGTGGCGATTCCGGAGAGAGAGGCTACGTGGTGCTCAGGACACTGATGGGCGATGTGGCCGAGGTGGACACCCGGATAGGTGTGCGGAAGGTGTCCTTTGCAAGCATTGAGCCCTATTGGTTCGGTACCTACCAGGTCCTGTGGAGCCGGCCTTCGTTTCTGGATGCCCGGGGAGACACTGCAAACAGGGCCGAGCAGCTCTGGTTGGGCGCACGCATGATGGAGCTTGCTGATAAATACACGGCGTCGAGAACGGAAAATGCTCGTGTTAAGCGGTTGGGTACCGAAGAGCAGGTTCGCTGGTATCAGGATCTGAAGGGCCTGAGTGTCGATGGTATTGCAGGTGCCATGACCATCATCCAGATCAATAATGATCTGGATTCGGACTTGCCACGTCTGGTCCCCGGCGCTCGTTCCGGAAAGGGGTAACACATGTCGTACATACTCGATGCTCTCAGAAAATCCGAGACCGAGCGGCGTCAGGGTAAAGTGCCCGATCTTGGCCAGCAGGTTCAGTTGATCCACAAGCCCAAGAAGAAGTCCATCTCACCAGTGGTCTGGCTAAGCATCGCTTTGCTAGTGAATGCCGGGATCGTCGCCGGTGTATTATGGCAACGCACAGCGCCTGCTGTTGATTCTGAGACAGTATTGACTGTGCCAAAAAAAGGCGAGCCTGAGACACATTCGCCCTCCCCAGCGGTTTCGAAGACGTCGGTTGAGCGCATGCCGGAAGGCCGCCCTGAGAGTGTCCCCGTGAGTCAGTCCAATGCCACTGTTAACCCGGTAGAAACGGCAACCAGGTTCGACGATGCCAACCCCGAGGTTATCAAGCCCGGCCCTCAGGAACGTCCCGTTATTATCACGCCGTCTTCCCAGCCAGAACGGTCCGCCGAACCTGTCGACGAACGAGGTCCAGCTGAGCGCGTTCCCCATCTGGTCGAACTGCCCTTATCATTCCAGCGGAGCATTCCCGATTTGACCTTCAACAGCCATATCCATTCTTCCGACCCCTTCGCCAGCCGGGTGATGATCAACAATCAGTACCTGCGCAGAGGCGATACGTTCTCTGGCGTAGAGGTTGAGGACATAACCGAGGAAGGCGTTATTCTGAGCAAGCAGGGGCAGCGTTTCCGGGTTGGCATCGTCCGTGACTGGGTGAGCCCCCGGTAATGGCACTTACGGACGCAATCAAGCAGGACATACAGCAGGCATACAGGGACTTACTTTCCGGCAAAGACATTCGGGCCAGGTACGGTCAACGCCTGATGATTGCCGAGATCGCCCGTTATATGGGCGCAATCACCGACAACGATGGGCAGCGCACGTCGCCGCCTTCGGTTTGTGTGGTTGAGGCAGGTACCGGTACCGGCAAGACACTGGCGTATCTTGTTGCTGCTATCCCTGTTGCCAAGGCGCTTGGCAAGACCTTGGTCATTTCCACCGCCACGGTGGCGCTTCAGGACCAGATCGTCCTGAAAGATCTTCCTGACCTGAAAAAGCACACGAACCTCCAGTTCTCCTGGACCCTTGCCAAGGGGCGGGGGCGTTACCTGTGCCTGTCCCGGCTGGAAAGCCGTTTGCAGGAAGAGGGACATGGTGACAGTGACACCATGCCACTGTTTTTGCTGGATGATCTGCAGACCGACGAAGCCGGTTCAAAAGCCTTTTTCGAGCAGATGCTGGCCAGTTATGGCTCCCGGGAATGGGACGGTGACCGGGATCACTGGCCAGAGCAGATTCCCGACGATGTCTGGCGGCAGGTGACCACAGACCATCGCCAGTGCACCAACCGGCATTGCAGCTACTTTGACAGCTGTGCCTTTTTCGATGCCCGCAAGGGGTTGGACGAAGCAGAGGTTGTCGTTGCCAATCACGATCTTGTCCTGGCAGACCTTGCTTTGGGCGGGGGTGCCATTCTGCCTGAGCCTGAGAATGCCCTGTATGTGTTTGACGAGGCCCATCATCTTCCAGATAAGGCACTGAACCATTTCGCTGCCTCCGTGGGCCTGAACAGTGCTCGTCAATGGCTCAAGCAGTTGTCGCAGGCACTGTCCACCATGCAGCCTTACCTCGCTCCTGGCGTGCAGGCGACCAAAACCCTGGACCGAATCAGCATCGCATCCCGGGATCTGGATCTGATGCTGGCCCGGGTCTATGAGCAGATGGATGAGAACACCGCCTGGGAGTTCAGCGATGAACGACGGCCTGCACAGTGGCGCTATGCCCACGGTGAACTGCCCGAGGTGCTCTCCAACCTGGCTGCTGAAGCGCGCATAGCGACGGCCACCGTGTGCCGACACCTGGGGTCGCTCGTGGATGAGCTTCAGGGAGCATTCGATGAGCGCAAGGAAAGCGAAATTGACCGGGACACCGCTGAAGCCTGGTTCCCGGTGATCGGGGCGTTCCACAGCCGCGCTGAAGATCAGCTGCGCCTCTGGGTTGCCTGGAGTGAGAGGGACGTCGGTTCAAAGCAGGATGGAGGGGAAACGGGCCCGTCGCCGGAACCGGCCAAGGGTGAGTCAGAGAACGAGCGCCGGAGCCCCGCGCCGGCACGATGGGCGGTGAAGCAGCGGTGGGAGCATGCAGAAGATATAACGCTGTACAGCTCACCGGTGCTGGCGGATAACCTTCTGTATTCCAGGCTCTGGTCCAGGGCTTACGGCGCGGTCCTCACCAGCGCTACCTTAACGGCGCTGGGGCGTTTCGATCGACTGAAAACACGTGCTGGCTTGCCAGAGCATAGCCGGTTTCTGAACGTGCCCAGTTCGTTCCGATACGCGGACATGGCCACCGTGGAGATACCGGCCATGTCGGTCATGCCTACCGACGACAAATTCACTGACACGCTAACCGAACGATTACCGGATCTGTGGGCTGGCGAAAAGGCGACCCTGGTGCTGTTCACGGCCCGTCGGCAAATGCAGCAGGTACGGGACGCCCTTGATCCTGAATATCCCGGGCTGATCATTACTCAGGATGACAAAGCCAAGGGGGAGGTTCTGCGGGAACATTGTGCCCGGGTGGATGAAGGGAAACCCAGTGTATTGTTTGGGGTTGCCAGCTTCGCCGAAGGCATCGATTTGCCCGGCAAATACCTTCACCATGTAGTGATCACCCGGCTACCGTTTTCGGTACCCGATGACCCCATCGAGGCCAGCCTGGCCGAATGGGTGACCCAGCGCGGTGGCAATCCGTTCATGGAAATCACGGTTCCCGATGCGTCGGTAAAGCTGGTTCAGGCGGTTGGTCGTCTGCTCAGAACCGAGCAGGATACGGGCCGGGTAACGATCCTGGATCGGAGGATCATTACCCGTCGGTATGGCCAATTGCTGCTCGATGCCCTTCCACCTTTCCGACGAGTGATTGACTAGACTCCCGTCCATAAAAAAAGAGCCATCCAAATGGATGGCTCGTGTCAAAAGGGGTCCAGCTAGAACCCAAGCGTCGAAATAAAAGGAAACAAGGAATCTGAAGGCCTGAAGTTCCAGAATTCCGGGTAAGGCTTTGCCTCACCGTTGAATTAATAATAGGGCGTAAGGGGGCGTAACCGGATCGTCCAAAAGGCGTAGTGGAAAATTTAAATACGAGCAAAATGTGATGCGAGTCGCAATTGTCAGTGGTGCAAGAGTCCCAGATTGCGAGCGCGCACCATAGCCTCGGTGCGCCGTTTTACCCCCAGCTTGCCGTACAGGTTGCGGATGTGGGCTTTGACCGTTGCTGGAGCTACATCCATTTTTGCCGCGATTTCCTTGTTAGCGTAGCCGTCATTGATCAGGGACAGCACTTCCAGTTCCCGTTGGCTCAGGGGTTCCACCAGGGGCACTTCAGCGGGTTTAGGTTCTGTTGCAGTTTTTGTGGTCGGGACCTCCGTCCTCTCTGGCGCTTTTTCTTCCACGCCTTGCTCTGCGAGCATCGACAGCAACCGCTGATTCCAGGATCCCGGAGATTTTAGAGAAGGGAGTTCCAGCAGAAGCTCGCGAACTCGACGGCTCTCTTCGACAAACAGCCGGAGGAAGCCTGCATTGGAGGCTTTGACTAAGGCCCGCTCGAGCATCTCACGGGCTTCGTTCTGCCGGGATTGGAGATCCAGGGCCTCAGCATAGACCAGTAGTACCTCAACCTGGTGACGAATGTGGGCGTTTTTCTCTGCAGCCCGCATCAGGCTAGTTAGCATCTCCTGGGCCGGTTCGGGCTTGTTTGAAGCAACGAGTACCCGCGCCATGCTGATTTGCATCTGCTCGCGGTTGAGCGGGTTGCTCCAGTCAAGAGCGTCCGGGTTGCCAAGGCAGTCTCTGGCTTTGTCCACAAGGCCCAGACCGAGATAGCATCGTGCCAGAAGTGCCTCGCTTGCCGGGGGCTCAAATACAATGTGGTCGCGCCGCTTGCGGCCGGTATGGGCCGCATCTTCCAGGAACTCGACTGCCTCGTTAAGCCGCCCTTCACTGAAGGCCAGGTGGCCGCGGACATACTGAATGATCACGTGTTGTCCGGGTTCGGTGCCTCCATCCACATGTTCCAGCAGAGGGGCCAGATAGGTGCTGGCCTGTTCCAGCCGGTCGGTTTCCCGGAAAATTTCCGTCAAGGCGCTGTTTTGCCAGCAGGAAATGAGTACCGGTTGCGTGGGATCGGCGTAATGTTGGTCAACCCATCGCCTTACTTCGGTACACGTATCCAGCGCGATGTCGATATCCCCTCGATCGTACTGAATCCAGGCAAGCAGTCCGCCGCTGGAAAGAACCGTACTGGGCTTTCGCTCAATCTGGCCATAATGCACGGCTGAGCGCAGAGCGTCTTCGGCATCGCCAAGATTTCCCTGGCCGTAATAGTCCAGGCCCACACCATAGTAGGTGACTGATTTTAAAGGAATCTGGGTATGGTCAATATCCTTGAGCACCTGGCGGGTGAGATCGCTGGCGCTCTTTTCGTCACTGCGGGTACGTGCCAGGTAGGAGCGAATCAGCGAGATTTCGCTCTGCAGGCCCAGTGCGCCCTCTGCATCCGGGTGGGAGTCTGCGACCCGTTTGTCGAGCAGGTCTTCCAGAGTGGTCAGCAGCGGCTCAAGGGTGTCAACCCGATTGGCAAAGAAGAGGCCCCAGATTTTGAGCATTTGAAGCTGCGGGCTGTCTTGGAACAGGTCAACCGGAAGCGCATCAATCCAGCCTAATACCGGCAGGTGATAGCCGCCATGGATCAGGTTATTGCCGTGCTCGGCCAGAACGCTGGCCAGCCATGGCCAGTCTTCCAGCTGAAGAATCTGCGCGATGCCTTCATGAACCTCCCCATGGTCGAGCAACCAGCTTACCGTTTCACGCCGTAATTCCTTTGCACGTTCCGGGCTGCTCTGGTGCAACCGGTATAACAATGCATCGCGGAACAAGTCGTGATAACGGAACCATTCATTGTGGTTATCCAGAGGGATCAGGAACAGATTCTGGCTCAGCAGCTGTTCCAGTTTTTCCTGGCTATCACCTTGGCCGCGGATACTATTGCAAAGAGAGGCGCACAAACGGGGACAGCATGCCGTGTCAAGCAGGAACTGCACGGCCTCTTCGGGCTGATTTTGCAGAACCTCGGTCAGGACATAGTCACTGATGTGACGTTCATCGACTTCCAGATGAGAGCCGGCCGGCGATGGTTGGCTGTGTCCCTGAATGGTCCGTCCCGACAGGGCTGAAAGCTGCATCGCAGCCACCCATCCCTCGGTCTTTCGGTAGATGGTTGCCGCATCGTTTCCTGACAGCTCAACGCCCATGGTGTCTTTGAAAAACTGCCGGCATTCGGCCTCGGAGAAGGCCAGTGATCCCGGGTTTATGTCCTGAACCCAGCGTCTGACACGCCATCTGGAAAGCGGGAGGGCGGGCTCGGTTCGAGAGGTAATCGTGACAGTGATTCCCGGGTGAAGGTAATCGATAAAATAGGCGAATTCCCGCAGAATGCCGGGATCTTGGATGAAGTGAAAATCGTCTAGCACGAGTGCCCATGCGCTGTCATCCTCAGCCAGAGTATTCAGTAATGCAGTCACGGCACCTGTGGATGCGTCTCCACTTTCTTGGCTCAGCAGCTTTCTGCTGGTACCCAGATTGGCCAATCCAGCGTGCTCGAATGCTCCGACCACATATTCCCAGAAGCGGCGTGGTTCATTGTCATGTCCGTCCAGTGATAACCAGGCGGTTCGCGAGGTTGTTTGGGAGCACCATTGCGATGCCAGGGTGGTTTTCCCAAAACCTGCGGGTGCAATCACCAGATTCAGTCGCTTCGGCGCTTCCGGATGCAGCAGTGAGATCAGCCTGTCCCGGCGGACAGCCCGTGAATCTGCGGAAGGACGAAGAAACTTGGTGGTGAGTAGCATACTTACCTGATTTGCCAGCGATTAGTATGGGATTGTGTGCTTTGTGACAGGCAAGTCAAGGGCTTTAAAGACCTGTTGTTTGGTTTTCGGCCTCGTAAATTCAATTTTGGTCTAAACTTAGCTTTAGGTCTTGCGTATATTAAAAAGGAATGAAAAACAAAAATCTTATGCGTAAACTGGCCAGAAAGTGTCAGGGGCAGGATCTCTCCCCTGAGTGGCCGGGAAGTCAGGAGCAGCAGACTCGATGAAATTACAACAGTTGCGCTACATATGGGAAGTTGCCCACCACGATCTGAATGTCTCGGCGACTGCCCAAAGTCTTTTTACCTCCCAGCCCGGTATTTCCAAGCAGATTCGCTTGCTCGAAGATGAATTGGGCCTGGAGGTGTTTGCCCGCAGCGGCAAGCATTTGACTCGCATTACACCTGGTGGCGAAATTATTATTCGCGAGGCGGGCGAAATCCTGCGGCGGGTTGAAGGTATCAAGAAAATCGCCCAGGAGTTCAGCAACCAGAAACAGGGTGAGCTGAGTATTGCCACCACTCATACCCAGGCCCGCTATGCGCTGCCTCCCATCATTCGTGGGTTCATCGAATCCTACCCCGAAGTGTCGCTGCACATGCATCAGGGTACCCCCATGCAGATTTCAGAGATGGCGGCCAATGGTGCTGTCGATTTTGCCATCGCTACGGAAGCCATGGAGCTCTTCAATGACCTGATCATGATGCCCTGTTACAAGTGGAATCGCAGTGTCATTGTGCCCAAGGATCATCCCCTGGCGAAACTCGATGAACTGACGCTTCCCAAGCTGGCTGAATACCCATTGGTGACTTACGTTTTCGGTTTCACCGGCCGATCAAAACTGGATGAGGCATTCCAGTCTCAGGGCCTGACCCCGAAAGTGGTGTTCACGGCTGCGGATGCGGATGTGATCAAGACGTACGTTCGACTTGGCTTGGGGGTCGGTATCATCGCGAGTATGGCGTATGACCCGCAAACAGACGGTGACCTGGTAGCGCTGGATGCCAGCAAACTATTCCGGCCCAGCGTGACACGGATTGGGTTCCGCAAGGGAACCTTTCTCCGAGGTTATATGTACGATTTCATCTCGAGATTCGCGCCGCATTTGACCCGCGAAAAGGTCGATGAGGCGGTCGCTCATCAGGGCAGTCGTACGGAAATCGAAGAGTTGTTCAAGGATGTGGATTTGCCCACCTGCTGATGGCCGAGCGGTGGTTTGAGGTAAACCATCGCTGACGCTCAGTGTGACTGTGTACTGGCGATCAGATTATCCGCGTGCAGGCCGCATTCTTTTTTCGTGGCCTCTTCCCACCACCATCTGCCTTCTCTTTCATGCTGTCCCGGCAAAACGGGGCGGGTGCAGGGCTGGCAGCCAATGCTGACAAATCCTTTTTCATGAAGCTTGTTGTAGGGTGCTTCCGAAATACGGATGTAGTCCCAGACCTCCTGGGAACTCCAGTTTGCCAGCGGGTTGAACTTCACCAGAGGGTGCGCTGGTGTCGAGAACGCGGAGTCTAGCTGAACCGTCGGAACGTCGTTACGGGTGCCCGGGCTCTGATCCTTTCGCTGGCCGGTAATCCAGGCATCTACCTGGGCGAGCTTCTTACGCAGCGGGTTGACCTTGCGGATGCCGCAGCACTCCGAGTGTCCATCTTCGTAAAAACTGAACAATCCCTTATCCCGCACCAGTTGCTGCACTTCCTGTGAATCCGGAAAAAGCACTTCGATATCCAGATCGTAGTGTTTTCGAACCTGTTCCAGGAATTGATAGGTTTCCGGGTGCAGCCGACCGGTGTCGATGGTGAAAACTTTCAGGTTGTCCGTCAGCCGGTGAGCCATTTCAATCAGTACTACGTCTTCCGCACCGCTGAACGAGATAGCGATATTTTCATAGCGCTGAAAGGCGGCCTTCAGAATGCTTCTTGGGCTCTGACCTTGCAGTTCGGCTTGTAGCTGATTGATATCATTCATAGGTTTACCCATTGCTGATCGGAACTGGTCAGCACAGAGGCTAACACTAACTCATACATAGCTGGAAGGAATGACAATCTATATGTTTATTCCCAAATTCATATACACTGGCGTCGGTGGTGCTGGATCTTAATTCTATGCATGGGGCAGGTGATTTGCCTATCATACGGTCCATCATTGGCACCCGGTATAAGCCCTGCCTCTTAACTCTGTAAATCAACAACCAGGAGAACATCGTGGAACTCGCATGCCTTGACCTTGAGGGAGTATTGATCCCGGAAATCTGGATAGCCTTTGCCGAAAAAACCGGCATTGAGGAGCTCAAGGCGACCACCCGGGATATTCCGGACTACGATGTGCTGATGCGTCAGCGTCTGAAACTGCTCGATCAACATGGTTACGGCTTGCCTGAAATTCAGGCGGTTATCGGAGAGCTGGATCCGCTGCCCGGCGCCCGCGAATTCATCGACTGGCTGCGTGAACGGTTTCAGGTGGTGATTCTGTCAGACACCTTCTACGAATTTGCCATGCCGCTGATGGCCAAGCTTGGGCATCCCGCGTTGCTGTGCCACAAGCTGGAAGTGGCCGAAAACGGTCAGATTACGGATTATCTGCTGCGCCAACGCGATCCGAAACGACAGTCGGTGCGGGCCTTCCAGCTATTGAACTACCGGGTGATTGCCACCGGTGATTCCTATAACGACACCACCATGCTGGGGCAGGCTGAAGCGGGCATTCTGTTCCATGCGCCGCAGAACGTGATTGACGAATTTCCGCAGTATCCGGCGGTGCACACCTATGACGATCTGCGGGCTGAGTTCCTAAAAGCTAGCGTCGTTCATAACAGCTGAATAGGCAAAAGCAGAGAAGGGGCGACAGCGCCCCTTTTTTATTGCTCTTGCGGCTTAATACTGCTCAATTTTCCAGACACTCATGGCTGGAGGCTCTCCAGAAAGTCCATCAGTGGCTTCACCTTGGTAAGCGTCTCCTGGTACTCGCTCTCCGGATCGGAATCCGCCACGATGCCGCCACCGCCCCAGCAGCGGATGGTGCCATCCTCTTCGCACAGTAACGTCCGAATGGCGATGTTGCTGTCCAGCCTGCCGTTCAGTCCCCAGTAAAACACCGAACCGCAGTAGGGACCGCGCCAGTGGGGCTCCAGTTCGTTGATGATCTCCATGGAACGAATCTTGGGAGCTCCTGTGATGGACCCTCCGGGGAAGGCATCCATCAGGGCCTTGATGGGTGAAACACCTTCCCGAAGATCCGCGCGAATGTGGCTGACCAGATGGTGGACGTTCTGGTAAGACTCCAGCGAAAACAGTTTGTCGACTTTTACGCTTCCGGTTGCGGCATTGACACTGAGGTCATTTCGCAGGAGATCGACAATCATCAAGTTCTCGGCCCGATCCTTTTCTGAGCATTCGAGTTCGTTCGCTAGTGCAAAATCCTCATCAAGGGTCCTGCCTCTGGGGCGCGTCCCCTTGATCGGGCTGGTAAACATTTTCCCGTTCTGGATTTCGATGAAGCGTTCAGGTGAGACAGACAGTATTGATGCGCCCTCGTGACGAATAAATGCACTGAAGGGGGTGGGGTGTTTATTGGTGAGGGCCTTGAACGCCAGCCACGGGTCGCCTTCGAAATAACCCTGAAATTCCTGGGACAGGTTTGCTTGATAGACATCCCCGGCCTGGATGTATTGCTTTATGGATCTGACGTTTGCAAGGAACTCGTCTTTCGCTTGAGTTGCCAAAAACTTCCCGCTCATTCGCCATGGTTGTATTGGATCGAGCGCAGGGGTTTTGCGCCATTGGGCCAGAGTGTTTCGAGTTTCTGGCGGACAATCCGGGTGAATCCACAGCATATATCGGCGAGTCCGACGGCAGTGGCTTGCGGTCCACAAATAGAAGCCGGCAGCCAAGGACGGCAGCGGGATAGGGGCGCTTCTGCCATGAAATCGGGTTTCGGTTTGAAAGCCCCACTCATAGCACAAAAAACCCATCCATCCCCCCGAAAGGAACGATGCGTCGCTATCGCCAAACTGGGCGTTTTGGTGGTTTTGTAACAGTGTCGCCATATCAGTGGCAACCTTGTCGCTACTAAAGGCCAGGCTTTTCTTCTCTGACTTAATGTTCAGGTGCCGGGAGGCAATTGCGCTGAACCCTGATAGGTCCCCACGATTGCCATCTGTTCCGACGCTCCCGATATGAACGAAATCAGACTGATGGCACGCGTGCCCAAGAAGTTGCTCGTATTCAGATTGTCTTAGTTCAGTTAAGCCAGGAGACACGTCGGATCCAATGAGTCGAACGGAGGGAAAGTAAGCACTCTTATTTTATGGTTTTTGGTAAAGCCTTGAAATGGGTATGGACATCAAAAGGAAAGCGTTCGCTCGATGTCAGTTATTGAGGTGCGAAACAGTGCACTGAATCTTCGGCCTCAAGATGAAAAAATTTATTGGTCTCCTTCTTGAGGAGGCCCAGTTACTCGTAAAACAAAAAAAACAGCAGGATGCACGCGATGAAAACAATCAAAACTCCGTTAGCCCTAGCGGCGGCTCTGGTGCTCGCAAGCATGGGCAATGTCGTTTCTGCGGAAGAAAGTGCTCCGAAACAGAAAGTTGTGACCGGAGAGCAACTCGCAACAGAGATTCGGCATAACGTTCAGTTTCTTAGCGGAAAATCTCTGTTAAAGGCGAAAGCGTTGCTGGAAGCGTATGGTGACTTTGCGCCTTTCGGGGCCGGCCTTATGCCTGATGGTTCAGTGAAATATGTTTGGGCCATTAAGCCGGGCGAGAGCACGGAAGGTATTAACCCGGTGTTGGTTCTGAACGCGGTGCGTACTGCACTAAAGACTCAGGCCGATAATGGGCGGATCTTAGGTTCAGCGGTAATCTATCGCTTTGCGCCCAATGCCGAACAGCAGGCCAATCAAATCAATATTGAGCTGGAATATCTCTCCGGGTTTGCGCGAGTACTGGGCACTCACTATGAACTGACTGAAGATGGCTACCAATACACAGAGGGTGCTTTCACACCTTATGAACCGC
The DNA here is from genome assembly GCF_030519635.1 of Marinobacter suaedae. Taxonomy (NCBI): domain Bacteria; kingdom Pseudomonadati; phylum Pseudomonadota; class Gammaproteobacteria; order Pseudomonadales; family Marinobacteraceae; genus Marinobacter; species Marinobacter suaedae. The sequence goes on along the minus strand of NZ_JAUMIS010000002.1, from coordinate 568,568 downwards.
GCGTCTTTGTCTCCGGCGAAGAGGGATAATTTAAGAACTCGACGAGTTTCGCCCGAGCGAAATGAACCCCAAATGGAAGTTGATTGTTAAGTCGTGTAACCAAATGTTTGGTTCTTGTGCGTCAGCTCTCAGAAAGCTTTCCGAGACTCTGTAACACTGCAAGGGCAGCAAAGGAAATATGCTGTAAAAAAACAACAGTGAATGTCTAGGAGAATAAGATGAAAGGCCTGAAAAAACTTACTCTGGCAACAGCGATTGCCGCAGCACCTTTCGCCGCCAACGCCGAACTCAAGGCGCTGGACGATACTTCCATGGGTAACGTCACCGGTCAGGCCGGTGTGACCATCGAACTGGCCGCCAAAGTTGATATCGCCGAAGTGACCTATCAGGACGAAGGTTACCTGGCAATGAGTGGCGTAAGCGTTGGTGCAGGCGACTGGGCCGCAGGTGCTACAGCCTCTCAGCAAAGCGCTCTGTCTGATGTCAAGCTGTACATTGATGTAGTCGGTGGTGGCGGTATTGGTGATACTGGTGCGCTGGCAATTGGTAGCACCTACATCGCTGGTGCGGTAGCTCAGTACACTGCGGCGGGTGGTACTGCAGCATGGAGTGACACCGGTAACAATGATGTGACTATGCCAGCTGTTGAGGATGGCGATCTGGTTATTGGTCTGCGGTCTATCAGTGGTGATCCGGTCAATTATGGTATTGGTATTGACTCCGTCAAGCTGGCAAGCAGTGATGAGGGGGATACCTCCACAGGTGGTGCCGGTCTCGGTAACCTCGGCGGAACCACAGGTACCACTCTGATCTCTGACCTGAAAATCAGCGGTCTTCTGGGACCGGTTGACGTGGTTATCCAGGAAAACTCGAACGAGATGAATATCAACGCCTACTTCAATGCAAGCGGTACGTTGAAGGCTGATTTTGTCGGCACTTACCTGGACTTTGAACTCCACAACCGTCGCGGTGCTGACAGCAACAATCTCACAAAGGATGGCACCATTGACACCAGCTATGCACACGCTCAAGTGGATATCGGTCTTGGAACCCCAGCCGCACTTGGCGCGCCCGCCGAAGCTCTGGCGTTTAACGTCAACAACTTCTCCGGTGACCTGGATCTGACCAACATCCGTATGGGTGATGCTGCCAATCCTTCCATCGGAAGCCTGTACATGACGGACCTTAAGGTCAATGCTCAGATGACTATTTACGGTCACTAATGAGCTGACATTTAGTAATGTCATGACTGAAAACGCTCCGGTTCTTCCGGGGCGTTTTTATTTCTTGTATTCGGACAGTGCCGGTGCAGACAAATGGTTAACAGCAAAAAGCAGATTGTTTTGATCTTCATCTCGCTCTCTGCCTCCGTCGCTTACGGTGACTTGGCCCCGATAACTGATAACGAATTGTCGAATGTCACCGGCCAGAGCGGATTGACTGTTGCCTATTCCGGTCGTACAACCCTTGGTCAGTTTCGGTTTGAACAATTGGGTTCTTACCAGGTTGATGGCATCACTATGGGTGGTGCGGGCGTCACCGCCGACGGTTCTGCGCAGGGGCTGGGCGCTTACTTTGATGATGCGATCGCCACCATCGACATTGGGCCGGACGGCACCCTCGATGTGCGCTGGGACCCGGGGTCTGGTTCTGCCATTGACTGGGGTTTCCGGGCGGACGAGGTGTCATTGATTTCCTCCAAAGCGCAACAGGTCAGTCTGCTGTCTGGTGTCGAAGCTTGGGGTTATTTACGACGGGCGTATCGACGGGTGGAACCAACTGCCGGAGCTAATGGGTTGCCGCTGGGTTCGAATATGTACGCGGCGTTTACGGTTGAAGACCTGTCTACCGCTACAGCGGCAGATACCATTGGCCTTAACGGTGCCTACGTACGAGGTACAGAATCGGGGGGGCAGGCGATTGGCGGCGCAACACTGACCAGTGAATTTTCCCGGTGGGCAAACGATGGGGCAGCAGGGTTCAGTTCGCCTCTATCCGACATCACCGATGGCTTCGCGGCCATGGAATACACCTATCGCCAGGTGAGTGCGGCTGACTCTCCAACAGGTGTTGAAACGGTAGCGATTGAAGTCCACGGATTTGCCGCCGATATCGGCATGACCAGTCTTTCCGTAGGCCAGGTCGACCTGGGCGGTATGCGGCTGGACAACGTTCAGGTCCACGATACAGTCCTGACGTTTACTCCCTGATTTTTCTTTGAGTTTCTCTGCGTATTCGAGTTCCCGTAGAAGGTAACGCAGGTTCAGGGGACTTCTTTCCTTGTTTTACGGCTGGGAGCTGACCCTCAGCCTTACCCCAATCTTTAGCTTTTATTGAATAGCTGCGGTTATTGATCGGGCACCTGAATGGACAGATCGAAGCCACCGCCGGGCCTTGGTGTCAGGTTGATCGGGCCCTCGTTGATTGCGTTTGGAATCTGAATCTGGTCAATCCCCGCGGGTGAGCCAATGGAGAAGTTAAGAGCCTGTCCATCAAAGCTGAGTCCCAGCTGGTCATTGAGGAACGTCTGCTCGAACGATCCTTCAGGAATGACGAGCTGCTCGCCAAAGATAATCGGGGGTATATTGGGCGAAAAGTCCACGACCCCCGGCTGTGCGTTCGCCAGCTCCTGCTGAGGCAAAAGAATGGCTCGCCGGACGAATTCTTCCTCCGCACTGACCAGCGCATCGGATTTACCTTCTTCGGTAAGGCGCTGCAATTCCTGCCTGTAAGCTTCTTCTTCGGCCTCGGAAAGTTCCGGTTCACCCGGCGCTATGGTCAGGGCTCTGATAATTCGACGCCGGTCGGCCTCTGATTTTTTAGGGCGATCCGTCGGCACAATAATCACCGCCGAGTCCTTTACGTAGGTCTCAACCATCTCATCGGAGGTGAGTGTTCGGACCCCGGCCGTTGCCGATAAACAAACGCTCGCCCCCGCGATGGATACGGCAAGTAGCTGTGAGTGCTTCTTCATGGCGTGGCCCTTGTGTAGACGAGTAATGCCCAGCGCTGCAGACAATGGGGATAGTCGAACGCTGATGAGCAGTATTCGGTTAACACAGAATCTTTTCAAGATAAGAGCCCGGGGTTTGTGATAGGGATCGTTAAAGTGGCCAGCGGTTCCGGGCTGGAGCTTCATTTTGTGTGGTCACTGGATGCTTACTCCGATACAGTTTCAGAATATTCAATAACAAGCGTATTCAATCGCAGTGGGACTGATGGGCCATTTTTTTACAGACCGTTGGCAGCGATGGATCCATCGGCGAATTCCCAGGTCGGATGTGCAGCATTTCGATCAAAAAAATATTTTCATTCTTCCCACCCGAGCAGGCTTTGTCTTCGGTCTCCTGCTGGTGATCATGCTGATTACCGGAATTAACTATCAGAACAGTCTCATTTATCTGATGACCTTTGTTCTTGGTACGGTCTTCATTGGTGCAATGCATCAGACCCATCGAAACCTTTCCGGGCTTGAGCTATCCCTGTTAAAAGCCGGCGAGGCCTTTTCCGGCGAGGAAATCGGATTCCGCTTCAGGGCGAAAGCGAGTGGCGCGGATGTGGTAGCGATTTGGCTCTCTTGGCGCGGACACAAAGTTGCGCCCGTTCACATCCCGGCTGGCCAGACTCGCGATGTCAATCTCCTGATCCCAACGACTTATCGTGGTTATTTCCGGCCAGAACGAATTCGGGTTGAAACCCGTTTTCCTTTCGGTTTGCTCAGGGCCTGGTCATGGATTCGGCCTGCGACGTCCGGAGTGATCTATCCGTCGCCTCTGGCAGCTCCTGAGAGTGCGGGAGCCGTTCCGGACGAGTGCGATGACGCCAGCGCAAGCCCCATCGACGACACCGATCACGCCGAGTTACGACCCTGGCGCGAAGGTGATCTGAGTCAGCGAGTCATGTGGAAGCGTTACGCCAGAAATAGGCAGATGGTGGTCGCAGACTGGGAAGGTGAGGGTGGTAGCCCCCACTGGCTCGATTTCGACAGCTTTCAGGGCATCGATCCGGAGGTTCGGCTGAGATACCTTGCCTGGTTGGTCCGGGAGCGTACCAAAGCCGATCAGCCCTTTGGATTGCTTCTCCCGGGCGTCACCATTGAGCCGGTTCAGGGCACTGCCCATGGCCAGAGATGTTTGCGCGCTCTCGCGGTGTGGGGGCTTGAGGGAACGGACGTACCGGATGGTGAAGCCATAAACCCGCTGGGGGTTCCCCGGGCAAGTTCTCGTTCGGAGGCCCGGTCGTGAAGCTTTTCCCGACGACTGATAGTAACGAGCGGGCAGACACGCAGCAGCAACCGTTGCCCTCCAGTGCCTTGCTCTGGCTGCTCGCCAGTTTCGGCATCCTGGTAATGCCGCAGGTTGACCGTCTTCCACTTTGGTTAGTGGCTTCCTGTGCCGTGCTGGCGGGGTGGCGCTGGCTTGCCCAGTCCAGCCGGGTCAGGCTGCCCGGCAGAGCGGCCAGACTGGCGGTGATTATCACACTGGTGGCGGCGTATGTAGCGACCGTGAAGGGGAGCTTCTCGGTCGATACCGCCGCTTCATTTTTTGTGTTGGCCGTCAGTCTCAAATGGCTGGAGTGTCGTTCGACCAGGGACTATTACGTCCTGTTCTTTATTCTCGTCTATCTCGGTGGCGTCAATTTCCTGTTTCGCCAGGAAATTTACTGGGCCCTGGTGAACTTTGTCGCTCTCGCGGGCCTGTTGATTGGCCTTCAGCTGCTCAATGCACCTGATTTGCCCCACGGTGTGGCCTCCGGGTGGCGTCGCCTGGGCGGGTTGATGTTCAAAACGCTCCCGATTGTGGTGCTTCTGTTTATCTTTTTTCCCCGAATGGCACCGCTCTGGAGTGTGCCGCTGGTTTCCAGTGAGGCGTGGTCGGGCATTTCCGAAACCATGAAACCCGGCGATATCTCCAACCTGGCCAAAAATGACGAGCGTGCTTTTCGTGTGACTTTCGGTGGCGAAACTCCAGCGCATCGTGATCGCTACTGGCGGGGGCTGATTCTGGATTATCTGGATGGGGAAACCTGGCGGCAGTCTCGTAGCGACGGGTATCGCCGGCCTGGCCGAGTGGCCAATGATGGTGGTGTCGGTGAGCTTCAATCTGATGAATACGAGGTGCTCCTCGAACCCACGGATCAGCGTTGGGCGTTTGCCCTGGCCGGATCCCGTGTTGCTTCCCGAAACGTGGTTGAGGAATCCGAGGACCTGTTTCGTTTCCGCCGTCCGGCCGATACCACGGTTCGGTATCGGCTGGCGTTCGAGCAGGAAACTCAGGCCTCCTCCCCACAATTGTCCGTGGAGGAACGTCAGCGCTACCTCCAGTTACCGGATGCCGGAAATCCGCGGGCCCGTGAGCTGGCTGCGTCGTTTAAGGAAAGGCTGAATGATGCGGGTATGGTCGAAGCCTTGTTAAGCCGGTTTCGTGACCAGCCTTATTACTACACGCTTCGGCCACCCCGGATGGCTGAAGATGGCATCGACACTTTGTTGTTCGACGTTCGTCGGGGCTTCTGTGCCCACTATGCAGGCGCCACGACGTTTGTCCTGCGTGCGGCGGGTGTTCCCGCCAGGGTAGTGGTCGGTTATCAGGGTGGCGAGCCGGTTGCCAACAATGACTACCTGATTGTTCGCCAATACGATGCCCATGCCTGGGTAGAAGTCTGGCTTGATGGGCAGGGCTGGGTGCGGGTGGATCCGACGGCCGCGATCGCACCCTCTAGGATTGAATCGGGACTGCGAGATGCCGTGGCAGAGGAGGGGTCCTTTCTCGAAGATAACTGGGCGTCGCCCGAGCGCTACAGTGATATCAAAGTGGTCCGTTGGTTCAGCCATCAGCTTGACCGCATTAATTACAACTGGCAGCGCTGGGTGGTGGGCTATCAGGGGGAAAGCCAGATGGACCTGCTGTCGCGTTTGCCCGGAAGTTTCGGCTTGAAGGAACTGGGCTATATTTCAGCCGGTATCGTGGGTGTCGGGCTGTTAATCGCAGCATTGTTTTCTGCTCTGCGGTTAAAGCAGCTTGAACGAAAGGACGACTTTGGCCGGTTAATCGTGGCATGGCACCGTCTGTGCAATCGTACCGGGGTGCCGGTGCGGGCAGGTGATACACCCATCGATCTGGCCTCAAAACTGGCCTCCGCCGCACCGGAAGTATCCGATACAGCTCGGCTTTTTGCCCAGGGCGTGAACAGTCATTACTATAAGGCCGGCGCCGAGGGCGGCAGCGTGGAACTCGCCCGGCTTCGCCGGCTGCTTGCGACCATGAAAAAGCAGCTTCGTCATTCCCGCTCAAACAGGAACCGTTCGTGAATAACATCGCTGGTGAAATGCCCTGGCTTTCCAAGGCCTGGAAGGTTGTGCAAAACGGCCTGAAAGAGGACCGCCTGCCTCATGCCCTGATCATTGCCGGAGAACATGGGGTGGGAAAACGTGCCTGGGCGGACGCTGTTTCTGAACTGCTACTCTGTGACCAACCCGCGAACAATGCCGAGGGCCTTCCCACGGCCTGTGGTCACTGCAAGCAGTGCGCACTGTTCCAGGCGGCCAGTCATCCTGATGTGCGGGCCTACTCCCCAGAAAAATCGAAAGTCATCAAGGTGGACCAGGTGAGGGCGCTGTCTGCGTTTACCGTTGCTTCACCTCAGGTGGGCCAGCGGAAAGTGGCCATTGTTGATCGGGCAGATCAGCTGAATATCAACGCCGCCAACGCATTGCTCAAAACGCTTGAAGAACCCCAGCCGGATGTCAGCTTATTGCTGCTGCAGGAAAGCGGACGGCCTGTACTGCCGACCATACGTTCACGTTGCCAGGTTTTGACGATTCCTGCTCCGGGCATCGAGCAGGCTCAAGACTGGTTGAGTACCCGGATTGAGCAAATGGACGAGGCTGACCGGCCATCGGAGCAAACTCTCAACAAGGCGTTGATGCTGGCTGGCAATGCGCCAAGACTGGCGCTGGAATACGCGACCGGTGATTTTATTGGCTTGCGGGACGAGGCGTTCGAGCAGTTTCGTCAGTTCATGAAAGGTCAGGTGCCGGTGACACAGGCCGCCCGTGCCTTCAAGGCGCTGGGCCTGGAGGGCGCGTTAACCCTGTTCGAAGGTTGGGCAGTGGATCTGGCCCGGCTGAGCGCGGGCGGGCAGGCCATGGATTCAGAGGCCGCGGAAATGCTTGGTTTCCTCGCGCGCACCAATCCCGGCTGGCGTGCACACGAGCTTCAGGACAAGGTGAACGAAGCTCGGGAGGCTGCCGTATACAATGCCAATCCTGAACTGGAAGCCGCGCAGCTTCTCATCGAGTGGAAGAAGCTGATGCCGAGGCGGCGTCGTAATGCCTGAACAGGGATCTGGCCGGGCCTTGCACCTGTGATGCAAACTACTGGTATGATGCCGGGATGACCGGGGCTTTGTCCCTGAAACAACAACGAAATAGAAAAGAGAAAAGGTGTCAGTTATGGGGCCCGGATTTGGCGCACGCAGTGGCATTCTAACCCTGACCATCAAAGACAAGGCAGTGCTTTACGCGGCGTACATGCCCTACATCCGTCAGGGTGGCCTGTTTATTCCCACTCAAAAGCAATACCAACTGGGTGACGAGGTGTTTCTGCTTCTGAACCTGATGGACGAGCCTGAGAAAATTCCGGTCGCAGGAAAGGTCATCTGGATAACGCCCAAGGGTGCGCAGGGCAACCGTGCTGCCGGAATCGGTGTGCAGTTCACCGGCGACGATGAATCAGCCCGGACTAAAATTGAGTCTTATCTTGCCGGGTCCCTAAGCTCGGATCGCCCAACTCACACCATGTAACTTTAAGGGGCCCATGAACGCGATCGAAACATCGCCCGACATTGTCGCAACGGAAGCGGGGGCTTTCGAAGACCGCTGGCCTCTTCAATCTATTACTCTGGCGGGCAAAACCTGGCCGGCTAGATCCAACTGTGATCTTTCCTCTATTCCTGTGGTGATGGTCCATGGGTGGCTGGATAACTGTCTGAGTTTTTCCCGGTTGGCACCGGAGCTGTCCGTCAACCGAACGCTCCACGGTGTTGACCTGGCAGGGCACGGTTTGTCGGGTAGCCGGCCATCGGGTCAGAGTTACCTGCTTATGGATTACGTGGTCGACCTGGCAGAAATGCTCGAGTCCCATATCGTCTCGGGAGCCGGGCAGTCTATCGATCTGGTCGGGCACTCGCTCGGAGGCGCCATATGCGCGCTCTATGCGGCTGCGGTTCCGGAGCGGGTCCGGAAACTTGTGATGATTGACAGTCTTGGTGCCCTGAGCCGGCCAAGCGACCAAACGGCTTCCCAACTGAGAAAAGCCATTGATAAGCGCCTGGGCGGTTCCCGCAAGCCTACGGTGTATGCTGATATCAAGACCGCTGCGCGGGTTCGTTCGGGTGGGTTTATCCCTCTGAGTCAGCAAAGTGCCGAGATCCTGACCGAACGAAACCTGAAACCCCGTGATGGCGGTTTCGTGTGGCGAACGGATTCGAGGCTACGCCATCCGTCACCGTTGATGATGACCGAAAAACAGGTACAGGAGACCTTACGTGCCATCCAGTGCCCGACTTTGTTTATCAAGGCAGAGCAAGGGTTGCTTGCAACGCGAAAGGGGCTTGAAAACCGGGAGGCGGCTGTTGCGCATCTGAAAACGGTTCGCGTTCCAGGTGGGCACCACTGCCATTTAGACGGGGATATTCGCCCTGTCTCTCAATCCATCAAAACCTTTCTGAGCGATGACTAAAAAAACAGCGCGGCAAACGTTTGATTCTCTGGTTTTCTGGCTTCTCGCGGGGTTCCCGCTCGCGGCCATGGCCGCATTCCCAGAAACCGCACCTGACCCATTCCCCCAGGCGGAACTGGAGGAAACGACAGGCATTGAGTCCTCCGGACACCTGGTGCTGTTCAGCCCGGTTCGGGAGGTACGGGACGAAATCCGGTCCGAAACCATGGCGCGTCTTCCCGTCTCGGGTGAAGGGCGCCTGTACGAAATAGAGCGGGATTCTGACCGGGAAAAGGCCAGGGATCATTACCTTCGCTTGTTGCAGGCCAGTGGCAGTCAGATTCTTTTCGATTGCGAGGGGGTATCCTGCGGACGCAGCAACGTCTGGGCCAACCAGATCTTCGGCCAGCGCAAACTGTATGGCAGGGACGTTAATCAGGACTATCTGGTTGCGGGAACGACTACCGAGGACGGTCGCCGCTGGTTGACGCTGGTGTACACCGTGACACGGGGTAACCTGCGGGAGTATATCTGGGTGGAGCACCTGGAGGTCACAGCTTCGGTGGCAATCCCCGGGCTGGGTGGTGCAGACAGTCGTATTCGGGGTCCGATTATCGTGCCTTGGACGGGCGGCCTGACCCATCGTTTTGACTGGTCGGCCAACGACCGGCGGAAAATAGCCGACTGGGCCCGCGCTGAATCAGCCATTGTGGTGTTAACCGGTTTTTCCTCGTTGAACGCCGGCGAAGGGCTGGAGGAGGCCCTGGAGAGGGCTGAACGGGCTGTCGCTTCGCTGGCCGATGTTCTGGCGAAAACGGGCGTGTCTGAAGAGCAGCAGAGAACCCTGGTGGTTGGTCCTGCCATACCGATTGGCGATCCTGACCGGCAAGGCAACCGGGTCGAGATCACCGTCATAACTCAGTAGGGACTCGGGGTGAGTGGTGAGTAAAAAGGATCTGAAAGCTCAGAAAGCGAATCAGGACTCCGGTAAGGCCCCTGAAAAACAGCGCAAGAATGGCTCTGACGTCTCCCCCGACGTGAAAACAGAGGCTGTTCCATCCCAGACATCCAGTCCCAGGAAAACCGTCGCGTTGACCCTCGGGAGCGGCGGTGCCAGAGGGTACGCGCACATCGGCGCCATAGAAGTGCTGAATGAGCGCGGGTATGACATTGTGGCGATTTCCGGCTGTTCCATGGGCGCCCTGATCGGCGGGGTCTATGCGGCGGGTAAGCTACAGGAGTATAAGGACTGGGTCACCGGGCTGGGCCAATTCGATGTGCTCAAGCTGCTGGATGTCACCTTCAACGCCATCGGTGCCATTCGAGGCGAAAAAATATTCTCTGTGGTTCGTGAAATGCTGGGCGGCATCCGCATTGAGGATTTGCCCCTGGCTTATACAGCCGTGGCGACAGACCTCCTGTCTCACAAGGAAGTATGGTTTCAGGAGGGGCCCCTGGAACAGGCCATTCGGGCGTCGGTGGCTATTCCCGGACTGGTGACACCTCTGGTGCTCAACAGACGCGCCTATGTCGACGGTGCCTTGCTGAATCCCCTGCCCATCATCCCTACGATCTCTGCCCACGCGGACCTGATTGTTGCGGTGAACCTGGCGGGTGAAGAAGAGCGGCAGCAGGGTCAGACCGTTGAGGATGCCGCGTTTTTGCAGGCGGATGAGGGGAGCGATCTGGAAGAGTGGGTCGATTCCATTCGAGACAAAGCGTCTCGCTGGTTTGATTGGGACAACCTGAAGTCGCTGGCGGTCAAAAAAGGCGAGTCTTCGGGCGGTGGGCAGGAACTTGAAGAACAGCCTCTCCAGCCGCCTGAAACCGCCAGTGAAAACAGCGTTGAGAAGGCGTCCTCGGATTCGAAAAAGGCGGAAGAAAAGGAAAAAATCGACTGGGACAAGTTGGGCATCGGCAAGTTTGATGTGATGAACCTGACCATAGAAACCATGCAGAGCGCTCTGGTTCAATACAAAATAGCCGGTTATCCACCGGATTTGCTGGTCAACCTGCCCAAGAATGCGTGCCGGAGCTACGACTACCACAAGGCTCCCGAGTTGATTCAGTTGGGCCGGGAGAAAATGACCGCCGCGCTCGATCGGTATGAACGCAATCGCAACAGTTCAGGTCCGTTGGCGATTTGAATGGCTCTATGGCAACGCTTGTTTTCCCGGGCTGCAGGGCAGTGAACAAAGAGCGTATAATGCCGCGCTGAAATTACTCCCAACAGGATTCAAGCTTTGACCAGTCCGATCGACGATCTTCAAACCATCCGTGATTACCTGCGCTATGCCAGCTCCCGATTTGCGGCATCCGAGTTGTATTTCGGTCACGGCACCGACAACGTCTGGGACGAGGCCGTCCAGCTGGTTCTTCGCTCGGTGAGCCTTCCGCTGGAAAACAACACGCTGTTCCTGGACGCAAGGCTGACCCGGGAAGAGCGACAGCGCATCCTGGAACGCATCGAACGACGCATCAAGGAACGTATCCCCGTAGCCTACTTGTTGGGTGAAGCGTGGTTCATGGGCATGCCGTTCCATGTAGATGAACGCGTGCTTGTGCCGCGTTCGCCCATTGGCGAACTTCTGGAAAACGGCCTTCAGCCCTGGCTTGCCGAAAAGCACGTGGAGCGGGTTCTCGATCTGTGCACCGGAAGCGGTTGCATTGGAATCGGAGCGGCCAGCGTGTTTGAAGATGCGGAAGTGGATTTGTCCGATATTTCTGCGGATGCGCTTGAGGTTGCCGGTTCCAATATTGATTTCCACGGGGTCCGGGATCGCGTCCATCTTGTGCAATCCGATGTGTTCGACAATATCGAAGGCCGCTACGATGTGATTCTCAGTAACCCGCCGTACGTGGATGCCGGCGATCTTGCCTCGATGCCGGAGGAGTACCAGCACGAACCGGAGCTTGGCCTTGCTGCGGGCGAAGATGGGCTGGATATTGCGCACCGCATCATTGCCCAGGCCCTGGACCACCTGACGCCGGGTGGTCTGCTGATCGTGGAGGTAGGAAATAGCTGGGTAGCGCTTGACGAAGCCTATCCGGATCTGCCATTAACATGGCTGGATTTTGAAAATGGCGGTAACGGTGTGTTTTTACTCACGGAAGACGCATTGCGCCAGTGGCATAACAAGGCGTAAGCCCCTGTCCCATAAAAACGGAAGAAGTAGCAGATATGTCGGGAAATACCTTCGGTAAATTGTTCACGGTTACCTCCTTTGGGGAAAGCCACGGTACGGCACTGGGCTGCATCGTCGATGGTTGTCCTCCAGGGCTGGAACTGTCAGAAGAGGATTTGCAGCGAGATCTTGACCGTCGCAAGCCCGGCACCTCCCGCCATACTACACAGCGCCGCGAGGCGGACGAAGTTCGTATACTGTCCGGGGTATTCGAGGGCAAAACCACCGGAACGCCCATTGGTTTGCTGATAGAAAACACCGATCAGCGCTCCAAGGATTACTCCAAAATTTCCGAGCAGTTCCGCCCGGCCCACGCCGATTACACCTACATGCATAAATACGGCGTTCGAGACTACCGGGGTGGTGGACGTTCCTCGGCGCGGGAAACGGCCATGCGGGTTGCGGCCGGCGCGGTGGCCAAGAAGTTTCTTGAGCAGCGCCTTGGCATCCGCGTGCGCGGCTACCTGTCCCAGCTCGGCCCCATCAAGGCTGAAAAGCTCGATTGGGATCAGGTCGACCAGAATCCGTTCTTCTGTCCGGATGACAGCAAGGTGGGAGAGATGGAGGCCTACATGGATGCCCTGCGTAAAGAAGGGGATTCCATCGGTGCCCGGATCAATGTGGTTGCCGAAGGTGTGCCTCCGGGTCTTGGTGAGCCGATTTTCGATCGTCTGGATGCCGACCTTGCCCACGCCCTGATGAGTATCAATGCGGTCAAGGGCGTTGAAATTGGGGCTGGTTTTGGCTGCATTGAACAAAAGGGCACGGAGCATCGTGACGAGATGACGCCCGAGGGCTTTTTATCGAACCACGCGGGCGGCGTGCTTGGCGGCATTTCCTCTGGCCAGCCGATCGTTGCCAGCATCGCGCTCAAGCCCACGTCCAGCCTTCGCCTGCCGGGCAGGGGCATTGATGTTCACGGCAATCCCGTGGAAGTGATCACCACCGGTCGACACGATCCCTGTGTTGGCATCCGCGCGACGCCGATTGCAGAGGCAATGATGGCCATCGTGCTGATGGATCACTACCTGCGTCATCGTGGTCAGAATGGCGACGTGCAGGTGGATACGCCGGTACTTGGCCAACTCTGATCCACTCTAAGGTCGGTGTTCTCAGGCTTGGCTGAACCGGATTCAGCCAAGCCCGGATTGCCGGGCTTTGTTCGCTAGGGAGCGTGCGTATCTACTGGCGTTTATCTAACCTCTACTTCTGGTTCTTTGCGCTGCTCGGAGGTTTGCTGCCCTACTGGTCGCTTTACCTTGAGGGGCAGGGCTACACCTATCTTCAGATCGCCACATTGATGGCGACCATTCAGTTCACCAAGATTATCGCCCCCAGCGTCTGGGGCTATCTGGGCGACCGTACGGGGCAGCGGGTCCGGCTGGTTCGCTTCGGCGCCATCTTCGGTTCGCTGTTCTTCGCCGGTGTGTTCATGGAGCCCGGCTACTACGGTTTGTTGATGGTTATGCTGGCGTTTACCTTTTTCTGGAACGCCATTCTTCCGCTGTACGAGGTTATTACTCTTCGAGCCCTGGGCACCCACAAAGAAAAATACGGCAAAGTGCGTCTGTGGGGATCTGTGGGCTTTATTGGCGCGGTCGGTCTGGTAGGCGCCGTGCTGGAGTTTGTGCCGATTCAGTCATTGCCGTTTCTTTTACTGCCGGTGTTTATTGGCATCGGGGTGTCGGCGTTTCTCGTGCCGTCCGAGCGAGGTGAGCGAAAACCAGCTGAAGCCACCGACAGTCTGCGAGCCATCCTCGCTCACCCCGGGGTGCTTGCGTTCTTCCTGATGAACTTCCTGCTCCAGGTATCTCACGGGGCTTACTACACCTTTTTCAGCATTCATCTGGAGCAGCATGGCTACGGAAAACTGTCGATTGGCTTGCTCTGGTCACTGGGGGTCATTGCCGAGATCGTCCTGTTCCTGGTGATGCATCGTCTGTTCCGGCGCTTCAGTGTGCGTCAGATTGTCATAGGTGCACTGTTGCTGACCCTGGTTCGCTGGGTGTTGATTGCAGAAGTCACCGACGTGGTTCCTGTGCTGATTTTTGCTCAGTGTCTTCACGCAGCGTCGTATGGCGCCCTTCATGCGGTGTCGGTTGGCTTTATCCAGAACGCATTCGGCAAGGATCATCACGGGCAGGGGCAGGCGCTGTATAGCGGTTTGACCTTTGGCGCCGGGGGAGCGCTGGGTGCCTGGCTATCAGGCTTTCTGGTAGAAGGCGGCAGCACCTCCCTGGCCTTCTGGGGCAGCGCTGCCGTGATTTCGGTTGCTGTTTTGGTAACCTGGCGGGGCCTCAGACTCCCGCCATCGTCGCCGGAACCTGGTTAATCAGACTTCGGTGTCTTCTTCGTCTTCCTCAATCTGAAGCGACAATCCACTGCCCATGGTGCTTGCCGCCTTTGGTGCCGCGGCAGCGGACTCACCACCCTGGCCGTGCAGTTTGATCTTCAGGCGCAGGTTGTTGGCGGAATCGGCGTTTTTGAGCGCTTCCTCTTCGGAAATCCTGCCGTCTTTCCACAGGTTGAAGAGGGCCAGATCGAATGTCTGCATGCCAATGTTGGCGGACTTCTCCATGATTTCCTTGATGCCGTCGATTTCGCCACGCAGGATCAGTTCACTGATGGTTGGCGTTCCCAGCAGAATTTCGATCGCGGCGCAGCGTTTTTTGTCGACGGTTGGTACCAGTCGTTGTGACACGAACGCACGAAGGTTCATGGCCAGGTCCATCAGCAGCTGAGGGCGCCGCTCTTCCGGGAAGAAGTTGATGATGCGGTCCAGAGCCTGGTTGGCGTTGTTCGCATGCAGGGTCGAAATACAGAGGTGGCCGGTTTCGGCAAAGGCCAGAGCGTGTTCCATGGTTTCACGGTCACGGATCTCACCGATCAGGATAACGTCCGGGGCCTGGCGCAGGGTGTTCTTCAGCGCCTGGTGGAAACTGCGGGTATCGACGCCCACTTCCCGTTGGTTCACGATGCACTTCTTGTGACGGTGGATGTATTCCACCGGGTCTTCAATCGTGATGATGTGGCCCGCGGAGTTGGAATTCCGGTAATCAATCAGAGCCGCCAGGGAAGTGGACTTGCCGGAACCGGTGGCGCCAACAAACAGAACCAGACCACGCTTGGCCATAACGACTTCTTTCAGAACCTGCGGTAGGCCCAGGTCGTCGGCATTGGGGATTTCAGTGACAATGTTTCGTGCAACGATGGAGATTTCGTTTCGCTGGCGGAAGATGTTGATCCGGAAACGGCCGACGTTGCGGATGCTGTACGCCAGGTTCATCTCGAGTTCCTGTTCGAACTCGGCCACTTGCTCGCTGTCCATGATCTCGTAAGCGATGTCCTTGATCGCGCCGGGCCCGAGCGGAGTTCGGTCAATGGGCTTCAGGGTGCCGTGGAATTTCGCACAGGGCGGGGCACCGGTGCTCAGGTAAAGATCAGAGCCATCGTGTTTGGCCAGAATCTTCAGGTAATCGTCGAACCCCATGAAATCTCCTAAAACATTGTTGTTTATCGTTACTTTCCAGACCCCTCCCTCTGAACCGTTTCCAGCAGGGCGCGGGCCGCATGACTGAGCTGTCTGCCGTTCAGGCCGACAGCGCCTAATACCCTTGCAACCGGAAACCCGATGTCCAGCGTCCGGATGCTTGAATCGACCATGCTGATCGGTAATACGCTCCAGCCGATACCCACACCGGTCATCATCTTGATGGTTTCCAGGTAGTTGGTCGGTATTTGTTGCCGAAGCGGCAGGTTGGCCTCCAAAAACAGTCGGCTGACCACCCGATAGGTCGCTGTTGTTGTATCTGGCAGGATCGCCGGATACTCGGCCAGATCCTTCAGTTCGATGTGAGCACGGGCGGCAAGCTCATGATCGGGTCCCACGACAAACGCCATAGGATCTGGCCATTGTTCGTATACCACGAAGTCGCTTTCCATACTGTCACTAAGTGTGACAAAGGCGAGTTCCGCCTGTCTTTTTCGCATCTGGATGTAGGCCGTATCCGACTCCATGAACTGCAGATTCAGCGACACCCTGGGATGCTCGCGCGTGAACTTTCTGAGCCAGTTCGGCAGGTGGTGGAGACCGATGTGATGACTGGCGATGATCTGAAGCTCGCCGGAAACCAGTCCATCGCCGGAAGAGAGCATGGTTGTGGCGTTATGGATCTCATCGAGGATTCGGCGGGCGTGGGGGATCAGGCGTTTGCCGGCGTCAGTCAGCCCGATGCTCCGCTGGCTGCGATCAATCAGGATGGTGTCCAACTGGCTTTCCAGGGCGGCGAGCCGCTTACTGATCGCAGGCTGTGTTAAATGAAGTGATTCTGCTGCTTCGGAAAAGGAGCCCTGATCAACAATGGCCAGGAACGCTTTTAATGCATTGGAATCCATAAGATGTGCTCGCTGAAAGAAGGTCGACCGCGCAATAGGGCGAATCAATTTAGCATTCCATTTGGGAATGGGCCAAATAAAAAACATGAATTGCGGTTATGCGTGGATGGTGAGTATCATTCGGCCAGCGTTGTTAATAACAGCAATGATTTGATAGTGAGAGATCAGTTATGGCGGGCAAGACCTTATACGACAAGTTGTGGGATGACCATTTGGTAAAACAGCGGGACGATGGTTCCGCGCTTATCTACATCGATCGTCAACTGCTGCACGAAGTGACGTCACCGCAGGCGTTTGAAGGCCTGCGTATTGCGGGGCGCAAGCCGTGGCGCATCGATGCGAACCTCGCTACACCCGATCACAACGTGCCAACCACGGACCGGGAAAAGGGCATCGACGGCATCGTTGATCCGGTCTCCCGTACCCAGGTGGAAACCCTGGACCGCAACTGCGACGAGTTTGGTATTCAGGAATTCAAGATCAAGGATCAGCGCCAGGGTATCGTGCATGTGATTGGGCCGGAGCAGGGCGCTACGCTACCGGGCATGAGCATCGTCTGCGGTGATTCCCACACGTCCACCCACGGCGCTTTCGCCTGTCTTGCTCACGGTATTGGCACCTCTGAAGTTGAGCATGTTCTGGCCACCCAATGTCTGGTCCAGAAGAAGATGAAAAACATGCTGGTGCGCGTGGACGGCCAGCTGGGGGCTGGGGTTACCGGTAAGGACGTGATTCTGGCCATCATCGGCAAGATCGGCACGGCGGGTGGAACCGGCTACGCGATCGAGTTTGGTGGTGAGGCGATTCGTGGCCTGAGCATGGAAGGCCGGATGACCATTTGCAACATGGCCATAGAGGCGGGTGCTCGTGTCGGTATGGTGGCGGCTGATGATGTCACCATCGATTACGTTCGCGGTCGTCCGTTTGCACCGGCTGGTGACACCTGGGATGCCGCCGTTGCTTACTGGAAAACCCTGCACAGCGATGAAGATGCGGAGTTCGACAAAGTCGTGGTGTTGGACGGCGCGTCCATCAAGCCGCAGGTCAGCTGGGGGACCTCGCCGGAAATGGTGGCCGATGTGGATGGCCTGGTGCCGGATCCGGCTCGCGAAGAAGATCCCATCAAGCGTGAAGGCATTGTTCGTGCTCTCAAGTACATGGGGCTGGAGCCGAATATGGCCATCACTGATATTCAGCTCGACCGCGTGTTCATTGGATCCTGCACCAACAGTCGAATCGAAGACCTTCGGGAAGCTGCGGTGGTCGTGAAGGGACGTAAGGTTGCGCCGACCCTGAAGCAGGCCCTGGTGGTTCCGGGCTCCGGACTGGTCAAGGCGCAAGCCGAGCAGGAAGGTCTGGACAAGATTTTTGTTGAGGCTGGCCTGGAATGGCGTGATCCGGGTTGTTCCATGTGTCTGGCCATGAACGCCGATAAGCTGGGGCAGGGTGAGCACTGTGCGTCAACTTCCAACCGGAACTTTGAAGGCCGGCAGGGATTTGGTGGCAGAACCCATCTCGTCAGCCCTGCCATGGCCGCTGCTGCGGCAGTGACAGGTCATTTTGTTGATGTCCGCGACTTGCTGAACTGATCCATAGGAGACACCATGCGCGCTTTTACTCAATACGAAGGGCTGGTTGCCCCGATGGACCGTGCCAACGTGGACACGGACATGATCATTCCCAAGCAGTTCCTGAAGTCCATCAAGCGGACCGGTTTCGGTCAGAACCTGTTTGACGAGCTGCGTTACCTCGATGAAGGAAAACCGGATCAGGATTGCTCGTCCCGGCCGTTGAATCCGGATTTTGTGCTCAACCAGGATCGGTACCAGGGTGCAGGTGTGTTGCTCGCCCGGGCGAATTTTGGCTGCGGTTCAAGCCGGGAGCACGCCCCCTGGGCCCTGGAAGACTACGGTTTTCGGGTCGTAATCGCACCGAGCTTTGCCGATATTTTCTACAACAACTGCTTCAAGAATGGTCTCTTGCCCATTGTTTTAGAAGAGGAAATTGTTGATCGGCTGTTCCGGGAAGCTGAGGCCAGTCCGGGCTATTCCCTTGAGATTGACCTGGTCAAGAAAGCTGTGACGACCCCGTCCGGCGAGACGTTCGATTTTGAAGTGGATGATTTCCGTCGCCATTGCCTGCTGAACGGCCTGGATGATATCGGCGTCACTCTCGAAGATGCGGATGCGATCCGTAGCTATGAAGAAGAGCGTCGGCAGACCGCGCCCTGGTTGTTCGGCTTCGGAAACTGATTGTTTACAGATTGAAGTGATTTAAAACAGGAATTGATTATGTCCAGAACTGTATTGATGTTGCCGGGCGATGGCATTGGTCCCGAGATTGTGGCTGAGGCCGACAAGGTTCTCAGGAAAGTAAATGAGCAGTTTGGGCTCGGAATCGAGTTTGACGATGCGCTGGTGGGTGGTGCCGCCATTGATGAATCCGACAGCCCGCTTCCGCAGGAAACCCTCGACAAGGCCCGACGCGCCGATGCCATCTTGCTTGGCGCTGTTGGCGGCCCGAAGTGGGATGCACTGCCAATGGCCAAGCGGCCTGAGAAAGGGTTGCTCGGCTTGCGCTCCAACCTTGAACTGTTCGCGAACCTTCGTCCTGCCATTCTGTATCCGCAACTGGCGTCAGCGTCCTCTCTGAAGCCGGAGGTTGTCTCCGGTTTGGATATTATGATTGTTCGGGAGTTGACCGGTGGAATTTACTTTGGTCAGCCCCGAGGCGTTCGTCAGCTGGAGAGCGGTGAGCGCCAGGGTTACAACACGTACGCCTACACGGAATCCGAAATCCGTCGTATTGGCCGTGTCGCTTTCGAAGCTGCCCAGCAGCGCGGTAAGAAGCTGTGCTCGGTGGACAAGGCAAACGTGCTGGAAGTGACTGTTCTGTGGCGGGAAATCATGAATGATCTGCAGCGGGAATACCCCGATGTGGAACTCTCTCACATGTATGTGGATAACGCGGCGATGCAGTTGGTCAAGGCACCCAAGCAATTTGACGTGATTGTGACTGGCAATATGTTTGGTGATATCCTTTCGGACGAAGCTGCCATGCTGACCGGTTCCATCGGTATGTTGCCGTCCGCGTCACTGAACTCCCAAAAGCAGGGGATGTACGAGCCCTGTCACGGTTCAGCGCCGGATATTGCGGGTAAAGGCATTGCCAACCCGCTGGCCACGATTCTGAGCGCGGCAATGATGCTGAGATACAGTCTGAACGAGGAAAAGGCTGCTCAGGCGATCGAAACCGCTGTCAGCAAGGTGCTCGACCAGGGCCTTCGTACAGCCGATATCATGGCCGAGGGTGGTCGCCAGGTCTCTACGAGAGAAATGGGCGACGCCGTTCTGGCCGCGCTGTAAACCAGCCCTGGTGAACCCGAGATCCGACGGCAACAACATGCTGTTGCCGCGGAATCATCCATCCGGTCCCTGCCAGCGATAACGGCAAGGGGCGGGCACAATACGAGATTCAAAGGTCGCAAATGAAGCGAGTTGGACTTGTAGGCTGGCGCGGCATGGTGGGCTCTGTCCTGATGCAGCGCATGCGCGAAGAAAATGATTTTGCCGATATCGATCCGGTATTCTTTTCCACTTCCCAGACCGGGAAACCAGCACCGGACGTAGGCAAAGCCGGCGTTCCCACTCTGCAGGACGCCTTCGACATTGACACCCTGAAAACCATGGACGTGATCGTCACCTGTCAGGGTGGGGACTATACCTCCAAGGTTTTTCAGCCGCTGCGTGATGCAGGCTGGGAAGGGTACTGGATTGATGCGGCATCCACGTTACGGATGGCTGATCATTCCGTGATCGTACTGGATCCTGTTAACAGAAACGTTATTGATGACGCGCTCGGAAAGGGTGTAAAAGACTTCATCGGCGGTAACTGTACCGTGAGCCTGATGATGCTCGCCCTGGGTGGGCTGCTGGAGCAGGATCTGATTGAGTGGGTTTCACCCATGACTTACCAGGCGGCCTCCGGTTCCGGCGCGCAAAACATGCGTGAGTTGCTCAACCAGATGGGTGCTTTGAAAGACAGCGTGGCTGATGAGCTGGCGGATCCGTCCTCGGCGATTCTGGACATCGATCGCAAGGTCACGGACACCATGCGTGGAGGCGATTTCCCCACTGAGCATTTCGGTGTGCCGCTGGCGGGTAGTCTGATTCCGTTCATCGACAAGCAGCTCGATAACGGGATGAGCAAGGAAGAGTGGAAGGCGGGCGTTGAGACCAACAAAATTCTTGGTCGCAGCGACAACCCGATTCCCATCGATGGCATCTGTGTTCGTATTGGTGCCATGCGCTCTCACAGTCAGGCGCTGACCATCAAGCTCAAGAAGGATCTCTCGGTTTCGGAAATCGAGGGCATTCTTGCCGGGGCCAACGATTGGGTGAAAGTCATTCCCAATGATCGTGACGCCACCATGGAAGAGCTGACGCCGGCCAAGGTGACTGGAACCCTGAGCATTCCAATCGGCCGTATCCGGAAACTGGCAATGGGCCCGGAATACATTTCCGCGTTCACCGTAGGCGATCAGTTGCTGTGGGGTGCTGCGGAGCCCTTGCGGCGCATGCTCCGTATCCTGCAAGAACGTTAAGAAATGTTACGCAGGGGCTGAGTAGTGCCAACTGCGTCCGGTTTTGGTAAAGCCGGCTGGGGGCGGAGGCTGACGACAGCCTTCGCCCCTGTTATTTTGTGGCGAACTAACAAGTTCCACGTGGTTTGTAAAAAAACGGTACAAATTTCACCGGTGATTGATTGATTCAAAGGGCGTTATCAACAATACTGGCCCGACGAAAATTAAACATTCGACATAATAACTAGAACTATCCAGACGGAAGTCATCCAACCTCGTCCGATTCTGTTTTAACAAGCAGTAGAGAATAACGGAGACTGGAAAGGAAAAAGCATGAAGGTACGCAAGCTTGCGGTTGCCCTGGCGCTGGCGGGAGGGCTCGGGTCCGGCGTCGCACAAGCCTTGGGGCTGGGAGAAATTGAACTTCAGTCCTATCTGAATGAACCTTTGGATGCGGAGATTCGTCTTCCCCAAAGCCGCGGTGTGGATCCCAGCGATGTATACGTAAACATAGCCCCAGAGTCGGCCTATGAGACCGTGGGTCTGGATCGTGACCAGTTCCTGAGCAAGCTCCGGTTCCAGGTTGTAACAGAAAGCGATGGTTCGTTGGTGGTTCAGGTTTCCTCGCGGGAACCGTTGCGTGAACCGTACCTTAACTTCCTTCTTGAATTGACCTGGCCAAGCGGCCGGTTGATGCGTGAATACGCTGTTCTGGTTGATCCCCCTGTATACGCAGAAGATTCCGGGGTTCAGGAAAGTGTGACCGCGCCGTCTGCGGCTACCAGCACCTCCCAGCCTTCCCAGACACGTGATCCGGAATCCGTCCGTCGCCAGGCGCAGGCTGAAGCCTCGGTGCAGCGCGGTTACCAGGGTAATACCCTGGGTCCGACCGATTCCTCCGACACGCTCTGGACGATTGCTTCCCGGGTCCGTCCTGACAACAGCGTGACCACTCAGCAAGTGATGATTGCCATCCAGGATCTGAATCCGGATGCATTCATTGGTGCAAATATTAATCGCCTGAAACGTGGCGAGGTTCTGCGAGTCCCGACCCTTGAGCAGATCCAAAGCCGCTCTCGTGCCGAAGCTACGCGGATCGTTGCCCAGCAGAATCGTGAGTTCCAGTCTCCTCAGCGTACGGTTGATGCAACAGATACGCAGGTAGCCCAGGCTTCCGGTACTCAGGCCCAGGCTAGCGGCGACGAACTGAAGCTGCTGGTTGCTGACGCAGATTCCCGAGAAACCAGTGAGGGAGGGTCTGCCGGTGGCGATGGTCAGTTGCCAGGAGGCGTAGACGCGGGTGCAGCTGTAGCGATGGAAGAGCTTGAAAGCGCCCGTCGCGAAAACGAAGAGCTCTCTGGTCGGGTTCAGGATCTGGAAGGTCAGATCGAAACCCTGCAGCGTTTGCTGGAGCTGAAAAACAGTCAGTTGGCTGATATTCAGGGCATGGCCCAGGAAGGTGAAGAGCCTTCACCTGTGCAAACTTCCGGCGAAGAGGGCGTCGCTGAGTCTGGCGAGGGCGAAGCCGACGCTGAAGCTGACGTTAATGGCGAAGCCGCTGCGGATGCAGGTGTTGATGCTGAGGTCGATGCGGAAGCAGAAGCAGCCGTAGAGGGTTCCGCGATTGCTGGCGGAACAGCGGTCGAGAGCGAAGAAGCCTCTGAGCCTGTTACCGGTGAGCTGGCTGAGCAGGAAGGTTCTGAAGTCGATCTGGCTGCTGAGCAAACTGATGAAGCGGCTGAGGCTGATCCGGTGATGACTGAAGCCGGTAGTGAAACTGAGGTGGAACAGCCTGAGGTTGTTGAAGGCTCTGATGCTTCCGAGGTTGCTGAGAATGCGGGCGTCCAGGCGACTGAACAGCCGCAGCCTGAAGAAGCCGCTCCAGAGTTCCACCCCGCTACTGCGAATGTTGAGCCTGCTCAACCAGACGCTCAGCCCGCCGCAGAGCAGGGGGTGATTGCGGGTATCATTGATACCATCCGTAGCAACCTCTTGTATCAGGTGGCCCTCGGTGGTGGTTTGATCCTGTTGCTGCTTCTGCTTCTGGTGGTTGCGCGTCGGAACGCTAACCGCGAGAAAGCTTTCTACGAGCAGTTGAATCAAGAGTCCGAATCTGAGGGTGATGATCTTGAACTGACTCTGGATGATGACGAATCGTTCGAGTCCGACAAGGACAGCGCCATTGCTGAAGCCGATAACTACATCGCGTTCGGTCGCCATGAGCAGGCGGCCCAGACTCTCGAGGAGGCAATTTCCCGTGAGCCTAGCCGGACCGATCTGCGGCTGAAGTTGCTGGGTATCTATGCAGAAACCCAGAATCAGGTGTCGTTTGATAAGCAATACTCGGAAATCGAGTCACTCGACGACGAGCAGGCGCTGGCAACCGCTAACGAGTTGCGCGCTAAATTGGAAGACGCCGAGTCGATACCGAGTATTGACGATCTGGAATCTCAGCTGCGCTCTGATTCTTTCAGCACAGCCGAACCTCAAGTAGAGCATGACTTTTCCTTTGCATCGGACAACGAAAGCGATGCGACCCTCTCTGATGAGCTGCTGGCCGATCAATACGATGCGCAGAAAGAAGAAAAGGTTGAAGACGAGTTTGCGGAATTCGACACCGATTTTGCCGACTTTGAACTGAACGAGCCGGAAGAATCGAAGAGTGATGTTGAAGAAGCATCAACGCTTGAGACTGAGGGCGAAAATCAGAGTCGTGCAGATGATGCTATCGAATTTGATCTGTCGGACGTCTCACTGGAATCCAAAGAGCCGTCGGAGCCGGTAAAAGAGAAGGATGATCTTGATTCCCTGTCTTTGGAAATCGACGAAGATGCCGGTTCTCTGGATTTCGATCTTGAAGAGTCGCTGAGTGACACCACTGAGAAACCAGAGTCTGGTCTGGCTGAATCGGATGAATCCGGGGCCGAGCTGGAAACGTTCGAGGACAGTCTCGACTTTGATCTCGAAGAGGCTCAGGAAGAGGTCGTCGAGGGGGATAATAGAACTTCCGAGGAGAAGGGTGTCGACAACCTGGATTCTCTCGATGAGTCATTTCTTGATGAACTCGACGCGGAGCTCGACAAAGTAGCCGGAGAAGATGAAGCTGGTGAATCGGTTTCCGAAGACGGCGGTCTGGACGAGCTGGAGTTGGACGTTTCCGATGAAGATCTCGCCCTGATGGAGGAGTTCTCAGAGACTACTGACGCAGCCAACGACGACGAACCAGGCGCGCCAGCTCTGGGCGAAGACCTGAGTCTCGAGGATACCCTGGAGCCGGAAGGCGCCTCGAAGACTGGTAGCCCAGAGGAAGAAGTGGCGGCCGTAGAGGAGTTCGGGGACCTGGGGTCATTAGACACTCTTGAAGAGCCAGCGGAGTCTGAAATTCCGGTTACGTCTGAAGTGCTTGAAGGCGAATCTGCGTCAAAACCCTCTGCGCCTGTTGATATCGACGAAGGCGATCTGGGTGAGGACGATGATTTTGACTTCCTGGCAGGCACGGATGAAGCAGCCACCAAGCTGGATCTGGCCAGAGCCTATATCGAGATGGGCGATGCCGATGGTGCTCGCGATATTCTCGAAGAGGTCTCTCTGGAAGGAGATGAGGAGCAGAAAGCCGAAGCGCAGGATCTCCTTAAAAATCTGGCCTGATTCGTTATAATCGAAACATCAGGTAACGAGCGCCGGCCACCGGGAACTGTTCCCGAGTGAGCCGGCGTTTTCTTTTGTCAGTAGAAAGAATCGGGATGGCGCTTGTTTCTCGAACCACAACCTCTCACGACGGATAATGCAATTGGCAATGGTCGGGTGGCCATCGCGTTTGAATACGATGGTCGTGACTTCCATGGCTGGCAGTTCCAGAAATCCGGAGTTCGCTCCGTTGAGGGTGAACTGGCCAAGGCGGTGGCCAAAGTTGCCAATCACCCGGTCGATCTGGTGTGCGCAGGTCGAACCGATGCGGGCGTTCATGCCAGCCACCAAATCGTGCATTTCGAAACCTCGTCGATTCGGAACCGGCGCTCCTGGGTGATGGGGATCAACACCGCTTTGCCCAGCGACATCGCCGTGCATTGGGCGGGAAACGGGGCAGCCGATTTTCACGCGAGGTTTTCTGCCACGTATCGCCGCTACCGCTATGTCATTTATAACCACGCGGTTCGACCAGGCATACTCCGGGGCCAGGTGAGCTGGAACTTTCGCCCTCTGGATGAACACAAAATGCATCAGGCGGCTCAGGCTCTGGTCGGTGAGCACGATTTTTCCGCTTTCCGTGCAGCTGGCTGTCAATCCCGCTCACCGATACGGTTTCTCGAGCGTATCTCCGTCTCCCGCAAGGCCGAGTTCGTTGTGATTGATGTACAGGCGAACGCTTTCCTGCATCATATGGTCAGAAACATCGCAGGGGCTCTTATGGCGGTTGGTACGGGTGAGCAGTCAGCTAACTGGATAGCGGATGTTCTGGCAACCCGGGACCGAAAGAAAGCGGGTGTCACCGGCCCGGCGCAAGGGTTGTATCTGGTTGATGTGGGCTACCCAGCCGAATGCGGAATCCCCGAGGCGGACTGTGGACCGGCTTTTCTGCGGCCGTGGTTTACGCCTGAGGAAAACAGGCCCATCGAGCCAACACATATCCATCGTAAGCAAAGACAGGACGTATGACGACAAGGGCAAAAATTTGCGGTTTGACCCGGGCTGAGGATGTACGGGATGCCGTGGCAAGCGGCGCGGACGCGCTGGGCCTGGTGTTTTACGAGCCCAGTCCGAGAGCCGTGAGCGTCGAGTGGGGGGCGGAGCTGGCCGCCGAAGTGCCGGCCTTCGTTACGCTGGTTGGTCTGTTCGTGAATCCGAGTGACAGGTTCGTCCGAACGGTTCTGGATAGGGTTCCGTTGGATGTTCTGCAGTTTCACGGGGATGAAAGCCCGGAGTTCTGTAACCAGTTTGGTCGCCGGTGGATCAAAGCTATTCGTGTCCGTGAGTTCGGGCAAATTGAAAGGGCTTTTACGGAATACCGAAAAGCCTGTGGATTACTGGTAGACGCCTGGGACCCTGACCGTTACGGTGGTACAGGGCAGTCCTTTAACTGGCAACTTATCCCTGAAAAGCGTCCTATGCCGTTGATATTGGCCGGCGGTTTGTCATCTGATAACGTATTTCGCGCCATTGAGCAGGTCCAGCCGTGGGCAGTGGATGTGAGTGGCGGCGTTGAGGAGCAAAAAGGCGTCAAGGACAGAAGCAAAATGTTTAATTTCATGAAAGAGGTTCGCCGTGTCTGTAAAACTGACTGAAGAAATGCTGAGTGCATTGCCGGATGCAAGGGGGCACTTCGGACCCTTTGGTGGCCGCTTTGTTTCCGAAACACTGATGGATTCGCTGATGACGCTGGAAGACGAGTACCAGCGCTTGAAAAAGGATCCTGATTTCCAGGCCCAATTCGACAAGGAATTGGCGGATTACGTCGGTCGGCCCACGCCGCTTTATTTTGCCGAGCGCCTCAGTCGTGAAACCGGTGGCGCCCAGATCTGGCTGAAGCGGGAAGACCTCTGTCATACCGGTGCTCACAAGGTTAACAACACGATTGGCCAGGCCCTGCTGGCGAGTTTCCTCGGTAA
The DNA here is from genome assembly GCF_030519635.1 of Marinobacter suaedae. Lineage (NCBI taxonomy): Bacteria > Pseudomonadati > Pseudomonadota > Gammaproteobacteria > Pseudomonadales > Marinobacteraceae > Marinobacter > Marinobacter suaedae. Next base: position 542,080 of record NZ_JAUMIS010000002.1, on the reverse strand, counting down.
AAAACGGGTGATTGCCGAAACCGGCGCAGGCCAGCATGGTGTTGCCACCGCGACTGTCTGTGCTCGGTTGGGCCTTGAGTGTCATGTGTTTATGGGTGCGGAAGACGTTCAGCGGCAATCGCTCAACGTGTTCCGGATGAAGCTGCTGGGTGCAACGGTGCATCCGGTAGAGAGTGGGACCAAGACCCTGAAAGATGCCATGAACGACGCCATGCGCGACTGGGTTACCAATGTGGACGATACTTTCTACATCATTGGCACTGTGGCAGGGCCCCATCCATATCCTCTGCTGGTTCGCGATTTCCAGTCCGTGATCGGCCGGGAAACCCGTCGTCAGGCACTGGAGAAAACCGGCAAGCTCCCGGATGCGCTCGTGGCGTGTGTGGGCGGTGGCTCGAACGCCATCGGTATGTTCTACCCATTCCTCGCTGATGAGTCGGTAGAGTTGTACGGCGTCGAAGCGGGGGGACTTGGCATTGAGACGGGCAAGCACGCTGCGCCATTGTGTGCCGGTCGCCCGGGCGTTCTGCACGGCAATCGCACCTATCTGATGGAAGACGAAAATGGCCAGATAGCGGGCACCCATTCCGTGAGCGCTGGCCTTGATTATCCTGGCGTCGGTCCGGAGCACAGCTGGCTGAAGGATATCGGTCGTGCCAACTACGTGTCGGTGACCGATGATGAAGCAATGGAAGGCTTCCGAAAGCTGACCCGAGTTGAAGGCATCATGCCGGCCCTGGAAACCGCTCACGCGGTTGCCTATGCCATCAAGCTAGCTGCCACCATGGATAAGGATCAAACCGTTGTGATCAATGTATCGGGGCGGGGCGACAAAGACATCAACACGGTTGCCCGATTGGAAGGCATCGAGATCTAAGGTTGTAACAGGAGCAGCATTGGCATGAGCCGAATTGAAGGAGTTCTGAAGACGCTCAAGGGGCAAGGTCGAAAGGCGTTGATTCCCTATATCACCGCGGGTGATCCTCACCCTGATACAACCGTTGAACTGATGCACACGCTGGTTGAAGCTGGCGCTGACATTATTGAACTGGGTGTGCCTTTCTCCGACCCCATGGCTGACGGACCGGTCATTCAGCTGGCCTGCGAGCGGGCACTCAAGCATGGCACCTCTTTGCGTCAGGTTCTTGGTATGGTCAAGGCGTTCCGATCCCGGGATTCTGAAACGCCCATCGTGTTAATGGGGTATCTCAACCCCATGGAAGCAATGGGTTACGAGGCGTTTGCAGACGCCGCGCGCGACGCGGGCGTTGATGGTGTCTTGACGGTAGACCTGCCTCCAGAGGAGGCAGACGAGGTTGCGCCACTGTTCACTGACCGCGGGCTGGACGCCATTTTCCTTTTGTCCCCGACCACGACAGATGATCGGATCCGCGCCATCAGCGAGTATTCTTCCGGCTATGTGTACTATGTTTCATTCAAGGGGGTGACAGGAGCTGCCAAACTGAATGTGGAGGAAGTAGCGTCGCGTGTAAGCCATATTCACGAGCTGACAGCCCTGCCTGTGGGTGTTGGGTTTGGTATTCGTGACGCCGAAACCGCCGCTGCGGTAGGGCAGGTATCCGATGGTGTAATTGTTGGAAGCGTCCTAGTCGATACAATTGCCAGAAATCAGGCAGATACCGCGCAACTTAAACGCGCGTTGACAGATCTGCTGCAACCGATGCGAGAAGCACTGGACAGCCTGAGTTCCTGAGCCCTGGTGCTTCAGGCTGGACGGCATCACAGGACAGGATGAAATCATGAGTAACTGGCTGGACAAAATCATGCCGAGCAAAATCCGCTCGGACTCCAAGCAACGAACCGGTGTGCCGGAGGGGCTATGGAAAAAGTGCCCCAAGTGCGGCGCCTTTCTCTATAAGCCGGAGCTGGAGAAAAACCTTGATGTTTGTCCCAAGTGTAACCATCACCTGAGGGTCGCTGCGCGGCGTCGTCTCGATATTTTCCTCGATCCCGGTGACCGTGTGGAAATCGCAGCGGATCTGGAGCCCTGGGATCGCCTAAAATTCAAAGACAGCAAGCGCTACAAGGATCGGTTGTCCCAGGCACAGAAGGCCACCGGGGAAAAAGACGCGCTTGTGGTGATGAAGGGTGCGACTATGGGTGTTCCACTGGTTGCCTGTGCCTTTGAGTTTAACTTCCTGGGTGGTTCCATGGGGCAGGTGGTTGGCGAAAAATTCGTCCAGGCTGCCAACGTTGCGCTGGAAGAGCGGATTCCCCTGGTGTGTTTCTCTGCCAGTGGTGGCGCTCGCATGCAGGAAGCCATCCTGTCTCTTATGCAGATGTCGAAAACGGCGGCTGTGTTGGAACGCATGAAACAGGAAGGTATCCCATACGTGTCGGTGATGACTGACCCGGTATTTGGTGGCGTATCCGCCAGTCTTGCCATGCTTGGTGACCTCAATATTGCCGAGCCGAATTCTTTGATCGGCTTTGCTGGTCCACGGGTGATTGAGCAGACGGTGAGAGAGAAGCTTCCGGAAGGCTTCCAGCGCAGTGAGTTTCTGGTAGAGCACGGTGCCATCGATATGATTCTGCACCGCCATCAGATGCGCGAGCGCATTGCGCATCTATTGGCCAAATTTACCGCGGCAGAACGACCGGGCACGGAAGAGCCAATTGAATTCGAAGTCAGCGAAATGCCGGGATCTGATGGCGCGGTGGAATGAGCGTGATGCCAGCTCTCCGGAACCGCCCGGGGCTGGCGCCACTGTCGACCGGTGGCTTACCTATCTGGAAGCTATCCATCCCAAAGAGATAGATCTTGGCCTCGACCGTGTTTTACTGGTGTTGCGCCGACTATTCCCGCGGAAGCCAGATGCACGAATCATCACGGTGGCAGGTACTAATGGCAAGGGCAGCACGGTTGCATCCATAGAGCGGCTGCTCCTTTCCTGTGGTCGTAAGGTTGGTGCCTACACCTCTCCCCATTTGCAGGTCTACAACGAGCGGGTCCGCCTTAACGGACGTGACGTTGAAGATCGTCGCCTGATTGCAGCATTCGAGCGTGTTGAAGAGGCTCGTCGAAACGTTTCCCTGAGTTACTTCGAATTCGGTACCCTCGCGGCATTCGTAGTGTTCGACGCCGCAGGTGTTGAAGACTGGATTCTTGAGGTGGGTCTTGGCGGGCGCCTGGATGCCGTCAACGTGCTCGACGCTGATCTTGCCGTTATCACTTCCGTGGATATCGACCACGTTGCCTTCCTTGGCGATAACCGGGAGGTCATCGGCTTCGAAAAGGCCGGTATTCTTCGCCCGGGTATCCTCGCCGTGTGCGCGGATGACAATCCGCCCCAGTCGATTCTGCAGCAAGCCGAGGCCCAGAAGGTCGATCTGGCGTTAGTGGGCCGTGATTACTGCTTGTATGAGGACCGCGGGATTACCGGCAATTTGTCGCCGCAGATTTTGCTGGACGAGAAGGGGTGGCAAGTTTCGTTGCCAAATGGTCCGTTACCCGTGTCAAGTGTGGCGGCGGCCGTGGTGGCGGTGCGCCGCCTTGAGCCGGACATCAGCGAGCGCATGGTTGAAAGCACTCTGGCTGGCCTGAAGGTTCCCGGCCGTTTCGAGCAGTTGGGGGAGCGGCCCGCAGTGTTTGCTGATGTTGGCCACAACCCCCATGCAGCGCGCTGGCTGGCGGGCCGGTTGCTGGCCCGTAAGTATTCTGGATGCAGAGTGTTGGCGGTATATGCTGCTCTGGCGGACAAAGATGTGGCAGGCGTGTTTGCCGCCATGGCGCCGGCGGCCGATAGGTGGTGGGTGGCCGGCCTGGATGTGCCCCGCGGGATGTCTTCGGCCGAGTTGTTTGATCAGGCCCATCAATGTGGGCTCACCGGTGTTGAGAAGGTCGAGACGGTATCCGACGCAATACGTGCGGCTCTTGATGAGGCGTGCAGCAACGACATCATTATTGTTTTTGGCTCGTTTTTTACGGTTGCCGAGGCTCGCGCCTTGCTTGCCCACCCGACAGCGCGGCAGCGGCTGGATGAGTTTCTTGATCCGGACGGTCGTTCCGAGTTGAGCGTTTTCGATCAACAAGGGACCTCGAGCTGTGTGGCCTTTCCGGGCTCCTATGTCGATGACCATGCCCTGGCCCAGGATAGGACGGGCGAGCAGGAGTCCTTACTTGCCATGAGCGGAACCTGTCTTGGTAACCCGGTGGTCGCTTGTGCTTTCGAGCATGGTTTTTTGGGTGGCACACTTGGTGCGGTAGCGGGTGAGGTGTTTGCGCGTGCAGCGCGTTACGCGCTGGAGATGCGGGTTCCCCTCGTCTGTTTTACGGCCAGCGAGGGGGCAAGGATAGAAGAGGGTATGGGCTCCCTCATGCAGATGGCGAAGACGGCTGCATCGATAGAGAAGCTCCACCAGGAGGGTGTTCCCTACATTTCCGTTCTTGCCAACCATGTGTCCGGAGAGGTTTGGGCCAGTCTTGCGGTTCTTGGTGATATCAACATTGCCGAATCCGGAGTACGGGTCAGTATGGCGCCATTGGCGCTTATGGAGCAGGGGGCCCTGGACGGAGACGCACAGCTGAGGGATGCCGAGCAGCTCCTGAGTCATGGTGCGGTGGACATGGTGGTTGATCGCCTGGATATGCGCACCTCCATTGGGCGCTTGCTGGGGAAGTTCGGGTCTGCGGCGTCGTCTGGTGAGGTCAGCGAAGGCTGAACCCTGGGGCAGAGTTGGGCTTTAAGCCCGGGAGTGGTTCTCCCGAACTTTCAGCCTTTGTGTTATGTCAGTATCGCGGTTAGTATCTTTTGCGATAAAAAACGCAGAATGGTTTTCAGACAGGAGTGTGGGATTGTGGATGGACTGAAACAAAGAATTGTCGGTGCACTGGTGCTGGTGTCCCTGGCGGTCATCTTTGTTCCCATGATATTTGATGAGCCGCACTCGGAGCGTACTTCTAATTCCATTCAGATTCCTGAGGAACCCCCGTTTCCCGAAGTGACCGTTCCGGAGGACGATGCGATTGTTGCGCCTGTCGATGGGCCAACCGGTGTTGAGGGTGACGGTGGTGCAAGTGCTGCCAGCGATGATGAGCCTGAACCGGATTACCGAATTGTCGAAACGGAGCAGGCTCCCTTTGAGGGCGTTCCTGAGGTCGATCAGGAGTCGGAGCCGGTCGCCGAATCCAGGGTAGAAAGTGCTCCTGAGGTATCAAGCCAAGCGCCCGAAGATGCCGAGGTCGAGCCTGAAATCACTGAAACGTCTCCCGATGCCGGTCGAGACATTGAAGCGGGTGACTGGGTCGTCCAGCTTGGCAGTTTCGGCAACGCAGACAACGCCCGTCGCCTGAGCGAGCAGGTTCGGGATAAGGGTTACGGTTCCCAGCTACAGGCGGTCAAACGCGGCGATGCCACCCTGACGCGGGTGTTCAGTGGTCCTTTCCCGGACCGCGCCAGTGCCGAGGCCGCAAAGCGCGTCCTGGATGAGTCCTTCAGCCTTAATAGTCTGGTTACAACCAGCGACAAATAAACCGGTTGGTTTGGCGGCGCTGGCGGTTTGGCGAAGGTCGGTTTCCTGATAGAATTCGCGCTTCCTCTCGTTCCATTGGGTAGTTCATGGAAACTCTGATCTGGATTGATTGGGTGATTATCACCCTGATCGCAGTATCCACTCTGTTTAGCCTCAAACGAGGTTTCGTCCGGGAAGCCTTGTCGCTGGTTACCTGGGTGGGTGCGTTTATCCTGGCACGCTCTTTTCATCCCCAGATGCAGATGTTGCTTGAAAGCACGGTTGAAACCCCACTGGTGCGTCTGATCGCCGCCTTCGCCATTCTGTTTTTTGGTACGTTGATTGTCGGCGCTATTATCAACAACATGATTGGCCACCTGATTCGCGCGACCGGCCTGTCTGCAACAGATCGGGTGCTGGGTATGGGCTTTGGGCTTCTCCGGGGTGTGGTGGTTGTCATCGTGGGTATCGCATTTACCCGTTACACCCCCTTGGCGCAGGATACCTGGTGGCGGGAATCGGTGATGATCAATCATCTGGCGGTGGTCGAGGACTGGTCCAGGCGGACTCTGGGCGACGAGTTCGCGCGATTCCTGGGGCCCGCGCCAGATAGCACGGATGCGGGAACTTCCATTCAGGAGCAGACAGGTGTAGAGCCTGTATCTGCATCCAGTTAATATTCAGAATTTAACCCTCGGAGACAGTTTGACCCATGTGTGGCATCGTCGGCATCGTCAGTACATCCAACGTCAACCAGACGCTTTATGATGCGCTGACCGTACTTCAGCATCGGGGCCAGGATGCCGCGGGAATCGTGACCTTCCAGAATGAGCGCTTTCATCTGCGTAAGGACAATGGTCTGGTGCGCGATGTGTTCCATACGCGACACATGCGCCGGCTGGTTGGTAATGTTGGTATCGGCCATGTCCGCTACCCGACAGCCGGCAGCTCCAGCTCCGCAGAAGCCCAACCGTTTTATGTGAACAGCCCCTACGGGATTACCCTGGCCCATAACGGTAATCTCACCAACGCAGACGAGTTGAGCCAGGACCTTTTCCGTACGGACCTCCGTCATATCAATACCAATTCGGACTCCGAAGTTCTGCTCAACGTATTTGCTCACGAATTGCAGAAACTGGGCAAGCTGACGCCGACAAAGGATGAAATCTTTGCCGCGGTCAAGGCTGTTCATAAGCGTTGTCGGGGCGCTTACGCGGTGATTGCTATGATTACGGGCTATGGCATTGTCGGTTTCCGCGACCCGAACGGAATTCGTCCGGCCTGTTATGGCGTCCGGGAGAGTGAGGATGGCCGCAAGGAATACATGATCGCGTCCGAGAGTGTGGCCCTGAACGCTGCTGGCTTTACCCTGGTTCGTGACATTGCCCCTGGTGAGGCGGTGTATATCGAGACCGATGGCACGCTCTACACCCAACAGTGCGCTCAGGATCCACACCTGTACCCCTGTATTTTCGAGCATGTGTACTTTGCCCGGCCGGATACGATCCTGGATGGCGTATCGGTCTACAAGGCGCGCCTGCGCATGGGCGAGACCCTGGCTGATAAAGTATTGCGCGAATTCCCGGATCACGACATTGATGTGGTCATGCCAATCCCGGATACCAGCCGTACCTCTGCGATGCAGATGGCTCACCGGCTTGGGGTCAAGTTCCGCGAAGGGTTTATCAAGAACCGCTACATTGGCCGGACGTTCATCATGCCCGGTCAGAAGATGCGCAAGAAGTCGGTGCGTCAGAAACTGAATCCGATCGACCTCGAGTTCCGGGACAAGAACGTCATGCTGGTGGACGATTCCATAGTTCGCGGCACCACCTGCAAGGAGATCGTACAGATGGCCCGGGATGCCGGTGCCCGGAAAGTGTACTTTGCTTCCGCCGCGCCCCCCGTTCGCTATCCGAACGTGTATGGTATTGATATGCCCTCGGCCAACGAACTCATTGCGCACGACCGCACGGTCGAAGAGGTGGGTGAAATGATCGGCGCTGACTGGCTGCTGTACCAGGATCTTGAGGATCTGGTGACCTGTGTCAGTGATGTGAACGACGACATCGAAGGCTGGGAATGCTCGGTATTCACCGGCAACTACGTGACCGGCGATATTGATCAGGCTTATCTGGACAAGCTCGACGCCGCCCGCAACGATACCAAGCGATCAGGTACCGGAGGCGGCAATCCCGCTGACAACGGCATCATTGATCTACATAACGACGAAGACTAGACCGCAAGACACATAAGACATAAGCAGGAGCAGTTCATGACCTTTCGCCGCGAAGAAACTGTCTGGATCCCGGAATCGGATCTTGAGGGTATGTCCGTCGATACCCTCGCGGTGAGGGCAGGGCAGATGCGTACCGGGGAACTGGAGCACAGTGACCCGATTTACCCGACATCCAGCTTTGTCTACGGTAGCGCCGCTCAGGCGGCCGCCCGTTTCGGTGGTGATGAGCCCGGAAACATCTATTCCCGGTTTACCAACCCCACTGTGCAGTCATTTGAGCGACGAATGGCCGCGATGGAAGGTGGCGAGCGTGCGGTCGCCACTGCATCGGGCATGGCGGCCATCCTGAGCACCTGTATGGCGTTGCTCAAGAGCGGCGACCATGTGGTTTGCTCCCGGGGAGTGTTTGGTACGACCAACGTGCTGTTCCAGAAATACCTGGCCAAGTTCGGAGTGGAAACGTCGTTTGTGAGCCTGACGGATGACGAGGGCTGGCGAAGTGCGGTGGGTGAGAACACCCGCATGCTGTTTATTGAAACACCTTCCAACCCGCTCTGCGAAGTGGCGGATATTCGTGCACTGGCCGACCTGGCGCATTCACACGAGGCTTTGCTGGTCGTTGACAACTGCTTTTGTACGCCGGTGTTGCAAAGGCCGCTGGAACACGGCGCCGATGTGGTTATTCATTCCGCGACCAAGTACCTGGATGGTCAGGGACGGTGCGTTGGCGGCGTGGTCGTTGGCCCCGAGAAACTGATGGAGGAAGTCTATGGTTTCCTGCGTTCCGCAGGGCCGACCCTTAGCCCGTTTAACGCCTGGGTGTTCCATAAAGGCCTGGAAACCTTACCAATCCGTATGCGAGCCCACTGTGAGAATGCATTAGAGTTGGCTCAATGGCTGCAACAACAACCTGAGGTAGAGACGGTATTCTATGCCGGTTTGCCTGAGCATCCGCAGCATGAACTGGCAAAGCGCCAGCAGAGTGGGTTTGGGGGGGTTCTGTCGTTCCGGGTAGAAGGTGGCCGGGAGGAAGCCTGGAGCTTCATCGACGCCACCCGAATGGTCTCAATCACCGCCAATCTGGGCGATGTCAAAACGACGATTACTCACCCGGCCACAACGACCCACGGACGCTTGTCTCCTGAAGACAAAAGCGCCGCGGGCATCACTGAAAACCTGATAAGGATCTCAGTGGGTGTGGAAGCAGTCGAAGACCTGAAGACCGACCTTGCCCGGGGGTTTCAGGCCCTTCAGAACCAATAAATAAAAATAGCAGAATTGCATGGCCGAATCCGTAAAAGCAAAGCGCGCCCCAAAGGAATTGACCGATAAACAGCAGCGTTTCCGGCGCCTGGTTACCCAGGGGGCCCGGGAGGGTGCGGTAATCGCCCTTATTGCGCTGGCCATCTACCTGGCCATGGCTCTGGTTACCTACAGTCCGACCGACCCTGGCTGGGCCAGCATCGGCCATGATACGTCAGTGACCAATCATGCCGGCCGAACTGGAGCCTGGCTGGCCAGTCTGTTCATCGATTTCTTTGGCCAGGTGGCGTTCCTGTTCCCTGTTATGATCGCGGGTTACGCAGTGATCCTTATCCGCAGAAGGAACGAGCCGTTGGAGCTTCACTGGCCTCTGGTGATGATGCAGTTTGGCGGATTCCTCCTTATCTTGCTGTCGGCGGCCAGTTTGCTGTCCCTGTATTCCGTGTTCGGCCTGGGAGCTTCCTCGGGCGGCGTTCTGGGCACCACAGTATCGGAAGCCATGGTCCGCTTCTTCAATTTGCCGGCGACCACACTGCTACTGATTGCCATTTTCCTGTTCGCACTTACCGTAACGACCGGTTTGTCCTGGTTCAGGCTTATGGATCAGATTGGCGGGCTGATGATCCGGTTGTTTGATTCCCTGAAATCCGCCTTCGCTTCTGATCCGGAGAAGAAAGCGGCGGCGAAGGAGAAGGCCGAAGCGAAGCAGCGGAGAGCCGACGAGAAAAAGCAGGCGAAACAGGCGAAAAAGGCTCTTAAAACACCGGAGCCTCCTGTCGTTCAGGATCGAGTAGTCTCCAGTACAGCTGAGGGTATCGACTCCGAAGGGGGGACTGGCGAAGGTAAGACCGGATGGTGGCAGAAGCTAACCGGCGGTGGCAAAAAGACCCGAGACAGGCGTGCAGATAAGGTTATCGAACGCAAAGAACCCGGGTTTGAGGGCATTCCTCCGGGGCTGAGTGTCGAACCGGTTGAGTTCGAGAGTTTCAGCTCTAGAGGCGAACCGGCGCCAGAAAAGCATTCCAAGGCTAAGCAAAAAGCGGTTGAGGCAGAGCCAGTTCCCGCTCACACGCCAGCCCGTTCGGTGAAAATCTCGCCGTTCAAGAAAGAAGAACAGGTGCCCAAGGGAGCGCAGGGTGGCGCCGATAACAACCAGCAGGGTTCCCTGCTTGAAGATATCGAAAGCCCCGTGCCGCCAATTTCCTTGTTGGATCCCCCTGAGGAGCATCAGGAAAAGGGCTATTCGGAAGAGTCACTGGAGCACATGTCCCGTCTGCTGGAAGAAAAACTGGCGGACTTCGGGGTTTCCGTGGAAGTGGTCGAGGTCAATCCCGGCCCGGTGATTACCCGGTTTGAAATCAAACCGGCTGCCGGCGTGAAGGTCAGCAAGATTTCCAACCTGGCGAAGGACCTTGCCCGCTCGCTGGCGGTGTTGAGCGTGCGGGTTGTGGAAGTTATTCCTGGTAAATCCGTCGTCGGTATCGAGATACCCAACGAGGAGCGGGAAATTGTGCGCCTGAGTGAAGTGCTGGGCGCCCCGGTATTCGAAGAGTCTTCCTCACCGTTGACTCTGGCACTGGGTAACGACATCGGCGGTAACCCCATGGTCGCGAACCTCGCCAAGATGCCACACCTTCTGGTGGCCGGTACCACGGGCTCCGGTAAGTCCGTTGGGGTTAACGCCATGCTGTTGAGTATGCTGCTCAAGGCGACCCCGGAAGAAGTTCGTTTCATCATGGTGGATCCCAAGATGCTGGAACTGAGCATCTACGACGGTATCCCACACCTGCTTGCACCGGTTGTGACTGACATGAAGGAAGCGGCCAACGCGCTTCGCTGGTGTGTGGCAGAGATGGAACGACGCTACCGGTTGATGGCCAATCTCGGCGTCCGCAACATCGCCGGTTACAACCGCAAGGTTAAGGATGCGATCGCCGCCGGTGAGCCGCTTCTGGATCCGCTCTGGAAACCCGATGAGTATCTGGCGAACGATGAACAGGAGCGTCCGGAACTGGAAACCCTGCCGTTCATCGTGGTGGTGATTGATGAGTTCGCCGACATGATGATGATCGTCGGCAAGAAGGTTGAAGAACTGATCGCTCGTATTGCTCAAAAGGCACGTGCAGCAGGTATCCACCTGGTGCTGGCGACACAGCGCCCGTCCGTGGACGTCATTACCGGTCTGATAAAGGCCAACATTCCGACCCGGATGTCGTTCCAGGTGTCGTCCAAGATTGATTCCCGTACCGTTCTGGATCAGGGTGGGGCGGAGCAACTCCTTGGTCACGGTGACATGCTGTACCTGCCGCCGGGTACCGGTCTTCCGGTGCGGGTACACGGTGCCTTCGTCGATGATGATGAAGTTCACCGGGTTGTGAGTGCCTGGAAAGCGCGGGGCGAACCGATTTATGTGGACGAGGTACTCAACGGGGCTGAAGGTGAAAACCTGCCAGGTGTTCCCACGCTTACCGAGGGCGGAGACAACGAAGGTGATTCCCTGTACGACGAGGCCGTGGCGTTTGTAACCGAAAGCCGCAGGGTTTCCATCTCCTCCGTTCAGCGGAAGTTCAAGATTGGCTACAACCGGGCCGCGAACCTGGTAGAGGCCATGGAGGCATCGGGTGTCGTAAGCGCAGCTGGCCACAATGGCGGGCGCGAAGTTCTGGCACCCCCACCACCCAGAGACTAGGAGCATTGCATATGGCACAGAATCGATGGTTCAAATGGGTGATGGTTGCGGCCCTCGCCATGCAGACCTTCGTTGCCGGGGCAGAAGAAAGCTCCGTCCAAAACGCCGAAGCGGCCGAAGATCTGGCCGCGTTGCTCAAGGGATACGAATCCTACCAGGCCAGCTTTATCCAGATTGTGGCGGATGAGTATGGCAATGCCGTTCAGGAAACTCGTGGCAAGCTCAAGGCCAAGCGGCCGGGGCTATTCTACTGGGAAACCAGTGCCCCCTTGTCGCAGTTTATTGTCAGCAATGGCGAAACCGTAGAGGTGTACGACCCTGATCTTGAGCAGGTGACCATTCATAACCTCGATGAGCGGGTCCAGACCACACCGGCGCTGCTGCTGAGTGGTGAAGTGGATGACCTTGAGCAAACCTACACGGTTTCCCATCGTGCCGTTGGGGAAAGCCGGCAGGAATATATGCTGGAACCCCGCAATCCGGATTCCCTGTTCGTTTCCCTTCGTCTGTCGTTCGTTGACGGCGAACTCAGGGAGATGCGCATGCTGGATTCGCTGGCCCAGGTCAGCATACTGAGCTTTGACGATATTCGTCTGAATGAAGACATCGATAACAGCGCATTCTCCCTGACTTATCCGGAGGACGTTGACGTAATCCGGGATGGCGCCTGATGCAGGACAGCCTGTTCGCGGAATCCTCCGGGTTCCGTCCGCTGGCGGACCGGATGCGTCCAACCCGGCTGGAAGATTACGTCGGCCAGAAACATCTGGTGGGCCCGGGCAAACCACTGCGCCGTGCGGTGGAGCAGGGTCAGCTTCATTCGATGATTCTCTGGGGCCCACCTGGAGTCGGTAAAACCACCTTTGCCAAACTTCTGGCGAACCTGAGTGACCTCAGCTTCGAAACGATTTCGGCGGTCCTGAGTGGTGTCAAGGACATTCGTGCGGCCGTTGAACGGGCACGGGACCGAAAACAGGGGCAGGGTCGTGACACGCTGCTTTTTGTTGACGAGGTCCATCGCTTTAACAAGAGCCAGCAAGATGCATTCCTTCCCCATATTGAAGACGGCACCTTTATCTTCGTTGGCGCAACCACCGAGAATCCTTCCTTTGAACTGAACAGCGCACTGCTGTCACGAACGCGGGTCTATGTCCTCAAGAATCTCGAAGAAAATGATGTTGTTGATCTGCTCGACCGGGCGTTGAGTGCAGAACAGGGTTTCAACGGTCGCTTGGCAGTCGCGGCTGATGTCCGGAGTTTGATGGCGGCCGCCTCAGGGGGGGATGCCCGCAGGGCTCTGAATATCCTGGAGGTGGCTGCGGATCTGGCGGAGCCTGACGAAGAGGGGCAGGACCGAATCACGGCGGCTCATCTGGAACAGGTTCTGCAGACCAGTCTCCGCCGTTTTGATAAAGGCGGCGATGTTTTCTATGACCAGATTTCGGCCCTTCACAAATCTGTAAGGGGCTCGGATCCGGACGGTTCCCTGTACTGGCTGTGCCGGATGCTCGACGGCGGCTGCGATCCTCTGTATGTCGCTCGTCGTCTGGTGCGTATTGCCAGTGAAGACATCGGCAATGCGGACCCTCGCGCCCTTCGTATTGCCATGGATGCCTGGGATGCCCAGGAGCGCCTTGGCTCTCCCGAAGGCGAGTTGGCTCTGGCCCAGGCGGTAACGTATCTGGCGTTATCGCCCAAGAGTAACGCGGTCTATTCAGCCTATAACCAATGCATGGCCGATATCCGCAAGGATCCCGACTACGAAGTGCCTGTTCATCTAAGAAATGCGCCTACCAAACTGCTCAAGTCGATGGGTCATGGTGATGACTATCGGTACGCTCACGATGAGCCGGAAGCATTCGCAGCCGGTGAGTCCTATTTGCCGGAAGCCATTCACCAGCGTCGTTATTACGAGCCCGTTCCCCGTGGCCTGGAAATCAAGCTGGCGGAAAAGCGCCAGCGGCTCGATCGATGGAACAGTGATAGTCCTCGTAAACGCTACCCCTGACCTCGCGGTAGCCACCAGTTTCAGTGCAGGTATAATGGCCTGTCATTTTTCCTACAACGCAAACGTTAAGATTCAGGATAACCATGCTCGATCCAAAACGTGTCCGTACCCAGACTGAAGAGATCGCCCGTCGGTTGGCTGTCAAAAACTACGCTTTTGATACCGCCGCCTTCGAGCAGCTTGAAGAACGCCGCCGTGCCCTTCAGGTGCGCACCGAAACTTTGCAGAGCGAGCAGAACAAGCGCAGTAAGTCGATTGGTAAGGCGAAGGCGGCAGGCGAGGATATCCAGCCGTTGCTGGACGAAGTGGAGAGCCTGAAGAAACAGCGTTCGGAAGCTGAAGATGAACTGCGAGGGTTGCAGGAAGAACTCAATGCTTTCCTGGCGGGCATTCCGAACCTGCCGGATGAGGACGTTCCTGAAGGCGACAGCGAGGACGACAACGTCGAGATCCGCACCTGGGGCACTCCGAAGACCTTTGATTTCGAGCCCAAGGATCACGTTGCACTGGGCGAAGAACTCAAAGGCCTGGATTTTGAAACCGCAAGCCGACTGGCGCACTCCCGCTTTGCGGTGATGCGGGGCGGAGTTGCCCGTTTGCATCGTGCACTGGCCCAGTTCATGCTCGACCTGCATACCAGCGAGCATGGCTATATGGAGGCCTACGTTCCGTATCTGGTGAATGCCGAAACCCTGTATGGCACCGGCCAGCTGCCGAAATTCGAGGAAGATCTGTTCAAGATGGAGGGTGAAAATCCTCTCTATCTGATACCCACGGCCGAGGTACCGGCAACCAACCTGGTGTCCAACACGATTCTGGATGCCAAAGAGCTACCGCTGCAGATGGTCTGCCACACCCCATGTTTTCGCAGTGAGGCGGGGTCATACGGCCGGGATACCCGAGGCATGATTCGCCAGCACCAGTTTGACAAGGTCGAGCTGATTCATGTGGTTCGCCCCGAGGAATCCGAGGCTGCCCTGGAAGCTCTGACCGGCCACGCAGAAAAAGTGCTTCAGCTCCTTGAACTCCCATATCGGGTGGTCACTTTGTGTGGTGGCGATATGGGCTTCTCAGCGGCCAAAACCTACGACCTTGAAGTGTGGCTGCCGGGCCAGGGCAAGTATCGGGAGATCTCCTCGTGCTCCAATACCCGTGATTTTCAGGCGCGCCGGATGCATGCGCGTTGGCGTAACCCGGAAACCGGAAAGCCCGAACCCGTGCATACCCTGAATGGTTCCGGCCTGGCGGTGGGTCGAGCATTGATTGCGGTCATGGAAAACTATCAGCAGAACGATGGCAGCATTATCGTTCCCGAGGTACTGAAGCCGTACATGGGAGGCATGGACCGAATTCAATGAACGATCGGCAGGGATTTGTACCAAGGAAGACTATGGGCGTAGCGCCAGGGCCCGCGCGTTATCGTAGCAACCCGGTTACGGATAACCCCAACAGTTCCGCCGGTGAGGTGGCGCTCGTTGGGGCAGGACCGGGAGATCCCGACCTCCTGACCATCAAGGCCTGGCGGCTGATAACCTCGGCCGAGGTGGTGCTCTATGATCGCCTGGTGTCTCCGGAAATCCTCGCTCTGATCCCTGAGACGGCCAGGCGGGTCCATGTTGGCAAGCAGCGCGCTAACCACGCGCTTCCTCAGGATCAAATCAATCAACGCCTGGTGGATCTCGCTCGGGAAGGACTGAAGGTCGTTCGCCTGAAGGGCGGGGATCCTTTTATCTTTGGTCGTGGCGGCGAGGAAATTGAAACGCTGGCGGCGGCTGGCGTGCGCTTTCAAGTGGTGCCGGGTATCACCGCTGCATCAGGTTGTGCGGCCTATGCGGGCATTCCGTTGACCCACCGGGACCATGCACAGTCAGTTCGGTTCGTCACCGGTCACCTGAAAAACGATACCTGCGATCTGCCCTGGAAAGATTTTGTTCAGAACAACCAGACCCTGGTGTTTTACATGGGGTTGGTGGGGTTGCCGATTATCTGCAAGCAGCTGATGGGGCACGGGATGGCGCCAGACATGCCCGTTGCCCTTGTCTCCAAGGGCACCAACCCGGACCAGGTGGTGGTTACCGGGACGCTGGATACGATTGTCGAGCGGGTCAAAGCGCATCAGGTTCAGCCGCCGACGCTGGTGATTATCGGCAACGTGGTGTCACTGCGAAGCAAGCTGGATTGGGTTGGCGCTATGCCAGAGCTCTCGGAATCGAAACCGGGTTAAGGGCGGGGCAGGCTCAAGGCAGTGAAAAAATATGAAAAAAGAGAGCCAGATGGCTCTCTTTTTTGTTCAGTCTCTCCCTTCGCCTGTTAGCCAGGCTGGCCGGATTGCTCAGCCGATGTTGCGCTTGGGAAGAGCGTCCTTAAGCTTGTCACGCATATCGTGAACCGCTTTCTCGGTCGTCGGCCAATCAATGCAGGCGTCGGTCACCGAGACACCGTACTTCAGGTCAGCCAGGTTTTCAGGAATCGACTGGTTGCCCCAGTTGATGTTGCTTTCAATCATCAGGCTCTGAATGGAGTTGTTGCCCTCCAGAATCTGATGGCTGACGTCCTGCATAACCAGTGGTTGCAGCGCCGGGTCCTTATTCGAGTTCGCGTGGCTGCAGTCGACCATAATGGATTTACGCAAGCCGGCTTTGTCCAGAGCCTGCTCACACAGGGCAACACTGACGGAATCGTAGTTGGGTTTGCCACCACCGCCACGCAAAACCACATGGCCATAGTTGTTGCCCTTGGTGCGCACAATGGAGGCTTTGCCCTGCTGGTCAATGCCCAGGAAACTATGGGGATGAGACACCGACTTCATGGCATTCACTGCGACATCGAGGCTTCCGTCTGTACCGTTCTTGAAGCCAATAGCCATGGACAGGCCGCTGCTCATTTCACGGTGCGTCTGGGATTCGGTGGTCCGGGCACCAATGGCAGACCAGGCAACGGTGTCTTGCAGATACTGCGGGGAAATCGGATCCAGAGCTTCGGTAGCTACCGGCAGGCCAAGTTCGTTGATGTCGATCAGCAGGCGACGACCGATATGAAGACCCTGTTCGATATCGAAGGTGTCATTCAGATGCGGGTCGTTGATGAGCCCCTTCCAGCCAACAGTGGTTCGTGGCTTTTCAAAGTAGACGCGCATAACGATGAGCAGGGTATCGCTGACCTCGTCCGCGAGTTTTTTCAGGCGGCGAGCGTAATCCATCGCCGCTTCAACGTCGTGAATGGAGCAGGGGCCAACCACGAGAAACAGGCGGTGGTCTTTGCCGTCCATAATGTCGTAAATCGCCTGACGGCCCTTGGCTACGTTTTCCGCGGCTTTTTCTGAAAGTGGCAGTTCCTTTTTCAGAGCTTCCGGAGTAATCAGCGGTTCCTGGCTGGCCACATTCAGGTTTTCCAGTTTCTTGCCTGACATCTTGTTTGTTATCCCCGATTCCGATCATTGCAACCCGATTGAAAACACAGATTTACTGGGTTGCCGATTGTCACAATTGTCCGCGGTCTTTGTCTGAGGTAACGACCGAAGTGATGGTTATACTGCGTTATTTTATGGGGCTTTTCAACGCTTCCTGACCGAAGGGCTGAGTGGCGCAAAACAAAGAGATTACGCCGGTCCTAGGTGTATTAATCCTATTGGGCGCTTGACCGAAGATGCTCTCTGGTTGGCACCTTACTCGCAGTCTATAGACCGCGGGTACGTCTGGGACCGGTGGTATCAATGACTGACGGTCATCGCTGTTGATCTGCCAAACCTGTTTTGTTGAAACTGGTCGGGCGCCTGTAAGCCAAGCTCAAGCGGGGCTTGAACAGAAGTGATTTGCTGGAGGCGGCGCCGGGACACGTCTCACTATGCGGACACAGTACAAAACAACCCCAAATTAGTCCGCGGGCCCTGTGAGAGCGGGCCAGTTGAGTGGCGAAGTAAAAAAGCCGGGTTAATACCCGGCTTTTTTTGACGGCGGACGAACGCGACAGGCTATTCGTCGAGCTCACCCATGCCGGTAATATTGAATCCCGCGTCGACATACATGATTTCACCAGTGATACCGCTGGACATGTCCGAGGACAGGAAGGCGGCTGCATTGCCCACTTCTTCGGTGGTCACGTTACGGCGAAGGGGCGCGCGCTTGGCGTTTTCCGCCAGCATTTTGCGGAAGCTCCGAATACCGGACGCGGCCAGGGTCTTGATCGGGCCGGCGGAAATACCATTCACACGGATGCCGTCCTTGCCCAGACTGGCAGCCATATAGCGCACGTTGGCTTCCAGTGATGCCTTGGCCAGCCCCATGACGTTGTAGTTCTGTAGCACCCGTTCGGCACCCAGGTAGCTCAGGGTGAGCAGGGCACTGCCTTCGTGCAGCATCGGTCGAGCTGCCTTGGCCAGGGCAACGAAACTGTAGGAGCTGATGTCGTGGGCAATCTGGAAGCCTTCCCGTGTAGTTACGTCCACGTAGTTGCCATCCAGTTCATGGGCAGGGGCAAAACCAACCGCGTGAACGATGATGTCTACGTTGTCCCAGTGCTTGCCAAGCTCTGCAAACACCTGCTCAATCTCTTCGTCGGAGGCAACGTCGCACGGGAAGGTAAGCTGGCTTCCCCATTGCTCGGCGAATTTCTCCACCCGTGGCTTAAGCTTGTCGTTCTGATAGGTAAAGGCCAGCTCGGCGCCCTCGCGGGCGAAGGCTTCGGCAATGCCGTAGGCGATGGAAAGCTTGCTGGCAACGCCGACGATCAGGGCGCGTTTGCCGCTGAGTATTCCCATGGGTAAATCTCCATGCATGACTGAATTTGCTGCATTATCCCCGAACCTGTGAAGACGGGGTAACGCTCAATTGGTCGTAGAAGGCGTCTGGTAGAAGAACGCGGCGTTCAGCAGTTCCCGGGTATAGGCTTGCTTCGGTGACTCGAAAATGTCGTGGGCACTGCCGTACTCGACGATTTCGCCGTGCTTTAACACCAACAACTTGTGGCTGAGCGCACGAACGACTGCAAGGTCGTGACTGATGAATATATAGCTTAGACCATAGCGACCCTGAATATCCCTGAGCAGTTCAACCACCTGTTTCTGCACCGTTCGGTCAAGAGCGGAGGTAGGCTCGTCGAGGATAATCAGGTCTGGTTGCAGAACCAGGGCCCGGGCAATGGCGATGCGTTGACGCTGCCCGCCGGAGAACTCGTGGGGATAGCGATGGCGGGCATCGGGGTCGAGCCCCACGTCCTGGAGAGCTCGAATAACCCGCGCCTCGTGGTCGGCCTTATTGTCCGGATCATGGATTTCCAGGCCTTCACCGACAATTTCAGCGATCGACATGCGAGGGCTCAGGCTACCGAACGGATCCTGAAACACGATCTGAATACGTTTTCGCCAGGGACGGAACTCACTTTGGGATAAGGGACCAAGTTGCTTGCCATCCAGACGAATCTCTCCGGTGCTGTTGATGAGCTTGAGCAGGGCATGGCCAATCGTGGTTTTGCCGCTGCCACTTTCACCCACAATGCCCAGTGTTTCCCCGCGCTCGAGACTGAAGTTGGCACTTTGCACGGCGTGGAAGTAGGCCTTCACCTTGCCTAGCAGGGATTTCTTGGTGGGGAAACGCACATCCAGTTGGTGCACATCCAGCAACTCGCCACCCGGAGCGGATTTTTTTGGCGGTTCGGTGGGCGGCTCGGCGTTGAGCAGCATTTGGGTATAAGGGTGCTGGGGACTGGCAAACAGGGTTTCAGTCTCTGCTTCTTCCACCAGCTTCCCGCGTTCCATGACAGCTACGCGGTCGGCATAGCGGTGCACAATGGTGAGATCGTGGGTAATCAGCAGAATCGCCATGCCCAGCTTCTGCTGCAAATCCCTGAGCAACTCCAGCACTTGTTTTTGAACCGTGACATCCAAGGCAGTGGTTGGTTCGTCCGCGATGAGCAATTCCGGCTCGTTGGCCAATGCCATCGCGATCATAACCCGTTGCTTCTGGCCTCCTGACAGCTGGTGAGGATAACTTCCCAAGCGGCTCTCCGGATCATGGATACCGACCAGATTCAGGAGTTCCAGCGTTCGCTTTCGGGCCTGAGAGTTTCTTAGCCCTTTGTGAAGTTCCAGAATCTCGCCAATCTGTCTTTCCACCGTGTGCAGTGGATTTAGCGAGGTCATGGGCTCCTGGAAGATCATGCTGATTTGGCGGCCCCGGATCTGGCGAAGACGCTTATCCGAGGCTTTGAGCATGTCTTCGCCCCGGTAATGGATGGTTCCGGTGGGGTAGCTGGCATGGCGTTCGTCCAGCAGTCGAAGTACGGACAGGGCAGAGATGGATTTGCCGGAGCCACTTTCGCCTACAAGAGCAACAGTTTCGCCTCGACGGATGTCGAGTGACAGGGAGTCAACTACACGAGGCCCGTTATCGAAACAGATTGAGAGATCGGAAATTTCCAGCAGATTGCTCATATCAGCTCTTTCTCGGATCAAAGGCATCCCGGACGGCTTCGCCGACAAACACCAGCAAGGTCAGCATCACGGACAGAGACACGAACGCGGAAATGCCAAGCCACGGAGCGTGGAGATTCGCCTTGCCCTGAGCAATCAGCTCGCCAAGGGAAGGGGAGCCTGATGGCAAACCGAAGCCGAGAAAATCCAGGGATGTCAGCCCGGTGATGGCGCCGGTGAGGATAAATGGCAGGAAGGTCAACGTCGCTACCATGGCATTGGGCAGGATATGCCGGAACATGATCATCCGGTTATCAAGGCCTAAGGCGCGGGCGGCTTTCACGTACTCAAAATTCCGTGCTCGCAGGAACTCGGCACGAACCACGTCTACCAGTCCCATCCAGCTGAACAGCAGCATGATGCCGAGCAGCCACCAGAAATTCGGCTGCACAATACTGGAAAGGATGATCAGAAGGTAAAGCACGGGCAGGCCCGACCAGATTTCGATGAACCGCTGGCCCAGCAAGTCGATTTTACCGCCGTAGTAGCCCTGAATTGCGCCAACGGCCACACCGACAAGGGTGCTGGCGATGGTCAGCGTCAGGCCGAACAGGACGGAAATGCGGAATCCATAGATGACGCGGGCGGCGACGTCCCGTCCCTGATCGTCGGTTCCCAGCCAGTTTTCCCCGCTCGGGGGCGCTGGCGAGGGCACCTCAAGATCATAGTTGATGGTGTTGTAACTGAAACGAATGGGCGGCCAGATCATCCAGCCATTGGCCTTGATTTCATCCGCGATGAAGGGATCCCGATAATCCGCTTCGGTCGGCAGGAAACCGCCAAAGGTTTCTTCGGGAACGGTTTCGATCACCGGGAAATACCAGTCTCCGTTGTAAGACACCACGAGCGGGGAGTCATTGGCAATCAGCTCCGCACACAGGGATAAGCCGAAGAGAGCGAGAAACACCCAGAGAGACCAGTAACCCCGCCGATTGGCTTTGAAGTTCCGCAGGCGCCGCTGCTGGATGGGGGAGAGTGACGCCATGGTTATGCGCTCTCTCGGCTTTCAAAGTCGATGCGGGGGTCCACCAGCACGTACGTGATGTCGCTGATCAGCTTCAGCACCAGCCCCATCAGGGTGAAAATGTAGAGAGTGCCGAAAATAACCGGGTAGTCCCGATTCAGCGCCGCCTCAAAGCCCAGCAGGCCAAGCCCGTCCAGCGAGAAAATGACCTCTATAAGGAGAGAGCCGGTGAAGAACAGGGACACCAGCACACCCGGCAGACTGGCAATCACAATCAACATGGCGTTACGGAACACGTGACCGTAGAGTACCTGCTTGTCGTCCAGACCCTTGGCCCGCGCTGTCACCACATATTGCTTGCTGATTTCGTCGAGAAACGAGTTCTTGGTGAGCAGGGTCAGGGTCGCGAAACCGCCTATGACGTTGGCGGTGACGGGCAGGGCCAGGTGCCAGAAATAGTCGGCCACCTGTTCATACCAGGTCATTTCATCAAAGTTGGAGGAGGTGAGGCCCCGCAGCGGGAACCAGTCGAAATAGCTGCCACCGGCAAACAGGACGATCAGGAGAATCGCAAACAGGAAGCCGGGGATCGCGTACCCGATCACAATCGCAGAACTGGTCCAGACATCAAAGCGGGAACCGTCGGTGACGGCCTTGCGGATGCCCAGGGGTATGGAGATCAGGTAGATAATCAGGGTGGACCAGAGACCTAGGGAAATGGACACGGGCATCTTGTCGATGATCAGATCAATGACGCTTTTCTCGCGAAAAAAGGAATCACCGAAATCAAAGGTGGCGTAATCTCCGAGCATCTTGAAAAAACGCTCGTGGGCGGGCTTGTCGAAACCGTACATGGTTTCGATTTCCCTGAGCAACTCATCGGGAATGCCCCGTGCACCCCGGCTGTCGCTTGATCCACTGGAGACTTCCCCGCCGCCATCACCGCCGGAAGCCCGGGCGAGGGCACTGCCACCATGCCCCTCCATTTCAGCAATCAACTGCTCAACAGGACCGCCGGGGGCGGCCTGAACAATTACGAAGTTCAGCAGCATGATCCCGATCAGCGTCGGGATAATCAAAGCAAGCCGTCGGAGTATGTAGATGCCCATCTGGCGGCGCGTTCCTTACGTTACAGCTTGGGTCAAGGTAAGTGGCTCAGCGACTAATCCACCAGTTATTCAGGTCTGACCCGTTTTTCGGTGTTTCTTCAGGTCGTTGCAAATGGCTCCAGTACGCCACCCGGTCCTGAGCCAGGTGCCAGTGGGGAATAACGTAGTGGCCGTGGAGCAGAACCCGGTCGAGGGCGTGCACCCGTTGAACCAGTTCCTCGCGGTCGGGTGCCTGAATGACCATGTTCACCAGGCTGTCCACCACAGGGTCAGCAATGCCCATATAGTTTCGGGAGCCGTTTGCATCCACGTTGGAGGAGTGCCAGTACTCCCGTTGTTCATTTCCGGGCGAGTCCGACTGAGGCATAACCTGGGTAATCATGTCGAAGTCGAACTCACGCACCCGTTGAATGTACTGGTTGCTGTCCACGAGCCGGACAGTCACATCGATGCCCAGCTTCTGCAGATTGTTCTTGAATGGCAGCACGACTCGCTCAAAGCTCTTCTGGAAGAGCAGTATTTCAAAGGCCAGTGGTTCGCCAGTCTCCACATTGACCATTTTACGGTTCTTGATCTCGTAACCGGCAGACTTGAGCAGTTCCATTGCCGTGCGGAGGTTCTTTCTCAACCCCTGCTGGCCATCGGTTTCAGGTGGAGCGTAGGCTTCCGTGAACACCTCTTCCGGTAGCTGTTCCCGGAACTGGTTGAGGATTTCCAGCTCCCGCCCTTCCGGCAGGCCGGATGACGCCAGGTCGCTGTTCTCGAAATAACTGTCGGTACGGGTGTACTGGCCGTAGAAGAGGTTCTTGTTGGCCCATTCGAAGTCGAAGCCATAGGCAAGCGCCTGACGTACCCGGGAGTCACTGAACATTTTCTTTCGGGTGTTGAAGACGAATGCCTGCATGCCGGTGGGGCGGTGATGTTCGATGGCTTCGGCTATGATCTGGCCATCGGTAAACTTCGGGCCGCTATAGGCGGTGGCCCAGTTCTTGGCGGAGGTTTCGATGCGGTAATCGAAGTTTCCTGCCTTGAAGGCCTCCAGGGCAACAGTATCGTCCGTGTAGTAGTCGTACTGAACCTGGTCAAAGTTGAAACGGCCCTTTCGAACTCCCAGGTCTTTGGCCCAGTAGTCTTCCACCCGCTCATAGGTAATGGAGCGTCCGGCCTCGAATTCCCCAATTCGATAAGGGCCGCTACCCAGGGGCGGATTCAGACCGTTTTTTCCAAATTCCCTATCGGCCCAGTAGTGGGCGGGGAGGATTGGCATCTGGCCGAGAATCAAAGGCAGTTCCCGGTTGGTGGTATCGCTGAAATCGAACCGGACGCGTGCCGGGCTCTCAACCGTTACTTTTGACACATCCGCGTAGTAATTGCGGAAGAAGGGATGGCCTTTGGTGGTCAGGATATCGAAAGAGAACTTTACGTCCTCGGCCGTAATTGGATGGCCATCGTGGAAGCGGGCTTCGTCGCGCAGGTTAAACGTGACATAGCTTCGGTCTTCCGGTGTTTCGATGGACTCTGCAATCAGTCCGTAGGCTGAAAAAGGCTCGTCGTCCGACGATTCCATCAGGGTGTCATACAGATAGGTGTTGATACCTGCTGCAGCGATACCGCGAATGTCGAACGGGTTGAAGGAGTCGTACCCGTTGGCAACGACCGCCATCTTGACTGTTCCGCCCTTCGGAGCGTCCGGATTTACGTAGTCAAAGTGCTCGAAGCTGGCGGGATACCTGGTTTCCCCGTGCATGGCGATGCCATGTCGTGGTTCGGCTGCCGGAGCCTCCTCCGCGAATCCGGTGGTTGCACCGGTCATCAAGGTAATGGAGGTTAGAAGCGTCGTCAGGTATGAAGCTGTCCGTTTGCTGGTCATAGGTCTCGCGCGTTCCGGAATGTCAGTTAAGAGTTGACGCCCCTCTTATTTAACAGCGAAAAGGGGCGGCACGCTCCGGGTCATCATGACCCATCTGATTCTTATAAGTTACCGGATAGTCCGGACCGATGGGGGTCAGGGACTGTTCCGTATGTCAACGTAGAGTACCAGACTTTGTCCCGGTTGAAGATAGCGCTTGGTGTTCAGGTCATTCCAGCTAGCGATATCGCGCACATCCACCGAGAAACGGCTGGCAATAGTCCAGAGGGAGTCGCCTTCACGTACGCGGTAACCGACTTTGCGAACCATGGAGTTGCCGCGGGCACTGGTCGATGCCACCTGGGTAGGTTTGGCGGCCTTGGACCAGATCACCAGTTGCTTTCCGGGAATCAGTGGGTCGCCGGGGGCCATGCCGTTCCAGCCAGCAACTTCACGAACCGATACCCGATGCTCCCGGGCAATATCCCAGAAGGTATCACCGCGACGAACCGTGTAACGAACCTTATTGCCGTCACGTTTCCGGTCCTGTTTGCGCTCCAGTCGCTCGGACGCGCTCAGGGCATAGGTATCCGAGCCCTCGAGTGCCGAAGGAATCAGCAGGCGCTGGCCAATACGGATCAGATCGGAATCCAGCTTGTTCACTTGTTTGATCACGGAAGGGGTGGTGGTGAATTTGCGGGCGATAGAAATCAGGCTGTCACCGGACTCTACTTTGTAGTTACGCCAGGAGACGCGCTTTTCCACTGGCAGGTTGTCCAGGGCAGCACGGAAGGCTTCGGCGTTTTCCTTGGGAACCAGCAGACGATGGGGGCCATCGGGATTGGTGGCCCAGCGGTTGTAGCTGGGGTTCAGCAAGTAGATTTCATCAACGTCAACATTGGCCAGTTGCGCCGCCTGGGCCAGATCAAGCTGGGAGCCCGTTTCAACCACTTCGAAGTAGGCTTCGTCTTTCAGGGGCGGCAGTTCGATGCCGTATTTTTCCGGGTTATCGAAAATTTTAGCCAGGGCAATCAACTTGGGTACGTAATGGCGAGTTTCCCGGGGCAGGTCCAGGGACCAGTAGTCCTGGGGCTTGTTCCGCTTCCGGTTCTTGCGCATGGCACTTGACACGGTACCGCCACCACTGTTGTAAGCGGCAAGGGCGAGGGTGTAGTCGCCGTCGAAACGGTTGGCGAGGCGGTCCAGGTAGGTCAGGGCAGCGTCGGTGGCTTCAATCAGGTCGCGGCGGTCATCGTGCCACCAGCTTTGTGTCAGACCGAAGTACTTGCCAGTAGAGGGAATGAACTGCCAGAGACCCGCAGCTCGTCCGTGGGAGTAGGCAAACGGATCGAAAGCACTTTCAACGATGGGAAGAAGTGCAAGTTCGTTCGGCAGCTTTCTTTCTTCGGTCTGGTTCAGGATGTAGTGCAGGTAGCGGCTACCACGATCTGCAACGCGCTTGATGTAGCTTGGATGCTTTATGTACCAGTTAAGCTGGTCACGAACCCGATCGCTGTCGACGTCATGATTCAGGGCAAAGCCGGCCCGAAGGCGCTGCCAGAGGTCCTGTGTTTCGGTTGTTGCCTGTTGCTCCGGCGCGTCGAGCTTCTCTCGGGCGTCCTGTGCCGCCGCTCTGAGTGACGGTGCGATGGCGTCGTCGAGCGCTGCCCCTTTGGTTGCGTTCTCGCCATTTCCGGCGGCGACGGCTTGTTTCAGGTCCTCGTCGCCGGCTGCGACCGTGACCTGCTCGGAGTTGAGAAGCGCTTCGTCATTTGCCTGCTCGTTATTGTTGGAAGAACTCAATACGCTGCATCCACTGGCCAGCGCACCGGTAAAGAAGAGCAGCGACAATCGTTTGACCGACATAGAAAAATTCCGGCTCACGTTGGGGCCGGATCGTGTATCTGAAAATCCGGCAGATTTAATGGGTTGCGACAAAAAGGTGGAACGATTCTATGAAAGCGCCCTGAAAAGGGTCAAGGAGCCTCTCGTTACGTCCGTGAGAGGATTTGTTAACGACTTAAAAATGGTCCTTGCCGTGTCTTACCGCGGCGAATATGGCATCGGCGGAATCCGAAGGCAGGTTATTCTGTTCACAATAGGCTCGGGCGGCGTCCACTACCGCCGGATCATCCCAGCGCAGAAAGGGGTTCAGAGCCTTTTCCCTGGCCAGAGTGGAAGGCACGGTTGGCTGGTTATGTTCCCGTTGTTCCATGCATTGGGCTTCGAAGGTTCTCAAACCTTCGTCGTTGGGCAACCAACTGCGGGCGAAGCGCAAATTCGCGAGAGTGTACTCATGGGCGCAGTAGACGGCGGCGTTCTCCGGAAGGGAGCGTAACGCCTGCAGAGATTCGCGCATCTGTGCGGCGGATCCTTCGAACAGGCGGCCACAGCCGCACACAAACAGAGTGTCGCCGCAAAACAACACTGGCCGATCGTTAACCGCTGTTTCCGAGAAGTAGGCGATGTGGTCGAGGGTGTGGCCAGGAACGCCAATCACCGAAAACTCCATGTCGCCCCAGCGGAGGTGCTGGCCGGGCTCGACCGACTCGGTGACGCCCTTGAAGGGGGAACCCGCCGGGCCGACTACCCGGCACTCAGGTGCTGCCTTACGCAATTCCGGTACGCCACCAACGTGGTCTGGATGGTGATGGGTGATGAGAATGGTGTCGAGATACAAGTCGTTGGACGACAGGTGCTCCAATACCGGGCTGGCCTGTCCGGGGTCCACCACCAGGGCCTTGCGGGTTTCAGAGTTTGAAAGGCACCAGATGTAGTTGTCACTGAATGCGCGTATGGGGGACACGTTCAACATGCAAGTCGCACCTGTGAAAACGAAGTGTGACTGATATGATAGAACAATACCGGGTTGGCCTGAAACCGGGCCCACAGCGAGGTGACCCCGTGAACCTTGTAAAAACATCAGAAACGATTGATTATGCCGTGCGCCACGAAAGCTTCGAACGGTGGTTTCAGTCGGCCCTGGGGAGGGCGTTGCTGGCGGATCAACGCAGGCTCCTTGATGCGGATCTTGCGCCGCTGACGGGCGCGCGCCAGTTGCAAGTGGGGATCAGTCACCGTTTGCCGCTGGCCACGGGTACGGATTTTACCCAGCGCATCATGACCACTCCGGTATGGTCACCGGAAATTTCCGAAGGCGTGGTCGTTTGCGATTCGCACGAGTTACCTTTCCCTTCGGACTCCATGGATCTTGTGGTTCTTCACCACAGTGCTGACTTTAGCCGGTCCCCCCATGAAGTAATTCGGGAGGCTGCTCGTGTTTTGCGCGGCGAAGGGACCATCGCGCTGATCGGCTTGAATCCGCTCAGCCTGTGGGGGCTCCGGCGAGCCGTATCGCGGCACCGGGAAGGCCCATGGGGCGGCCGTTTTCTGTTCCGCAGGCGCATGGAGGACTGGTTGCATCTGCTTGGGTTCAATATAGAAGCCTCCTCCACCAGATTTTTCAGGCTACCTCTGCAAAGAAGTGGACGAGATCGTGAAAGCTGGTTGGATTCCAGAAGGGCGGGCAATAGAATTCTGCCGCTTGGGGCCTACTACTGCATCATGGCCCGCAAGCGGGTTTATGCGGGGTTGCCCAAGCGGCCAGCCTGGCGGACGGCGAAGGTGATTTCCTTGTCGGGTACGCGAGTCATTGGTGCATCGCGGGGTGCCCACGCCGAAAAGACCATGTCCGAGGACTTTGACTGAAAAACCAGGAGCAATATGTCCGCCAAGGTAGTTTTGTACACCGACGGTGCGTGTAAGGGGAATCCCGGGCCCGGGGGCTGGGGTGTGGTGTTGCGGTATGGCGACGCGTGCAAAACGCTCCATGGCGGCGAAGCGCAGACCACCAATAACCGTATGGAACTAATGGCAGCCATTCGGGGGCTTTCCGCTCTCAAGCGCGCCTGCGAAGTGGAGCTGTATACCGATTCCCAGTACGTTCGGAAAGGCATCACCGAATGGATGAAAGGCTGGAAGCGAAACGGCTGGAAAACCGCAGCCAAGAAGCCGGTCAAGAATGAAGATCTCTGGCGGGCACTGGATGAAGAGGTTGCTCGCCACCGTATCAATTGGCACTGGGTAAAAGGTCACTCGGGGGACCCGGATAACGAGCTGGCCGATGAACTGGCCAATCGTGGTGTCTCCGAGCTGAGCGGTGCCTGAATACAACAACGCAGATTTTTTGTGAGTTTATGAGACAAATTGTACTGGATACCGAAACCACGGGTATTGATCCGTCTTCCGGCCATCGAATCATCGAGATCGGTTGTGTGGAGTTGATGGAGCGTAAGCTGACAGGCCGAACCTACCACGTCTATATCAATCCCGAGCGGGAAGTCGAAGCCGAAGCGATTTCTGTGCACGGCATCACCAATGAATTTCTGGCGGATAAGCCGAAATTTGCGGAAATCGCCGACGAATTCTTTGCCTTTATCGACGGGGCTGAGCTGGTTATTCACAACGCAGCGTTCGACGTTGGCTTTATGGATGCCGAGTTCGCCCGCTTGAAGCCGGTGCGAAAAACCGGCGACCACTGCGGCGTTGTCGACTCGCTGGCGATAGCAAGGAAGAAGCACCCGGGCCAGAAGAATAACCTCGACGCGCTTTGTAAGCGCTACGGTGTTGATAACAGCAACCGGGAACTTCACGGAGCCTTGCTCGACGCCGAGATTCTGGCCGATGTTTATCTGTTGTTAACCGGTGGTCAGACCGCACTCTCTCTCGACAGCGGTTCCGAAGAGGGCGGAAGTGTAGGCGGAATCCGGCGTCTTCCATCCGATCGAGCACCTCTGGCCGTTGTCAGTGCCAGCGAAGACGAGCGCCAGGCGCACGAGGAGTTTATGGGCATGATGGAAAAACAGGCCGGCGAGACCGTGTGGAGTAAACTGCATTAACTCAAATGAGAACCGGGGCGGAACTATACCAAATGTTACATTCCGCCTTTCTTGAGGTGCTTGAGTTTTATGATATAAGTAATGACCAGTTAGTCAGTTTTCAGTATAAAAGCAATGACTGAAAGCTTGGACATTACGCGATAACAACATGAGCTGCGTCAATGTATAAGGCCGGCAGTGGTTACCATGAGGTCGCGGTAGTCTCCGCTAATAATAACAGGAAGCGTTTATGGTTCAGTCGTCTTTAGCGACGAAATCCCAGTCGTTTGATCTGGTCAAAAGTGAAATAGAGCAGACCATCAAGCAGGCAGAATCCAGTTTGGAACGCTTCCAGGAGAACCGCGAAAGCGGGGAAGATCTCCAGAACTGCGTTGATTTTATCAATCAGCTGAGGGGGATTTTCGTTCTGGTGGAGCTGCGGGGCGGGGCTTTGCTTTGCCAGGAAGCCGTGTCCATGGCCAATGATGTTCCCGTTGGTGCAAACGACGACAAGAACATCCTCCTGACTACCCTGAACAGCGCTCTGTTTATTCTTCGCCGGTATGTGGAGTACTACCACCAGCAGCGGGCGGATCATCCTGAGCTGCTTTTGCCTGTGATCAACGACCTCCGTGAAGCCCGGCGGGAAAAGCCCTATCCCGAATCCGTTTTCTTTGACGTGGACGTCAAAAACCAGCCTGATTTTTGCTCGGGCATGCCCATCGATCCGTTTAGCGGCAGCGAGTCAGAATACGAAATCATGGCCCGTCGCATGCGCCTTACGTTTCAGGTGGCGCTGCTTGGCATACTGAAAGAACGTAACGAGGTTGTCAGCAAGAAGCTGATTGGCCGGTCGGCCCGCGGGTTTGCTCGCTTGTGTTCCGGTGCGCCCATGGGGCAGATGTGGTGTCTTGTGTCTGTGGTGGCCGATACCATGCTGGATCGGGCCATGGGGTTCAACAAGGCCCGCAAACGCATGCTCATGCGTATCGAAAAATACGCCCGTGAGGTGGTGTACGTAGGTAAGGTGGCAACCGCCAAGCAGGCTCCGGACTCGTTGATTCGGGACCTGATTTACCTGCTGTACCGCAGCGGGTCGGGTAATCCGGAAGTAACCCGTGTTTTGTCATCGTACCGTCTGGCGCCTGCCGACTTCACCGATTCCCTGTTGGACAGCCATGCCCGTCGGTTGTACGGCCCGGGCAGTGATGTTCTCAAATCGCTCTCGGAGGCGCTTCAGGACGAGCTGAATCAGTTGAAGGACAAACTCGATATCATCGAGCGTGGTATCGAGCCTGATCTGGCGGAACTGTCGTCCATTGCCGAAGCGCTTGATCGCCTCGCCAACACGCTGGTCATGCTGGACCTGAACAAGTTGGCAGGTGTTGCCCGGGAGGAGGCCACCCGTCTGCGCAAATGGGAGGCAGACTCCAAGCTGCCGGAGGATGACGAACTCTATCGCCTGGCCAGTTCCGTACTGAGTATTGAGGACGCGGTCGCACAGATCGTCAGTCGGGGCATCACCTCTGAAACTGATGCTCTGGCTGCAGCGAAGAAGAGCCAGGATGAATCGGTTTATCTGCGCGAAGCGCTGTTTGTTGTGGCTGATGAAGCACGAAGCGCGCTTACGCTGGCAAAGCGAGCGATTACCGCGTTTGTTGAATCTGATTACGACAAGCTTCACCTCGCCAACCTGCCGGGCACCTTGCATAGTATTTGGGGCGGCCTGCAGATGGTGGATGACCCGGCCGCAGCAAATGTTCTGCAACGGGTAGCTGGCTCGATCAAGGATCAACTGCTTGAAGGACGTGAAGCGCCTTCCTCCCAGGTTCTGGAAGCATTGGCCGATGCGCTGACGTCGATGGAATATTACATCGAAAGCATTGGTCAGCGTGAAGACAAGAATCAGGATCTCCTCAAGCTGGCTACCAGCTCGCTGGACGATGTAGGTTTCTAGAGTTTATGTCCCAGGAGTTTTCGACCATTCTGCTCGCCGCCGTGGGTGCGGTTCTGTTTGTTGGTGGCCTGCTGTTTTTCCTGCGACCGAGCTGGTTGCTGGGCTGGCTCAAGGGCATGGCCGTTTTCGGAATCATGGCCATAGGTGCCTACCTGCTGGTTATCGCGTTAAACCTCTACGACTATCAGTCCCTCTCCGGCATGCAGACCGTCGCCAGCGTTTCCACTCAGGAGCAGGGCGATCAGCGCTGGGGCGTAGCCTTCGAGTTGGTTGGGCAGGAACCGGTGGTGGCATCACTTCGGGGGGATCAGTGGCAAGTTGATGCCCGGATCATCCGCTTCACTGGCCCGCTGCGCTGGCTGGGTATCGGGCCGGCCTATCGTCTGGAGCGGCTGGGAGGGCGCTATACCTCGCTGGAGCAGGAGCGCAGCAATCCAAGGTCGGTGATTGGCCTGAACGATGCCGTATGGGTAGATCTCTGGGAACTGGATCGGCAGTTCGACTTACCCTTCGTGGAGGGGGTTTATGGTAACGCCACCTTCATGCCCATGAGAGATGGTGCGGTTTTCGATGTCCGGCTCTCCGGTTCCGGTCTGGTTGCGGTGCCGGCGAATGAAGAAGCACACAAGGCGGTTCAGTACTGGTAATGCCCAGGCGACCTGAACAGATACAAAAAAGCCTGCGCATAGCGCAGGCTTTTTTCGTTAAGAGGGCAGCAATCAGCCCATCTTGAACAGCTCGCCCAGCTTGGTGGCCAGCATCATGTCGCCTTCAGCGCGCAGTTGGCCAGCCATGAATGCCTGCATGCCGTCGGTTTCGCCAGAGACGATGCCGTGCAGGGTTTCGGAGCTCATGATCAGGGTCACGGAAGGATCGTCGTGCTCGCCTTCCTGGACGTTGCAGGAGCCATCGTTGATCACAATGTGGTAGGTCTTGTCGTCTTCAACGTCGAACTGGAATACCAAGTCCAGGCCTTGCGCTGCGTCAGCGTTGAAGTTCTGTTCGAGTTGTTCGAATACCTGAGCTACAGACATTATCTTTCCCTTTTTAACTGGTTGTCTGGTGTTGGCGACGGCCTGGATGCCCCCTGGCAGGTGAGCCTGAACGGGCGCTCTTGCATAGCCGACCTCGCATTCGACTTTATGGTTAGTGTCTAGTGGTGTCAAGCTCGATCGAACGCTTGTTTAAATAATTTCGCTCACCTTATCAGCGTAAATTCGGTAAGTTACACTGTTACGCCCTGACTAGGTTACGGAGAAGCGCTTTGGAGTTTTTGACAGAGTACGGTTTATTCCTCGCCAAGGTTGTCACGTTTGTGGTGGCAGCTCTGGTGATTATCTCGGTGATTGTTTCCGCCGCCCATAAAGATCGGGACGATCACGGAGGAGATGGCGAGCTAAAAATCCGGAAGCTGAATGACAGCTATACCAAGTTGCGTGAGTCGATTCAGGCCCGGCTGATGTCCGATGGTGAGCGAAAGGCAGCTGCCAAGGCGCGCAAAAAGGAAGAAAAGGCCAGAAAAAAAGCAGAGAAGGCAAAGGGCAAGCAGAGTGAACCGGTTAAAGAAGAGTCGGCCCGCGTGTTCGTGCTCGACTTTGACGGCGATATCAAGGCCAGTGACAACGACCAGTTGCGCCGCTCCATTACTGCGGTGTTGAGCATTGCCGATCCAGAGAAGGACGAAGTGGTTATCCGTCTCGAAAGCGGAGGCGGTCTGGTGCACGCCTATGGTCTGGCTGCGGCTCAGCTGGATCGCATCCGGGGCAAGGGTATTCGTTTGACCGCGTGCGTAGACAAAGTCGCTGCCAGCGGTGGATACATGATGGCCTGTGTTGCCGATCGTATCGTGGCGTCGCCCTTTGCCGTGCTGGGCTCCATCGGGGTGGTGGCACAGCTTCCGAATTTTCATCGACTTTTGAAGAAGAACGACGTCGACGTCGAGGTGCTGACAGCCGGTGAGCACAAGCGGACACTGACCATGTTCGGAGAAAATACCGAAAAGGGACGCGAGAAATTCCTTGCCGATCTGGAAGACACCCACGTGTTGTTCAAGGAGTACGTGAGCGAGCGTCGGCCAGAGGTTGATATTGCCGAGGTGGCCAATGGCGATATCTGGTTTGGCACTCGGGCCCTTGAGGTGAAGCTGATTGACGAGATCAAGACCTCCGACGAATATCTGATTGAAGCATGCGACCGGGCCGACGTAGTCTCAGTATCTTATCAGCGTAAACGGTCACTGGCCGAGAAGCTGGGGCTTGCCACGAGCGCAGCCCTGGAGCATTCGGTCTGGCGGCTGCTGAGCGCATTGCGGAAACAAAACATCCAATAGCCCAAATAACGGAGAGGGGATTGTGACGATGAGTACTGACTACAAGGCTTGGCGGGTAGAAGAGCAAGGTGGCGATTACGTAGGCTCCGAGAAGATCCTGAATACAGGGGATCTGCCCGAAGGCGAAGTACTGATCCGAGTGTCTCATTCTTCCCTGAACTACAAGGATGCGTTGTCGGCCTCCGGCAACAAAGGCGTGACTCGCAACTTCCCCCACACTCCAGGTATCGATGCGGCGGGCGAGGTGGTCGAGTCTTCCTCGGACTCCATCACTGCCGGTGCTTCGGTGATTGTCACCGGCTACGATCTGGGCATGAACACCGATGGTGGATTTGGCGAATACATCCGGGTGCCGGCAGCTTGGTGCGTTCCAATGCCTGCAGGTTGGAATGCCCGCACCGCCATGATTTACGGCACAGCCGGTCTGACCGCTGGTCTGTGCGTGCAAAAGTTGCTGAAGATGGGGGCTGCGCCGGAGCAAGGCGCTGTGGCGGTGTCCGGCGCCAGTGGTGCAGTAGGTAGCGTCGCGGTGGAACTGCTTTCAGGGTTGGGATTTGACGTGGTGGCGATCAGTGGTAAAGCGGACCACGCAGAAGACCTGAAAGCGCTGGGAGCGAAAGACGTGGTTGGCCGGGACGCTCTGAGCCAGGAAAAGAAACCCCTGCTCAAGCCTGTTTTTGCGAATGCCGTGGATACCGTGGGCGGGACGCCTCTGGCGGAGATGCTCAAGCAGGTGAAGCCAGGAGGTTCGGTTTCCTGCTGCGGCCTGGTCGCCGGTCCTCAGCTTGAGACGACGGTGCTGCCGTTTATTCTTCGGGGCGTCAATCTGCTGGGTGTCGATTCGGTGGAAATACCGCTGGCGGATAAGGTATCAGTTTGGGAGAAGTTCGCGGGAGAGTGGGCCTGTCCGAAAACCGAGGCTTCGGCCCGGGATATTGGCCGGGCCGAACTTGATGGAGCGCTCAAGGCGTTCCTGAAGGGTGAATCCGCCGGTAAGATCGTGCTTGACCACAGCAAGTAAACCGGGAGAACAAGCACAAAAAGCCTGTCAGTTGACAGGCTTTTTTCGTTTCGAGTGCACTGTTATCCGGCGCGACGTCGGAACAGTGGGGTATCGGTATCCGTTGCAGCCTGATAACCCTGGCTGAAGAAGCCCAGGCATCGGGCGGCTTTCTGGATATCCTTGTCCGGACGCAGGGCGTAGGTATCAAACCCGCAGCGCTTCATGAACTGCAGCTGGTCAAGCAGAACATCGCCAATGGCCCGGAGTTCGTTCTGATAGCCCATGCGTTCCCGAAGAAGCCGGCCAATGCTGTAGCCACGGCCATCGGTGAATTTTGGGAAGTTAACCGCTATGACGGTGAGTTCGTTGACCTTGTCTCCCAGGGTTTCGGGTTCCTGATGGCTGTCGAACCACACACCGATGTCCTCACGGCCCGCGTACCGCTCGTAGCCTGCCAGCCAGAGATCAACCGGAATGAGTGCTTTCTGGTTGGGAGGGTTGAGCGAGTCTCCGTCCTCGGGGCGCGAAACCACAACCCATTCATCCTGTTTGATGCTGCCGTCCTGCAATACGATATCAGGCATAAACGCGCTCCTTGAACGGGTCAATTCCAATGCGACGATAGGTGTCCAGGAAAGTCTCTTCCTCGGTACGCTTGTCAACGTACACATTGATGATGGTGGAAATTACATCCGGCATGGCTTCCCTGGCGAAAGACGGACCAAGGATCTTGCCAATCGAGGCATCGTGGTGCGAGGAGCCGCCCAGGCTGATCTGATAGAACTCCTCGCCTTTCTTGTCCACGCCCAGCACACCGATATTGCCCACATGGTGATGACCACAGGCGTTCATGCAGCCAGAGATGTTGAGGTCGATGTTGCCCAGGTCGTAGAGATAATCCAGGTCATCGAACCGGCGCTGAATCGCTTCCGCAACCGGGATGGACTTGGCATTCGCCAGGGCGCAATAATCACCGCCCGGGCAGCAGATCACGTCAGTCAGTGTGTTCAGGTTGGCCGTGCCGAAGCCCATGGGAACAATGGCCTGCCAGAGTTCGAACAGGCGATCCTGCCGGACGTCAGCCAGCACGACGTTCTGCTGGTGGGTCACTCGAATCTCACCGAAGCTGTACTCGTCGGCCAGGTCAGCAATCTGTTCCATCTGACGGTCGGTAACGTCCCCCGGAGGCGTGCCGGTTTCCTTGATGGTCAGGTTCACTATGGCGTAACCCGTTTTTTTGTGGGTATCCACGTTGTGGGTGAGCCACTGATCGAAGGCGCGGTTTTCGAATCGCTGCCTGGCAAGCAGATCTGACGCGTTCTCGAGGCTTTCGTAGTCCGGCTCGGTAAAATATCCCTTGATGCGGTCAATCGCTTCGCGAGTGAGCTTGGTGGGGGAGTCCTTGATGTGCGCCCATTCGGCCTCGACTTTTTCCGCGAAGCCTTCAGGTGTCAGGGCTTTGACCAGAATCTTGATCCGGGCCTTGAACTTGTTATCCCGACGACCATAGCGGTTGTAGACGCGCAGTACGGCTTCCATGTACGTCAGCAGATCCAGTTCTGGCAGGAACTCCCTGATCACCGGTGCGACCATCGGTGTGCGGCCGAGGCCGCCGCCCACATGAACCCGAAAGCCAAGCTCGCCTGATTCGTTACGAACAATCTGCAGACCGATATCGTGAACTTGAATGGCGGCCCGGTCGGTCTTTTCGGAGGCGTTTACGGCTACCTTGAACTTCCTCGGCAGGAAGGCAAACTCCGGGTGGAATGTGGACCATTGACGAATGATTTCGCAGTAGGGACGCGGGTCGGTAATTTCGTCTTCCTGCACACCCGCGAACTGGTCGGTGGTGGTATTCCGGATGCAGTTGCCGCTGGTCTGGTTGGCGTGCATTTCGACTTCCGCCAGTTCGGCAAGAATGTCCGGTACATCTTCAAGGTTCGGCCAGTTCAGCTGAACATTCTGGCGCGTGGTGAAGTGGGCGTAGCCCTTGTCGTAGTCACGGCTGATTCGCGCAAGACGACGTACCTGGTTCGAGCGCATCATGCCATAGGGCACCGCGATACGGAGCATGGGCGCCAGGCGCTGAACGTAGAGACCATTCTGCAGGCGCAGTGGAAGGAACTCTTCCTCTGCCAACTCTCCTGCGAGGGCCCGGTCGGTCTGGTCTCGGAATTGGGCTACCCGTTCGGCGGCTATCTGCCGATCGTGCTCGTCGTATACGTACATAATGCGAGATCCTGCTCAAACTCATCAGTTGTATGCCCGGCTCGGGACCCCAAAGAGGGAGGATAAGGGCCGGGTCTTATAGCTGCATGGCAGGATATCACCGCGTATATATTTCTAAAATGATTATTTCCAAATATGTTTATCGATTCAGGTGATATAGAAAGGCGGAAACTGGACGAATCGCCATTTGCTGTCTTAACTAATCTTTGTAAGGGCTAAGTCCTTCAGTTTCTGACAAAAATAAGTGCAAAAGACGCAGATTAATAAGAGGGTTGTGCGATGAAAAAGACAGCGAGTTCAGACAGCCAGGTGGATGCGATTGCTTCGGTTCTTCTGGTGTTGTTGGTGGTGGCCTTCGCGGTGATGTGGGTATCCGGGCAGTAGTCTAACTGCCCGCAAGGACCATCTTGACAATCAGGATAAGCAAAACGACGAAGCCAGCAGTAAAAAGAATTCCGGCAATAATATAGGGCCAGGGGCTGCTACTGGCGAAATCCTCCTGCCGGCGCTTGTCCGACTGGACACCGAAGGCACCGGCCAGAATGCTCTGAATGATTTTCAGAACCCCGGGCGATTCCGGGGTTGGCTTCGTTTTGCTTTCTCCATCATTCCCACTGTTCATCCTGCATCCTTTAGTGCTGGGATGTCTGTATGGCCCTAGGGGTCACTCCGCAGGGTCGTAGGACAGGCTTGGTGCCAGCCAGCGCTCTGCCTCGGCTTTGGTGATGCCCTTACGCTCAGCGTAGTCCTCAACCTGATCGGCGCCAATTTTCCCTACCGCGAAATACTTGGATTCCGGGTGAGCAAAGTACCACCCGGAGACAGCGGCTGCGGGGAACATGGCGAAGTGTTCGGTGAGCTCAATGCCCGCGGTTTCCGGTGCGTTGAGCAGATTAAACAGGGTCGCTTTCTCCGTATGGTCCGGGCAGGCCGGGTAACCGGGGGCAGGGCGAATGCCCTGGTAGCGTTCCTTGATCAGGGCGTCATTATCCAGGCTTTCTCCGCTGGCGTAGCCCCAGAATTCCTTCCGGACCCGCTCGTGCAGGCGCTCGGCAAAGGCTTCTGCCAGGCGGTCGGCCAAGGCCTTCACCATAATGGCGCTGTAGTCATCGTGCTGTGCCTTGAATTCATCGGCGAACTCATCAGCACCAATCCCGGCGGTCACAGCAAAGCCACCCACGTAGTCACAGCATCCGGAGCCTTCAGGTGCGACGAAGTCTGATAGCGCCCGCATTGCCTGACCCGGGGCTTTCTCGTCCTGCTGGCGGAGGTGGTGCAGGGTGGTCAGCTCTTCGGTACGCGATTCGTCGCGATAGACCACAATGTCATCTCCGCGGCGGTTCGCTGGCCAGAATCCGATAACGGCCCGGGCCGTAATACGCTTTTCATCGATCATCTGGCGCAGAATACTCTGGGCGTCGTTGAACAGACTCCGTGCGGCCTCACCCCGTTTCGGATCTTCCAGTATGGCGGGGTATTTTCCGCTGATATCCCAGGAAATGAAAAATGGTGTCCAGTCGATGTACTCGACCAGTTCGTTGAGGTCATAGTCCTTGAACTCCCGGATCCCGGTGAATGCTGGCTTCGGCGGCTCGTAGTCATCCATCGAGATTTCAGGGGCCCGATCGCGGGCCTCTTTCAGACTCACCAATTTGGTGCGGTCGCCCCGGGACTTCCGGCGTTCCCGGATCTGGTCGTATTCCTTACGGGTAGCGGTGACCATTGGGTCTTTGGCCGTCTCGCTCAGCAATTGGGAGGCGACATTCACGCAGCGGGAGGCGTCCGATACGTACAGGCTGATATCGTTCCGGTATTCCGGCTCGATTTTGACGGCGGTGTGGGCCTTGGACGTGGTGGCGCCACCAATCATCAACGGGATATTGAAATCCAGTCGCTGCATTTCCTTGGCCACGTGGACCATTTCATCAAGCGACGGGGTAATCAGCCCGCTCAGACCGATAATGTCCACGTTTTCTTTTCGGGCAACCTCCAGGATCTTCTCGCAGGGCACCATCACCCCGAGATCAATCACTTCGTAGTTGTTGCACTGGAGAACCACGCCAACGATGTTCTTGCCGATGTCGTGAACGTCGCCTTTTACCGTGGCCATCAGGATCTTGCCCTTGGCTTTCTGGTCGGCGGTTTTCTCGGCCTCGATAAAGGGAATCAGGTGTGCCACCGCCTGCTTCATTACCCGGGCGCTTTTCACCACCTGGGGAAGGAACATCTTGCCGTCGCCGAACAGGTCGCCCACCACGTTCATACCGTCCATCAGCGGGCCCTCAATCACCTCGATTGGATGGTCGGCGTTCTGGCGACAGGTCTCGGTGTCGTCAACAATGTACGTGGTGATGCCCTTGACCAGAGCGTGTTCCAGGCGCTTTTCGACTGGCCATTCTCGCCAGGCAAGATCTTCTTCCTGGGTTTTGCCGCTTTGCCCCTTGAAGCGCTCGGCGATTTCCAGCAGGCGATCGGTACCATCGTCCCGACGGTTCAGCACCACATCCTCGACCCGCTCCTTCAGTTCGGGGTCAATCTCGTCGTAAATCACCAACTGGCCCGGGTTCACGATCCCCATGTTCATGCCGGCCTTGATGGCGTGGTAGAGGAATACCGAGTGGATGGCCTCGCGCACCACATCATTTCCCCGGAAGGAGAAGGAGACGTTACTGACACCGCCGGAAATGGAGGCGTGGGGAAGGTTTTCCTTGATCCAGCGCGTTGCCTCGATGAAATCGACGGCGTAGTTGTTGTGTTCCTCGATGCCTGTGGCAATGGCGAAGATGTTGGGGTCGAAGATGATATCGGCCGGGTTGAAGCCGATACCAGTCAGCACATCGTAGGAACGCTTGCAGATTTCGGTCTTGCGTTCGTAGGTGTCGGCCTGACCCTGTTCGTCGAATGCCATGACGACCACGGCCGCACCGTACTTCATGCAATCCCGGGCACGCTTGATAAACTCTTCTTCGCCTTCCTTCAGGCTGATCGAGTTCACCACGGCCTTACCCTGGATGCAGCGGAGGCCCGCTTCGATAACGTCCCATTTGGATGAGTCGACCATGATGGGAACGCGGGAAATGTCTGGCTCAGAAGCGACCAGCTTGAGATAGGTCTCCATGACGTCCCTGGACTCCAGCATGCCTTCGTCCATGTTGATGTCGATGATCTGGGCGCCATTCTCGACCTGGTCCCGGGCCACGCTCAGGGCCTCTTCGTATTGTTCTTCCTTGATCAGGCGCAGGAAACGCCGGGAGCCAGTAACGTTGGTGCGCTCACCCACGTTGATGAACAGGGTGTTCTCGTCGCCGGTAAACGGCTCGAGACCGGACAAGCGGAGGGCCGGCTTGATATCCGGAATCTTTCTGGGCGGGTATTTCGCCACCGCGTTGGCCACGGCGGCGATGTGATCGGGGCGCGAGCCACAGCAACCACCAATAATGTTCAGGAACCCGTCGCGGGCGAAACCTTCGATGATTTCCGCCATTTCCTCGGGAGTCTGGTCGTATTCACCAAATTCATTGGGGAGTCCTGCGTTGGGGTGCGCGCTGACGTAGGTTATCGCTTTGGTGGCGAGTTCTTCGACGTAAGAGCGCAGCGCATCGGCGCCCAGGGCGCAATTGAGTCCTACGGACAGTGGCTTGGCGTGGGTGACGGAGTTCCAGAAAGCCTCGGTGGTCTGGCCCGACAGGGTACGGCCAGAGGCATCGGTGATGGTGCCCGAAATCATGATCGGCAGCTCAATGCCACTGTCTTCGAAATACTGCTGTGTCGCGTAAATCGCGGCCTTGGCGTTCAGGGTGTCGAAAATGGTTTCAATCAGGATCAGGTCACAGCCACCCTCGACCAAACCCTCGACTGCCTCATAATAGTTGTCGACCAGGGTCTGAAAATCGATGTTTCGGAAACCCGGGTTGTTCACGTCGGGCGAGATAGAGGCGGTCCGGGAGGTTGGGCCAACGGCACCGGCTACGAAACGGGGCTTGTCAGGGGTCTGGCTGGTGAACTCATCGGCGATCTCCCTGGCCAGCTTGGCGGCAGCGACGTTCAGCTCGCGGGCAATGGATTCAAGACCATAATCCGCCTGGGACAGGCGTGTGGAGTTAAAGGTATTGGTCTCAATGATATCCGCGCCTGCCTCCAGGTATTCTGCATGGATTTCCTTGAGGATTTCCTGCTGGGTCAGGTTCAGCAGGTCGTTATTGCCTTTAACCTCGCGGTCGTAATCTGCAAACCGATCGCCGCGGAACGCCTGCTCGTCCAGTTTGCGGCTCTGGATCATCGTGCCCATACCACCATCGAGAACGACAATTCGTTCTTTCAATGCGTTCTTAAGCTGCTCGAGGCGGGTTTTGCGATCGGTCATAGGTGTACTTCCGAGAGTCTGTTGTTGCGTCGTATTGTCAGTAATGGCGCGGAATCATAGCAAAAATGCGCGGGGCCGTCGTAGAGCCGCCACGCTTTTTATCGTATTGCCCGGTTGAATTTCAGGTTGCTCAACTATACGTAGAAATGAGTACCCTTTAAAAGACCGAGTATTTTACTTGGTCTTTCATGTTCCGAGTGAGTCCCTTAGAATATCCGGAAACATTCAGACAGGTTCTTAAAATGGCATTGGTAACTGTGACAGATCCCGCCCGGGATTATCTCGCACAACTGATCGACAAGCAGGACGTAGAGGGCATGGGCGTTCGCATGTTCGTCACCCAGCCCGGCACAAAAAACGCCGAAACCTGCCTGGCTTATTGCCCGCCCAATGAAATTGTGCCGACGGACGAACAGTTGGATCTGGGCAAGTTCACACTGTATCTCGACCACAGCTCGGTACCTTTTCTTGAAGAGGCGTTCGTCGATTACTCCAAGGATCAGATGGGTGGTCAGCTGACCATCAAGGCGCCGAACGCAAAAGTACCGAACGTGTCTGACGATGCGCCGTTGCCTGATCGGGTGAACTATATCCTGGCATCCGAGATCAACCCGAATCTGGCGGCACACGGTGGCGAGGTTTCACTGGTGGAAATCGTAGATGAATCCGTGGCAGTTCTTCGGTTTGGAGGCGGTTGTCAGGGGTGCTCCGCAGTGAGTCTGACACTCAAGCAGGGGGTGGAAACGACTCTGAAAGAGCGGATCCCTGAAATTACCGGCGTTCGCGACATCACGGACCATACCAATACCGAGAACGCTTACTACCAGTAAGCAGTAAGGTGTTGCTCCTGTAAAAAGGGCGCCAGTCGCAGTCAGCGGGTGGCGCTTTTTTGTACCTGCCTGCCGCAGTACCGCTGTTCGGCTGGCTGCACGGCCAATGATGCTCCTGGGCCTTTACGCCATTATCTCCGTATGGGCCGAGTGGTTTCGCCATCGGCAATGTCTGGTGGTCTCCTCTAATATCTCTGGCAAGTTATTTTCACTCCGGGGTTTCATTTGTTCGACGTTACACTTTTTATGCTGCCCTTAACGGCGGGCCTGGTCGGTTGGGTGACCAATTGGCTGGCTATTCAGATGTCGTTTTATCCTGTTCGGTTTATCGGGCTGGGTGCCATCGGGTGGCAGGGTGTTATTCCACGGAAGTCGGAGAAAATGGCGCATATATGCGTGGATCGCACCATGCAGCAGTTTGGCGATCTAAACGCCGTCTACGAAAAGCTGGAACCCGAGCGAATTGTTGAGCGGATCATTTCCCAGGTGACGCCGCGTCTGGATGAATACATCGACGAAGTCATGTATGAGATTCAGCCTGTGCTCTGGGACAATCTGCCCATGTTCGTGAAGCGTCGGATTTACCAGTGGGCGAGGGAGCAGCTGCCAAACCGGATTGAGGAGCTGGTCGAGGATTTCGGTGATGATCTCGATGATCTGGTCGATCTTAAGGCGCTTCTGAGCCGGGAGCTTCAAAATCATCCTGACTTGATGAATCGAATCTTTCAGCAGGCCGGTTCGGTGGAGTTGCGCTCCGTGGTTAACTGCGGCGCCATCATCGGTGGTGTGCTGGGGGCTGCGCTGGTTCCCCTCTGGATTCGATTCCCGGAACCCTGGATGTTGCCTGTTGGCGGGTTCTTCATAGGATTCATTACCAACTGGCTTGCGATCAACTTTATTTTTGCGCCGGTTCGGCCTCGCCGTATTCTGTTCTGGAAATTTCAGGGGCTTTTCCTGCGTCGCCAGCCCGAAATTTCCGAAGTCTGGGCACGGCTTGTTGCGGAGGAGTTGATTACTGTTGAGAAGGTGGCTGACGCCATGCTCAATGGGCGTTACGGTCACCGAACCCGCGCCATTATCCAGAAGCATTTACGTCCGTTGCTCGATGACTCCGTTATCATGAAACTAACGGCGCAAGTGAGCGTGGGGATGGCGGGCTACACCGAACTGAAAAAAGTCATGAACCAGAAAGCGGTTGTGGCGACCAGGGACGTATTCAGTGACCCGGAATTCAATCGGGAGCGCGCCCCCGTGGTTGCTGAGGTCTTGTCGAGTCAGTTGAAGGCTCTGGGGCCAACGGAATTTCAGGACATATTGCGGCCAGCGTTTCGCGAAGAAGAACTGTTGCTGATGCTGATCGGGGGAATTTTCGGTGCGGCGGCCGGTGCGGCCCAGTTTGTTTCGCTCACGTACCTTGCTTTATAGCACCTTGATCACAGGGAGATCGTTATGACGGACTGGACACTGATTGCGTTGGTGGCAGTAATAACCGGATTAACCGTGACGCTGGTGCTGCTGGTCGTCTGGTTTTTTGTGGTTCGCCCGCATCTGGACCGCAAGGTTCAGCAACTGATTGATGCCTCCCGGGAGGTCGAGCCCAAAGTCTCACAGGGTGTTAAACGAGGTGTGCGTGAAGCCTTTCGAGAGCTGCCAGAAACGGCGTTGGACGGAAGCCTGAAGGAATCCACCCGGCAGTTTCTGAAATTTGGTTCGGGGCTGTTTGAGAACGGACTTAGCAGCTTTATTGGTAATGCGGACGATCTTGAACGTCGCAGCCCGGATTCCTCTCGCGCCAGAGACAAGGACTAAAGGCAGTTGGTCGGCCGGGGCAGGCCGGCAATCCGACACGCGGTCTTTGCCGGTGTGCCCGGGAAAAGCTGCATCAGGTAGATGCTGTTACCCTTATCTTGTCCAAACGCCTCCCTGACGGCTTTTACGAAAAGCCGGTTAGAGGGCGGTGCTATCTCGTGTTTTTCGTAAAATTCCCGCAAGAACTCAATGATTTCCCAGTGCTTTTCAGACAGTTTAATGCCGTCCTCAGAGGCAATTACCTGAGCCACGGCCTGGGTCCACTCACTGGCAGACACCAGGAACCCCTCGTTATTTCGTCGCGGAAGTGCCTGCTCGTTCATTTTCCGATTACCAGCTGATAACCCGTTTTGCCTGAACCGTAAGATCTACCAGTTCAGGGTAGTCCACCGACGTCGCGCCATTTGCCTCTGCTACAAGGCCGCGAGCCTGCAGATCTGCTTTTGTAGCGAAAACCTTGGGGAGAGCTGCTTTGCTCGTGCTCCACAGGGCGGTGACGCCATTTTCAGTCAGAAC
Source organism: Marinobacter suaedae (assembly GCF_030519635.1). Classification (NCBI taxonomy): domain Bacteria; kingdom Pseudomonadati; phylum Pseudomonadota; class Gammaproteobacteria; order Pseudomonadales; family Marinobacteraceae; genus Marinobacter; species Marinobacter suaedae. The sequence continues at coordinate 498,108 of NZ_JAUMIS010000002.1, read as the reverse complement.
CAATGCATCGTCTGGCCCCATCATGGCCAAACACTCATTGAAGCGGGGGTGTTCCGGAGTCTTGTTCAGGATGTGTAAGGTGTGAATCTGGCTCATAGGAAGCTTCTTGCTGAGACTCAGTTGGAAAAAATAACGTTGGTGTAGCTGGCTAACAAGCCAGAGCTGCTCCGAGCCATATTTGCACCGTCAATAAGTTCATCTGGTGACAGCCCATAGCGCTGGCAGGATGCCTCATCGGCCAGCAGCTGCTTAATCCCGAAAACAGGAGCGGCAGACAGATTCCTCTCAACCGATTTCTGCTCAATGGCGTCCGGTGTCTGCCCCTTGCGCAGCCAGTTCACGCCGGCACCGGTAAACAGGAGGCTTACTGGCTGATCAAAGGTTGCCAGTGAGAAGGCCATATCCAGTGCCTCGCGGCCTGCCCAGAGTCCGTAGGGAGCTTGGTCTATCACGATGAGCGTCGTCATGACTCAGTGTCCGCCGTGGAAATACAGGGTTTTGGATGACTTGATATTACCTTCAACCCATTCGCCAAGTCCTGCGATCTCAAAGGGGGCAAGCAGGTTGCTTGAGGTCAGCTCATGTCGTTTCTGTTCGTTCTCGTCCACCAGGCCACGACGAAGTGCAGAAGCAACACAGGCGACCCCGGGCACCCGGTTGGCACTCAGAAAAGTGGCCCAGGCATTCGGCCAATGGGTTTCGTCCGACGGTGGGGTCGTTAACGAGGATGCAAGGTGAACGCCATCACCGTACAGGAAGATCCGGTCAATGGTGTGGCCTTTGGCTATCGCGGCCCGGGCAAAGGCCAGCGCAGTCTGCGGTGCCTGAGTGGTGTATGGGGCGCCGGTAATCACCAGGGTGAAGGAGTGGTGTGTGTTTTCGCTCATAGGGAGTGTTTTATATCAAACCGGTCAAAAAGCAAAAGCCCCGGCCGGAGCCGAGGCTTTTTCGGTCGGTTGCCAACGACGTCTTACTCGTCGTTAAAGGCGCCGATCAGGTGCAGAAGGCTGGTGAACAGGTTGTAAATGTTCAGGTACAGCGCTGTGGTTGCCATGACGTAGTTTGTCTCGCCACCGTTTACGATGCGGCTGGTGTCGAACAGGATCAGGCCAGACATCAGGAGAACGATCGCTGCACTCAGTGCCAGGCTGAAGGCGCTGACTTCGACGCCAAACATAGAGGCCACGAACATGCCCAGCATGCCGAAGATCACGACCATCAGGCCGGCAAACAGGAAACCGCCCATGAAGCTGAAGTCTTTCTTGGTGGTCAGCACATAAGCGGACAGTGAGAAAAACACCAGCGCGGTGCCACCCAGGGCCTGCATCACAATGCTACCGCCGTTGGACAGGGACAGGTAGTAGTTCAGGATAGGGCCGAGGGACAGGCCGAGAAGGCCGGTAAATGCGAAAACAACGGCGATACCCTTAGAGCTGTTGGCGGTGCGTGGTAGCACCAACCAGATCAAAGCCAAGGCACCCAGGCTGCACAGCAGGCTCGCGCCGCGGCCCAAACCAACAGCCATTGAAACGCCAGCCATTACTGCGCTGAAGGCCAGTGTCATGGCAAGCAGTGTGTAGGTGTTGCGCAGCACTTTGGTAGTGTCGGCGCTGATACCGGTCGACGTTTGTGTGTGGGGCGCTGCGTAAGTGCCCTGCTGACTGTTGATGTGTCTGTTCTCCATTCTCATCTCCACTGAGTGATGATTCTAAGTTCTATGTACACATAATAATGCCGTACACGTAACTTTCAATCATTTACGACCGTAAACCGGTAGATGGATTCCATTAAATGCTGGTAATGCTCGAAAATGTCCTCGACGGATTTTCGGGGCGTTGACAGCACAGGCAAATCCGGTATCATGCACACCGCTGTCGCACGGCAGCAATGGAAAAACGGTGGGCTGGCAGAGTGGCTGAATGCAGCGGTCTTGAAAACCGCCGAAGGTTAATAGCCTTCCCGGGGTTCGAATCCCTGGCCCACCGCCATTTTTCCCTCAGCATTAACTCCTCACGTATATCCCCAGTTCCTCTCGATCCACCAAAGCCTGGTTTAAATCGGTCTTATGCAGCTGTATAAGATGATTTGGGAAAGACGCGCCAACTTCATTGGTATTCCGGAATCACTGATACAATCATCGCAGTGACTGACGCCATATCATCTCTTTTTCCGGCAGGCTGCGCTAATTAAACGAGCGAGGGAAAGTATGACCGAAAGCAAAAAAATCTCTGCGAGTTGTGATTGCGGTCAACTGGTACTGGATATAACAACACCGGTCGTGACTCAGGTGGTTTGTCATTGCTCTGATTGCAGGGGTATGACTGGGTTGCCTTACGTAGATATCGCTTTCTTTGAGCCCGACGGATGTAAAGCTCTAGGAGAAAGTCGTCCGACGACGATGAAGGGTGGTTCGGGAATCGAGAAAACCTATTTTGCCTGTCCGGAATGTGGGGCTGCCGTCTACGCAACGGTGGGTGCCCTCAAGGGTGCTTGTGTCGTCATAGCGAGCCGGCTCTCTTCTCCTTTGGATGAGTCGAGTACTCATATTTGGACCAGTGAAAAAGTTTCTAATGTAGAGATTCCTTCAACGGCCGTTACGTCTCTCAAGGGGCCTCCTGAGCCAGTGCGCAGCATTCTTGTTTCGAATTTTCTGGATAGGAGCCGTTAATATCGCTCGTTGGTTCATCGATGATGACATCAAGATACCTGGTGTTCCCGATACTGATGGCATAGATAATGGGATGCTTCTCGAAAAGTAGGGACATTGCGATTATTTGTGTGGGGCAGATAATTTTCTTTTTCCTCTCAGCATTGAATTATCCCGTATCCGTTCCTAATTAATAGGTCAAATCAGCTCGAATTCGCCTGAGCGTTTGAGGAGAAGGTTATGGCATCCCGAAAAAAAGTCCCTGCTGACCGTGAGACTGACCGGAAATTTTCGGTGTCGGCTAATCGCTCAAGCGCCAAGCATCGTGTGCGTTATGTCGAAACGGGGGGTGCTGGTGTTGATCTGGAGGAATGCACTTTCTGCGAAGTTAAGCCGGTTACCCGGTCGGAATCCCCGAGCGCGGATGAGGATTGAAGGATTTTCTTCCGGTTAACTCCAGACCAAATCTCCTTGTGAGGTCCAGCGAGACCGCCTGAATCGTTCCTCAAACAACACTCGTGCCGACTGAGCCTCAGAGATATCTATCCATCGAAACCCAATGGATTGACCTGGCCTGGCCTGAGCTAGTCGGTAGCAGTCCACAGCGCAGAGGCTTCCCAATTTGGGGTAGCCACCGATGGTTTGCCGGTCCTGCAGCAGAATCACCGGGTTGCCATCCCCCGGCACCTGGACGGCACCAAACGCAATACCCTCGGACACGATCCCCTCTGGTGGCGACCCCAGTGTGCCATTTTCCAGCCGGTAACCCATGCGGTCGGATTGGGAGCTGAGTTGATAGGTCGATGTGACAAAGCGTGCACGGTCAGTGCTAGAAAACCGCTCAAACTGGTAACCGGGTACAACTCCCATTGTCAGGGGCGCGTCGTAGGCGGGTATCAGCTCTTCCGGAACGTATCGGGCCAGTCTCGGCTGTTGCGAGACTCCGACCAATGAATCGCCTTCTTCGAGCGCGCTGAGCCCTGCAATCTGTTCCCGGACCACGACCGATTGACTATCAAACTTATGTGCACTGCGAAGGCCTCCTTTTACGGCGAGATACGTATGGCGCCCGGTGCCTGGCGTAGAAAAGCTGAGGCGGTCCCCGGCACGCAGTGCATAGCTTTGCCAAGCCGGCGCAAACACGCCGTTGATGGTGGCCTGACAGTCGGCACCAGCAATCGCTATTGAGACATTTGCCAGTGCTTCCATGCTAAGCCCCCCGAGCGTCATTTCAAGGCAGGCATCATTAAGGTCGTTATCCAGCAATTTATTGCACGACAGGAAAGCAAAGCGATCAGCGGCGCCGCCCTGGGCCAAACCGTGCCGCTGGTAATGCTGGCGGCCACTGTCCTGAATGGTGGTCCGTGGGCCCGGCTGCAAGACTCGAAAAAGTTTCACAGTTCGCCTCCCAGAGCCAGGTATTCCGCACGTGATACGGAGTGGAACGTCACCCGGTCACCAACCTTCAGAAGCGAGAGCGTTTCCGGGTCAAACATTCTGGTTGGGCTTCGGCCTATCAGGTTCCAGCCACCGGGTGACACCGCGGGGTAGATTGCGGTCTGCTGGTTGGCAATCCCGACGCTGCCGGAAGGAACACGGCTTCTGGGTGTTTCCAATCGTGGGGTGGCAATTTGCTCGTCAACCGAACCGAGGAACCCAAATCCCGGCATAAAGCCAAGGGCATAGACCTGATAGGTGCTGCCACAATGTCGGTCGATAACCTCCTGCACACGGAGGTTATGCATGTCTGCAATGCGCTGAAGGTCCGGGCCCGATTCATCACTGTAATAGACGGGAATGTCATGGGTTTTCGGGGCGTAGGGCGCCGGTGAATCGTCGGATGTGAATGGCGTTGTTGCGCGGACCAGTTTCGAGAGCGTTGATTCCGCCCGTCGAAAATCGACCTGCAGAGGATCGTAAACCACGAGGATGGTGGTATAGGAGGGGATGATGTCTACCAGCCAGGGGGTGCAGGTTGCCTCAATGATTGAGCAGACTTGCGCAATGCGTGGTGTCAGGGTCGGGTCAATATGATCGCCCAGAGTGATCAGGATGCTGTCGTCTGACACGCTCTGGATCATGGACGAGACTTCGCCAGTGCCTCCCGGATCGCCACAATGGCCTGCAGGGCGGCTTCATTGTCCCCGTGGACACACAGACTGTCCGCTGGCAGATCCAGCCATTGCCCCGTGTGGCTGGATACACCTTGCTCATGGGCGAATGACGTCGCCTGAGCCACGATGGTTTCCGGGTCGGTGTGGACGGCACCGGGCTGAGATCGGGGGACCAGCTGGCCTTCGTCGGTGTAAGCCCGATCGGCAAAGGCTTCAAGAAGGACGGGCACGCCCATGGACTCGATGATGGAGCGTTGTTCCCGATGCCGGCGGGTGGCCGGGATCATCAGGGGCAGATCCGACCGATAACTGGCTAAGGCCCGGGCGACGGTGCGCAGCAGGTCATCATCCTGCATCATGTCGTTATTGAGGGCGCCATGGGGCTTTACATACTGGATTTCAGCGCCTTCAGCGCGACACATGCCGTCCAGTGCGCCAAGCTGGTAGAGCAGCAGGGCGTGTATCTCCTCGGGGGAGTGGGATATGGACCGGCGACCAAAACCGGCAAGGTCGTGGTAGGACGGATGGGCCCCAATTTCCACACCGTGTTTCAGGGCCAGGGCCACGGTTTTACGCATCACCACGGGGTCGGCTGCGTGGAAACCGCAGGCGACATTGGCCATATCGATCAGGGGCATGACGGCTTCATCCTGGCCCATGGTCCAGGCACCGTAACTTTCCCCCAGATCGCAGTTCAGTTTCATGGTCATACCGTCCTGCCAGGATAGGTGGCTTCCCGGCGTTCATCCGCGCGCTGCTGGCGGGCATCCAGTGCCTCAGCTTGATTGTTAGGCAGCGTCCAGCCCTGAAGGTTCTCGTTGATCAGCTTCACGAGAGCTTCAATGTGGCCCGGCGTCGCGTTAAGCGCAGGGATATAGCTGAAGGCCTGGCCACCCGCCTCCATGAAGTACTCACGGTTCTCTTCGTTGATTTCTTCGATGGTCTCAAGGCAGTCCGCAGAGAATCCGGGGCAGAATACATCGATTGACTTGACGCCTTGACCAGGCAGAGCTTTGAGCGTGTGGTCCGTATAGGGTTTCAGCCACTCTTCCCGTCCGAAGCGGGACTGGAAGGTCGTCAGATAATCATCGCCCGAGAGACCAAGGCGTTCGGCCAGAAGTCGCGACGTTTTGTGGCATTCGCAGTGATAGGGGTCGCCTTTCTGCAAATACTTCAGGGGAACGCCGTGATAGGACAGAATCAGCTTGTCGTTACGGCCATGATTCGCCCAGTGCGCTTCAATATGACGGGCCATGGCTTCGATGTAGGGCGGGTAGTCCGGGTAGTGGCTCACGAAACGGAAATCAGGAAGCCAGCGCCGCCCCATGAAATCCTTGGCGATGGCGTCAAACGTCGACGCTGACGTTGAGGCTGAGTACTGAGGGTAAAGAGGCACAACCAGCAGCTTGCGCACGCCTTGCTCCTGCATTTCATCCAGAACCCGTGAAATAGAGGGGTTGCCATAGCGCATGGCAAAGCCAACCACGATGTTGTGCCCGTATTTTTCCCTCAGGCTGTCACGGATGAGCTCCGCTTGCTTGGCCGTGTGGATCAGGAGCGGGGACCCCTCAGGCTGCCAGACGCCGGAATAGGCCTTGGCGCTGCGGCGGGGACGAATTCTGAGGATGATGCCGTGAAGAATCAGCCACCAGATCGGACGTGGTACTTCAACCACGCGGGGGTCCGAGAGAAATTCAGCAAGGTATCTGCGCAGGGCAGAGGGGGTTGGTGCATCCGGTGTTCCAAGATTGGTGACAAGCACACCGAGTTTGTCCGGCTGCCGGTGGCTGAAGCTCTCTGAACCTTTGAAGCGCATAAATCATCCTGAAGCTGGTGAATGAGGTCCGTTTTCAGTCCCGGTGCTGCGCCTGCTGAGCGAGCCGTGGTGCCAGTGGGGTAATGTCGTAACCGGCGTTTCGCGCTTTGGTGAAGATCTCTTCTGCACCGGAATTTCTGGCTGCGCTCAATGCCCACAATACGGTGCAACGGGTTCCTGATCGGCAGAAAGCCAGTACGGGCTTGTCTGCGTCACGGATCATGGGCGCAAACTGATCCACATCGTGATCGGTAATGTTGCCGGATTCGACGGGCATGTAGACCCAGTTCAGCCCCTGCTGCCGGGCAGCGGCTTCGATGTCGCTCATCAGGGGTTGGCCGAACTCCTCCTGGTCGGGGCGATTGGCTACCAGGGTCCGATAGCCAAGACGAGCGATTTCCGCAACGTCTTCGACAGATATCTGGGGCGCTACTGAAATAGTGTCATCGATCTTTCTGATATCCATTAGCTTTTGCCTTAAAAAACGAAAAATGGATGGTCGCCATCATCTCACATGCCTGGACCGGCTGTAAGGTGGCTGGCGACGTCCTGGCGGGATTCAGGCCACCTTTTTTCTGCGCTCGAGGAGGTCGAACAGGATCATGCCGCCAATCATTGAGGCAACGAAAACCGCAGCTTTGCCTTCGCCTGCCCCCAGGGCGACGAGACCGGGCCCAGGGCAGAAGCCGGCGATGCCCCAGCCAATACCGAACACCAGGCTGCCAACCACCAGGCGCTTGTCGATCTGGTTGGACTGAGGAATGTTCATTTTAAGCCCCAGAAACGACAGGGTGCGTCGGCGTGCAACCGAAAAAGCCACAAGTCCGACGATGATGGCGCCGCCCATCACGAAGGCCAGCGACGGGTCCCAGAGACCAGCGAGATCCAGAAAACCAAGTACTTTTTCGGGGTTGGCCATGCCGGAAACAATCAGGCCGATGCCAAATACCAGCCCGGCAATTAATGCAGCAAGGGTTTGTTTCATGGACTCAGACTCCCAGAATGTGGCGGATGACGAACACGGTGACAAACCCTGCCGCCATGAAGGAAAGCGTGGCGACGAGGGAACGAACCGACAGTCGGGACAATCCGCAGACACCGTGCCCGCTCGTACACCCGGACCCGTAACGGGTGCCCAGGCCAACCAGAAGGCCGGCAACAATGAGCGCGGGATAGCCGGCGTTAATCTCAATCGGTGGCAAGGCGCCAAAGGCCAGCCACAGCAGGGGAGCTGCGATCAGGCCGCCGACGAACGCAATGCGCCATGAAGCTCCTCCCTGAGAGGGGGTGAGCAAACCGCCCAATATGCCGCTTATGCCGGCAATCCGGCCGTTGAACAGTAGGAAGATGGCTGCCGCAACCCCGATGAGTATGCCGCCACTGAGCGCGGCCCATGGGGTGAAATCACTCCAGGCTATGGTCATTGTTGATGACTCCGATTTAGAAACCGAAAAGATTGAATGGACAAATAGTTGGGGCGATCTTACCAAAAAAAAGGTTCATCGCGGGTGTGCGTTAAGTGTCCTGCAGCGTAGGGGCTTAATATTTTGGGGGTGCCTGATCGGATGCATGGGTGCGGTTCTTGTGTCGTTTTTGCAGCTTGCGGGCACCAATCCAGAAAACCAGGAAAATACCGATAGCCACCCACATAAGCGTTGCGTTCTGGCTTTTCACCGCACCAGAAAACATGACGTACGGCACGGCCTGGAGCATCTGCAGGGGCCAGTTGATGAGCATGTAGGTCCGCAGAGGCAATGTACCGCTGGCGAGAAGAACGTTTTTCACCATGTATGGCAGAACCGGTACCGCAACAAGCGCGATCGCCCAGTTAACCTGCGATGATTTGCCTAACCTGGGCGTGTTATAGCCGCGCTGGTCCAGAAAGCGCTTTACGACGGGCTTGATGTACGAATGCATGGCGGCATAGCAGATCAGCATCTGGCCGAACATGGCTGCGCCAATGACCGCCATTCCCCAGGTGAAGCCGAATTTAACCCCGGCCATGATGCAGAACATGCTCAGGGGCACGCCCAGAAGCGGCAGAAAGATCAGCGCGACTAGATACCACTCCGTGGCGGCATTTGGCTTCAGCAAAAAGTCTTTGAGCTGAACAAGAACCTGCCCGATATCGGTTGCAAAGGTGAGCACCATCGCGATCACCACCATGGCAGCCAGGGTTAGCCCCAGCCAGAGAGTCGCCTGGCGTCGTTTTCTGCGGTTCGTGTTCATCAGGAAGCGCCCTGATCTTCGGTCAGGGTCTGTCCGACGGCGGTCAGTTTCTGTTGCAGTAACTGCCATTCCGCCTGCAGTTTCGCCGTAAGGTTATCCAGCACTGGAAATTCCTCGTTTCGGCTCAGCTCCGGTTCAAACCAGTCCAGTGTCTGGCGGTACCACCGAAGCAGTCGCTCGGCGCTGTACTGATCGGAAAAGCGTTTCGCCGTTTCAAGTGCTGCTTTCCGCTTTTCCTGTCGTTTGTCCGGGGCATTGAGCAGGCTCTGACATTCGTCTGCAAACGCGTCGGCGGGTGTATTGTCCGGCAGCAACCGGCCATTGTCGTTGTCAACAACATCATCAACTCCAGGAGCTGACAGGGCGACTACCGGTGTACCTGCCGCCATGGCCTCGGTGACCACCATTCCCTGAGTTTCCGACTGTGAGGAAAACACAAAAAGATCCATGGCGGCGTAAGCGTCAACCAGATCCTGACCGCTGAGTTGTCCGAGCCAGACGATTTGTTCCGCAACCCCCGCTTCTTCAGCAGCGGCGCGCATATCGCGTTCGCTGGGGCCGGAACCGGCAATAATCCAGTGCACAGCAGGGTCCTGTCGCAGTACGCTGATGACGGCATCGCATAGATAATCCAGATTCTTTTCTTTTGCCAGCCGACCGACATGGCCGATGATCTTGCTATCAGCGGTCAGCCCAAGGCGCGGACGGGCCTGCGCCTGATCGACCTGGTTGAAGCGCTCCATGACGACACCGGTCGGAATCACCTCCACAGCGGTTTCGACACCGCGTTTGCGGATCAGTGTCCGAATGCTGGTACTCGGTGCCACAACCGCATCACAGAGGTTGGCGTATTCGGTGGCAAGCTCCGCCGCAAACTGAGGCATCAGTGCAGACTGCTCACTGACGTAATGGGTGTATTGTTCGTAACGGGTGTGGTGAGTGAACACCAGAGGCACCTGATAGCGACGCGCCATGCGCACGGCCGTATCACCCAGCAGGAAGGGGTGATGACTGTGAATCAGATCGAACGGCAACTCGTCGAGCAGGTTGGTCAGCGCAAAGGGAACCGGCAGGCGAACCGAGAAATCGCTGCCATTGTAGTTCTGGATGGCCGGCACCCGGATGACATCATCTTGCAGTTCAAACAGCGGTTCCTCACTGTCGTCAAACTCGGGTGCGACTACGATAACCCGGTGCCCCTTGGTCCTTAACACCTGGGCCGTTTGTGAAACCGAATTGGCGACCCCGCCGACATGAGGCAGGTAGGTGTTAGTGAACATCAGAATGTTCATTCACGCTCTCCTTTGTCTGCCGGGCGGGTTTTAGTGCAACAGGGCCGGAGCCGCCACGATACTGAAAGGCCTCATAACCGGGAATCGCAACGTCGATATCCGGCATCCGGCCACTATGGTGCCAGTCCGCATTCACCTTAATGCGTCGTTCGGTTCCGGCTCCCTCGAGGGTAACACTGACGTTCCCCCAGGGGGTCAGTGTTGGCCCGAAGTGCAGGTCTTCGTCACTTTCGATCCACTCCCTGGGTAGCCCGGAACCAATGACCAGGCGATCCTGCTCTTCACGCACAAACAAATTTCGGACCATCATCAGAAACTCAGCCGCTGCCCAGCCATGTTGACCGTCGCCCATGCAGCCACCCCCTGAGCTGGGGTGAATGGCTTCCGGCCAGTGCCCGGTCGGTGAGGCAGCGTCCATCACCGTTCGCAGTAACGCCTGATGGCGGTCATCACCCTGGCGAAGCAGGGTCTGCGCGACCGCAAGGGTCAGGTAGATATTCTGACCCGAGTGAATCATGTTCTGAAAAAAGGCGCCTTTGTAAAAACTGTGGTCAATCAGATAGTTCGCAGTCGCAGCCATAGCCGGGTCATTGTCGGTTGTTAGCTGCAATGGGTAATCGGCCACCATCGAGCCTATGGCACCCGAATCCATTCGCCGGTAGGGCGAGGCCGGAATGCCTCCGAGACTGCGATGTGTTTCGATACTGTCGATCGATTGTTGAACATCGTGCTCGAAAACCTGGCGGACGCGGTCGGCTCTTTCGGCGTCCTCGTGTAGCCCATGACGCCGGAACAGATCGGCGATACCGCGAAGGCCACCAATGGCCCAGAAGTCATCCCAGTAGTAATGGTCGTTCGGACCGAAATGCTCGGCACTGAAACCTGCGGGGAACAGACCGTGATGTCGTGTTCCGGGCGCATTAACCCGTTTCTTGTCAATCCAGGTGACGGCCTTGCGGGCGGCGTCGATCAGATTGTCGTCCAGCATCTTACCGGAGAGTTTTTCGTACCGATCAAAGATCCACAGGACCTGTCCGTTGGAGTCCCATTCACCTTCCTGTGACTGGAAATAGCCATCGCGTTTCTGCTGTTTTCGGAACCCGGGCAGGGCTCGTCCAACGCGGTCCGGCAGGTTGACAGCCAACAGGGCGTTCATCATCAGGCAGGCATCGCGGAACCAGAAACGTTTGTACGTGTAGGGGCCGGGTACCACATCCTCGGCGCTGAGCAATGTCAGTGTTTTCAGGTTGGTGTCGTAAAGCTGCTGTAAGCGTTTATCTGGTACCTGCAGCGTCGCGGCTGATGCAAGAGCGTCTGGCCAGGTGGTGGAGAAGTTTATGCTCCGGCTTTCCCGATTCATTTCCCGGCTCAGATCGATGGTCATCGCGACCGAGCGCTGGCCCTGTTCGGCGGGAACGTCAAACCCGAGCGCAGCTGTTGCCATCCCTGCACGACAGTGGATGTGGGTATCTTCGGTCGTTTGCTGGCGCTGGATATCCGAGGCGACATCCCCGTGGCTGTAGTTTGACAGAAAACGCTGGTCTGCGGCGTGGTCGAATGAAACGGTCGTATTGCTGTTCACGGTCAGCGTTTGGGGGGAGGCCACTGAAATGTCCTCGATAAATTGAATGCCTTCGGGATTGTAAGGACGTGCGGTTACCAATATACGCCCGCCCTTGGGCAGGTGGCCGTGGAGCTGGATTTTTAGCTCCGGGTGATCTTGTGCATTGAGTACCAGTTCAGTGACTGCTGTCAGGGAGCCTGCCCCGGTATTGAAAACGGATTCGACTTGCAGTCGGTCGTCCGTATGCAGCTGTTGTTGAAAGTCGGCGGCGCGGCTGGGTACGTGCAGTTGCCCATCCGCCGACTGCAACCAGAAATCAAGCGACCAGCCATCGTAGAGTGGGGTGACCAAACCCCTGGGATCGACAATCGGATACAGCGACATATCCGGTAAACCGACCGCAGACCAGTCTCGGTGGGTCAGGTTTACATGGCTGAAACTGAATGCCCGTGGAACGAAGCTGGGATCGCCGGGCTTGAATTGCTTTTCAACCCAGTAAGGCCAGACCCAGTCCAGGTTGGTCTGGATTGCTTTGGTATTGATAAGCCCGCGGGAATGAAAGGTGACACCTGCCCGCAGTAGCTCTATCGGTTCGGCGACTTCGGATGGCTGGGAAAACTTTCTCAGACGAGCGAGAAAGGAAACCGGGTCGATAAAGCCGTAATGATGGGCCGCACGTTGCATCAGGTATTTCCACGGCAACAGTTTCGAAAGCATAGTTGGGTCCTTTTTGCATTCATTGAATGACGAGCTGACCTTTGCGGCAGAATTCTTTTGACCCTGCAATAGAAGTCCTTGGGCTGATAACCAGGTTTTCAACCAGCACAACCTTAAGGAAAGTATGGAAACCCTCGATAAAGCGGACGCCTGAACGGTTTGGGCTGAATTGAACGCCAGGCATCTAAAGGTATCGAGGAGTGCGCCCCGTTCGCCCGGGGAGTTAACATTCGGGGCCGGTTTCGTAAGGGCGGGAGTTTGAGGATGACCCCGACAACCTGGGCATTCGAGCGTAGTCGGGACTATCCCAAATGCCAGCACCGACGGGGACATCAAGGAGGGATGAGCGTCCAGAGCACTGAGCGCGGGGGCTCAAGGTGAGTGAGCGGCGCGGTGGTTCAAAAAAAAGCCCGGCAGAGGGTGCCGGGCAGAGGCGTGCGAGTAGTATCCATGAAAGACTTCCAGACAAACCGGCATCAGCAGGGACACCGGTATTAGGAAGTATTGTATATATTTTGAGCACCGCAAGTTCTTCCCCTCATCTGTTCAAAACATTTTTTCATATCTGTAGCCTGCTTATACTGAAGCCTTATCCAGAGCGGCCTACAGGCGCACTGAAATTGTGCTGGTGGTGTAATACAATGGTCGTCCAGTCCTAATTCCTTTCCCTGAGGTTGTTGCATGTCTGAAGAAAGCGATAAAAAGCCGGAGAACGATCCGCAGCTCGCGGCAAAAGTGAAAGAATCTGCGCGTCAGATCTGGTTGGCCGGCCTTGGGGCGTACAACAAGGCTGAAGAAGATACCGGGAAGTTTTTTGAGCGCCTGGTTCAGGAAGGCGAACAACTGGAGAACAAGACCCGAGGTGTTGTTGAGAAGCAGATCAAGTCGGTCGAAACCCGGGTGGATGACGTCCGTCAGAAAGCAACGGGCACCTGGGATAAGCTGGAGCACCTGTTCGATGAGCGTGTGTCCGGAGCGTTACGTCGCCTTGGCATTCATCGCCGGGAAGAAATTGAAGCGCTGGAGCACCGAATCGAAGCGCTCGAGGATGAGCTTAAGCGTCTTCGGGGCAAGCGAGCCGCTGACGAGGAAGAGTAATAAACTAGAGGTAATCCCGGCTCATAAGCCTGGCTTGCTCCCGCTCGGAGGGGGTCAGGTAGGGGATGACCTGATGAAACATCTGGTAAACCCCCCGGCCGGGATCCACCGATTCCCGGTCGCGTAAGTGTGAGAGCGTATCGAAACTACTCCAATAACAGGCTGTTAGAGTAAGCTGTTCGCAAACTGCTTCAAGTTGTTCTTCGTCAATTTCCATCATACCCTGGCGCTGAAAGCTCCGGCAGATCACGCGGAACGCTTCGGTCTTTTTGCCTTTGAGGCGCTTGAAGCGGCTTTGAAGGTGGTCGTAACGGGACAGTATGTTCACTAGGTCCTGATAGATAAATCGATACCGGGCAACCGCCTCGAACAACAGGTGAAGGAAGAAGCCTTTCTGGTCCAGGGAAATATCGGCGTCCGCCGGAACGGCCAGCAGATCCACCATTTCCTCTTCGTAGAGCTTGAAGAGCTCATCCACAATGTCGCCTTTGCTTTTATAGTGGTAATAGAGATTACCCGGGCTGATATCCATTTCGTCGGATATCAGCAGCGTGGTGACGTTGGGCTCGCCCAGGCTGTTGAACAGGGCGAGGCTGGTATTGAGGATCCGATCCCTGGTTTTAATTTTTTTCATGCAATAACGAGCTTGCCCCTACAGTTCAATTTTCGCCCATACGGGGCAATGATCTGATGGACGTTCCATGCCCCGGATGTCGTAGGACACCCCGGCTTCAATGGCTTTCGGCAGCAGGCTGCTGCTGGCCATGATCAGGTCGATTCGGAGGCCGCGCTTGGGCTCGCGCTCAAACCCTTTGCTGCGGTAATCGAACCAGCTGAAAGTGTCTGATTCCTCCGGGTGCAGGTGTCGGAACACGTCGGTGTAACCACGGGACTCAACCTGGCCAAGCCATTCCCGCTCTTCTGGCAGGAAACTGCATTTGCCGGTGCGTAACCATCGCTTGGCGTTGTCCGGCCCGATGCCAATATCCCGATCGGTGGGCGAGATGTTCATGTCGCCCATGACCACAACATGACCCCCGGCGTTTGCCAGTTCATCCAGGTATTTCATCAGGTCGGCATAAAACTTTTCCTTGGCGGGAAACTTGACCGGGTGGTCCCGGCTTTCACCCTGAGGAAAATAGCCGTTTATTACGGTCAGCTTCTGCCCGTCTACGGTGAACTCGCCGGTGATCAGTCGGCGCTGGGAATCTTCGCCGTCCCAGGGGTATCCCTTGATGATCTTATCGGGCTCCTGCTTTGACAGCAGGGCTACGCCGTAATGGGTTTTCTGGCCATGAAAACTGACGTGATAGCCCATGCTACGGATTTCATCCTCGGGAAACTCTTCATCCCGTACCTTGGTTTCCTGAAGGCCGATGAAATCCGGGTTGAGCTGATCAATGACCGCCTGGAGCTGATGAATACGGGTACGAATACTGTTGACGTTGAACGAAACGAACATCATGGGTGCGAACTCTGGACTCTGAAGAACTAGGGCGAGAGCAGTGTAACACATTGCCCTGGGGGTTCGGCGTGGGCGGGGGAGGCGGCTTCAGCGGATCAGTTCACAGTCTGGCCAGTCTGTCATGCGGTACCGGATATGGGCCGTGTAGTTGGAATCTTTGTTCTTCCGAATGTTGGTCAGACCATAGTAGTCGGTGAGTGCGCCATTGGCGTCGTACCCGAGCTGGATCGGTTTGACGAGGAAGCGCAGAACGAAGCCGGTGGGGCGAATCTGGAATACGTGATCTGCTGTGATGTCAGGGTTTTCGGCAGGTTCCAGCACGAACGCAAAATGCTCTCCCCGTGTGGGTGCAAGAACATGGAAATATACGGACTCGCCACTGAGCACCTGCTCCCAGTGCCGGCGGACAAAATTATCGAAACCGGCATCCACCACGAGGTTTTCGGGGAACGAGATATCGAAGGTCTTTGTTTCGCCCTTGGGTGCCTGCCAGTTCACTTCCAGCTTGAATTCGCCGGTGTAGTTAATGGCTATGGATTCGTTGAATTGAGGTTGGCGAAAATCAACGGTTGGCCGAATAAGGGATTCACCGTAAACCAGGTCTTTCCGGGCAAATGGTTGCGCCTGACCGGGCCACCGGTAACTCACTTGATGAGCGTCTGGCCGAAAACTGCCGTCCCGACAGCTTCCGGATATATCGTGATCCTCGGTATAGAGGATTCCTCCCGAAAACGTCTTGGCGGTGCCGGTAAAGCGCATCTCACCGCCGATGGCCGGTGAGCAGGTCAGCAACAGGGCCGAGGCCAGTGTCAGGAGACGTTTAGTGTTCATGCCTGCAATTCCGGATACAGGGATTTGCGGATAAAGAGTAGCAGGGGGAAGACCACCAGCCAGCCAATGGCCATGGCCACCAGTGACGGGGCCAGGTCGGGAAGGGTGATTGCACCGAGTTTGCTGGCGGACCAGTAAGCAAAGGGGCCGGCAACGGGCGCCAGCACAAAGGGCAACCAGGCCCTTCGGCTGATCCAATCCAGCGAGTGGCACAGGGTTGTCATAAAAATCGCCCAGATGGCCACCAGCCATGATGGCGTCAGCAACACTTCCTGGCTGTCCAATCCAAGAACACCGGTCCGGAACCACAGCAGATCGAGCGTGGCACCAACCAAGGTCCCCAGGCCAATAAACTGGAGCTCACTCTTGCGCTTTTGGCTTACGAGAATAAAGTGAAGCACCAGAAATCCCAGGACGATAGCGGCTGCGGGCTTGCCGGGAAATAGCACGCAGATCAGCCACCCCGCCTGAAACAGCAGGAAGTTAATAACATTGCGGGCGGTTTCCGAAGTGATCATAGGCTCAGCAGATTGGCGCGCTTGTTTTCAGGCTTGGCCAGCAGGAGTTGTGAAACCCCGATGGCACGTTCGCTGAATCCCGCTTCGCAGTACGCGAAGTAAAATTGCCACAGGCGCCTGAAAGCCAGGTCGTAGCCCAGTTTCTCTACTTTATCGCCCTGCGCCATAAACCGTTTGCACCAGTCGCTGAGCGTTCTGGCGTAGTGGAATCCAATGTCCTCGGCGTGGGTCATGACCAGATTGCTGCGTGACCGAACAGAATCGAGAATGGCACCAAACGACGGAATGAAACTGCCCGGAAAAATACACCTCTGAATAAAATCCACGTTCTTAAGCGCCCGCTGGTAGCGTTGCTCTGGCATGGTGATGGCCTGAATCAGGGCAAGCCCGTCAGGTTTAAGGAGCTGGTTGATCTGGCTGATGTAGCTGTCGAGAAACTGCGGGCCGACGGCTTCGATCATCTCTATGGAGACCAGTTTGTCGAATTTGCCTTCAAGGTCGCGATAATCGTCGAACAGCAGGGTAATCTGCTCCTCAAGGCCTTCTTCTTTCACTCTGGTCCGGGCGAGTTCCAGTTGTTCACTCGAAATGGTGGTTGTGGTCACGTGGCAGCCATAATGTTTGGCGGCGTGAATAGCAAATCCGCCCCAGCCGGTGCCAATTTCGATCACGTGATCGGTAGGCTTCAGGTCGAGTTTCCGGCAAATGGTGTCCAGCTTGTGGGTGGCGGCTTCATCCAGGCTGGATTCGTCGTTGGGGTAGATTGCCGACGAATACATCATGGATGGGTCAAGGAACATTTCGAACAGGTCGTTACCGAGATCGTAATGGGCACTGATGTTCTTGCGGGAGCCTTCTTTGGTGTTCCGGTTCAGCCAGTGCAAACCTTTCAGAGCAGGCTTGGTCACCCAGCTGTAGCGGTCTTCAAAGGCGTTCATCCGGTCAATGTTGCGGGTGAAAAAACGCAGTAGGGCGACCAGGTCCGGGGACGACCAGTCGCCCGCTACGAAGGCTTCTGCAGCTCCCACACTGCCTCCGGTGAGCAGATCTCTCCAGGTGGAACTGTCGTGGACCAGGAGTTCCGCGGCCGGATAGCGGCTGTCGCCGTCGCCAAAGGTCAGGTTTTCGCCATCGACATCCTTTACCAGAAGGCGTCCGTGCGCCAGCCGTTCAAACTGCTGGACCACCAGCTTACGGGCCATCCGATCCGCCCAGGGATTTGGTGCCACAGCCTGGTCTGGCGTGGTTGCCGGTGTGTTCAGGTTCTCCATGAGCTAACCCTTCCGCGATGTTGGTTGTGATTGACCGTTGACGACACGTCCAGCCCCGCATCCTGCACACCACGCTCAAAGGCAGGGTCGTCTGCTGGTAGCTTGTCCGGGTGGGTGTAAAAAGGCGCACCCTTGAGCTTCAGCTTAAACGCGTGCCAGTAAATCCCCGCGGTCACCTTGAATGCTTCCAGCGGAAATCTGCGCAGGCTTCTATGCAGTACTTTACGTGTCAGGGGTGCCCGTTGGACTACCAGCGTGGCGTCAAAGTGTTTGCTGTCGTTTTCGTTCACGTTCATATGAATGCGCAGTTCCGGGCCTCGGAAGCTGAACGTCCACTGGTAGGACTGTTCCATGCCGTTGAACGGTGATACGTGGAATCGTTTCTCAAACCCAAACCGTTCGCTGCGCCAGCCAGCTGGGCTCGGTGGCGATCCGGTGGTTTCGAGACAATAGGTATGACGTTCGTGCCAGGGCGTGTTGGTGATCTGGGCGACGATCACCTTTGGAACAGCGCCTTCCATGGGATCGTCTGACCCGGCATAGCAGAAATAAAAGCTCACCGGGTTAAACACGTATCCGATGTATCGAGGATGGGATATCAGCTCAATGCGGCCCTCTGGCCGCCAGCCTGTGGCCTGCTCCACGTGCTGGCGGATGGCGTCAGCCAGAGGGCCATGATCCGGCTTGAAATAATCGGCCCGCCGAAGAGACAGCCAGTTGAAACGTTCCAGAGAAAAGAGCGGGCTGATATCCGTGACCGAATCCCACTCATCCAGGTCCACAGCCAGCATGCCGGTGCTGTACTCGAACCGATGCCGGGTGGGGGCCATTCGCCGGTGCCGAACGGAGCCCTCAAGCCACTGGCTGTTCATGCCTTGAGTTCCACGCCCAGGTCACCAGTGACGCGCAGGGCACTCCGAACGCCGTCCTCATGAAAGCCATTGAACCAGTAGGCGCCACAGAAGTGACTGCGGTTCCGGTTTCCGATTTCTTCATAACGTTTCTGGGCTGCCACCGCATCCAGAGTGAATACAGGGTGGGAGTACCGGAATGTCTTGATGACCCTCGTCGGATCGATGTCCTGACTGCGGTTGAGGGTTACGCAGAAGGTTTCAGGGGCATCGTGAAAGTTCTGCAGAATGTTCATGTTGTAGGTGACGGACACCGGTTCGGTGCTGTGCTGCGGAATGAAGTAATTCCATGCCGCCCAGGCGAGCTGTGTACTGGGAAGCATGTGGCTGTCGGTGTGCAGGACCACCTCGTTGTCCTGAAAACCGATAGCGCCAAGAATTTCGCGTTCCTGAGCAGTTGCGTCATCACCCAGAATCGACAGTGTCTGGTCGCTGTGACAGGCGAAGATCACCTGATCGAACCGTTGTTCCTCTCCATGGATCCAAAGGCTCACGCCCTGTTCATCCCGTTTGACGCGGTCGATGGGAGTATTTAAATGAGTATGAGGTCCGAGGCGGTCCATCATTCTGGACACGTACTGGGACGATCCTCCGGAGATGACGCGCCAGGTGGGCCGATCATCGACGGACAGCATCCCGTGGTTGTTGAAAAACTGAAGGAAGAAGCGGATGGGAAACTGCTCCAGAACGATTTCCGGGGCGGACCAGATCGCGGCACCCATAGGCACGATGTAGTAATTCCGGAAGTATCGGGAGTAGCCGTTCCGGTTGAGATAATGCCCGAGGGTTTCGGTGTCGTCGATGGAGTTATTTTCCAGCGCTTTCCGGGTTTCACGGTTGAATCTTAGGATCTCGTGGATCATCCGAAGAAACGATGGGCGGAGAAGATTGCGGCGCTGGGCGAACAGCTTGTTGAGGTTGGTGCCGTTGTACTGGAGTCCACTGTGACTGCACTCCACACTGAAGCTCATATCGCTGACTTCGGATGGAACGCCAAGCAGGTCCATTAGCCGCATGAAGTTCGGGTAGGTCCAGTCATTGAACACAATGAATCCCGTGTTTACCGGCCAGGTACGGCCACCGGCTTCGACATGCTCGGTGTTGGTGTGGCCGCCGGCATAGTCGGCGGCTTCGAACAGCTCTACGTCGTAATGTTTCGCTAACAGCCATGCGGCGGTCAGGCCGGAAACGCCGGCCCCAATGACAGCAATACGCTGACGATGGTCACTCATCCAATGAAGTCCTGTTGTTAGGTGCCTTTACGCGCCATATTGGCGGCCATCCGGTCAACCAGCCCCTGGGGAAGGGCGCCAAGGAGTCTCAGCGTCCAGGTGAATCGTTTGGGGAAGTCAATCTCGTTCTTGCCCTTGGCCAGCCCGCTTACGATGCGCTCTGCGGCGTCTTCCGCGGTGACGAGGAAGGGCATGGGAAAGTCATTGCGGTCAGTCAGGGGCGTCTTTACGAATCCTGGCGAGACCACCACCACATCAATGCCTTCGTGGGCGAGGTCGG
The DNA here is from genome assembly GCF_030519635.1 of Marinobacter suaedae. NCBI lineage: Bacteria > Pseudomonadati > Pseudomonadota > Gammaproteobacteria > Pseudomonadales > Marinobacteraceae > Marinobacter > Marinobacter suaedae. The sequence continues at coordinate 478,123 of NZ_JAUMIS010000002.1, read as the reverse complement.
CGCGCAGCGAGTGGGCGAAGTAGGTCAGCGCCGCTTTTGAGGCGCCGTAGCCTTCCGCCCGGCCAAACGGAAACCACCATGCCGACGAGCTGACGATGACCAGCGTTGCCGGCAGACCTTTGGCCCGGGTGCGTCGCAGTGCGGGTAGGGCGATATCAAGACAGCGGGCAGTACCGATCACGTTGGTGTGGACGTTCTGTTCGATGATCCGGCTGTCGTATTCGGCCACATCAAGATACTGGCAGGTACCGGCGTTAAGAATGACCATATGAAGGTCGCCCTGGTCTTCGAGTACCTGGGCAATTTGCCTGAGATCTTCCTGGTTGGTCGTGTCACCCGGCGCACTGAGCATTTTCTCTGGCGCCACCCGGCACAGTTCCTCCAGTGGCTCTGAACGCCTGCCGGTCAATATCAGACGATGGTTACCCCGGACCAATGCCCGGGTCAGGGCCTCGCCGATACCACTCCCTGCTCCGGTTATCCAGATGTTGGACGGTGACTCAAGGCGATGACTCATCCCGCGTATCCCTTCACCCAGCGAATGACTTTGCCCATCACCGGAAGGTTTTCGTACAGCAACTGACCTGCGTCGAAATAATCTCGGTGGTAATACACCTTGCCCTTGCGAACGGCAAGGTGACTTATTCCCTGAACCTGAATTAACCCGCCTTTGTTGATCCGCTTGTGCCGGAGGTGCATGACCCACGGAATGGCGATCCTGTTCTCGTCCACCACCGGGTGAGAAAACTCAAACCGACAGCTGATGGCGTTCGCGTATGCACTGGCAAAGTAGTGCGTCAGGTCGTCCAGGCCCTGCGCCGAACTGAGCGGGTCCTGGAAATAAATGTCTTCGCTGTAGAGCTCTGCCAGACGATTCAGATTGCCTTTGTCCAGCTCATTAAAGAGGCTCTTGAACTTGTCGAGGGTCGCGGGAACGGCAGCGTCCGGCGCTCCAACCTCGACTGCTGGGGCGGCTTTCATGAGCGGCTCCTCCTCATGTTATCCAGTTTCCGGGTTTCCTCTTGAATATGTTCCGGTATAGGGTTCAGATCCCAGATGATACCGAGGCGCGCAAGCAGCCAGAGTCCATACCAGGTCATATCGATTTCGTACCAGCGGAATCCCTGGCGAACGGACTGGGGCCAGCGGTGGTGATTGTTGTGCCAACCTTCGCCCAGCGTTACCAGTGCCAGCCAGAAGTTGTTGCGGCTGTCATCAGAGGTGTCAAAACGGCGCTTGCCCCAAACATGGCAAAGGGAGTTGATGGTTACGGTGGAATGAAACAGCGCGACGGTTGAGATAAAGAAGCCCCAAACCAGTAACTGGAAGCCGTCGGTACCCAGATGAGGCGCCCAAGCTGCAAGTGTCTCGCCGATGCCGAATATGACTACGGCAGCGATGGCGGGAATGGCAGCGTCGAACCGGTTCAACCAGCGCAGTTCCGGATATTTTGCCCAGTCCCGAACCCGGCGCTCATCGGTGGCGAAGCCCGCATCGCAGGTGAACCAGCCAATGTGGGACCACCAGAATCCGCGCTGTTGGGGAGAATGCAGATCCTGTTCCTGGTCGGAGTGTTGATGGTGATGTCGATGGTGGGCCGCCCACCAGAGCGGCCCCCGCTGGGCAGCGCTCGCGCCCAAAACGGCAAAGGCAAACTGGGCGGGCCGGCTGGTCTTGAACGTTTTGTGGGCAAAATACCGATGGTAAAACCCTGTAATGGCAAACATCCGGACCAGAAAAAACGCCAGCGCAAACACCACCGCAAAGGTGCTGACTCCGGTGAAAAAGGCCAGGAAGCACGCCAGATGGAGCAGCAGAAAAGGCACCACACGGAGAACGTTGAAGTGCTTGGAGGTGGTATCTATGTGATCTGAACCGGCTTCGGAATCGAACCACCTCAGAATGTTCAAGCGCCAGTTATTCGTGGGGGACATACCCGATTTGCCTTCCTCTGAAAAATTCTTTGTCGCCAGAGCGTTACTGGAACAGCGTCTGGTTGCCTGTTTAGATGGTTGTACGTTTAATCCCTTCATTTTGGATGCACTTATTTAAATGCCGAACGAAAAATCAGTTTCACTGCCGGTACGCCGTATTGCCATTGTTGGTTCAGGCCTGTCAGGTCTTACTGCAGCAATCCTGTTGCAACAGCAGGGACACAAAGTGGTCGTATTCGAGAAGAGTCGGGGGCCGGGGGGCAGGTTGGCTGCCAAGCGGGTACCGGGGGGCTCCGCCGATATCGGTGCGCAGTATTTCACGGCTCGTAACCCGGATTTCCTTCCCTTTCTCCGTCATTACGCTGGTGACTCCACCTTTGCCCCCTGGCAGGGCGAATTCGGCTTCAGGAGCGTGACTGGCCAGTGGAGCCCCTTCCCTGAGGAGCACCGTTACGTGGGCACACCACGGATGACCGCGATCACGAGAGCTCTGTCCCATCACCTCGATGTGGTGCCGGAAACCCGGGTTAAGCGGTTCAGCCGGCATGGGGAGCAGTGGACTCTTTATGATACTGAGGATAGTTCACTCGGCAGCTTCGACCAGATCATTCTGACCGCACCGCCCGCCCAGAGTCGCGACTTACTGATGGACAGTGGACTTGAAGCGGAAGCCGTAATGCTCGAGGACTATGTCGCTGGCATACTGCCATGCTGGGCAGTGGCTGCGCACTTCAATGAAACACCGTGGGAGCACCACCAGGGTATGCGTGTGGAACACCCGGTCCTGTACTGGCTTGCCAATAACTCCAGCAAGCCTGATCGGAAAGATGAGGGAGAGTGGTGGGTATTACACGCCGATCCTGCGTGGAGTCAGTCCCACGTCGATACGCCACCGGAGCAGGTTGCGGCTCTGTTGGTCGAGGCGTTTCGGGATCTGGTGGGCTTTGCGGAGGATCCTGGCGAGGTGATTGCGCACCGATGGCTGTACGCCCGCTCTGCCTGCGACGCACAGCCGGGGCACCTGTGGTTCGACGAGCAGCAAATCGGCCTGGCTGGTGACTGGCTAAGCGGTGGGCGTGTGGAAGGGGCGTTCGACAGTGCGAGCCAACTGGTCCAGGCCATGCCTTCCGGCGCCTGAATCGGGCCGCATCACTCAATCAGCGGCGCAGTGATCTGCTTCGTTGGCTTGTCCGGCGGGGTATAGAAATGGGTGATGGTTCCATCCCGGAATTTACTGAAGAAGGCACTGACTTCGGTGATTTGTTTGAGTGAGCGGGAGCGGTCGATCGGGTCGCGAATCAGCACCTTGATGCCATCGAAATTCTCCTGGATTTTGGAGAACCGCGCCCTCATGGAACAGGTGACCACGCTGTCGGGGTCGAGGTCCAGTTCCTGGCCAAGCCAGGTGCTGTGCTGCCTGACCTGTTCGTCCGTGAGGTCCTCGCGGGTATCCAGATGATTCAGTTTGACGCGATTGACAATACAGCGGGAGTAACTGGCCGGGTTGCGCCGGGCTTCCTTGCGGAACGCCTCCCAGAAGAAATTGTCCGTAAGCTCGGCGAAGTACTCCATATTACTCAGGCAGGTATCCACCCATGCAAAGTTGTCCGGATCTTCCAGAACTTCGTTAATGGCCTCCCGGAGTAGCCAGTCGAAACCCAGGGCGGTTTTATGGGCATAGACCTTGCGGTACATCTGGTGGCGGCTGTACACGAAATCCTCGAGGGCCCCGAGGCCTTTCTGGGTGATGGCAAGGCCCAGCCACGGTTCAGACACATCCCAGCCGAATCTCAGGTTGCTCAGCAGATGGTCCAGGTTGAAGCCGCCGATGGTGACGGAGGAATGGAAGCCGTCCCGCAGCATGTAGTCTGCGCGGTCAGCATCGATTTCCCCGGATACCACCGATTTCAGCAGGTCCCGCACCAGGCGTGGTATGTCGGTTCCGCTCATGGCACTTGAGCGCGCTTCGGAACCAGCGATGAACTCCCAGAACGTATGGGCATGCTGGCGGAAGGTCTCGCTGGGCGCTGTTTCCGTGGTTTCCATAATGCCGATGACGTCCCGGGCACAGATCCCGGCGTCCTCCAGGTCGACAGCCGAAAGGACCTCGTGAGCAACCCGAACGGAATAATGCTCGTGCTCAAGTTCTTCGGGCTCTTCGCTGTGATAGTCGGAGAAATCCATACCCGCCCAGAGATCGGCGAATCGTCCGGGGCGTGACATCAACTCCCGTATCCGGCGGGCCTTGGTAAACTGGTGAGAGAAACTGGAGTGGCCACTGTCGTGAAGCAGGCACCCCAGGCGAATGATCTTCGCCAGGTAATCGATGGCATCCAACTGGCTGAGGCTCAGGTCAGTGCATTCGCTCAGCTTTCGTTCCCGGAGGTAGGCATCGATCATCGAGCGGAACATGCGCGTGCCGACATGCAGAACACCGATGCTGTGGAGAAACCGGGAGTGGGTAGCGCCGGGAAAAACCAGGCTGAGGATGTCGTTCTGACAAATATTCCGGAGTCGCTGGAACAGGGGATGGTCAATCACCTGAATTTCATGTCGGTAGAGTGGGATGCCGCCATGAACCGGGTCCATGATCAGTTTGTCATACGCGCCGAGCAAGTCGTTCACTGCACGTCTCATATCGCTGAATCTCCCAATTTGGCGAAACTGCCCTTGTTATATCACAGAGGCGTGCCAGAATAGGCTTAGTATCGCCAATTTCTCGTTTATCGCTGGTAGTTTAGGGCAACCGCCATGACCTCGCGCACTGAGCGCATCCTGATTATCGACGCCGACCAACATGCCCGGACGGAACTTGCCCGCTATCTGGAGGCCCGTGGCTTCTATGTCACTGGATGCGCCGATTTCGGCGCAGCTCAGACGGTGTTCAGTGAAGGCATTCCAGACGTTATTTTTGTCGATGTTCCTCCGGCCACGATTCGTGAGTTGGCCAGAATAATTGAAGAGTCGGAAAGCCTCACGCCCATCGTATGCTGCTCGGAGAGCAGCTCCAGCGCGGATGTCGTGGCGGCTCTCAGGGCCGGTGCCGCGGATTTTCTGCTCAAGCCCTGTAATGATGACAAAGCTGCGCTGGATGATGTCATCGAGAAACTGTTTGACCGGGTCAGAGTCAATCGCCTGAATCAGCTCTACCGGCAAGAACTGGAAGAGGCCAACCGGGAATTACGCAACGGTATAGCTGAGTTGCGGGCAGACCAGAGGGCAGGGCGCAAGGTACAGCTCAAGATGCTGCCAGATCGGGAGCAGGATATTGAAGGCTTACACGTCGAGCACCTGATCAAGCCCTCGCTTTACCTGAGCGGCGATTTTCTGGATTATTTCCCGATCACTGAGAACCAGGTGTTGGTCTATATCGCGGATGTTTCGGGGCATGGCGCCAGTTCGGCTTTCGTCACCGTTTTGCTCAAAAACCTGACGAACCGGCTTCAGCGCAACCTGCGCCGCGGGTCCAGCGACGACATTCTGTATCCCGAACGGTTCTTGCAAAGGATCAATTCGGAATTACTGGACACCGGGTTAGGCAAGCACGTTACTGTCTTCGTTGGCATCATCACGCTGAGCGAACGTAAATTACGGTACGCCGTTGGCGCCCATTTCCCGATGCCAATTCTGTCGTTTGAAGAAGGTTCAACAGCTTTTCTCGAGGGCAGAGGTCTTCCGGTAGGCTTGTTCGAGGACCCTGAATGGGATGTGTACGAAGCTTCGCTGGACAAACCCTTCCGACTGATACTGTTTTCCGATGGCATTCTGGAGGTCATCCGGGCCAAAAGCCTTGATGATAAGGAAAAGACGTTACTTGAACTCGTATCCAGTGGGCGGCACACTATCGCCTCCTTGAGCGAGGCCCTTAATCTCGACGACATCACGGAATTACCTGACGATATAGCTATTGTGTCGGTAACGGACACGGCCAGTGAGTCAGATTCCCGTCGTTAAACGAGTAACCGTGTGAAGCATGATGGCTGGTTATAAAATCCTGCAGGCTGAAAAACAGGGCATTTATGTCCTGAAGTTTATCGGGGAAATCCGGCTGAACCTCTGTTCAACGCTGGACAATCTGGTTGAGTCCATCACCCGGGATCCGGAATTCAAGACCGTGGTGATCGATCTGACCGAAACCGAGGTTATCGACAGTACGACCCTTGGCCTGCTTGCCAAAATCGCCATGGCCGCTCAGCAACAAAGTCACTTTCTGCCCACCCTGATCTCCACCAATCCTGATATTACCCGTATCATCACCTCGATGGGTTTCGATAAGATCTTCATTATTGTTCGGGAGCCTGCTTCCCGAATCGAAGAGCTTGAGGAAATTCCCGTTCTGAAAGCCAGCGAACAACAGGTTCGCGACAAGGTACTGGACGCCCACAAGGTCCTGATGGGGCTCAATAGCCGTAACAGAGAAGAGTTCAAGAATCTGGTGCAGGCGCTGGAGTGCGAAGAGCCAGGTTGATTGGCGGCGATCGCTACCTGACCCGGGCCGGGTGTCCTCCGAAATCATAAAAAACACGGATCAGCTATGCCGGAAACAAACACGTCCCAGAAAAAAACTGGGTCAAGCGAAGCGGCACACGATGTTGCCGTATTGGGTGGTGGTAGCTTCGGTACTGCCATGGCAAAAGTGCTTGGCGAAAACGGTCACACGGTTCATTTCTGGATGCGCGACCCGGACCAGGCCGCAGAGATCGAAAATACCCGCGTAAATAGTCGCTACATGCCTGGAGTAGAGCTCACTGGCGATATTCAGCCGACCACAGACATGGCGAGCGCTATCGCAAACGCTGAGATCGTGTTTGTCGCTATTCCCAGCAAAGCGTTTCGCTCAGTGATCAGCCAGCACAGGTCCGAGTTCAGGGATGGCCAGATCGTTATCAGCCTGACCAAAGGTATTGAGCGTGACGGCTTCAAACTGATGTCCGAAGTGCTCCAGGAGGAAATTCCCCGGTGCCGGATTGGGGTACTGAGCGGTCCAAACCTGGCGAGCGAGATTGCCGCCCGGGATCTCACTGCAACCGTGATTGCCGCCAAGGATCCGGACGTGCGCCGGACTGTCCAGGATCTGCTTGGATGTTCGTATTTCCGGGTCTATGCCAATGTGGATGTGTACGGCGTTGAGCTGGCCGGGGCGCTGAAGAACATCTACGCCATCGTTGCAGGCCTGGCGGATGCGCTCGAGATGGGGGAAAACGCCCGTGCCATGCTGATGACCCGAGGGCTGGCCGAAATGAGCCGATTTGCAGTCAGCCTCGGGGCCAATCCCATGACGTTCATGGGGCTGGCGGGTGTTGGCGACCTTATCGTGACCTGCACCTCCTCCAAGAGCCGGAATTTCCGGGTAGGTTACGCGGTAGGCAAGGGCAAGACACTGGATGAGGCTGTCAGCGAGCTTGGCCAGGTGGCAGAAGGTATCTATACCCTCGAGTTGGTCAAGGAGAAAGCTGAAGGGGTTGGTATCTACATGCCGCTGGTGCGGGGCCTGTTTGAAATCCTCTATGGCTCCGCTTCCATCAGTGCGGTGATTAACAGCCTGATGATGGCGGTTCAGAATTCTGATGTGGAGTTCATCCTGCCGCGCACCATTGCCCACTGAGCGGCTTGTGGAGGCCTAATGCATCTGTTTGTCATGCGTCACGGAGAGGCTGGCTGGAACACCATCGATCAGCAGCGGGAGCTGACTGAAATCGGGCGGCACCAGGTGGCCGCGGTGGCGGCCCAGGTTGCCGAGTCCGAATGGCGTCCGGAGCTTATCTGGTGCAGCCCCTACGTACGGGCCCGCCAGACGGCCGCGATCGTGTCTGAAATTCTGAATTGCCCGGTTGATGAACGGGAATTCCTGACTCCGGACGACGATCCGGGGGCGTGCCTGGACGCGCTGCTCGAGGCGCAGGAATGGCCCCTGATGCTGGTGTCTCACATGCCCTTTGTTGGCAGCCTCTCAACCCTTCTGGTCGATGGCCACAGACACGGCATACCGTTTATGACCTCCCAGGCGGTTCTTTTGGATGTGCCGGTCGTCGGGCCGGGATGTGCTGACTTGAAAGACCAATTTCTACCCTGACGTTTAAGGGATAACACTCAGCTAACAACGTTGCAGCCCTATGTACAGTTTCCCCATTGATTACATTGAGCCGGTGTTTCGTCCGCCGAGTGAGGCCAAGTCACTTATTTTGCCGGTAACCAACGGTTGCTCGTGGAATAAATGCACTTTCTGCGAAATGTATACTCAGCCGCAAAAGAAGTTCCGCGCTCGCAAACCCGAAGACATTCGGGCTGACATCGGCAAGGCGGCCCGTTCCCTGAATGGTGTAAGACGAGTGTTTCTGGCAGACGGTGATGCCATGGTGCTGCCGACGCGCCGGCTTCTGGAAATTCTTGCCGATCTTCGGTCTGCTTTTCCGGAACTGGAGCGGGTGTCCAGTTACTGCCTGCCCCGGAATCTGGCAAAGAAGACCGTGGACGAACTGGCTCAACTAAGGCAAGCCGGCCTGGAAATTCTTTACGTGGGCATGGAGTCTGGTGACGACGAAGTGTTGCGCCGGGTCAACAAGGGCGAAACCTGGGAGTCAACCCGCTCGGCACTGGAGAAGATTCGTGAAGCCGGACTCACCAGCTCAGTGATGGTGCTCAACGGGCTGGGTGGGCAAGCTCTATCCCGGCAACACGCCATCAATACCGCCACTTTGTGCAACGAAACCCAGCCGGACTATCTCTCAACACTGGTTGTCAGCTTCCCCCAAGGGGAGGAGCGCTTCCGGGAGGGGTTCGGCGATGACTTCGAGCCTTTGTCTCAATCCGGTTTGTTTGAGGAGATAAAACTGTTCCTTGAGCACCTGGAACTGGAGAATACGATCTTCCGGAGCGATCACGCGTCCAACTACCTTGTCCTCAAGGGCGTGCTGGGGCGTGACAAGCAAACGATGCTCGATCAGGTGGACCTGGCAATCAATAGCCCGGGCGCGGTGCCGTTACGGGCTGAATGGATGCGTGGTCTGTAACGGCAAGGCGGCAGAGCGGCTATGAGCAAACACTCCAATGATCTGGCAGAACGGGTTAAAGACGCCATCCGCGACCCGGGGCGCCCACCGCTGGAGAAGTGGCATCCTCCGCTCTCTGGCGAGATGGACATGCGCATCGCCCGCAATGGTGAGTGGGTTTACAAGGGGGAGCCCATCAAACGAGAGTCCATCGTGAGGCTCTTTGCGAGCATTCTTCGTCGTGAGGACGATGGGGAATTTTATCTGGTCACGCCCGTTGAAAAGTGGCGCATTCAGGTGGAAGACACCCCTTTGCTGGCTCATTCGCTGAGAGCGAAAGGTGAGGGTGAAGAACAAGTCCTTACTGTAGAGACCAATACTGGCGAAACCCTTACCCTGGGTTCCGCTCATACTCTCGTCGTCGGCACTTACGGTGATTCCGACGAACCTCGACCGGTAGTGACTGTCCGTCACGGAGTTGAGGCGCGACTGGTCACTTCGGCGTTCTATGATCTGGCGGGTTATGTCGTTGAGCGGAAAAAGGTAAGCGGTGAGGTGCTCGGGGTGTTGAGTGATGGCGTCTTCTTCGAAATTGCCCGCGGTGGTTGAAAACCCTTACCGAGCCCCCATGGTAAACGGTAGAAAATGCGAAGTGTCCATTGCTACACTGTGCTTTCTAACTTGTTATGAGATTTTATAACGAGGCCTGGTGGTCGTTAGGTCCTCTGTTCAGTGAGGCTGTTCAAGATCCGATTCGATTACCCAAACATACTTAAACAGTCATTACGACCCGCAAGGAGATCCCATGGCCCAACCTCGTGTTGTCACCATCCATTACACGCTCACCAACGATGAGGGAGAGCAACTTGATTCCTCCCGTGTAGAAGGTCGTGAGCCTCTGTCGTACCTGGAAGGTGCACAAAACATCATCGGCGGACTCGAGAACGCGCTGCAGGAAAAGCAGGCTGGCGAGCAGCTGAAAGTATCCGTAGAGCCGGCAGAAGGCTACGGCGAGGTGAACGAAGAGCTCATTCAGCCTGTACCGCGCTCCGCTTTTGAAGGCGTAGACACCATCGAGCCGGGCATGCAGTTCCAGGCGCAGACTCCGGGCGGTCCTCAGGTTGTTCGTGTCGTTGAAGTGGCTGAAGAGACTGTGACCATCGACGCCAACCATCCGCTGGCTGGTCAGACTCTGCACTTCGACGTAGAAATCGTTGAAGCCCGTGAAGCAACTGACGAAGAGCAAGAGCACGGTCACGTGCACTAAGCTTTTCTGAATAGCTTTCGCTGAAACGGCTCCCTCGGGAGCCGTTTTTTTGTGCCCTGAAAAGGCTGATGCTCAGATGACTATTATTGGCAATAAAAAACGGCCCGATGAGGGCCGCTTTTTCCTCAGGTGAACACCCGGTTACATGTTCGGGTAGTTGGGGCCACCGCCGCCTTCCGGAGTAACCCAGGTAATGTTCTGAGCAGGATCCTTGATGTCGCAGGTCTTGCAGTGAACACAGTTCTGGGCATTGATCTGGAAGCGCTGGCCGCTGCCGTCGTCGCTGTCAACCACTTCGTATACGCCGGCCGGGCAGTAGCGCTGGGCAGGTTCGTTGAACTTCGGCAGGTTCTCCTTGAGCGGAATGTCCGGATCGGTCAGCTTCAGGTGAACCGGCTGGTCTTCCTCGTGGTTGGTGTTGGAAATAAACACCGATGACAGGCGATCGAACGTCAGCGTGTTATCCGGCTTCGGGTAATCGATCTTCTTGGCCTCCGACGCTGGCTTCAGAGTGGCGTAGTCCGGAGTGGTGTCATGAAAGGTGATCGGCAGGCTGCCACGCAGAATGTTCTGCTCGAAGAAGGCAATTGCGCCACCAACAACGTTACCGAACTTGTGCATGGCGGGGCCAAAGTTACGCTCGGCGTAAAGCTCCTTGTACAACCAGCTGTCTTCAAAGCGCTTCTGGAAGCTGGCGATTTCTTCACCCGCCTTGCCGTCTTTCAGCGCTTCGAACACCGCTTCGGCTCCGAGCAGGCCGGACTTCATGGCCGTGTGGGAACCTTTGATCTTGGAGCTGTTCAGGGTGCCGGCATCGCAGCCCAGCAGCAGGCCGCCCGGGAAGCTCATCTTCGGCAGCGCGTTGTAACCGCCCTTGGCAATGGCACGGGCACCGTAGGATACGCGCTTGCCGCCTTCCAGGTATTTGCGGATTTCCGGGTGCAGCTTCAGGCGCTGGAATTCCTCGAACGGGCTCAGGTGGGGGTTGCTGTAGCTCAGATCGGTGATCAGGCCCACGTATACCTGGCCGTTTTCCAGATGATAGAGGAAGGAGCCGCCGGTGGAGCCGCTCTCGTTCAGAGGCCAGCCAGTGGTGTGCACAACCAGGCCAGGCTCGTGTTTGGCCGGGTCGATGTCCCACAGTTCCTTGATGCCGATGCCGTAATGCTGCGGATCCTTGCCTTCATCAAGCTTGTATTCCTTGATCAGGCGTTTGCCCAGGTGTCCGCGACAACCCTCGGTGAACAGGGTGTACTTGGCGCGCAGTTCCATGCCGGGCATGAAGCCGTCTTTCTCAGAGCCATCACGGGCAACACCCATGTCACCGGTAATGATGCCTTTTACCTGGCCGTCTTCAATGATGGTCTCGGCTGCCGCAAAGCCGGGGTAGACTTCTACGCCCAACTGTTCGGCCTGCTCGGCCAGCCAGCGGCACAGGTTGCCCAGGCTGATGATGTAGTTGCCGTGGTTGTGCATGTTCTTGGGCACAAAACCATTCGGAATCTTGGTGGCTGTTTCCTGGTTCTTCAGCAGGAAAATGTCGTCCCGTGTGACCGGCGTGTTCAGGGGAGCGCCTTTCTCTTTCCAGTCCGGGAACAATTCATTGAGGGCTGTTGGTTCGAAAACGGTGCCGGCCAAAATGTGAGCGCCGATTTCAGACCCTTTTTCAACCACACATACGGTAAGTTCCTCGCCAGCTTCCTGCGCCAACTGCATGACACGGCAGGCTGCCGACAGGCCCGCAGGGCCACCGCCGACGATAAGAACATCAAATTCCATCGATTCGCGTTCCACGTTGGTCTCCTCAACTTCTTTAATGGATAGTGTGCCCGCAGGCTAATGAAAGGGCGATATCATACCGGTAAAACTGCTTACAGACGACCGGCCATCGCGGTTTGCCCCGAGTTTTCGTTTCCCGAGGATATCGCATTTGGTGAATCAAACAAACGTTTGTTTGAAATTCTGCCAAGTCTTTGGCATGGTACGTACTCTCCGAAATACTCTCGAAACCGGGTAGTTACCGGATCAACCGGTTTGCGAGCGTTGAGACTTAAGGCCGGGTTGGCTCTGGTAACGCGGGAAGTCGGTAAGTCGGGCCTATTGACCCGCCTTTACTTTGACTGCAGTATTAGTCCGCCATGACAGCAGGGCCGCCCAGCTAGCTGTTTGTAACCTTTGGTGTGGATACCCATAATTTCGGTTTCACGCTGATCTGACAGGCATCAGGATCGCTTCATTGGCCGCCAAACCGGCCGACTAACGATTTTTCCTGATGACGTCTTTAAACCCATCGTAGAAGAACGAGGAATCTATGAAGGTTCTGGTCGCTGTAAAACGAGTAATCGACTACAACGTAAAGGTCCGCGTCAAGCCGGACAACACCGGTGTTGATCTCGCCAACGTGAAGATGGCAATGAACCCGTTCTGCGAAATCGCAGTTGAAGAAGCGGTTCGCCTGAAAGAGAAGGGGGTTGCCAGTGAAATCGTTGTGGTTTCCATTGGCCCGAAGACTGCCCAGGAGCAAATCCGTACCGCTCTGGCGCTGGGCGCTGACCGCGGTATCCACGTCGAGACCGACGAAGAGGTTCAGTCCCTCGAAGCTGCCAAGTTGCTGAAGGCCGTTGTCGAGAAAGAAGAACCCAAGCTGGTTATCCTCGGTAAGCAGTCCATCGACTCCGACAACAACCAGACTGGCCAGATGCTGGCCGCGCTGACCGGTATGGGTCAGGGCACGTTTGCTTCCGAAGTGGTTGTTGATGGCGACAAGGTTAACGTGACCCGTGAAGTTGACGGTGGTCTGATCACTGTTGGCCTGAATCTGCCTGCGGTTGTTACCACCGACCTACGTCTGAACGAGCCGCGTTACGCTTCTCTGCCGAACATCATGAAGGCCAAGAAGAAGCCGCTGGATGCGACCTCTCCGGCAGATCTGGGTGTCGATATTTCACCGCGCCTATCCACCCTGAAAGTAGAAGCGCCTGCCTCTCGCCAGGCTGGTGTTAAGGTGGCTGACGTAGCTGAGCTGGTCGATAAACTGAAGAACGAAGCGAAGGTGATCTAAATGAGCATCCTGGTAATTGCTGAACACGACAACAGCAGCCTGAAGCAGGCTACCCTGAATGTGGTAGCGGCTGCCAAAGCCATCGGTGGTGACGTTGACGTTCTGGTTGCCGGTGAAAACTGCGGTGCCGTCGCTGAGTCTGCTGCCAAGGCAGAAGGCGTAAACAAGGTACTGGTTGCCGACAACGCCGCTTACGGGCACTTCCTGGCCGAAAACCTCGGTGAGCTGGTTGCCGAAGCTGGTAAAGGCTATAGCCACATCCTGGCCGCTGCCGGTACTACAGGTAAAGATTTCATGCCGCGCGTTGCTGCGCTGCTGGACGTTGCCCAGGTATCCGACATCATCCGCGTTGAGTCTGACGACACCTTCGTTCGTCCGATCTACGCAGGTAATGCCATCGCGACGGTTAAGTCCAGCGACAGCATCAAGGTGATCACTGTTCGTCCGACCGCGTTTGATCCCGTAGCCGCAGAAGGTGGCTCCGCCGCGGTTGAGCAGCTGGACGTTGTTAAGGATGCAGGCTTGTCCGTATTCGTCAGCGAAGAGCTGGCAGAATCCGATCGTCCTGATCTGGGTAGCGCCGGCATCGTTGTTTCCGGCGGTCGCGGTATGCAGAACGGCGACAACTTCAAGATGCTGGAAAGCGTTGCTGACCTGCTGGGCGCAGCGGTTGGTGCATCCCGTGCAGCGGTTGATGCCGGCTTCGTTCCCAACGACATGCAGGTCGGCCAGACCGGTAAGATCGTTGCTCCGCAGCTGTACATTGCCGTCGGCATCTCCGGTGCCATCCAGCACCTGGCCGGTATGTCTGACTCCAAGGTGATCGTTGCGATCAACAAGGACGAAGAAGCGCCGATCTTCCAGGTGGCTGACTATGGACTGGTTGCCGACCTGTTCGAAGCGGTGCCGCAGCTGGAAGAAGAGCTGAAGAAAGTTCTGTAACTTTCGGTTCCGCTCAGAAAAAAGGCATCCCACGCGGGTGCCTTTTTTCGTTTATGGGTCCTAAACTGTCTCAGTGGTTTCTTCTCTCCAACCTGGATTCTGACACCTGTGCCTTCCATTCCCTTTACTGCACTGACTTGCCCTCTTGATGGCGAACCCCTGAACCAGCAGGAATCATCCTGGCGGTGCGCCAACGGCCACAGCTTCGATGTTGCGCGACAGGGCTATATTCACCTGCTGCCGGTTCAGAAAAAGAAATCCCGGGACCCCGGCGACAGTAAGGAGATGGTTGCTGCCCGGCAACGATTTTTGCAGAAAGGGTTCTACAGGCCTATTTCAGAAGGGATAAGCGAGGCGGTTCGCACTGGAATTGAGAGCGCCAACCCATTCCGCTGCCTCGACGCCGGGTGTGGAGAGGGCTATTACCTCCGCCAACTGGCACAAACGCTACCGGATGATCGTGATTGCGAACTGATCGGCAACGATATTTCCAAATGGGCCGTCTTGAAGGCTGCTCAGCAGGATCGGCGCGCTGTTCGTTGGGTGGTTGCCAGCAACGCGAATCTGCCCGTCGAGTCGGACACCCTCGACTGTGTGCTGAGTCTGTTTGGCTTTCCGGTTTACAGCGAGTTTTACCGGGTTCTGAAGGAAGGTGGTTTACTGGTTCAGGTGGATGCCGGGCCTGATCACTTGCGGGAACTGCGCGAGATTATTTACCCCGAGTTGAAGCCGCCAGCCGATAAACGGGCGGTCCCTGCCGGCTTTGAAAGCCTGGATGAAATCCGGGTGACCTATCAGATGACCCTGGATAACCGGGAAGATATTCAGGATCTGCTGGCCATGACGCCGCACCTGTATCGGGCGAGGGCTGATGGAAAGGCGAGGGCGGAAGCGCTGGACTCGTTGACTGTGACGGTCGACGCCGTAATCCAGGCCTTCAGGAAAAAGGAACCGAAGATGCAAGCCGTAGGCTGATGGAGCAAGTTATCTGGGTCCCAGCAGTGGCCATCGACGTCAGAGCCACTGCCTGCCCCATCAACCTAATGTCATCACCACCCCTCAATGCCGGACATATCCGGTAATTCGTGGGCGATCCCCTTGTGACAATCAATGCAGGTTTTTTCGCCGCTGGCCAGGTTCGTTGAATGCTGCTGGGCCGCGCGCCCGCTCTGGGCGGTGTAGTCCATGTATTCGAAGTTATGACAGTTGCGACACTCGAGGGAATCGTTCGCCTTCAGGCGAGCCCACTCATGCTCTGCTAGCTCGCGGCGCTTGGCGAGGAATTTTTCCCGCGTATTGATGGTGCCAAATATCTTCCCCCAGACTTCCTTGGAGGCCTGCATTTTCCGGGCGATCTTGTCCGTCCAGTCATGGGGGACATGGCAGTCCGGGCAGGTCGCGCGGACGCCCGATCGATTGGTGTAGTGAATGGTGGTTTTAAGCTCCTCGAACACGTTGTCCCGCATTTCATGGCAGCCGGTGCAGAAAGCTTCCGTATTGGTGACCTCCAGGGCAGTGTTAAAACCGCCCCAGAAGATGATGCCGGCAACGAAGCCTCCAATCACCAGCGTTCCCAGACTGTAATGGACACTCGGGCGCCTGAGAGTGTGCCAAATACGCTTGATGGTATTTTTCATAGCACCTCCTCAGTCACTGCTTTCAGCAGGCTGATTTCCGGATTCTTGTTGTTTTTGATTCATGAGTTGGTACATGTCCACAAACTGGTTTGAGACGAGCTCCTTGGCGTCGTGCTGAACCACATGACACTGGTTGCAGAAATAGCGGCGAGGGGATATTTCTGCCAGGAAATTACCGTCCCTGTCCATGTAGTGGGTGACGCTGACCATCGGAGCCTGCGACTCTTCAATACGTTCCCTGGAATGGCAGGACATGCATTTGTTGGCATTCAGATCGACCTGATAGTTGTCGATCTTGTGCGGAATCAGCGGCGGCTGCATGGGATAGGCCCGGCTGCGCCTGACGTCATCGTTATTCACTTTCGGGATGGCTTCGGGCTCCTTCTGGGTGTCGATAGCCGTTGCATTGCGCAAGGTGGCGATGTCATCGGCAGACACCACCAGCGAAACGATCCCGAGTAAGGTGCTTGCTACGAGGAGAGGTACTATGGAAAGTTTCATGCTGCCCCCTAAGCCTTCTCTATGCGTACAGCACATTTTTTGAAGTCGGTTTGTTTTGACATGGGGTCGGTTGCGTCCAGGGTTACCTTGTTCACTAACCGGCTTGCGTCAAACCACGCCATAAACACCAGGCCAACGGGAGGTTTGTTTCGCCCCCGGGTTTCCACCCTGGTCTGCACCTCGCCTCGTCTTGAAACGATTTTGACGAGATCGCCCCGGCGAAGGTCCCGGCTCCTCGCGTCATCCGGATGCATGTAGACAACCGCATCGGGAATGGACTTGTAGAGCTCAGGAACCCGCTGGGTCATCGACCCCGAATGCCAGTGTTCCAGAACGCGCCCGGTCGACAACCACAGGTCGTATTCTTCATCGGGGGACTCGGCTGGTGGTTCATAGGGGAGGGCGAAAATGACCGCCCGGTTGTCCTCGTGGCCGTAAAACTGGAAGCCGGTGCCTTCCTCAACGTAGGGATCGCTGCCCTCCCGGAAACGCCACAAGGTCTCTGCGCCGTCCACGACCGGCCACCGCAATCCACGCACCTCGTGGTACCTGTCAAAGGGGGCCAGGTCATGGGCTTTTCCGCGACCAAACGCGGCGTATTCCTCAAATAGGCCTTTCTGGATGTAAAAGCCAAAATGACGGGCTTCCTGATTGAGGCGATCCTCCGGAATTTCATCGAGGGAGAACTGGTCCACCTGGCCGTTGGTAAACAGCACCTCATAAAGGGTTTTGTCCTTGTACTCGGGGGCTTTGTCGATGAGTTCCTGGGGCCACACTTCGCTGACCTTGAAGCGCTTCGAAAACTCGACCAGTTGCCACAAGTCGGAATAAGCACCTTCCGGCGCTGAAACCTGCTGGTACCAGAGCTGCGTCCGGCGTTCGGCGTTTCCGTAACCGCCTTCTTTCTCGACCCACATGGCCGCAGGCAGAATCAAATCGGCGGCCTGGGCCGTTACCGTGGGGTAGGCGTCCGAGACGACGATGAAGTTATCCGGATTGCGATAGCCCGGAAAGCCCTCCTCGTTCACGTTGGCGGCCGCCTGCATGTTGTTATTCACCTGAACCCAGTAAAAGTTGGTCTTGCCATCCTTTAGCATGCGGTTTTGTAGCACGGCGTGGTATCCCTGTTCGGGGTTGATGGTACCGTCAGGGAGTTTCCAGATTTTTTCCGCCTTCTTGCGATGGTCCGGGTTCATCACCACCATATCGGCGGGCAAACGGTGGGCAAAGGTGCCCACTTCACGGGCGGTTCCGCAGGCGGAGGGCTGGCCGGTCAGCGAAAATGGGCTGTTGCCCGGGGTGGCAATTTTCCCGGTCAGCAGATGGATGTTATAGACCAGATTGTTGGCCCATACTCCCCGGGTGTGCTGATTGAAGCCCATGGTCCAGAAGGACATGACTTTGGTGTCCGGATCGGCATATAGCTCCGCTAGCTGCTCGAGCTTTTCCTTTGAAACACCGGACAGTTCTGACACATAGTCGGCGGTGTACTCGCTGACAAAGTCTGCATACTCCTCAAACGTAATCGGGCTGGCCGCACCTGCGTCGTCCGCATGCTTGGCCTTTTTCTGAAGCGGGTGTTCGGGCCGCAAACCGTAGCCGATGTCGGTGTTGCCGAGCTTGAAGTTGGTGTGCTTGTCGACGAAGTCCTTGTTAACCCGATCATTCTCGATGATGTAATTGGCAATGTAATTGAGGATCGCGAGGTCGGTTTGGGGCGTGAAAACGATCCCGTTATCCGCAAGTTCAAAACTGCGATGTTCGAAGGTTGATAGCACCGCCACCTTGACATGGGGCGCGCTCAGGCGGCGGTCGGTAACCCGTGTCCAAAGGATCGGGTGCATCTCCGCCATATTGGAGCCCCAGAGCACAAACGCATCGGCATTTTCGATGTCGTCGTAACAGCCCATGGGCTCGTCGATACCAAAGGTGCGCATGAACCCGACAACCGCCGACGCCATACAGTGGCGGGCGTTCGGATCAATATTGTTGGATCGGAAGCCAGCCTTGTACAGCTTTGACGCCGCGTAGCCCTCCATGATGGTCCACTGGCCGGAACCAAACATCCCGACGCCATTCGGGCCGTGTTTCTCCAGGGCGGCCTTGGCCTTTTCCGCCATAAGGTCGAACGCCTCATCCCATTCAATGGGCGTGAAATCACCATCCTTGTCGTACTGGCCATCTTTCATGCGCAGCAGCGGCTGGGTCAGACGGTCTTCGCCGTACATAATCTTCGACAGGAAATAGCCTTTGACGCAGTTCAGGCCTCGGTTCACCGGTGACTTGATGTCGCCGTGGGTGGCAACGACTTTACCATCCAGCGTTGCGACGTTGACGCTGCACCCGGTACCGCAAAACCGGCAGGGCGCTTTGTCCCATTTCAGTTTGGTGATATCGGAACTGGTGATCAGGTTGGATGCGCCGGCAGGTAGTGCGACCCCCGCAGTGGCTGCCGCTACCGCTACAGCATTTGCTTTAATAAACTCACGACGGTTCATGTTCATGGTCGCGTCCTATTCTTCAATATATTGGTGATAAACCGGCGACAGGCTTAACATGCCGGGAATGAGCTTGAGCTGGTCGGCACGTTGACCAATCACGCCTTGCTGCTCAGCTTCAATGGTGAAAACGACCTTTCCCTGCTCGTTGGTGACGTGCACTTCTGCGCCGGGTGTCGCTCGAATAGAGTCCAATACGGCATCCTTCCGGCTTACATCAATCAGGCTGATAAAACTGGCCACATGGTATTCTTTGCTATTGGGCATAGTCGGGCTCCAACAACGGGATCAGTTCAAGGGATTGACTGGGGCAGGTGCCAACACACGCCCCGCACTGGGTGCAGAGTGACTGCCGGATGCGGGGTGTGGGAATGGCACTGTCGTAGCGGAATTCGATGGCCTGGGCATCGCAAACATCCTTGCAGCTCTGGCAGTAGATACTGTTTTTGGCCAGACAGTTGTCCTTGATGTGCAGGGCGGCCAACCAGGCCGGCTCGTCCGCGGCCCGAAACAGGGGCTCGGCGCAGGCATCAACGCATCTGTGGCAGAACGTACACTCGCCACCGCTGAAGTCCACGCGAATGCTGCCATCCTCACCCCGTACCAGAATGTCCTCCGGGCACGCCGACAGGCAGTCACCGCACTGAGTACACCCTTCCGCGAAAACGGCTTCACTGACGAGCCAGGGCAACCGGAGTGGCGGAGCCACTTGCAGGGGTTTGCCCAACAGGAGGTTGCGTCTTGACCTGTCCACGACAGGTTTTGCTCCTGCCATCGATTAACTGACTCCGGGAGGGCCAAAGATCAGCTGACTGAACCAGATGATGAAGCCATAGGTGCCGACAATCGCCACCGTCAGGATGGGCGCGAGAAACACCGCCAGGAAAATGAAGGTGTTGCGCTCTGCTCGTTTCTCGCTTTGCGGGTCTGTTTGCTGGGTCATGGCGGGTCTCATCAGAATGGCGCGGCAGACACGACCCAAAGGAAAAAAGCGTTCATCGGCGCTGCGGTGGTCGTTGATGCGGGCGCGTTTGGCAGATTAGGGACTTCAAAGAGTGTAGTAGAACTCGCCGGC
This sequence comes from Marinobacter suaedae, assembly GCF_030519635.1. Lineage (NCBI taxonomy): Bacteria > Pseudomonadati > Pseudomonadota > Gammaproteobacteria > Pseudomonadales > Marinobacteraceae > Marinobacter > Marinobacter suaedae. The sequence goes on along the minus strand of NZ_JAUMIS010000002.1, from coordinate 458,219 downwards.
CGCGCCAGAAACGGCTGGGGCGGCGGATTTCAGAAACCCGGGGTAGGGCGAGGGTAGCGTGCTAACCCTCTGATAAGGCGAGAAGGTTTGATCAGTGGTCCGAGGAATCCTTGCTGGACATTTTTTTCGGCGAGTCTTTCCCGGCGGATATCTTTTTTTCACTTTTGTTCACGATGATCACATCGGCCAGGCTCCGCAGCGCACGGTTAGTGGTTCGCACCGTGTTGTAAAAGCTTTCGCTGGTTTCATCGTGGCTGCTCTTGGCCTGGCGGGCACTGACCTTGAAGTCTTCGTCTTTGGAGAACAGATCAATCAGCCCGAAGGTGGTGTTGGAAATGGCCTTGTGTACCTTTTCCACGGCCGTTGTCCCGCCAGTGACGGCGTCTTCGAGCAACCGGGTGCGATTGCGCAGTTCCAGCATATCAAGCCGGGCTTTCTGGATAGCGCTCTGGGCTGAAATCTGATGACTGTTTAACAGGCGTAGCTGTTTTTTGGTTCGTCGGATGCCAGAGAATACGTAGACCAGGCCGCAAAGCGCCAGGAGCTGGAGAGCGAGTGTGGCAATGGCATATGGGGGCATGAGTCTGCCTCCTACCGGTACTCAATGTGCATTTGAACCGGAATGTTTCGTTCCGACATTTCCTGCTCGAGTTCCTTCATCACTTCCTGATAGACCATTTTGCGCACCATGATGGGCAGCTTGTCGGCAAGAACGCGGGCGGATTTGGATTCACGTTTTGCCAGGCCGATCGGATCAATCACCCGCAGGGTCAGGACCAGCTCAGGCTCCTGCGTGGACCCGGTGAGGTCATTGTTCTTCAGCATGCGGGTAATCAATTGCTGCTGCATGATCAGTTGCCAGCACAGGAACGCGCTGAACAGAACGAGCAACAGGGTGAGAATGATGAGAAAGGTAGCCAATTAAAGCCTCCTTGGCAGCTTGGAGTAATCCCTGACAGTTTGCCGCATCAATTATGACAATCGATTGGCCTTGAAGACACTGATATCAGCGCAAGGGTGAAAGAAAGCCGGATGGGGTACCTGTTACGATGAATTGCACTCGTCGCCTTCAGCATGCAAAATCAATTAGTTAAATAACCCTAAGGATCGAGGGACCCGATCATGATCTGGCTCAAGGCTTTTATCGCCGGTTTTCTGTCGACGCTGATATTCCATCAGGGACTGTTTGCACTGCTGCATCTGGCAGGTATGACGCCCGTTCCACCCTACAATCTCGCGCCGGTGCCTCCACTGGGCGTTCCCTCTGTGATTTCCCTCAGTTTCTTTGGCGGATTGTGGGGCATCGTCATCTGGTTTCTGGCCGGGCGACTGGCTTCAGCCAGTTACTGGATCGGCCACATCGTGATCGGGGCACTGGGGCCAACGGCCGTGGCGATGCTGGTGGTGTTCCCGATGAAGGGGCTGGATGTCACCTCGACCACTTGGGTCGGTGGGCTTTTGCTCAACGGATTCTGGGGCCTTGGTGTGGCCATTTTCATGAAAATGACGGGCGGCGGGCAATCGCTGCAGAGTTCTGACTAAATTCCATTCGCGCGAAAAACAAAGGACAGACAATGACAACTTCAAAGAACGCGACTTATGACCTCGTAGTCTTTGGTGCGACCAGTTTCGTCGGCCAGATTCTCACTAAATACCTGCTGGACAACTACGGCGAAGGAAAGGATGTCAAATGGGCTCTGGCGGGGCGCTCGGAAAGCAAGCTCAAGAGCCTGAAATCGGACCTGGGCAAGGACGGCGAGAACCTGCCGGTCATCGTTGCTGACGCTTCGGATGAGGCGGCTCTTCGTAACCTGTGCGAGCAGACCCGCGTGGTGATCTCCACTGTTGGCCCCTATGCGCTCTATGGCGAGCCACTGGTAAAAGCCTGTGTTGAAACCGGCACCGATTACTGTGACCTGACCGGTGAGGTTCAGTGGATTCGCCGCATGATCCAGACCTACGAGGAGCAGGCCAAAGCCTCGGGCGCACGCATTGTCCACTGCTGCGGGTTTGACTCAATCCCGTCCGATATGGGCGTATGGTTCCTGCAGAGCAAGGCGGAAGAAACCTTCGGCGTGCCCTGCCAGGATGTTCGCATGCGCGTGAAAGCCGCAAAAGGCGGTATGTCCGGTGGGACCGTCGCTTCCATGATGAACATCGCCCGGGAAGCCGCAGCGGACCCCAAACTGCGCAAGGAGCTGGCCAACCCGTTCTCCCTGTGCCCGCCCGAACACCGCTCGGAAACTCGGCAGCCGAGTCTGAAGGGCGCCGAGTTCGACAAGACCTTCAACGCCTGGCTGGCCCCGTTTGTTATGGGCGCCATCAACACCCGAATCGTGCATCGCTCCAACGCCCTGCAGTCGGCGCGGTATGGCAAGGAGTTTACCTACGATGAGGCGATGATCACGGGTAAAGGCAATAAGGGCCGGTTCACTGCCTATGGCATGACCGCAGCCCTTGCGAGTTTCTTTACCGCCTCGGCCTTCAAGCCAACCAGCTGGCTGGTGAACAAGTTTGTACCCCAGCCGGGGGAAGGGCCCAGCCCGGAAGAGCAGGAAAACGGGTTTTACGACCTGCGTTTCGTGGGGCGGACGCCCGATGGCAAAACCATGATCACCAAAGTGACTGGCGACCGGGACCCGGGTTACGGCTCCACCGGTAAAATGCTGGGAGAGGCCGGCATGTGCCTGGCGTTCGACATACCCAAGGAAAAGGAAGGCGGTTTCTGGACCCCATCCACCTTGCTCGATGGCGACCTGCTGGAACGACTGACCAGTAAAGCCGGTCTTACCTTCGAGGTTGTCGAAACCCGGTAAGGTCAACACGCCCGAAATGGAGGAGGTCCAGTGAGCTTTTACGAAGAACGCATTCTACCGCATGTGATTAACTGGGCCTGCTCCGAAGGGCATGTGATGAAACTTCGCAGCCAGGTTGTCCCCCATGCCAAAGGCACGGTGCTTGAGGTTGGCATGGGATCTGCCATTAATCTGGAGTTTTATGATCCCGAAACGGTTGATCTGGTGTACGGGCTGGAGCCATCAGAAGGCATGCGGCGCAAGGCGCAGGGCAATCTTGAGCGGTCACCGGTACCCGTGGAGTGGTTGGGGTTGCCCGGGGAACAGATCCCCCTGGCCGATAACAGCGTGGATACGGTATTGCTGACCTTCACGCTGTGCACCATCCCGGACTGGTCGGCGGCGCTCCAGCAAATGAAGCGCGTGCTGAAGCCAGAGGGGGAATTGCTTTTTCTGGAGCACGGCGAATCGGCGGATGCCAGCGTCTGCAAATGGCAGCACCGAATCACGCCAACCTGGAAGAAGTTCGCCGGCGGCTGCCATCTGGATAGGCCCATCGCGGAACTGATCAAGGGGAGTGGCTTCCGGATTCAGGAGATGGAAAACCTCTACCTCCCGAAAACGCCGAAAATTGCCGGTTATATCTACAAAGGGCGGGCCGTCATAGCCTGAAACGACCTTATCCGGCCGGCAGACCCAGACCGAATTGCGTTACCGAACCAGCGCTTATACAATGCCTCCCTTCCGATGCCCGGATGGTGAAATTGGTAGACACAAGAGACTTAAAATCTCTCGACCTCACGGTCGTGCCGGTTCGATTCCGGCTCCGGGCACCATATAAATCAATTAGTTAAGATTTTCTTCGAGCGTCTCGCGCCTTTGGTTTTTTTTGTGTAGACGCAATGTAGACACTGTGCCCCCGTCTTTTTGCCGACAATCGAATTGCCCTTGCCCTTGCCCTTGCCCTTGCCCTTGCCCTTGCCCTTGAGGTTGTGGCCTGATGTGAAGGTATTGGGCGTCTTTTGCTTACAACTTTCAGATGATACTTGGAACGGAAGCTTCCAGTTAGGTAAATTTATGTTTTATAAGTTTTTTTCGTTGTAGTCAGTACGGAGAGTAGGGATCTTGAGGAGTGAGCGGCCAATTCACAAATTCTCAGATGTCTGCAGCGCGCTACGTAACCTGGGGAGCTGAGGATGTCCTTGCCCGTGGATGTGTTCCATTCTTGTGTGAATTTGAAGCAGTTACCGATTTCAACGTCTTGTTAATCGAAGGCAACCATGCTGAAAAACTGTTTAAGGTCTATGGACGTGCATGGAACCATGAAGAGCTAGCGCGAGATACTGCAGCAAATGGACGACTCCGTCACAGGACTCGCTATAGGAGGGCTTCACGATTGCCTTTTGACCAACTTTCAAAATGTACTAAAACTCAGTGAGTCGATAAATGACTTTGAGTTCATTCGTCAGATCAAAATGCCTAACAAGGTTCTAGCCGAGCGTTAGACCCACATAGAGAGATCGAGCCAAATAATGGATTACGGCGCAATAACAATAGATACCTCAATTTTCGACGAGAAAGGATTGGCACTCGAGTCTGGTATTCTCAAGACCCTTGAGCAATTCAAGGGACGTCCATTGCACCTAGTTCTATCAGAGATGGTTGTGCGAGAAGTTCACGGCCACCTCAAAAAGAAGGCAGGTGACGCACGTGAGCAGGTTCTTAAAGCCCTTCGCGATAGCAAAAAGCATCTTTCCGCTTCTGAAGGTGAGGTGGAGTTAGCGAAGGAGGCCCTTGTTCCGGACGTAGAGGATGGGGAGGTGGCCAAACGCAGGTTGGCGGCATTTGTGGCGTCCACCGGGGCAGAGATTATTCCCGCAGTGGGTCAAGTCGACTTAGACCAGATCATTAAAAGATATTTCGAGTCGGCGCCACCATTCGCTGCTACTGGGAACAAAAAGAATGAGTTCCCGGATGCAATTGCACTGCTTTCCCTTGAGTCTTGGGGGAAAAAAAACGGGTGCAAGATTTTAGCTGTAGCTAAGGACAATGACTGGAAACGGTTTGCTGACGACTCTGAATATATCGAAGTAATTGAAGATCTCGCAGAAGCTATATCGAAATTTCAGCCCCCATCGGATGCCATTCAGTTCTGTTCACGGATCTCTACTACTCTTCCCCAAGGGCGCCCCGAGGAGCTGTATGATCTGCTGAGTGGCTACTTGGAAGGGGCGGTTGAGAACCTCGTACTGTACCCTGAAGCGACATCGCAGTTTTACTATGATCCGGAATATGTGGATGTTTCGCTGGTTGATTTCGACTTCGTCTTGGACAAAGCAGGGAATGCTCTGTTGCAGCCGGTCCAAGGTCGGGGTGAGCTACTGGTTGTAGAGGCAAAAATTAACGTCATAGCCGAGGCTGCGGCTTCTTTATCGCTGTCTGTTCGAGATTCTATCGATAAGGACTATGTCATTATTGGTCATGCCTCTGCCTCTGAGACGATTGAGTTCGAATCAGAAGTTTTGTTGACCTTCGAGGGTGACTTTTCTCAGGGAGAAGAAGGAGTGGAGCTGACTGGATTTGAGCTCCTCTCGTACCCAACAGAAGTTGATTTTGGCGAAATCGAGCCTGACTGGTGGAGTGAAGACCAGACAGTATAGTAAAGCCTTACGTCTGTTTGTATTTTGATCGCAGGCCCATTTCAGGGCCTCGGTAACGGCTGGCGCGAATACTGTAGAAAAACAGGGAGGCTTATTTCGAGCTGAAAATGATCAAAGCACTGGAAAATGATGCCTTTTTGAAAGCCGAAGGACATATCAACGAGGGAATTCGGGGCTTTTGCAGGACAACGGGCAACAAAAACCCATCGGTTCTTTGGGTGCACCCTAATTTGATCGGTCAAATTGAAAGATGATTTAAATGGAAAGTCAAATTGTACTCGTCGAAGCACTCATTGAAGAAGGTGAAAATTTTGATTTCCAGAATTTTTGCTTCCCGCACTCATCACATCCGGGCGAATTTGCAGGCGCAGATACGCCGGAATGGAAGACCTTCAAAATAAGAGCCCTCAATCTGGTTTCCAAGCATTTGTCGCAAAACTCGCCGGCCGTAGCGCTAGCCCACAAGGGGGCGGGAATCCGAACACAGAACAATGGGCGGGATAAATTCGAAATTGTGAAAAGCAATTTCATTAAAGCACTTCAAATGTTGGTTGAGACCCTTAAGAACGATACATTTGGTGAGCTAAAAACACACAATAGCTTTTCGAATTCGCCAGCCCTCTCCAATAAGGTTTTCGTGGTTCACGGTCATGACCAGGGTCTAAAAACGGATGTTGAGCGATTCCTTCGCGAAGTTGGATTAATTCCTGTAGTTCTTCATAGAGAAGCCGACGAAGGCGCCACAATCATAGAAAAGTTCGAGAAACATAGTGACGTCGGCTTCGCGTTCATTTTGTTAACTCCGGATGAAGTGAGCTACACGGTTGATCAAATCGGGGTTGATGAGTCCCAAAGAATGACTGAGTTTCGAGCACGCCCAAACGTGATTTTCGAGTTCGGATACTTCGTGGCTATGCTTGGGCGAAATCGGGTTTGTTGCCTGCACAAGGGGGAGGTGGTCGTCCCTAGCGATCTGAGCGGACTCATTTACAAAAAGGTTGGCGATTCTATCGATACGCAAGCCTACTCAATTATAAAAGAACTCAAGGCGGCTGGTTTCGAGATTCATATGTAATATCAAATTTGCTGCCATCTTCGGCTAGGGTCGCTTAGAGGGATTTATTCTTGAACCATAATATGCAGGCACACCTGCTGACCTTTTTCACTTCGCCACCCAAAGACCTGTGATTTCTATTTGCGCGAATCGTGCTCTGATCATTGAGAGTCCCGATAGCACTTAAAATTTGAAAGGAGCTGTATGAAGTTATCGAAGTATTCATTCCTATTCTTGATTGCCATCACTCATTCCGCTTTCGGATACGAAAAAGGCTGGGACTATCAAAACTTTTATGAAGAAGTGGATTGGTGAAAACAATCCATAATTTATCCAAATGCCCAAGATTATATAGGAGCCGGTGTTAAAGCTGGAAAATCGGAGTCGGAACTTCGGTCAGAGGCAATTTCGATGGTACCGGTTTTCGAAAGCATCTCTAGCGGGATTTTTTATTGCACAATTAATGAGCTCGTGAAGGATATTTCACACAACAAATACGAACTCAGTGAGGTTGTTCAGCAATAAATGGGTATCCCGCGCTGCAAAGCGGCCCTCCAAGAAGCAATGCAAAAAGTAAAAGAAAACCGCGGTAGCGGTAGGCTTGACTGATGTTGATTAGTCAGCGGACCGACTATTGCTGGCTTGCTTGTTTTATGGTTCAAGATCTAAAAAATTGCTCGAATAGGATTCATTTTATGTCCTTGTGGCGAAGCTATTTGCTTTTTTTTCTGTAATGCTCACATCGCCAGTTACTCTGGCTTCCGAATGTTTATCTACGGATTTTCAAAGCTGAAAAAGCTGTGAGGACCTGGATAAAGCCATAGATTACCGTCGACCAGACGCCGGAGATTATTATCGTGGGCACAGTGGAATGGGCTATATGCTGCATACGTTAACAACTGCCCACTGATTGCGGGAAGGCTTATACATGAGGGAGCTAATCCGGCTAGCGGTGCCCCCTGGGGTTCGATGATTCTTGCGGTGGCAGATGATTGGCCTCACAACGACGAAAAAATCAACGCTGTGTTTGCAGCAATTCTTTTGGCAAGTGGTATTGATGAGAAAGACAGGGTAGGCCCTCCTCAGAACTACTCAACCAAGAAGACTGTGAAGGAGAATTCTTGGATCGAAGTTGAATACGAGTCAATACTCCAGCTTTTCGACCGCTAGAAGCTAAAGAGCAATCAGATATCTGCGATGCCAAGGCACTTCGCGTCTTGGCAGATCCCTGTGCTGCGTGGATGGCAAAAGAGCTATATTCCATAGGGTCTTCGCGTACAGTTATTGACAGAACTCCAAGGAGGCGCGTTCGCGCCTCTTACTGCAACCTCGCACGAATCGGAACACTGAAGATCATCGCCCGTTGGTCGGGTTCGGCTGATCGTCCAGTCGTAAATCCTGGTAATGATTTGACCTGCAGAGCCAACTAAACCTTTCAGCTTCTCAACAGTTTCGTGGTATTTGGAAGGAGTAGGTTTGGGCACCATAAGAGCCCGAAGTGGCCGATCTTTTAGGTGGGTACAAGTTCCGCCCATAAGCTCGACGTAGCGTTTCCAATCCCCGTTATCTGCCGCAATCTCGAGCTCCTGAAGTAGGCCTTCACGGTTCCCCTCAATGTTCTTAAGGCGCCTGAGCTCCCTATAAACCGTTACGCCGGGGTCGCCCGTGAATTGAAATTGGCGGATACCCCAAATACTTGCCCAGGCCCTAATGCGAGCGGCTGACTCAACTGCATCATTGCCGTACGAGTCCTCGCCGACTTCATGCCCGTCGATGCACTTGGATACATACTTGGCGACATAGCCAGTGGCCCTACCTTTCTCCGGGTCAATCTCTTCAATGACAAATCGGTTTTCCGCTGCACCGCTTTCGTCACCATCTTCTTCGAGGGCATGCGCGTGAAATATCCGGTTAGCTTCCGGAAGGAATTCTCGATCCAAAAACAAAAGGAGATGCCAATGCGGAGTACCATCGTGGTGAGGCTCGACAGTTCGGATTCCGTATATCTCGATTCCTTTTCGTTTGAACGCAGCACGTACGCGGCCCCAAACTTTATTGAGGTATTTTTGGGCGTCGAGAGGTGAGGCGCCATCGAACTTGCCGTTCATGTGCCCGTTTTGGTGGGTGGCGTGATACTTCGACGGACAGGTCAGGGTATAAAACACCCCAACGTGCCCATTTTCATTCGCATAGTCTTCCAGCCCTCCAATCCTCATCATCGTCTCGTTGCGACGATTTCTAGGGTTGCTGACGGACCTTTCCTTTAAGGAGGCCAGGGTTGCGGTGTAGCCGAATTGGTTTTCTGCTGTGAGTAGCTCTAAGAGTTCGGCATTGCTGGCTTGGGCGGCAAGGTAACGTCGGAAGTTGTATTCGCTCACATAGAGGTTCTTGGCTTTGGAAACCAGCCCGAGCTCCCGGTACACACTCTCGGAATTTTGGTAGGCCTTGTTCCTCAGCTTTCGGCGCCACCAGGCGGGATCAAAGACTCGCGCCATGCCTGGGATGACTTTCTCCTTGTCGGTGAGATCTTTCTGATCCACTGGAAATGGCATTCCTGCTTTGTTGGTTTCCCGGATCAAGAGATGGAGCGCTTCTTTTCCATCAACAGCGACCGCGTGCCCGGTGAATTCGCGCTCAAGACGCTGGGAAACGTTTTCTGAAAATGAACGAAAAAGCTCAAAAGGGGAGTCGGCTTTTAGTCCGCCGAAATCGTCATGCAGATTCAGGCGATTCAGCACATCTTCAAGCCACATGTCCGCCTGATGGTAGGTCGAACTGTCTGCGATCCGAAGATAACGATTAAAGGCCCGTTTTTTGAGATAGGGATGTTTTTCTTCGACGGTCCGCAACATTTTTCGGGACCGAACATCACCGAGTGCATAGGGACGACCTTCTCCCTTTAACCAATTAAAGGGACCGAGTGGAAGTGATGCGCTCATCGTCTTCCCTCGAACAGGGCAAACCAAATATCGCCGATGATCGATAGAGCAAAGCGCGCGCGATCCAAAACCGAAGAGGAAGGGCTGGTGTACCCCGACCTATAAGGTCTGTACCCGGCACAAACCCCGTGATTACCGGGGTACAGTCGGGGCATTCGAACCTTTAGGGGTTGGTTCGACTTGGTTAACGAAGTGGACCGGCCCCCGTATTGGGGTGCGGCTTCCATTAACGAATTCCGAACGGTTCGGAAATCGTTAACGGAGTTCGGTCTGCTCGGCCCGGCTTTGGGTCCGTTAACAGTCCTTGTGACAGTTAACCTAACGGCCTTCGGGTGCATCACGCGACCTGAGAGGTTGAAGTACGAATCTGCTTCTCGATGTAATCGGTTAAGTCGTTTAGACGATACCGAACGGAACGACTCCCGATTTTGATAAAGGGAATGCGGGCACCGGCCCAGCGGTCCCGTTCCAGAAATGCTTTGCTGACCCCCAGATAGTCTGCGGCTTCTTTGGTTGTTAAGAGTTGTTTGGTCATGGTTATGCTCCGTTGCTTCTCGATAGGAGCAGGTTCTGGGTTTATGGCTCCGTTTAGAAGTCGTTTGGGGGCTAGGAATATATTTCTGGGGGGTAGGAATAAGCGCTTGGCTGACTCGAAGGCTCGGAGCGTAAGAGGAGGGTGGCTTGATTGAGCATTCGCAACTGAAATATAAACGAATGCAAAACCTGTCAGATTTCGTTGCTTACGGGCACACAAAACCGGATAGTTGTTTTGCTAAATATTAGTTTGAAAAAAAACGCTAAGGATTTGTAATGAATAGGATATTTTTGGTTGCGTTCGTGAGCTTTTTTCTTGTTGGCTGTGCACAGACTCCGGAATACCGGCTCGGTCAATTTACCGCAGCTTCCAGCTATAACGTGCGCAATCTCGAGTATGACTCGGGCACTGCCGTTCGGGTAGTGGGAGAGGACTGCCACAAGGTTGGAGCCATGCCCAACAATTCGAGGCTTCAGCGAGCCATGGACGATGCGATCAAAAATGGTCAGGACGATGGCGTAAAGGGTGACTTGCTTGTGAACGTTCGGATAGATCAAGTTCAAAAGAACAAACCCGGATTCCTTGGTTTACCTTCCCCCCATAACTGCATCGAGGTAGAGGGTGAGCTGGTTACACTCCGCCAATAAGCCGGTTACCACTGAGGATTAACAATGAAAAAGCCTTTCTTTTTGCTACTGGCGCTCCTGTTTCCGGCTGCCACGTCGGCCGCGATTTACAAGTGTGAGGTTGGTGGCAAGGTGTCCTTTACAGATGAACCTTGCGGTGATGCGGCCGAGCGCGTCCAGGTTGACGCTCCCCCGAAATCAGGGATGCGGCTGGATACGGGGACCGATATTGAAACCTATCAGCCGTCCAAGTTACGTAAAAAGGAATCGAAGCCTACGTCGTGTGCTTACATCAACTCGACAGAGCTCAAGACGTTGATTATTAAGGAGAGATTGAAAACAGGTATGAAGCCTGAGCACGTCAGGAAGTCATGGGGCGCGCCCACGTCCATTAATACCTCTTCAGGAAGTGTTCAGTGGGCCTATCATTGGCCGACCGGGAACTCCAACTACGTTTATTTCAAAGACGGGTGTGTGTCTAACTTCAGCTCGTACGTTCGAAATTACTGATCACACCACCCATAGCCGCCATGTTTGGCTTGAGATAGCCGGGGCTCATTGCCGCGGCTATTTTGCCGTTTTCCTGTGTCGACCGATCCAAATGCTGATCCGCTGAATGGGATCGTCGGTTCTCAAGACACCCTCGACCTCGTCGCGGAACTCCTCGTAGAGTCGACTGGCTGCATGACGGTTGGTCAGGTGCTGGTATCTCTCGTCATAAACGTCCATCAAGCGCCGATTCAGTCGGGCGAACCTGGTGTTCTTGGCTTTTGCGCCCCGCTTCCCATCGTTCCTGGTGCGCAGTTGGGCGAATCGAATCCCGTCAATGAAGGCGACGAGGTCGCGAGCCTCCGATAGCAAGCTATCGCGCGCACGAATGGCGTTATGGTAGAGGGAAAGTTGTAAATCCTCGGGATAGCCCTCGACTACAAAGGAGGTCTCACCCTTCTCGTAAGGCGTTAACCGTTCGTGGGTCTCCATGGCCTCGTAACATTTGGCCATCGCCAAAGCCGCGAAATAGTCTTCCGGTGCTGCGTTGGGAAACTCTTCCTGATCATCGAGGTCGTAGTCCTCGAACAGCGTCAGTAGTTGCCGGGGTTCGGTTTGAAAGACGGTTTCTTTTCCTTGTTTGATTTGCTTCCAAGATTCCGTTTTGTGACGCTCCTGAGCCTCGCCCATGAGCCAGTTTAAAAATTCTACCGCGTATTGGAGCTCTTCCGTGGATCGCCCGGCAAGTTGCTCCTGGCAGCTCCAGATAATGAAGCCGAAAGAGAGGGTCAGTTCTTTATGCTGGGCCTTGAGCGGTTCCTCCAGACTGAGCCCGTAATGCTCGAACGGGTCGCGCCGCACAAATAACTCAGGATCAAGCAACGACATTCTCGGGCTCCTTGGCAAACTGGGTTGTAAAAAAGTCGGTGATTTTCTGCATGGGCAGCCGCAAGCGCTCAACGTCAAAGATGATGTAGCCCCCGGTCACATCGTTCGGGTCTTTGTGATTCATCAGGCGCTTGAGCGCGTAGGCGGGGATATCCAGTCGTTCAGCCACGGTAATGAACGTTCGCCGGAGATCGTGAAGGGTAAATTCGACGCCCGATAGTTTGGTCACGCGCTGGATGGCCGTTCGCGGTTCGGACAGGTGGCCCCGCTCGGCGTCGCTCGGAAACACATACGGGCTGGACTGTTCTGCAAAACGCCGAGAGAGTAGGGCTTCAATGGCATCACTGAACGGCAGCCGGTGAACTTCGCCGTTCTTGGTTTCCGTAATGGTCAGTGTTTTCTCCTGAAAGTCGATCCGATCCCAGGTGAGGGTAGCCGCTTCGGTGCGACGGAGCCCGGTGAGCAGCACCAGATGCAGGTAGTCCCGCGTGGTCTGATTGTTCAGCTGCATGGTGGCGTCATACCAGGCCTTCAATTCATGGTCCTTGATCCGGTTCTGGCGTTTTTTGACTTTGTACCAGGCGCGCTGATGACTGAGGACATTGACCGGGTTAGCGACGAGGAAAGGTTTTCCGGATGCGTCCTGATAGCGCTCGAGGGCGTGGTTGAATACTGCCCGGAGTATTCGCATCCCGTTGTCGGCGCGGGCATGGCTCCGTTGCCCGTACTCGGCATGGCGATTGAGGACCATATCGCGGGAAATGTCTTTTAGCGGCTTGGTCTGCCAGTCCTTGAACATCTCCCGCATGGAGCGGTGATAGTCATTGAGGGTGTTCGGCTTCAGGTTCTTCCGGGTGGCCAGATAATCCTCGAAGGCGTCCTTGAGCGTGACGCGCTGGGCGCGTTGTTCCTGAATTTCCCGAATCGGGTCCACGCCCGAGGCAACCTTACCCAAAAACTTCATCGCCTCTTTGCGCGCCTGTTCCACCGTCAGGTTTCCGTAACGGCCGAGCGTCTTTCGTTTAACCCGCCCATCCACGCGCTTCTCAACGATGAAGGACTTGGCGCCGCCACTGGTGACGCGCAGGCCAAACCCGGCGATGGCCGAATCCCGGTAAAACGTCTGGGCGGCCGATCCGTCCGGCTTGGCCTTTGGGATCTCGACCTTATCGACAAAGCTCTTGGTGATTCGCATGTCCGGCCTCTCAGTAATCCGCTTTGTCCGGGAACACCTTGCGGACACCGCCGCGCGGATTGTCCTGGTCGCCGTCCCGGCGGGGAATCAGATGGATGTGCGCGTGAAAGACCGACTGTCCGGCACTGGCACCGGCATTGGTGCCCATGTTGAAGCCGGTAATCGAGGGATCTTCTTCCATTAGAACAGCGCGGCGTTCGTGGAGCAGGGCGTTGATCGCGTTGAGTTCCGCCGGGTTCAGGTCGAAATAGGTTTCGACGTGGCGTTTCGGGATGGCGAGGCAGTGACCGGGCGAGACCGGGAAGTTGTCTTTGAGCAGGAGGGCGAGTTCATTCTCCAGAAGAACCTCAATTTGATTCTCGGCTGGATGGCAGAAAAGACAATCGGCCTCCCGTTTCTCGTATTGTGCTGGCCAGTTACGATAATCCGTGTCGTCCCGGTCCCGCTTCATGGCATTGCAGGAGTAGCAAAGCGCCTGAAGGTTATTCAGATCGTTGGTGCCGCCGTGATTCACAGGAATAATGTGGTCGACTTCTAGTGCCTTCTCGGAAGCGGGAATACCACAAAGCTGGCAGCGGTACTCCGCGCCTACGAGAACTTGATGCCGAATGCTGCCGGAAACCTCTTCGCGCGAATGGTTCCGATGAGCAAAGATGGCTTCTTTTCCGCGCTTTTCGATGTATTCGGCGAGCTGAATTTCGCACTGTAATTGCAGCCGTTTCCGTTCGGAAGGAGAGAGTTCGTCATAGCCTTTAAGGAAAAAACGGCTGGAGCCGCGAGGACCTGTTTCTATGACTCCGTGTTTTGAGAGCACGCTTTTAGGCTTGCCCATGACGATGCCTCGGTAATATCGGAGCTGGGAATCGTCGTGCAAAAGGATGGCTTCCGCGAGGTCTTCGGCGGAGGCTTCGCCCTGGTGCTCGAGCAGGTAAGCCAAAATTACCGGCTGGTAGATGTGTGACATCGACATGTCCTTGTCGATGAACTTCTGAAGGCGGGTGTACGTCGTTTCGGACCGATCCACGGAAGTCTCCCTGTGAGTCTCTTGTGTCCCCATGTAGACACTATGTAGACAAAATCGGTCAAATTCTAGCGGATTTCATCAAACAACGGCAAACGACGTTTTCGAGAAAAGGCATGTAATAGGCTGTTTTATAATGGCTATTCAAAGATCGTCAAAATCCATCAAACAAGCACGCAAATAACTTAAAATCTTGAGACCGATAGGTCGTGCGGGTTCAAGTCCCGCTCCCGGTACCACTCCTCACGAACCGTGTAGCGAACCGTCTGGGTTGGGCAGAAAAAAGCCCAGCACTCAGGCTGGGCTAACGGCTTCCGCAACAGAATCGGCTTAAACAGCAGCCAACGGGGTATTCCCGCCCCGGTCGATGGTCGGCAGGCCAGCGGCGTTACCCGGCTGGGCCACCACCCCGTCACCCTGGCAGGCGAACTGCACTCCGGCGACGACCTCCACCACAGCGAAGCTTTCAAAGTCGCTGGGGGTGCCTCCGCTTTTCAGCAGCCCACGGGCGGCAGCCGGTGCGCTGGCCGCGTCGGCAGCTTCCACCACCAGAGCATTCAGCCCGTCTGGACGGCGTTTGTTGGGTTTGTCGGCGTATACCAGAAAGGTTGCCATGGTGTTTCCTCCTCAGTGGATCGTATCGGTGAAGGCCATACGACCGCCGAGCAGGCGATACGTGAAAAGGCCCGGTAGGTATGAACGGTGCACAGCAGATATGTCCGAAGGGGCCTGCGCCCCCTCAGCCACATCCACCCACCGCTTGCGATTGCGCCGGGGCACGTATCCGAAGAACGGTGCTACCCGGCCAACCTCAACCCCAAACGTCTTGGCAAAGCGGGCCACGGTGGACATGTCCGGACGCCCCTTGCCATGGGCGCTGGTGTGGGCTGCAATCGCAATCAGGGTGGCTTTTTCCTCCTCTGGCAGGGAATCAACGAACGCCTGCAGGAGTTGTTCGTTGGTCAGCTCATGCATCTGCATCGCCTTCGCCCTCCTCGTCGTCGGATTCAAAGGCGGCGTGTGTCGGCTGCTTGGGCAGGCGGCCCGATTGCTCCAGGCCCTTCGTGATCTTGCCCAGAGGGTCGCGCTGCTCCGGCCCCTTCAACAGGCGCTGGCCGATGGTCAGGGCTTCGTCCAGCTGCTCCGAGACCTGCTTAAACTCGCGGTAGTTGTCGAAGATGGGGAAACCACCTTCTTCCACCGGGGCATCCGGTCCCATTTCCGCCAGCAGTTCGTTCGGGCTCAGCGCCCGGTCGCTGGGCTTTTGGGCTTCCACATGAGACAGGATGGCGGCCAGCAGTACCCCGTTCTGTTCGGTCAGGGCGTGTCCAGCCAGGTTGCGCAGTGCTTGGGGTCCAAGGCCCTGCAAGCTGGCAGCGTAGGTGCTCCGCATTTGAGCCGCTCCGGATTCTGCCAGCGTGGCAATATCCAGGGCAGCGCGGGGGTTGCTCAGGGAAGCGCCATGTTCCTCCAGCAGGGCCTTAGTGCGGGAAAGCTCCTTCACGTTAAGGCCCACGGTCTCGCGGGCAGGCTTGTACACGTTGCCGATCTGCTCCCGGATAAGGGCAGAGCGGGCCTCACGGCGGGCAGCCGGGGAAAGCTGGCGTAGGTGGCCGTGTTTGGCGTCTACCTCATCTGGGGCGGTCCCAAGGGCTTTGGCGACACGGCCAGACAGGTCGGTTACGGCTTTGTGGCGCGAGGTTACTTCTTTGGCGAGTTCGCGAAGTTGGCCCAGCGTCAGCTGGCGCACCACAGGAATGGTCTTTGGCATAGGAGATGTCCTCGCTGTTGAGGTGCCCCGGCACCATTGCCGAAGCTACGAGAAGATCATGTCGCAGCTTTAGGGGGAATTCGTCTCAGCAACCCACTCGGCACGCGGCAGAAGTCGGTAACGGTTGTGCTTCATCACAATCGGCTGGCACAGGCTCCGGCGCAGGTAGAAAACCGAGTTGGTAATGCGCGTTTTGGAGAAGGTCGGCAGCCGCTCGTGTAACTCCGAGATCGTCAGTCCGTCCGGGTGCGCCTCTAGTAGCCCAAGTACCTGGGCAACGCGGGTTCCATCAGCGCAAGGGTGTGGGTCGGTGGGTGGCAGCTCGTTTTGGCGGTCTCCGACGTGCCGCAATACGGTGTTATCAATCGGTATCGGGGGGGCGTTTCGTGTCTCTCCGCTGCCGGGCCTCAGCGAGCAGCGGCCCAAGGAGTGACTGGTAGAATTTGTACCGGGTGGGCGGCGTCGGCTTCCTTGTAGGTGCAGGGGGACGCTCCTGCTTGGGCTTCGTGCGTGGCTCCGTCACTACAACAGCCGGAGGCACCCACATCAATTGGCCTTTCTTGGCGCTCAGTGGGTCGAATTCCGGACGCAGTGGGGAGCACTGGCCCAGCTTGCGCACTGCGGCGGCCCGGAAGTTGTCGTCATTCAAGCCCAGCAGTGCGGTAAACAGCTGGCGGCGGGCGGCCCTGGGGTCAGGCATTTCGGCGGTCAGAAACGCCCAAGCCTCGGTCCGAAGGGCTTTGGCGACCTTCGCACTATCGTGGACATAACCCCGGCCATAGGCATCGTTCCAAGCCTTCAGAAGCACCTCTGCGGCCAGTGCCTGCTCTGGACTGCGTGCGGGTGGGGAATTCGTTGGCCGTGGCCCACGGTCGTCTGTTGGTGTATGGATGCGGCGGGGGTTGTCGAAGGTCGGCTCTATGTAGCAGTTGGGCACCCCCTGGCTGTCGGCGTACCCGTCCCAGGCGTAGTTCGGTGCGCTCATAGGTTGGCCCCCGACTTTGTTGTCTGGGTGCCGCACTCTTCGGCAGACCGGCGCTCCCATTCGTCGATGCCTTCCGGTGTCTGCGGGTAAGCGGGCACCCAGAAGCCCATAGGGGTGCGGCGTGGTGGGTAGCCGTACTCAGCGGCGAAGGCCGTCACCTCGTTAACCTCGTTCAAGAAGGTGCGGTACTGGTTGCTCACCTTTGGCCTCCGCGATTTCTTCCAGCAACCCAATCAGGGTTTCCCGTTTGCCCTCCGGCAGCAGGATCACGTCTTCCGGGCGCAGCTCCAGAAGCACAGCCCTGTGCTGGTGGTCGTGTTCGATCTTGCCCTGTACCCGCACATCTTTCCGCTCCACCGCATAGCGGTCCGGCATCAGGCCCTTCGCCCGGAGTTCCAGCAGGCGGTCGCTGTAGCGGGTGATGGTGCCCACGAGCTCGCCCTTCTGGTAAACCGGCTCCTCGTAGCCCTCGACGGCACGGCGGTGGATTTCCAGCTCTACGTCGGCGGAAGCCTCAGCAAGGGCGGTGTCCCATTCGGCGGCAAATTCGGGGTCTCGGTTGCGCGTCCAGTAGAACGAAGACACGCAGGCAGTCCGGCTATCTGTGGCCGGACTGGCAGCGCGAGCGGCGGCCAGTACGATGCCGTGGCGGCGCAGCTCTCGGAGGAAGATTTCTTTACGTTCGGGCGTCATTTCCATAGCCCGAATCATTCCGCATTCTCGGCGAGATTTATCTCAGGGAAGGGTTACGCGGTTCGCTGGACGGTTCGGGCTGCACCCAAAAGATGGAGACACCTGTCCCCAGGCCGCGTCACGACTAACTCGGGGTTACCCGTTTATCATCAACTTGCCCCGAAAACGTGGAGAAGCGTTTCCCTCCGTTGCCCTCCGGCCTCAGTCTTGGCAGACTGTCGGGGTCGGTAAGCGTAAGCGATTTGCGGGTTGTCCGCAGACACCAGACCCAGGCGGTTAAAGTCCGCATCCCGACCAGCGGCGTTCGCGTTAACAGTCGAGTCCGAACGTCATCCGCTAGTGTTTCATGCCGCACTATAAAACCGGCTGCTGCATATCTCGGCGTAACTGATGGAGTTGTCCTATGTCCCACGAGACATTGGCTCCGTCTGTTGCGCGTGGTGCGGCAGCAGACGAAAAGCCTACCAAGAATCGCACCTTTGGCTTCCACGTTAAGGAAGAAATCGAACCCCGCTGGCTCCGTGCAAAGCAGGCGTCGGCCTATGTCGGTATTTCTTACGACCACCTCCAGAAGCTCCGGGAAAAGGGGCGCGGCCCGCAGTGGCGTAAGGTTGGGGGGATCGTTCTGTACGACGTTCAGGACTTGGATGCTTACATTCTCTCCCATCCGGCGAAGGGAGGGCGGTAAGTATGGCAGGCAAAGAAAATGCCCCTGCCGTACCAACAGGGGCCTCACCACACCAACATGCAAACGAAGAGGAGCTTGCAAGGGAATCATCCGTCTCTGCTGAGCAGAAGACAATCACGGACGCCCTTACTCCTGACACTTCGGCTGCATTGGCGTTTCTTCAGCGGCTTCGTCCGGGTGGACCCTGGCTCTTGGCTGCTATAGCACCGGAGGGTGGTGCCCCGGTGTGTCGTGGTTTTGGCCCGAACGATCTGGGCGGGCTTGCCGCATGGCTGGACCAGCATCAGGGACAGCGGAACCTGTATTACCACCTAAACCCTACGGCGGCTGGACTCCGCAGTAAGGCCAAGAAAGGCGATATTACGGCGGTGGAGTGGTTGCACGTGGATATCGACCCACGGGCTGGGGAAGACCTCCAGGAGGAGCGTTCTCGCGCTTTCTCGCTGCTTTCCGACAACCTGCCCCAGGGAGTGCCAGCTCCTACCGTCATCGTGGACTCTGGGGGTGGTTACCAATCTCTCTGGCGCCTGGATGCTCCGGTGCACGTGGACGGTGACGAAGCCAAAGCCCAAGAGGTCGAGCGGTACACGCGCCAGCTGGAATCGGCCTTCTCGGCAGACCACTGCCACAACGTCGACCGCATTATGCGATTGCCGGGCACTATAAACGTCCCTAACGACAAGAAGCGTAAGAAGGGCCGGGTGCCACGGCTGGCGCAGGTGGTCAAGTTCAACGACACCGCCCATCCGCTGGAGGGGTTCACGCCAGCGCCCATAGTCGCGGTTGCTGGCGGGGATAACGACAAGCCCAGCAGGCAGGCTACAGCGGTTATGGTACCCGATGACGTGCCACGGTTGGACTCGGTGGACGACCTGGATAAGTGGGCGGTGCCGGACTGGCTCAAGGTGCTCATCGTGCAGGGCCACGACCCGGACGACCCGAAAAAATACCGGTCCCGCTCCGAAGCCTACTTCGCTTGTGCCTGCGGTCTGGTGCGCTCCGAAGTGCCGGACGACGTGGCTGTGGCGGTGCTCACGGACCCAGACTTCGGCATCAGCGAGGCCATTCTGGAGAAGCCAAAACCCGTGTATTACGCTACCCGGCAGGTAGAACGGGCGCACCAGCTTGCCAACCAGCCATACCCGGAGTTAGAGGAGCTTAACGCCAAGCACGCTGTTATCGGCAATTTGGGCGGCAAATGCAGGGTTGTGGAAGAAGTCTGGGAGAGCTTCGGCTCCCACCGTCGGCGGGCCTTCGTAAAGCAGTCATTCGAGGACTTCCGTAACCGCTACCGCAATCGCAAGGTGGTGGTGGGCGAAACCAAGGACGGCAAGCCCATGGAGAAGGCTCTGGGTACTTGGTGGACAGACCACCCGCAGCGGCGGGAATACGACCGTCTGGAGTTTTCTCCAGGCCGGGAGTTGCCGGAAAACGTGCTTAACCTCTGGCAAGGGTATGCGGTGGAGCCTGTAGCCGGGGACGCCCACGAGCAATTCCTGGCCCACGTCCGGGAGGTTATCTGTGCTGGTAACGACGACCACTATCGTTACCTTCTTGGCTGGATGGCGCGGGCTATTCAGTACCCGGACAGCCCCGGTGAAGTAGCCGTGGTTCTGCGCGGTGGCAGGGGTACGGGTAAATCGCTGTTCGCCAAAATCTTCGGACGGCTATTCGGCACCCATTACTTCCCGGTATCGGACCCTAAGCATTTGGTCGGTAGCTTTAACAAGCACCTCCGGGATGCGGTCCTGCTGTTTGCAGACGAAGCCTTCTACGCTGGCGACCGCAAGCACGAATCCATTCTCAAAACCCTTATTACCGAGGAGCACTTGGTTATCGAGGGCAAGGGGGTGGATGCAGAGCTTTCCCCCAACTACATCCACCTTGTGATGGCCTCTAACGAGAAGTGGGTGGTTCCGGCTGGGGAAGACGAGCGCCGTTTCTTCGTGTTGGATGTAAGCGATACCTACAAGCAGGACACTGGGTACTTCGCGCAGCTGGTTAAGGCCCTGGAGCGGCCCGAGGCCCAAGCTAATCTGCTGCACTACCTGCAGACCTACGACCTTTCCGAGTTCGAGGTGCGTAACGTGCCCAATACGGTCGGACTGGACGAGCAGAAGGCGCTGGGCCTTCCTCCGGTTAAGCAGTTCGTCCGGGCTATGCTGCACGACGGCATGCTGCCACCCACCTGGCTTCCGGGCGAGGCCCAGGCTGGTAATGCTGGCGACAAGTTGCTGCATCGTTCTCGCTCGGGCGAGTACAGCCTGCACCCGGATAAGCTGGCCGAATATATCTCGCGGCGTCTCCGGACTCGTGTCGGTGTAACTCGGCAGGAGGTGGTGGACACTTTCACCGAGACCTTAGCTTGTATCCCCCAGAAGGCCACGAAGACCGGGCCTCGGCGTGTCGTCCTTCCGCCAGACCTGGCAGCAGCCCGGTCGGCGTGGGACAACTACAGTGGTCAGCCGGTGTCGTGGTCGCCGGACTACACTGACTGGCAAACCTACGATGCGGACGAGCCGCTGGCGGATGCGGAACCCGAAGACCTTACGGCGGAGCTGTACGAGCTGCTGGAGGTCGCTAAGGCCCTGCCGCCCGACAAGCTCCAGCAGCTCGTCGCCATGGCTTCCCAGCTCACGGAGTAAGCCAGTCACCAATAAGCCCGGCCCCTGCGCCGGGCTTTCTTTTGTTCGCCGGAACCCTGTAACCGGAACCTTTTAGCCTTTGGTTCCGGAAGGTTCCGGCCCCACGGAACCCGGAAACCCATCAACGGCGGGGCCTAGCGAGGCAAAGGTTCCGGGGTTCCGGATTTTTGGCCTTAACCACCGGGGCGGGAGGTAATCGCCCAAGCAGGCAGGGGACCAACCAGCTACCCCTATTACCTCTCTACTATTTAATTTTACGGAACCCCGGAACCTTTGGGTGTCTAGCCCTAGTGCTTACAGGGTTTTGTGGATTCCGCAGGCCCGGAACCTTTGGGGGTAAAGGTTCTACGCCACCCTGGGCACCCCCGGCCCGGACGGTCCGGATGCGGTCCGGAAGCCCAGCAGGCACCCGCTAGGCCCACCAGCGCCAGCCCCCTTGGGCAACTCCTCGTTACACGTGTGTGATCGCGCACCCGCGAGACTACTCGGGATGCTTAACGCAGGGTAAACGCTGGACGGGGCCACAACCTTTTGCTGTAATGCTCGGCTATGACCGAGAAACAGAAGCTAATCAACGAAATAACACGGGAACTGCCTGCACTGGACACGGGCTATCTGCGGCTGCTTACCGATTTTGCCGAGATACTCCAGCGGGAAGTAGATGTAACCGCCGACGGGCACGGACCTTTCACCGAAGAGTTTGCCCGGCACTTCGCGGGGGTGCTGCTCGTGCACCATGCCCTGTCCGAGGAACCGTTCACTAAGGACAAGTTCGAGCATGCGATGGTGCGGGTGCTTAACGAAAGCGACTTGGATGCACACCTGTCGCCCAGGGGAAATCCGGGACACGACCTCACAGTAGGGGCCGAGAAGTGGTCACTCAAGACCCAGGCAGATCAAGCGCTAAAGCTGGACGCTCTCCATATCTCCAAGTTCATGGAAATGGGCAAAGGCGAGTGGACCAACGAGACTTCGTTAACCGGCCTAAGACAGCGGATGTTCGACCATGTGGCGAACTACGACCGCATATTCTCCCTGCGCCACAAAATCGTCGGAGAGAACCGCTACTACGAGCTTGTGGAAATTCCGAAGGCACTGCTGCTGGAAGCCGAGAACGGCGAGCTAGAAATGAAGATGGACAGCAAGCAGAACCCGAAGCCGGGCTACTGCCGGGTATACGATAGAGACAGAAGCCAAAAGTTCCAGCTCTACTTCGACGGCGGCACAGAGCGAAAGCTACAGATAAAGCATCTGAAGAAGGCCCTGTGCCACGTCAGGGCAAGCTGGACATTTAAGAAAGATTGAGGCGTTCGCGGGCAATGTCCGCGTACTCCTCGTTCAACTCAATACCAATCCAATTGCGGCCCAGCTCATTAGCCACAAGGCCCACGGTGCCAGAACCGAAGAACGGGTCCAGCACCACGTCACCTTCCTCAGAGCCGCCCAGCATGCACACCTGGACCAACTCAGGCGGGAACACGGCGAAGTGCGCTCCTCTAAAGGGCCGGGTGTTAATGGACCAAACAGAACGGCGGCGACGGCCTTTACCGTCCGCTGTAGGCTCTTTTACAGCATCAACCCCGTAAAAGTAACGCTCGTTCTTCGAGAACATAAACACGAACTCATGCGTTCTCGTAGGCCGGTCTTTCACAGACTCAGGCTGCCCATTGGGCTTGTGCCAGACGATATCCGTGCGGAGATACCAGCCATCCTCTTGAAGTTTGAAGGCGAGCTTCCAAGGCACCCCAATAAGGTCTTTGGGCTTCAAACCTTCCGGAGTGGGCGGACGGTAATCCATACCACGGGCGGCATTCTTCTTGTCCGTTTGCCGCCAGGTGCGGCCCCCACTGGTAAAGCTATCGCCGATGTTAAGCCAGAATGTGCCGTCATCGGTCAGAACCCGGCGGACCTCGCGGAACACTTCAACGAGCTTGTCGAGGAAGTCGTTTAGCTCCATCTCTGCACCGATTTGGTTTTCGATACCGTAGTCTCGGAGGCCCCAATATGGCGGCGATGTAATACAGCACCGCACCGAGTTATCGGGCATTTCGCGCAAACGGGTCAGAGCATCCCCGACGATTAACTGCCCACGGGAGTTGTGTTGTTTACGCGTCTCAACGCTAATCTCGTCGGTTTCAAATAGGTCTTGGTTCACTAACTTCATCTGTCTGGTGTCTCGTATTAAAGCCCAAAGGTGCAGGGGCCAACATTCTTAACGGCATGCCCTTCGCGGCGTGCCCTGTCTATTACGTTCCGGGCCTTCTTGTCGGAAGGCAGGTGCAGCAGCTCGCGGATTTCCGCCACGGTCTGCGGCCTCTCCGCCAGCAGAGCCAACAAGCCGTCCACCGGGGAACCGGAGGGCTGGGCTGCACGCCCAGCGGCCTCTAGCGCCTTCCAGACTTGCTCTAGGCCCTTGTCCCGGTTGGCGAACCGCTTGGTGGCCTTCCCGGTCAGCTCGTTGTACAGGGCAAGCAGCTCCTCGGTGGGTAGCTGCTCGATATCCGCACGGGTGCAAATGGCCGGTATTCTCGCATTTTCTAGCGTAAAGATCATGCCGAAACCCTCCTAAGCGGGACGACGTTCTCGCCCTCGTGGATGCGGCCCAGCAGGTACGCGGTTATGCGCTCCTGGCACTCCCGCAGGTGGTCGCCCAGGGCGGTGCCGTGGATGTAGCCCCCGGTCACGTCCGACAGCTTATGGTTCAGCAGCAGCTTAATGTCGAAGTCTGGCAGCCCAGCGGCTTGGGCGGCGGTGGCGAAGCTGTGACGGTGCACGTGGGGGCTGGGCAGCTCCCGAAGGCTGCACTCGGTGACGTGGCCCTTGTCCGAGAAGTGCGACGGGAACACCCACGGGCAGTTGGGGCCGAATATCTGCCGGTTTTCGGCGATACGGGCTTCCAGCAACTTCACCAGATACCCGGACAGAGGCAGGTCGAAGGCCCGTTTCGGCCCACCTTTGGGGTCGGGCACGTGTAGGAACCCGGCCTTGGCGTCGAAGTGCTCCACGCGAGCCTCCGAAGCGGCCCCCTTACGCATTCCGGTAAAGGCCAGGAACAGATACCAGTCGCGGGTGATGGGGTTGCGCAGGCCCGTTACCTGCTCGTGCCATGCGGGCCAGTCGGTAATAACCTCGGTGCGCTTGCGCTCGTGGTTAAAATCCACGGCCTCCACCGGGTTAGGCGGCAGGTCGCGCTGCTTGCGGCGGGCATAGTTGTACACGGCCCGAAGCAGGCGCATGGTCTGGTTGGCAGCCACGGGGCCATTCTTCTTGGTAATGCGGCGGTGCAGGTCGTCCACGCCCAAGGTATCGTCGCCGATCTCCTTCAGCGGGCAGGTGGCCCAGTCGGTGAGGTAGCGGCGGAAAAGGTTGTGGTAGCCGTTTATGGTGCTGGGGCGGCGATCCTTGCGCTCCCGGCTGTCCACAAACCCGTCAAAGGCCATTTGCAGGGTGTAGTCGTGGCGCTTGGGCTCCTCCGGGGGCCGGTTGGGGTCGATGCCGTTGCGCATGTCTGCGATGACCTTACGGGCGGCCTCGCGGGCGTCGTCCACGGTGCCGAAGTCGCGCACGTCGCCCAAGGCCACGCGGCGGGTGCCCAGCTTGCGGCGCTTGCCGTCTGGGCCTTTGTCGGCGCTGTAAAGGTCGCGCTGGACCTTAAACACCTTCGTCTCGGCATTCACCACCACCAGAAGGCCCTTCACGTCGGTGTCCCGAACGGTGTAGGATTGCACCCTTCCAGTGGCGTCACGCTCGGCCCAAGGGAGGGCGTCGATTGTCTTTAGTGTTAGGCGGGTTGGTTGCCGTTTTGCCATTGCTAGCTCCTCGAACTGTTAGCGAACCGTATGCGAACCGTCCGGGCTGGGGACTGGTAACGCCGTACAACGCCAATCATTCGCATCTAGCAGCAAAAGACAATCACGATCATGCACTTAGGTGGGAAACAACGCCTTGCAACGCCTGCCAACGGACTTTCCCTTTCAACTTAAAATCTCTCGACCTCACGGTCGTGCCGGTTCGATTCCGGCTCCGGGCACCAATAAAATCAATTTCATATGCCTGTCTTCCTCTCGTTACTGAGATCGTAGGGGCGGCTACAATCATTCTTTCCAAAAGCTGTGACCAGATAGAGGGAAGGATGAATGAAACTCGAGTCGTATGGCCGGTTCGATCGCCAGGCCATAGAAGCACTGTATACCCACACCTTCTCGAATTCAGAAGGGCAGTCCGAAGGAGCGCGTATTGGCGCGTTGGTTCATGAAATACTGGAACGGGTGCCGTCCGAATCGCTGCTGGGTTTTGTGGCGACTGAACACGAGGAAATCCTTGGCTGCATCCTGTTCACGCGCTTGTCCTTCGACTCCCCGGCTAACGCTTTCATGCTGTCGCCGGTCGCGGTTTCTCCCGATTACCAGGGTACAGGCGTTGGCCAGGAACTGATTAACCAGGGCATCCGGCATCTGGAGGAGCTGGGGGTAGAACTGGTCTTGACGTACGGTGATCCGAACTATTACTCGAAAGTCGGCTTCCAGCAAATCTCGCAACAGGTTGTCCGGGCACCTTTTGAGCTCTCTCATCCGGAGGGCTGGCTGGCTCAGCCCCTCAATGGCGGCCGACTAGACCTTCCCTTGGGAAACGTCCGTTGCGTTGAACCCTTCAACGATGCCCGTTACTGGTAAGCCTGATCCGTTTTGGTAACTTCGCTGCGGGTGGCGGCCCTGGGAGCGAATGCTAAGTTTAAAGTGCGCTCCAAGAGCGCTCGGGTGGCTCACGATTTTTCAGGGTCTCGTTGGTTTGAAAACTCGCGCAGGGAGAATAACGTGGAGAGAGAAGCCAGATGCCTTTGTGGCTCGCTAACCATCTGGGTTAGCGGGAATCCGTCGTTTTCTATCGCTTGTAACTGCATCAATTGCCAGAGAAGAACAGGATCGTCGTTCGGAACCCTGGCCTATTTCAAGGATGATCAGGTGCTGGAGCAAAAGGGTGAGTTTAAGAAATTCCAGTTCCAGAGCGATTCGGGAAGAACCAATACCACACATTTCTGCCCGGAGTGTGGCTCGACGGTGTTTTTCAAGGCTGAAGCGTTTAAAGGAATGACCGGGGTAGCCGCAGGATGCTTTCCCAGCCCCGACATTCCTGAGCCGACCATGGCTGTCTGGACTCGATCGAAACACTCGTGGGTTGAGTTTCCCGAGCACTGGACGTCCATGGAACAGCAAACGCCCTGAGGACTGTTTTAGCACCAAGGCTGGATGAGATGCGGTATTACGCTTAAACACCACAAACCTGAAAAATCAGCCGGCCGTGCCCAGCCGGCTGAACCTTGAGAGGTCTCTCGGTTTTATCCGCCCAATAAGCTGCGAATAAAGGCGCAGGTCGCCTCCAGATTTCCTTTATCAACCACATTCGCCAGGCCAGCCCGTGGCTGATCTGAATCATTAGGGCCTTTACCATCGCCGGACGGATCCGATGCATGTTCGCCCATGGTATCCGCATCATCTGCAGTTAGTTCACCCCAGTTACAAGTGAGTGTTCCCCCCTTGAAGGTGACGATGACTTCGTCGGCAGCCACTCCAAATGAAAACAACAGCAATGAAACCATCAGTAGTTTTTTCACGGCGTATTCCTCCGCTTGGTCTTGTTTTCGGCTCTTCGACGGTTGGGCCCATCGGCATCTGAACTGAGCCTTGAAGGGGCGTTGCGGCACCAAACTACGGAAGGTCGTTCCTTGTTCGTTTCGCGCGTGCAAAAGGACAGGCACACAGCGGTGATGGCTCAAAGCCCTCGCATCGTCGAGGACGAGCAAAAGTTTAGACCAAAACCAGAGGACTGCGAGGGCTGCTGATCGGTCGTACAACGCCATGTTGTACCGAAAGGCTGGCTCGGCGCTCAGCCTCCTGTTGCTCGCCGATAGCGGCGGACCTCGATCCAGCCATGAGTGACCAGGGCGCACAGAACAATGGCGCCGCCGCACATACTCAACAAAGAAGGAACTTCATCCAGAAACAGCCACACCAGGAAGGAGCCAATGACCGTTTCGAGCAGCAGCATGAGGCTTACCTCGGCGGCTGGTATATAGCGGGGGCCGATCTGGATAAGCACGCTGGCGATTGGAAGAAAAAACAGGCCGAGCAGGGCAATGAACAGGGTGTCCCTCAGGCTGGGAAGCTGAGCGCCGCCGAACAGCGCGGCAACGATGGCCACCAGGGCAGCGCCGAACATCAGCATCACGCTCATATCAGCTTCCGGGCGGGAACGGGCGACGTTCAGATTGGATGCGAGCGCCGTTGCTGCCAGGGCTGCCATCAGCAAGCCTATTGGCTCACCGCGTCCCATTTCGCTGATCGCCATCAGGCTTGCTCCGCTGACGCACACCGCAATCATGGCCCAGGTCCTCAGCGGCAAGCTTTCTTTCCAGACGGTCCAGGCGATCAGGGCGGCGATCATCGGGGCAGTATTCAGTATCACGAGAACATTGCCGGCAGCGGTGTTTTTCATCCCGACCACAAACCCCAGCGTGCTCAGCGAAAAGGCGAAAGCGCAGAACCATCCCTTCCAGCCGCAACGGTGAACTTCCTGCCAGAGATTGGCTCGGTACCGCCCCCAACTGATAACGAGAAAACTGACCGCGAGAAAGAGTCCACGCCAAAACAAAAACACAATGGGATTGACGGAGGTGATTTTCACCAACAGTGCGTCCGGGGTGATGAACAGAACCCCAAGCGCGGCAATCGTTAGTCCTTTAATGCGGGTGGTGTCCAACGGGCCGTCTCACGTAAAAATAGGTGAACTGGAAGCGATGTTTACCGGAACTGTTTCCTGAGCGTTTCAAGGCATTGTGTGAATGCCTGGGAGCAGAAGAAAGGGTGCTCCGGGGCGGAATTTCCAATGGCCACCACACCCCCGGCTTCGACGATGCCGCATGAAATCATGAGATTGTCTTCCAGGTCAAAGTTTTCAATGGCATGGCCGTGTTGGTCATAGTCGGTAGAGCCCGCTCGCTGGTAGTAACGGCGCGCATCGCCGGTAAAACCACAGGCAGGTTTGCCTTGCCCGATCATGTAACCCACTTCGAAGACCGTACCCGGATCTGCGCTGATACCCCGGAATGGAGTCAGGTTGGCGATGATTGCGTCGCAGCTGTCCATCAGGTGCTGGTTTGCCCGGTAGATTCGAAATCCGCGCTCCCTGGGCGCTTCGCTGGCACCAAATTCAAGCTTGGTATCCAGAGGGTCCGCACCTTCAAATCCCGCCTGCTGAAGCAGGGTGAGTTTCTGTTTCAATATACTTGCGTGTTCCGTTTGTGGCAGGAACACCTCGGGGCCAGCCAGATAGATCCGTTTGGGGGTGCTCATGATTGACGAACTCTTGTTAGAGCGTTTGTTGTGGGCCGCACTGTTCTTCACCGACCATCAACTTGTCACCGACCTTCAGGCCGTTTTCCTCAAAGAACCCCGCGTTCATTTCAATGGCGTAGGTGAAGGGCACGCCGGCGGGATAGGTGGGGCAACTGGCGGCATCATGAGCACTGCAGGGCTCCATTCGACGTATCGAGCCAATGACGCCTGCTTTGCTGATGTAGGCAATGTCCAGTGTTAGAAGGGTGTTGCGCATCCAGAAGCCGCGCTCTGGTTTCTGAAGTTCCGGGTACACAAAGAGCATGCCGTGGTTTTCAGGAAGTTCTTGCCTGCCCATCAACCCTTTCTGCCGGTGCTCTGGTTTGCGTGCAACCTCCAGCATGACTGGCACCGACTCCCCGGCACCGACAAAGCAGGCCTGCTTGGTGGGCAACTCCGGCTGGGGAATCCCCGAATTGGCCGCACACCCGGAGACCGAGGCGAACAGCAGGAAACCCATGACAGGAAGGCGAAAACGAAACGTCATGAACGCAGCCGGTAGCCGGTGCGGAAGATGTACCAGATGGTCACCATGCAGGCGATCAGAAAGACCAGCGTCATCCCAATACTGATGGCAATATGAACATCGGATACGCCGTAAAATGCCCAGCGGAATCCGCTGATCAGGTACACCACGGGGTTGAACAGGCTGATGGTTTGCCAGATCGGCGGCAGCATATCGATGGAGTAAAAGGTGCCGCCCAGGAAAACCAGGGGGGTGACGATCATCATGGGTACAATCTGAAGCTTTTCGAAGCCGTCTGCCCATATGCCGATGATGAACCCGAACAGGCTGAACGTGACGGACGTCAGCACCAGAAACGACAGCATCCAGAAGGGGTGTAGTACGGTGTAGTCAACGAACAGGCGAGCCGTGGCTAGGATGATGAGCCCGAGAATCACCGATTTACTGGCGGCCGCACCCACGTATCCGAGCACCACTTCGAAGTAGGAGACGGGCGCGGAGAGCACCTCGTAGATGGTGCCGGAGAACTTCGGCATATAAATGCCAAAAGCCGCGTTGGAGATGCTTTGCATCAGCAGCGACAGCATCACCAGGCCAGGAATGATGTAGGCGCCATAATCAATGCCATCGATGTCGCCCATGCGCGTACCAATGGCAGAGCCGAACACCACGAAATACAGGCAGGTGGAGATTACCGGTGACAGCACACTTTGCATGAGTGTGCGCTTCATGCGGGCCATCTCGAAATTATAAATCGCGCGAACGCCGTAGAAGTTCATGTTGAAGTCTCGTTAACGGATTCGTGTTATTCGTGTTATTCGTGAACCAGGCCGACAAAGATGTCTTCGAGGGAGCTCTCCCGGGTCTGAATGTCCCGGTATTCAATACCAAGATCACCAAGCGTGCGAAGCAGCCGTGCAACGCCTGCCTGTTCCTGCTGGGAGTCAAAGGTGTAGATGAGTTCGTGACCGTCTTCGGACAGCTCAATCGGTTCGAGCGTCAACTCGCCAGGGAGCTTCTCCAGTGTGTGCTGGAGCTGCAGACGCAATTCCTTTTTACCCAGCTTGCTCATCAACTGGTCCTTTTCCTCGACGAGGATAATCTCCCCCTGACGGATCACGCCGATGCGGTCGGCCATTTCCTCGGCCTCTTCAATATAGTGGGTGGTCAGAATGATGGTTACGCCGCTTTCCCGCAGTTGGCGGACCATCTCCCACATGTCCCTGCGAAGGTCCACATCCACGCCGGCGGTGGGCTCATCCAGGAACAATATTTGCGGTTCATGAGACAGGGCTTTGGCAATCATGACCCGGCGCTTCATGCCGCCCGACAGCGACATGATTCGATTGTTGCGCTTGTCCCACAACGAAAGCGCCTTCAGTACTTTTTCGATGTGATCGGGGTTGGGGGCTTTGCCAAACAGGCCGCGACTGAAGGATACCGCATTCCATACGGTCTCGAAGGAGTCGGTGTTCAGCTCCTGGGGCACGAGGCCGATGGCCTGCCGGGCCTGCCGGTATTGCCTCTTGATGTCATAACCAGCGGCTTCAACCTCGCCATCGGAGAGATTAACGATGCCGCAGATAATGCTGATGAGCGTGGTCTTGCCCGCCCCGTTGGGACCGAGGAGGGCGAAGATTTCACCACGGTAGATCTCCAGGTTGATGTCTTTCAGGGCCTGGAAACCATCACCGTATGTTTTGTAGAGGTGTCTAACGGAAATGTCCGTTTGCACAGTCCGTCCCGCCTTAATGATCAAGTGCTTGGAAGCCGCGTATTCTGTCACGACTCGGGTTCAATGAGAACGCTTGGACGGTGTGGGGATAACCGTCATAATGCCGCCCATTCGGCTTAAGGGGTGATCATGGTACGGGCATTGTTCGTTGCAGGTTTAATTCTAGCTCTATTGGTTGTGCTCGTGTTCGGCCCAAGGGCCCTCAAGACCGAGGGCAGTGGTGAGTCTGCCGTGAATTTGCCCGAGTGTGAATTGATCGAATCGGTCTGCCAATGGGATGGCGCGTCCGGACAGTGGGCTGTGGAATTGAAGCCCGTACAAGATAGCAATCACCCAGATGCTTATCAGTTGACGGTCCAGGCACCGGAAGGATCCGGAGACTTGCTGGCCACCTTGACCGGCGAGAGCATGTACATGGGCGAGTACCCCGTTCCCCTCGAAGGCAGAGGGAGTGGCCGCTACGAGGCGATCTTTACCCCCCCATTCTGCAGCACCGGCGATCGCATGCGATGGCGATTGGCGCTTCGGGCAAGCACCGCCCCGGAAGAAATTCAGATTCCGAAAATGGTGTTTCAGGACGAAAACACCTGAGTTGCGGGATTTGTGTACTGTCAGGCTGACATCACGTCTTGATTCTGTAAGATTTGCTGAGCATTTACTCAGCCAAGGAAGACACTATGGACTATGGGAAGAGCGTTCAGCAGGTTCTGTTAAGAAAGATCTACAAGGCAGAGCAGGATTTACTCCAGTTGAAACTGGATTACTGCCGCTTTGTGTTCGGTCTGACCCATCGGGTGCGGGTCGCTTGCGGTGATAAGACCTACGTGGTGCGCTCAGGTGATGTGGACACCATGAAGCATTCAGAGGACGGGGGATTCACCAAGCCGGTGATCACGGGCGCCCCCGCAGAAACCCCAGACAGCGTACAGCCGGTTTCACTCGGCGTCGAATGGATTCTGGAAGCCAAATCCTCCCAGCCCGCTTAGATGAACGCGTTGTTCGTCAATACTCCGTAAAGGCTGAATTCTGGCGAGACGTAATGATGGCGTTGCCAGAACTTTGCTCCTTCCAGCCCTCCACGATAGCCGGCGAGGGCAGTACCGTTTTCGGTCAGCGTTGCCACTGCCGTGTAGGTCTCCTGCTCCTCAATTCCAAATTTCAGCTCTCCAATGTGGGCCACCAGATCAATCAGTTCATCCGAATAACGTACCCTTGGCTCACAGAGTGAAATCGCTGCGCCGTATAGCCACGAGGCAGCGAAGCCTCGGACCATGGCCGGTGCATCCTTTATTGATAACGCTTTGATTCTGCTATCACGATTCTGCAGGGCCGCCAGTACGTGCAGCTTGGAGGTAAGATTGGCACGGTCAGCCGCCATCAAAGGCTGCTTAATGAGCGGCGAAGAGTAGGGAGCGTTGTGGAAAATCTCGTTGGTCCAGGCCGACTCTGCGACTGGGGCTGAACGTACCAGGGCAAGCATGCGAAAGGCCATCAGCAGTAGCAGTGCTACCAGCGCTATTTCGGTTACAACAATTACGCTACCAGTCATTCCGTTGACTTCCTCAAGTTGATTCATAGCACGCGCCAATTGTAGCTAAATGTAATTTCATGCCGGTCATGAAATTTAGCAGTTTGAGCCAAATTATTGATCGGATTGATTTTTCTGTGATGCCAGTCAAAGGAATAGGGGAAGCGAGTATTTTTTAGCGAAGCCGCAAGGGCCGAGCCAATAAAGATGCCGGGATTTTTAACGGGTTGCATCAAATAAAATACATAATGCGTCGAAAATGTTTACACCGCATTTCTATAAAGATGCGAGACCCCCTGCACGAGCGGCTTTGGACCAGGTGGCATGGTAATAGCATGATAAAACGGAGATGGTGTTGGACGCCATCGTAGTAGCCAAACCATCCGAGAGGATGGGACGGAAAGCCGCGGGTCTCTGGGAGATAGCCGGGTTGCAAAGGAAGCATTATCGCCTTCATGGAGAAACACGGATGAACTTGAAGAAAACGGCACTTGGGTTTGTGTTTGCAGCTTCAGCAAGCGCTGCTTTCGCAACGCCTCAGTATACTGGTGACACTACTGCAGTTGGGGAGCTTGACCTCAATATGGGGGCAGGCTATTACATCTGGAATGATGAGAATGATACCAGCAGCTGGTCCGTTCGCTGGACAGCACCCGGCACTGCGTACGCGCCTGGCGAAGATGGAATTGATTGGTTTGGTTCCCTTCAATTCTCAAACAGCACCCGCGACTCCTACAGCGAGTATTTGTTTGAGAGTTCAGGACCTCACGAGGACAACCTCTATCCTGAGAACCCGTGGGATCTGTTCCAGTCGCTGACTTGGGTAGCTGCTACGAATAACACTGGCGGCGTGGATGGTTTCGACTTCACGCTCGCCGGTGGCATTGAGTTGCTCCAGTTTTCTCTGGGATCCAGCTTGTTTGCTGGGCTTGACGGTATTATTGATGACCCCGGCGTACCGTCTACTGGAATCTACCTCGGTAGTGAATATAACACGACCAACGTTCTGGTACTGGAAGATCAGGCGGGAAGAGTGTATCAGCAATTTGAGGTTTCCGTTCCGGAACCCTCAACCCTCGCACTCCTGGGAGTTGGGTTGTTGGGCTTCGGCGCCTCACGAGCTCGTCGTCAGAAGTAATACTTCTGCCAGCACGAAAAAAGCCGGGACTTTTCCCGGCTTTTTTGTGCCCGATCAGCACGTCGGCATGGTTTGTAACGCCAGTTTCCGGCGGATGAAACGGCCAAGCGCGTCTACACCAATATTCAGTAAAGCGGTGATCAGAATCAGGACCATAGCCCGATCAAACTGAATGTGCTGTATCGCACTGTCGACATAAAATCCCAGGGTATAGATCCCCAGAATCCCCAGTATTGCTGTTTCCCGCATGATGATTTCCCAGCGGTAGAACAGAAACGCGAGAAAAGACCGGTAGACCCTTGGTACCAGTTCCCATGTGTAACGCTTGAACCCCGTTACGGCGTCTGAGCGCAGGGTAATGGTGTTGGTTTGTCGGCCAATCAAATGGCCGATGATCGCTCCATTGTGGAGTGCCAGGGCTACCGCCGCAGGAAGCATGGATGGCCCCCAGAGCTGGAGAAGAATGTAGGCCAGGATGTATTCCGGCGTCGAACGGGCAATAACGAGGAAGACGTGCCCAGCGGTCCGCCGTATCGGTCCGCCAAAATGGTTGGATATCAGTGGAAAGGAGAGAAGCGCGAGGATGCCCGTGGCAACCAATGCGATCTGCGTGAGGACAATGGTATTCCATATTCCCGGCAGAGCTTCATTGGCAAAGAGGTCGCCGAGCCAGGGCATAAGGCCAGCCAAACCCTCTCCATCGCGAATAGGGCTGGGAATGATGTCCTCGGTAAAGAAGCGTTCTACATTGCCCCAGACAATGGGCAGACCATCGCCAAGGAAGAACGGTGCGCCCAGCACGTAGATGGGCAGGAGTTTTGGCCGGACCCAGAGAGGGATCGTGGCGATCAACACATAAAACAGGATAAGCATCGCACCGGCATCGGAGTACATACCCTGCGAAAAAGACGTTTCAAGATAGAACCCCAGAGTAGGCAAACCTACGAAGCCAAGAATAGCGCTCGAGCGAAGCCCGCATTCAAGACGATAAGCGGTATAGGTTCTTAACTGAGCCCAGCAATCAGGGATTTTGGTGTACAGGAATGCCGCGATGGTTCTGGTGCCCGGCGGTAGGAGCCGGCCTGGTTCCGGATCGGCTTCCTCGAGAATCTCGGAGTACACCTTGGCGAAGATGCCGGAATAGGGTATCGCGATCGCAAGCACACCCGTCAGCGGGTGGAAGCCGAAAAACTGCAGAAAAATGAGGGCCCAGAATAGCTCGTGAATTGCCCTGATGAACGCGCAAAAAATTCGCACCGGCAGAAAACGGTAGATCAGGGCCAGAAGAAATCCGCAGATACCCCCAACCGTCACCCCGACAAAGGCAAAGGCCACGGTTCGCAACAATGCGGTAAGAAGCCCTTCGCTGCTGAAAAAGTTCGGCGTGAGTACGCCCAGGAAAAAGTTGCCGAGATCCCTCCACGGGTTGTTTGCAGTGATCGCAATATCCGCAAACAGGAGTCCTACAAGCGCGATCGCGAGAAAAATAAGGCTGGTGCGAACCGTAGGGTACGAGAGCATCGCGGAATGAGTCCTAGTACAGCGACATAATGTCTGAAGCAACCAACTGGTCCGCAGGCTCGTCTAGGGCAACCTGCCCATCCTGGATGCCAACTATCCGGTTGCAGTACTTCATTGCCATGTTTACATCGTGCATGGCGATAACACTGGTGTTGAAGCGGTCTGTCAGCAATTGCATGACAAGATGTGCCATGGGGCCGTCCAGTGCAGAAATGGGCTCATCAGCAAGTAAAACGGGGGCGTTGCGATACAGGGCTCTGGCGATGGCCACACGTTGGCGCTGTCCGCCAGATAACGATGCTGTGGGTATCCAGAGTTTCTCTGACATTCTCAGAGCGTCCAGCAGTTCCAGAACCTGTTTTCGATCCTGTTTGAACGGTCTTACAAGCGTGACGGTGTTGTACCAGGTGGCATGCTTGTCCAGCTGGCCCATAAACACGTTATGGAAAACCGGAAGCGCATTCACCAGGCCCAGGTCCTGGGGTACCAGAGACGACTCCCGATCCACCCTCTGGTGGATGAGCCGGATCAACGTGGATTTTCCTGCCCCGCTTTTTCCAACGAGAGCGACCTGATCTCCTTCCTTAACGTTGAGGGTGAGGGGGCCGATAACCCGCTCACCCCCAAAAGAGGCCGTCAGGCCTGAGAGATCAAAGCCTGCCATCAATCAATGATTCCGATTTCTTTTGCTACGCTGCGAATCGGCTCATAGTCATCGTTTGAAGCGGGAATAAAGGCAGAGCGTGGGAAGCTCTCAAGCAACTCAGGGTCATCGAGTGCAAGAAGGGCCTCACGGACCCGGTCGGTAAATCCTTCGCCGTAGTTTTCATCCACGTCGCCACGGATGCTCCACTGGTAATTGGGGAAACCAGGTGTTTTCCAGATGACCTTCACCGCGTCGGTATCAATGTTTCCATCCTCGAGCTCTTTTTCCCAGACCGCGAAGTTCATTGCGCCCACTTCATAGGTACCGGACTCGACCAGGCGAAGGGTGCGAGTATGGTTGCCGCTGTAGCCGACCCGGGAAAAGACCTCCTCGGGTGCCTCTCCAAAGGTTTCCCGGATATGGTACTCAGGAATCAATCGGCCAGACGTCGAGCCTTTTGATCCGAAGGTGAAGGTCTTGCCTCGAACGTCTTCTGGCAGGCTGTCTTCACGCTCCAGGCCAGTGCTCGAATGGGCAACAAAATAGACATAAAAGGCCTGGTCTTCAGTACCTTGCGCGATTGCCTGCGAACCGGGTACGAGTGATCTCGCCTGAACTCCCGACAAGCCACCGAACCACGCCAGTTGGACCTGATTGTTACGGAACGCCGAAACGGCTGCGGCATAGGATTTGACCGGGATGTACCTGACGTCGGCATCGAGCTCCTCGGACAGGTAGTTCGCAATACCCTCGAAGCGTTCGACCAGTTTGGTTTCATCCTCATCCGGAATGGCTGTAAAAACAAACGTTTCAGCGGAGGCGGTGTTGAAGGCAAGGGTGAGGGCGACCGACGAAAGCAACGTCCTTATTGGCTTAAAAGTCATTTGAATTCCCTGTGTTAGGTGTGGATGGATCAAAAACAACCATAGCGCAAGACATCCCGGCCCGCATAGGATACCTTGATTAAATACGACTCTGAACAGCTATACGGGGCTCGTCTGCCATTGGCTCAACCCCAGCCATTTCAGAGATTTGCATTGAACTGTGAGATGAGGGTTTGATGGACATCATCGTGATCACGCCAGCGCCGCCTGGCTCGCGGGCGGGTAATCGGGCCACGGCTGAACGCTGGACCCGGCTCCTTCAATGCGCAGGCCACAACGTGAGGATAGCCACTGATTACAACGGGGAGCGCTGTGATGTGTGTATCGCCCTGCATGCCTGGCGGAGCCACGACGCGATACAAGTCCTCCGGCGCATGAGGCCCGAAGTGCCGCTGATTCTGGCCCTGACCGGAACCGACATTTATCACCATCAGCACGAATTTCCGATTCCCTCAAGGGCATCGATGGCAGCCTCGGACGTACTTATTGGCCTGCATCATCTCGTTTACCAGGACATCCCCGAACCATTCAGGTCGAAGCTGGTCACTGTCTACCAGTCTGCAGACAAAATTGAACGATCGAAAGCGCCAGTTACGAACGGGCACTTCACAGCCTGCGTCCTCGGACACCTCCGGGACGAAAAGGATTCGCTGAGGGCTGCGAAGGCCGCAAGGTTGTTACCTTCGGCATCCCAGGTTCAGATTCTGTGTGCCGGGAAACCCCACAACAAAGCATGGCAGGCCGACGCCGAAGGCGAGATGCAAGCGAATCCGCGCTTTCGCTGGCTTGGGGAGCTGGGACGAAACGAAACGGCAGACCTGTTAAGGACCGCAGATATCATGGTCATCAGTTCCGTGATGGAAGGTGGTGCCAATGTGGTGTCGGAGGCGTGTCGCGCTGGCTTGCCGATCCTCGCCTCTGATATCCCTGGCAACCGGGGCCTGCTCGGGGACGGCTATGAGGGCTACTTTGCTCCGAAGGATGAACGTGCTCTGGCACAGCTTCTAGAGCGCGCGGAAAACGACCCCGCGTACCTGCAGCGGCTGACCGAGCAGGTGGCGCAGGTGTCCCCAACATTTACCCCCGAGCGAGAACAGGCAGGCTTGCTGCAGGCGCTGGACGTCGCTGTCCGGCGCCGCAAAGCCCTCGGCGAGTAAACCCACTGCAGTTCGATTTATTCCCGGAGGGTAATCGGCTCGAGAGGACCTTCCGGGTCCTGGGGGAGAACGCGGCCGATAATGGCGGTGTGGGGGTAGCCCAAGGCCCGCAGTTCCCGCACACAAGCCTCCGCCTGATCCGCCGCTACACTGGCCAGAAGTCCGCCTGCTGTTTGCGGGTCGAAAACCAGTGGATAGCGGGGGTGTTTCACCCATTTCTCCTGATCCCGGATACCCCGGCGCAGCCGGATATTGGCAGGCTGAAGGGAGCTGAGAATGCCTGCAGCAGCGGTTTCCTCTGCGCCCGGAAGGATGGGCAGGGATGACAGGTTCAGTTCCGCATCCACTCCAGACGGCCGGGTCATTTCAATCAGGTGTCCCAACAGTCCAAACCCGGTTACGTCGGTACACGCCCGAGACCCATAACGCTGAAGGCATTCTGCGGCCGCCTTGTTGGAGTGCATCATGGAGGCAAGCGCACTGTCGATCCAGCGGCCTTTGGCGGCCAGCCGCATGTGGGCTGCAAACAGGGTACCGGTTCCGAGCGGTTTGGTGAGTATCAGTGCATCCCCGGCCTGAAGTCCGCCCTTGCTCATGACCTTTTCCGGGTCGATCAGGCCGTTGACGGCAAAGCCCAGAGCCAGCTCCTTGCCTTCACCGGTATGGCCGCCAACCAGCGCACAGCCGGCTTCGTTAAGAACCTCCACCGCGCCGGACATCATCTGAAAAACCACGTCCTTCACTTTTGATTCTATGCCGTAAGGTACGGTTGCCACGGCCGTCGCGCTCTGGGCCTCAGCCCCCATGGCGAATACGTCGCCAAGACTGTGATTGGCTGCCACGCGACCAAAGACATAAGGGTCGTCGATAAAAGCCCTGAAAAAATCGACGGTGTGCACAACGGCCTTGCCGGGCGGGACGTTCAGAACGGCGGCATCATCCGGCGCATGAAGCCCAACGAGGATATCGTCCCGTTCGATGGGACGAAGCTCACCGAGGGCTTGCGAGAGCACGGTACTCCCGACCTTGGCGCCGCAACCGCCACAACGCATGGCCACGGCCGAGATGGCCTGGGAGGCTTCTTCGGGGTTCTGGGCAGCCGAGGTGTCGGGCAAGGCAGTGTCTTCCGCCATCCTGGGGAGATCGTTGAACTTCTTCATGAACCGGCGATCGATCGAGTCCTTCCAGCGCCATACCAAGCGTCCGTGCAACTCGGTGTCCCCCCGGGAGGCAACCGCGAACTTATCGCCCGTACTGATCAACGCGAGCCATTTTTTCTGGGGCCTGAATGGCTTGGGTGCTTTACCCAGCGCCAGTCGCTTGAGATTTTCGGCCAAAGGAGGGCCCTGGCGTACGGCGAAAACACCGGCCTTTTCTCGGGGGTGGTTAATGACATTGGCAATGTCACCCACCGCAAAGATGTTGTCATCGTTTTCAGTCTGAAGGGTATCGCGGACCCGGATAAACAGACCTTCATCCAGAGCAAGGCCGGTGCTCTCGAGCCAATGCGGGCCAGAGGCACGGGTTACCCAGAGCACCTCATCCACCTGCAGTGTTTCGCCGGAACCGGTTACCAGTACGCCCTCCGACAGGCGTTCAACCGGGGACCCGAGATGGGTTTTTATCCCACGTTCTGACAGTGTTCGCTCAAACACCGCACGTACTTTCGGATTGTGGGTGGGTAATATTTCCTGGTTGGCGTCGAAGAGGTGGAAGTGCAATTCGGCCGGATCCTTGCCCCTTTGACGCAGTTCCTGCCTCAGCCGGAACTGCATCGCCAGAGTCAGCTCCACCCCTCCGGCGCCTGCGCCCACAACCGCCACGGTCAGCGGCCCGTCGTGATTTTCGATTCGGGACAGGAGGCTCAGCCACCGGTTGTTAAAGCCGGTGATGGGCTTCACGGGAACTGCATGCTCCGAAGCGCCCTCAACATCCTGAACCCGGGGCGACGAACCGATGTTGATCGAAAGGATGTCGTAGGGGACGTCCGGCCGGTTTTTGCAGATGACCAGCTGTTGGTCCCGGTCGATACCAATGGCTTCATCCCGGTAAAAGCGAGCGCCGGCGTATTCCGCAAGCCGGCTCAGATCAATATGAACGTCATCGTATGTGTAATGGCCCGCCACGTAGCCGGGCAACATTCCGGAATAGGGCGTATGGGTGTCCCGGCAGATGAGGGTGAGACGCACGCCGGGAACCGGGTTCATGGCGAACCGCTTCAGAACACCGACGTGACTGTGCCCACCGCCTACCAGGACAATATCCCGCAGGACAGGTTGGTCGGCTGTACGCATCAGAGCAGTTTCTTGGCTTCAGCACCGAACTGGTCAAAACCTTTTACGCTGGAAAATGCCTGAAGTTTTTCCTGATCTGCCGCGCTCGGATTCGCAATCTGCTCAATGGAGGTGATACCTGCATCCTTCATTTTCTTGGCGGTGGCAGGGCCAATCCCCTTGATGGCCGTCAGATCGCTCTTGTTGACTGGTTTGGACTTGGCGGCCGCTGGCTTGGCTGGTGCTTTACTCCGCGCAGGCTTCTTGGCGGGGGCAGGTTTCTTCGGCGAAGCTGCCGGCTTACCCTTGGCCTGCTTGGTGGCCTTCTTCGCTGCGGACTCAAGTTCCTTTTTCCCGGCTTTGGCTTTCTTCTCTGCCTTTTTCGAGGCGACACCGAAGCGTTCCATGATCGCGTCCTGCATCTCCCGGAACTCATTCAGGCGCCGGTCGAATTCTTCGTAGACCCGCTTCATTTCCCGTTCACGAAGTTCTTCCGCTTCTTTCAGCAGTTTGCGCACTGGCTCCTGCACTTGCTGTTGCAGGGTATCAAATTGCTTGAGGGCGTCATTAAACAGGTCCTCGATCTGGGATGAGGCTTTCTCGAATTCCTTGTTGACCTTGTTAACGACCTTGTCGACGCTCGGCTTGGCTTTCTTGCCCATTCAGAGTCTCCTTGCACATGAGAAAGTTATGATTAAGAGAGGTTCAGGCTGATTGACGCACACCCGACACCGATCCGGGCGAACGCCTGGATTTAAGAGATTGCTTCTTGGAAAGTACGTCGCGAATACGGCGGAGCTTTTCGGAGGTCGGCGAGCTATCGTCCGTAACAGGTCCTGA
Source organism: Marinobacter suaedae (assembly GCF_030519635.1). NCBI lineage: Bacteria > Pseudomonadati > Pseudomonadota > Gammaproteobacteria > Pseudomonadales > Marinobacteraceae > Marinobacter > Marinobacter suaedae. Next base: position 417,656 of record NZ_JAUMIS010000002.1, on the reverse strand, counting down.
AAAATCAATTGAATAGAAGAAATTGCTACAGTGCTTTCTTTTTTCGGTGATCAGGCCCGTGATGCCTTCTGCACGAATCTCGTCAAACGGCATATCCATGACCAGATCAAGCACAAGGGTATCGCCCGGATTGAATATCTTGTCTGTTTTCATCACGCATCCATACGAATCTAGGCTATACACGCCGGCCTCCACCAGTTCCTTACGGAAGAAGCCTTGCTTTATCTGGAATCGTGCGATGAGGTCTGGTAGAGGTTCGCTCATGAATATTGATCTCTGGTGATATCCCTATCGACTACAGCCTAACGCCGGGGGCATTCGGGCGAGCTTGCCTAAACAATAGCCATTGAAGACATGTTTGGCAATTTCTTCAGTAGCCTAGCGCGGCGCCCTCAGGCGATTTGTTACCTGAGGGCGCCGGTGCCTGGTGACTGACTTATTTCTTCAGCAGTTCGTACAGATCAACCCGCCGGTCCTTGAGGTTGGTTACTGAGCCTTCGGCCCGGACCAGTTTGAGCTTCTCCAGATCCATGTCAGAGAACATAATCATTTCCGTGTTCGGGGTCGTTTCTGCCATGACTGCATCGTGGGGGAAGGCGAAGTCCGAGGGCGAGAAAACGGAGGACTGGGCGTACTGAACATCCAGATTTTCTACCTTGGGCAGGTTGCCCACGCTGCCGGTAATGACCACATAGCACTCGTTTTCGATGGCCCGGGCCTGGGCGCACTGACGGACACGAAGGTAACCGTTTTTAGTGTCTGTCCAGAAGGGCACCATGATGATGTCGACACCCTGGCTGGCTGCGATGCGCCCCAGTTCGGGAAACTCGATGTCGTAGCAAATCATGATCGCCACCCGGCCTGCGTCGCTTTCGAATACCTGGAAGTCGTTACCACCCTCGATAACCCAGTCCCGGCGTTCATGGGGCGTGATGTGGATCTTGCGTTGCTCATCAACCCGGCCATCCCGATGGCAGAGATAGGAGACGTTGTAGAGACGCTCGTCCTCCAGCAGGGGCATGGAGCCGGTGATGATATTGATGTTGTGACTCACCGCCATTTCGGACATTTGCTCCCGGAACTGATCGGTGAAACCAGCGAGGAAGCGAATGGCGCGGGTCTGGTCCATCTGGTCCGTCAGCCCCATGAGCGGCGCGTTGAAGAATTCCGGAAACAGGGCGAAGTCGCTCTTGTAGTCGGAAAGTGCGTCCACGAAGTACTCGACCTGCTTAAGCACTTCTTCGACCGAGCTGAATTCACGCATTTGCCACTGAACAGCGCCCAATCGCACCTGTGTTTTTTTGGTGTCCAGTACCGCCGATGGTGGGGTGTAAAGTATATTCCGCCATTCCAACAGTGTGGCGTAGCCAAGGGATTTCTTATCCTCCGGCAGATACTTGTGCATGAGCCGGGTAACCTGGAAATCGTTTGAGAGCTGGAATGTCAGGATAGGATCGTAGATTTCCTTCCGATCGACCCGTTGGATGTATTCGGCTGGCGTATATTGATCCGAGTACTTGTAGTAATTCGGGATTCTCCCACCAGCCAGAATCGCCCGCAGATTCATTGAGCGACACAATTCCTTCCGAGCCTCGTAAAGCCTTCGCCCGAGACGATAGCCCCGGTATTTGGGATGGATAAAGACATCCAGTCCGTACAGGGAATCGCCTTTCGGGTTATGCAGGATTTTCTCGTTGCGCAGGATGAGGTCATCGTAGGTGTGGGGGTTACTGAAACGCTCGTATTTGACGCACACCGTCAGGGCTACCGCAATGAGCTGCCCGCTGTCTTCAATGCAGATCTGGCCATCGGGGAACTGTTCAACCAGTGCTTTTATCGTGTCCTTCGGCCAGGCACCACCGATGTCATCGTAGATGCTGTCCATCAGTGCCCGAAGCTGGTCGTAGTCCTCTACGGCAAGGTTGCGTAAGTTGAGGTGAAGCTCTTCATGCGCCATTCGTTACAGCTCCCGTGTCCGCTTTTGGGTGGATGGTTGAAAGCTACTTTTCTCATAGGCCAGAAAAGTCTAACAGACAAGCCTGGAGACTTCGCCCGATTGAGAAACAGGAGCCTGGGCGTAAGCACTAAAAGGCGTATCGTAAAGGTTATCGTGTGGCACTGTACGCGAGGAACACACGGTTGCCGCCTTTTTCAAATGACCTTATTCTGCCCACACGCCACAGCTCCAGCTGAGCACATAAGATCGATAGACGGGAATAACGTGATGGCCATGATTGACTCTTTTATTGAAACCACTGGCAAGTGGATTGTAAAAACCGATGCCAGTGCAACCCTCGCGAGCCCCTTAGCCTGGGTGCGAAAGACCGGCAGCTATGCTGCGGTTAACAAACTGATCGGCACACTTATCCCGTTTGCTACCCGTAACCGCTTCAGCGTGGAGGAGTTGGGACCGGGCTATGTTCGAGCGAAGATCCGTCTCAAAGGCAACAAAAACCATTTTGGCAGCCTGTACGCCGGTGCCTACTTCGTGGTGGCGGAAATACCGGGAGGCGTGCTTACCCTTTTCGATCTTGGTCCTGCCTACACACCCATTCTCAAGGAAATGACTCTTCAGTTTCTGAAGCCCGCCAATTCCGATGTGACGGTGGAGTTCTCCCTGCCACCCGAGACCTTGCAGTCCATCCTGTCCGACGCCGATGCGACGGGCAGGGCCAAATTTACGCTGGAAGGGCACATGCACGATGAGCAGGGCAACCACGTGGCCACCTCGGTGGCTCACTATCGGGTCAAAAAGAAAGGCTTCAGTCCGGCGGATTGAGAGTAGGCCTCACCAGACTCAGCTGGATTGAGTCTCTTTCAGGGCTTCTAGGAATGCTGCTCCGTACTTTTCAAGCTTGGCAGCCCCGACACCCTGGACGTCCGCCATTGCCTCCAGTGAGCTTGGCTTCCGTTCCAGCATTTCCAGCAAGGTGGCGTCGTGGAAGATGACGTAGGGCGGCACCCCTTGCTGCTCGGCAAGTGATTTCCGGCACGCCCGCAGCGCTTCCCAGCCTGTTTGGTCGGAGATTGAATCCAGGGCCGCGGAACGACGGGAGGAGGCCGCCCGGTAACGGACTTTTTTCAACACCGGATCTTTGCGCAGCCTGATGGCCTGCTCGCCTTTGAGAAGCGGTCGGCATTGCTCGGTCAGCTGGAGGGAGCCGAAGCCTTCCGGGTCGGCCCTCAGGAAACCGTTGGCTACCAGTTGGCGGAAGACCGATTTCCAGTCGTTGGCGGACAAGTCGGTACCGATTCCGAAGGTGGAAATGGCGTGATGGCCCGACTGTCGAAGGCGTTCGTTGTCTGAACCGCGCAGTACATCGATCAGGTAGGTGACACCGTATCGCTGGCCGGTGCGGTACACGCATGACAGGGCCTTTTGTACCGCGACGGTACCATCCCAGGTTTCGGGAGGGGTCAGGCAGGTATCGCAGTTGCCGCAGGGCTCTTCCAGTTGGTCGCCAAAATAACTCAGCAGAACCTGTCGGCGGCACTTCGTGACCTCGCAGAGACCCAGCATCGCATCCAGTTTCTGGCGCTCAACCCGCTTGAAATGATCATTGCCCTGTGAGGCCTCGAGCATCTGCCGGAGCTTGATGACGTCCTGCAATCCGTAAACCATCCACGCGGTGGAGGGTTTGCCATCACGTCCTGCGCGACCGGTTTCCTGGTAGTAGGCTTCAAGGCTTTTCGGTAGATCAAGGTGGGCGACAAACCGTACATCGGGCTTGTCGATACCCATGCCGAAGGCAATGGTCGCCACGATGATGATGCCGTCTTCCCGCAGAAACCGGTCTTGATGGTGCGCGCGATCTTCTGGCGACAGGCCGGCGTGGTAGGGCAGCGCGGTAAACCCCTGATCGGTAAGCAGGCGCGCGGTTGCCTCCACTTTGTTGCGGGATAGGCAGTAGACAATGCCGCAGTCGCCTTCATGTTCCGCTTTGATGAAGTCCAATAACTGTTTGTTGGCGTTTGTTTTTGCGGTAATCCGGTACTGAATGTTCGGGCGATCGAATCCGCTCACGAAGTGCCGGGCTTCGTTCAGCGACAGGCGCTCTGCAATTTCCGTTCGGGTTCGTTCGTCTGCGGTCGCTGTCAGGGCAATGCGTGGGACATCCGGGAACTCTTCGGCCAGCAGGCCGAGCTGAAGGTAGTCTGACCGGAAATCATGCCCCCACTGGGACACACAGTGGGCCTCGTCGATCGCAAACAGGGAGAGCGTGGCCTTGTGCAACAAATCCAGTGTCCGGGGCTGGGTCAGCCGCTCCGGAGCGCAGTAAAGCAAATCCAGTTCGCCGGTCAGTAGCGCCTGTTCAGTGGCGCGTGCCTGTTCAAAGTCCATGGTGGAGTTGAGGAAGGCGGCCTTCACGCCAAGCTCTTCCAGGGCAGCCACCTGATCCTGCATCAGCGCAATCAACGGAGAGATGACGATCGCCGTGCCGGGCCGGACGAGCGCCGGGACCTGGTAGCAGAGGGATTTTCCGCCGCCGGTGGGCATCAGCACCAGAGCATCCCTGCCGGCTACGACCTCGGCTATGATGTCGCCCTGTAGTGGGCGAAATGCCTCATAACCAAACACATCCCTGAGCACTTTTTCCGGATCAGACCTCAGTGGTGAAGGACGCTGATCAGAAAGCTGTTCAAAGGGCGTGTGATATTGCATATGGTAACCAAGGGTGCGGCCAGTTTCCGGGCGTGGATAATCTCTGCTGTGAGCCATCGCGGGTGCGACGGCGACGAATCATACCAGAATTGACCACTACCGACTTACGGAGCATCTTCACGGAGAGACAAAAATGCCCGGGAAAGGCTACAATACGGGCCATTTTGCGCGTGGCAACTGAGCGACGCGCGAGTGCTTTTTCGGTAAGCGACTAACAATAACAGGGTTTGCATGCAGGAATTTGACGCCATCCGCCCCTATTCTGACGAGGAGGCGGGGCCCGCCATCCAGCGCCTGATCAGTGATTCCGGCTTCCTGGACATGATCGGACGATTCAAGGCACCGACATTTGCACGCTTGGCGCCAGCGGTATTGAGGATTTTTACCCGTCGCTGGCTGTCCAGTCATTTCGGTCATTTCAGACGGGTTGACGACCTTCAGGTGGCTCTTGCGAAATACGTGGACGAGCTGGTCCATGGAACCACCAGCCGCGTGACCGTAAGCGGCCTGGAGAATCTCAGCAAGAATTCTGCGCATTTGTTCATTTCCAACCACCGGGATATTGTGTTTGACCCGATGGTGGTCAACTACCTTCTTTATCAAAACGGCTTTCACACCACTCGTATCGCCATTGGCGACAACCTGCTGTCCAACCGCGTGTTTGCGGAAATGATGCGACTGAACAAGAGCTTTGTGGTCCGCCGTGGCGTCAGCAGCCCGCGGGAGATGCGGGACGCCTACCTGACACTCTCTGGCTTTATCAACCACAGCATTGATACCAATCACAGCATCTGGATTGCCCAGAGAGAAGGACGGGCCAAGGATGGGCTGGATCTTACGGATCCGGCCATTATCAAGATGTTCTACATGAGCAAAAAGAAAAGCGGGCAGTCTTTTGCTGACGCCATGAACCGTCTTCACATTGTTCCTGTTTCCATTGCCTATGAATACGATCCGTGCGATGCAGATAAGGCGCGCACTCTGGAAATCCGGGCGAGAACCGGCAGCTATACCAAAGCTGAAGGGGAAGACACCGAACAGATTATGAAAGGGCTCACCGGTTACAAGGGGCACGTGCATGTGCATTTTGGCAGCCCCATCCAGGATTCGCCGGACACGCCGAAGGAACTTGCCGCACGCATCGATCGTGAAATGCACGCCAATTACCACCTGCATCCGTCCAATCTGGTGGCGTACCAGAAGCGGGGAATTCATCCGCAGACACACGAAACGCCGGGCAAGGTCAGCGAGGAGGTGGTAACGGCAGACGCGTGGTCCCCGGCCGATATGGAGGCCGCCCAAGCGGAAATGGAGCGTCGGATCGAGGCTGCGGACCCGGCCATTCAGCCCTATCTCCTGGACATGTATGCCAACCCGGTAAGCAAGGCGCTGGTCGCAGCGGCCGGGATACACGAGACCAGTTAAACGCACTTGAAACCCGATTTTGGAGACGTTTGATGTCAGCACTTGAGTATCTTGAAATCGAAACGGCTCCGGAGCCTACCGTTTCGGTCATCTGGCTTCATGGGCTGGGTGCAAGCGGGCACGACTTTGAGCCTGTGATTCCGGAGCTGGGATTGCCGGACGGGGCGGCTGTTCGGTTTATTTTTCCCCATGCACCAGCTATTCCGGTGACCGTGAATGGCGGAATGGTGATGCCCGCCTGGTACGATATCAAGGCCATGGATATCGACCGGGTTATCGACACCGAGCAATTACTCGCTTCGGCAGAAGCGGTTGGCGAACTGGTGAATCGTGAAATTGATCGGGGCATTCCCGCCAGCAAGATTGTGATTGCCGGATTTTCCCAGGGTGGGGCGGTGGCCTATCAGGTCGCACTGACATTCCCGGAGCGGCTGGCAGGTGTTCTGGGCCTTTCCACCTATTTTGCCACCGCGAAAAGCATCCAGCCGTCTGACGCGAACTGCAATATCCCGATCAACGTCTATCACGGCACCTTTGACCCGGTGGTCCCTGAGTCACTTGGCGTTAAGGCGGTAGAGACGTTTAAGGCGATGGGGTTCGAGCCGGAATACAAAACCTATCCCATGGAGCACAGTGTGTGCCTTGAGGAAGTGCAGGATATTGGACGATTTATCCGGAGTCATGCACTGCTCGCGTAAGTCCTCCGCCGCAGCAATTTGCAGAATTCCCCGACACTCCAGCCGGGCATCAAAAGGCTTGGCAGCCACTTTAACGAAGATTAAGATGACGAGAGTGTGTTTTTTGATCAGTATCGGGCTGTGCGATAAAGAGGCAGGCAACGACTGCCGACAAAAATAGCGGTATAAGCGTTACTTGTCAGTACACAGGGGGAACACATGGAGCACCGGCTCAGCAAGCGCGTACCGGGCAGGCTCGGATCACTGTTGTATAAGCGGGGAATGCCCGTGGCAACTGGGCAGATTCGGGATGCCTCCAGAAGTGGCCTTTTCCTGGCTACGGAGTACGCTGGAGCCGATATTGATGAAACCGTCGAGCTGGAATTCAGGTTTCCCAAGCGGGACGAGCGGTCTTTTCGGCGCCTTGTGGCCCGGGTGGTGCGAAAAACAGACAAGGGACTTGGTGTAGAATTTGAGAGTGCCGGCAACGACACTTTTACCATTTCCTACCTGCTCAAATGGCTCCAGCAGCACCACTTACCCAGCGCCTACTTTTCCGTCCTGCGCCAGCATTTCAACTGACCTTCGGACCTGCCTTTGCCGGAGGATACTGTGCCTATCTAGCTACGCCAGAATGTGGGTGAAAGCACGATAATTACGCTCAGTATTTCCAGTCGCCCCATCAGCATACCAACGGACAGCACCCATTTGGCTGCATCGGGCAGGGGGCCGAAGTTGCCGGCGGGGCCAATGATGTCACCCAGTCCCGGACCCACGTTCGTTAGCGAAGACAGTGCGCCGGACAATGCGGTCACAAAGTCCAGCTGCATGGCGGCGAGCGCGACGGTGATCAGCAGCAGACACAACAGGAAGATGAACGTGTAGGCGATCATGGACGAGATGATTTCATCGCTGACCGTTCGGCCGTTGTAGTTGCGCGTCAAAACCGCGCGCGGGTGAAGCAGGCGCATGAACTGCTCGCGCAGAACAATCAGCGACAACTGGAAGCGAAAAATCTTCATGCCACCGGCGGTGGAGCCGGAACATCCTCCGACAAACATCAGGAAGAAGAACATAACGAACGCCAATGGGCCCCAGGCCGAATAATCCTCGGACGCGTAACCTGTGGTGGTCACAATCGATGTGATGTTGAACAGGGTGGCTGCGTAGTTGTGCAGAGGGTCAAACGGTACCGGCGAGACAGCCCACCGGTAAAGTGTCATGGCTGCCGGTACCACCATAAGAATCGTCAGGAATAGTCGTACCTGCTGATCCCGGAACAGGACCCCGCGCTGGCCATGCATTTCCCGTACGAACAGGAAGAATGGCAGGCTACCTATCACCATGAAGAGCGTGGCTTCCATGAGGATCAAATCACTGAATTTCCCCATTGACTGGTCAGACGTGGAGAAGCCCCCGGTGGCGATACTGGTAAGTCCGTGGTTGAACGCATCAAACAGGGTCATGCCAGAGAGCCAGTAGGTAACCACCGCTATCACGGAAAACAGAACGTAGACGAAAAGAAGGCCCCGGCTGAGGGTTTTCATTCGTGGAAGGGCCTTGTCCGTCCACTCCGAGGATTCGGTGGCGAAGAGTCGCATACCTCCCACCCGCAACAGTGGCAGCACGGCAACGAACATGCCGATGATCCCGATACCTCCGATCCACTGCAGGATTGAGCGCCAGAGAAGTAGATCCCGGTCCATGGAGTCCAGCCCGCTCAGCACTGTGGCCCCGGTGGTTGTGATACCGGACGTACCTTCGAAAAACGCATCGGCTGCGGATATTCCGGCGTCGCTGAGGTAGAACGGCAGGGAGGAAAACAGGGCGATAATGAACCAGCTGGAGACCGTCAGTACGAACATGTATCTGGGCTTGAGGTCCCTCGACTGGCGATAGGTGCTGACGATGCCGAGGACACCCAACCCACAAACGATGGCCGCAGATTCGACGAAAGCCAGAGAGTTCGGGGCTCCCGAGCCAAGCAGCAGGAATACGGGCAAGGTCATGAAAATGCTGAGCAGCACGAACATGACGCTAAGTATAAAAATGACGGGATTCAGGTTTTTCAAGGAACGCTCAAGCCAGCCGCAACGAGAGACGGCGTCAGAATACCTGTGGGTGCGTGGATCCGCAAGGAAGCCGCTCCCGGAATCGGGAGATAAACCTCTCATTAGATGAGCAAAATTTCATCGCCAGCCCGGCAAACAAGGCTGGAATTCCATCCTGGCTTGGTGCAACGTACATTGTGGCAGTAAATCCTCTTCAGCGGAGATCACGCCATGAACGGTTCTCGGTTTTTCGTTATCGCCTTGGTCGGCGGCCTTCTGGCCAGCCAGGCAAACGCTCAGGACATATACAAGTCCGGAGGTGGAAGTGTTTTTGCCGGGCTCAACTACACCTTTGTGGGTCTGGATGTTGGCTCTGCCGATGCCGATGTGGGCACCTTGTCAGGCAAGGCCGGTGCAATGCTTACCCCTTTTATTGGCTTTGAGGCCCGGGCCGGTTTCGGGGTGGATGACGATCGGGTTGGGCTGTTCGATTATTCCCTCGACAACTTCTACGGTGCCTATGGCACCTTCCAGATGGCCAACGAATCGCCATTAACGCCTTATGCCGCCATCGGCTTTACGCGGGTGGAAATAGAGGCGGATGGGCCGCTGGGCACCTCGACCGAAGATGAAAGCGACGTATCCTACGGTGTCGGGCTCAATGTGGATTTCGCCTCTTACTTATCCGGAAACCTGGAGTATATGCGTTATTATGACGATAACGATGTAACCGTGGACGGATTGGGGCTTGGATTTCAGTTCAGTTTCTGAGGCCGGTTCGTCCGTCTGGAGCGAGCGTGAACCATCTGGCCCACTTGTTTTTGGCCCCGGACTCGCCGGAGGCGCGGGTCGGTAGCATTCTCGGTGATTTTGCTCAGGGCATCGATCTGGCGGGGCTGCCGGACGAGGTCCACCGGGGCGTTCGCCACCATCTGAGGGTGGACGCCTATACGGACCAGCATACCGAAGTGCGGGCGAGCAAACGCTGCTTTTCGCCAATGCGACGACGGTTCGCCGGCATTGCTCTGGACGTGCTGTACGATCACTTTCTGTTAAGACACTGGCAATGTTTCAGTGAGGACGATCCTGATAGCTTTATTGCCCGCGTGTATCGTGAGCTGGAATCTCACGGGGAAGTGATGCCAGCGTCCATGCGCGCCGTTACCGAACGAATGGTCAGACAGGATTGGTTCGGTGCGTATCGGGATCTGGATCGCATAGGTTATGCACTGGATCGGATTTCGGAGCGTATACGTTTCCCGAACCGTTTCAGTGGAGTGATTGAAGAAATCAAGGCAAACGAGACGGAGCTTGAGTCACGATTTCTCATTTTTTTCCCTGAATTACAACGTATTGCAGGAGAATTTGAATGAAAGTTCTGGCTATTCTGTCATCATTGCTTCTGGGCACTGCCCCGATGGCGTATGTGCACGCCGAGGAAAGCAAGCAGTCTCCAGAGCGCATCCCCGAAACCCTCGGTTTCGTCGAGTGGGTGGTCATGAATGATACAGGCGTGCGGCTGAAGGCCCGCCTGGACACGGGCGCCAAGACCTCCTCCCTCCACGCCACCAATGTAGAGGAATTCACCCGCAACGACGAAAAGTGGGTTCGCTTTCAGCTACCCCTTGGAGATCATGAAGATCAGCCAACCAAGGGAAAAATCGAGCATGATGAAGTGGTGCTTGAATTCGAGCGGCCGATTCACCGAACCATTCGAATCAAGCGCAAGGGCGCAGAATCTCAGCGGCGCCATGTCGTTCGGATGGACTTCTGCATTGCAGGAACCATTCATGAAACCCAGTTTTCGTTGACCGACAGGGGCAACTTTTCCTACCCGGTGCTGCTGGGTCGTCGTTTCATGCGGGATGACAATATCCTGACGGATTCCGCCAATAGCTTCATCGCACAGAAAGAGTGCGAATACAGCACGCTTGAAGAGATAGCGAAGCTGGACATCGAGGAAGCCGAAGTCAAAGTGCAGTAAAACGCTAGAAGGACACGGATGGCAACGTCAAATGCCGGCGAGGCCGTCCGGTGTCCGTTTCTCCAAATTCCCGGGCATCCAGCATTTCCAGGATATCGTCCAATTCCCTCCCAATCAGGGCCGCGTTACGAATCATGGCGAGTCGTGGCCACGTGCTGCGCTTTCCCGCCAGAATAAGGCGCTCAATCTCCTCATCGGTGTGATAACTGAACAACACGTTGCGCCATAGGAAATGCTTCTTGTCCAGGATGATGTTTACATCGCCGGTATAGGTCTGTGTAAGAACGCCGTGGGCGAGCAGGACGGCAGGACTGATAAAAGATGCCCCGAAACGGGTGAGATATTTTTCCAGTTGGGCCAGCAAGTCAGCGGCACCGTCGACCATCAGCCCGCCCGCGAGGGCGCGCAGCGCGGACGGCGACCGGATTTTGGGATCGCTGACGAACGGCACAGCTATGGGGTTGATCATACTAACCACGTAGTGATTCACACCAAACAGCCGGGACAATCGCTTGGCTGGTAGATCTTCTGCAAACGAACCATCCACCCATTTGCGGGTTGGCAAATAGGGTTTGGGTCGGCCGTTTGCACCCTTGGCATACAGCGTGACGGGAGGCACGACGCCGGGAATGCTCCCTGAAGCATCAATGGCGGAGCGGATATAGACGTTAGGCGAGGTAATGGCGTTCATCAGCCTCGAATTCTGATGCTTTTCCGCTGGCGCGATGGAGATATTGATGTAGCGCCCGGTGTGCTCGTATGCTTCCTGAAAGGTCATATCATTATCAATGCCATCCATCGCACTCTGCTTTACGGTCAGCGGTGTCACTCCCGGCTCCATGCCCGCCAGTACTTTCAACGGGTTCAGCAGCACTGGCATCTCATAGCGATAGCGCTCGAGTATCCCGGATTTCAATTCTTCATCGGTGTACTTGGTCAGAAGTGCCGATACCCAGGCACCGGCACTGGCGCCCGAAATGACATGAGGCAGAAGGTCGTGATCGATGAGTGTCTGGACAACACCGTGATGAAAATAAATCAGGCCGGCTCCGCCACTCAGCATCAGGGAGGACCGGCCGTAGCAATGACTGGCCCGACGGAAGAAGTCGACCTTTTGCTGGATTGAGATCTTACGGGCGGGCGCGTTTGCCAAAACCCGCAATGCTTCAGCAATGGCACTGACATAATCATCGATGACCTGCTTGGTGCCGGTCAGCGCATAATTGTAGAGGATCGGGCGACCCATCCCGCTCATATTGCCATGGATGCCTTCATTGAGGACGTACAGCAGCTCTTCGTGGTTATTCTCGTTCAGGAGGGTTCGCAGCTGTTCGTAGCGGGCGCGAATATCGCAGTAGTCGTAGTACTCGGATTCGTCTTTCTGGCGCCATCTTTCTGCGCCGGAAAGCTTATCGATCGAAACGGCCGCTTCATGCCATTGCTCATAGCTGGTGGCCGCCTGAATGGTGCGCTGTAATTCCTGCCGGTAGAAACCGCTTGGCATTCTCAGGGAGATCATGGGCGCGTCCCGAGTGATCCCTCATCAGCGGGACAGCAGTATCCACAGTGAGGCTGTCTGGTTGCGTGGTTCTTACTGTACGCCACGGGCCTTGTTCGCCCATTGAGTATGTCAGTGGATCAGCATTCCTGCCAGTTCCCGCCCGGCTGCGGGGAACCGTTGGTTGGAACTGCTATTCAGCCGGGCCTCGAGGTGCGAATTCGCTGCGGATATGAATGTCTCGTTGTGGAAACGGGATTTCGATGTCATTTGCCCGAAGGATCCTGGTAATCGCAGAATGCAGCTCGTGTGACAGGGGCATCAGATCAAGGATGTCACGAACAAACGCCCGTATTTCAAAATCAATGCTGCTTTCGCCCAGCTGCACGCAAAATACGGCGGGTGCAGGGTCGTCTACCACCCGCTCATTCTCAACGGCCACCTGCTGCAAAAGGTCCTGCACCTTGTCCACATCCGAACCATAGGCAACACCGACCCGGACAATAAGACGGGTGATGGGATCGGAAAGGGTCCAGTTGGTCAGGTCCTGGGTAACAAAGGTTTTGTTGGGAATGATTTGTTCCTTTCGGTCCCAGTCGACGAGCGTGGTGGCACGGATTCGAATTCGCGAGACGGTGCCGGTAATTCCGCCGATTGAGACCGTATCGCCCACCCGTATAGGGCGCTCGAATAGCAAGATGATGCCTGACACAAAATTGGCCACGATTTCCTGCAAACCAAAACCCAGCCCCACACCAAGGGCCGCCACCAGCCACTGGAGTTTCGACCACTGAAAACCGAGTCCCGCCAGGGATGCGGCAATGCCGATGAAGACGATGATGTAGGTGGCCAGGGTGGTGATGGCGTATCCCACCCCTGGCTCAAGGTTCATCCGGCTCAACATGGTAACTTCAAGGGTTCCGGGAAGGTTTCGTGCCGCCAGGAAAGTGCCCACGCCAATTCCCAGCGCCAGCATCACGTCCCAGAGATTGATGGGGATCGGGGGCTCACCCTCGGCACCGGTTTGAATGGTCCAGAGGGTGACCTCATCAAAGATCTTGAGGGCAGGGAAAATGTTTTCCCACAGCATAAAGAGCCCAACGCCCGCGAGGATCACGGAGACGATCTTCAGCAGGGCTTCACTCTGCTGGCTGATGTCGTGAATGTCGCGCCGTGGCGACTCCAGCATCGGCGGGAGGGCGTCACCCGATATTTCTGCCGCCTCCCTGTGTTCGGCGTGCTTGCGCTCGGCCTCCCGCTGCTCAATCGCCTGCTTCAGGGCAATGCGCCGTTCGCGAACCGCCAGCCCCCGCAATCCCAGGTAATGAACGAGGATGACCAGGGCAACCCAGCAAATGCTGATAAAAATCAGGCCCTCAAACTGTACTGCCGTGTAGTGGTATCCCCACAGTGACACGACGGTGAGGATCAGCGGCGTTGCCACCGACGCGATGTGAACCAGCATCAGCGTTCGGCTACCTGGCTGGTCTTTGCGCACGGCTGACATGAACTTTTGAGCGAAATAGGCAAGCGCAATGGAGGCAATGGCGAACAGGAGTCGCCCCAAACTGTCGCTATACGGAGAGCCCTTGGTGGTGTTCATGGTCGGCATAATGATGAGAATCGGGATCAGTACGGCAAGCAGCACAGGAATGTACTTGCGCAGGGCGGTGAGGGTGTTTTTGTTCCACTGGAAGTGACGCTCTCCGAGCCCCTTGCTGTAAGCGACCGTGTAGACTCCCCGCAGAAGCAAAGCCGAGATGGCCGCATTGAAAAAACCACGAGACAGCGCATTCAGGAAGCTGTTTCCACTTTCCAGTAACAGGTGAGCGAGGCCAAGTAATATCACACCGGGAAGTGCCAGCAGCAGACTCAGAAGCAGAGCCCAGAAAGTGAGTTGCCACCGGTCTTGTCGAACATTGCCAACCGGATGCCCCGAGGCAATGAGGGCGCCCCGGATTTTGCGGCGCCGCACCCACAGCCAGCCCAGGATAATGATGAAGAGAAAAATCAGCGGCCAGCGCTCCTCCATGGAGCGCTCGACAGCCCGCTTGATGGACTTCCATTTCAGGGAGGAAATAAACCAGGTGGCGCCGCGATACAGGTCACCCAGGTGACTTGAATCCACCGCTTCTGTGCTGGGCAGCCAGAAAAGGCGCTGCTGAAGCAACTCCTGGTATTGCTCCAGTCGGCGCAGGAGCTTGATGACCACGCTGTAGTATTCATTGAGCACTTCAATGTGTTTTGTGACCGTGGTGTGCAGCTGGCGAAGCAGCTGGGTCCGCTTAGCTTCCATTCTGCCCAGCGCTTCGTCATCCGGTTCGATAACTGCCTCGAATTCCTCCAGACGAAGCTGTTCCTCCCGGGCGGCGGAGAGCTGGGCGCTGATTCCCTGGGTAAGGCCGGACGCAATGGTCTGGCTGCGCAGCCGGTCCAGGCGCTGCCGAAGCAGGTTTGCGTAATCGTCGGTCAGGTTCAGACCTGCTTTTTCCAGCCTGAGCTCGAAACTCTCGTATTCGTTATCCAGTCGAGCCAGCAGTGACTCGGCAAAGGCCAGCCGCTGTTCACTCAGATCAAGTACGTGCTGGCGATTGTCGAGCGCCTCACGAAGCTTCTGAATCTGTTGTTGAATGTCGGCAGTTTGCGGGGTCGGCAGGGTACTGACGAGGGGCTCGTCTGGTGCCTCTATTTCAGGTTTAACCGGCTCAGGTTCTGGTTCGGGTTCTTCCTCTTCATCTACCTCTTCTTCGTCAGCCTCCTTGGCATCTTTGTCCTCTTTGTCCTCTCCGGTGTTTTCAGCCTTTTGGCCACTGTCCTCGGTCTCTTCCTCGCTTTCTTCAGCCGGCAGGAACTGCTCTGTTTCCGTCTGAACCGGAGGGAGCAGATCATCCAGTGCCGCCACCACGTCATCGGCATGGACGATCCCGGCCCAAAGGACCATGGCAAAACATGTCAGAAAGAGGTGGTGCCACTTCTTCACGGATAAAGCCCTCACGCTGGAACCCCTAAGTTTAGCCAGAAAAGGGTGCCTGGAAGCGCGTGCGTGGGTATCTGACAGCATTGTAATTGGCTGCCCAGGGCTGAAGAGCAGAGAGTTTAGGGGGCGGGCAGGCTCAGGATCCGCCCAGCGCTGCCTGCTCCATCTCGAGGAACACCCGATAGGCGTTGGCCCTGTTTGACGCGTCAAAGGCGGGAAGCCCTTCATAGCGGGACCAATCCGTCTGGGAGTAAGCTTCCTCGAACGGTAGCCAGCTTTCCACGGCTTCCCCCATTGCTTCTCGAACGTAAGACAAGTAGTTAAAGGTGAAATTCAGCGCCTCCATCGCATTTTCAGACGCAGCGCCATGGCCGGGAACCAAATACCGGGGCGATAACTCTCGGACCTGTTCGATGGCCTCCATCCAGTTCTCGGAATTCACTGTAGAGCTGGCAAGGTAGGGAATACGGCCACTCTGGATAATGTCGCCCGAGAACAATACCCCGGCCGGCTCAACCATCATCAGCGTGTCGTCCGGAGCATGGGCCGGGCCGGCGTGCACAATGCTGAAGCGGTAATCGCCCAATTCCAGGGAGACGTCGGATTCGAAGGTTTTGTCCGGAGCAATTAAGCGCGTGTCTTCATTCACCCAGGGTGAAAGGGCCTCTCGACGCTGACTCAAACGCTGTTGGGCGGCCAGGCTGTCTACGTACCCAGCTCCGCTTTCGTGCGCCAGAATCTGGGCATCCGACATTGTTTTGAATGCCTGCAGCCCGTAGACGTGGTCAGCATGGTAATGGCTGATGATCACATGGGAAATGGGCAAGTCGGTTTTGTCCTGAATGGCCTTGATCATCGCCGCACCAAGGCTCGGGGTGCCAAGCGCATCGAACACCACAACGCTTTCCCCGGTTACGACGAAACCGGCATTCGCTGTAAATCCCTCGTTCTGGCTATCAGGCACACCAGAAATCCCCTGGAAGTAATAGACACCGGCCCCACCCACTGGCTCGGCCTCAAACGGAATAGAGATGTCAGGAAAGCTTTCGGCAAGGGTTACTATCGATTGAGAGCCAAGCATCATCCCGGCAATCAATCTGACAACACCTTTCGCCACTGTGTGCTTTTCTCGTCTGGCCATATTTCCTCCTTAAAATCCCAGGCGCCATATGCCTACAGGGTAGTGGGCAATCCAGCTCCCTGACGAAAAAAGTGAACATTCATTCAGAAAATTTTTGCAGTCTCTGAAATGTTGTCTATAAATTAGGAGTATCCTTATAACTTTTACAACAAGACCGACATTCAGTCCTGAACTGATTGCGGCCGACTGCCTTAGGCATCGAAGGAGGACAACGCATGTTCGGCAAGCTTCGCCGGCTCAGTCTCGATGTGTCGAAAACGGCACTTGAAGAATCCCAGAAGTTACCATCGTCGGAGCGCCGACACTTTCTAAGGAATGGTCTTTTCACTGCCGGCGGCGCGATGGTTGGCGGCGCATTTGCCGGCCTGGCCCCAGGGGCACTCGCGAAAACCCAATACCCTCCCGAAAATCCATCCTGGACACTGTCCCTCGGCCCCGGCGTTGTTGCCGATCCTTATGGGATGCCGTCACCGTTTGAAAAAGAGGTGATTCGCCGGAATGTGCCGTGGCTTACTGCCGACAAGGTGTCGTCCATCAGTTTTACCCCGCTGCAGCACCTGAAGGGCATCATCACTCCAAATGGGCTGTTCTTCGAACGCCACCACGCGGGCCGCCCGGAGGTTGATCCCCAGCAACATCGCCTGATGATTCATGGGTTGGTCGATCGCCCCATCATTCTTTCGATGGAGGACCTTCAGCGTTTGCCCAGCGTGTCACAGATTAACTTTATTGAGTGTCCGGCCAACGGCGGCATGGAATGGCGGGGCGCGCAACTCAATTCACTTCAGTTTCTGCACGGTATGGTGAGCTGCGCCGAGTGGACCGGTGTGCGGCTGTCGACCTTGCTCCAGGAAGTCGGCATGAAGCTGGAAGGTAAGTGGGTGCTGGCCGAGGGCGCGGATGGCGCTGCCATGACCCGAAGCATCCCGATGGAGAAGGCGCTGGACGATGTGATCGTCGCCTACGCCCAGAATGGTGAGGCGTTGCGTAGGGAACAGGGGTACCCGATCCGGCTGGTCGTGCCAGGCTGGGAAGGCAACACCCATGTGAAGTGGTTGCGTCGTCTTGAAGTGGGCGACAAGCCCTGGATGCAGCGCGAGGAAACCTCCAAGTACACCGACCTGTTGGGTGATGGCACCGCCCGTGGCTTTACCTGGGTGATGGAGGCCAAGTCGGTCATTACTTCCCCTTGTCCGGAAATGCCGCTCAAGGAAAAGGGTGTTTATCAAATTGAAGGCCTGGCCTGGAGCGGTAAAGGCAAGGTCAAAGCGGTGGACGTGTCCGTCGATGGCGGCATGAACTGGCAGCAGGCACAGCTCAGGGAGCCGGTTTTGTCCAAGTCGCTGACCCGGTTTGTTCTGGAGTGGAAGTGGGACGGCAATCCCGCGCTCCTGCAATCACGAGTCATTGATGAGACCGGTTACGTGCAGCCAACTTTGGGACAGCTGCGCGAAGCCCGTGGCACGAATTCGATCTATCACAAGAACGCCATCCAGACCTGGAAAGTCAACGCAGACGGGAGTGTGGTCAATGTTCAGCTTTCGTAAGTGCTCCCTAAAACTAGCCCTGGTGTGCTCCGGAGCCCTCATGCTTCCGCTGGCGTCAAGCGCCGTTGCTGAATCAGCAGGCTATTACGGAGTCGGCGAGACCCCCACGGAAGAACAGATCGCCGCGTGGGATATCGATATCCGTCCCGATGGTACCGGCCTGCCAGAGGGCAGCGGCAGTGTGGATGAGGGCATGGCAGTTTATGAAACCTACTGCGCTTCCTGTCACGGTGCCTTCGGTGAAGGAATGGGGCGCTATCCGAAGCTGAGCGGAGGTGAGGGCACCCTGGCCGAAGACCGCCCTGAAAAGACCGTTGGCAGCTACTGGCCTTATGCGTCCACTCTTTGGGACTACATTCACCGGGCCATGCCGTTCTTTGCGCCCCAGTCCCTGACCGATGACCAGGTCTACGCGGTTACTGCCTACGTTCTGAACCTGAACTACATCGTCGACGGTGACTTTGTCGCCAACAAGGAAACGCTACCCAAGGTGGAAATGCCCAACAGCGGCAATTTTGTCTGGGAAGATCCTCGGCCGGACGTTGAGAACGAACGCTGCATGTCCGACTGCAAGGATGAGGTGAACGTAGCCGATTCCTCGGAAGGAAAAAACCTTACCCCCAGAACCACGGGCCCGCTTGATGAAGGGCTAGTCGAATAATAAACGGCATCGAAACACGCGCTTCGTTGCTTAAACACAGCCCAGGAGGATTGTGAAATGCGAAAGGGACTGGTTTCAGTGTGCTTGACCACACTTGCGCTGACGGCCATGCCGCCGGTGTATGCCGAACCCACGCAGGCGGATATCGATCGGGGCAAGGAGCTGGCCTTCAGTCGGAAGGACGGTAATTGCCTGGCCTGCCACAAAATTGATGACGGTAAGCTGACCGGTACGGTTGGTCCTGCACTGTCGGACATGAAGAGCCGCTACCCGGATCGGGAGATTCTTTTCAAGCGGATATGGGATGAAACCCAATTCAATCCGGTGACGGTGATGCCGCCATTTGGAAGGAACATGATCCTGAACGAAGAACAAATCAATCGAATCATCGATTACCTGTACACGCTGTAAGAGGCCGAGGAGGAATAACCGTGATTGACCAAAGGCGTAGAGGATTCCTGAAAGGTGTATTGGGGGCCAGTGTTGTTGGCCTGACTGTTGGCTCCGGACTGATTCCGCTGCGGGCACAGGCAGCCACCGATGTGGCTGATTGGCCGGAAAAGGCCTTCAAGACTCCGGGCGTCGACGAAACCATCGCCGAACTTTACGGGATGGAAGCAAGCGAGTCCGACCAGATCTCATTGGACCTTCCCACCATCGCCCAGAATGGCGCCGTTGTGCCGGTGAGCGTGGAAACCGCGTTGCCGAATGTCACCGCCATCGCTCTTCTGGTTGCCAAGAATCCAAATGCTCTGGCGGCGGCGTTCGATATCCCTGAAGGAACGGTACCGTTCGTGTCTAACCGCCTGAAGATGGCTGAAACCACCGATGTGGTGGCAGTGGTGATTTCAGACGGAAAGGCCTACAAGGCAACCCAGAACGTGAAAGTTACCGTTGGCGGCTGCGGCGGCTGATTTTTGACCGGACAGGAGAATCATCATGGCATCCAGCATTAGAGTTCGAGCCGTTGAAAGCGGTGGCATCACCTCCCTCAAGGCCTTGGTCCGGCACCCGATGGATTCCGGCTTCGCGAAGGATTCCTCAGGCAATGTGATCCCAGCTTATTTTATCCAGCTGCTGACCATCACCCATCAGGGCAAGGAAGTATTCGTCGCGCACTGGGGTCCGGCTGTCTCCAAGGATCCGTTCCTTGAATGCCGCTTCAAGGGCGCCAAGAAAGGAGATGAGGTCACGATCAGCTGGGTCGACAACAAAGGCAAAAGCGACTCAACAACAGCAAAAATCGGCTAGAGGTTGGGCGAGACGGGGCGAGCGCCCCGGCGCACAGGAGGATAAGACATGCGTATAGCAAAGGTCATTCTGGTCGCAGTCGGGGCCACACTGACGGCGCCACTGGCGCTGGCCGGTGACACCCCGGAGGAGGACCGTAAGGAAACGGTGGAGTATTTCCAGCAGAAATTCCCGGACGTTCCACTGGAAGAGTTCGTGAATGGGCAATATGCACTGGATGAAGACCGCCGCAAACAGTGGGAGTCGATGAGTGACTTCCCGCCGTTTGAGTTTGCTGTTGCAGAAGGCCAGGAAATGTTCGAAACGCCGTTCGCTAATGGCAAAACCTACGCGAGCTGTTTCGAAAATGATGGTATCGGGGTGCGTCAGAACTACCCGTACTTTGACACTGAAAAGAAAGAGGTGATTACCCTCGAATTGGCGATCAACCGTTGCCGGGAAGCCAACGGCGAAGAGCCCCTTAAATGGAAAAAAGGTCCGATTGCCTCGATTTCCGCATACATGGCGTCTACTTCAGCGGGCAAAAAGTTCGACATCGAGGTTCCCAATGACGACGCGCTTGCCGCCTACCAGGCTGGCAAAGAGTTCTATTACACCCGCCGGGGGCAACTGAATTTCTCATGCGCAAGCTGCCACGTTCAGAATCCTGGCAACTGGATTCGGGCGGATCTGCTGTCGCCGATGCTGGGGCAGGTCGCCAACTTCCCGGTCCATCGGGCCAAGTGGGGGGAAATGGGTACGCTTCACCGCCGATTCACAGGTTGCAACAGAAACGTGCGGGCAGTGCCGCTGGAGGCTCAGGGCGAGGAATACCGGAATCTCGAGTATTTCATGACTTACTTGAACAACGGACTTCCGGTCGTCGGCCCGGCTACCCGGCCATAACCGATCAGGGATAAGGGGGAATTGTCGTGTACAAGCCATTATTGATCCTTACTGCCTCGCTAGCCCTGTCATTGCCTGCTCTGTCGCAGGCCGGGGCAAAGGAAGACTTCAACGAAGTCTATTCGAAAGTTGAAAGTACCCATAATCAGGCTGGAACTTACCAGTGGACGACCACGGCCAATCAGTTAAAAGCCGCCAAGGAAGCCGCCGACAGTGGCGACTATGAAAAGGCGCTGGAGATGGCCGAGCAGGCGTTGAAGTACGCTGAGCAATCGCTTGAACAGCGAAAACAGCAACAAGAAAAATGGCCCGCTGTTGCCATTGGCAACTAAAGACCTCCAACCAAACGGCCCCCGAAACAGGGGGCCGATGCCTTCCAGATATAACGGATAGGAGAAACCCGTGTCGATTTCCCGCAGAGATTTCCTGTTTGCCATGCAGGCAGCCGCGATGGCAGGGCTCGCGCCACGCCTGGCACTGGCAAAGAGTGGTGAGAAGCTTTACGACGCGCCTGCATTCGGGAATGTCCGCCTGCTCCACCTGACCGATATCCATGCCCAGCTTCAACCGGTTCATTTCAGGGAACCGAACGTTAATCTCGGGATTGGTCCCAGCAACGGCAAAGTGCCTCATGTAGTGGGAAAGCACTTTCTGGATCACTTCGGCGTCGCTTCGGGCTCGCCCCGGGCCCACGCTTTTACTTATCTGAACTACACCGAAGCGGCGCAAGAGTATGGTCGCATGGGTGGTTTCGCTCACCTTAAAACACTGATCAGTCAGCTCCGGGATCAGGCCGGCGCGGGCAATTCTCTTCTGCTGGACGGGGGTGATCTCTGGCAGGGGTCGGGGACGGCTTTCTGGACTCAGGGCGAGGATATGGTCGAGGCCAGCAATCTGCTGGGGATCGACATTATGACCGGCCACTGGGAGTTCACTTATCCTGAGGCTCAAATCCGGAAAAACATTGAAGGTTTCAACGGAGAGTTCCTGGCGCAGAATGTGTTCCTGTCAGAGGAAGCCATGTTTATGGGTGCTGAGGCCTTTGATGAATTCAGTGGCCGCGTGTTCAAACCCTATACAGTCCGGGAGCTGGGCGGCAAGCGTGTCGCGGTCATCGGTCAGGCATTCCCGTATACGCCGATCGCGAACCCGTCCTACTTTATTCCGGACTGGCGCTTCGGCATTCGCGAATCGGAAATGCAGCAACTGGTCAACGAGATTCGTGAGAACGAACAGGTTCACGCCGTAGTGGTGCTGTCCCACAACGGTATGGATGTCGACCTGAAAATGGCCAGCCGGGTTACCGGCATTGACGCCATTCTGGGGGGGCATACCCACGATGCAGTTCCGCAACCAACCGTCGTCACAAACCCGGGTGGCAAAACCCTGGTGAGTAATGCAGGCACCAATGGCAAGTATGTGGCCGTTCTGGACCTGGATATCGGTGATAACGGGCTCCGTGACTATGAATACAAATTGCTACCCGTGTTTTCCGACCTGATCCCGGCGGATGCCGCTATGGTGGATTTCATTGAGACGGTTCGCGCCCCGTACGCCGACAAGCTGGCAGAGGAGCTGGCGGTGACGGACGAGCTCCTGTACCGGAGGGGAAATTTCAATGGCACCCTCGACCAGCTGATCTGCGATGCCCAGCGCAAGGTGCTCGATGCGCAGATCTCCCTGTCGCCGGGTTTTCGCTGGGGCACCAGTATCCTGCCGGGTGAAGCCATCACCATGGATGATGTGATGAACGCCACAGCGATCACCTATCCGGAAACCTACGTGCGCGAGATGTCCGGCGCGGATCTCAAGCTGATCATGGAAGATGTCGCGGATAACCTGTTCAACAAAGATCCTTACTACCAGCAGGGTGGGGATATGGTTCGGGTTGGCGGCATGGACTACACCTGCGATCCGACCGGCAGCATGAACGGACGGATTAGCGATATGCGACTGGATAACGGCGACCCCATTGAGGCGAACAAGGTGTACAAGGTCGCGGGCTGGGCAACCGTTAATTCCCGTGCGCCAGGCAAACCGATCTGGGATGTGGTTGCGGACTATCTGAGATCTGAAAAAACCGTGAAGATCGACAAGTTCAACACCCCGAAGCTGAAGAATGTTGCAGGCAACCCGGGACTTGAAGACTATGCCGGCTAGTTGGCGGGGGCTTGGCCGTATCCTTACCCTGGCAATCTTGCTGGCCGGCTGGAGCATCACTGGACTGGGTGAGCCCCTGAACGAGGAAAAACCGTTTGCAGAGAAATTCCTGCTGCTGCAGCTGAGTGACGACCAGCCGGAAAAGCAGAATATGGTGTTGAGCGTTGCCGCCAACCTGCTTCAACACTACGGCCCAGACAGCATTGACATTGAAATCACCACGTTTGGTCCGGGTGTTGAGTTGCTGGTAAAGGGTAATAGTCGCACCGAGCTGATCGACAGCCTGATGGCGCAGGGCGTTCGCTTCAGTGTGTGCATGAACACCATAGATACGATCGAGCGCAATACCGGCAGTGCGCCGGAGCTGCACCCGGACAGCAATCGGGTTCAGGTGGGCGTGGCCCACATTCTGGATCAGGTTGAAAAAGGCTATGTACTCGTTCGCCCATAGACAGGCGATGTCGGAATGGAGATCAGCATGAAGAACAAAGGACTCAAAGCCATCCTGCTTTCCGCGTCGATGGCGCTCACACCGTTTGCGACAGCCCAGGAATCGGATCAGCCGTTGCTGGTTGAGATCCGGCGAATGTCGATGGATGTTGCGCTGACCATTGCCAAGACGGCGATTGATCACTGCCGGGAGCAGGGGGTTCAGGTTGCGGTAACGGTTGTGGATCGGGGCGGTCATCCGCAAGTGGCGTTGCGGGACGTGCTGGCCATGGATCTGGCGCTGGATGTGAGCTATCGCAAAGCGTACACCGCAATGACCTTTACCAGTGCCACATCTGCCCTGGAGGATCGGTTCACCGGGCCCTTCTCGGTCGGAAAGCTCGACAAGGTGCTGTTGTCGGCCGGTGGCCTGCCGGTGCAGGCAAGCGGTGAAACCATTGGTGGCGTTGGTGTCAGTGGCGCTCCCTCAGGACAAATAGATGAAAGTTGCGCCCAGGCGGGTGTGGCCGCCGTGGAAATGGATCTTGAGATGGCGCCCTTCTGATTGGCGGGGCAATAAAAGTGCAACGAAACATCAGGTTACGAGGCGTTCTTTGCCTTATTTTTATTGGCTTGTTCTGGTCGTCATTTGCGGGCGCGCAATATCCGGATGCACTGCAGGTATTCATCGATCAAGGTCTCAAACCTGAGGCCAGCTTTGATGCGCCCGCTGGCGTCAAGGGCTTTGTTGGGCGCAAGGATGGTCAGGCCGTTACCCTGTATCTGCTGGCCGATGGGGAGCATGTGATCATCGGCGAGATGGTCGATGGGTTCGGCCGAAATCTGAGCGCGGAGCATATTCGCACCTGGTTACCGGCAACCGACCTGACAGAGGCCTGGGTAAAGCTCGAAAACGCGACCTGGGTGGCTGAAGGTCCTTCTGACGCAGATCGTATCGTCTATGCCTTTACCGACCCGAACTGTGGCTACTGCCTGGTTCTGCGCCGCAAAGCACAGGAGTTTCTGCAAGAGGGTATCCAGCTTCGCCACATAATGGTGGGCATCATTCAACCCTCCAGCCTCGCCAAGTCAGCGGGGGTAATCAGCGCCTCGGATCCCGTAAGTCAGTTGGATTTTCACGAGACCGAGTTTCCGGATGCCTGGCTGGTGTCGAACGACAATATTCCCGGCGACGTGCGGGGGCAAATCCTCGCCAATCACAAGCTAATGCAGGAATTGGGTGCGTCTGTGACGCCGACGGTGTTCTATCGTGACAGAAGCGGTGCAGTTCAAAGAATCGATGGCTTGCCGGATGACTCGGCGCTGGCTGAATCGGTTTTTCGTGCCAATGGAGCGGAGGATTAACCATGAGCTTGAGCAGACTTGTCGCCGTGCTTGCGCTGACACTGTTGGTATTGCCGGTATCAGCTGAGCCCATTCCTGAAAAACTGGAGCTGGTGAAGGTAACCGACCGGGTGTATTCCGCCATCGGTGCCACCGCCCCCGGCACCTACGATAACCACGGTCACAACAACAACCTGAGTTTTATTGTCGGGGAGGAGGGTGTGGTCGTTTTTAACGGGGGCGATAATTACAAGCTTGCACAGTCCTTTCATAACGCCATCAAAAGCATTACCGACAAGCCGGTAAAGTACGTGGCCAATGAAAACGCCCAGGGGCATTCGATGCTGGGCAACAGCTACTGGCGGGATCAGGGGGTGCCGATCATTGCCCAGGACTTTGCCGTGGACGAGTTCGCCCACCACGGGGAGGCAAAGCTGGCCCGGATGAAGGCCCGCAATAAGGATAAGGGTGAGGGCACTTATGTGGCCGTTCCCGATATCAGCTTTACCGACAGGTATGAGCTGGACCTTGGGGGCCTGGCCGTTGAGTTACTGTATTTTGGTGCGGGCCACGCACCCGGCGACATTGCGCTGTGGGTGCCCGAAGAAAAGTTGCTGATCACGGGTGACCTTGGTTTCCACCAGCGCTTGCTGGCTGTGTTCGAGGACACAGCGGTTGGCGCCTGGATTGACTCTTTCGACAAGATGACGGAGCAACTGGACCCTGTCATCGTGATACCGGGTCATGGCGAACCCACGACCATAGACGTGGTGGAAAAGGAAACCAAAGGCTATCTGGTGTTTTTGCGAGATTCGGTGATCGAGATCCTTGAGCGCGGCGGCGGGTTGGATGACGCCTATGCCCTGGACCAATCCCAGTGGTCTTATCTGGATACCTTTGAAGAGCTGGCGGCGAAAAACGCTGGACGGGTCTACCAGGATCTGGAGTTCGATTTCTTCTGATTCGCGACCCCCGGTGCATGTGTCCGCCCTGGAATCGCGCCAAAGCCGGGAGCTGATTGCATTCCTATTGCACGGTGAATTCGCCAACCGCCAGCGGCTCTCCCTCGGCTGTTACGACCTCAACTCTCCATTCACCCAGCATATGGCGGTCGATAAACTTGGCCGAAGACGCCCGCATCGGGTCTACGAACGGTGTGATGGAGACTCGCGCCACTCTCTCATCTTCCAGATACCAGTCGTGGTAGTGGGTTTCGTCCTGCATGCCCTGAATTTCCGTAAACAGGAACACGCGGATGAGCCCGTCCTCCTCCATCGCGAGGGTATCCGACAGCTGATCAATGGGTTCTTTGTCCTCAAGTCCCGAACTCAACTGCGCCCTCGTTAAATGCTCGGACAGTATCCGGACGGGGGAAGAGCCCGAAGCGGTGCCGGTATCGATTGCAGGCGCTGATTCGGGGCTGGTGGTCGTGCCCGATGCGGTTTCCAGAGGCGCTGCGGCTGAATCCCCACCGATATCGGATAATGATTCTTCAGGTTCTTGATTGATTTCGACTGTCGGACCCGCCGCGGTGGGCTCATCAGGCAGGTCGTTCGGCTGGGCTGCTGTTGTCGGAAGAGTTATGGAGTTAGTTGCAGACATCTGGGCGGCGCCGGGTTCGTCGCCACCTTCAAGCTCATCGGCAAAGATAGGTTCCCGCCGGTCTGGCGAATCCTGTTGATCGCCGTCATTCGAGCGCTGAACTGATGCCAGTTCATCCGACAATTGGCCAGCATTACTCACTGGCGCCGGTTCATCCGGCCCCAGGAGTACCATGGCTCCCCAGGCAATGCTGCCGGCCAGCAAAGCCAGAATGGCGAGGGCAGAAAAGATGCGCCCCCAATAGTACACCACCACTTCTTCAGCGGGTTCGGCATCCGAAAGGGTGTCTGGGTTTATCGGAATCTGTTGACGATTGTGCGGAGAGTTTGAGCCAGCCACGCCTGTATCTTCCTTGATGATGGTAATGGAGAGCTAATGTAAGCCAAAAGAATAGCAAATACTGACTGCTGGCGTGTTGCTGCAATGAACAAAAGGCACAGTGGAACCCAACAATTTGTTACAGAAGGGTGTAGTAAAAGGCGATAGGATCAGATGAATAACAACGAATTTCCCAGGGATTACCGTCCATAACGCGAGAATTCGCGCTAGATGGTATCGGGAGACTAAGGGCAGTACGGCGTTATGGAAGTCACCCGGAGCATCAGGTCGAAACTGGTCGCTATCATGGCGATATCGGCCTTCTGCTTTCTTCTCATTTCCGCACCCATCACCGGCTACTTCAGTTACATCCAGCACAAAGACAGCGCCAGCAAGCAGCAATCCCGGCTTGTGGGTGCGGTTACGTCATCCGCCTCCATCTCCGCTTACGTCAAGAACCGGGAGATCGCCGATGATGTGATTAGCGGGCTTCTGCTGGATGACGAAATCCTGCACGTCCGACTCGAAGGCGTGGAACGCTTTGAGGTTGAGTCCGGCGTTTCAATCACCGATGAACGGATCACGACCGACAAGCCAACAGATTACCCGCTTTATTCCCCGATTGATGACTCAGACCAGATTGGAAGCCTGCTTGTCTGGTCAAATGACGGCTTGATTACCGAGCGGGCCATTGGCTCAGTAAAGGAAAATCTGGCCTGGCTTATCATTATGTCGCTTTTGTTTACGCTGGTTTCCATTCATACCGCCAACAAACTTGTGGGTTTTCCGCTAAGGGAGTTGGCCCGGCAGGTCTCCATAAGCGAGCCAGGATCTGAGCTGGAGATTGAGGTTGATAAGGCCAATCAGGGGGACGAAATAGGGCTGGTGGCCAGAAGCGTCAATAACTTTTTGAATGTCACGCGAGAAGCCCTTGAGACAGAGCGCAGCCTTCGGCGCCAGATCGAAAGGCTGGACCGCCACTATCAGAATATTTTTGCCTCTACGAACGTCGGCATCATGGTGCTGGACGAGAATGGTGTGCTGCTTCACAGCAACCCCGTGTTGCTGGAAAGAATTATTCGTGTCACTGAGAGTGAGCGAAAACGATTGCTGAGCGAGAGCTTTTTTGAAGTGGCGTTCAGGAATCCGGATTCTGCCTGGAGTCTGGTAGCAAGGGCTCGAAAGCATGGTGACACCGTAAGCGCCGATTTCGAGCTGGGGTTATCCGGTGAATCGCCGGTCTGGGTTCATTGCCTTATCTCCGGCGCGGGCAGGGGGCAGGGCCAGGAGCGACTCATCGAGGCCGTTGTCTATGATGTCACCTCCCGTGTGCAGGCCAGCGCTCAGGTGCAGAAAATGGCCGAGGAAGATCCGCTTACCGGGCTGAAAAACCGGCGCGGATGCCAGCAATATTTTGATCGCAAAAAGGAGCAGGTTGGCTGGGTGCCCGAGCTGGCAGTGATGCTTCTGGATCTCGACGGTTTCAAGCCCATCAACGACTCCCTGGGACATGCAGCCGGCGATCACATCTTGCAGGTTATCGCAGAGCGCCTTCAGGCCTGCGTTCGCTCCAATATTGATCTGGTTGGCCGGCTTGGTGGTGATGAATTTGTTGTCGTGATCGAGTCAGGGCGCAGCAGCAAAGAGGATATGGCTCGCATTGCCAATAAGATCATAGGCGAAGTGTCCCGGCCAGTCGTGTTTGGCGAAAACGTGTCGGTGTCCGTCGGGGTCAGTATTGGTATTGCCTATTCGGGGCAGTCGGAAAACTTCGAGGCAGCATTGGATGCCGCTGACCAGGCTATGTATAAGGTCAAAATGGCCGGGAAAAATAATTACAATTTCGCGCTGTAGGTGGTTCTTTTCCATGAAGTATTGTGTCCGGAGTTCTGGAACAGCGAAGTGTCTCGTGTTCGGGTTGTTGTTGGTGGCGTCTCTGGGGGCAAGGGCCGATCACGACTTTCGGGTTTCCGGTTACGGGACCCTTGGCCTGAGCTATGAAGGAGAGGAGGACCTTGGTTTTTTCCGGGAGAACACCCAGAACAAGCGCCCCGATCAAGACTGGTCTCTTAAGCCGGATTCGCAACTTGGGGTTCAGCTTTCCTACAGCTTTGAGTCAAGATTTCATGCAACGGCCCAGTTTGTTCTCGCGGATAAGCCAGATTACGATCTGGATGCCATAACCGAGTGGGCATTTGTCGGTTACACGCCCGCCCCCGGGCTTGATCTGCGTGCCGGCCGGGTTGCTGCAGACCTGTTTCGTCTTTCCGAGGTTCGCCGCATTGACTATGCCTCTCTCTGGGTTCGCCCGCCAAGCGAGTTGTACGGCTGGATCATTCCTTATGCTCTGGATGGCGCGGATGTCGCAAAATCCTTTGCTATCGGCCCAGCTTTTTTGCGAGCCAAGCTCCAATACGGGGCAACCAACCCCAAAATACAGTCGCCTGATGGAGAGCAGGAGTTCCAGACGGAATTCAATGACCTCTTCGTTGTGTCCTTAACCGGAGAATACGATTTCTGGTCGGCTCGACTGAGCTATGCCCAGTTTTCTACCGCCACCGTCGAGGGTCGGACCCGGGAACTGTTTGATGCCATTCAGGCCATAGGGCAAATTCCCGGCCCTATTGGCAATGATGCGCGACACCTTTACCACCGCCTCAGTCACACATCCAATGCGGACGTTGAATACTATCAACTAGGGCTGGGTTACGACGACGGCGCCCTGGTGTTTGACGCTGAGATTGCCCGGCTGACGTCAATATCGTGCGTTCTGCCAACAGGAAATGCCGGATACGTGAGTCTGGGTTACCGCATAAATGCATTCACTCCTTACGTCGTCTACTCTGGATTTGATCCAGACAAGGAGATCATTACCAGTTCGGCCGATTGGTCGGCTCTGCCCCAGGGGGAAGTGGTTAAAGGAGTCGCCCTGGACATTTTGAACAATTCCTTTGTTAACCAATATACAACCTCGCTCGGTGTGCGCTGGGATTTTGGTGATCGCCTGGCATTGAAGGGTCAATGGGATCGCTCGACGGTGGAGGCTGATTCCTACGGTTTATGGGCTTATGACAATGATCGTGAAGAGCGCGGCTCCACGGTCGACGTTCTGTCCCTCTCACTGAACTTCATATTCTGAGGTGGTGGGAATGAAACAAATACTGAGTGGCGTCTTACTAATTTGGCTGAGCAGTCTTTCTGTGGCGGATATCTATGTCGTGACGCACGCGGACAGTCCGATTGAGACGATCTCGAAGGAGGCTTTGAGAGATCTCTATCTCGGTCGGGCGAGAGCGTTGCCCAACGGTGAGTTTGCCTCGATTTACGATCGAAAGGGAAACGCTGATCTCCGCTCACAGTTCTATCAGCACGTCGCCGGAATGGGATTGAGCCAGGTAGATGCGTTCTGGGCTCGCCTGGTCTTTGCAGGACGAATGCTTCCACTGGAAAAAGTTGAGGGTGATCAGGAGTTGAAGGAGGTGGTTGCGGAAGACAAGAGCGCTATCAGCTATCTCGGCGTGCCCCCGGATCATCCCGGCCTTAAGGTTATCTACCTGGTTTCAGAGTAAAACTCTGCGAATATAATTGGTGCCCCGGAAGACGGGTGCCAGTTTTTGGCATCGGGAATTGCTGGTGCCAGAAACTGGCTTCGCCACCTTTCAGGCGAGGCTGTATGGCTGCTTTGTCCGGAAATTCGGCCCCCGAAGGCGGTGCGCCAAAATCTGGCGCAGGGTAAGGCTTGTGCCGGAAGCTGGCATCGCTATAATGGCGCGCCATAGCCTGGCATCAGCAGTAGTTATGTACCGCGATTTTAAAACCACCCTCGAAATCATCTCCGCTGTCCTCGACACCCGAAATCTCACGTCGGAAGAGCTTCGCAAGAGCTTTGGCGATATGCCGGACAGAACCTTCAAGCGACATATGGCGACGGCCCGAAAACATGGTGCGCAGATGGAATGCCAGCTAAATTCGGCTGGACAGTATGTCTGGGCCTGTCGAAACAGGTTGATGATTGAGAGCAGGGTGCGCACCTGGTTGCAGTTTGAGCGAGAGCGGACGCTGGTGGATGATTCCCAGTTGGATTTGTTGTATCAGGCGCTTTGATTCGTATCCTTCCGGCTCTTTTTTTCTCGCATTTTCGGTTGAATGTCATTTTTAGCCAGCTCTGGCGTTTTATAGTCAGGGCTGCTGCCTTTTTATCTGCCATCTTCTTCTGGCGCTTTGCGCTGCCCTTCGCCTTCTCTGGCCGCGCAGGTTACCGGCAGAAAACCCGCTAAAGTAAAAGCTCCCCTCCGTACTTTTAAGGCTTCTTCGCGCGGGAGGTTTCGTCATGAACGATCCGTTTCAAATGCAGCCGGAATTGCGGTACGGCGCGCCTGTTTGTGATGAGGTCCTGACCGGCAGGCACTTCACTATTGGCTACTCGTATTACTTTCGGCAAGCCAAGTGGACTCTGGAAATCATTAATAGAAACGAGCACCTGTTGACCGAAGCAGAGCGGTCCAACAATTTTCGGGCAGATACCCGGGTGCCGACGCGCTTCAGGGCCGGGCTGGGTGCATACAAAGGGAGCGGGTACGATCGCGGGCATCTGGTGGCCAGTGCCAATCAGGATATTCAGGAGATTCAGAACAGCGAGACTTTCTTGCTGTCGAATATGTCGCCCCAGCAGCCAGGCTTTAATCGCCACATGTGGCGACGCCTTGAGTTTGCCATTCGGGAGCTGAATGATCGGGACGACATTCTTGAAACCTACGTTCTCACCGCGCCGGTGTTTTATTTTGGTGTCCCCATTGAGACCATCGGGTCTGCTGACGACGACTACGGCATCTATATTCCTGTACCGCACGGCTTTATTAAAAGCATTCTTGCCGAGGACCGGCGGGGAAGACTCTCGCTCTGGACCTTTGAAATGAAGAATGAGTCGCTCCAGGGTGAGCTCGCCAATTACCTGGTGAGCACCTATGACGCGGAGCAGATGATCGGCGGGCGGTTCTGGGATCGGGTCAGCGCCGAAGATTTGCATGAGCAGAAAAAGAACTCGCGCTCGATGTGGTAGGTGGATCTTGATTGGCGGTTTCGCCCCGGCGAAATCCCTGACTGCATGCATGGCAATAACGGAAAACCACTACACATGTTTGGGTGAATTCGTTGCGCTCCGGAAATAAACTGGTATATGGTTGTATATACATTTAGTTTAGCCGGAGTTTTTCGTGAGCGAATCTGTCGAACGCATCTGGATTAATGTCAATCTGGCCACCTTCGACCGGAGTGAGGCCGCCCCCTACGGCGCCCGCCTCAATCAGGCGGTCTTTGTCCGTGGCGATCTGATCGTTGATATCAAGGCAATGGAACAGTTGGACAACTTGCCGGCCAGCGCCGAGGTGATTGACGGTCGCGGCGGGTGGATGACCCCGGGCATGATTGATGCCCATACCCACCTCGTGTTCGCCGGCAACCGTGCGCGTGAGTTTGAGCTTCGTCTTGAAGGCGCCAGCTACCAGCAGATCGCCCAGGAAGGTGGCGGTATTCTGTCAACCGTCAAGGCCACTCGTGCTGCAACGGTTGATGAACTTGTTGAGCTGGCCGTGCCTCGCCTTGAAGCGTTGATGCGTGAAGGTGTGACCAGCGTCGAAATCAAATCCGGTTATGGCCTGAACCCGGAAGCAGAGTTGAACATGCTCCGCGCTGCACGCGAGCTGGGGCGTCGTTACCCGGTTCGAGTGTCCACCTCTCTGCTGGCCGCTCATGCTATTCCGCCTGAGTACAAAGACGATTCGGACGCCTACATCGATCTGGTTTGCAGCGAGATCATCCCCGCTGCCGCAGAAGAAGGGCTGGCTGACGCCGTCGATGTGTTCTGCGAGACCATCGCCTTTTCCGCCAATCAGTGTGAGCGGGTGTTTAAAGCTGCGAAGGAGCATGGCCTGGGCATCCGGGCTCACGTTGAGCAACTATCCAACCAACACGGTGCAGCACTGGCTGCCCGTTACGATGCCTGGTCCGTCGATCATATCGAATGGCTTGATGAAGAGGGTGTAGAGGCCATGGCGAAAGCGGGCACGGTCGCGACCTTGCTGCCCGGTGCCTTCTACTTCCTGCGTGAAACCAAGCTGCCGCCGATTGAATTGCTGCGCAAACACAAGGTGCCTATGGCCGTGGCAACCGATCTCAATCCGGGTTCTTCACCTCTGGCGTCCCTGCGTCTGGCACTGAATATGGCGTGCACCTTCTTCCGGATGACGCCTGAAGAGGTTCTTGCTGGCGTTACCCGTCACGGCGCGATGGCGCTGGGGCAGGGTGAGGAGCTTGGTCAGATTCGCCCGGGCATGAAGGCCGACCTGCTGCTGTGGGACATCGAGAGCCCGGCGGAACTGGCCTATCAGTTCGGTGTCAATCCGATTCGTCAGCGCATCGTTGGTGGGGAGGTGGCGAATGTCTGAGCTGGACTTCAAACAAATCTGGCAGGGTCGTGTTGATCCGGAAGAGCAGGCTGATCTGGCGAGCCGTCTTCATCAGGTAATTAAACCGTTGGAAGACGGTGCTGCTGGTACGGCACTGATCGGCTTTTGCAGTGATGAAGGTGTTCGTCGCAATCAGGGCCGGATCGGTGCTCGTCAGGCTCCGGATTTGCTGCGCCGCGCGTTGGCAAACCTTCCATGGCCCTTTGATCGTCATGCCTACGATGCCGGCAATGTGACGTGTGAAGGCCGGGAGCTTGAAGCCGCTCATCGTGCCTTGGCAGACCGCGTAAAGGCCTGCCTCTCAGCGGGTCATTTTCCCCTGGTATTGGGTGGCGGCCATGAAGTGGCATTCGGCACCTGGCTGGGGCTGGACAATTATCTGGATTCGGTCGGCGACAATACTCGTATCGGCATTATCAACTTTGATGCCCACTTTGATCTGCGCCTTGATACCAACGGGTGCAGCTCCGGCACGCCGTTCTATCAGATCGCCAGGCGCTGCGAAGAAAAAGGCGCCGAGTTCAAGTATTGCTGCCTGGGCGTCAGCGAACTGTCCAATACGCCGGCGTTGTTTAAGCGTGCCGATGAGCTGGGCGTTTTGTATCGCAAAGACGCCGACATGAATCTTCACCAACTCAATGAAATTAAGGATCAGCTCCAGCAGTTCATAGATGGCTGCGACGTTCTGTATCTGACCATTGATCTTGATGTGCTGCCCGCTTCCGTGGCCCCTGGCGTGAGTGCGCCGGCCCCGCGTGGTGTAGGGCTTGATGTCCTGGAGCCGCTGATCTCGCTGATTCGGCAGGACGGCAAGCTCAAGGTGGCTGACATCGCTGAATACAACCCTGAATACGATATCGATAACTGGACTGCCCGTGCTGCGGCGCGTCTCGTCTACTCAATTGTTAAGTGAGGCCTAAAACAATGTCTAACACTCGTCACGATCCGAGCCGCGTTATCAAGGCTCCGACTGGTTCTGAGAAAACCTGCAAGAGCTGGCTGACCGAAGCGGTCAAGCGCATGCTGATGAACAACCTGCACCCGGATGTTGCTGAACGCCCGGAAGACCTCGTGGTTTACGGCGGGATCGGCCGCGCCGCCCGTAACTGGGAATGCTACGACAAGATCATTGAAGTTCTGGAGCGTCTGGAAGACGACGAAACCCTGCTGGTTCAGTCCGGTAAGCCGGTCGGCGTTTTCAAGACCCACCCGGACTCGCCGCGTGTCCTGATTGCCAACTCCAACCTGGTGCCGAACTGGGCCAACTGGGAGCATTTCAACGAGCTGGATAAGAAAGGCCTGATGATGTACGGCCAGATGACGGCCGGATCCTGGATCTACATCGGTTCCCAGGGCATCGTTCAGGGCACTTATGAGACCTTCGCCGCGATGGCTCAGCAGCACTTCGGTGGTGATGCGTCTGGCCGTTGGGTTCTGACCGGTGGTCTTGGCGGCATGGGTGGTGCTCAGCCACTGGCTGCTACCATGGCCGGCTTCTCCTGTCTCACGGTTGAGTGCGATGAGACTCGTATCGATTTCCGTCTGCGTACCCGCTACGTTGACAAGAAGGCCTACACCCTGGACGAAGCGCTGGGCATGATCGAAGAGGCCAAGGCTGAAGGTAAGCCGGTTTCTGTTGGCCTGCTGGGCAACTGCGCCGATATCTTCCCTGAAATCGTTGAGCGCGGAATTGTGCCGGATGTTGTAACTGACCAGACGTCCGCCCATGACCCTCTGAACGGCTACCTGCCGAAGGGCTGGACCCTGAAGGATGCCGCAGAGATGCGCCTGAAGGACGAAGCTGCGGTGGTTGATGCTGCAAAAGAGTCCATGGCCATTCAGGTTCGCGCCATGCTCGAACTCCAGAAGCGTGGAGCTGCGACAACTGACTACGGCAACAACATCCGCCAGATGGCGAAAGAGAAGGGCGTTGAGAATGCCTTCGATTTCCCGGGCTTCGTTCCTGCCTACATCCGCCCGCTGTTCTGTGAAGGCATTGGTCCCTTCCGCTGGGTTGCCCTGTCTGGCGATCCGGAAGACATCTACAAAACCGACCAGAAAGTTAAAGAACTGATCCCGGACGATCCCAAGCTGCACAACTGGCTGGACATGGCCCGCGAGCGCATCGCGTTCCAGGGTCTGCCGGCCCGTATCTGCTGGGTGGGTCTGAAGGATCGTGCCCGTCTGGGTCAGGCGTTCAACGAAATGGTTCGCAACGGCGAGCTGAAGGGCCCGATTGTTATCGGTCGTGACCACCTGGATTCCGGTTCCGTCACCAGCCCGAACCGCGAAACCGAAGCCATGAAGGACGGTTCAGACGCCGTATCTGACTGGTCCCTGCTGAATGCCCTGGTGAACACTGCAGGCGGTGCAACCTGGGTGTCCCTGCACCACGGTGGTGGCGTAGGTATGGGCTTCAGTCAGCACGCCGGTGTGGTTATCGTCGCGGACGGCACCGAAGCGGCTGACAAGCGCTTGGGTCGCGTTCTGCGTAACGACCCGGCGATGGGTGTTATGCGCCATGCGGATGCTGGTTACGACATTGCTATCAAGTGTGCCAAGGAACAGGGCCTCGATCTGCCGATGCTGGATCAGTAATTCCCCGGCTAGGTAAAGGCGCCGACCCGCTGTATAAGGTGCGGGTCGGTTTCCCACTCTTTGAATAACGCGGTACATCACAGATGACTAATCTGACTATTCGTCCGGGAGAGATGACTCTCGCGGAACTTCGCCAGGTAAACAATGCTCCAGTAAAGCTGGATCTTGATCCTGCCAGCCACGAGGCAATTCACAAGAGCAGTGCGGCGGTGAAGGGAGCCATCGACGAAGGTCGAGTGGTTTACGGCATCAACACCGGCTTTGGTCTGCTCGCCAACACCCGTATTGCACCGGAAGACCTGGAATTGCTGCAGCGCAGCATCGTTCTGTCTCACGCTGCCGGTATTGGCCAGATGATGAGCGATCACACTGTCCGCCTGATGATGGTGCTGAAGATCAACTCCCTGGCGCGCGGATTCTCCGGTATTCGCTTGTCCGTGATCGAAGCGCTGATCCAGCTGGTTAACGCCGAGGTTTACCCGTGCGTGCCTGAAAAAGGGTCTGTCGGTGCTTCTGGCGACCTGGCCCCCCTGGCTCACATGAGCACTGTGCTGCTGGGCGAAGGCGAAGTCACCTACAAGGGAGAGCGCATGTCCGGCGCTGAAGGTCTGCGCATTGCGGGTCTTGAGCCGATCACCCTGGCGCCGAAAGAAGGTCTGGCGCTGCTGAACGGTACTCAGGCTTCTACCGCATTTGCTCTGCAGGGCCTGTTCGCGGCCGAAGACGTATACGCTGCGGCCACCGTGGCCGGAGCTGTTTCCGTGGAAGCGGCTCTGGGTAGCCGTCGTCCGTTCGATCCGCGCGTTCACGCCGTTCGTGGCCAGATTGGCCAGATCGATGCAGCTGCGGCTTACCGTCACCTGCTGGGTGAGACGTCTGAAATCGGCCAGTCCCACGAGGATTGCGAAAAGGTTCAGGATCCATATTCCCTGCGTTGCCAGCCTCAGGTTATGGGGGCGTGCTTGCAGCAAATCCGTCAGGCCGCCGAGGTTCTGCTGGTCGAGGCGAACGCGGTTTCCGATAACCCGCTGGTATTTGCAGACGAAAACGACTTCATCTCCGGTGGCAACTTCCACGCCGAGCCGGTGGCGATGGCTGCCGACAACCTGGCACTTGCCATTGCTGAAATTGGCGCGCTGTCCGAGCGTCGTATGGCGCTGTTGATTGACACCAACCTGAGCAAGCTGCCGCCGTTCCTGGTGAACAATGGCGGGGTTAACTCGGGCTTCATGATTGCTCAGGTTACTGCGGCGGCACTGGCGTCCGAGAACAAAACCCTTGCACATCCTGGCTCAGTGGATAGTATGCCCACCTCCGCGAACCAGGAAGACCACGTGTCCATGGCGACTTTCGCGTCCCGTCGCCTTCGGGATATGGCTGAAAACACCTCGGGTGTTCTGGCTGTTGAGCTTCTGGCCGGCTGTCAGGGCCTGGATTTCCGTGCCCCGTTGAAGGCGTCGGATCGTGTGGAAACCTGCAAGGCTCAGTTGCGTGAGATCGTTCCTTTCTATGACAAGGACCGGTACTTCGCGCCTGATATCGAAAAAGCTCAAGCATTGATTCAGTCGGCAGCCTTTAATGCGCACATGCCGGCCGGAATGCTGCCGAGCGTGTCGCGCTAAGCGACAACCTTATTCGGGAGAAGAAAAGGGGCAGGAAGCCCGCACGAGGCTTGCACTTTCTCGCCTCCCTGTTCTGTTAGTCAGTTCAGGGAGGGGAAGTGCAAGGAAAGTACTCGAACAACTATAAAAAGCTAGGCGAGATCTTCCATGAGTAAAGAAATAACGGCTGGTGGTTCCGAGGAGTCCACCGTATCGAAGTTTGTCCTGATCTCCTTTTTGGTGATTGCGGCATACCTGCTGATGAAGACGTTCACTTCAGTATCACTGGGACTGAACTCTGTACTGGTGAGTGTACTGGTCATGATCGGGCTGAGCCTGATGCGTGTCCATGTGGTTATTTCCCTCATTACCGCCGCTTTGCTGGCCGGTTCCATGAGCGGGTTGTCCATCGAGGACACAATCAACTCCTTCAATAATGGCTTGCAGGGTGGCGCCAAGATTGCCCTGAGCTACGCGCTGCTGGGCGCTTTTGCGGTTGCGATTTCCAAATCTGGCATTCCGCACATGCTGGCTGATAAGGTCGCATCGATGATCAATCGTCAGCATGACGAACGTCAGGTTGGCATGATCAAGTACGGCCTGATCGCAGCACTGATCGCGGCAGCCGTCTCTTCCCAGAACATCGTACCGATTCACATCGCGTTTATTCCGCTGCTGATTCCGCCTCTGCTGTATGTGATGGCTGAGCTGCAGCTGGACCGTCGTCTGGTGGCGTGTGTGCTGGCGTTTGGTCTGGTGAACACCTACATGCTGTTCCCGGTGGGTTTCGGGGCCATCTACCTGAACGACATTCTGCTCGGCAGCATTCAAAAAAGTGGTGTGGAGACTGCTGGCCTGAGCCCGTTCAAGGCGATGATTATTCCCGCGCTGGGCATGCTGGTTGGTCTGCTGATCGCTGTTTTCTTTACCTATCGTGGCAAGCGTACCTACGACAAGGAGCGTATTGCACGCGTTGAAAACAACGACGCCAAATACTCTCCGCGCACCCTGATCATGGCGGTGACTGCTCTGGTTCTGGCGTTTGCCACCCAGCTTTACACCGGCTCCATGATCTTTGGTGGTCTGGTTGGCTTCCTGGTGTTCATGTTGTCCGGCATCCTGAAGTGGGATGAAGACGAAGACGTTTTCACCCAGGGCATGAAGCTGATGGCTATGGTGGGTTTCATCATGATCGCGGCCAGCGGGTTCGCTGAAGTTCTCCGCGAAACCGGTGATATCAACTCGCTGGTTACCGTTGCTGCTCAGGCGGTTGAAGGCAACCGTGCCCTGGCTGCCTTCGCCATGCTGGTGGTTGGCCTGCTGATCACTATGGGTATTGGCTCTTCCTTCTCTACCGTTCCCATTATTGCGGCCATCTTCGTTCCGCTTGCGGATCAGCTTGGGTTCTCCCCGATGGCGATTGTTGCGCTGGTTGGTACAGCCGGTGCGCTCGGTGACGCAGGCTCCCCGGCGTCTGACACCACGCTTGGGCCCACTGCTGGTCTGAACGTTGACGGTCAGCACAACCACATGTGGGATACGGTTGTTCCGACCTTCCTGCACTACAACCTGCCGTTGCTGGTCTTTGGCTGGGCTGCTGCCGTGATTCTGTAATCGGTCGCGTTCGCTAAAGCCAAGAAACTGGCTGAGGCTCCGTCGCTCCTGCCCGGATTTGGGGGAGGAGTGTCGGAGCCTTTTTCGTTTTAGCGGAGGTGGTGCAGATCTTAAATCCGGGGCAGGGGAAGTATCAGATTCGATGTGGCTGGACAATCAGCCCTGGAGGTTGGTGATGGAGCGCAGCTTATAGCGTGATCCTGGGTGGGTCAGGGTGGCAAAGGAGGCCAGTCGGCCGTCCGACCAGGTGCGCCGGGTGACCTGAATGCATGGCGTGTGTCCACTGATGCTCAGCAATTCCTGCTGGCGCTCCGTTGGCAACACCGCTTCAACGACGTGCTCCACGCTCGAAATCGGGCAATTCTTGGACAAATATTCGTTCGGGGTAATCTGCCCGAAGTTCTGATTGATGTAATCCGGAACAAGATCGGCTGATACATAGCGGTCTTCGAGCTGAATGGCGTGATCGTTCTCCAGGTGGACAATCACAGAGTGATACACCTGGGTCCCAATAGGCGAGCCCATCTGCATGGCTACGGTTTCATTGGCAGACGCTTGTTCCAGATGTATAACCTGACAGCTGTAGGTGTGGCCTCTTTGCCGGACTTCGTCCGCAATATTCCGGATCTCACCGAGCGGAGACTCTGCCTTGGCGTCGGTAATAAAGGTTCCGAGGCCGGGGTATCGAACCAGTCGGTTTTCCTGCACCAGATCCCGTATCGCTTTGTTGACCGTCATACGACTCACGCTGAACTGATCGGCAAGCTGATGTTCAGAGGGAATTCGGCTGCCAGGCTCAAATTCCCCCTGTTCAATGCCGTCGAGAATAAAACTTTTGATCTGTTGGTAGCGGGGCTTGGGGGGCAAACTGGAGCTCCAGATGTATGTGGCCAGATGCTTTGATTGTATAGATCATTCATCTCGCCCTCAACGCTGCTTAGCTCATGAAATTCGGTCTAAAAAACCATAGGTACAGTTTGTTCGGTGTAGCACCAGCCGCTTTTCTCGCGAATGTATAGTCAATTAGGAATGTCGATCGTGACCTGCAACCCCCCGCTGGAGGCGGCGCTGAAAGTCAGTTGACCGGCGTAGCGCTCAATGATGTCGCCGACGATCGCCAGCCCCAGGCCGTGGCCTGGCGTTTGCTCGTCAAGGCGCAGCCCGCGCTGCCCCAGATTTCCCAGCTCGCTCTCACCGACGCCCGGGCCGTCATCGGTCACGACGATTCTTGCGGAATGGCTAGTCTGGTTTAGTTGAAGTTCAACGAAGTTTTTTGACCATTTACCGGCGTTATCGAGCAGATTTCCCAAGATTTCATTCAAATCCTGCTCTTCAACGGGCCACCGGGATTCTTCGGTCAACTCGGTGGACAGTTCAAAAGATTTGTCCGGGTACAGGCGCCCCAGCATCCACAATAGATCTCGGGCCTGTTTCATGGGGTAAGCGCTTTTCCCGACCTGGGGGCCGGCAAATCGACTGCGCCGCATTTCCGCTTCCAGTTGTTTGTCGATGTCATCGAGCCGGGTTGCCATCTGGCGTCTCATGTCACTGTCGAGTGAGCGACTTTCATCCTCGAGAACCTGCCGGACGGCGGCGATCGGGGTTTTGACACTGTGGGATAGATTGGCCAGAGCGTCTCTTGACCGTTCAAGGCGCTGATCCAGGGAATCGAGCAGATGGTTGAGTTGCTGAACGAGCGGCTTGAACTCCTCCGGCGACTGCACGTCAATTCTGGAGATTTCGCCTTCCTGGAGGCGTTTCAATGCCAATTTCAGGGACACCATAGGCCGCATGGAGAGTGTG
This sequence comes from Marinobacter suaedae, assembly GCF_030519635.1. Taxonomy (NCBI): domain Bacteria; kingdom Pseudomonadati; phylum Pseudomonadota; class Gammaproteobacteria; order Pseudomonadales; family Marinobacteraceae; genus Marinobacter; species Marinobacter suaedae. The sequence continues at coordinate 376,963 of NZ_JAUMIS010000002.1, read as the reverse complement.
ATGCCCATCCAGATGACGCCGACCAATAGCAAGATCAATAGTGCGGAAACGATCGCGGTCCAGGCGTGCAGTTCCGCCTGGCTTCCCTTAAGCGCTCCGAGGTCTTCCGCAACAATCGCAATCACAGGTGTGTCATCGACAATAAAGGAATTGCGGTAGGCGAGAATTTCTTCCGGGGCGTCGGGTGCGCTGTCGTCACGAACCTGAAGCGTTCCATCCTGGCCGGACTGGATCAGGGGCGTGAGCAGTGGGGTCCATGACTCGGGGGAAATGATGGTTTTCTCTGGTGTATGTATCGCAAAGGCATGATGAAAGACGTCTTCAAAATAATCGCCAGTATGAAGGGCCTCGACTCGGCCGCCGGCTTCCCGGATCTGGTGTTCCAGAAAGGCGACTTCGTCCTGCAATCGACTTTCCACGAAATCCCGTGACATTCGATCGAGCAGCAGGCCGTGGATCAGCCACGCGACAGCCATCAGTGCGATGCCGGCAGGCAGCAACACTGCAAGGAGGGTGCCTTTGACGGACGCAGGGCGGTTAATCAGCGTCATTGAACAGATAGCCCTGGCCGCGGCGTGTGGAGATGGTTTCGTTGCCCACGAGTTTTCTCAGACGCCGGATATAGGCTTCGATGATGTTGTCGCTTGGGGTGTCGTTCAGGTTATAGAGCTGTTCCATCAGCTGCTCCTTGGAGAAAACATGGCCGGGCCGGCTCATCAGGCATCGGAGCAAGCGAAACTCTGTGCCGGTCAGGCTGCGCTCAGTTCCGTCATCCAGGGTGAGGCACTGGCGATTTTCGTCCAGTTCGAAACGCCCGGCTTTCAACACCGCATGAATTCTGCCATCGGTTCGGCGAACGATGGCCTGCAGGCGGGCAATCAACTCCTCCGTCTGGAATGGTTTGGCGAGGTAATCGTCTGCGCCTGCCTTCAGGCCATTCACCTTGTCCTGCCAGTCGCCTCTGGCGGTCAGGATAAGTACGGGCCAGCTGACACGGCTGGCTCGCCATTTCCTGAGTACGTCCAGGCCATTTCCGTCAGGTAATCCCAGGTCCAGCACAACCGCTCGGTACTCTTCCTGCTCGCCCAGGAGGCTGGCTTCCCGGGCAGTATGGGTTACATCGATGCTGAATCCGGCCTTTTCAAGCTGGCGAGTCAGCCCGTCAGCTAGTAACCGGTCATCTTCAACGAGTAGTAGGCGCATGGACTTGTTCCTTCTGGAATATTCGCCGCGTACAGTGTTACCGACGAACCTGAATCCAACCTGAACGGGAATTAGTTACGTATTTTCAGAAAGAATTCAGGTTAATGCGCGATGGTATCAACCGATTTCTTGGAATGCCTAGCATCCCGAATGTACTGACTGACGTCTGATTGAAAATTATTCCATAGGAGAAGATCGAATGAATGGATCAAAGGTTTTGGTTCTGGCAGCAGCAATGTCGGTTTCGTCAACGGCATTTTCCGCAGGCACACATGGTGGCAGTCATGATGCAAGTAGTGGCGAACCGGGCAACGCTTCCGAGGCCAGCCGAACCGTCAATGTAGAAATGTTCGACAATTACTATGAGCCGGAGGAAATCGACGTTGAGCCGGGTGAGACTGTTCGGTTTGTTGTAGAGAATAAAGGCAATCTCGTCCACGAATTCAACATTGGCACGCCCGGCATGCATGAGGCTCACCAGGACGAAATGAAGATGATGGTTGAGCATGGCGTTATTCAAGGTGGAAAGTTGAATCGGGCCATGATGGAGATGGACATGGGTGACGGCCACTCCATGAAGCATGATGATCCCAACAGCGTGTTGCTGGAGCCCGGCGAAAGTAAGGAAATCGTCTGGAAGTTTACCGAGCAGTCCAATATCGAGTTTGCCTGCAATGTGCCTGGGCATTACCAGGCCGGCATGTACGGCGACGTAAATTTCACCAGGGGGTTGGCTGAGCAGTAAAACGGCCCGGCCTTAAAGCAGGAGTAGTGGTTCATGAAAACACCTATGGTTGCGGGGCTGCTGGGCCTCTTGATGCCAGCGCTTGGTATGGCTGGCGAATACAACCTGACGGTCGATCGGGTCATGATTGATACCGGCGATTTTGTGAAGGAAGGCATCGGCTACAACGGGGCGTCACCCGGGCCGGTATTGCGCTTCAAGGAAGGCGAAACCGTCACTATCAATGTGACCAATAATCTGGACGAAATGACGTCCATCCACTGGCATGGGCTGATATTGCCTTTCCAGCAGGACGGTGTGCCCGGAATCAGTTTTCCAGGTATCCAGCCGGGTGAAACCTTCACCTACGAGTTTCCTGTTCAGCAGGCAGGAACCTACTGGTTTCACAGCCACTCCGGTTTCCAGGAGCCTGATGGAGCCTATGGTGCTATCGTGATCGAGCCGGAAAAGCGTGAGCCCTTCCGCTACAACCGGGAATACGTGGTTCAGCTGACTGATAAACACCCGCATTCCGGTGATCGCATCATGCGAAATCTGAAAATGATGCCGGACTATTACAACCGTCAGCAGCAAACTGTCGGTGAATTTTTCTCGGATTCATCGGAGCACGGCTTCATGGACACCCTCAAGGACCGGATGGCCTGGGGTGATATGCGCATGATGAAGGCGGACGTCGAGGATGTTCAGGGCTTTACTGGCCTGATCAATGGTAAAGGGCCAGAGCAGAACTGGACCGGCATCTTCGAACCCGGTGAGCGCATCCGGCTTCGTTTCATCAACTCATCCGCTATGACCTACTTCGATATCCGCATTCCCGGTCTGGAAATGACGGTGGTGCAGGCGGATGGCAATAACGTTCAGCCGGTAACAGTTGATGAATTCCGTATCGGCGTCGCTGAGACCTATGACGTGATCGTTCGGCCCCGGGATGAAAAGGCCTACACGATTTTTGCTGAATCGATGGGGCGTTCAGGCTATGCCCGGGCCACCCTGGCACCGGAAGAAGGGATGGAAGCCGAGGTGCCCGAGATGCGGGAAGCGTCCCGTCTGACCATGGCCGACATGGGTGGCATGCACGGTATGGATCATGGCGACATGGACCACGGTGATATGGATATGGGTGAATCCGACGATATGGCTGGCATGGATCACTCTTCTATGGAAGGCATGGATCACAGCGCCATGGCCATGGGTGACTCCAGTGATCCGTTCTATGCCGCAGGTAGTGGACTGATGCCGGTGGCGGCGAATGGTGGCAAGTTCCTGTCCTACGCTGACCTGAAGGCCCAGGATCCGTTGTACGAACTCCGTGAACCTACCCGGGAAATTGAACTCCGCCTGACCGGCAACATGGAGCGCTACAGCTGGAGCATTAACGGTGTTAAATACGAAGATGCTGATCCTATCCGTCTCAAATATGGCGAGCGGGTTCGTTTCAAATTCGTGAATGAAACCATGATGACACACCCCATGCACCTGCACGGCATGTGGTCGATTCTGGACGTGGGAGCGGGGCAGTGGAACCCGATCAAGCACACGGTGAGTGTTCAGCCGGGAACGACGGTCTACATGGAGACCGAAGTGGATGAGCCGGGGCAGTGGGCTTTCCATTGTCACCTGTCCTACCACGCAGCTGCAGGGATGTTCCGTAAGGTGATTGTTGAGGGAGGCCCGGATTCAACGAAGGCGAACCAGGATATCGCGGCCAACGCAGGAGGTGATGCATGAGTTATATCCGGTCTCTTGTGTCGGCAGGCGTACTGGGCTCACTGCTGGCGCCGGCCGCTGTCGCGGCGGAAGAGATGATGGTCGACACCACGGATCGCAAAAAACCTCTGACGCTGTGGGGCGTGCAGTTCGAAGAGCTCGAATATCGCTACAGCGATGACGATGAGGAACTAGGCGTCTGGAGTGGCGACTTCTTTTACGGCACGGACGAGTTCAAGCTCCGGTGGCTGACGAAAGGAGAGTACTCCATCGAGGAAAAGGCCTACGAAACGCTTGAAAACCAGCTGGTGGGGCAGATTCCAGTCTCAACCTTCTTCGACGCCAAGGCAGGGGTTCGCTTTGATACGCCGGAAGGGCCGAACCGCACCTATGGGGTTTTGGGTGTGACGGGCCTGGCGCCACAGTGGTTTGAAATTGATGCCAATTTCTACGTGAGTGACGAAGGCGATACCTCAGCGGAGCTCGACGCCGAGTATGAGTTGCTGTTGACCAACTATTGGATTCTGGCCGCTGCTTTCGATGCAACGGTCGCCTTCAGTGAGGACGAGGAAATTGGTGTCGGAAAAGGGCTCGTTTCTACCGAAACGGGGCTCAGGCTGAGCTATGACCTCTTGGATCGCTCCCTATCCCCGTACGTTGGTGTGGTTCATGAGCGCAAGTACGGTGATACCGCCGACCTGGCCAGAGCCGAAGGTGGTAGCACCGAAGACTGGTTTGCGGTCGTCGGTGCGCGAATCGCGTTCTGACTCTGAATTTCTGGCGAGTCATGGCATGTTGCCTGGCTCGTCAGCCCTTTCCTAAATATGTTTTCTTGGTTGCCGTGCTGGCATGTCATGCGGACTGGATGGCGTAATTTGGGCCAGCTCGCTGCTCGCGGCCAGTATGGCTACCAACTCCGCCTGCCGACAGGTATTGGTCTTTCGAAATACCGATTTAAGGTGTGATTTAACGGTTTCCTTTGTGCGATAAGTCTTAGAGGCGATGTCCGATAGGGTGCCACCGTTAGCAAGCATTGCCGCCACCTTTGCCTCACAGGGCGTCAGGTTAAAAACCGTCTCGAGGATATCTGGATCAATGCGAGGTCTGATAGACCAATCATACAGGCCTACAATGGCTCCTGCCTTATGATCGTGGTCGCCTTCGGAAGGCTCAATCCTCGAAGTGAGCAGTGGGGAAATAGTAACTGTTATGGTGCGGTCTATGTCCGGCACGGACAATATGGTGTCGGGCATCTCGCGGCCTTCGGCGGAGGCGCGGATGGCATTCGAGAGCGAGACCATTACTGATCTTGCCAACGCTCCGGAACTGAATGAAACCAGACCCTGGTTATTTATTTCAATATTGGCGGTGTTGGCAATTATGGTGCCTGCATGGGCGTTTCTAAAAACAACCCGAAAGCTTGCATCAACTATCAATATTCCGCGATTTAGATCCTGTAAGACTGCCCGTTCGGCAGGTGGGGCGGTGTCGACCAGGCTGGATAGTTTGGTGTACAGGCGCGCAGCGCGACTCATGTGAGGCAGAAAAACGTTGAACTCGGCCAATTCCTCCTTTTGAAATGAGGGGCGATTGCTCGATCTTTGCATCGCGAAAAAGACGACGTAACTTTTATCACGGTAAACAATAGCGCCCGCTGCGTCATGCGCATGGAGAAGACCCATAAATTCTCCTATGGGCGTTTGGGACCGAATTGCATCTACGTTTTCGATATCCAAATTGCTTGCGACAAAACTTGGATTTCCTTCCTCATCGGCTTCCAGGGCCGCCTTCAATAGCGGATCCGAATCCGCTATGTGTTCCGCATAAAATTTAAGGGCCTCGTCCGCTATGTTGACGGCCCACGCACCCACGACAGAGCCGGTGCTAAGGTCATATATGCCAAAGCACGCGCTGTCACCATTAAAAACGCGAGTAAATCTATGAATGAAGGGGAAAAAACCCTTTGAGTGACTGATGGCATCGTAAATAAGGCCCACCAGGTCGTGATAATCGGGCGAGTAATTAAATGGAGCGGCTTCATTGGACAAAACGGCTTCTCCTTGCTGGAAAAACGGATCCATCCTGAAAAGGCAAACTTGGGACGGGGTGTCTTCAGGCTACAGTGTTTTGTAAGCCTGAAAGTTACATGGGACCGCAAGACTGCCGCTTAACAATGCCATATGCCGATGTTGAAGAAAACAGGGAAGGGTGCGGCGCCCTATATCTATTTTTCACATCAGCAACATTAACATGCCCATCCGACATGATATTCCCCCCGTACGGGGGATTCTGAAATCCGGCGCGTTGCTGGATGATTATGGAACGAATGGAGATGTCTTCGAGATTCCATAAGAACAGAAAAAAGAAGACCGTGATGATGATAAATAGAACTCACTCAGGAGCGTTACTGGCTGCCAGCGCATTGTTTGTCAGTGCAAATGCCGCCGCGATTACCGTAACAGCAACCTCAAATGGAGAGGAGCTGGGTAATGCTATCGCAGGATCTGGAATAGCCATTGATGCCGGTAGTATTTCGTACATCGGCGCGTCCGGGCAGGCCGGCTTGTTTTTTGGTGGCTTGGCGTCGGGGCTCGGCATTGAAAGCGGCATTTTGCTTACCACCGGACAGGCCGCATTGGCTGAAGGCCCCAATATAAGTGGCTCAGCAGGTCTTTCGCTGGGGACTCCTGGTGACGGTGATCTGGCGGCATTGGCAGGCGGAATAGCTAATGACGCTAATGTATTGGCGTTTGATTTTTCATCAGATGGTGGCGACCTCTTGTTCAGCTATGTATTTGGCTCGGAAGAGTACAACGACTATGTGGGCAGCACGTTCAATGATGTTTTTGGTTTCTTTATAAATGGCGTTAACGTTGCGACGATTGGTGGCGATCCCATTTCAATTAACACCGTTAATTGCGGGAATCCATTTGGTAGCGCTGATAATCATTGCGCGTTGGTTAAAAACAATCCGGGTACATTTGACGTTGAGTACAATGCATTCACTGGTGTCTTAACCGCATCGATTGTGGGACTAAGTGCCGGCACCCATAAAATGAAGCTGGCGATTGCGGATATAGGGGACGCAGTTTGGGATTCCGGCGTGTTTATCCAGGCTGGATCGGTTAAGCGTCCCTCGACGACTGTCCCTGAGCCTGCAACGCTGGTTCTGCTTGGCCTGGGTCTCGCTGCACTTGGATTTAGGCGCAGGTCCAGAACCTAAAAACGTAAAGTGGCTCGATGTAGCTCGATCTGGTTGAGGTGAGACCTGGACGTTTGGCGGCGCGAAATTGAGGGACTGGCATAAAGGTTCAGGGATTTCGTGTTCCTTCAGAGTCTCAGTAGTATGTGGTTTAACTGTCTTTGTTTTTGGTTGGCTCGCCGGTGCGGCGCGGGCTTGCTGATTCCCCTGGTTACAAATGCCTACAATGTCCCGGCTGCTTTCCGCGTCTTTCTTTCTCCGATTTTGTTAATGTTTTCAGTGGTCTTGCGAAGCAAGGTTAATTCGGATAAAGGAATGTACAGGGAAAATAATGATTAAAAAGCAGTCTGTAATCGCGCTAGGAGCGGCAGTCACTCTTTCTGGTTGTGCCGCGATGTACCCACAGTCCCGTGACGCCTACATTGATGAAGTTGCCAATTATGATGGCATGTTCAAGTCTTTGGCGCTCATCGAGTCGACGTCGGTAGCAACGCCGTTTGAAGATGCCGTGGCGAATCTTGAATCCCAAGTCGGCAGCTGCATTTCGACGGATCTGGAAGAAGTTAGGGTCGGCGCCCATTTCACCGCCGGTTCTACAACGCTGGAACGCAATAACGTGCAGTTCAACAAAGTAAGCGACGAACGCGCGGAGCTGACATTGCAGCAGTTCAATAACGCATACTGGGGGCAGCCCGACGGCGGAGTCTATATCCTGGCGGCCAATATCACCCGAGATGACGAGGAGCAGACGCGGATCGATGTCTATACCGGGACCAATTACCGGCCGGTATACGATGCAATCCAGCAGTGGGCAAGCGGGAGCGAAGCCTGCCATGGAATTGGCGGCAAAGATTGATTGGCCGATACGCAATCGGATGTTGCGCGAGGCAGAAATCATGTGATTTGAAAAGGGGCAGCTGATGGCCAAGCCATTTACCTTAAGTGTGGCTGGCCTGATGGCAAACCCGCTGGAAGCGCCTATAATGCTGGTAACTCGGCAGATTAGGCGCTTCCTAAATGGGAAAGAAATCTTTCCAGAAACGACTTCCTAGAATTCCCCTTCCTCACGAAGGTATCCAGGTTAATGGGTGCCGAAATCCGACCTGTGAAAACTTTTTGACGCTCAGTCCGATCAAAAATTTTGATGGACCCGAAGAGGACCTTCCGGAGGCGTACAGACGTGGAGGAGGCTCCTATCGAATTTCAGGAACTGGTAAAGGTACGGCCTCTCTGATTTGTGGCATTTGTTCGGAGAGAAAACAGCAAGGCAAAGATATGACGGTTGTTTCAAGCTCTTTGAAAAGCAATCGCGCTGTTCATGAAGAGCTCTCCCGAATATCCAAGCACTTAGACCCGAACCCACTGCTCTGCCCAAATCCAGCTTGTGATAGCAACATAGGGAAAAAGCCAAAATCCGTCAAGAAAAATGGCAAAACATCCGCTGGCAATCAACGTTACCAGTGCCTTCATTGCGGGAAGAGTTTCGCAGAAAAACCCAAGGCCAGGCGTCACCACGACAAACCACACCTGAATAAAACTCTGTTCAAGCTGCTCGTTAATAAGGAGCCTATAAATCGGATTGCAGAGGTTTTGGATATCTCTGAAAAAACTGTGTACGACAAAATTCGATTCATCCATCGAAAATGCCTTGAATTCGCTGCTAGCAGAGAAAAGAAACTGGAGAAAATCGGCTTTGAGAGGATGTATCTCTCAACGGATCGTCAGGTCTTGATGACGAACTGGGTTCGCCGTGATGACAAACGAAATAGTGATCTTTATGGAATCGCTACGGCTTGTTTGAACACAGGCTACGTCTTTGCGTTTAACTTCAACTATGACGGCGCTGTAGACGCTTATGAGGCCGAGCAGCAGGCTATCGATAACGGTGATTATGAGATAGCAAAGCACCACAGAGCGCACGCTAGAATTTGGTTAAGCCGGGAATTTGATGATGCAGTGAAGAGCCGCCCCTCAAGAGACAAGCTGCCTGTGCCTGGAAGCTTGAGGGATGAGATTAAAATCAAAACGATGATCGACCAACGGTTCAATACCGCAGAGGCTTCCGAAAACATCGATGCCACCAAGCAGCTCCCCCTTCGAGGGGCTCTGGTACACAACGAGTACACGATGCTAGCTCACTTTTTCTTGTTGAAGCGTTTCTTCGCCAGCACCGGTAAAACCCGCTTTTTCCTTGATTTGGATAGCGGAATGAAGTCCGCGTATATCTCCGCATTCAGAGAAGAGATCGCAGAGGGGCGTTCAGATGGTTTTCTTGTTCGAACGTCAAAGAATAAAACCAATGATGAGAAAGAAAAACTTGTGGCCGCGTTCCGAAAAAGGGTTTCGGTTTTAACAGGCATTCCGGCCCCTGTGCTGACCTTTCAAGATCTCAAAGAGGTCACGAACAAGATCATTGCTGAACGACTCAAGAAGCCCATTAAGATCAAGAATTCTCCTGAATCCTGGATAGAACACCCGTGGGTTTCAAAAGCAGAGCCCGAGAAAATGGTTGCGCCTCTTACCGACCTTTCAAAATACGAAATCATGCACCAGGCAAACCTATACCGGATGGTGACGCTGGCACCGGTCGACCATTTTTTCATGAATATTAGAAGGATGTCGATGTACTTCGAACGACCATTTCAGTCAGGCACAGGGATGGGGCGGATATGGCATGGTTACTCAGCCTACAATCCCGAGATGTACACCATCATTGGTGACATCTTCAGGGTTCACTACAACTACTGCACTCGCAAGAACAGGAAGGTGACGCCGGCTATGAAACTCGGCTTGGCGAAAGGACCGGTGACAGAGGAGAAAATCCTCTACTACAAAAATTATTGATAGAAGCTGTTCCCAGTTCTCAAACTACTTCGCTACCAGCGCCGAAATACGAGCATGCCAAGCTATCTGACGATATTCAGAAGGTTTCTGCGCAAGAGCAAACGGCTGGTCGCCGGTGTCAGCATATCGACCAGGCCGGTTACACCAGAGTGCCATTCGTCCGTTTTTTGGACAGTCCCTCTGTTACCCCACCTTCCTCGACAAAAGCGGACATCCGTTTTGGCCTTAGGCGAATGATATTACCTGAGACGGCACTATACTCCGGTTATGACTTCGATTCTCTCCACCTTGGGTACTCCTTTGCACTAGGTCTATGCCTAGGCCTTTGCTTCTACCAAGGTGTCCGGTTTAAATGGGGGCTACTACACCAGCCTACAATAATCGCGATTTTGAGAAAGGACCTTTACACTGAGTTCGTAGAGGATTTTCGGAAAAATGTATCTCTGTACGCTTGTCAGCCCTAGATCGCTATCTAATCGAAGCAAAGGTGCTCAGGCCAGTGGCTGCCTGCCACCCTCGGGTCAGTGTGGGGACGTGGCCAGATATCAGCGTATTGTGAAGATATTTGACCTCAAACCAAGAGGTCAGGAAACAAAGTGGATGCAGTCATTTCTAGGTGAGTGCAAGAGGTCCGGCTACTAAAAATATACGGTCTGCCCTATGTCACGAGGGTGCTTCATTTGATGAAAGCAAATGACAGCGCCAACCTGATTCCGCAGGCGGTTTTCTCGTTCCATGAAGGGTTCCTTGTCAAACACTATATATCCAATGCTATGTTGGCGTTGGGCGTTGCTTTGCGCCAGTTGCAATTCGGAAGGTTGAGCGCTGCTTGACCGCCCGACAAGTAACGCAGGTGCCCATCAACCAGCACCACAACAAGTGCGGGCCTCTAAGCAGTCAGCGTGCTCGCCTTCGCCTCATCAATTTCAGCCCCAAGAAGCCAACGCCCAGGAGGCCGAGGGTGCTGGGCTCGGGAACGGGGGCAGCGTCTCCTCGAACAAGCAAGCTACCATAATTGCGATCATTGAGATCAGTATTAACGGTCCCTGGATTGATCATTGTGGCATCGAGTCCATATTCGAGGTAAAACCAACCGGTGGGAGGATATCCAACATTCGAATAGGCTACTCCGTAAAATCCTTTACAACTAAGAGATGGATCAGAAGAGCACTCATCTTCTGATCCATAAAAGAAACTTCTTAACTCAGTCATGCCATTCCATAGGGGACCGCGACCTAAGTGTCTAAAAAACCAATCTGCACCGTCACCGTTACTCTCGTGTCCTCCTGAATAGGTGCCGCCCCATAGAGAGTTTAGGAGGGTGGCTGTTTCGAGGCGAGTGGCATACCTCCATCCGTCATCAATGAATCCCCCATAACCGTTCTCTATATCCGTCCTAGAATATCCAGCTGTTGTGTTTATAGATAACCACTCTAGCCCTTGAAGCGCTACAGGCTTACCTCCTTCAGTATAAAACTCTCCGGAAATTATAACTGCATGTGATACTGAGGAAAAAAGTAAGAAGTATATTAATAGTGTGATTGTTCCTTTTACCTTCATTTGATCCCCCCAACAAGAGAATAGCTGTGTCACCGGATGATATTAATAGCGCTTTATTATATTATTTAAAGCAATAAGTGTGCCGGAATTACATTGCTAGTTAAAACAGTATCTTGTAAAAATCTAACAAGAATGATCAATTTTTATGTAAATATTTTCGACATGTCTTGGTGTGTACTTCAACCCATGGGTTTCAAGGGATTCCGGGTTGTTCGCTTTTCCAAAACAGTAGGAGCGAATCAGCAAGGCCAGCCAGGTATTAATTGCGTTTACGATAACGTCTGATAAACGCTTTGGACTTACCCCGGTACACTAGACACTCCAGGCCTATGATTGGATTATCCCCAGATAGCACTACAACCTGGAGCCTCAAACGGAGGCATTTCTGGAGGCCTTGATCGGCCATTCTGAATGTCCGCTATGCGACCTGATTTTCCGTTTTCAGGGAATTGGCCAAACCGTTTTGGATGTCGGGTTTATTTACATTTCATGCGTTTTTCGTTTTGATCAAAAGAATTCATGCCCATAAAAACAGCAAGTTCAAATCATTGGAATAGATATTGATTGATAGAGCTAGGAGCAAAATTCTAACAAGAAAAGGCAAAAGGATTTTCGGTATGAAGCTACTTGCTATCGCTGTTTCCATGCTCGTAAGCACTACCCTCTGTGCAAGGCCTATCACCTACGTGTTTGGTGGCTCTATTACGAATGTCTCCGATAGCCGATTTCAAGCCAATCTGGAAGCTGGTCAAGCAAATCCAGACGCCTATGATTGGTGGCCCGAGGTCGGAGATCGGTATCAAGGGTTTATTACTTACGATTTGGATACATTGATTTACAGCGATCCCGGAGATTCCCTAAACAAATATGATCCCTGCTGGATACATGATATTTGCGGCGGACTAGTCGAATTTCGGATTAAGCTAGGAAATTTGTGGCTGTCGTATGATAGCGCCAGTGATCAAGCAACTCCCTATAGCATAAGCTGGTGGGCAGAGGATGAGGTTAGGTTTACTGGGATGGGAAACTGGATGGATCAATTCGACAGTTTTACTTTTAACGAAGGAAGCTTTTCAGGTGTGCATAATCTTTATTTTGATGGCATGGCGGGAAAGGCTGATCGGTGGGTAAAAGTCTCCGAGCCCTCGACACTTAGCCTGTACGCCTTGGGGCTGGGAATATTGGTGTATCGCCGGAGTTTGAGCCGGAAGAAAGGGCCCCGTTAAACCCCCTAAAAACTGGCATTGCGTGGCCTGAAAGTTCGTCAGATAGCACTCATACTTGAAGGGCGATTCGTCCCTTTAGTCTTGCAGCCGTGGATCAGGCTCTTTGATCGCGTGGACGGTCTTGTCACTGGAAACAATGCATGCTGCCGCAACTCTAATGAGCGCGTACGGGAGCAGAGGCAGAAAGAGGGAGTGCCAGAAACTAATTGCGACAACCCAAAAAATCGTCGAGACGGCAAGCGCCTCATTGATTTGTTGCAGCTGGAGGCCGAGTTACCTTTCGGGGCAAGACCTGTTGATAGTCTCATGGAGATGGTTATCAATAGAAGGCTCAACCTTCGAGAACTTTGCCTTGTCGCAGAAAAAGCCAGTAAACTCGATCTACGAGACACAGATTTAGATACTTTGATAAAGGCGATTAGTGAAAGAGCTTCTTAACTGCTGTGTTTTTAGCAGAGATTCCAGACCACTGTAAGGCCCCGACACCCCTATATTCAGCCAGGCGCTGCCAATTGACTTGCCCCGATACGGATGGCACCAAACCCCTGAAAAGAAGCCATTCGGACTTTGATCTGAATGTCCGCTTTGCGACCCGAGCTGTCACATAATGGTTTCAATGCCACTTATCTGTGGTGAAAAAGTAAGGGCGAAACACAAGGACTCCGGAGCCACTCTGTTCAGTTTTTTCGACCGAAAAAACGGCGACCAATGGTCGCCGTTTTTATCTATATCCTTAACGCTGGCAAAGCTTAGCCACACTTAAGGTAAATGGCTTGAGCTGATGGCTGCCTTTTTCGTTTGCCCGCAAGGGGCGGTGTGTGTGAAGCGGGCGTTGTTAAACAGAGTGTTATTGGTATGGGCAGAATATATACCATTTAACATAATATACATTATGCGCACCTATGAGTGGTATTGATCGGGGGTGCGGGCAAGCTTTGGTAGACGTCCCGGAAAAAACTCTAACGTGGGATCGTGGCACGGAGATGGTCACACACGCCAACTTCACGTTGGCCACTGACATCCAGGTGTACTTCTGTGATCCCAGGAGTCCCTGGCAAAGAGGCTCAAATGAAAACACCAACCGGCTGCTCAGGCATAACTTGCCCAAAGGCACCGACCTGTCAGTACACTCACAGGCTCGGTTGCATCGACCGATTGAATTCACCTCGCAGAGCGAACGTTCAGAAAACAATCATTGCTGAGTTTCAGGCGGTGTCTCTCATCGGCCCCTAAGTGGTTCATTGAGAGAGGTTCCGCTTTTCCGTTCGCCCCAGCCCCAGCATTCCAACCTGATGTAACTACCACATTTCAGCGACGTTTTAGTCACATTCGCGTTGTTATCCTCCCAGCGTTTCGTCACATAAATTCGGCCGATTCCTGGGAGGAAAGCAAATGAGCTGGCACTTGAGAGAGGTATCGTGGTGGACTCTGTGGGCGCTCTTGATTGGCTTTCCACTTTTTACCCACGCGCAAGAGGCGCCCGGTGCGCTGACCATCATTGTCAAAAACCAGAATACGGATCGGCCCCTCTCAACCGTGCAGATTTCGCTCACAGAGCGGGAGACCGGGGTCACTCAGTCTCTAGAAACTGATTCAGAAGGTCGTGTTGTCGTTGATCAGCTGGACCCGGGCCTCTACTCGGTGAACCTGGCCAAAAGCGGGTTCGCCTCCGCCTTTGAGCCAAGCGTTCGCGTGGTTACTCGCAAGAATATCAAGATTGAGTTCGAGCTGAGGGAGCAGCCAATTGAGGAAGTGGTGGTTTTAGGCCAGCAAGCGGAAGTACTGGCATCACCGAGCAGCACCTTCCTTGATCGAGAAGCATTACGAGGTGCCGTAGGCGGTGGCGCAGATCCCCTGCTCTCTCTGGACGGCTTACCTGGACTGGCATCTGCAAATGAGTTTGCTAGTTTCAGTGTCCGCGGTCGTGGCCCAAGGGACAACTTGTTGTTCGTTGATGAGTTTCCCTTTGATAAAGCGGTGCACTTTGATGCGACCCTGGGTGAAGAAGAGGATGTCGGCGGTGGCGGCCGCTTCTCGATTTTCGCACCGAATGTCATCAGTGGTGCGGAGTTCTCTCCGGGTGGCTGGGGCCCAGCTTATGGTGGCCGTGCGGCATCGCTCCTGAAACTGGACGTCGCAGATGGCAACCCCAGTCCGTCGGCAAGTTTGCGCCTCGACCTGGCGGGCTATGAAGTGGGCTACGACGGCCCTACCGGGATCACCGACGACTCTACGCTGCTTGTATCCGCCCGGCGCCTGGATTTCGGTCAGCTGTTCGAAACCATCGAAGAGCTCGACATTGGTGACCCCGTTATAAGAGACGTCATCGTAAAGTCGGTGAACCCCATTAACGACTACAACACGGTCGAAGTTCTGCTGATCGACACCCACGAAGACTACACCCGCGACGTGTTCAACGTGGCCGAATCTCCCAACTTCGAGGACACGGCGCTTCAGGACGCTGAACAAGACAGCGACCTGTACGGCCTGACACTCCGATCGTTGGTTGGTGATACGGCCGTTCTGACCAACAAAGTTTATTACCGCTCCAGCGACAAGATCAGTTCAGAGGGCGAGGCCTTTCCCGAGCAAGCACCTGAAGGGGCGTCTCCTTCCGATTATCCAGTACGGGAAGACATCATCACCGTCGGTGAAGAAGAAACAGAGATCGGCTGGCGAAGTGACTTCGAGACATTGAATCAATGGGGTGTTTTCAACGGCGGCCTTCAGGTGACGCAGGTAGAGCTGGACTACAACACGGTTCTGGACGGCGATTGGATCCGATTTGTCTATGACCAGAATGATTTCAGGCCAGACCCCAACCAGCGCTACATCGTGCTGACGCCAGAGAACATCAACTCCTCCCTCAATCGCAAAGAGACGAGCTATGCCGGTTATGTCGAGCAGGTTTTTGAAGTCGGGGATTGGGACTTTGGCACGGGGCTGCGCCTTGAACGTGACGGTTTTACCGATGAAAACCTTGCGTCGCCCCGGTTCAGCGTCAACTGGCGCCCGAACAACGCTGTCAGGTATTTCGCGACCGCAGGGCTCTTCTATCAGTCGCCCCGGTATTTAGAGCTTGCCGCCGACGAGTCAAACGACCTCAAAAACGAAAAAATCACCCACAGCAGTATTGGTGTCGAGTACTTCCCCAACTACAACTGGTCGATTTTAACGGAGGCCTACTACCAAATCCTCGACGACCTTGTTGTGGATCAAGACCGGGCAGACGGTACGTTTGACAACATCGGTGAAGGCACGTCCTACGGTGTTGATTTCGTGGTGAACGGGACGATCACCGAAGGCTTGTACGCTACTGCCACCTATTCCTACAACGACGCCGTGGTCGACCGGAAAGACGGACGGGGCGATGTCGCCGCTGAATTTAGCCGCAAGCACGTCGCTACCCTCGGCCTCACCTGGGAAATTAACGACCGCTGGAAGGTCGCCGCGCGCTACAAATACCTGTCTGGCCGGCCAGACGACCGGTTTGTGATTTACGAGGACGTGTTGGGACCAGGCGAACCCCTGCGCTACTCGAAAGAGATCACTGAGACCAGTGTTGGCCGCAAGAGCGGTTCTGGTTCATTGAACGCTCGCGTGGACTACCGGCGCGCCTTTGGCCCCGTCGATCTGACGGCGTTTCTCGATGTCATCAACGTGACGGCAACGTCGTCGAGCGACGACACCGAGTTTGACTATCGCCGGGGCGTTGAAGTGAAGGACGACGCTGAGGCGGAACCCTTGATTGGCCTGCGGCTGGACTATGCCTGGTAAGGGACAGAGACCATGAGAACCCGAAGTAAGCCCATGAAACGCTGCTTGTCACTGCTTCTATGGTGCGGTTGGAGCGCCGTATCGCTGCCCTGTTCTGCGCTGGCTGCAGACCTGGAGCAGGTCACCGGCACCAACAACGCTGCAAACGAGGCCGCAAAGGCCTCGCAACAGCGAATCGACAGCGTGGCGGAACAAACGGACAAGCTGCTCAGTGAATACCGGATGGTCATCAAAGAGATCGATGGCCTGCGGGTTTACAACGGGCAACTGAAAAAGCAGATCGCCAGTCAGATGAGCGAATTGGAGTCGCTGCGTGACTCTATCGACCGCGTAACGGTGATCGAGCGTCAGGTCATTCCCTTGATGTTGCGGATGGTGGATGGCCTGCGCCAATTCGTGGAACTGGACGTGCCGTTCCTAGAGCAGGAACGTCAGGAGCGGCTTGAGAATCTTGAATCGCTCATGGACCGTGCGGATGTTTCGGTCGCAGAGAAGTTTCGAAAGGTACTGGAAGCCTATCAAATTGAAAACGAGTACGGGCGCACCATCGAAGCCTACTCGGGCACCCTTGACCTTGACGGCACTCCCCGCGAAGTCGATTTTCTGCGCATTGGCCGGGTGTCGCTCATATACCAAACGGAGAACGCACAGCACAGCGGCCTCTGGGATCAAACTGAACGCCAATGGGTCTCACTGCCCGATCAGTATCGATCGCCGATCAAGGAAGGTTTGCGCATTGCCCGCAAGGAAGTGGCGCCAAACCTGTTGAAATTACCCGTACCCGGACCGGAGGCGGCGGAATGAATCCTATTAAGCGCGCCTATCTGCCGGTGATTTGTTCCTTACTGCTGGCTTTCAATGCCGGCGCGGCTACCCCGGTTCAAGATCTGGATTCGCTGCTGGAACTGGTGAAACAGGGAAAACTGGCGGAAGACAAGGAAAACCAGGCCCGGGAAGCCCGCTTCAAGGCCGCCCGAGATGACCAGGCGGTGCTCCTGGCTGAAGCCAGGGCCACCCGCGAACAGGAAGAAACCCAAAGTACCGAGTTGGAAAAGGCTTTCGAAGAGAATGAACAGAATCTGGCGGAACTGCAGGCATCGCTTGATGAGCGGCTGGGTTCACTGAAAGAGTTGTTCGGCGTGCTGCAGCAGGTAGCCGGTGACACGGCCAGCAATTTTGAGAATTCCATTATCAGTGCGCAGTTCAAAGGCCGGGGCGATTTCCTCTCGGCTCTGGCACAAAAGATGGGGACCAGTTCGCAGCTCGCCTCCATTGAGGAAATGGAACGCCTGTGGTTCGAGTTGCAGCGGGAGATGACGGAGTCCGGAAAGGTGGTCAGGTTTGCCACCACGGTGGTGGATCAGACCGGTCTGGAACAGCAAGGCGACGTCATCCGTGTGGGCGCTTTTAATCTGGTGTCCGATGGCAAATACCTCCGTTATAACCACAGCACCAACAAGGTCGCGGAACTGGTGCGTCAACCTTCCAGCCGTTTTACCGAAACCACCCGTGATCTGGCCTCAGCCAACCCCGGAGCGTTGGTTCCATTCGGCATCGACCCCACGCGAGGCGCACTGCTGGAAGCGCTGATCAAGGAACCGAACCTGCGGGAGCGGGTCGAGTCGGGTGGCATCGTCGGTTATATCATTATTGCGGTTGGCATCCTGGCCTTGCTGTTGGCGCTCGAACGCATCATCACGCTTTCCCTGACGCGCAGCAAAATTAAATCCCAGATGAAGTCCTCGGAAGTGAAAAACAACAACCCTTTGGGACGGGTGTTGGCGGTTCACAAGGAAAACCGCGCCGTGGACCCGGATACGCTCGAACTGAAACTGGCGGAAGCCATTATCCGAGAGAGACCGCGCCTGGAGCGGTTTATTCCCCTACTGAAGATCATTGCCGTCGCAGCGCCGCTGATGGGGCTGCTGGGTACGGTAATCGGCATGATTCTGACCTTCCAGGCCATAACCCTGTTTGGCACCGGCGATCCCAAGCTCATGGCGGGCGGCATATCCCAGGCCCTGGTGACCACGGTGCTGGGTCTGCTGGTGGCTATTCCCACGGTGTTCATGCACAGCATCGCGAGCACCATGGCAAAGGGCGTGGTTCATACTCTGGAGGAGCAAAGCGCGGGATTGATCGCAGAACGGATGGAGCAGCAGGAACATGGCCACACTGCTTGATGCCTATGAAGCCATTCTGATCTTTCTGGAAACTGGTGGCGACGTCCTGACGATCATCGGCGTCACCATCCTTGTTATGTGGACGCTGATTCTCGAACGGGTCTGGTTCTTTCAGACTCAATACCGTGCGAATCGGCGCCGAACGCTGGCGCATTGGCAGGGACGAGCCGACCGCAAATCCTGGTGCGCGCTACGAATCAGGCAAGCACTGATTTCCAGGTGCAAGCAGTCGTTGACCGCCACCCTGCCGCTGATTCAAGCGCTGGTTGCCATCTGTCCCCTACTCGGCCTGCTGGGCACGGTGACCGGGATGATCGAAGTGTTTTCATCCATCTCTTTGGTCGGCACCGGCAATGCGCGGGTGATGGCATCGGGCGTCTCCAAGGCCACCATCCCTACGATGGCCGGCATGGTGGGTGCCCTGTCCGGGTTGTTCGCGATCACCTATCTAAAACGTTTCGCCCAACGGGAAAGCGAGCTTATCGAAGATCGCCTGACCATCGATTAATGCACTGCGAGAGGAACCATTCATGCGCCGAGCCTTGGGCAAACTCCAGACAGAGGAAGATGAATCGGACATTGATCTCACACCCATGCTGGACGTGGTGTTCATCATGTTGATTTTCTTCATTGTTACTGCGTCCTTCGTGAAGGAAGCGGGCATTGATGTCAATAAGCCCGAAGCCACCACGGCCGTCATGAAGGAACGGGCTAATATTCTTGTCGCCATTGATTCGCGTAACCAGATCTGGATCGACAAACGGCAGGTGGACCCCCGCTCCGTGCGCGCCAACATCGAACGACTGCACGCGGAAAATCCCCAGGGTACCGTGGTTATCCAGGCCGACAAGGACTCCAAAAATGAACGATTGGTGCAAGTGATGGACGCGGCCAGGGCGGCTGGGGTCTATAACGTGGCCATTGCCGCCAATGAACGCTGACGGCTATTAATACCAATGTTTCCAAGATTGATCGTCGCTATTGTTCCCGCAGGTCTGGTGACCCTGGGTTTGTTCGTGGCCATGGTTACCGTTATCAGCACGGCCAACAACGAACTGAAGGATGACAACGAACGCTACCTGGTGGACTTTGTTCGTCTTCAGCAAGAAGAGACCTTGCAGCCCCGGGAACGCAAACCGGAAAAGCCCCCGGAGCCAGAGCAACCGCCTCCAGAACCAGCGACACCCAAGTTTGAAAGCCCTCGAATGGATGAAACGCCATCTAATTTATCCGGCCCTCCCCTGGCCCTGGAGTCCGGCCTCGACATTGCCACCGGTTTCGGTTTGAGCGCTTCCGACGGCGACTACTTGCCCATTGTGAAAGTTCAGCCGGTCTACCCGCGTCGGGCTTTGTCTCGGGGCATTGAGGGTTATGTCCTTCTGGAGTTCACCGTGACCCGAACCGGGGCGGTCAAGGACCCGGTGATCATCGAGTCTGATCCGCCAAACGTGTTTGACGATGCCGCCGTCCGTGCGGCGCTGAAGTTCAAATACAAACCCAAAGTCGTCAACGGGGAAGCCGTGGATGTGGCGGGCGTCCAGAATCGAATTACCTTTCGGCTAGAACAATGAAAACAGGCAGAGCGAAACCAACCCCGATGTCGCTAATGAAAACGCTGGCTTTCACCGCCGGCTTCGGCGTAGTAAGCGCGCTGCTGCAATTACCTGAGGTGGTGCACGCGCAGACTGCCCAAGACAGCGCCGAGCGGAAAACCGTCACCACGCCCACGATGCGGGAAAGGGTTTACAGTGTTTTGTCCCAAGCCCAGAAAAAAGCCGAAGAGAATCTGACCTCCGAGGCCATCACGACCCTGGATCGACTGCAAGATCGGGGCGGCCTGAACAGCTACGAAGTCGCTATGATGTGGAAATCCTACGCCTCACTCTATTTTTCCCAGGACAATTACGATGGCGCCATTCAGGCGTACCAGAACCTGCTAGATCAACGCGACTTGCCCGAAGCCCTGGAAACCGAGGCCCTCTACAGCCTGGGGCAGCTGTATTTTGTGCGCGAGGATTACAAGAGCGCGATCGAGCTGTTTGAACGCTGGTTCAAAAAGGTGACCAACCCTGCTCCGAAGGCTTACGTTTTCCTTGCGCAGGCCTACTATCAAATTGAGGAGTTTGGCAAAGCCCTGAAGCCAGCTCGGGAGGCCGTGGCGGTTTTGGAAAATCAGGGCGAGGTGCCCAGAGAAGACTGGTATATGCTGCTGCGCGCGGTTCACTTCGAACTGAATGATTACACCGCCATGGCCAGGGTGTTGGAAAAGTTGGTGAAACACTACCCGAAGAAAAGCTATTGGATGCAACTGTCCGACGTTTACGGTGAGCTTAAACAGGCAGACAAGCGACTCAGTGCCCTGGAGATCGCCTACCGTCAGAATCTGTTGAGTGAGGAAAAGGAGCTGATCAAGCTGGCCCAGTTGCTCCTGCGGGCAGGCGTACCCTACAAAGCCGCCAGAGTTCTGGAAAAAGGAATGAAAAACGGCAGCATCAGCGAGAACGAGGACAACCTACTGCTGCTTTCCAGCGCCTGGTCCATGGCCCAGGAAGCCGAGAAATCTTTGCCTGCGCTGATCAGGGCGGCCAATCTGTCAAACACCGGAGAATTGGAAGTGCGCCTCGGCCAAACCTATTTTCAATTGGATCAGTGGGAGCAGGCTGTCGCTTTCATTCGAAAGGGTCTGGAAAAAGGTGAGCTGGGTCAGGCCGACAACGCTTACCTGTTGTTGGGGCTGTCCTTCTACAATCTGGACCGGCTGAATGAGGCCATAGATAGCTTCCGTCAGGCAGCGAATTACGATGACAGTATAGATGAAGCGCGTCGTTGGATTCAGTATCTTGAGAAGGAGAAACAACGACGCGAACAACTGGCCCGCAACTGATTTACCCCTGATAACGGAGAGCAGCAGATGGAAAACGTGCTTGGTGTGGCGCCGATGAGAGTGTTGATCGTCGAGGACAACCGCGACATATGCGAGAACATCGCTGCGTACCTTGGAAAGCATAACTATGTTCTGGACTTTGCCTATGACGGCATCAGCGCGATGTACCTGGCGTTGACCAATCCAATCGACGTTATTGTTTTGGACCTGATGCTTCCTGGAATGGATGGTCTGAGCTTTTGCAAGAAGCTTCGAGCTGACGCTAAAGCAGAAACCCCCGTGCTTATGCTTACGGCGAGAGACACGCTTGACGATAAACTCAAAGGTTTCGAGGCGGGAGCTGATGACTATCTCGTCAAGCCATTCGCCTTGCAGGAACTCCATGCGCGATTGCAGGCGTTGTATCGACGTAGTCACGGGAAAACCGACGATCTGTTAACGGTTGGTGATCTGACGATGAACAGGTCCACACTGCAAGTGCATCGTGCAGGACGGCGTGTCGATCTCACCCCCGCTTGCATGAAACTGCTACAACGACTAATGGAGGCGGCGCCATCCGTTGTCTCTCGGGATGACCTCGAAACCCTGTTATGGGCTGACGAGCGGCCCGATGGGGATGCCCTCCGTTCGCATTTGTACAAGCTACGTCAGGCTATCGATCGGCCGTTCGATAGACCGCTGATTCATACCGTACATCGCATTGGATACCGAATTGCAGAGGATGCTCAGTAATGTATCGGCACAGTTTACGCACGCGTGTCGCGATTGCCTTTGCAATGTGCGTTGCGGTGCTCAGCGTGGCCTGGGGATTCGCCTTCTTCGGTGCGATCAAGTTAACTGAAGACCGTGTGCTGCAGCAGCAGCTCCAGCGTGCGGCAAAGAGCTATCCCTCTATGCCGATGGACCTTCGTGGATACGATGATATCGGTAGCTTGCCTGAATCACTGAGGGGATTGGCCCAAACAAACCCGAGTGAAGGATTGTACGAATTCGAGGAAAAAGAACTGCATGTGGCGGTGGTACCTACCGACAATGAGCAGCGACGTGGCTTTGTGGTTTTCGATGTGGCCGGGATTGAAGCTGCGTCGTCAGAGGACTGGTGGTGGCTACTCTTTATCGCCGGTGCTGTAGCGGCGCTCGCTGCTCTTGGTTTCGGGTTGGGCATTATTGTTATGCGCAAAGCTGTCGCCCCCGTGGTGCAACTCGCCAGCGCCGTCGCTGACATCAACCCAGAACAACTTACAGCCGAAGATCATAAGCGCATTGAGGCCAAACGGTTTGGCGATGATGAGGTTGGCGTGCTTGCCCGGACCATCGAGAAGACCTTTGAGCGTATCAGCGCATTTGTTGAGAGGGAACGTTACTTTACCAGTTCTGCCAGTCATGAGTTGCGGACACCAATCACCGTGATAACAGGCGCACTTGAGCTGCTGGAACAAAGCGATCTGCCAGCAACCGATGTGAAGGCGCTTAATCGAGTGAAGCGCGCGACCCTCGATATGAGAACCACGATTGAAATGTTCCTGTGCCTCGCTCGCGAAACCGACGATGGATTGTATGACGAAGAGTTTTCAGTGATGCCACTGGTGAGCAAGGCTATTGATCAGCAGCGCTATCTTCTGAGCCGAAAATCCCTCGACGTCGAGATCGAAGAACTCGCGAAACCAAACGTCAAAGGACATCCGCAGGCCTTTTTCATTGCGGTGAATAACCTGGTGCGCAATGCATTTGAACACACGCTCAACGCGCAGGGATCGATCACAATTCGCATCAAAGAGCATGAGCTCTTGGTCACCAATCAGGTGAATGGTGATGCTCATGAGCGGCAAACACCGGCTATGGAATCGCAGTCTCATGGGTATGGTTTAGGTTTGGGCATTGTGCAGCGTCTGTGTGAGCGCAACGGCTGGTCGTTTTCTCTACTCGCCGATGAGAAACATGTAGTCGCTCGTCTTTCCTGGTGATAGCAGGGGAACCAAGTTGAGCTCTTTCCCTTTCTCATTCAGTTTGTCGGTCGTGCCGCCACGTCTGAATGGGCTCTTTAGATGGCGCTGAGCCAATGAACTGAATGTTCGCTTTTGTTTAGATAGGTGCCCTGCAAATTGAGCCCCCCGCATCCTATGACTTCCTCGTTCTGAGCGTGGAAGTATCGATCCCGTAATCGGACGACAGATTTGGTACTTTGTGTGGAAATCGGAATGAGCGCCCTATTCTAGGATCTACTTTAAGTTTGTTTAGTAATTTGACTGAAATTTGAAGGTGTGGAGCTGGGAGGGGCAAGGTTTGTTTGGCGCTCCGACCGGTAAGGCATTCGGAGCGCCAGGTAACGAGTGGCGTGCTGTTTAGTTGTCCCTTTCCGCTTTCGGCCGGGTACACCTTTGCAGGCTTAAAACCTGCACCATAAGCCTGAATTTATCGAAGGACTCACCTGTTATATGCCTGTGGCGATCCTGATGGTCGGGCTCCAGGGCCGCCGAACGCGCTATTAGAGCAGGTAATATAAAAACCCTTAACCCCCTGAATAAGCCTCCGTTTACCGCGCCAGCGCAAAACGGTCTGCTAGATTCACTTGTTATGTTCACTGGGGTTGGCCGTATTCCTCGAAGGACTTCTCAACACCCAGATGAACTTTATATTCAACATACCGGGAGATCTTTAGCTCCTCATTTTCAAATTTTTCCCTTTCCTTCACAGCCTCCATTGAGGGCCAGCTTTCTACGCCGATATATTCCCATTCGTCATCGCTTTGGGTGCAATCGATCATGGAAATTGCCTTCATACCCAATGCGTCAAGATTAGCTCTATCCCTGGCCATAAACTGTCTTTGTTCTTCCTCAGAAAGCTGGAAAAACGCTGGCTTCATTTTGGCAAAAAACAGCCTGACAATAAGCGCTTCTTTTTTCATTTGGAAAGGTCCGCGTATTGTGGAACAAGAACCAAACGCCAAGCACACCGGCCTCGCGTAGCGAGGTCCAGCCCACACAGTGGGCGATGGTGATGCGCCTTGCTATGCGTTTCACTTAATGCCAACACGTATTTCACCATGCGCTTGCCCACAGGGTTCTCCATGAAAATTGAACAGTGTAGCCTCGGAAAATATAATATTGCCGATCTTTCTTAGGACTTTTGAAGTTGCATAAAACCTATTTCTTTCAACCGGCTTTACAAACCGTATATTCACATTTGATGTAGCGAAATTTCCCTCAGATGCATATCCGAGGGCTGACAAACCAATCACCAGATCAAATATCGCTGAAATTACAGCACCGTTTATATACGACTGACCAACACCTCCAATATGTAAATCTTTTATCTCATTCACTTCACATCGAGGATTGGCCGGATCATCCAAATTGACAATGATTCCTAGAGCCTTGGCAAAATCTGAGTCGTTAAAATACCTTTCTATTTCCTGCCAATCACCAGCTTCAATAGACTGAGACAATGTTTGTGATATCTTCACTTTACTCACGGCCAAAACTCCAAACTAACTGTGCGCATAACGCCAAGCTAAACGGCAGGCACTGCGAAGCAGTGGCTGTCCGGTGGAGGCCACGCCCTTTGTGGCCGTAACGTATTTAAGCGCCTGGTTATGTGCCGTTAACCATCCAGGCCGAAACGAATAGGATCCCACTGATGCCGAAGGCCAGCACCGCAAGCCTTTTGGGTACCTTGATCTCAAGCCTCGAAACTCCTTGCAGGATGCCGTGCAAATAAACCGATAAACAAAACGAGGCAATAACCCACACTCCCGCGATGGCCAAAGCTTCAGAGTTATCAGCAGCCTGAATTAGCAAAGCTATTCCGATCGCCACGACGATCAGAACAAAACCGACCACCATAATAAAATCGAAGACATCGTAACGACGATTCATAGCACTACCACATAACAGCTTATTAGTTTGAATTCGCATTAAACCTCAATCGCAGCCTCCCGTCCAAACCGAGATCACACCACCAATTCCCAATCTAATTCATACAGACAGGGGGGCATCAACACGGAATTTTCGGCGCTCTTTCCTGCGAAAAATGTGCATCGAGCTAATCGTGCAAGCTCGTGCAAGTTCAAATCGAGCACTCGGAATTTTCATCAGGTAAAAACATAGGGATACAGAAAGCGCTCTGGGAAAAAGCTTGCACGGCCTGAAAATAAAGCGGCAGGAATCGAGCTTAATTCGAGTGTTTTTCATTATAGCTGTGTTAATGAACAGCTTTTTGGAGGGTGTCGGTGGCAGTGTCAAAACACCATTTTTGGGTGGTTTTTGGCTGGCAGCCTACGATCAAAACAGGACTCATGAGGTACCCCGGAGTGAGCGAAAACGGACCAAAAAACGAGACCACAAAGTACTAAATTTCCCGCGCACGCCTGCTGCCATACGCTCCTAGATAACACGCTTGAATTTCGGAGTTGGTGTGGATTTGCGCGACATGCTCGGTGCTGTTTGATAAGGCCGCTCACGAAACCAGAAATTACAGGCCCATTTTTCCCCGCTCAGTACCGGCATGCCGCCATGCAGACTGTCGGGATGGCGGACATTGCTGCCCCGCTGACAATTGTGAAACAGGACCATGCGGCCTTTTCGGGCCCTGATTTCCATGTCCAGATTGGGAAAGGAAGTACCACCACCCTGCTGCGGATTATTGAGGTACATCAGGCAGGTAATCAGGCGTTGGCCACCCCGGGCCATGCAACGCTGGCCACGTTCAGTGCCTGCATCCCATGCATCATAATGAGGCGCGTACTGCTGACCTTCATCATAGTGAACGACTTGCAGGGATTCAGCGTGCTGAAGCGGCAAGCCAACGACATCGGCAACACGCTGGGCCAGACTCTCGACAATTGCGTTGTAGCCATGGGGTATCCAGCAATTACTGCCGGTCCGTCCAGAGCTTTCAACTCCGGATTCTGCAGCACTGACCAGGGCCTGCTTCATTTTGGATTGTGCGGCGCTGACCAGCTGTTCGACTTCCCTGGGCTTGAGAAAGTCCTCGAAGACCACAATCAGGGGGTCTTCGTTCACCCGCTTTCCGGTTTCGTAGAAATCTCCAAGGCGAATATCCATGGTAGAAACGAGCCTCCCTGATTCAAAGCCTTCCCCTCGCATTAGTCCCAGCCAGATTTGGGAAAAACCGGCTCCTGAGATGGACACCCACGGGAAGTACTAAAGAAAGAGGCGGTGCCTGGCACCGCCTCCGTTACCGAATGTCACCTGTTGGTTGGTTAGTCTCTGCCGTTCTTGGCAGAGCCCGAGCCGTACTCCTTCAGAATATAAAGTCCTCCGTTACGGTCAGATGCATAAATCCATGGCTCATTGGGAACCTTGTAAATTCCCCAGATATCCTGGATGCCGCCGTTTTCAGCTTCGAACTCAGTGCCGGCGCGATGGTATCGAGCAACTTCAACAGGATCGTACGGATTGGTGACATCCAATACCACTACGCCATCGCTATACCAGGAAATATACGCTTTCACCCTTCCATCACTGGTCTCAACCAGGACATTGTGGCTCGAATAGGTTCCCCGGGCGTCGCAATTGCCACCAGGTGCAGTCGAGGCTGAACACTCGGTGTCGAAAATCGAGGCCAGTATGGGATTGGCAGGGTCAGAATAGTTCCAGATACGAAGTCCGCTCCAAGGTGTCGAGTTTGAATTGTTGTTGGTCACGACGATTGCGCCAGCTCCTGCGTTTGACGCGTTCACAGACTTCTCCGAAAATGTGCAGGCACCGCGGCGAACGACAGCAATATCACCGGCCCCGAGCGGATTGAGAATCGGGTCGCCATTACAAGCCTGGCCTATCCAAACGAAGTTACCTGAGTACGAGCCTGCACCAAGCGGGAAGTTGTTTCCGCTGAATTCATTGGCCCCGAAGACCGAGTCGGTCAGCGGCCCACTTGTGACTTCCACGCTGGATGCCGTTATGAATCCGGCGTTACCTGTCTGGCTTGCTTCAAATGCATCACCTGTCGAGGTTGCCGCGATTACACCCGGAATGGGGTTGCCGTTGCCGAACGTCACATTGCCAGGGGCAATCGTGGCCTCCCAGGCGCTGAAGTCCTCCTCACCTTCGACCACGATCGTGCCGTCCTCACTAGGCCAGACTGAGTGGCTGTTGACCTCGCCATCGAGTGAGCCATTGGCTGGATCCAGGGCGACCGAAACGACCTGGGGATTAGCCGGATCGCTGATGTCCAGCAAAACCAGGCCCGCATCCCAATTGGCAAGATAAGCTCTGGTGCCGTCGGCGGTGATGGTGACGTCATGTAGAAAACGGTTTTGCGAAGCGCCGAAGCCACTGAACAGATAAGCATCCGCATCTAGAATGACGCCAAAGTCACTTAAATTAACCCAATCAGTTATGTCGGGAAGATGCAGTTGCTCTGCGCCCCAGAAACCCACCAGGGTGGGGTTAGTCGGATCGGTAATGTCGAATATCTGGAAGTTGCCTATCTCGGACTCAACCGTTGCGGCGACATAGTCCTTGGCGCCCTGGGTAAAAAGCCACAGGTTGTGCACGCCGAAATCGGTAAAGCCAAAGTTGTCACGCAGAAACAGGTTGACGTCGTCGGTCTGTACGCTCGCCAAGTGGACGGGATTTGAGGGGTCGTCGACGTTATAAATCTCGTAGCCGCCAGGTCCTCCAGCGCACGATTCGTTCGAATGCACCAGGATGTCCCCGGAACCCATCGATGCGACCCTGACATCGTTAGTGCGGCTGCCGGTTGGAGACTGAATGATCCCGACACGTTCTGGATTGGTTTTGTTGCGCACATCCCATATCCAGATGCCCGCCTCCGGGTCGCCGCCACACGGACTATTAAAAGTTCCGGTGTACGCATAGTTGCCCAGCGCCCAAACGTCGGTTGTAGAGTTTGGAGAAAGCCGTTCGCCGCGACCGGCTTCGGCCAGGTTCTTGGTAACCTTGGCGAACGGCGCATCACTGATGATGCCGGCTACTGCGGCATCGTGTTCCATGAGAGGGGCGCTCGGATCGGAACGAACGTGGCCGTCAGAAATGCCGAGTAGAGGTTGAGATTCGTCGTGGGTTTCTTCGTGGGGGTCGTCGCTAACCAGCGGTGGTGGTGTTGCTAAAACCGAGAATGCCATAAAGGTTGAAATGATTGCCAAACCAGGCGTGAACGCTTTTGGTTGCTTCATAGTGCGTCTTCCCTTTCTTTATTTTTTTATCATTGTCTCGACGACTACATAATTCCCTCGGACCTGAGTTGCGTGGCCTTTTTGACCAGCGTAAAAATAAGCCATATGCATGCCATGAAAAAATAACGGATTAACTTTATGGGGTTGCAAAAGCCGGTGATGTGGTCGGTGGCGCTATATGTAAAGGATTCTGACGCATTGACGTGTCCTACTGTGCCGGGCATGCAACAGCGACAAGTTCCCGTTCATTTGTTCGCCACCGTCATTTCCCTATGTCGTGGAGTTCGTTGAATGGCAGCAGGACCTTTGTGCTCAATGAGCATCACGAACAATTTGGCAAGTCACTGCTTGAGGCATTCGAGAAATGGGCCAGAGCATTGCAAGCGATCCGGAAAGCATGGCGCCGATTGATCACTGCATCTGAGCAAAAGGTTTATTCCGGCATGCGACACCGGGAGGTGTGGGCGTTGAGATTCAGCATTCCTTTGCTGCCGCTCCAGATGAACGTTCCCGTTTTCTTGCCCAGAATCCTTGCCGACAGGTGTTGAGTGCCCGGTCGCTCATTGAGTCCGTAGCACACGAACAGTGGCACCAGATGTTCCTCTCTCGGATGGCAGAATCTCGCGCTGGGTGCCTGGTCCCAATAAATCAGACGCTTCGTGCGGTCAGCCTCGGTCAGGTCCGGGTTGCAGACGGTATCCTCCAGCCATTTTTCGAAGGCCTCATTGCGGATATTTGATTCCGGGTCAGAGTGGTTGAAGAACTCCCGCATGTTGTGGAACGAAAAGCCTGAGCCAATCACGAGGAGGCGGTCAACGTCGAGGGTCTGTAGAGCTCGTCCAATCTCTATGTGAGTGCCGGCATCCAGGGGATTCATGAGAGACAGCTGAATGCACGGGATGTCTGCCTGCGGAAACATCAGTTTCAGAGGTACAAAAAGTCCGTGATCAAACCCTCTTTCTTCGTCCAGCGACGTCGGCAAACCTGCCTTTTTGAGCGCGTCATGCACCTGTCGTGCAAGGTTCGGTGCACCGGGGCACGGGTATTCAATGGCGTAGGATTCCGCTGGAAAACCGTAATAATCGTAGATCAATGAGGGATTGGCGCCCGCAGTGATGGTTGCAACGGGTGCTTCCCAATGAGCGCTGAGCACCAGTATCGCTGAAGGTGGGTTTAGCGACTTGCCAAGAGCTGTGAGCTGCTCGACCAGCTCATGGTGTTCCGGGTCGCCCAGAAGTGGCAACGGCCCTCCCCCGTGGGAAATAAACAGAGTGTCGATGTGTCTTGGCATGGATGCTCCCTGTCAATCTGACGAGGAAACAGCCACCCCGCAATGCATGGAGTGGCTGTGCGCGGATGTGATCAGTGCCGATAACGATGGGGCTCAGGCAAGTGCTGTCCGGCGCCCGCTGCCTCCGCCAAGGCTGGTGAGCAAGGTGTTGTCGATGGCAAAGCGACCCCCGCCCTGAATCAGTACGGCAACACTGACAACAAACAGCGTCAGAGCGTACTCATAGCCGTTGTTCGACATGAACAGGCCGTTATCGATGTGTACCGCGAAGATGGCGACGAGCATCGCGACGGCATTCGCAAGGGCCGCTGGCCGAGTCAGGAAGCCCAGGGCAAGAGCGAGTCCGCCAAAGAATTCCGCGCCGCCGGCGAGCAGCGCCATCAGGTAGCCGGGTTCCAGGCCAATACTGGCCATCCACTGGCCAGTGCCCTCCAGGCCATAACCGCCGAACCATCCGAACAGTTTCTGTGCCCCGTGCGCGGCCAGAATGACACCGACCGGTACTCGAAGGATAAGGCCCGCAAGCCCCGCATTGGATTGAAGGAGTGCTTTAAAAAATGTTGCGTTCATCGTGGTCACCTCGTATCAGGTTATTCCAGTTTCTTGTCGCCGGGACTTGTTCCCGATTGATGTACCCACTTTACTGTCATTAAAAACAAAGAATAAGATCTCCTCTGTTGAGTTATTATCAACATAACGATGTTAATGGTGCAGTCGAGTTCACCAAGGAGTAAGCCGTTATGGATCGGATCGACGCCATGCGGGCGTTCGTGCAGGTTGTGCAGGAAGGCAGCTTTACCCAGGCGGCGAACCGGCTGGACACTTCGCCTCAGCTGGTTAGCAAATACGTTTCCCAGTTGGAGCAGCGACTGGGTGTTCGGTTGCTGAACCGCACGACCCGCCGCGTCAACCTCACTGAAGCTGGCGAAGGCTATTACCAGAGCGCCCAGCAGGTGCTCGCCGATATTGAGGATATGGAGAGCCAGCTCGGTGACCTGCAGGCAGATGCCCGGGGCACCCTCAGGATCAGCGCGCCGGTTTCCTTTGCCATTCACCATATGGCTCCCCTGTTGAGTGCGTTTCAGCAAGCCCATCCCGGGGTTAAGGTAGATCTGCAATTAAACGATCGAAAAGTGGATATCGTTGAGGAAGGGTTCGACATTGCTCTGCGCATAGGGCACTTGAGAAGCTCGTCGCTCATCGCCAAACGCATTGCACCTGTGCGAGTCGTGTTGTGCGCCTCTCCGGACTACCTGCAACGTCATGGCTCGCCGGAGCAACCCATGGATCTGATCGACCATCATTATCTTCACTACAGCTACATGGATCCCGGTCTTGGCGGCTCTGCCCTCAAGTGCTTGCAGCGTAACCGGCAGCCTTTGAGCATGGTCAGTAATAACGGTGATGTGCTCGTGGCTGCAGCCATCTCTGGCGCAGGCATTGCTCTGCAGCCAACGTTTATCGCGGGTGCTGCCATACGAAAAGCACAGCTACAGGTGGTTCTGCCAGACTATGAGCCCGAACCCATGGCGCTCTACGCGATTTATGCGCACCGTCAGCTGCTGGCCAGCAAGGTTCGGAGTTTTATAGATTTCATCGATGGTTATTTTGGCGATCCGCCGTATTGGGATGAATTTTAGATAGGCGGAGATGAAGAGTTAGTTCGGCGCGTACTGGTTATCTCATACTCATTTTTGTGCATTTTTCAGTAAAATTAGGTTATTCACATGTTGCACGCTAATCACTTGAGTGGATGCTGCTCACACTTAATCAATGGAGGCTTACAAACTCATGGCAAACCTGATTCCGGTTGTTACCTTGTTCGGTGGTCTGACTGGATTTTTTGCTTTAGCGCTCGCGCTGCGTTTCGCCTTTGGCAAGCTCGCCGATAAGTAAGATTCAGAGCGACGTACGAGTAACTTCGCACGATCCTATTACCATAAATCCGGGGGTATAGGCGGACACTGTTCGTCGGTAATGCCATTCTGGCAGAGTTAGCTGGCCAGCGGCGGATAACCCAGCGTTTCCCGCAGGCGCTCGACGTTGGTCGCGAGCCACTCCGGATTTATGGCCCCCCAATCTTTCACTTCATAGTGCCCGGCCTTCGTGGACCCCACGTGCTCTATATGGACATCGATTTCATGAAGCGCGTTAATCGTGTCCTGTGCCGTTCGGCGAGGCATGCCCGTGGCCTCAATAATCGCAGGAACGCTGTTGGTTCCCGAGCTGATCAACCAGGAAATATACAGGCGCCTGTAAAAACTGGTTTTGGTTTTTGAGGGGCTTTCATTCACGGTCGAGCGTCCTGTCCTTTTGAAATTTGTTTGGGGCACGTTTGTGGGCTGCCCGGTAATGAGTTTCACCAGAACGCCTGCACAATAGCAATGGCGCCGGGTGGCTACGGTCGCACATATCCGCCAACATTCGCCATCAAACTGCCGGGTGCCAGATTAACACGCAATACAGGCCCCCTCTTTCTTAAAAGCTCTGGATTAATCTGGTGCTACCACCCCCGCGAAACGGACACCGGATAAAAATGCCATATCCCGTTTCCATGTGGTCAGGTCGGATCTCGTGAACTTCTCCAGCGAATCGTGGCCGCAGGCTCTGGCAAGAACTTTCATCAATGCAGTCGAGGCCTCCAGGAAATTTCTGAGCTGTACAGAGGAACGATCGACGTTCAGGCGCTGTCGCAAATCGGCTTTCTGCGTCGCTATGCCTGCGGGACAGTTATTGGTGTTGCAGATTCTTGCAGCAACGCAGCCAATGGACTGCATCGCACTGTTTGCTATGGCTACCGCATCAGCCCCGAGGGCAAGCGCCTTCACGAAATCGGTGGGCACCCGGAGGCCACCGGTGATAATAAGTGATACCTTGCCGGTGGGATCGTTCTCGTCCAGATACTTTCGTGCTCTGGCCAGCGCGGGAATGGTTGGCACGCTGATGTGGTCGCGGAATATTTCTGGTGCAGCACCGGTGCCACCGCCTCGGCCATCCAGGATGATGTAATCGGCGCTCGCATCCAGCGCAAACTGGATGTCCTCCTCAATATGGTTCGCGCTCAGCTTGAATCCGATGGGTATTCCGTCGGTTAACTCCCGAACTCGGTCAGCGAACTCCTTGAAATCCGTGGTGGTGCGGAGCTCTGTAAAGGTCGGGGGTGAAATGGCCGGCTCACCCTCCGGAATACCTCGAACTTCCGATATCCGGCCGACGTTTTTATTGCCTGGCAAGTGTCCCCCGGTGCCGGTTTTGGCACCCTGCCCGCCTTTGAAATGAAAGGCCTGCACCTTGCAAATCTGTGACTCGTCGTAACCGAACCGGGCGCTGGCTAATTCATAGAAATACCGTGAATTTGCCTGCTGCTCATCAGGCAGCATGCCGCCTTCGCCGGAGCAGATCCCGGTTCCGGCCATTTCAGCCCCCTTGGCAAGGGCCAGCTTGGCTTCTTCGCTCAGTGCGCCAAAGCTCATGTCGGAAACGAACAGAGGGATTTTGAGCTTGAGTGGTTTTCGGGCATTGGGACCAATCACTACTTCCGTTGCGACCTCAACATCCTCCATTAGCGGTTTGGTTGCCATCTGGGCGGTCAGGAGCTGAAGGTCGTCCCAGTGTGGTAATTCATGACGTGGAACGCCCATGGCTGTCATTGGACCGTGGTGCCCCATCTTCGACAACCCTTCCCGCGCCAGTTCATGAATAAACTCTACCGTGGGCTCCTCCTGTGTGGCCTTTGCGGAAGGCGCTCCAGATTTTGGTTCTTCAATCCCGGGGCCCTGCTGTCCCTTTTCAGATTCGCTGAATTTCTTGTGAGTGCCATCGCAATAGGGTGTTGAAGAGGAGTGTTTGCACTGACACAGGAACGCATCTCCGTCGTCGTCCGGCGAGAACTTCTGAGGCTTGAAGTCAGTGCCTGCGTGCGAACCGTCGCAAAAAGGCTGGTTTGACGACCGACCGCAGGCGCAGAAATAGTAATCTTCACCTTTCTTTAAGCTGACTTTCGCCGGTTTGATGTCGGCAATGACCGGTTTCATTGGTAAAAAGCCTCCCCCATGCTTCGCGAAAACGAGTCCATCTTTAATGGTTGTTCTCAGCTTAGACTAGCCCCGACCCGCTACCGGGTTTAACTTTAAGTCACCTGAGTAATTGATTTCGGGCTCCCAAACCTTAATACAACGACCTGAAAATGAGCGGCTTTATGGCATTGCATGACCACCCGATGTGGCGAAAGCCGCAGCATCACAAGGACCTTGGGCAGCCGAATGATCACGTTCACTGGACTGAATTGTTTTACGACCTGATTCATGTGGTCACCATATTTCTCCTTGGAAACTACTTGTCCGAAAACCTGGATGTAGATGGTTTTCTGATCTTTACCGGGCTTTTTGTGGCGCTCTGGTATGCGTGGGGTGAGCTCAGTATTTTCAACTCTATCTATGTGAGCACCGACATCTGGCACCGGATCATTATGTCGGTGATGATTTGTACGGTGATGTTCATGGCAGCGGCCATCCCGGCCATCGAAAGCAAGGGCTGGACCTACTTTGCGCTCGGTTTTGCGGTGAACCGCGTGTTGCTTGCCTTTCTTTACTTCAGATCAGGGCGTGCCAACGGGACGATGTGTCCAATGTGCGCAGAGCAAATCAGAAACTTCTCAATATTCGCCGTTATTTTCGGAAGCACGGCGTTCCTGCCAAAGCCCTACTGCTTCTGGGTTTTTGCCGCTGCGATGGTAGCCACCCAGGTGGTTTATATGGTTCCCGGAATCTCTGTTCTCCGCTTTCCCCGTTTCTTTCCGCGTCAGGGGCATATGGCGGAGCGTTTTTCGTTACTGACCTTGATCGTGCTTGGCGAGGGTTTTTTTAAACTGGTGGTGACCCTCTCGGAAAAAGGTATTTATAAAGTTTCACCCGACGTTTTGTTCAATTTCGTATGGGGTGGCATCGCGATGTTCGTGATGTGCTGGCTTTACTTTGACTTCATCGGCAACGGTAAAACCAGGGACGAAAGGCCAGCTACGCTGGTCAAATGGTGGCTCGGGCATCTTGCGCTGATGCTCTGCGGCGTTATGGTTGGCGTTGCGCTGGCTGCCGAGGTGAAGGTGGGGTTCTGGGAGCCCTACCCGACCAAATATGCAGCCATCGGATGTTTTGGGTTGGCGGGTTACATTGCCATGCTCTGGGTACTCAGGTCTGTCGTCGAGCACCGGGTTGCCTCGGAGTTTGGGCGCGGCGACGTGCGTCTCACAGGAATAGTTATTGCCATAAGTTGCTTTTATATTGTGCCCCACGTGCCTTCGGTGATCGGCAACCTGATCTGGGGTACGGCGCTCCTATCGCAGATCGCTATTCCCCTTTTCCGGGGGTGGAGGCAGTTCAGATACGAGTGAGCTTTATTCAGGCTGAGAACGCTAATCGCAGCGACTCTCTCCGTGTGCAGGATCTATTCTGCGGCCAGTCCTCTATTGGAGAGGCTCTCTCTCAGCAGGTTCACCCGCTTTCGGTTAACGCCCATATCGTAGATGCCGAGCAGCGACTGGGACCGAACGTTGAGAGTTTTTTGATCCTGGCTGGCGAGAATCTCCAGGTAATCCGGAAATCCGAACAGTTCGCTGTAACAGGTGATGCGTAGGTATCCGTACCGGGACTCCTGAAGCGACGCTCCCGGCAACGCCAGCGCAACTTCCTGGATGCGTTGCCAGGATGAAGGCGTCAATGGTTCGGTGAGTTCGATGGGGTCCACCTGATACCGGCTCACATCAGACTCGCTGGAAGCACAGTTCAGAAGTGGTGGGCAGCCGTCGAGCCTGAATTCGATGCCCGACGGCGGTACGTTGTTGGTAGACCCGCAGCCTGTCAATGCGAGCAAGCAAAGGATGGCCGCATGGCCCGGTTTATTCATGGTTGTCCATTCTTGAGTTAGTGCTCTTCCCTGACCTGGTTCCGGGTGTGTCGAAAAGGTTTGCGAGCGTCAGGACGTCGCTGCCTCCGCTTCGGTCGCCGCTACCGTTATTCCAAGCCGTTCGTTGACCGCATCCCGGATCTTCCTGTATCGGGCCGGGTTGTTGATGAGCGTGTCCAGGTCGGCCTCAGGAAATATCTCGTGCAGCTTTTTCTTTGCGTCGTCTTTCAATACAAACTGGGGCAGCATGCGTTCGAGCGCGCGCAGCATTACCTCCGGCGAAACAGAAGCGCCCGGTGAGGCGCCCAATAATGTCCCGTAGCTTTTGTCGCTGGACACGATGATCTCGGTGCCCATCTGGAGGTCCCCGTCCTTGATGATCTGAACCCGCTGGCCGGCTTCAACTGGCTTCCAGTCAAACTGTTTGCTGATGCCGGGCGCGAAATTTTCCAGCTCCTCCAGCATGCTTTTTTCGCCCTTGAAGGTTTCGGATACCAGGTATTTGACCAGGGGAAAGTGTTCGAAGGTGACGTTCAGCAGGCCCGGAATGTCGTGGAGGCGCATCGATTTGAGGTAATCGAAAAAGCCGCGTCCTTTCTCAAGGACGGGCTTGAACGAGGCAAATGGCCCAAACAGCAGATAATGCCGGCCGTTAGCGACCCGCAAGTCCAAGTGCGGCACAGACATGGGGGGGGCACCGACTTTCGCCTTGCCATAGGTTTTTGCGCAGTAATGTTCGGCCTGCTCGGCGGTAATCGGCGCCTGCAGGAACCGGCCACCCACGGGGAATCCTGTAAATCTGCGTCCAAATGGCTGATGGCTTTTCTTCAGCAGTGGGAAGGCGCCTCCGCCTGCCCCCACAAACAGGACATCAGCCTTGTACTGCACCGACTCTCCCCTGCTGTCGGTCTCAATAAGCCAGCTCCCCGAAGGGCTGCGGTGCACGCGCCTCACATGGGTGCCGTATTCGATTTTTACCCCAAGCTCGTTTTCAGCGTACGTTGCCATTTGTTCAGTGAGCGCGCCGAAATTCACGTCGGTGCCGGTTTCGATGCTGGTAGCGGCCATTTTTTCATGGCGAGGCCGGTGTTCCATGGTGTAAGGAATCCAGCTCTTAATCTCGTCGAAATCCTCTGAATAGCGCATCTCCTCAAAGAAGTGATGGGCCGACATTTCCTTGAATCGAAGGCGCAGTTCGTTAATGGCCGTTTCGGAAACGATGGTGCAGTGTTTGGTGCGGTTGATAAACGTTGACGGATCTTTGATGGCGCCTTTTTCGACAAGGTAAGCCCAGAATTGCTTGGCGACATTGAACTGGGCGTGAATTTTCAGCGCCTTTTCAACGGAAATCACCTCTTCGTCCACGGGTGTGTAGTTCAGTTCGCAGTTCGCTTCATGCCCGGTGCCGGCATTGTTGAAGACCCAGGAATTTCCCGCTCCGGGACCGTCCAGCCTCTCCAGAATCGTGACGTCCAGGTTCGGTGCCATCTCTTTGGCCAGCGTGGCGAATGTGGTTCCCATAATGCCCGCGCCAATGATGATCACGTTCATAACGTTGTCTCGCTTTTTCGGTTCAGGGTATTGCGTGGATTGGGGTAGTGAGTGTCAGCATTCGGTCGTGTTGACCGCAAGCCCGCCGCGGGAGGTTTCCTTGTATTTGTCCTGCATGTCCTTGCCTGTTTCCCGCATTGTGTTTATCACTTTATCCAGGGATATGAAGTGCTTGCCGCTACCTCTTAAAGCCATTTGTGCGGCATTGATCGCCTTCACCGCGGCGATTGCGTTTCGTTCTATACAGGGTACCTGAACCAGGCCGCCCACCGGGTCGCAGGTCAGGCCCAAATTGTGTTCCAGTCCGATCTCGGCGGCGTTTTCTACCTGTTCAGGCGAGCCACCCAGTACCTCGCACAAACCGGCTGCCGCCATGGCGCAGGCCGAGCCGACTTCGCCCTGGCACCCTACCTCGGCCCCGGAAATGGAGGCGTTTTCCTTGCACAGCGTACCAATAGCGGTTGCGGCCAGGAAGTAGTCGACAACGTGTTTTTCGGAGGCCTTGGGCTCAAACTCCATGTAGTACATCAATACTGCCGGGATGATGCCAGCGGCACCATTTGTGGGGGCAGTAACCATCCGTCCACCACAGGCGTTTTCCTCGTTCACCGCTAACGCGTAGAGATTGA
Source organism: Marinobacter suaedae (assembly GCF_030519635.1). Lineage (NCBI taxonomy): Bacteria > Pseudomonadati > Pseudomonadota > Gammaproteobacteria > Pseudomonadales > Marinobacteraceae > Marinobacter > Marinobacter suaedae. Next base: position 339,101 of record NZ_JAUMIS010000002.1, on the reverse strand, counting down.
CCCAATCCATCGCACCCAGGGTGGAGCTGATAACGTTGGGCTGTTCACTGCTTTGCAGCGCCCGGTAAAGCCCCTTTGCCCGCCGCTCGATGGCTAATCCCCCGGGCAGAGGACCTTCCCTGGTAAGACCGGTTTCAATGCAGTCCTTCATGGCCGCCCAGATGGTCGCAAGTCCTTTGCGAATGTCCTGCTCGGAGCGCCAGGTCTTCTCGTTTTCCATGACCAGCTGGCTGATTCGTAAGTGATGTTTCTCACACAGGTCCAGTAATTCCGTGCACCGGCTGAAGGCGTATGGCACCTTGGTTTCAGGTACCAGTGAGCTTCCCTCCCGCGCTTCACTTTCCTCCAGTACAAAGCCGCCCCCAATTGAATAGAAGGTGTTGGCGCTCAGGGTCCGGTTTTGCTCATCAAGGGCACGAAAACGAAGGGCGTTCGGGTGATATGGCAGGGTTTCGTCAAGAAAGCGCAGGTCCCGGTTCCATTCGAACGGGATTGGGTGCTGGCCGAGGAGGTGAAGCGTTTCGTTTTCTTTGAGTTTATCGACGGTTGGGCGAATGATGCCGGGGTCAATGGTGTCCGGGCGCTGCCCCATCAGGCCCATGACAACGGCCAGATCGGTACCATGCCCAATCCCGGTAGCGCTCAGCGAGCCAAGCAGGTCTACCTGGAGGTGTTTCACCTTCCCAATAGCGCCCTCGCTTTCGATTTGCCTGGCAAATCTTTCGGCCGCGATCATTGGGCCCACGGTGTGTGAGCTTGACGGGCCAATCCCTATTTTGAACAGATCAAATACGGATACAGACATAGGGTCACCCGATAGGTCTATCGGTTGCGGAGCTCCGCTCAAAGCAAGGACTCCTTGGTTCAGTGTAGATTTAAATACTCCGTTTTGTGCGTAATTTCTTTCGCGGCTTTAGCTGGGATCTGCCTCTGCCGTCAAATGGGCGCGCTTGAGTCGGACTCATTGAGGATGCTGAGAAACAGCTCCCGTGCCCGGTTTGTCCGTCCGTGGGTGCGCGTGATCGCGGCGACGCCCAGGGAGTACTGTTTAATCTCAGGGGCCAGTGCCCTCAACTCCCCCGCAGCCACATAAGGCTCGACATAGGTATCCGGCATAAAGCCGATGTAGGCCCCAGACAGGATCATGGCGAGGCGAGCTTCGTAAAAATAGGAAATAGCCGCCTTGTTCATGTCAGCCAGCTGCGCGCCTACTTCCGGGCTGGTATGGATGCCCGCGTGTACCACCTTGCTCGCCAGAACAGCTTCGAGCGAAAGCTCTTCGGGCAAGGTGTCATACAACGGATGAGCGCGGCTACAGTACAGGTGAAAGTGGTCGGCGTACAACTGGGTGTATTCAAGGCCGGTCAGTTCCCTATGGAACGGGATCAGTCCGATATCGGCTTCATCATTCAATACCATGCGCTCGATGTCGCTAAGCGCTTTTACATCCAGCAGGACGTTCACATCCGGTGCCGCCTCTGAAAACCGGGCAATGGCCTCCGGCAGTTTGGATTGCGGGTCCATATAGATGGCGTCGCTGGCAATGATGCGCAGCTCCCCGGTCAGGCGGACATGCAGGGCGTTGACGCCGGACCGGAACGATTCCATCGCCGAAAACAGTCCTTTCATCAGCTCATAGACCTCGATGCCCTCCTCAGTGAGGGAAAAGCCGCCCCGCCCTCGCCGGCAGAGTCTCAGGTTCAGCCGGTCTTCCAGCTTGGCAATATGAGTGCTGATGGTCGAGCGACCTATGCTCAGTTCGCTCTCGGCGGCCGAGAACCCGCCGCTTTCCACCACCGCCTCGAACACTTTAAGCAATCGGATCTCGTAGTCGCCGACCTGCCCGAGGCTGACCTTGAGGTCTTTCTTCATTGTTTGATGGCCTTCAACGTTTACATCGAAAGAATGACATTTATCACACTTACTCCCGAACTTACCATCCCGGAAAACCAAGGACACTGAATTTTCGTCGTTTATGGAGTCGTTTATGTCACTCAAGCTGAATGAGCCCGGCCTGTTCCGGGAGCTTGCCTTTATCAACGGTGAATGGGTTTCTGCCGCCAAGGCACACAAGTTCCCGGTGTTTAACCCGAGCACGGGTGAAACCCTGGCTCATGTCCCGGATCTGGGCGCAGAAGAAACCCGCAACGCGATTGACGCCGCCGAGGCTGCGCTGGCCCCGTGGCAAGCGTTAACAGCCAAAGAACGGGGGAGCTTTTTGCGCCGCTGGTTCGACCTGATCATGCGCCACCAGGAAGACCTGGCCCGCATCATGACCAGCGAACAGGGCAAGCCACTGGCCGAGGCCAAGGGTGAAGTGGCCTACGGTGCGAACTTCGTCGAATGGTTCGCCGAAGAAGCGAAGCGAATCTACGGCGACGTCATTCCTGCCCACGGGCCAGACAAGCGCATCGTGACCATCAAGCAACCTATCGGTGTTGTGGCTGCGATCACGCCGTGGAATTTCCCGATCGCCATGATCACCCGGAAGGTCGCACCGGCCCTGGCGGCTGGCTGCACCGTGGTCATCAAACCTGGCGAGGATACCCCGCTGTGTGCGCTGGCTCTGGCGGAACTGAGCCGTCAGGCAGGCATTCCGGCAGGCGTGGTGAATGTCGTGACGACCCTGCAGGCGCCCGAGGTCGGGCGTACCTTGTGTGAAGATTCACGCGTTCGCAAGCTGTCTTTCACCGGCTCCACCCCGGTTGGCAAGCTGCTGATGCGCCAGTGCGCAGATACCGTCAAGAAAGTCTCGCTGGAGCTTGGTGGCAACGCCCCCTTCATCGTGTTTGATGACGCGGATGTGGATGCAGCGATCGCCGGACTGATGGCATCGAAATTCCGCAATGCCGGCCAGACCTGTGTATGCACCAACCGGATTCTGGTTCAGGCCGGTATTCACGATGTGTTTGTTGAAAAACTCAACGCTGCGGTCGCGGCCCTGAGCGTGGGCGATGGCTTTGCGGATGGCGTAACCATCGGCCCGCTGGTCAACGACAAGGCTGTATCCAAGGTACGTGGCCTTGTCGACGATGCTATCGCTGATGGCGCCCGCGTCACATTCGAGCACGGCAGCACACCGGATAACCCTAACTTCTACCCGCCAACGGTTCTGGCCGGCGTTACGCCCAACATGGCCATTGCCCGTGAGGAAATCTTTGGCCCGGTGGCGACGGTGTTCCGGTTCACCGAAGAGTCTGAAGCCATTGCCATGGCCAATGACACGCCCTTTGGCCTGGCAGCTTATTTCTACAGCCGTGACATCGGCCGCGTCTGGCGCGTGGCAGAAGCGCTCGAATACGGCATGGTTGGGATTAACGAGGGGCTCATTTCCACCGAAGTGGCACCGTTTGGTGGCATGAAGGAGTCCGGTATCGGACGCGAGGGTTCCCGCTACGGCATCGATGACTTTGTCGAAATCAAATACCTGTGCATGGGCGGCATTGGCTGACCCACTGATGACGAATTAAGGAGACTGTGTTTATGTCCAATCAAACTCTTCACGAACGTCGTGCTGCCGCCATGGCCCAGGGACAGGGTGCCCTTCACCCTGTTTACGTGGACAAGGCGCGCAATGCTGAAATCTGGGACGTAGAGGGCAAGCGGTTCATTGACCTGGGTGCCGGCATTGCCGTCACCAACACTGGCCACAACCACCCGAAGGTCCAGGCCGCCGTACAGGGCCAGGTTGAGCGCTTCAGCCACACCTGTCTGATGGTAACACCTTACGAATCGGCGGTTGAACTGGCTGAGAAGCTGACCGAGATCGCCCCGGGCTCTACGCCCAAAAAAGCCATGTTCGTAACCACGGGGGCAGAAGCGGTTGAGAATTGCGTAAAAATCGCTCGCTCCTACACCGGTCGTTCCGGGGTTATTGCGTTCAAGGGTGGCTTCCACGGACGCACCAACCTGACCATGGGGCTGACCGGCAAGGTCAAGCCGTACAAAGCGGGTTTTGGTCCGTTCCCGGCTGAGATTTTCCACGCGCCCTACCCCAACGCTTATCACGGCGTATCCGTAGAGGAATCACTGGCCGCTCTGGACGACTTGTTCCTGTGCGACATCGAGCCTAGCCGAGTTGCTGCCATTATCATCGAACCTGTCCAGGGCGAAGGTGGCTTCTACCCGGCGCCAGCCGAGTTCATGCAGGCACTGCGCAAGCGCTGTGACGAGCACGGTATTCTGTTGATCGCCGATGAAATCCAGACTGGTTTCGCACGGACCGGCCGCATGTTTGCGACCGAGTATTCCGGCGTGGAGCCGGACCTGATGACCATGGCAAAAGGCATCGCCGGCGGCTTCCCGATTGCCGCCGTGGTGGGCAAGGCTGAGATCATGGACCAGCCCGCCCCGGGCGGTCTTGGTGGCACCTACGGTGGTTCGCCCATTGGTTGTGCGGCAGCCCTGGCTGTGCTGGATGTCATCGAGGAAGAAAAGCTGTGCGAGCGGGCCCTGGAAATTGGCCAGCGCATGGTTGGTCGCCTGCAGCAGTTGCAGGCGCGGTTCCCCGCGCGCATCGGCGATGTTCGGAATCTGGGTTCCATGATCGCCATGGAGCTGGTGGTTGATGGCGACGTCAACAAGCCGGACCCGGAACTGACCAAGGCACTCATCACCGAGGCCGCCAGTCAGGGCTTGATCCTGCTTTCCTGTGGTATCCGTGGAAATGTGGTGCGGTTCCTGCCGGCACTGACCATCTCCGACGATCTGATCGATGAAAGCATGGATATCCTGGACCGCTGCTTCAGCGCTCTCAGCTGATTAAATCCAGGTTTCAGCGCCACCCTTCGGGGTGGCGTTTTTCGTTGTTAAGGCCAGAAAACAGCCGGATTCCTGCAAAATATCCCCTGGGGGGTATATAGCCCGGCGCTCCGAACTCGTAACGTTGTGGACAATAACAGCCAAAGGTACGACACCGCATTGTCGGGCCTTCGGAAAACTCTACAATGCCCTGCGGTTTCGGGAGCAACATCGTGACAGTGATTTCTCATACCAGTTCCTACTATGCGGCCTCCGCCAATGACACCCGGATGCGCCCATCCCTGAAAGACCACATCAAGACCGACATCTGCATCATCGGTGCCGGTTACACCGGCATGTCCACCGCCCTGCACCTGGCGGAAGCCGGCTATCGCGTCGTCGTGCTCGAGGCCAGCCGTATCGGTTTCGGCGCCTCAGGCCGTAACGGTGGCCAGATCGTGAACAGCTACAGCCGTGACATCGATTTTATCGAGAAGCATTACGGCCAGAACGTCGGCAAAGAGATGGGGCAAATGGCCTTCGAGGGTGGCCGGATTCTTCGTCGCTTCGTCAAGGACTACAACATCCAGTGCGATCTGAAAGAAGGCGGTGTTTTCGCCGCTTGCAACAACCGTCAGTTCCGGGAACTCGAGGAAAAGAAAGCGCTGTGGGAGGCCCATGGCCACAAGGGCCTGGAGCTGCTGGATGCCGATCAGATCAAGGCTCATGTGGGCTCTGACCGGTATGCCGGCGGATTGCTGGATAACACCGGTGGACATTTCCACCCGCTGAACCTGGTGCTGGGCGAAGCCGCTGCACTGGAATCGCTGGGTGGCACCATTTACGAAGGTACGCCGGCGCTGGAGGTTCAGGAAGGTTCCATGGCCGTAGTGAAGACTGAATCGGGCAGTGTGACTGCCGATTACGTGTTGGTGGCTGGCAATGCCTACCTCAATGGCCTGCTGCCTAAGCTGGAAGCCAAGGCGATGCCCTGCGGTACCCAGGTGATTACCACCGAACCGCTGCCTGAATCGGTTCAGAAAAAGCTCCTGCCGAAGGACAACTGCGTCGAGGACTGCAACTATCTGCTGGACTACTACCGCCTGTCCGGTGACGGACGCCTCATCTATGGCGGTGGCGTGACCTACGGAGCCCGGGAACCCAGCAAGATCGAGTCTCTGATCGTTCCCAACATGCTGAAGACCTTCCCTGAACTGAAGGGAACCAAGGTTGACTTCGCCTGGACCGGCAACTTCCTTCTGACTCTGATGCGCCTGCCGCAGTTCGGGCGAATTGGCAGCAATGTCTATTACGCCCAGGGCTACAGCGGCCACGGTGTGACCTGTTCACACCTCGCTGGCAAGGTCATCAGCGATGCCATCCGCGGTCAGGCTGAGAGCTTTGATGTGTTCGCTGGCCTGCCCCAATACAGCTTCCCTGGTGGTCGCCTGTTCAGGATTCCATTCACGGCAATGGGTGCCTGGTACTACAACCTGCGCGACCAACTGGGTGTTTAAGGTACGGACGTGAAAACGGGCCACCCCCGGGGCCCGACGCACCGCCATGACCTGTAGTCACTGCGGCGAGCAAATCGCCGCAATTCCCTAAAAAAACAAACCATGGGTACAGAAATGACACATGACGCTTCGCAAACCCTCAGCGGATACCCTCCGATCGAAGATCAGGCGGAGGAATCTCGCCAGAAGGGCCCTCTGTCCTCCATTCTCGCATACGGCTCCATCATGGCCGGTTTCGCCTATCTGTCCTCACAGTATGCCGATGGCGAGTCCTACGGCTTTGTGAGTTTGTTGCCGTCATTGTTGATCGTGCTCGTCGCGATCAAGACCAAGAAGCCTCTGGAATCCATTTTTGCCGGTATCATTGCCGGCCTGCTCCTGCTCGAGCCAACGACACTGATCACCAGTCTGGGCGATCTGTCCATGGGTGTGGTGCAGAACGAAACTATCGCCTGGATTGTGTTGGTGTGCGGGATGATGGGTGGATTGATCAACATCCTGGAGCGCGGCGGCAGCGTTCTTAGCTTTGGTGAATTCCTCGCCAAGCGGGTTAAGACCAAGCGCGGGACCATGCTGACCACATCCTTCCTCGGGCTGGCCGTGTTCATTGACGATTACCTGAACTCCCTGGCCGTATCGGCATCCATGAAAAACCTCACCGACCGCTTCCGCATTTCCCGGGAAAAGCTGGCGTTCCTGGTGGATTCCACCGCGGCGCCGGTCTGCATTCTGGTTCCGCTGTCCACCTGGGCGGTTTACTTCGGTGCCCTGTTGGAAGAAAACGGTGCGGTGGCCGAGGGCCAGGGTATGTCCCTCTACATCGAAGCCATTCCTTACATGGCCTACGGCTGGGCGGCACTGATCGTGGTTCTGCTGGTCGCTACCGGCAAGCTGAAGGATATTGGCCCTATGAAAGCAGCGGAACTCCGTGCTCAGAAGGGTCAGCCCATTCCGGATGGCGTGGAATCCATCGGTTTTGACACCTCTCACGTGAAGCGCCCGCCGGTGCTGGTTGGCATGATGAACTTCATTCTGCCAATGGCCGTGCTGGTAACGGCCAGCATTTACTACGAGATTGATCTGCTGCTGGGCGCGCTGGTCGCTTCAGGCTTCACCATGGTCCTGTATTTCTGGCAGCGCCTGATGAGCTTTGGCCAGCTGGCCGATGCCATGCTGGATGGCTTCAAGGTGATGTTGCACCCGATCGCCGTGGTGGCAGCGGGCTTTATGGTCAAGGAGATTAACGACCAGCTGGGTATGACCACCTACATCATCGACACCATCACGCCGTACCTTTCCCCGGCTCTGTTGCCGGCAATGGTGTTCGTGTCCATGGCTGCAGTTGTGTTCGCAACGGGGTCCAGCTGGGGTGTGTTCGTGGTTTCCCTGCCCATCGTGATTCCGATGGCCATGGCGATGGGCGTGTCGATGCCGCTGACCGTAGGTGCTTTGCTGTCTGCCTCCGCGTTTGGCAGCCATGCCTGCTTCTTCAGTGACTCCACGGTTCTGTCGTCCACCGGCTCTGGCTGTACACCGATGCAACACGGTCTGACACAGATTCCGTACGCGCTGATTGGCGCAGCCATGGCCTTCATTACCCTTCTTATCCTCGGATACGCGGTCGCCTGATCGCGCTCCTTCTTGCCAGGCAGGGGTCGGCTCTGTCTGGCAAATCTTCCCTTCCTTTTTGATCATTTACCGTGAATGGCTCGCTCCCTGGCGTCTCTGCCTCTATCCGGATCCTCCTGACTTTCGATTGCTGTGATGGCATTGAGGTATGCGGCGGGAACCCCGGTTTCGATGGCGCCTTGCACCACATGGTGTACATACCAGGAGTGCGGCAGCAGGGATGAATCTGTGCTCGTCGCATAATAGGTAAACGCTTCAAGGGAATACCCCTGCGCATCGGTTACCGTTACCTGCTTTTCCCGATAGCCGAAACCCAAACCTTCAACCAGGTCGAGCCTGCCCTTCTCGTGCTCCAGTATGTCGAACACGGCGCCAATGACGGAGTCATCCGGATTTCCGGTAAACAGTGCGTCGCACTTCGCAGACCCGTCTATTTTGCTGTGCTTGTGAAACCGCAGCGAGTGCTCAACAAGGGTAAACATCCCTATGCGTTGGGCACTGGGAACCCGTTGTTTCAGTCTGGGGAGTGACATATTCGAACCATAAGCAAAATACTTCACGCAGCCTCCTTATTCTCGACACCTACCTCAGAAGTTCGATGGGGGTATGACCTCGCCGGTAAAGATGACCGATGCCGGCTTGCCTGTGTCGGGGTGCAGCGGCTCCCTCATCGAAGCCAGCCTTAAGCCGTTGTCTGAAAACAGCGCCACCCAGCTTTCGAGGGTTCGGAAATACCAGGGGGCTGGATCAACAAATTCTGACCCAAAGCCATCCCAGGAACCTTCCCGCCAGCCGTCAACGTAGGCCTGATCGTTTGCGACGACAGGGTGCAGCGTTTGCACAATGAATACCCCACCTGATTTCAGATACCCGGGTACAGCACCAAACAAGGCCTCTACCGACTCCTTGCCGAGGAGGGAAAAATTGCAGACGACCACGTCAAACGCGCCTTCAATCCGTCCGGCCGCAACCTCCTCGTATGAGGCGGCCAGAAAGCTTCCTCCACCAGCCGTTCTGGCCAGCTCGATGAGTTCAGGCACCACATCGACTCCAGCCAGGTGGGGTACCCCCGGCGCAAGCTCTCGGATGAGCCATCCCTCTCCACAGCCAACATCCATAACCGATTCGGGTGAATGACTCAGTATGGATTCGACAATGGCTTTGTCGGTAACCAGCTTCCGGCTTTCGACTTTCCTGTTTCGCACCGTCGCAGCCCACTGGGTTGCGTTCTTCTCCCAGGAGTCGACGATTCGCTCATCACTGTGTGGATTCATAAACCAATCCGTTTAAAACAGCTTGCTCCTCAGTTCGGCCGTGCCTTTTGCCAATGATTTAGCGCCCTGATGTGCCCTGCAGGAAGCTCGGAATCTCACTGACAAGTGCAGCCGGACGCTCTTCAATCACTCGTTGGCTTGCGTCGTCAATGATTCGAGGCTGCGAATCAGCAGCAGGATTGATCAAGCTGAATGGGCGGGCACGGGGTGTCGCCATAGGAGCAAAACACACAACAATCGCCCTGCTTGGGCTTGATCAGTGCTTTGCAGTGTTTGCATTCATAGAAATACTGGCAGGCATCTTCTGGCATGGTTTCCACTTCCCGGTGCCCGCACTCCGGACAGGTTATCTCGGACGTCAGTTTGGGGTTCATCATTCACCTTTCTGCTGAAAATTTTTTCGCCGCCCGGAACACGCCAGCGTCGCAACCCGGTATGGGCACAGGCTTCACGGGGCACGCCCGGTCGGTTGATCCAGAGAGCAAAAGCGCTCACGAATCCCAGTTTTGCACCTTTCCATCTTCGACCACGTGGCCGGATCCAACAATGAGTGTCAACACATGAATCTTCTCCAGTGGTTGCCCGAGCCCATCGGATAAGGCGACAGCCAGACCGGTCTGAAGCGAAATCACCCTGTCCTCTGGCCAGGCCGAGGGCAGGTATAAGGTTGCCATTACGCTATAATGGCGGCCAACCTGGGCATCGGCCCGAATCACATTGAGGGTCATTTCCTTCGAATCGACACCGGAGGCCTGAGCCCACAGTTCCACAAGGTTCGGGATGGCACCCCCAGAATCCTCGTTCACGACGCAGTTTGCGATGGGCATGATTCGATCTCTTCCCTTCAAGGCACCCTAATAACCCGCAAGCCAAGGGTGGCAGCCTATTACCTGCGGATGAACCGTCCGCCTGAATCCATCCTCTAATACTAACAATAGTCGTTTGCGCCACAGTAAATACGAGTTGTAAGAGGGGTCGGGGCGTATTTGTCCTTGTTGCGCCTGAAAAAGAACGACCGCCTCCCGCGTTTCCCGTCCATTTGACGGAAACCGTTTAATGATTCCCCCATAAGTCTGAATCAGTCTAATGCCTCGCTGGCGTTTCCCCAGGATGGGTACACAATCAACACCAACGTCCTTTCGGGGAAGGAGAAGGTCATGTCTGAACTACAACAAACAACCGTTGACGCCTTCAGGGGGCTGTTCGGAGGCTCTGTGCTCGAACCGGCGGATTCCGGTTACGACGATGCGCGCCAGATCTGGAACGCGATGATTGATCGGAAACCGGCGCTGATCGCCCGGTGTAAGTCAGCCGAGGATGTGGTGGCGGCGGTTAATTTTGGGCGGGAACAGCGCATGCTGGTGTCGGTCAAGGGCGGTGGCCACAACATTGCAGGCAACGCTGTTTGCGACGACGGGCTTATGATCGATTTGTCGCAAATGAAAGATGTTGAGATCGATGCTGATAACCGGCGTGCCCTGGTAGGCCCGGGCTGCACGCTGGCAGATTTTGACGCAGCGGCCCAGTCTCATGGACTGGCTACGCCCCTGGGTATTAACTCCACAACCGGCGTAGCCGGCCTGACCCTGGGCGGTGGCTTCGGCTGGCTTAGTCGCAAGTTCGGGATGACTATTGATAACCTGATTTCCGCTGACGTGGTCACCGCCGATGGGCGCATGATTCTCGCCAGTGATTCAGAGAATCCGGATTTGTTCTGGGGTTTGCGAGGAGGTGGAGGTAACTTCGGAATCGTTACCAGCTTCGAGTTTAAGTTGCACCCGGTGGGACCGGATTTGTTGAGTGGGCTGATGGTGTTTCCCTTTGGCCAGGCCAAGTCGGTTCTGACGCAGTTTGCGAGATTCACCGAAACCATGCCGGATGAGCTCAATGTATGGATGGTGATGCGCCATGCTCCGCCGCTTCCCTTCCTGCCCGAGTCGGTCCATGGTGAGCGTATTGTCGCTCTGGCTATTTGCTATGCGGGTGATCCCGCCGTTGGGCAGAAGCTGATTGAGCCGCTGCGTTCATTTGGCGACGCGCACGGTGAGCATGTCGGGGTGCAGCCCTTTGCCGACTGGCAGCAGGCGTTCGATCCGCTGTTGACGGAGGGGGCCCGGAATTACTGGAAGTCCCATAACTTTGTGAAACTGACGGATGAGGTGCTTGAGGTGTTGATTGATTACGGTAGCAAACTGCCCTCACCTCACTGCGAGATTTTCATAGGTTCCCTTGGCGGAGCAACAGGCCGGGTAGCGGCCGACGCCATGGCCTATTCAAGTCGCGACGCAAACTACGTGATGAATGTGCATGGCCGCTGGGAAAAGCCCGAGGAAGATGATCGCTGCCGGGGGTGGGCGCGCGCATTCTTCGAGGCGGCCAAGCCTTACGCCAGCAGTGGCGCTTACATAAACTTTTTGTCCCAGGATGAGACGGACCGGGTTGAGTTTGCCTACGGTGCTGCCTACGAGCGACTGGTGGAGGTAAAGAACAAGTACGACCCTGAGAACCTGTTCCGTGTGAACCAGAATATTCGCCCTCACTAGCGGTCTCGTCGGGATACGATTGGACCGAAATGGCGAAACTCAAAGAGGCGGCTTCGTGCGAGAGACTACCCCTCGCTGGTTTAACCGGTGTGAGCGACCGCTCCTTTTGAGCTTTCGGTTTCCGGTTTTGTCTGGTTGCGGAGAAGGAATCCTGCCATCCAGTGTGCGATGGCCAGAGAGTCGGTGGACGCTCCTGACACGGTCAGCCCTTCAAGTGCCTTGTCTGCATCACTTTCCGGAACAGACTGGCCGCGCAGGTGTTGCACCAGGCGGGTTTCGAACGTGATATCGAATTCCGGATGCGCCTGGAAGGTAAGGATGCGGTTGTCGTACTGGAGTACGGCGAAGGGGCAGAAAGAGGATTCCGCAACAATTTCAGCCGCCTCCGGTTTTTCCAGAACCTGATCCTGGTGCATGACGCTCAGTGTGAACTTGGAGGCTGCCAGGCCCAGCCCCTGCACGTCTTTGGTTAAGGAGTACTCGTGAAGCCCCACGCCCCATCCTCCAGGATATCTGTGGACGTGGGCACCAAAAGCGTCGGCGATGATCTGGTGGCCAAAGCAGATGCCCAGCATGGGCCTGTCGGCCTGGTAGATTTCACGGATGAGCACCTTGAGCTTCTGCATCCACGGCAGATTTTCGTATACGTTGGACTTGGACCCGCTGATGATCCAGCCGTCGCAGACGGTTGAAGACTCGGGAAACTCCCCGTCCCGCACGTCGAAATGGACGTAATCAAAGGTATGGCCAGCCTGGTCGAACAGGCGCTCGAACATATCACCGAACGAGCCGAACTCGCTGATGAGTGGGTCCGGCGTGATGCCGGTGGCCAGGATGCCAATCTTTAACGTCATTCCGATTCTCCAGCTCAGGCTTTCGCTCATTTCAGGTTCCAACACTAAAGCACGGCCCTATCTCTGTAACTATCTCCCTGGGGGTAGATGGGCGGCATCTTTTACCCCTGCCTGATCGGATTCAGGTTCAGGGAATGTTGTCGAAATCAGTGGTTGATGTTCAAACCATTTGCCGCGATGATTGCGCGCTTAATGATCGGGTTGCGTGTCGAGCCTACAGAGTCATGGCCTTTATCAGCAGCGTTAAGAGGTGCCAGTTCCGACAGGTATGAAAGAACGAGTCAGTCGAATCAATGCCAGCGATAGCTGGCAGAAAAATGTGTCGGTTCTGATCGAGCATCAGCGGCTTCGAAACTTTCCGGCGGTGCTTGAAGAGTTTCTTTCAACGCTCTGTTTTTACGACACTTTCATCATGATGGCGTACAAGGCATCGTTGCGCCCTATCCTGCTGTATCCCACTGCACCGGAAGAGCAAAGCGACACCCTGAAGCTGTATATCAACCACGCCTATGTGCTTGATCCGCTCTTCCATGCCATCAAATCCGGCGTTGCCCCTGGGGTGGTCCGGCTCGCGGATATCATGCCCGACTCGTTCCGGGATACCGAGTATTTCCAGACCTGTTACCAGGACTTTGGCCTGGTGGATGAAATCAATCTGATCATCCAGCTGGATGACGAAGTGACCTGCACCCTGACACTGGGCCGCAAGGCCGCACTGGACAGCATATCCCGCAATGAACTCAAAGCCCTGAGCGATTTCTATCCGATCCTCAGCGCGCTCGTGCGGCAATTCTGGCTGTCCCAGTCACGCGAGTATCTGCAATACGGACGGTCGGATGGCCCCATGAAACGTGCGCTGCGAACGTTTGCCAGCGGGGTGCTGACTCAGCGGGAACGGGAGATTACCGACCTGATACTGCGAGGGTACTCCTCTCAGGCGATTGCAGATCATCTCAAGATCAGTGTCGGGACGGTGAAGGTGCATCGAAAGAACATTCACAACCGGCTGAACACCTCGACACAGGCCGAGATATTCACCCAGTTCATTTCACACCTGAACAGTCTGGATGATTGACTGATCACCGGCCCTTGGCGGGCCGGTTTGCGTGTAAATACCCTAGAGACTGATCCAGACGGTTTTCAGATCGGTGTATTTCTCGATTGAATGCAGCGACTTGTCCCGGCCATTGCCGGAGGCTTTCACACCACCGAACGGCATGGTGGAGTCACCCCCGCCCCAGCCGTTCACCCAGACCATCCCGCTCTGGATCTTCCGGCTTACCCGATGGGCCCGTGACAGGTTGTCGGTCCACACTGAAGCGCCCAGTCCGTAGGGATTGTCGTTGGCCAGCTCAATCGCCTGGTCTTCATCGCCGAACTCGCAGACCGCGAGTACGGGCCCGAAAATCTCTTCCTGCACAAACCGCATGTCATTGTTGGCGCCATCCATGATGGTCGGCTCGACAAAATAACCCCGGCCTTCCAGGTAATCCGGCACACCTCCGGTCAGGACGGTTGCACCGTCATCGATCGCAGACTGGATATAACGGGACACCGTATCCAGTTGCGCTTTGTCGACCAGCGCTCCCATTCGCGTATCCGGATCCAGGGGGTCGCCGCCCTGGTAGGTCTTCGCAGCCTCTTTGAGTTCGGCAAGGAATTGATCCTTGATCGAGCGCTGGAGGTACAGCCGCGAGCACGCGATGCAGACCTCACCCTGATTGGAGAAAATAGCCGCGGCGGCGGTCTGAGCGGCCTTTCTGATGTCGCTGTAATCGTCGAAAACCACCATCGGCGATTTCCCGCCCGCTTCCAGCCAGACCTTCTTTAGGTTGGACTGCCCCGCGTATTCCATCAGCATGCCCCCCACCCGGCTGGAACCGGTGAAGGCCAGTACGTTGACGTCCTTGTGCAGGGCCAGCGCCTTACCTGCGGTATGCCCATACCCTGGAACCACGTTCAGCACGCCATCAGGCAGGCCCGCTTCGGTCGCCAGTTCTGCCAGTCGCAGTACACTCAAAGGGCTTTTCTCAGACGGCTTGAGAATGACCGAGTTGCCCGCCGCCAGCGCCGGCGCCAGCTTCCAGCTCGCCATCATCAGCGGGTAATTCCAGGGAGTGATGGCGGCAACCACACCCACCGGTTCATGACTGATCAGCCCGAGGGTTTCGTTGCCGGTGGGAGCAATTTCACCGTACACCTTGTCGATGGACTCAGCGGTCCAGCGGAAGCAGTCGATGGAATCCGGCAGGTCGATATTCACGGTCTCGTGGATCGACTTGCCCATGTCGAGGGTATCGGTGAGCGCCAGCTCATCCCGGTGGCGGTCCATCAGGTCCGCCAGCCGGAGCAATACCGCCTTACGCTCGGCGGGGGATTTGCCGGACCAGGCACCGGAATTAAACGTTTGCCTGGCGACCGATACTGCCAGATCCACATCATCCTGATCGCAACTCGCCACTTCGGTGAGGACCTGTTCGTTGGCCGGATTGATGGACGAAAACGTCTCACCGGAAACCGCCGGCTGAAAACGCCCGCCAACATAGGCCTGGTTCCTGAAAGTGAGGCTGTCGCTCAGAGATTGCCATTCCGCTTTTGTCTTCATGTCGCGCGCTACCTGGTGAATACATGGATGGCTAGAGGCTATCCCCCGGCCCAGGTCAGCGCCATATCCCCAAAGGGGTAGGCAGCGGTAGCAAAACGGGTGCAATCTTGGGGCTGCGCCCTCAAGTAATTGCCTCAGATTTGGCTCACTCTTCGCTCGTATCCAGCGTGGAACACCTGGATGTGGATCAGGGTTAAGCGTTTAATGGTAACTAGAACAAGAAAGGAACAGCGCTATGAACTATTCCAACATTTTGTATGAAGTGCACGGTCCGGTTCGGGTGATCACTTTCAACCGGCCAGAGGTGAGGAATTGCATCGACATTGAGACCGCCGAAGAACTCTGTCATGCGTTCGATCAGTTCCGGGTGGATGACGAAGCCAGGGTGGCCGTGCTCACCGGAGCAGGCGAGTCGGCCTTCTGTGCGGGAGGAGATCTGAAGGCTGCCTTTGCGGGTCGCCCTCCCATCCCGGTAATGCCGGAAGACATCGCCAGACACAACCGTGGCGAAGCACCCGGATGCATCGGTCCAACCCGCTGGACAGACATCTACAAGCCGGTCATTGCTGCCGTTAACGGTGTCGCGTACGCGGGCGGTCTTGAGTGGGCCTGCTTTGCCGACATGAGGATTGCCGAAGAACATGCGTCTTTCGGTGTGACTTGCCGGCGCTGGAACATTGGCCTGGCCGATGGCGGAACGCAAAGATTGCCTCGTATCGTTGGTATGGGCCGCGCGATGGAACTGATCCTGACCGGCAAAGTCATCGATGCCGACGAGGCCTACCGGATTGGTCTGGTGAATGAAGTGGTTGGCAAGGGACAGAGCCTGCAACGCGCCCTGGAGCTGGCGGAGTTCATGTCCACCCTGCCCCAGGATGCAATGCGCAATGATAAGGAAGCCGCCGTGCGCGGATTTGGGCAACCACTGTCGGAAGGCCTTCGCATCGAAGCCGAATGCTTTAACCGGGTGACTGTCTCCGCCGAGGCCAGGGCAAGAATGTTCGAGGGGCTGAGGAAATTCAACGAACGGGATCATCCGGACAGAGTTCCGGGTCAGGGCCTTACGCCCGGAATCATTCGCGATGATGATCACTAAAGGCACGTTAATGGGCCTGTTGCGTCTCCTTAGGCGGTCATACACCGCGCTTGCTTCAGGCCGGCCGATAAACTATCGACTAGACTTTATGGGCGTCAGACTTCGAAGTTGTCCAAAAGGAGAATTCGATGCCACCGCTTGGCAGCAGTGTTCAGACCGACGCCCTTTTCATCCCGAACAGCACCGCCTTCAGAAATACCGCGAATCCGTCCCGCAGCGTTGCGAAGCGCTGCATCGGTCAACGTCTCAAGGAGACGCGGAACCATTTCCTGTCTCTCTGCATCGTTCAAGCCTTACTGTTATCCCTCGTGTGCATGATCACCCTGGCAGCGCCTGTGCTTGCTCAAGAGGAAGGTGCCAAAAGCCAGGCTCCGAATGAAGATCTCGCCAGTCCTCAGATAGCCGTCGAGGTTCTCTCCCATCGCCTTGTCCCCATGACCAAAGACGAGCTCAAACCTCTGGCCCTTGCCTGGAGAGATATTGTTCAGGCGGAAACTCGAGCCATTGCGGAGAAAAAGGTCAGCGTTTTTGAGGCGCCGGATGAGCAAAGAAAGGAGGTTAATCAGGAGATAGCCCGGATGACGGAAGCCAGGATGCCTGTGCTGGAGCGATACGCCATGGTCGTGGATGCGTACGAGCGCAAAGGCGGCGATCCGGAATTGGTGGCCGATCTTAGGACCTATCGGGATGCGATCATTCTGGATGAAACCAGTCTGGCAAGCCCCAAAGCCATTTTTCTCGCCATTCTGGACTGGGCCACCCGCACGGACGGCGGTATCGCGGTTCTGAAAGACATCGGTATTGTTATTCTGGCAGCGATGGGGCTGCTGGCGGTTGCACGTACGTTCAGTGCAGCGGCGCGCAAGTGGATTGGGCGGGTGCCGACTATTTCGAAGCTGCTCGAAACCTTCCTTGTGGGCGTAGTGTTCTGGCTGGTGCTCACGCTTGGCCTGTTGCTGGTTCTGGCGGGTCTTGGCGTCAACATCGCGCCTATCTTCGCCATGATTGGTGGCGCCTCATTCATTCTTGCCTTTGCGCTGCAGGATACCTTGGGGAACCTGGCCAGTGGCCTGATGATCATGATCAATCAGCCGTTCGACGAGGGCGACTACGTAGAGGTTGGTGGCGTTGGGGGCACGGTGAAGTCCGTCAGCATCGTGGCAACGACCATCGCAACACCCGACAACCAGATCATCGTCATTCCCAACAAAAATGTCTGGGGTAATGTGATCACCAACGTCACGGCCAGCAAGGTTCGCCGGGTGGATCTGGTGTTCGGTATTTCCTATAAAGACTCGATCCCCGCGGCCCTGGAGGTCATGGAGCGTGTCGTTAAAAATCACCCGGCCATTCTTGGCAAGCCGCAGCCTACCCTGCGCGTTCATCAACTTGCTGACAGTTCGGTGAACGTCATTTGCCGGCCCTGGGTGAAGTCCGCCGACTACTGGGACGTCTACTGGGACCTCACGCACCAGATGAAGGAAGCCTTTGACGACGCCGGGATATCCATCCCCTATCCCCAGCGCGATGTTCACATGAAAGACTGAAAGTGCGCCTCAGCCTTTCCCCTGGGTTCGCCGGTCATGGCCACTTCAACGGCTCCGCAATCGCAATGGACTTTGTGCTGTTCACTCATAAGTTTGTCCTCTTGATGCCGGAGGAAACCGGGCGCGCTCCCTGCGCCGCAGCTAGGTGTCTGGTTCAGAAATGCTCGTTGAGATGAGCCTGAAACCGCTCGAAATCAAGCTCTGGCTCGGCGTTCTTCATGACGTCGTAGCAGGCGAAGGTTGGCATTGCGTCCATGCCAAAGAACCGGAAGTTCATGTGCATTGGGAAGAATAGATCATCCACGCTCTTGCCCTGGAAAAGATATTCGTTGGCGTCGTTAAACGCTTCCTCGGGAGCGTTGAAGGTCAGAGAGATCATGTACTTTTCGCCCGTAAGCGTGCCCCCGGCGCCGTAATTTTCCTTGGGTGCATCTTCGCGTCGACCGTCGCCATTGCACAAGGCACCGCCCATGCCGGCGGTGTACACCTCATCCATGTACTTTTTGAAGGTCCAGGGGACGCCCATCCAGTTAACCGGGGTCTGCAGCAGAATGATGTCGGCCCACTGGTGGTTCTCCAATTCGGCATCGACACTCCAGCCAGCGTCAATTTCAACGATTCGGGTGCTGTGGCCCCTGGCTGTGAGGATCTCGTCCGCCATCTGGGTCAGGGTTGCGGCTTGGCGGTGCCAGCAAAAAGATGATTGACCAACGGCTGAAGGAGCTTGAATCCCGGGGCATGGTGCTCCGAAAGGTCATCAGTGACCGCCCGGTGACTGTGAGTTATCAGCTCACCGATTTCGGCAGGAGTGCCCTCAAGGTGCTGGACGATCTCAGGGTCTGGTCGGAATCCAACGAATTGTAAGTGCCGCGGGTGACCCTGCCGTTCTCCCTCTCTGGCTGGGCCTGTCGTGGCCACTATCAGCCGTCCCGAACCCGGGACTGGCGTCTGTTCTCCGGTTTCCTCCAGTATCTGGCAGGGGCGCTCGGTTCCATCGTTCAGGGTCCCTCCATTTTATCGTCAGCAGTGCCCACCTGAATTCCTGAGAATGGACCTAAATATGAGTTAAAACAACGGACTGTACTAGCTTTCTGATAACTGGCCTGAAATCTGGAACCGAGCCCCATTGTGTTAACTCGATCAAGGGGTTTTGTTAGGAATGCTGATATGTTGGATTCCTAATCATGGTTGATAGGACTCGACAACAATAACCAGGGAGGGGATCTCATGGGCTGCCTGTATTCCGGCATGTTCAGAAACAGTGTTGTTTTTTCTTTGGCAATTTCCGCCAGTGCGCTTGCCAACGGCGGCGATGCCCGGATCATATTCGCGGCTGAGAATGCGCTGTACGGCTCCGGTTACGATATCGGAAAAGCGGATGGCTGGATGGACAATACCCTGCGCGCAGCAATCAGCCGCTTTCAGGGTCAAAGTCAGAGACTGACGTCAACCGGTGTGCTTGATGCCCAAACGCTCAAGGCTCTTGGCGTTTCTGTACCTCCGAGCACGTCCATTTCCGGTAACGACGTCGCATCACCCGCTCTTGCCCAGGCGGAATTGGGTTTCTCCAAAGCTAGTAAAAAAAGTCCGGCGACCACTTCCCCTTCCGTAAAACCCGCCAAGCAACCCGAAGTTGAGCCGAAGAAAAAAGACCTGGTGGCAAAGCCCAGGCCCGCGCCGGTGGCTGAGACCGTCGCGACCCCAGAGGTAAAAGCCGCCCCTGCTTTGACATCACGGAAACCAGATGCACCAAAACCTCAGAAAGTCGCGAAGGCACAGCAAAAGCCGACCGTTACCCCGCCCCCTGAACCGAAACCGATCGTAGCCAAACCAGAGATGTCAAAGCCCAGTCAGCCTGAGCAGGATGTAAAACAGGTTTCGACTGTTGAGGCCGCTGAGCCAACTCCTGCATCGCAAAAAAGCGTCAGCGTTGCGTCCCGGAGCCGGTATGAACTGAAGGCCGACGGAACCCAGTCCTCCCTGGAGAAGCTGGGTGCAATAACCGGCAACCCGGTGGCACCGGCAACAAACGAATCGCCGCAGGCTCAGCGAGCTAGTGAGGACGGTGATGCGCAACTGGCTGACGAACAGGGTGAAAGTTCGACGGACAACCCCGGAATTTCCGGGTTCTTTTCCAATTTGTTTGACTTCCTGTTCGGCTGGATCGTGTAACAGCCAGCTATTACCTTTGCTTTGCGTCTTTAGCTTTGTCGGGTAACTCTGACAAAGCTTTTTTGTACTTGTTTGCCCTACCATTCTGAGCCTGGATCTTCGTCATCTTGTTTGATGGTTGCGCCTTCTTTCTTGCGGCTGTGACTGACGCCTTCTATCTTTGATGATTGATCGCGTTTAGCTTCCCCGCTCCCCTGAGGGCCGCAACACATGAACAGGTTAGACATGAAAGCCGGCTGTAAACTTCCGCTCGGTTTTGTGACGCTAGCGCTCCTCAGTAGCCCATCGTGGGCTCAGGGCGATGCCTCCTCTCTGGCCAAGCAGTTGTCGAATCCGATCGCCAGCCTGGTTTCTGTGCCTTTTCAGGCTAATTTTGACGGGAATATCGGGCCGGGCGACCGCGGGGACAGGTTCACGCTCAACGTGCAACCGGTCATCCCGTTTTCCCTCAACGAAGATTGGAATTTGATAAGCAGAACAATATTACCGGTCGTTGATCAGAGCGATATTTTCCCCGGAGCGGGAAGTCAGTCAGGAATTGGAGATACGGTGCAAAGCCTGTTTTTCTCTCCTGTCCAACCAACATCAAACGGCTGGATCTGGGGTGCGGGTCCGGTTTTTCTGTTGCCGACGGCTTCCGATGACCTTCTGGGAACTGATCAATGGGGGCTTGGGCCCACAGCTGTCGCCCTGAAACAGTCAGGGGCCTGGACCAACGGTGGCTTGGTAAACCATATCTGGTCTGTGGCTGGTGATAGCGATCGGCCCGATATCAACCAGTCGTTCATCCAACCCTTCTTTTCCTACAACACGCCGACAGCGACAACGCTGACGTTTACTGCTGACTCCACCTACAACTGGGACACTAAAGACTGGACTGTTCCCGTTGGGGTTTTCGTTTCCCAGGTGTTCAAGGCGGGGAATCAGATCATGCAAATCGGTGCAGGCCCCCGTTATTACGTCGAAAGCCCGGATAACGGCCCCGAAGGCTGGGGTGCGCGGGTTAACCTGGTGTTTCTGTTCCCGAAATAACCCACCTGGCTTGGGATTGCCGGCTCCTGGAACGGGTTAAGCTGGAGTTGGCACGCATCTTCAAGGAAAGATTTAACCGTCTCGCCAGGCAATAGCAATTGTTGCTTGATCATGGTGCCCGCCCCTCGGATTCGGCAAAGATACAGTCATGCTGGCCGGGAAACTCAATTTACAGACGTTTGAAATACTCCCGGGCTCACGCTTTCGTGGGCGCGCACAGTGAACAGGAGTGTGGTTACGGAAAGTGCTTAAAGAAGTGCTGAAAGCCTGGTGTACGTCAGGGAAAGACGGGGGGCACGAGAAAGGTGACCGGGGGTGCAGGGTAGAACTTTCAGCCCGGGGCTTGAGAGAGCCACCGAAAGATAACCCCGGGCTTAGCTTGAAACTCAGAACTTCCAGAACGGAGTTGAGAGTCTCTGGTGAATCACATCGGGAGAAAACCCAACGTCATTCAGCATGTGCCGATCCATGGTCATGACCATATGGACAAAATTGCGCTTCATTCGCCATCCTTTATAGAGTGTCGCCGCCCGCTTCACGTTTTACCTCCAGTTTCTGCCGGACCGGAAAGCTCAAACCGGATGTCTGAGCTCCCTTAATCAATATGCGGCTATTGTATTGACGCAAAGCGAACGACTAAATACCTGAAACCACGTAGAAAAATACCCTTATATGGAACCCCCGTTCTGCACCAGCGTTTGGTAGAGTTGATCTTTTAGTTCCACCCTTTGTTGCTTCAGACGATGAAGCTTGTCGTCACCTATTGGCGAATCCCGCCGTTCGAGCCCCTCAATTTCCTGATCAAGTTCTGTATAACGTTTCAGGCTTTCGCCAAACTTAGTGTCGGTGGTTTTAAGTTCTTTGATCAGGTCACTGAACTGAGGAAATTCTTTCTGAAGTTCATGGCTGGATATGCCCATTGATTTGTCCTCCTGCGATTTTCTGAGTGACGAACTGCCGGACTATTCATAATAGACGAGCCTCGCAAACTAAGGGGTTCTTTGACAAACCGCTAATAACACCCGGGCCGGCACCGGTATAGCATGACTGCTCAAGACACAGTCAGACTATGAGTAGCGCACCAATGACGTTTGCACGAATTACCGGTACTGGCTCCTACCTGCCGGAAAAGATAGTCACTAACAAAGACCTCGAACGGCAGGTGGATACTACCGATCAGTGGATCCGAGAGCGCACAGGCATTGAGCAGCGTCACATCGCCGCAGATGGGCAAAGTACAGTCGATCTCGCCGAACCGGCAGCCAGGAATGCCCTTGAGGCCGCCGGCATCAGCCCCAACGAACTGGATTTGATCATCGTAGCAACCACTACACCGGACAAAATCTTTCCGAGCTGTGCCTGTCTTCTTCAGGCCAGGCTCGGCGCTCATGGTTGCCCTGCCTTCGACGTCCAGGCTGTTTGCAGCGGGTTTATCTACGCTCTGGCGACAGCAGAGAAGTTCATCCGGTCAGGAAGCAGCAAAAAGGCCCTGGTGATCGGCGCCGAGGTATTTTCACGCATTCTGAACTGGGATGACCGTACCACCTGCGTGTTATTTGGGGATGGCGCCGGTGCCGTCGTCCTTGAAGCCAGCGATGAATGCGGGGTGCTTTCCACTCACCTACACGCGGACGGACGTTACTCGGATCTTCTCCAGGTGCCCTGCGGTATCTCCCATGAATACGAACAGGTGAAAGCCGGCCGCGCCTTCGTGGAAATGAAGGGTAACGAGGTATTCAAAGTGGCCGTGAACACCTTGGGTAAAATCGTGGATGAAACCCTTGAGGCCAGCCAGATGGCGAAATCGGACATCGACTGGCTGGTTCCCCATCAGGCAAACCTGAGAATCATTTCAGCGACCGCGAAGAAACTGAACATGTCCATGGATCAGGTTGTCGTTACCGTTAACAAACACGGCAACACGTCTGCAGCGTCGATCCCGCTTGCTCTGGATGTGGCGGTTCGCGATGGTCGTATCCAGCGCGGGCAGGTATTACTCCTTGAGGCATTTGGCGGAGGATTCACCTGGGGCTCTGCCCTCATCCGTTATTAATTAGCTAGCAACCCGGTTGTCAGGGTTACTGCTTGTTCCGTATACTGTATTTTTATACAGATAAATTAGCTCACTGCGGGGAATCACCATGGCGGTACAAGCAGTCTATTTTTCCGATAGGGACGGCCTGGATATGGCACTAAAACATCCTGACACCATGCTTTTTGCGTCCAAAGCCGAGGCGGATGCCCGGGATCGCATTCTTGAACTGGCAGAGGAAATACAGGTCTTTCTGACCAAAAAAGTGGAAGGCTTGAGTGAAGAACACGCTGAGGCCTGTGCTATGGCGATTGCCGAAGAGCGGGATCTTTTCCAGAAGGCCCTGAAAAAGCCCGATCTCCTGAACGCCAGCCCGGAGTGATCCTCTTTTCATAGCAGGGCTTTTGCCCGATTCTCTTCTCTTTATAGGAAACGCCTGCCATGGCAGCCAATCCAGGTGTGGCAGGCGTGTTTTATACTCGGTTCTGTTAGTTCCAAAAAACAACGACTCGGAACAGAGATTATGCCAGAAACCAGCAGCGGCGATACACCCTCCATACTGATCATTGGTACCGGATTCGGCGGCCTTGGAATGGCCATCACCCTGAAAAAGGCCGGCTTCCATAACTTTCAGATTCTGGAGAAGGCCTCCGATATTGGCGG
This sequence comes from Marinobacter suaedae, assembly GCF_030519635.1. Classification (NCBI taxonomy): domain Bacteria; kingdom Pseudomonadati; phylum Pseudomonadota; class Gammaproteobacteria; order Pseudomonadales; family Marinobacteraceae; genus Marinobacter; species Marinobacter suaedae. The sequence goes on along the minus strand of NZ_JAUMIS010000002.1, from coordinate 315,397 downwards.
GACCTGGCGCGACAACACCTACCCCGGTGCCGCATGCGACATCCAATCCCACCTGTACTCCTATTCCTTTGAGCCAAAACACGACTGGAGCCGGAAATTCGGCTTGCAGGCCGAGATTCTCGATTACCTGCGGCATTGCGTCCGCAAGTATGACCTTGCAGGGCACCTGAAATTTGATAGCGAAATTTCCGAGGCAAAATTTGATGGACAGAGCAGCCAATGGATTATCCAGCTTAAAAATGGCGGCTCCCTGTCTGCCGATGTGCTGATCAGCGCCACCGGACAACTCAACCTTCCTGCCCTGCCCAACATACCCGGAATGGACGATTTTTCCGGCGATCAGTTTCATTCCGCCCGCTGGAATCATGAATGTAATCTTGCGGACAAGCGGGTTGCGGTGATTGGCACCGGTGCCAGTGCCATCCAGTTTGTTCCTGAAATCGCTGGCAAAGTGAAGTCACTGGTGCTGTTTCAGCGTTCTGCTCCCTGGGTGCTCCGCAAACCGGATCGACCCTTTCGCCGCTGGGAACAGGCTTTGTTCAAGGTCCTGCCACCCTGGGACCGCCTGTACCGCTGGTTGATCTATTGGAAAAATGAAAGTCGCGCGCTGGCGTTTACCCGGCTTAACCGGCTGCTGGACATTTACGCCTGGCAGGGGAAGCGGGAAGCTCGAAAGCAGGTGACCGATCCGGAAAAGTTCAAACACGTCATCCCGGATTATCAAATCGGCTGTAAGCGAGTCTTAATCTCGAACGACTGGTATCCCGCCCTGAATCGTCCCAATGTGACGCTCGTTACCGAGGACATTGATCACATGGATCAGTATGGCGTGGTCACCAAAGACGGCGCCCACTATCCGGTTGACGTGATCATTTACGGAACTGGCTTCAGGGCATCGGAATTTCTGTCGCCTATATCCATCATCGGCAAAAACGACAGGAGTCTGGATGAAGCCTGGGCAAACGGTGCATCGGCATTCAAGGGAATTACCGTCAACGGATTTCCAAATTTTTTCATGCTGTACGGCCCCAACACGAATCTGGCTCATAACTCGATTATTTACATGCTGGAATCCCAGTTCAGCTATGTGCTGGACGCCGTCAAACTACTGGCAAAAAATCCCGGGATGGTAATGGAGGTCGCGGGGGACCGACAGAACCAGTACGTATCGGAAGTTCAAAGTGGCCTGGAAGGCAGCGTCTGGTCCTCCGGCTGTCATTCCTGGTATCTCGACGCCAGCGGCAAAAATACCGTCAACTGGCCAGGTTTTACGTTTACGTATCGCTGGTCTACCCGTCGGGTAGACCCGGACAATTATTCTTTTTACCGGTTTCCCAATCGAAACTGATCGAATCGCGACAGCCCCCCAACCGGAACGCCGAATTGGCTAATCTTGCGCTCTAACCAAAAACATAGGATGATTGGACGTCCGATCACTGGATAATTCTATGTTGAAACCTATCAAAAAAGCCTCCCTTGTTCAGGCAACGATCGACCGGCTTAGACAGGCGATCGAGACAGGCCAATGGAGCCTGGGCGAGAAGCTACCAGTGGAGTCGGACCTGGCAGAAAATCTGGGTGTTAGCCGGAACACGGTTCGTGAAGCGGTGCGCGTCCTCGCCCATGGCGGCATGCTTGAGACTCGCCAGGGTGATGGCACTTACGTTCGCGCAACCCGTGACGATGGCGATGCCCTCAAGCGAATCTCTGCCTCTGCCCTTGCCGATCAACTGGAAGTGCGAACACTGCTTGAGTCCGGAGCGGCAGCACTGGCGGCGGAACGCCGAACATCCCAGGATCTGCAGGCGATGGCCGACGCTTTGGATGCTCGGGCGCGAGCCGGGGAGAATATCGATCAACGAGTTCGTCATGACGAAGCCTTTCACGTCGCCCTTGTAAGGTCGGCCCACAACGCAGCACTTAGCGAGCTCTACGGCGTGTTTTCCGGCGCCATTGCTCAAACCATCCGTCGTACGGAAACGGATCCGGATTTGCCGGAACCTTCCCAGGAAGACCATGAGCTGCTCCTGGCCGCCATTCGCCGGGGCGATGCGGCAAAAGCAAAGAAACTCGCCGACAAGCTGTTAAAGCCGAGCTTGATCAAGCTTCGTAGTGGAGCCTCCGGGCAATGAGGGTGCGGCTGGATCGTTTTACCTTGTTGCTGATCGGGGCGATAGTGCTAGCCTCTTTCCTGCCAGTAACCGGTCAGGCCGCAGATTGGGTCAGTGTGAGCGGGAGCGTGGCCGTCGCACTGTTGTTCTTTTTTCATGGCGCGGCATTATCGAGGGAGCAGATCGTTGCGGGTGCGACGCACTGGCGTCTTCATATTGTGATCACTGCCCTCACCTTCGTGCTCTTCCCTCTAATGGTTCTTCCTATCAATGAGTTGAGCAAAATAGCCCCCTCCTGGATGCCGGAGGATCTGGGGATCGGCTTTCTTTATCTTGGCGTACTGCCATCAGCCGTTTCCTCATCCATAGCCTATACCGCCATGGCCCGAGGCAATGTGCCCGCTGCAATCTGCAGCGCAGCAGCCTCCAATGTCTTTGGCATGATGCTCACCCCCTTCCTGTTACTCTTGCTGGTAAGCACATCTGGCACTGGTGATTTTTCGGTCGCAGAGGCACTCAAGGACATTGTGCTGCAACTGTTGCTGCCCTTTGCACTTGGCCACGCCTGCCGACCCTGGCTTGGCGGTTATCTGGCCAGAAACGAGAGTTTGATGGCTCGCTATGATCAGTGCGTGATCTGGCTGATTGTATACTCGGCCTTTTCCCATTCGGTGGAAAGCGGTCTTTGGGAGACGCTGCCGGTCAAAGCCATCGTGCTGACGGTCGCGTTGTGCCTTGGTTTGCTTGGGCTGTTTATGGTGCTGGCGCGCTTTCTCGTGCGCCGTTTCGGATTCAGTCTTCAGGATGAGGCGGCGGTGGTGTTCTGTGGCTCCAAAAAAAGCCTGGCATCGGGACTGCCGATGGCGAAGGTGCTGTTTTCCGGCCACCCTGGCTTTGGCATGATCGTGCTACCAATCATGTGCTACAACCAGATTCAGGTTATTGTCGGTGCCATGCTCGCGCAAAAATACCGCGCAAAAATTGATGCGGCGGAACGCGGTTAGCCACCTCCGCCCAGACCACCAAACAGACTGGTCAGGACAACCAGCACGATAATCCAGCCGATCACGGCCGGCCAGAAGTTGCTCGTGTGCCGGGGCTGTCCGGCCTGCTCCACTTCCTGTTCGGTCTCATCTTCCTGCTGGCTGCTCTGTTGCTCAGCGGTTTCCGCCAGGCTGAACCAGCCAAACCAGTCACCGATAAATCGGGTAACCGGAATCGGGAAATTGCCATTCTCCGCCAGGGGGCGCAGTTGTGATTCAAGTCGCTGGGCCACTTCCCTTCGCAAGGCGGCCTGGTCCGCCGGAGGCTCGCAGAGAATTGCCTTCCACACACCGGGGTCCTGCGCTCTTCGATGATCATTCAGCAGGGCTTTCACCTGGATGATCACTTCACGGACAACCTGTTCCTCTGTCGCACTCAAAGCCCGGTTTTCGGATGACTCCTCCAGGCCGACCGGTGCCGGATCACCCGAGGGCTCGAGGTTCGACACTGCATTGTCGCTGACAGAAGGGTCCGGAGCCGCCTGTTCGCCTGTCGCTTCACGAAAAGCCTGTTCCAGCCGCTCAGCTTCCTCTTTCGAGGCAAACTTCATTTGCTGATTGTAGGCCTCGCGGATTCGTTGGTGGTCACCGGTTGGTTCGATGCCCAGTATTTCCCAGCAATTCATGGATTCCGCTACTCCGTGCGTTGTCGCTTTCTTGCAATATTTCCAAAGACAAAATCCTTGCCTTTCATTAAGATATCGAGGACATTAAAAATAATTTCAAGCTTCCGTTCGGCAGATTGTAACTATTCGCATGACTGACCAAATAAATACACGCTCCGCGCGTTTAAAGGGTTCCATCTTTTTCATCGCATTAGCCTGTGGACTTTCCTCTTCGCCGGCATGGGCTGACGAAAATTCAGAGCCACTCTATCCAGGCCTTATTACTGCCGATGGCGAGTTCGCAGTGCCCTCGGAGGTGCTGACCACCACTCGCCTTCGCCAGTCCAAGCTGAAGGTTCCCGGCACAACAACCGTGATCAATGGCGACATGATTCGGCAGCTCGGCATCATGAATCTGGTGGAGGTGTTCAGGCTGGTGCCAGGCATGGTTGTTGGTGAATACGGCAGTAACAACCCGGTTACGAGCTATCATGGTACGTCTCAGTACGAACAACGGCGGCTTCAGGTTCAGGTGGATGGTCGAACGGCTTATCGCGCCAGTCTTGCCGATGTCGACTGGATTGCCATGCCGGTTGCTCTGGAGAACATAGAGCGAATTGAGGTCAGTCGTGGGCCGAATTCCGCAGCTTACGGGATCAACGCGTTTCTTGGCAGCATCAACATTATCACCCGATCCCCTGAGAATTCCGCTGGCGTTGAACTCTACACCTCGGCAGGTACCCGCGGCCATCTGCGGGCATTCACCTCGGTAGGCGATGCCGGTCGTGACGGTAGCTGGCGCCTGTCCTACGAAAAGCGCAAATCCGACGGATTCGATGCACAGGTCGACGGTGGAGAGCGACTGCCCTTTCACGACGGTTTCGACGTCAACAACGTGAACCTGGACGGAATCGTCAACCTGGGCGACCTGCACTCCGTGGAGATTCGAACCGGAGTCCTGGACGGCACCAACGAGGAGGATCGCCTGAAGAGCGGCAATTTCGGCGCGATCACCAATCCCGATATTGAGCAGGACAAATACTACCTGCAGGCCCGGTTTAACGGCGCCACTTCAAACGCCCACTTTTACTACGTCCAGGCCAGCTTCCAGAACCAGAAGCGCCGGCAGGACTGGATTATCTCCAGTGCCGACGAGGAGTTCCCGGATCCACTCCGGGCCCTGCTGGGGGATGAGGTCTTCGTAGCCGAGCTGAACGAGAATTCCAGGGAGTCGCGGCAGGAATTCGAGATACAGGACACGCTGATTCTGGGTTCCTCACTGAAGCTGGTATCGGGTTTGGGATACCGTAAGGACAGCTACGAATCCGAAACCTTCTTCAACGGCAAAGGCAGCAATTACCAGACTCGTGTCTTTGCCAACGCAGAGTATTCTCCGTTCGATTGGCTTACGCTGAATGCCGGTGGTAACTGGGAGAAAACCACGACCACCGACGAAGGTTATTTCTCGCCACGTGTGGCCTCCAACTTTATTCTCGATGACAACCACGCGGTGCGATTCGTCTTCTCCCGCGCGGTTCGCACCCCCGATGCGTTCGAACAGGACCAGGAGTGGTCTTATCGTTTCCACAATGTCCGTGCGCCCTATGAAGATCTGGAAGGGCTGCGCCTGTCGGTGGCGGATTTCGTGGACCCAGACGTTTCAACGCTCGGTGAATCCCTGGAAGAGGAAAAAATCACCTCCCGCGAAGTTAGTTATTTCGGACAGTTTCACCTCGACCGTGCTCTCATGAGCGTTGAAGTGCGTTACTTCAACGATTATCTTCGGGACATGATCAGCGGCTTCATAAGCGCTGATGAATGGAATCTCGATAATAACGTTGCGCTGGAACAGGAAGGTGTTGAACTGGAAACGGCGCTGCAGTTTTCCGGTACTATGGTTCGAGCCACCTATGGCTATCTGGATCAGGAAGGACGTTACACCGGCGATCCGGAGCGGTTTTTCAGGAAAGCCGTTGATCTCCTCGGCCGACTTTCGGCCCGCCATTCGGGAAGTGTTGCCTGGATTCAGGAACTCCCGTTGCAACTGACCTCATCTGCCGCTTTCTACTTCGCAGAAGAAGTCCGAAACACGCGCTTCAAGCGGGCGGATTTGCGTTTGGCCCGCCAAGTTGACCAGAACGACTACAGTTATGTGCTGGCTCTAACACTCCAGCATTACCTGGAGCGGGATCCCTGGATCAGCCCCGACAACATTATTGACGACCATAACCAGTACTTCGTCGAGGCCGGCGTAAGATTCTGAGCATCATCATGTAGGGAAACTGTGTGACCCAGGACGGTAAAAAACGATTCAGACATCCCCAGGCAGGCGGACAGCGTGACCGTTCTGCTTGTCTTGTCTGGTTGCTTTTCCTACTCAGTGTCCTGCTACCGGCCCATTCCACGCTTGCTCAAACTGAGTCATCGCGGGTTGTGCACTTTATCGGCTCGGGCAACCCGGCTCTCGATCAACACGTTCAGGAGCTTCTGCGGGCCCGGCTCGGCGAGTCTGTGGTACTTCATCCCGTTACCGATTCCAGTATTTCCTCCCTGAACAATGCGCCGGTTATTGCTGTTGGCCCCTCCGCATTCACCAGGGTTTGGCAGGATAACCGTAATGCGGCCATTCTGGCGTTGCTGGTCGAAAAAGATTTTCTTGATGACTTCAAGTCGTTCGGCCAGGTCTCCGGCGTGTATTTTGATGTCCCGTTACTTCGACAGGCGTTGACCGGAAAAGCGATTTTGCCCCATGCCAACACCGTATCCCTGCTGGCAACACCCGAATCGGTCGCGCTTTATGAGCCCGTTGCTGATCAACTGATGGACTATGGCATGAAAGCCAGGTTCTTTATTGTATCCAGCGAAGAGGAGTTGATCCCCGCACTGGTGCGTGCGCTCAGTTATGGTGATTTCCTCCTGGCCACTCCCGACGAAGATATTTATAACCCGCGCACCATAAAGCACATCCTGCTGACCGCCTACCGCCGCAATCGAATTGTCATTGGGCCCAGTCAGGCTTATGTGAGAGCGGGTGCGCTGGCGTCCAGCTATGCCCCCTTCCCGACCATGGCGGATCTTGGGGCCCAGTTTTTGCAGACATTTTTTGAAACAGGAGCTTTCCCGGCTCCGGCATACCCGGAAACCTTTGCGGTCGAAGTCAACAACCAGGTCGCACGGTCACTCAATATTCCGGTTCCTGAAAATGAGTACATTCGTCAGTCCGTGAATGACGCCCTGAATGGCGAGGGAGGACGACAGAGTGAGCAGTAAGACCAGATCGATGCCGGCACCTTTGGTACGCAAGCTTCTGATTCTTGGAGCTCTGCCGGCAACGGTGATGTTTTTTGTCCTGATTGTGTTTTTCACGACGGCGCGAATTGACGATGCTCGCCGGGAGCTGTCCACCAACGGCCAGTTACTGGCAGACAGCCTCTCCCCGGCCCTGGAATACGCGGTGGTGGCGGGAAATAATGAAGCACTGCAAAGCGTCCTCAGTGAATCCCTGCGTCACAGCTCGGCGACCTGGATTCGTGTGACCGACGTTGTGGGTGAGCAACTCGGCTTTGCCTCCAATGGCACTCTGAATTCGCCTTTCGATTCGGATCAGTACCTGGTTTACGAGGCCGAAATTCTCCAGCAACCCCTGGAGCTGAATTCCGACGATACTCAGGTCTGGTTTGCGCCTGAGTACGGCTTTGGCGCTGGTGCCCTTCGCGTGGGAACGATCGAGGTTGGCGTAGATACAGCGGTATTCGATCACCGTCGCCAGGACATTCTCTGGACATCAATCGCCGTCGGTCTAGCCGTCCTTCTGTTTACCTTGCTCATTGCCCATCACTATTTGAGTACCATTCTTTCGCCCATTCGCCAGCTGTCGGACCGGGTTGCCCGCTTGATTCAGGGCGACTACTCCGAGCAGCCTGTAAAGCGGGCTCCAAATTCGCGGGAAGTGGTGCAGATTGAAGAGCACATCAATGAACTGGCCGCCCAGCTCGGGGATTTACGACGCCTGCACGAACAGAACCTGACGGCGGCTGAAGCGGCCCGGGATCGAGCAGATAGCGCCAATCAGGCAAAGTCTGAATTCCTGGCAACCATGAGCCACGAACTGCGTACCCCCCTTAATGGGGTACTGGGAATGATTGAGCTTATACAGGATGAATCTCTGACGGCCCGGCAGCAGGACTACCTGTCGACGGCACGGCAATCCACCGAAGACTTGCTCACAGTCATTGGCGATATTCTGGATTACTCAAAGATTGATGGCGGGAGCATCAAACTTGATCACCAGGCGTTTGACCTGCCAAAGCTGATCAGCAATTGCGTCTCAACTTTTCGTTTCGTCGCCGAGCAGCAGGGGCTCACGCTGAATCTGAGTTTCAACGGTGACTGGCCACCTCATGCCATGGTCATGGGCGATGCGCCACGATTGCGACAAGCTCTGGCAGGGCTGGTGGATAATGCCATCAAATTTACCGCTGATGGCTTCATCAATATTCAGGCAAACTGTTTCGTTCAGGAACCCGGCAACATGATCTTCAGTTGTTCGGTGACGGATTCAGGAACTGGCATACCCAGTGATCAGCTGACGAATATTTTCAACTCCTTCCAGCAACTGGATTACGGCAATACCCGCAAACACGCCGGTACCGGGCTCGGTCTGTCGATTACCCAACGACTGGTTGAGTTGATGGGAGGGCACATACAGGTCGATACGAATATCGGCGAGGGTTCATCGTTCCGTTTCGAGCTGCCATTTGAACTGGCATCACCTGTAAAGCCACAACCCGTGCGGCCTACAACAACCCCGAACGGGCAACTTATTCATGCTCTGGTCGTCGAGGATAACCCGGTAAACCAGAAAGTGGCTTCCGCTATGCTGAGGCGTCTAGGGTTCGAAGCCGACGCCGCGAACAACGGCAATGAAGCCCTGGAAAAGATTCGGCGGAATCACACTGGCTACGACGTCATTCTGATGGATTGCCATATGCCGGTGATGGACGGTTACGAAACGACCCGGCAAATACGAAGCTGGGAGAAAGACGTGGGGCAACACGGTGTTCCTATCGTCGCCTTGACGGCGGATGTGCTGCCAGAAACCCGGGAAAACTGTCTGAAGAGCGGAATGAACGATTACCTGGCCAAGCCGGTAAAGCGTGAACGACTGGAAAAAGTTCTCAGCCAGTGGTTCGAGCTCGAAGCCTAAGAACCACTGGCGACTCGCGTTTCGCTCAGCGGCCGTCAGGCGACCGGTTCACGCATTGTGACAAACTCTTCCGCCGAGGTGGGATGAATGCCCAGGGTTGCGTCGAACTGCGCTTTCGTTGCGCCCGCTTTGATGGCCACCGCCATACCCTGGATGATCTCCCCGGCATCCGGTCCTACCATGTGCGCTCCCAGCACGCGGTCCGTGTCAGCATCGACAACCAGCTTCATCAGGCAGCGCTCATCCCGTCCGCTCAAGGTGTGCCGCATGGGCCGAAATTCGGAGCGGAAAATGCGCAGAGTATGTCCAGCGTCTTTTGCCTCGGCCTCGGTCAGGCCCACCGTGCCGATGTTGGGGTGGCAGAACACGGCCGTTGGAATGGCGAAATAGTCCATTTCCCCCTGACCGTCACCAAACAGGCGGCGGGATAGCACCATGCCCTGGCCCAGCGCAACAGGCGTTAGCTGGGGCGTTCCAATCACATCCCCAAGGGCGGTAACGCCCGGAACCGAAGTTTCAAAATGATCATTGACGGCAATGTTGCCAGCGTCATCAAACTGAACACCCAGCTCGGCAAGACCCAGGCCTTCCGTTAACGCCCTGCGGCCCGTGGCGGCCATGACCAGACCGGTTTCCAGACTGTTACCGTCACTGAGGTTCACCCGGTAGTGGGTGCCCGAAGTCTCAACCGAGTCGATCGTGACACCAAACCGCAGGTTAATGCCCTTCTTGGACATTTCCTGGTGTACGAACCGGCGAATATCGTCGTCGAATCCACGCAGGAAAAGTTCACCGCGATAAATCAGCGTCGTTTCCACCCCCAGCCCGGCAAGGATGCCGGCGAACTCTACCGCAATGTAGCCACCGCCCCAAACGACCGCGTGTTTCGGCAGCTGGGGCAGATAGAACATGTCGTTGGACGTAAGGATGCAGTCTTTTCCCGGAATCTCCGGAATCACCGGCCAGCTCCCGGTTGCGATCGTAATGTATTTCGCTGTATAGGTCTGGTCACCAACAACAACGGTATTTGCACTTGTCAGTCGGGCCGTCCCCTCAATAATGGACACGCCCGCATTCGTGAGCATCCGCCCGTAAATGCCGTTCAGCCGATCGATCTCGGTATTCTTGTTGGCGACGAGCGTTGGCCAGTCAAACTCAACATTCTCCATGGGGATGCGCCAACCATAACCGGCGGCATCCTCCATCTCGTCGTGGACGTGGGAACCGTAGACGAACAGCTTTTTGGGTACACATCCCACATTGACGCACGTGCCACCGAGGTACCGGGACTCGACAACGGCCACTCGCGCGCCACGCTGAGCGGACATGCGCGCAAGCCGAACGCCTCCGGATCCGGCTCCGATAACAATGAGGTCAAACTGCTGATTGTCAGACACGACTTCTCCCGTACTGGTTGCTGTTAGTCAAAGTTATTGCTGGGCCGTCGCATCCTTCACGACCGGATGCACTTCCCGAAACAGGACGTGATCCTCGAAACTCCCCAGCTGTATCTTGCCCAGACTCCGGAAGCCTTCCGATTCATAGAATGGCAGATACCGGCTATTCCCCGTATCGAGAACCAATCCACTGCCACGAGGGTTCTCGGCGCAGAGCTTTTCGACCGCTTTAAGCAGGAGCCGGCCGTAGCCACGGTTCTGGTACTTGGGATTGACTCCCATCAGGGGAAGTTGGTGAGCGAGGGGTTGTGGCAGCATTTCCCGAATTTTTTCATGGTAATCCAGATAACGGCGAGTGGCCTTAAAACCGGCGGTCAGTACCATGCGAATGCGCCAGCTTAACTGATCAGTCAGGTTCATGCGAAGTTCGGGATCGCCGATAAAAGCCACCGCCACCAGAACATCGTCGACCATCACACCAACGGCTTCCTGATCAAGGCTGAAGTAGAGGTCGATCAGTTCGCGAATGGTCGCCCTCACCCGCTGTTCGTATCCGGGGCGTCGATGATTGAAAAGGTACTGAAACGTGGGCTCATCCCGATAGGCGTGAAAGAGAATGGAGCGAGCCTCGTTGGAGGCGGTCACATCCAGCCGAACAACGGCAGGCTCTGTTGTGGGAGTGTCTGCTCTGTTCTTGCGCATTGGATTATCCTTTTCTCGGCTACAGCGATGCCCCTTCAATCGATCAGCATCAGATGGTTAACGTCAGTCGAACCGATACCCGCCCTGGTTCCCGGGACCGGTCCATGGCTGCCTGATCCACTATAACGCCATGGCCACTGTTCAGGCGCTCAAGCCAGGCTGCCACTTCCGCAAACGCGGCATCTTCAAGCCAGACCCGAATGGCGTTCTGGCCACTGGGTTCAAAGCGCTGCAACGACAGTCCGGCCTCCCGGGCGGACCTTGTAACGAGCGCCATCAAGGCGCGACCATCGGCAACGGCGACCGCTGCTTCCCCGGTGTCGCCGTCAGCTCCTCCAAGACGCATAATGGTGGCTTCGTTGGCCTCCATCCAGGCGAGAAGGTCGGCGGAATTCTCGTGATCGGCGACCGCCCGATCGTGGAAGTCAGACACCGGACGCCAGACCATGAAATACAACAACCCCAGCAGAATGGCGATCGCCATAACCGTCAGTGCCTGCTGGTCCCGGCGAGGCAGCTGATCATACTGGGCAATGAGCTTGCCTACGGCCGGCTGTTCTTTCAGTTTTTTAAACATGGGTTAACCTCCCGAAACCGTGAGCCGACCGCGAGCGCCATCGGATTCGTTCACAACAGATCCAATCTGCGCTTCCAGGCCCTGGTTGGACAGGCCATTTCGCAGTGCGCTCAGCCGGTCATAGCTGTCCGCCCTGACGTCGACGATCAGTTCGCCTCGGGACCGACTGAAGTTCACCGAATTGAATTGAACGGAATTGGTGCCCGGCAATTCGGAGTATTCCTGGCCGGTGTATTTCATCAGCGTGATGAAATCGAGCTCTGGCCCCTCGGCGCCGGCGGTTCTTAACTGGCCAGCTATAACTCGGCGAACGTTACCTGAATGGGTTCGCCGATCCCCGGGGAAAGCCTCGCGGTAGATGCCCATCGCCTGTTCTTTGAGTTTGTCCGCTTCCTGCTCATGATAGATACCCATGCCTACTTCCATGGCCACCTGTATACCAAACCAAACGGCAGCAACCGCAATCAAAGGCTTCCAGGGCTTGAAGGCACTGGATTTTCCGGACGATGGGCTGAAGCTGCCCTGGCACAGATTGATGGGGTGCGAGAGGTGATGGTGGAGACTGTGCGCCAGCAGTTCGAGCGGCGTTACTTCGAGGGTTTCCTGACGGACCGCAATGCGGCCTTCTGCTTTGAGTTCGCCTATCACCGCTTGCTGGAAACTGAAGTCATCTTCACTTCCATAGAGCGCCACCGGCACTTCGGCGACCACGTCTTCCGTGGGCGGGAGAGCCAGTGTTTTGGCGAAAATGGCCAGGTTGGCCGACTGCATGCTGAACCACTCTTCCCGCTCATTCATCAGAAGCGCGGTTTCGCCATCCAGACAAATAGACCAGCCACCCTCCGTCACAGGGAGCAAAGAGGCATCGGGATAAATGGCGTCCAGCCTTGAATGATCCCACCCGGTGAACAGCGCCACCCACTGATCCATCCGTTCTTCATCAATCGCGGCGACGCGATACCCGGCCTCGCTCCGCCTGCCGAGCGCCAGGTGCACCGAGTCGATGTCCTGCGCAATCTGCTCTTCGACTGCAAACGGGAGAGCCTGATGGATGAAGCGGCTTTGCTTGGCGGGAATATCCGCTACGCAGAACAAGGCTTCCTCACCGGGAAGCAGGCCCACCAGCAGAACATTGTCGAGGGCATTCTGGGCAAGTGTGTGCTCAATGGTTTCGCGGGTATCAGCGGTTCCCCGAGCCTGAGTGTCGCCACTGGCATCCAGCAATGCCCAACTGAACAGCTGGGCCTCAGGGTTCTGTCTCAGGTCCGCCAGGGGAGCGACGGGCCGCACATAAAGGCGATAAGACATGGTTATCCTTCTGAAAAATTCACGGGATCTTTGAAATCGTCATCCTTGATCTTCCTGCCGAAGTCACGGGAAACCGTCTGCATCTCCCCTTCGCCATTTCTATAAATGGTACTGTGCAAATAAACAATACGGTTATCGTATGTAATCCGCGCGGCAACCTCAAAAAAATGAGTGCGAACTGAGAGACCTTGTCGGTTGAGACCGAGGCCCGCAAACGGATTCAGGGCAAGAAATTCCTGAAGGTCGTCAAAACCTTGGCTTTCTTCCAGCGCCTCTTCTATATCTGCTATATGACCTGGGGTCAGGTCTTCATGGAGTGACTGCAACACTTCCGGAGACGCAAAATTAACGTTGATTCCCAATCCGGTTACCGGCAGCGCGGTAACATGTTCCCTGAGAGCAGCAACATCCTCAGGCTCCACACCCTCGATCAACAGGAGTTCTGAGACGTTGGCAAAGGGTTGATTTCCTGTCCGATATCCGGGCTCCTGTGATAGATACTGTCCATCCTCTGCCCCATACCCGCCTTCAAGAATTACGGGCTGGTCGTTGCTGTCTATCCAGTCGATTAACTTCGCCACTTCAATCGAATCTATATCCAGTGCAATGAGCAGACGCTCCAATCGCTGTTGCGTGAGAAGGTCAACTTCCCCATTCTCGTTTACCAGATCATTCAGGTTGATGCGCCCACCCAAATCGTCAATCTGCGCCTGGACAACCCCCAGCCCGTCATCGAGGGGAAGGATGGCCGAGTTCCCCGCCCAATCCTCAAACGGGGTGTCGACCAGACTGCTGTCTTCCTGATCGTTCTCATGGTCAGTAAATAACTGAACCCGAGCATAGGCCTCAGCACCGAGGGCGATGCTGGTTCCTTGCTGTTGTGACAAAAAGTGCCCGGCTTTGAAAACCCGAATCGTCTGCTGTTTTGTCATTCCGGTCGCAAGCATCACGACAAGCGCCATGGCAAGCAGCACCATGATCAACGCAATACCTTTCTGGCGAAACAACGGTACGCTCATTACCCGGCTCCACCTGGCTGCTCCGTGCCCTCAGGAGCACCTTCCTCTGGCTCCGGCGTTTCTTCATCCGCCTGCTCCGCCGCCTGATTGGTCTGGTTCAGCATGGCCTGAGCAGCTTCCGGCTCAAAGTCGGGCAGCACAAAGGTGCGAACGAGTTTGCCAAATCTTTCGTGTTCAAGAGTAATCTCTACGCCTGCCGGCAGCGGAACATCGGGCCGTGCCATTGGATTAAGGTTCGCGAGTACCTGGTCAGGTGGCCAGGCGGATTGCCAGGCGTTTTCGTCTCCGAGGAAGCGGATGTCAAACGCGAGCACGTCTTCCAAGAGCAGGATTTCTGTGCTGTTATCTTCGTAGCCTTGATCTACAAGCGGCCAGAAGCGGCGCCGGAGTTCGTCGCCGGTGAACTCCCAGGCGACCCGTTGCAGCGTACTTCGGGTTGTTCCTGTGTCAATGGGAGGGATGCGCCAACCCTGACGCGTCAAAATCAGAGCGAAGTCGTCTTCACGGCTCGTGAGCGAGAACTGGAAATCACCGTAGATGTCTCTCGCCGGCCGGTTCACTGCCTGCGTCAGGTCCCTTTCGAGCATCAGCATGGCCCGCTGGAGGTCGTCAAAACTTTCAGCGAGCACGTCGACTCGTTCTCTGGATGTCATGATGCCACTCAAAATCTGCCAGACGCCAAGCCCGATCACGGAAGTGATGGTCACGGCAATCAGAACTTCCATCAGGGTAAAGCCAAGCTGATGCGAGCCGGTACGGAAGGAGGAACTCATCAGTATCCTCCCAGGAATGCAGACAAAGTGTGTACCTGCCTCGGCTCTTCGCCGGCCCCGCGGTAGAGTTCGACATCAACCTCGACGCGGAGAAAGTAGGGATTTCCTGTGCCGATCACTTTCGTCGTGACTCGCCAGCGATGGGGACCATAATCCAGATCTTGTGAATTTTCAGAAACGCCGGGAAGCTCTTCCTGGAGGCGCAACTGATTGATGCGGTTGTCAGCAAGCCATGCGGCCAGGGTTTTATCCCTCACCCGTTCATAACTACTGATGTATTGGCTGCCTACGTCGGCGGCTGCGGTCGCAATCAGGGCAAATACCAGCAGGGCCACGAGAACTTCGATAAGCGTGAAACCGGCCTCTCGCTTCACAGTTCGTCCTCATCGCCCGGTTTGCGCCATTCAACGTCGGAGAATCCATCTGAGGCAAGTACGTGCACGTAATCCGAATCCCTGCCAATGTTAAATTCCAGCTCGAACGGGGTCGACTCGCCGCTTGAGAAAAACATCAAATCTGGCTGGATCGTGTCATTATCGGAAGATAGGGATGAGGCCTCGTTTTCGCTGAACCGGGTTACGACCATCCAGTCGGGAAAGGTGCGAGCCCGGAATAGGCGTTCATCTGAAGGCGTCCATTCATCTTTTTCGTCGTCATACAGGAAAAACTGGTATCCCTCTGACTCGATTTGAAGACCAAGTTCCGCGTTATTCAGGATCGCCTGTTCGGACGCCGTCTGCATCAACAGGTACAGTTCCCGAACTTCCCCCTCAAGTTCCCTCTGCTGAGAGCCACCGCCAAGTGTCATTACGGCCAGAGAGGCCAGAAGCCCGACAACAACCAGGACAACCAGTATCTCTATTAACGTGAAGCCGTAATGACGTTTCCCCGGCGGCACAATCGATTATTCCTTGGTTTCCCACACGGTGATGTCGGCGGCATCGCCCTCACCGCCTTCCTGGCCGTCTGCACCGTAGGAGTAAAGGTCGTATGGGCCTTCAGTGCCCGGGCTCACGTACTGGTACTCGGCACCCCAGGGGTCTTCCGGCACGCTCTTCAGGTAACCGTCAGGATTCCAGTTTTTGGGTTCGGGGCTGCCACTAGGTTTGGTGACCAGTGCTTCGAGGCCCTGCTGGGTGGAGGGGTATTGGCTGTTATCCAGCCGGTAAAGATCCAGTGCATTGGCAATATTGCTGAGCTGCGTTTCAGCAACCGTTACTTTGGCCTGGTCACTACGGCCCATGATGTTCGGGGCGACGATGGCCACCAGAAGACCAAGAATGACCATGACCACCATGATTTCAATAAGCGTAAAGCCCTGCTGTCGGGCTGATCGTGCAGTTGCTTTTCCGGTCATCACTGTTTTACTCGTCATTGGTTTACGGTCCTTTCTCTTTCTGTCTGTTGAGTCAGCCTCCGCAAGGCCTAACCCACCAGATTACTCATATTAAGTATTGGCAGCATGATGGCCAGTACGATGATCAAAACCACCACGCCCATAACCAGAAGCATCAGCGGCTCGAAGAGGCCAACAATGGCCGCTATTTTGGACTGAAGTGTGTTCTCCTGCATCCTGGCGGTCCGCTCCAGCATATCATCGAGCTCTCCGCTGGCCTCTCCGCTGGCAATCATGTGTAGCATCATGGGCGGGAAATACCCGGTCTGATCCAGTGATCGATGCAGTGAGCCGCCCTCGCTGACCGATTTTGCCGCTGAGCGGAGTTCCCCCCGGAGGAAATCGTTGGAAAGCACCTCGCCGGCAATGCGCATGGCCTCAACCAGGGGGACCCCGCTCGTTGTCAGAATGCTGAGGGTACTGGCGTACCGGGCCGTATTCACGCCCCTCACCATGCCCGAGAACAAAGGCATATGGAGCAGGCTCTTATGAAAACGTTCCCGGAAAGCGGGTTTTCGAAGCGCCACCCGAAAGGCGATGAAGGCAATGATCAGCAAAATCAAAAGGTAGATGCCGTAGTCAGCCAGAAACTCAGACACCGAAAGCATGGCCATCGTCAGCGCCGGCAACTCCTGTCCCTGCTTGAGAAATACGTCAATGATGTCCGGCACAACGTATGTCAGAAGGAACACGACGATGGCGATCGCCACGATGCTCAGAATGATGGGGTAAATAGCTGCCAGCTGAATTTTCTGCCGGGCTTCCTGGCGTCCTTCTGTGTAATCCGCCAACCGGTTCAACACCAGGTCCAGGTGCCCGGCGTGCTCACCTGCCGCAACCGTAGAGCGGTAAAGGCGCGGAAAGGCGCGGGGAAACTCCCCCAGGCTGTCCGCCAGGCTATAGCCCTCCATAACCTTTGCCCGTATGGCAATGAGCATACTGCGAATGCGCGGTTTGGTGGATTGCTGAGCCGCAGCCGACAGTGCCTGTTCAATAGGGATGCCAGACTGAATCAGCGTTGCCAGTTGACGGGTAACGAGGGCAAGATCAGCCGCTGCCAAACTACCCCGGCTACTGAGAGGGTTCGAGCGGGCCTGCTTTTGGGCTGCAGGCTCTACCGATAGCGGGGTGAGTCCTTTTTCACGAAGTTGCTGGCGAACAGCCCTTGCTGCATCACCTTCCAGCACACCCTGCTTTTGTTTTCCTCGGGAATCCAGGGCCTTGTATTCGTATGCGGGCATGGCTTATTGGCTCCGGTGGGTAACGCGCAAAACCTCTTCCACGGTGGTCACACCATCCAGAATCTTTCTCACGCCATCGGCGTGAATGCTGGGCCCGCGCCGGCGGGCTTCGTGTTCAAGCTCAAGCTCCCCAGCCCGCCTATGGATGAGTGCCCGAATCTCTTCGGTCACTTCTACCAGTTCGTAGATACCAATACGCCCCCGGTACCCGAGATCATTGCAATGCTCGCAGCCCTTGGATTTGTAAATGGTCGGGGGAAGCTCCGGATCCAATTGCAAAAACTCGCAATGCTCACGGGTCGGCGTGTAGGGTTCCCGACATTCCTTGCAAAGTACCCGAACCAGGCGCTGGGCGACGATGCCTACCAGAGAGGAGGAAATCAGGAAGGGTTCAATGCCCATGTCCATCAACCGCGTGATCGCGCCAACGGCGGAGTTTGTGTGCAGGGTCGACAGTACCAGGTGTCCCGTCAGACTGGCTTGCACGGCAATTTCACCGGTCTCCAGGTCACGGATCTCACCGATCATCACCACATCCGGATCTTGCCGCAGAATGGCCCGAAGTCCTCTGGCGAAGGTCATGTCCACCTTGGCGTTAACCTGGGTCTGACCAATACCCGGCAGGTCGTACTCGATGGGATCCTCGACCGTCAGGATGTTGCGGGTGCGGTCATTAATTTCCTGAAGCGACGCATACAGTGTGGTGGATTTCCCGGAACCCGTGGGACCGGTGACCAGCAAGATGCCGTAAGGTCGTTTGATCAGTTTACGCAGGACTTTCAGATCGTCGCCGGTCATACCCAGCGACTCGAGGCGAATCGCACCCGCCTGCTTATCCAGCAAACGTAGCACTACCCGCTCGCCATTTGATGAGGGCATGGTGGATACCCGGATATCCACCTCCCGGCCAGCGACACGCAAGGCGATACGCCCGTCCTGGGGAACCCGCTTTTCGGCAATATCGAGTTTCGCCATAACCTTGATGCGCGAGACCAGCAATGGAGCGAGTGCGCGCTTTGGCTGAACCACCTCGCGAAGCACGCCATCAACCCGGAAACGAACGACCAGGCGCTTTTCGTAGGTCTCGATGTGAACGTCCGACGCGCTGGATTTCACCGCCTCGGTCAGGATGGCATTGATCAGGCGGATAATAGGGGCATCGTCTTCCTGCTCAAGCAGATCCTCGGTTTCAGGCACCGACTCGGCGAGGGACGCCAGATCCATATCATCACCGATACCCTCCACCATTTGCATGGCTTCCGCGGAATCGTTCTGGTACGCCGCATTGAGGGCGTGATCAAAGTGATCTGGATCGATCGTTGAGAATTTTGCCCGACCACCACTTACCCGATTGGCCTCGGCCAGCGCAGAATGAGATGCGCCGGGACGCACGAGTATAACTGCCTCACCTTCCTCTGAGCGGGTAAGAATGACACCGTTGCGTTTGGCAAAGGTGAAAGGAAGACGGCCGAGAGGAGCCTCCTGCTGCTGGGTGTCGGTTTCTGTAGTCAAGGTCTTTCCCGGTATAAAATTCTTATGGGATTCAAAGAATTCAGAAAGGCTACCACAGGAATGGGAACCGCTGAACAACTCTATACACTATACTGCGATTTATGGTTTGCAGTTTGATAACCTGTGAGCCTTTTACAGGCTCACCGCATTAAAATCAGGATAATCAATGCCCGTACAAAACGAACGACTCCCGCTCCTGTTAGCCATTTTAGCGGGTGGCGCCATGCTTGGTGTGACCGCCTGGCAAGGATATAGTTTCTGGCAATCAACCCAGCAGGAGATAGTCGATCCATCCGGGCAAGACAGCATGAACTCGTCTCAGGAGCGTCGTGAACCACCGGAAGTCAACCTGGCCTCACTGGAGCTATTCGGAACGGCCACCAAAGACGGTGAAATCAAAGCGGCCGACACCGAAAACCTGCCCAAAACAAACCTTCGCCTGTTTCTTCGTGGTGTCCTGGCCGCCGATGGCGAGTTCCCGGGAAGCGCTCTGATTGAAGACTCAAAAGGCAATACGGACGCCTATCTGGTTGGCGATGAGCTGCCCGGGAACGCCAGCCTGCGTTCCGTCCACCCGAACCGGGTAATCATCGAGCGTTCTGGAAAACTCGAAAACCTCTTTTTCCCTGAAGACGATAACCGTTCCGGCCTGTCTGTCGCGTCAAACAACAGTGCGCCGCCCTCTCGCTCATCCACCCAAAACTCGCAACCACCTCCCACACAATCCACGTCACAGCCGAGCAATAACCAGAACGACCAGCAACGGCGTGAAGAAATCCGGCGCCGTCTGGAGCAGTTACGGGAACGGCTGCGGAACAACAGTAACTGAGGCCAGAGATGAGCACGGCCGCGTTGCAAGCGCCCCGCCGTGCCAGACTGTTGCCCGTGCTTATGCTGTTCGCAGCACTGGCCAGTGCCATCGAAATCACTACCCGTTTAGTCAATTACGTACAGGAAGAATTTGGTGACGAGGCAGCAGAGCGCCTGGAGAACTGGCAGCGATTGAACACCCTCGCCCAGAATGCACCGGTTAAGCGACAGCTAAAGCTGGTGAATACTTTTTTTAACCGGGTGAAATTTGTCAGTGACATTCACCACTGGGGCGAGGAAGACTACTGGGCCACGCCTATCGAGTTGCTGGCCACAAACGGCGGGGATTGTGAGGACTTTTCAATCGCAAAATACCTGACCCTCAAAACCCTGGGGGTACCGGATGACCAGCTCAGAATCGTCTACGTTAAGGCACTTGAGCTGAACCAGGCCCACATGGTGCTAGCCTGGTACGAACAGCCGGACAGCGATCCGCTGATTCTCGACAACCTGATAAACGACATCAAACCTGCGTCACAACGGTCTGATCTGGAACCCGTTTACAGCTTTAACGGCAATGGTCTCTGGCTCACCAAGTCAGGCGGTGACGAACGAATTGGTGAGCCGGAAAAACTCAAGCGGTGGCAGGCGCTGAATGAGCGGCTGACGGAATCGCTGAATCTCTGACGACTCGGAATTGGAGCAGGTTTGCCGCCTTCCTATTGACCACACACCTGCCCCGCCACCTCATTCAACTCCCAGCCAGCTCTGCCCCTAGAGGCTCACACCCGCCAGCCTGGCACGAGCCGTGTGCAGTTTTTTATAGCTCTCAACCAGCCGGAGGTGTTTTTCCAGCCCTTCCAGGCGCAGGTTGGTTGGTGTCAGCCCGTAAAAGCGGACATCGCCGGTCACAGAGCCAATAGCGGCGTCAAGCTTCTCATCACCAAACATTCGACGCAGATTGGCTTCGTAATCCTCCAGCTTCAAATCCTCATCGAGGACGATTTCGAGAATCGCATTCATGGCCTGGTAGAACAGGCCTCGCTCGACGGTGTTGTCGTTGAATTGCAGGAACGCTTCTACCCGTTCCAGTGCTTCCTCATGCTGTTTCAGCGCCAGATTAATCAACAGTTTCAGCTCAAGAACCGTCAGCTGCCCCCACACGGTGTTCTCGTCAAACTCAATGCCAATCAGGGTGATGATATCGGTGTAGTCGTCAATCTGGCTTTCCTCCAGACGATCGAGCAGCCCTTGCAGCTGATCGTCCGCCAGAGAATGCAGATTGAGAATGTCAGCCCGGTAATCCAGTGCCTTGTTGGTGTTGTCCCAAACCAGGTCTTCAACCGGGTAAACTTCGGAATACCCCGGAACCAGTATCCGGCAGGCGGGCGCCCCCAGCTCTTCGTAAACTGCAACGTACGCTTCCTTACCCTGCTCACTCAGAATAGAGAACAAGGTTTCCGCTTCTTCTTCATTGGTCCCGGAGAAATCCCACTCGCTGAATTCATAGTCGGATTTCGCACTGAAAAACCGCCACGACACCACGCCGGTGGAATCAATAAAGTGCTCCACGAAGTTATTGGGTTCCGAAATCGCCAGGCTGTTGAACGTGGGCGGCGGAACATCGTTGAGGCCCTCGAAGCTTCGCCCCTGAAGCAATTCAGTCAGGCTTCTCTCGAGGGCAACCGCCATGCTGGGGTGCGCCCCGAACGAGGCAAACACACCGCCCGTACGCGGATTCATAAGCGTTACGCAGGCAACCGGGAACTGGCCACCCAGCGACGCATCCTTCACCAAGACGGGGAATCCTTGGGCCTCCAGTGCGCGAATACCTTCCACCAGATCGGGGTATTTATCCAGCACCTCCTGTGGCACGTCCGGCAGTGCGATTTCCTCTTCAATAATCTGACGCTTCACGGCGCGTTCAAAAATCTCGGACAGACACTGAACCTGAGCTTCGTACACCGTGTTGCCCGCGCTCATGCCGTTGCTGAGAAACAGGTTCTCTATCAAGTTGGAGGGGAAATACACCGTCTCACCGTCAGAGCGTCGCGTGAACGGAAGCGCACAGATCCCGCGCTCGGTATTGCCTGAATTGGTGTCGATCAGGTTTGACCCGCCCAACTCACCATCCGGGTTGTAAATCGGCAGACAGTAGTCGTCCAATATCCCCTCCGGCAGTTCGTCATCGGGGCCCGGCTGGAACCAGCGTTCGTCGGGGTAATGAACAAACGGAGCATTGGCAATCTCTTCCCCGAAATACTGGTCGTTGTAAAAGAAGTTGCAGTTCAGGCGCTCGATGAATTCCCCGAGCGCGGAGCACAAGGCGCTTTCCTTGGTGGCGCCCTTGCCGTTGGTAAAACACATTGGCGAAGCCGCGTCCCGGATGTGCAGGGACCAGACGTGGGGAACAATATTCCGCCAGGACGCAATCTCGATTTTCATCCCCAGGTCTTCGAGAATCTTCGTCATGTTGGCAATGGTCTGCTCCAGCGGCAGGTCCTTACCCTCGATAAACGTGCGGTGTTCACCGTCTGGCTCAACCATCAGCAGTGCCTGGGCGTCTTCATCCAGGCTCTCAACCACGTCAATCTGGAAATCAGGCCCGGTCTGAACAACCTTTTTGACGGTGCAGCGATCTATTGAGCGAAGAATTCCCTGCCGATCCTTCTCGGAAATATCCTCTGGCAACTCCACCTGGATCCGGAAAATCTGGTTATAGCGATTTTCCGGATCAACGATGTTGTTCTGGGACAGGCGGATATTTTCCGTCGGGATGTCCCGAGCGAGGCAATACACCCGCACGAAGTAGGCGGCACACAGAGCCGACGATGCCAGGAAGTAATCAAAGGGACTGGGAGCTGAGCCGTCGCCCTTGTAGCGAATGGGCTGATCCGTAATGACGGTGAAGTCGTCAAACTTGGCTTCAAGTCTGAGATTGTCGAGAAAGTTAACTTTGATTTCCATGGCGAGGGCACCCGGTTTGGAGAATTTGGCGGGGTTTGAAAAACAGGGCGGCCATTATCCATTTTTTACGCAGGTTCGTCTTCCGTGAAGGCCACTACGAAACCCCGCCGTACAGGAGCGTCGCCCCGCCCTGACTAATCGGTTTTCTGGAAGCCAAGGAGCTCACGACCCTCGCCATCGTTCAAAGACAGCTGCGTGCCTTTAATGGTGTAGCTGCGAACAAGGTCCAGATTAGCGCCGAACTGCGCCGGAATGCGCATATCGATACAGGCTTTCCTGGTGCTCGCAAGAGGTCCGAATACCAGTTCTGAAGCGTCAACCCGCTGAATGGCTCCTCGATAATTGTTGCAGCCATCGAACCCCATAACGGCCATGTCGCGCAGGTTTAATTCCATGCGGGGACGCATCCGTTCGTTTTCCAGCACCAGCGTTTCGCCGCCGACGCGCTCCAGGACCCAAAGGTCATTGAGCCTCAGCTTGGTGTCTGGTTCTTTGTCGAGGACGCTCACTAGTGTGTAGCGGATGGACGAGGTATCTGCCGGGCGCTGCTCAGGCGGTATTTCGTCCTCACGAACAATGAGGCGGTAAATGTAACCGGACTCGTACTCAAAGCCGGCAATATTGTCGTAAAACAACGACCAGCCACCGGGCTCCAGGTCTTCTCCTTTCTGAATCTGAAGGCACTGCATGGGGCCAACACCCACGCACTCCTTCTTCATACTATTCACCCAGTACACCACTTCGTTTTCATTGAGGTCGGCAGTCATCGCTTCATCGACTCCTGTTTCAGCATCCTCTCCCATTGTCGAGCATCCCGCGAACAACACCGCTAGCAAAACAAAAGCAGCACGTTTATGCATTGTCTTCTTCCTGTTACATTGCTGACGCGATCTAGAAAATCCTAGTTGGAGCGCCCCCTCATCGCGAATTATTTGCGAAGGGATCTTTTTATAAAGTCGCTCGTAGATAGAACAAACCCCGTAAATAGTCTGGAGAAAATAAAAATGATTGGATACGTCACCATTGGCGTCAGTGATATGGCTCGTGCGAAGGCCTTTTATACGGAGCTGCTGAGCGACATTGGCGCCAAGGTTCTGCTCGACATGGATCGCATCGCGTTCCTTGGAAAAAACATGGGCTCCCCGATGCTGGCCGTGTGCATCCCCTACAATCAGGAACCAAACCACCCGGGCAACGGCAACATGTTTTCGATTCAACTCCCCGGAAAAGATGCCGTTGACGCGCACTACCGGAAAGCCATTGAGCTGGGCGCAACCTGCGATGGGGAACCCGGTCAGCGGATTCCAGGACAGTTCTACGGCGCCTATGTCCGGGACCCTGATGGCAACAAACTGGCTTTCTTCCATTTTGGCTAAGATGCCCTCCATACAGGCAAAGCCTTGCGCCAGGCGAACCGGATCCCCTGGCGCAAAACACCTTTCCGGATTTTGCGGGCTCTGCGCCCTGCTCTTTGCGTCCGCAAGTTCTGGTGCAGACATTTCTGTTACGGTGAGCGGCTTGCCGGACGAAGGCACGGTTGTACTGCAGGTATACGATGATGCGGACGCCTTTGGCGATTTTCGAAACCCGGCCACGGAAGTTCGCTACCCAATTCAGGATGCGAGGACCTTTCTGATCCCAGATACACCAACTGGAGAAGTCGCGGTTCTGGTTTACCTGGATGAGAACAATAACGGGGCACTCGACAGGAATTTTTTTGGCATTCCCCGCGAGCCAGTCGGGCTTTCAAACAACTACCAGCCGAAAGGCCCTCCAACGTTCCGTCAGGCCAGTTTTGCGCTGCAAGAAACCGGCACCGCCAATCTGGATATTGAGCTATATCGGGTACTGGGGGAATTCGGGCAATGGGGTTTGGGTCTCGGCGTGATTGGTCGCAGCAGCCCCTACGTGGGTTCGGATGCCAGCGTGATTCAGCCTATCCCTGCCATCACGTACTTTGGCGAACGTCTGCAATGGATTGGGCCCGAACTGAGATTCGGCATCCTGGGTAGCGACGACCTGCGGCTGGCCCTGACAGCCTCTTATCGGGTTGGCGCGTATGAAGAGAAAGACAGCCCGGTTCTGGCGGGGCTGGGTGATCGTGACAGCACCCTGATGGCTGGCTTCGGGCTTATTTATGAATGGGCCTATGGGCTGGAGTTTAATCTGGGCTACGAGCACGATGTGCTGGATCGAATTGGTGGTGGCGCCGCGTCCGCCAGCGTGTCCCGCGGCTTCCAGATTGGCAACCTGCGCCTGACACCGGAATTGGGCATTAATTGGATTAGCGCAGACCTGGCTAATCACGATTTCGGTGTCGCAACCGGTGCGTCAAGAGCAGGCCTCAATGGCTACGATGTCGGAAACACGTTTACAACGGAAGTTGGCGTCAGGGCTTTTTATGAGATCACCGAAAGCTGGCGCGTTGTCCTGAATCTGGGGGTGGAAGAACTGGGTGACGACATCACTGACAGCCCAATCGTGGCAGATGACCGGGTCTTAAAGGGGTTTGGCGCAGTCACTTACGCCTTCTGAGGGGCAGTAACCGATTCAAAACCACTCCGGCCCGAGGGGCGGGCCGGAGTCTTGGTGCGAACATTCAATCCCTCAAGGGATTACGCCTTTTTCTTCTCCACCTCATCCGCAATCATATGGGCGGTGATGGCAGAAAGGGTCCAGCCGAGGTGTCCGTGACCGGTGTTGTAAAACACGGTCGGCAGCTTGCCACCGCCTACCCGGGGCATCATGTTAGGCAGCATCGGGCGAAGACCTGCCCATGGAACCACCTTGCGAGTACAAACTCCGGGGAAGCATTCCTCGACCCAGCGGGTCAGCGGGCGGATTCGGTCGTCACGAATGTCGCGGTTATATCCGCTGAACTCAGCCGTTCCCGCTACCCGGAATCGACCATCGCCAAGACGGCTGGTCACGATCTTGGTTTCGTCATCAAGCAAACTAACCGTCGGAGCCGCCTTTTTTGAAGCCTCATCATCAAGCTCGACAGTGATCGAATAACCCTTAACCGGATAGATGTTGACGCGGTCGCCAAGCTTGGCGGCAAGTGCACGACTGCCGACACCACCGCAGATAACCACGCCATCGAAAGTATCGCGGGTCTGCTCGGTGCCATCGTGCGCGGTAATCCAGACGTTCTTTTCATCCGCGCTAACTTCAATCACATCGTGGCCGTAGTTAGTTTTCACGCCCAAGCGCTTGATGGCATCTGCAAGACCATTGGTGAACTTGTGAATGTCACCCGTAGAGTCACTCTCGGTGTAGAAGCCGCCGTAATAGGTGCCCGCCAGCGTTGGCTCAATAGAGCGCATTTCTTCCGGAGTTACCGGGCGACGCTCAAGTCCACCCGCGGCAAGAAGTCGGGAAACATTGGCAGCGTGATCGAACCCTTCCTTATTGCGATAAATATGAAGAATGCCTTGCTTCTTGAGATCGAAGTCGATGCCCTCTTCCTCTGCCCAGGCAAACAAATGATCGCGTGCCGCAATCGCAAGGCGAGCTGTTTCAGTGGTGTTCTTTTCGTACTGGGGAATGGCAGCGATGAATTCTGCAAACCAGCTCATTTTGTGCCAGGACGGCTTAGGGTTTACCAGCAACGGGGCGTCACGGCGGGACATCCACTTGATGCCTTTCATGACCGTACCCCAGTTGTTCCATACCTCGGCATTCGAGGCAGACAGCTGGCCACCGTTTGCGAACGACGTTTCCATCGCGGCGTAGCGGTGTTTTTCGTAAACGGTAACGTCGAGTCCGCGCTTGGCGAGAGAATAAGCCGTAGTGATACCCGTGATACCACCACCAATAACAGCAATACGTTTCATTAAAGTCTCCATGACGCGCCCAGGGTTCCCTCTCTGCCGTCCTCAAGTTAGGCAGAAAGCACCCCTTCCGTCACGGGACCTGAGAGATTCACGCGCCACCAATAACAGCGTGGCCCGCTTGCTCCTTCGGTGTGCCGGATGACGCAGTCGCCGGCAACTCTTCGGAAAGTTCTTCACGCGAGCGGTCCTTTTGCCTGAGAGTTTCCGGGGCAGTTGCTCCTTCGGCGCCGATCCCCTGTTTACATGGACCGATCTCTCCCGCAAGCGCGCGCAGCGCCAGGGGCGCCACCAAAGGTTCGAACTTTAGCAAATAAAGGAAAAGTGAGGAACTGCTGCCTGAAATATCAAATGAATTTAGGATAGGACCGAAGAGCTAGCGGATTTGGTGGATCACCACCTGCTTGCGACGAGGTAAGCACTAATCCACGTCATTGCCATATTAGAAGAGTGAAGCCGCTGGATCCTTACTAAACCTCATGCCGGATGTTACGACACTCGATGAAGCCTTGCTTGATAAGACTCACTACAAAGGGAAGTAATGGAGGCGCGGGTCGGAATCGAACCGGCGTACACGGAGTTGCAGTCCGCTGCATAACCACTCTGCCACCGCGCCGGGGAAAAGCCTGAAGGATTTAGGCTTAGCTGCTCTCAGGTGGGCTGTGAGAGACTTGGTTGTCGCCGTTCATTTTCTACCAGTCTGGCCGGAGAAAAATTGGAGCGGGAAACGAGATTCGAACTCGCGACCCCAACCTTGGCAAGGTTGTGCTCTACCAACTGAGCTATTCCCGCTCGACAACGTGGGCGTATTCTACGGATTCGGCCGAACGCGTCAACCACTTTTTTGAAGTTTTTATTCCGTCTTCGACTTTGCCTATTTTTCGTCCTGCCGGGCCGATATGAGTGCAGGAGGAATAACCACCACTCCCCCTAAAGCCATGTTAGACTTTGTTTTTCTCAACGGGGTGCCCGAACTTTAAACGTAGGGCTGAGACCATACCCGCGGAACCTGATCCGGGTCATGCCGGCGAAGGGATTGAGTACCGCTTTAAGGCTGAAACACGCTGTATGGTCATACCCCACCAAGTATCTGGAGGGTTTGAGGTATGGTCATTCGCGCACTGAGCCTTGTTCTGGCTACGTCAGTTTTATATTCGCCCACCGCTCAGACAGCTACCCTGAATATCTATACCTACCCATCCTTCGTTGCAGAATGGGGGCCCGGCCCGGCCATTGAGAAAGCGTTTGAAGAAACCTGTCAGTGTGATTTGAATTTCATTGCACTGGGCAGCAGTGGCGACATCCATCAGCGCCTTCGCCTCGAGGGCGACGCCACCGAGGCGGACCTGGTGCTCGGCCTGGACACCGGGACCATGGAGGCTGCCCGAAAAACCGGCCTGCTCGCCCCTCACAACACCGACCTTGCTCCCTTAAGTCTGCCAATTGAATGGCAGGATGAGCTGTTCGTGCCCTATGACTGGGGTTATTTCGCCTTTGTTTACGACACAGAACAGCTGTCCGAGCCACCTCAAAGCATGGAGGAACTGATAAACGCGCCGGAAGACCTGAAAATCATCATCCAGGACCCGCGAACCAGCACACCGGGTTTGGGTTTGCTGCTCTGGATGCGCCACATCTACGGCGAACAGGCGCCGCAGAAGTGGCAGTTACTCAGTAACAAGATTCTCACCACCACCAAGAGCTGGAGCGATGGCTATTTTTCGCTGTTCATGAACGGTGAGGCCCCCCTGATTCTCTCCTACAGCACGTCACCGGCCTACCATATGGCAATCGACAAGACCGATCGCTATCAGGCCGCAAAATTTCAAGAGGGCCACTACCTGCAAGTGGAGGTTGCAGCCCTGGTCGCAGCATCGGATCAGAAGGAATTGGCGAGAGAGTTCCTGGCCTTTATGCTGACCCCGGAATTTCAGTCTCATATCCCGCTCAAAAATGTCATGTATCCGGCAATCGAACTGGGCGACGCCATGCCAGAGGTCTTCGACAGACTAATCAATCCCGGCACCACACGGTATTTCCAGCCCGCCACCGTCTCCGCAAACCGGCGGGCCTGGGTGGACGAATGGCTGGATGCCATGACGCGCTGACGCTGGCGGATGCGAGCTTTGGAATTGAAAACCACCCCACCCCTGAGTAACCCTAACTGGCTTCGCTGGCCCGGTCTCATGGTGGGCGCGGGAATCCTTGTTTTGGCCTTCGGCGGCGTCGGTGCCCTGCTCTGGCAATCGCCGAACCTGCCATTGCCGGACTTATGGCAAAGCGCCTACCTGCGAAACGTCCTTCGTTTCACCGTATGGCAAGCTGTGCTATCAACACTGCTCAGCATCTTGCTGGCAATCCCTGTCGCGCGAGCACTGGTTCGCCACCGCCAATTTCCGGGGCGCTCCCTTCTGCTGCGCCTGATGGAATTGAGTCTGGTCATTCCGACTATCGTGGCGGTTTCCGGCCTGGTAGGTATCTACGGCCGCCAGGGCTGGCTTACCCAGTGGCTTCAGGCAGCAGGCTTGGATGCTGGCTGGTCACTCTATGGTCTCAACGGTATCGTTCTGGCTCACGTCTTCTTCAATGCGCCAATGGCTGCTCGCATCCTGCTCATGGCGTTTGATCGCGTACCGGCTCCCCAACGACGAATTGCCAGCCAGTTGGGTCTCGGATCCCTCTGGCTCTGGCGCGCACTGGAATGGCCCGCCATAAAAAATGTTTTGCCCGGCGTTGCCACCCTGGTTTTCACGCTATGCTTCACCAGCTTCGCAATTGTGATGACCCTCGGAGGCGGCCCCGGGGCCACCACGCTGGAAGTGGCGATCTATCAAGCATTAAGGTTCGAATTTGATTCATCCAGGGCAGCCATGCTGGCGATCGTTCAGCTGGTTATTTGTGGCACGCTCTGGTATCTCGCGCTCCGTCGAGGCATGGACAGTGCCCTGGTTCCCGGGCGCCAGCTGTCCTTGGCACCAAAACGGAAGGATAGCCGGGGCATCAGCCGCTATGGAGATTCGGTGCTGATCACACTGTTCGCCAGCTTTCTCCTTTTTCCGCTGGCCTTCGTCGTGTTCAGGGGCCTTCCGGGCTTACCTGACTCCCTCCTCCCCCTGGCAGACTCGGCGTTACTGAAAGCCACGCTTCGCAGCCTGATTATTGCTCTTCCCGCCGGCTTTGTTTCGGTCGCCGCTGCGCTGTTGATACTTGGTGGTTATCGGACCACCAGGAACCGTTGGTTGGCCCGTATGCCAGCCACGCTGGCTCATGTGCCTTTATTCATTCCACCGCTGGTACTTGGTACCGGTTTGTTTCTGGCCATTCGGCCCAAGCTGGGCATGAACGTGGAAGCGTTTGGTCTGGTTGCCCTGGTCAATGCGTTGATGGCGCTTCCATTCGTGATTCAGATTATTCGGGCTCCGCTGGATTCGATGGATGCCATGTCCCTGCGCCAGGCCGACCAACTGAATATCCGTGGCTGGTATCGCTGGCGGCTGCTGTATTGGCCCCGCCTTCGCCGCCCTCTGGGCCTTGGCATTGCCTATGGTGCAGGTCTGTCCCTGGGTGACTTTGGCGTTATAGCCCTGTTTGGAACGCCTAATGAGCCTACCATTCCGGTCTTGCTCTACCAGCAGCTGGGCAGCTACCAGATGCAAGCTGCTGCGACCACCGGCCTGTGGCTACTGGTCCTTTTACTCG
Organism: Marinobacter suaedae; assembly: GCF_030519635.1. Classification (NCBI taxonomy): domain Bacteria; kingdom Pseudomonadati; phylum Pseudomonadota; class Gammaproteobacteria; order Pseudomonadales; family Marinobacteraceae; genus Marinobacter; species Marinobacter suaedae. The sequence goes on along the minus strand of NZ_JAUMIS010000002.1, from coordinate 285,198 downwards.
GTCTGTTTTTAGTCACTGGCCTTATTACACGTTCGCCCAAAAATGTGTCCAAAACCGACCAGCCAATGGAGTCCGCCCGTGCTTGATGTTGAGAGCATCCAGTTTGCCTACAACTCCGAGAGCCGCCTGTGGCAATTCGATTTTCGGGTCCACACGGGTGAATGCCTGGCGATAGACGGGCCAAGCGGATCCGGAAAATCAACGCTGCTGGCGTTACTTGCCGGGTTTCTCGAGCCGTCGTCCGGCGACATCCGCTGGAACAACGTCTCGATCAGCAGGCTCCAGCCCTGGGACCGCCCCATGACCATCGTTTTCCAGGAACACAATCTGTTTGAACACCTCAATATTGAAACCAATATCGGTCTCGGCATTCACCCGGGGCTGAAGTTGTCGGGCAAGCAGCGAAAATCCATTGGAGAATATCTGGAACGGGTTGGGCTTTCTGGGTTGGGAACACGAATGCCGGGGGAGTTATCTGGGGGGCAGCGCCAGAGAGTGGCCATCGTACGGTCCATTCTGCGCGAGCAGCCCATTCTTTTGCTGGATGAACCCATGACCGGGCTGGATATCGTCACCCGCAGCACCGTTCGCGAGCTGCTATTGGCCCAAAAAGCGAAGGGAGTCACACTGATTCTGGCGAGCCACGATCAAGAGGACCGAAACATACTGGCAGATAAGCAATTGAGTTTATAAGCTAGAAGAAGGACAACACTAAAACAACGGACTGTACCCAAGACGTGACCAGCCATGCCAGCGATGAAAAGCCGGTGTTCGCGGCGCATAGGCCAAAACCTGGCGAAGCCGTGATATCCGGGAACTCCATGACGATTCGGGGTGACTGGACACTTGCCGATTACGCATCACTGCAACAGGAAGTTAGCCGGGCATCTCCACAGAACCCTGATCAACTGACCGTCGACATATCCGAACTGGGGCACGTTGACACCGCCGGCGCGGCCCAACTCGCCTCACTTCTTGGCGCAACGCGCCTCCGAACCCTCGCAAAAACCTTACCGGAAGAGAAGTCCGCGCTTCTGGCGGCCGTATGCAAGGCGCTGGAGCAAGAGCCGACGCCTCCGGTACTGAAACTGGTCGCGCCCCTGCGCTTTTTATCTGACGTCGGCCAGCGTACAGATAGCCTCTTCCAGTTACTCAAGGAGCTTAATGCGTTCATTGGGCAAACACTGGCGGCTATTTTCTGGTTACTCCCCCGTCCCTGGCGCTGGCGCCTGACACCCTTTGTGTCGGCCATTCAGGACACCGGGCTAAACGCGCTGCCCATCGTAGCCTTGCTCACATTTCTGGTTGGTGCTGTTGTTGCCTTCCTTGGCGCTACCGTGCTGCAGGACTTCGGTGCGACCATTTACACCGTAAACCTGGTGGCCTTCTCCTTCCTCCGTGAATTCGGTGTGCTTCTGGCCGCCATACTTCTTGCCGGGCGCACCGCCAGTTCCTTTACGGCTCACATCGGCGCAATGAAAGTGAATCAGGAGATCGATGCGATCCGAACCCTGGGCCTGAACCCGATTGAGCTTCTGGTCATACCCAGGGTGCTGGCGATGATGGTTAGTCTGCCGATCCTCACTTTCGTCGGCATGATGGCTGGCATGGTCGGCGGTGCTGCGGTGTGCGCCCTTACGCTGGACATCTATCCCCCTCAGTTTATGGCCATCGTTGAACGAGATATTGAGCTTCGCCATTTCCTTGTCGGACTTTCCAAAGCCCCCTTGTTTGCGTTCCTCATTGCCGTCATTGGGTGTCTGGAAGGGTTCAAGGTCAGTGGCAGCGCCCAGTCTGTGGGCGAGCACACGACATCCAGCGTGGTTCAGTCCATTTTCACGGTGATACTGTTCGACTCCATAGCCGCTTTGTTTTTTATGGAAATGGGGTGGTAACCATGGTCAGACATCACCATCTGGAACCCCACCCCGACTCCCTTGGCAAGACTGTCATCGAGGTGAGAAAACTGTGCAACCGATTTGGCACTCAGGTGGTCCACGACCAGCTGGACCTGGACCTGCAAACCGGTGAAATACTTGGTGTTGTGGGCGGATCGGGAACCGGGAAAACGGTCCTGCTCCGGACCATTGTTGGTCTGAACAAACCCGCCGGAGGCCAGATTCGTCTGTTTGGTAAAAACCTCGAAGAGCTGTCCGCTGAACAACGGTCACGAGTGAAGCAGCGCGTGGGCGTTCTGTTTCAGGGTGGCGCCTTGTTTACCTCTCTGAATTTGCAGGACAACGTGGCCGTTCCCCTGATAGAGCACGCGGGACTTACCCGAAAAGACGCGCATCACCTCGCCCGCATGAAACTTGCGCTCACCGGCCTGCCGTCCGATGCCGCGTTAAAATTCCCGTCAGAGCTTTCAGGCGGCATGGTCAAACGGGCAGGATTAGCGAGGGCGCTGGCCCTGGATCCTGAGATTTTGTTTTTGGACGAACCAACAGCAGGACTCGATCCCATCAGCGCGGCAGGCTTCGACGAGTTGATCGTAACGCTTCGTGACGCCCTCGGACTGACTGTTTTTCTGGTCACCCACGATCTGGATACGCTGCACTCAAGCTGCGACCGGATTGCTGTCCTGTCCCGGAAGAAGGTCCTTGTGGCAGACCGTTTGGAAAAGGTCGCCGCCACACAGGATCCGTGGATACAAAACTATTTCAATGGCCCGAGAGGTCGCGCAGCGGCCGCCACACCAGCGGCTCATCCGGAACACGGCCAGGAGTAACACCATGGAACCCAAAGCTCATCACGTGATTATTGGCCTGTTCACGCTCACAGCATTTGCAGCCGCGCTAGGCTTCGCACTCTGGCTGACAAAATCCGCCACCGATCGGGACTGGGCTTATTACCATATTGGTTTTGACCATCCGGTGAGCGGACTGTCACGCGGCAATCCAGTACTCTACAGTGGCGTTCAGGTGGGCGATGTCGTGGACATGACCCTCGACACCAACAACCCAAGCCACGTGCGGGTCCTGATCCGGGTGGATGACAATATACCCATTCGCGAGAACACCGAAGCCGGCTTGGTGCTCGCTAACATTACCGGCAGCATGAGCATCCAGTTTACGGGGGGCACTCCGGACAGCCCACAACTTCGGGGAAGCAGGGAGTCCCCGCCCCTGATCATGGCCCAGCCATCTCCGTTCGATTCTTTACTTTCCAGCGGTCAGGATCTCCTCAGCAAAGCTGACAGCTTGCTTTCCAACACCAATCGCGCCTTCTCGGACCGGAATGCAGAAAACCTGACCGTCATACTGGCCAATACCCGGGAAATGACCAGCGGTCTGATGGAGCAACGGGAACAGTTGAGTAATCTTCTTGAAAGCATGGAGATCGCCGCTCTCAGTGCCCGCGAAGCCGCAGTCAAGGTGTCGGAGGTATCCGATAACGCCAGTTCCATTCTCAACAATCAGGGGCTAAGTGTGCTGGAGGCATTAGACAGCGCCCTGAAAACCATACAGACCACGGCCAATCGAGTCGATCGACTGACGATTGAAAACGAAGGTGCGCTTGCGTCCGGCCTGCAGGGAATGGGCGAGCTCGCGCCAGCGCTTCGGGAGTTGCGTTCCACCCTGCGTAACCTGAATCAGATTACGCGCCGTGTCAGCGAAGATCCGACCCGAGCCATCTGGGGCGGTGAATCGATGAAGGAGTATTCAGAGTGATAAGGAAATTAACCCTGTGCGCCAGTGTACTGGCGTTCTTGCACGGGTGTAGTGTCTTTCCGAATCCGGAGGCTCGCCGGGTAATGGATTTTTCCGCCGCTACGGTCGATTTCCGCGCGGCTGAAAAGAGACCCTACAGTCTGCGTGTCGACACGCCCTACGCGTCTGATCCATTCAATGGCAGCCGTATTCTTGCCAAGCCTACACCCTGGGAATTCCGTATATACGAAGACGTTCGCTGGCGGGATACCATTCCGGTCATCGTGCGGGACTTACTGGTTCAAACACTTCGATCTGCCAACGCGTTCGAGTCCGTGGTCGGTGAAACCAATCCGGTAGATACCGACTGGACCCTGATCAGCGAACTGAGTGCGTTTCATACGGAAAACGGCCGGCCCACCCCGGCTATAATGATCGAATTGCACAGCCAGCTTGTGGCAAACCGCTCAAGGGAAAAGCTCTGTACCCGCACCTTCAGCGTGGTCGAAATTTCACCAGCCGGCGATATTGAGGCCATCGTCCAGACCTTCAACCAGGCGGGCGCAGCCATTGCAGGCGAAGTTGCCGCCTGGGCTGTTCACTGTGGAGAGTCTGCGGATTCTTCAGACGGAAACAGATCCGGCCAGGCAGCCCTAAGGTAGAGCACCATGGACCACAAGGTCAGCACCGCAGCCACATAGAGTAACGCAATGGATACGTTCGACCAGACATTGCCCGGAGGGAACGCCAGCAAACCAACAATGGACGCCATCTGGGCTGTGGTTTTGATTTTCCCGATGTAAGACACCGCCACACTGGCCCGACTACCGATCTCCGCCATCCATTCACGCAATGCGGAAATCACGATTTCCCGACCAATAATGACCGATGCCGGAAGGGTCAGTATGAAATTGGCGTGTTCTTCAATCAGCACCGCTAGGGCTACTGCCACCATCAACTTATCCGCCACCGGGTCCAGGAAGGCGCCGAACGGCGTGCTCTGGTTGAGCTTCCGGGCCAAATACCCATCCAGCCAATCGGTCATTCCCGCCAGTGCAAAGATGCAAGCACTCACCAGATAGCTCCAATCCACCGGCAGGTAAAAAATCACCACAAAAACGGGGATCATGATGATCCGTGACAGGGTGAGGATATTGGGTAAGTTCATCGTTTCCTTACTCGTTATGAAGTGCAGCGTAGATATTTTCCGCCAGTGACTTGCTGACCCCCTGAACCTTGGCGATCTCATCCACACTGGCTTTGCGGATTTCCTGTATTCCACCGAAGTAGCGAATCAATTCCCGCCGACGTTTAGGTCCTACCCCCTCAATGCCCTCAAGGGTAGACTGCCGACGCTTCTTGTCTCGCCTGGCCCGGTGCCCGGTAATGGCAAACCGGTGTGACTCGTCCCGGATATGCTGAATGAGATGCAGTGCGGGTGAATCCGCCGGCACGCGGAAGATGTCCCCGGTCATGGCGTCGATCAATTGTTCCATACCAGCCCGGCGAGTCACACCCTTGGCAACGCCAATCAGTGGGATATCTGAAATCCCCAGCTCGTCAAATACTTCCCGGGCTATGTTGAGCTGACCCTTACCCCCGTCAATAAACACCAGATCCGGTCGCTTACCTTGGTCGGACACCATGCGTTTATATCGGCGCCCCAATACCTGACGCATCGCGGCGTAATCGTCCCCGCCAGTGATGCCCTCAATGTTGTATAGACGGTAATCGCTTTTCAGGGGGCCATTCTCGTCAAAAACGACGCAAGATGCGACGGTATTTTCACCATGGCTGTGGCTGATATCGAAACATTCCATGCGTGCCGGTGTTTCGGGCAGCTCGAGCAAATCCCTCAGCGCCAGAAGGCGTCGGTAAACCGTTTCCTTGCTGGCCAGGTGAGTCAGCAGGGTCTGGCGGGCATTCGTCATGGCCAGCTCAAGCCATCCCCGGCGCTCGCCCCGCACATTGCCCCGGATTCGCGTTTCCCGTCCGGCCGCTTCTGACAGAGCCTCAGCGATCAGGGCCTGCCCATCAACCTCGACGGGCACCAGGATGTCTTTTGGAATCTCCCGATGCGCGTCTCCGCCCAGATAGTACTGCCCAAGGAACGCGCCCAGCAGTTCCCCCTCGGTCTGCTCAATGGAGAACCTGGGGAAGTAATTTTTGGTACCGAGCACACGACCGCCTCTCACCACGATCACCACAACACACACCACACCGGCGTCCTGGGCAATAGAAACCACATCGGCATCGCCGGAGCCCCCTTCCACGGACTGCTGTTCCTGAACATGGCGAAGATGGTTAATCTGGTCGCGATAGCCCGCCGCTTTTTCGAACTCCAGATTTTGTGAGGCTTTTTCCATCGCATCCATCAGATCGCGAATAATTGCGGGATTCTTGCCCTCGAGGAACATGGTCGCGTGACGGATATCCTCCTGATACTGCTCGGGGGTGATGTAGCCCACGCATGGCGCAGTGCAGCGATTAATCTGATACTGCAGACAGGGACGCGTACGGTTTCTAAAATAGCTTTCATTACAATTTCTTATTCGGAAAACCTTTTGCAGAACATTAAGACTTTCCTTGACCGCACCCGAACTCGGGAAAGGGCCGAACCAGGTTCCGCCGCCCTTTTTCGTCCGCCCCCGACGAAACGTCAGCGAAGGGTAATCGCTGTGGGATGAGAGGTAGATATAGGGGTAGGACTTATCGTCCCTGAGCAGGATGTTGTAGGGCGGGCGTAACGACTTGATCAGGTTTTGTTCCAGCAGCAACGCTTCGGTTTCACTGCCGGTGATGGTTACTTCAATCGCCGCAATCTTGCCAACCAGGGCCTCGGTTTTTGGTGCGAGGCCGCTTTTACGAAAATAGCTGCTGACTCGTTTTTTGAGATTGCGGGCCTTGCCCACGTATAGAACGTCACCGCCCCGGTCGTACATCCTGTAGACGCCGGGCCTTTCGGTGAGCTGTTTGAGGAAATGTGCGCTGTCGAACTCAGCGGGGAGTGAATCAGAGTCAGACTTTGTCGGCATCCAGCAATCCGACCCGAACAGCCATCAAGGCCAGTTCCACGTCGCTGGAAATTTCCAGCTTCTCAAAAATTCGATAGCGGTAACTGTTGACGGTTTTCGGGCTCAGGCAGAGTTTGTCGGAAATATCCTGAACCTTCTGGCAATCCACAACCATCATGGCGATCTGCATTTCACGCTCGGAAAGCCGTTCGAACAGGGATAGCGCGCCCTCGTCATGGTCGCCACTAAGCTGTTTGAGCGCCATTTTCTGGGCAATTTCAGGACTGATGTAACGCTGGCCAGAGTGGGCCATGCGGATGGCGCGAACCATCTCTTTGATGTCCGCGCCCTTGGTGATGTAGGCCGTGGCCCCACTCTGCATCACACGGGTGGGATAGGGATCATCCGCGCAGGCAGTTACCACGATAACGCGGACGCTGTCATCAATTCGAAGAATCCGGCGCGTCGCCTCAAGCCCGCCGATACCCGGCATCCGGATGTCCATCAGGACAATGTCCGGACGCTCTTTTCGGACAAATTCGATAGCGTCTTCTCCGGAAGACGCCTGACCGATAACCTCGAGATCGGGGTTATCCGCGAGCATCCGGGTTATTCCGGAACGCACCAGCTCATGGTCATCAACAACCAATACCCTGATCAAATTTCACCTCGCACACGGACTACGCTAAAACAGTGGCATTTTAACCGTAACCATACCATTGTTATAAGTAAAACCCGAAATCCTTATGACGGGTAAAGCTCTCTACGCCGGCGCTCCAAGACCAGCAGTGTTCTCCACGGGATCAAACCAGACGACCAGCTCCCCTCGCCTGACAGCAGCGAGCACCCGATTCCGTTCGCCCAGTGGGTTTTCCGATTCGTTCAGGCCGTGATACCGGGTGCAATACTCATCCACCAGGCCACTGATCTGATCCTCACTCAGCAGTTCGGTGTCCACGACAAACGGTTGCTGTCGGGGATCCGGTTGTCCTGCATCACGTTGGTCGGTCATAACCCCTACTTTATACAACAGCATGGTAGGGGCTGTGACCCAATCAGAGAAGAGATTTTGCAGAAGTTAACGGCTTCGTTAGTTCGCAAAACTCGAGGTCGAATGTCCTCGCCGAGGCGCTGAGCACGTTGGCAAAGCCGATCAAAGCGCCGGCTGTTCGATCATTGCCATATAAGCGGCAATCGACGGATAGCGCACCAGAACTACCTGATCCGAAGGATCGTCAGGGGGCGCAATCAAAGCCTCACACCCACTTCCCCACCAAACCACCTCGGCACCGACCGTTTTGACACAGTCTGCGGCTTTCTGGATATCAGTCTGGACTGAAGGCGGTGCCGTACGCTCGGGATACCTACTCCGACGTTTGTCGTCGGCAAAACGCTTGAGGTCGAGCATGACAACAGGCTGGTCTTTCGGGGTTTCCGCAAGCACTTTCTGAAGTGGTTGGGGGCAGACATTCAGGGCGCTCATCCGGTTCCTCTTATTCTCTTGTTTTACGGCTTGTCACTATAGCCCAGCCAAGGCCCTGCGGTACAAACCGTTTTTATTACCTTTCTTACAGGCTCTCAGGCGGTTGAATTGCTGGCGTTTCCTGTTAGTACAGCTAAAGTGAAATTACAAACATCCGCTTCCAATAACTTAAAAAAGCAAAAAAACATGGCTTCCCTGAACATCAACGGTAAGGAATACCAGCTCGATGTTCCCGATCAGATGCCCCTGCTCTGGGTCATCCGGGACGTTATTGGCTTAAAAGGAACCAAGTTCGGCTGCGGAAAAGCACAATGTGGAGCCTGCACAGTGCATCTGGATGGTGTGGCCATCCGCTCCTGCACAACGCCAGTATCTGGTGCCATTGGCGAAATCACCACCATCGAAGCGATTGGAAGCGACCCGATCGGGCAACGGCTTCAGAAGGCCTGGCTTGACCTTGGCGTGCCGCAGTGCGGCTTCTGTCAGAGCGGTCAGATCATGAATGCCGTATCTCTCCTCAGGCAAAACCCGGTGCCTGGCAGGGATGAAATCATCCATGCCATGTCGGGCAATCTGTGCCGATGTGGTACCTATAATCGAATCATTGCTGCGATCCAGCGGGCATAGGGACAAGGGGAAACCGAATGGAATCTGGGCCGAAGGACCGGCTACATATTGCCAACGTCAGCCGCCGACGGTTCTTCACTGGCCTCGCTGGAGCAGCAGCGCTCGTGATAGCCGCCCGATGGGACCTGGTTGAAACCGCCGAAAAACGGAAATACGGTGCCGAAGGTATGCCCGGTGGCTATACCGACAACCCGAACGTGTTCATTCACATCGATCCCGATGGCACAGTCACCGTCGTCAATCACCGCTCCGAAATGGGCCAGGGAATTCGTACCAGCAATGCCATGGTTATTGCGGATGAACTCGGGGCTGACTGGGATCGGGTCAGGGTTAAGCAGGCCGAGGGCGATCACAGCGTTTACGGCAATCAGTACACGGAAGCTTCCCGAAGCATGCGCCAATGGTTCGACCCATTACGCCGGGCCGGCGCCGCCGCGCGACAAATGCTTGAACAGGCGGCAGCAGATCGGTGGCAGGTCCGCCTCAGTGAGGTAAAGACCGGTGTCCACGAGGTCTGGCATGAACAATCAGGGAGAAAACTTGGGTTCGGCGAGCTGGCAGAAGCCGCCCGCACTCTGGAGGTACCCGATCCTGCCTCACTGATTCTCAAGGAAGATCACGAGCTTCGCTTTATTGGCAGGGAAAGCGGCCTGATCAACGGCGTGCTTGAAACGTCCCGTCCCAAAGCCATTGATGGAGAGGGCATTGTCTCAGGCACTGCAGTCTACGGCGCCGATGTCCCGTTTGATAACCCCCTGTACGCAGTTATTGCTCGCCCTCCTGTGTACGGAGCAGAGCTGGGAAGATTCCATGAAAGCGACGCGCTGAACGTTCCCGGAGTGCTGAAGGTCGTGCGGATCGAGGGCGCGGGATTGCCTGCGGCGTTCAATCCTCTGGGCGGGCTAGCGGTGGTGGCGACGAATACCTGGGCTGCCATGCAGGGCCGGAAAGCCCTGAAGATACACTGGGACTATGGCCCTGCGGAGGACAACCGCTCATACACGTCCTCCGCCTACCGGGAAATGCTTGAGGCGCGTGCTCAGATTCCAGGAGAGGTAATCCGGGAGGAAGGCAATTTCAGCAAGGCAATGGAAGGCGCCCGCCAACGCATCTCAGCCACCTACTACATGCCTCATCTGGCTCAGACGCCGATGGAGCCCCCTGTAGCCACCGCTAGAGTCCAGAAGGGGAACGCGGAAATCTGGGCACCCACACAGAACCCACAGGCCACTCGCACCAAGGTGGCGGAACGATTAGGGCTGGATGTGACCAATGTGACCGTCAACGTTACCCTGCTCGGGGGCGCGTTTGGCCGCAAGGCAAAACCGGACTTTGCGATTGAAGCCGCTGCCATTGCCCAATGGTTTGAGGGCCGGCCGGTAACCTTGCAGTGGACACGGGAAGATGATCTGCAACACGGCTACTACCAGACGGTATCCCTGGACCACCTTGAAGCAGGCCTGGATGAGCGTGGCCGTGCGACTGCGTGGCTGCACCGCTCATTGTCGCCCAGCACCATGTCCCTGTTGAAAGCGGATTTCGAGCACAAGTCCAAAGTTGAACAGGGCATGGGGTTTAACACCACTCCTTTCGATATCCCCGCCATTCTTCTTGAGAACCCTCCCGCGCCCGCTCATGTCCGTATTGGCTGGATTCGCTCCGTATACAACCTGCCCCACGCCTGGGCTATTCAAAGCTTTGCCCATGAGCTGGCCATAGCCGCTGGCAAGGACCACAGGGCGTTCCTCCTTGAGATGCTGGGGGAAGACCGAAAAATCTCCAACCGTTCTGTGGGTGACACCTACAACTACGACGAAGACCCCGCGATCTATTTCATCGACACCGGACGCATTCGGGGCGTGATTGACCGTGTTGCAGCCGAGTCGGGCTGGGGCAAAGACATGCCCCGGGGACGCGGGCTCGGTCTCGCCTTCCATCACAGCTTTGGCTCCTACGCTGCGGTCGTGTTTGATGTTGAAGTGAGCGAGGGAGGCTCATTGACCATTCACCGGGCTGACATTGCCTTCGATTGCGGGCCCCAGGCCAATCCTGAGCGGATTCGGTCGCAACTGGAGGGCGCATGCATCATGGGTATTGGTGTCGCGCTTTTTAACGAAGTCAGCTTCGAGAATGGCGTCGCCCAGCAAGACAATTTCGATCGCTACCGGATACCGAGGATGAACGACGCCCCCAGAGAGATCCGGATCCATCTGGTGGAGAATCCGGATGAACCCATGGGCGGTGTTGGTGAACCCGGTTTACCTCCCGTTGCGCCGGCCCTGGTTAACGCGATCTACGCCGCGACCGGAAAGCGAATCCGAAGACTGCCCGTTGGAGATCAGCTCAAGGGGTAAACCTTTTTCGGCCCGCCACCCCGGTTCCCTACCCTACGTTCCCGTAGACCTTTCTTGCTGGTTCTTCACGTTTTCCGTCATTGGCGTTTGCCGGGCTCGCAACTACATTGAAGGTGATCAAATCCGCTAACCGTTCAACCGTCGAGAAGCTCTATGGTTACCCTCAACATCAATGGCGAGCAATACGAACTGGATGTTCCCGATGAGATGCCCTTGCTCTGGGCAATCCGGGATGTCGTTGGGTTAAAAGGAACAAAATTCGGATGTGGCATCGCCCAGTGCGGTGCCTGCACCGTTCACATGGATGGCACCGCGATCCGATCTTGCACCACTCCCGTTTCCGCCGCGGCTGGTGAAATCACAACCATTGAAGCCATGGAGCAGGACCCGGTTGGGAAACGGGTCCAGCAGGCGTGGCTTGACCTGGGTGTCGCCCAGTGCGGATACTGCCAGGGCGGCCAGATTATGAACGCCACCTCCCTCCTCAAGCAGAATTCCGCACCCAGTAAAGACGAGATTATCAATGCCATGGCCGGCAACCTTTGCCGTTGCGGCACCTACAATCGCATTCTCGCGGCGATCGAACGCGCAGCCGGCGGGGAGGAACAGGCATGACTGTTGATACCAAAGACCCGGTGCTCCTTGCCAACGTCAGCCGCCGCCGGTTTATGTTGGGGCTGGCCGGCGGATCCGCACTGGTCCTTGCCGCCCGGTGGGACTGGGCACACGCCAACGCTGAGGAAGAACAGAAATATGGTGCAGCCGGCATGCCTGGAGGCTGGACCGACGATCCGAATGTGTTCATCCAGATTGATGCCGACGGCACCGTTACGCTTGTCAATCACCGTTCCGAGATGGGCCAGGGTATCCGCACCAGTGTCGCAATGGTCATGGCGGACGAACTGGGCGCCAACTGGGATCAGGTCAAAGTGCAGCAAGCCGTTGGCGATCACAGCCGCTACGGAAACCAGAATACCGACGGTTCCCGCAGTATGCGGCACTGGTACGGTCCTCTGAGGCGAGCTGCTGCGGCTGCGCGCCAGATGCTCGAACAGTCCGCCGCAAACCAGTGGCAGGTGCCAGTCGAGGAGGTCAAGACCGGTGTTCACGAGGTCGTCCACGAACCATCCGGCCGTACGCTCGGCTTCGGTGAACTGGCAGAAGCCGCCAGGGGACTGGAAGTACCTGATCGCACCAGCATGAAACTGAAATCCGATGGCGATCTGAGATTCCTGGGTAAGGAAACGGGAATCATCAACGGAGAGCTGAAATCCGCCTTTCCGAAGGCGATTGATGGTGAGGATATTGTTTCCGGAAAAGCCGTATTCGGCGCAGACGTTGACGTGGGTGACCGCCTTTACGCGGTGATTGCCCGCCCCCCGGTTTATGGCGCCACGCTGAAGAACTTTGACGATGCCGCTGCACTGAAGGTGCCAGGCGTGAAAAAGGTCATGTCCATTGAGGGCACCGGCCAGCCGGCCGCTTTCAAGCCACTCGGTGGCGTGGCTGTGGTAGCCACCAACACCTGGGCTGCAATAAAAGGGCGTGAAGCACTGAGCATCGACTGGGACAACGGCCCGGCCGAGGATAACAGTGCCTACACATCCGGCTCATACCGTGAGGCGCTCGAAAAACGGTCCCAATCTCCCGGCAAGGTCATCCGGGAGGAAGGCGACCTTGCCAAGGCTATGGAATCCGCTGCCCAGAAAGTGTCTGCGACCTATTACATGCCGCACATGGCGCAGGCCCCCATGGAACCCCCGAACGCCACCGTTCTTATCGAGAAAGACAGGGCCGAAGTGTGGGCTCCGGTACAGAACCCCGAAGCCACCCGCAACACCGTTGCCGAAAGACTCGGCTTCGACCCGGCCAACGTCATCGTGAACGTCACCCTGCTCGGAGGCGGTTTTGGCCGCAAGTCCAAGCCAGACTTTGCCATAGAAGCGGCAAGCATTGCCCAAACCTTTGAAGGCCAGCCAGTAACCCTGCAGTGGACTCGGGAAGACGACCTTCAGCACAGTTACTTCCACACCGTGTCGGTAGACCATCTGGAAGCCGGTCTCGATGAGAATGGCAAGACCATAGGCTGGCTGCACCGTTCCCTCTCCCCCAGTATCAGCTCACTGTTCGCGCCCGATCCAGAACACAAGGTCGATTTTGAGCTGGGCATGGGCCTGAACACCACGCCATTCAATATCCCTGCCTTGCAGCTGGAGAATCCGCCGGCCTCTGCGCACGTTCGTATCGGCTGGTTCAGGGCCGTGTACAACCTGCCCCATGCCTGGGCTATCCAGAGCTTTGCCCACGAGCTTTCAGTAGCCGCAGGACGTGATCACCGGGACTATCTGCTTGAACTGCTCGGAGAGGATCGAAAAATCCCCAATCCTTCGGTGGGTGACACCTGGAACTACGGCGAAGATCCGGACATTTACACCATTAATACCGGGAGAATGCGAGGGGCAATCGAGCGGGCAACGAACGAAGCCGGCTGGGGAAAAGAGCTGCCCAAGGGTCGAGGTATGGGGCTCGCGTTCCACCACAGCTTTGTGTCCTACACAGCGGTCGTTTTCGATGTCGAGGTGGATGACGCCGGCGAACTGATTATTCATCGCGCGGATATCGCTTTCGACTGTGGGCCGCAGGCCAATCCCGAGCGGATTCGTTCCCAAATGGAAGGGGCATGCGTGATGGGGATTGGCATTGCGCTACAGAACGAAATCTCGTTCCAGGACGGCGTGGCTCAACAATCCAACTTCGATCGCTATCTGCTCCCCCGAATGACGGAAGCACCCCGGGAAGTGCGCGTTCATCTGGTTGATAACCCCGATGTACCCATGGGCGGGGTTGGTGAGCCGGGCCTGCCACCGGTTGCGCCGGCCCTGGTGAATGCCATCTATGCTGCAACCGGTAAGCGAATCCGAAGCTTGCCGGTGGGAGATCAGTTGAAGGCTTGAGAAACGTTTCGTCGATCTACACGGGGCCAGCAAGGCCCCTGCTTTTTCTTTCTTACGATAGCTTGCTACCTAGCTGAGCTGTAAACTATGTCGCTGACCTCCATTCACACGCACCTGTCACCGGCATGAACCTGACAACCATTTTCCTTCAGACCCTCGAAACCACCCTGCCCGTGTTCGTGATGGTATTCATTGGCATCGGCTTACGCCGGATTGGATGGATTGACGGTGCCTTCGTAAATACGGCTTCCGGGCTGGTGTTCAAGGGAACCCTGCCAACACTGGTGTTTCTCGGAATAATCCGGGCCGACCTTCAGACCACCCTCAACCCCGGCTTACTGCTGTTTTACGCCCTTGCCACCCTGGCCGGGTTCGGGTTTGCCTGGCTGTGGGCGCTCTGGCGCGTTCGGCCGGAAGACCGTGGCGTGTATGTTCAGGGTGCGTTTCGCGGGAACTGCGGTATTGTCGGCCTGGCTCTGGCCGCCAGCCTTTACGGCGATTACGGGCTCTCCGCCGGGGCCCTGCTGCTGGGACTGGTGATCGTGGCTTACAACGTTCTCTCGGTGATCGTACTCACCGCCTATCGTCCGGGACAGTCCGCGAGTTGGAAGAAGATCCTGCGGGATATCGCCAGAAATCCGCTCATCCTGTCCGTGGTAGTAGCCATCCCGTTTGCCTGGTTCGAGGTGCAGCTACCCAACTGGGTGCTGACCTCCGGCGATTACTTCGCTTCCCTTACCCTGCCCCTGGCCTTGCTATGTGTGGGTGCGACCATTTCACTCACTTCCATCCGGGCGGATACGGCTACCGCCGCAAGCAGCAGCATGATGAAGATGATCATTTTGCCAGTACTCTGCACCGGTGCCGCCTGGCTTTTGGGTTTCCGTGGCGAGCAGCTCGGGCTGATGTTTACCTTCTTTGCCAGTCCAACCGCTGCCGCAAGCTTTGTGATGGTGAAGGCACTTGGCGGCAACGAAAAGCTCGCCGCCAACATCATTGCCCTGACGACCCTGATGGCCAGTTTAACCGTAACCCTTGGGATATTTGCGCTTCGAAGTGCCGGCGTGATCTAGACGCCTAGCTCCTCAATCGCGGCAAACCCGCGTTCACATCCGGACAGATAGCCGGGTCCGAACAGATTGTAGTGATTGAGGTAATGGTACAGGTTGTAAATTGCCCGCTTCTGGTCGTAGACAGCCGTGCGTGGCAAACACCGATCGTAGGCACGGTAAAACGCCTCTCCGAAGGCCCCGAACATTTCCGTCATGGCCAGGTCCACCTCACGGTCCCCTTGATAGACCGCCGGATCAATCAGCCAGGCGCCGGCATCATCAAACAGGACATTACCGTTCCATAGATCACCATGCAGCAGACTGGGATACGGGCAATGGGCATCCAGCCAGTCCGCAAGCCCGGGACCGTATTCGGCAAGCCGATGGCTGAATCGTCGCTTAAGATTGGTATCCCGGATCTTATCCACCTGATACTTGAGACGACGACCAACGAAAAATTCCCCCCAGGTTTCATGCCAACCATTGGGCTGAGGTGACAAGCCAATGTAGTTATCACTCTCCCAGCCGAACCGGGACTGCTTAACACTATGCAGCGACGCTAATCCCTCGGCCAGAAGCACCAGTGTGCGTTCCTCTGCAGGACAAGGACTTATCTCCGACATCTCAAGCCCTCTCTCACTCACTGAAAAGACGTCAGGAATCCGAACCGTCGAAACGCCAGCCTGTGTGAGAGCCGAGCGAAGGCATTCCAGTCCTTCCGCCTCGCACAGCAAGGCATCCGCATAACCGGTGGTATTAATCTTCAGGTGTCGCTCCGCCATTACATCCTGCCTCCTTGAGTCACTAACCTGAGCGAACTACAGTCGTTTTATAGACTGACATCCACCGCCTGGAGGGACAAACTATGGCACGCAAGCGCTGGCACTTGATTATTTCGGGCAAAGTTCAGGGTGTCTATTACCGTGCCTCGACAGAGTCCACTGCAAACAAGATTGGAGTTTCCGGTTTCGCCCGGAATCTGCCAGATGGCCGGGTTGAAGTCGTTGCAGAAGGTACCGAGGAGCAACTTACAAAGCTGCGTGAGTGGTGCGAGCAAGGTCCGCCAGCGGCAAGAGTCGACGACATAGAAATTGACAAGCTGGCCGCAACCGGGGAGTTTTCTGGCTTTGGAATCCGGCATTAGTTGAACAGGCTTCGACAATGCATGAAACGCGCATCGAAGTCGCTTGCCCCGAACTCCATCCGTCCTCAAAAACGAACTCCTCTTTTTGTTCCCGGCCGCCCCTGGCCCTCTCCTGACGCTTATAACCCGAGTGGAAATGTTTATCCCTGCTACACTTAAAACGGTATAGGAAGGAAGCATTAGGTAAAGGGATTTATCATGACGGAGAAGCCAGCCTCAGCAGCGATGCACCTGGGTCCCGGATTTCGCATTCGTGAATATCCATCCCGTCCACGGCCAGATATCAGCCAGAAGTTGGGTGAGTTTGAAACGGCCGATATTTCCGACCAACTCAATCGCCTGTATACCCTGTCTCATGACATTCACAATCTGGTCAACGACCTTGGCTTTGCCGGGCCAGCCATAACGATCAAGGTGTTCCCGGGTGACAACCTGATGCTGCACAAGGCACTGGATCTCATTCAGCCCGGAGATGTGTTAGTGATCGACGCTGGCGGTTCCGACAGCAATGCAGTCATTGGCGATTTGATTGCCTCCAAGGCAAAACACAGAGGTGCGGCCGGCGTCGTTGTCGACGGCCTGGTTCGAGACATCAAGGGATTAAAAGAAGTCGGGCTGCCTGTGTTCGGCAAGGGCATCTCACCCATTGGCCCTCTCCAGAGAGGCCCCGGTGAAGTCAATTACGCGATCAGCTGTGGCGGCATTGTTGTCAATCCAGGGGATATTGTGGTCGCCGACATGGCCGGTGTTGTTATTGTCCGGCAAGAATTCGCAGGCGACCTGCTCGCCCATCTGGAGCACTCCAGGGAACAGCGTGCAGAATACGAGGCCAGTGTCCGACGTGGTGAATTTAACAATGAGTGGGTCGACCAGGTCCTCGACAGCAGCAACTGTCTAAGGGAGTAACAGTTGTGAGAAACGTGTCGGCGTTACCTGCGCTGCGAACCAACAAGCCACTACTGTTGCTCGGTGGCCGGGAAAACACCCTGTCGGTGACGAGAAGCCTCGGGAAAAAAGGGGTTCCTGTCTATGTGATGGCGCCGAAAAACTGCGCAGCGCACTATTCACGATACTGCAGAAAAAGCTGGGTTGTCCCCGAGGGAACGATTGAGGAAGATTTTTATCAGCAGCAATTGCTTGAGAGTCACATTCCCACGGAGCTGTCGAACGCCCTTGTTTTCACCTGCAGCGACCGAGCCATCACGTTTGTCGCTCACTTTCAGAATGAGTTAAAAAATCGGTTTGAACTGGAGATTACGCCGCCCGAGCTCCACAACTCTCTGCTGGATAAGCAAACAACACTGGCTATGGCCAAGGAAGCCGGCTGCGACATTCCCGCCTACTGGCACATCGAAACAATCTCGGATATTGAGCGGCACATTACTTCGATTACCTTTCCAGTGCTGATCAAACCCATACACTCCCATAAATTCGAATCAGAGTTTCGCGTAAAACTTCTTCTTGTGAATGGACCAAAAGAGCTGTTCAGGCAGGCTGAACGAGTTCTCTCTGCCGGCATCGCCTTCATGTTGTGCGAGCACATTCCGGGCCCCGATAGCTTGCTGAGCAGTTATTACACTTATATTGACGACGACTCGAAAGAGTACTTTGCCTTCACCAAGCGAATCATCAGACGTTCACCCAAAAACTTTGGCCGGGGCTCCCTGCATGCAACCCAGTGGTTACCTGAAACGGCTGAAGCCGGCCAGCGCTTTTTCCGGGGTATCAATTTCAAAGGGCTGGGTAATGTCGAGTTCAAGCGGGATCCCCGTGACGGCAAACTGAAAATCATCGAGTGCAACGCCCGGTTCACCGCCGCTCAGGAACACGTCCTTCAAAGCGGCGTCGACATTGCCGAGTTAATCTACCGACACCGGACGGGGCAGGAATGCCAGGAGATTGAGGGGTACCGTGAGCACTTGTATTACTGGTACTGGGATGATGATTTTGATGCGTACAGGGACCTGAGAAAATCCGGTGAGATAACGTTTTTTGAATGGTTTCGTAGCTGGCAACATCCCAAAGTGTTTCCCTACTGGTCCTGGATCGATCTTCCGCCCTTCCTGTTTATGTTCAAAAAGAACGTAATGCCCCGTTTTTCTAAAATTTTTACCAGCAGGCCCGCTCGTTAATGACAGTATCCACCCGCGCCCTACGTAGCTTTATTGTCGATGCCCTGGTGACCGCCGGTGCCGATTGGCAAGAAGCTGAAACGCAGGCTGATATCATGGTCTGGAGCGACGCCATGGGCCGGGATACGCAGGGAGTCTGGCGGTTGCCCATGATGGTGGAGCGACTGCAGAACGGGTTACATACTACGCCTGTGTCGCTCGAATTCGAGGAAGTGGGGCCGTCTTTGTGCAGGGTCGATGGTCAGGCAGGCCTTGGCTATGTGGTCGCCACACAAGCCATGGATAAAGCTATCGACCTGGCTGCTTCCCAGGGCATTGGGTGCGTGGCTGTGGCGAACAGCAGCCATCTTGGTGCTGCGGGTTATTATGTTTTTCAAGCCGCCGAGCGACAGATGGTGGGGCTGTGTTTCAGTAACTCCATTCCCAGGGTGGTGCCTCCCGGCGGAACCGGGAAAGTATGGGGCACCAATCCCCTTGCTATTGGCTGTCCACGACAGAATGGCCGGCATGTTTTGATTGATATGGCCACGGCAGCCACAGCCGGCTCAACTATGACCAAGGCAGAACAGGCAGCCCAACACAGTGGAGGAAAAGGAAATCGTGGAAGCACCCTGCAGCCTGATCCTTTTCCACCGGGTGGCACCAACCCCATGGCGGGCGGCAAAGGTTTTGCTCTTGGCTTTGCGGTGGAATTACTGAGCGCCCTGATCACAGGCGCCGGAATCACTCACGAACTGCGTTCGATGCATAACGACATGTCTGGCCCTGCCGGAAACGGCCATTTGATGATGGCTATCCATATCGAAAGATTGATGAGCCTCGATTGCTTTTATGCACGTCTTGAAGGAGTGATTGGTGAGATTCATCAGGCCGGTGGGCGAGTCCCCGGCGAGCTTCGATGGCAAACCTATGGGGCCCTGACGGAACAAGGTATTGAGTTGGAGCCGTGGCTTTTGGACCAGTTATCGACGATAGCCGAAGAGCATTCACTTCCCTTGCCGTGGTAATGGGTGGCCATAGTCAATGGTTGTGAGATGAAGCTGTTTTGTTCGGAAATGTGCCCCTGCCTCTCGTTTGGGCAATAAAAAAACCCCGTCATTTCTGACGGGGTTTTTGTATTGGCGGAGAGGGAGGGATTCGAACCCTCGATACGCTATTAACGTATACACACTTTCCAGGCGTGCGCCTTCAGCCACTCGGCCACCTCTCCAATAAACTGTTTCAAATCAGCGGTGTCACCGCTCATTTGAGGGCGCAAACTTTAATGTTTTTGCGACGGTTTGGCAACTCCCTTTCGCAAATTCCGTAAAAACTTTTTCAACTGGCCCGGATTCTGCTCACCGATTAAACAAATTGAGAAAACGGTGAACAAAACACTGAATACGACCATCGAAGTAATGCGGACAAATACACGCTCGTTTTCCGAACGTACATTGATGTCACCGGGGAGCTTTCCGAACCAACCCAGCAAAGAAGGTACAAAATGAAGGACGGCTCCTGCCAGGATCAGTAGTATGCCAGCAACAATAAACCAGCAGGCCAAGAGACACCTTCGACGCCTGCAGTGACCAATTTTCAGGAGCATACCCATGCTGATGAAAGCCGATCAATCCACGCTCGTGCTCATTGATCTTCAGGAAAAGCTGATGCCTGCCATCAGTCAGGGCGATGGCGTCATTGACCGCTCCCTCACGCTCGCGACCATTGCAGGCCTGCTTGACGTGCCAACAATCTGTACCGAACAGATGCCGGAAAAACTGGGCCCCAATGTGGAACCCATACGGGAACTTTGCCAGCAGGTCGTGAACAAGGACCACTTTGACGCCTGCCCGGATGGGCTGGTCGAATACCTGCCCGAGGGCCGCCAACACGTGGTTATCGGCGGCTGCGAAACCCACGTTTGCATGCTGCAAACGGCGCTCAGCCTGCTGGATGCCGGATTCAAGGTCTGGGTGGTTGCCGATGCCACCGGTTCCAGGAACGAATTTGATCGTGACGTTGCGCTTGATCGCCTGCATCAAAGCGGCGCGCGGATTGTAACGGTAGAGATGGCCGCCTTTGAATGGATGCGGAATTGCCGACACCCCCGTTTCAGGGACATCCAAAAACTGATCAAATAAGGGCAACGGAAACTACCGCAGTAGAATCAAAGGCTCATTATGCTCAACATGGATTTCTCCGAAAGGATCGTGATCGATACCAGCAAGCAGGATTGGGTTTCAAGTCCGGCGGGCGGTGTCGTGAGAAAGCCGCTGGCCCGGGAAGAAGCCGAGCGCGGACACGCAACCAGCATCGTTCGCTATGAACCAGGCGCCAGTTTTCAGAGACACGAGCACCCTCAAGGGGAAGAGATTCTGGTCCTGGAGGGTGTATTTTCCGATGAAAACGGTGACTATCCCGCCGGAACCTACATCAGGAATCCCCCCGGAAGCGGCCACGCCCCCTTCAGCAAGGAAGGCTGCACACTACTGGTGAAACTGCATCAGTTTGATCACCGAGACACCTCAGCCGTGCGGATCGACACAAACAAGGCTTCATGGTTACCAGGCATTGGCGGACTTCAGGTGATGCCCTTGCACGAGTTCGAACACGAACATGTGGCCTTGGTGAAATGGCCCGCCAACGAAGTGTTCCAACCCCACCGCCATTTCGGTGGCGAAGAAATTTTTGTGCTGAACGGTGAGTTCTGCGACGAACATGGCCGTTATCCGGCTGGCACCTGGATTCGCAGCCCCCACCTGAGCCAGCACCACCCATTCGTTGATCAGGAAACGGTTATCTGGGTAAAAACCGGCCACCTTCCGGTCTAGCACCGGCTCGAGTTACTGGGGCAGCGGGCTGTGATCAACGATGATCAGGTCGTCCAGATCAAAGCCTTCCTCCCTCGCCCGATTACGGAAACGCTCAAGCTCGTTTTCAGTGACTTCAGGTGTTCTGGACAGAAACCAGAGATAGTCCCGGTTGTAGCCAGACACATAGGCGAACTGATAAGCCTCCGTATCCAGCTCGAATATTACATAGGAGCTGTAAAAGGGGCCGAAAAACGACACTTCCAGGTGCCCGCGGTCATCATCCGCGAATCGGGCCCTGCCTTCCGCTTCTGACCACTCCCCGTCTTCCGAATCGTAACCCCGGTTAACGACTTTGATCGTGCCGTCGTCGTTAAGGCGATAGTCGGCTGTCACCCGGCTCAGGCCCTCTTCGAAGGAATGGTCGAGGCGAGCGATTTCATACCAGGTTCCCAGGTACCGTTCCTTTTCGAGGCCGGAAACAGGATCGATTCCCTCCGGCAACCCCGTACAGGCGGAGAGCAGAAGAACGGCGGGCAGGGTCAGTACTGGTATTGATTTCACGATATCTACCTTATCCGGGCTAATGGATGGCAGGCCGGTTCCATGGCCGACACGTTCTGGAGTTGTAGATCCCTGCTGCCGAAAACACAAAGAAAAACGGGCCAAAAGGCCCGTTTGTTCAGCAACCCTCTTCAGGACAACCCGACCGTTGAGCGCCACCCTTCACCTTTGCCCAGTGAGTGCGTCACGCTGTCGTCCGTCTTCACATCGCTCCAGGGGTGCTCGGCCCGGGGCACCTCAAACACGTGGTACGCCTCCGGCCCGAAAGGGTCGAGAGCAGTGTCGACATATTGATAACTGTCCGGGACCGGTTCGCCCGAGAATGCCACTCTGAACCGCCGATCTGTCAGACGGGCGCTGGCCTTCAGCGGCTGTTCTACCCAGATGTACACCGCCTTGTCCGAAACAATGTACTCACTGCGAACCACCCTGCTGCCTTCACAAAGCGAAAGGGTGACAGGTTCCTTGCCAGCTTCAAGACGGAATTTATGAATGGTTTTCATGACCGCTGCTCCTTGTTAAACGCCTTCACACGATTCCATCTTCACCTCGATCAAAGGTCGACTAAATAAGGTTTATCAATCCCACTTGATCGCTTTTTTCGATGCATACCTATTCGGAACCAAACCAGACGCTGTTTTCACAAATAGCACGAACGCCATCATGGGCCGGGTGCTTACTGCGTGTGAAGGCAAAGAGCGCTTCGTTCACATCATCAATAGAAGCGATTTCTTCCACCCGGTACTGGCGACAGACCTCACCCCGAATCGCCGTGGGTGCGGCAAATACCCCAAGGCCCTGGCTGCCGAATACTTTGACGAGCGCACTGTCGTCGACCCGTGCGACGATTTCTGGCTTTACACCATTGACGGAAAACCAATGCATGAGGTTTTTGAAATATGGAGCGTCAGCCGTCGTGGCCAGCATCGGTGCCCCATTCAGGGATTCTGGGAATCCATCCATCAATGGCTCAGCCAGACCAGGCGATGCGAACAGGCTGATCGCGGAACCAGCGAGAGAATGAACGGCAAAGCCACGCTGATCTTCCTCCTGGGGCACCCAATCTGTCAGCACCACGTCCAATTCCTTTCGCTTCAGGCGAAGAATAAGGTCCTCGGTGTTTCCCGTGAGGCAATTCAGGTGCACCGGTCTTTTCAGCTTCATCGCTGGCTGCAACAGGTTGTAGGCAATCAGTTTGTGGATGGAGGCCGAAACTCCGGCGGAAAGTGAAAGCGGTCGTTCGGCCGGCGCAAGCCGAACCACATCATTGAGTTCACTCGTTAAAGCAAAAATCTCATCGGCGTAACCCAAGACTGTGCGACCAAGATCGGTCAGGTGTAGGCGTCGTCTCTCACGCTCAAACAGCATCCCCCCGAGCGCTGTCTCAAAGGTCGCCAGTTGACCACTCAAGGTCTGCGGCGCCAGATCCAGCACTTCACTGGCTCTCGCAATGGTGCCTTCCCGACTAATCATCCAGAAGTAATACAGATGCCTGAGATTCAGTTGGTCCATTTCACTTCCTGTTCATGTTCAGGACGGGCGAGGAATCTTAATAACCTCACCAAAGGTCACGTATTCACTTCCACCCAGGCGGCCGAGCGGGTCTATCGAGGCCGCATCAAACACGGTGCGTTCCTTTTCATCGGTCTGCACAGCCTGATCTGCAACGAATACCTTCTTCACCAGGCCAAATACCAGGCTTTGCGGCCCAGCCCCGATTTCCTTGATCTCATAAAGCTCACACGCCATAGCAACCGGGCAATCCCGAAGTCTCGGCAGGCGAAAGCCTTCGAAGTCTGTCAATTCCAACTCCAGATTGCTCAGCTCCGACTCTCCATGCGGCAGGGTGCGGGACGATTCTGTGACCGCCTGAGCAAGACCGCGGTGGGCAATATGCAGCACAAACTCTTTGCGGGATTCGATATTGACGCGGGTATCTTTAAACGACTGATCGGTCGGCTTGCGACCCACCGAAATCATCACCAGCGGTGGATTGCTGGTAATCGGCGTGAAAAAGGAAAACGGCGCCAGGTTGAAATCGCCGTCCGGGTTCTCGCTCAACACCCATGCGATGGGCCGGGGAATCGCGGTCTGGGTTAACGCGTGATAGATGTCCGCTGGCTTCATTCCTTCAAAATCAATGTACATCGATTTCTCCTCAATCGTGCGAACGTACCGCTGAACGGGTGCTGATCCACCAGGTTGCCAACAGGGCCCCATGCAGAACCAACAGCGGGATGGCCGTAACCACGAGGCCGCCCCATCCCGCCCAGCTCAGGACCGCCCCGGCGGACAAGGCCGCCGAGGCCTGGGCACTGAAAACGACCATATCATTGAGCCCCTGTACCCGGAACCGCTCTTCGTCACGGTAACCCTCTGGTAGAAGCGAAGTTCCCCCCACAAACAGAAAGTTCCAGCCAACGCCCAACATCAGCAAAGCCCCGAGATAGTGATGAAAGCTCACTCCGCCGAGGGCCAATCCGATGCACGCCAGGTACAGTAAAAGGCCGGTCACCATCAGAACGGGTATTCCAATGGTGCGGATAAGCCAACCGCTGATCAGTGACGGCAGATACATAGCCATGATATGAAGCTGGATGACCTGCTTGGCATCATTCAGGTCATGATCAGCGAGCTCGGTCATGCTCAAGGGCGTTGCCGTCATGATAAAACTCATCACAGCGTAGCCAACCGCGGCCGAACTTATCGCAACCAGGATCACTGGATTTCGAAGAATTTCAGACAGCGGGCGCCCGCCTCCCGACTGTTGGGACCTTACGCGCTCGCTCGCCGAACGGTAACCCAGCGCCAGAACCAACGCGGCAACCAGTTGAACTGCCGCCAGACCGACCCAGCTAAACAGGAAGGGATAAGCCTCGCCCTGACCACTGCCCAACGCGGCAATCTCGGGCCCTAACCAGGCGGCAACCAATCCGCCGAGCAGCACCCTTGCGGCTGCCGTTCCTGCCAACTCCGACGGCACCGATTCCATCGCAGCAAAGCGATACTGGTGTACCACCGCCAGGGCGGAGCCGCCACCAATTGCGGCAATACACAGCAATGGAAAGCTCGAGAGCCACGAAGCCAACGCTCCGATACCGGCGAACGATGAGCCACAAAGGGTCCCCAGCAGCATGACCTGTTTGCGCCCCAATCGCTCCGCCAGCGCCGCCGAAGGCTTAACAGCAAGCACAGTTCCAACCACCACCAGCCCTACCGGCAGCGTAGCAAGTTCAGGATGTGTCGTGAGCAAACGTCCCTGGATACTGCCGATGAAGACGATGAACGGCGCCATGCACATGGCCAGCGCCTGACTGACGATGAGCACCCAGACATTCAGAGGCATAAGCCTACTTTTTCCGGTAGATGATGCCCGGCTGGCACCGGACCATTTCGTACAGGTCTGACAGGCCATTGAGCGATTCAGAGGCCCCAAGAATCAGGTAGCCTCCGGGGTTAAGTGTGGCGTGAATGCGCGTGAGAATGTCCTTTTTGAGTTCCCCGGAAAAATAGATCAGGACATTACGGCACATCACAACATCAAACTTGCCGAGTACGAAACGATCCAGCAGGTTGAGTAATTTAAACTCAACCATTTTCTTGAGCTGAGCGTTGATTTGCCAGCCGCCATTGGGTGAAGGCTGAAAAAACAGCTTTTGGCGCTCCGGGGAGAGCCCTCCCCGCCCCGTGGCAAGCATCTCGTACTCGCCCTTGCGCGCCACTTCCAGAACGCTTTGGGATATATCTGTCGCGGTGATTCTGGCATCCCGAAGAGTTCCCTGTCGCTGGCGGCGAAATTCCTCAAGCGCCATAGCCACGGAGTAAGGCTCCTGCCCGGTCGAACAAGCTGCAGACCAGAATCTGAGCGGTTGATTGCCCTTGCGATCAGCAAACTCAGGTAAAAGCTTGTCCTGAAGAATGCGAAAAGGATGATTATCCCGGAACCACAGGGTTTCATTGGTGGTCATTGCGTCGATGACCACCTCACGCAGCCCCCCTCGCCCGGGACGCTGCAACTCTTCCAGCAGTGCGCCAAGGGATTCAAACCTGTGCTCTTCAAGGATCCTGCACAGCCGGCTCTTAGCCAGGTATTGTTTGTTTTCACCCAGTAAGATACCGCAGGCATCCTGAAGGAATTTTTTGAACGCCAGGTATTCCTGAGGAGTAAGGTCTGCTTTCATTTACATTCTGTATTGGATCGGTAAGCCGAAACGGCTGTCAGCGCTGATCGACAATGTCCATGACCCGTTCAGCCGATCCGTCGACAACCAGGGCCGGCAGGTGGGTGTTAACCTCACCTGATCGTCTGCTCAAAACCTCTTGTTAGGCATCTTCTCGCAGTGCTCACACTTCTGCAAGAATCTTATCTACATCAGGTACTTCCACCAAATCACCATCGAGTTTGATAACAGCGTATAACGACAGACCCTTTCTTTCACACAGGAAATCATTCACGCCATCAAGCTGGTGACCGACGCGAAGAGCAAGGTGCATCAGGGGCTGCTGGATACTTTCCTACGAATATAGGCGAGCCAGAGAATTCCACTCAGCATCTGCTAACATCGTGATTCCGAAATCCGTTTTCTGGATAATGCCGTCGTTCGTATACTCAAAAACGTTGCCACCCATAGAGAGCCGTCAAGATGCTGAATTCCGTAAGACCTGTCCAGAAACTCATTGCTGCCCTGATCGTTCTGTTTGTTGCTTTTATTCCGACCACTGCAGTACAGGCGCAGAGTGACAATTCATCCGGCGATGAGGTTCTGCCAAAAGTCAGAATGGTCACAAGCCTTGGCGCTGTTGTGCTGCAGCTTCGGCCGGATGTAGCGCCTGAAACCGTCGAGAATTTTCTGACTTATGTAACTGACGGGTTTTACGACAGTACTATTTTCCATCGGGTTATACCGGGATTCATGATTCAGGGTGGTGGCTTCACGACCGCACTGTCCCGCAAACAAACCGGCGCCCCCATCGTCAATGAGGCGAGCCCCACCCTGAAAAATCTCCGCGGAACGATCTCGATGGCCAGGACCAGTGCTCCGGACAGTGCGACGTCCCAGTTTTTCATTAATCAAGTGGATAACAGTTTTCTAGATGCTGGTGTACGAGGTCCCGGTTACGCGGTCTTCGGGAAAGTGGTTGAGGGCATGGAAGTTGTTGACGCTATCGCAGATGTGGAAACCGGCTATTCCCGTGGTATGGCCGACGTTCCAGTCGAGCCGGTTGTGATCGAGAACGTGACGGTATTGGAGTCAGAACAGTAAAGCCATGCAAGACGAACTTCTTCCCCCGGCAATAGAACCCGCCGAGATTGTATGGCGAGAAGGAGTGCCGGAATCCAGTCGTTTTGGTGATGTGTATTTCAGTCGCGAAAACGGCCTGGAGGAAACTCGCTACGTATTCTTGAAGCACAACGGGCTTCCGGAACGTTTCTGCAAAGTCGGGAACGGTGACAGTTTCGTGATCGCAGAATCAGGCTTTGGTACCGGCCTGAATTTTCTCGCCGCATGGCAAGCGTGGCGGGATTCAGGCCCGGCTCCCTTCGCCACCCTGCACTTCGTATCCGTAGAACGCTACCCGCTCACCGTAGCGGACCTCAAGAAGTCGCTGGCGCTCTGGCCGGAACTCAAGGAACTCGCAGAACAGTTGCTGGACAGCTACCCCCCGCTTGTCCGTGGGGTTCATCGGCTCGTCCTCGATGAGGGTCGTGTACGTCTCACCCTCTATTTCGGTGACATCCTCGACGCCTGGAACGACCTGACTTTCAACGCTGACGCCTGGTTTCTTGATGGATTCGCACCCTCACTCAACCCTGAGATGTGGCTGGAAGAAGCGATCGACCTGATTCGCATACATAGCAAGCCGGGTACCACGTTGGCGACGTTCACAGCGGTGGGTCGTATTCGCCGGGCGCTGACTGATGCCGGCTTTGCCATGAGCAAAGAGCCAGGCTTCGGTCGCAAACGGGATATGTTGGCCGGCTGTTTAGCCTCTGACTCCAACCCCGTTAATGACACAGCCCATGGCCCCATTGCGGTCATAGGTGCCGGCATTGCTGGGTGTCTTCTTGCAAGAACCCTGGCAGACCGAGGGGCCGAGGTTATTCTGGTTGACGAGGCCGAGGGACCGGGAGCCGGCGCCTCAGGCAATCTGCAGGGTGCGACCTACGTCAAACTGGGTGTAGAGTTCAACGATCAAGCGGCGCTGGCTCTCAGCGCATTACTCTTTGCTCAGCGTTATTACCGGCCATTCTTCAAGAATTTCTGGTTCCCGACGGGCCTGCTCCAGCTGGCATCCTCGCCGGAAGAGCTACAACGCCAGCAACGTTTCCTGGCCAGAAATGGTTACCCGCCCGAAATCTTGCGCCCCGTAGACAAGGAAGAAGCAGCTGAACTGTGTGGTGTTAAAACTCAGTCGGGAGGGCTATGGTTCCCCGGAAGTGGCTGGCTTCGGCCCGGAGCTCTCTGCACAACCCTTGCAGAGCATCCGCGTATCAAGAGAGTGTTTAATTTCTCCGTCGAAACCCTGGCCGCTCAAGATCGCCACTGGATCATTTCCGCTAAAAACGGAAACCAGATCAAATGCACTGTACCGGTCCTGTGCGCTGGGCATCAGACAGCCTCGCTCATTCCCTCATGTCACACGTACAGATTCAAAAGCATTCGGGGTCAGGTTTCCCACATCAGGAAGGACTTAATCAGCCTACCTAAAGCGGTTATTTGCGGACAAAAATACCTGAATCCAGGGCATTCGGGCCTGGCCGTAACTGGGGCAACGTTCGATATTCACGACGAAAACCCCAATCCGACCGTCGAATCACATGAACAGAATCTGTCGGCGCTCAAAGACATGACGCCTGCGCTTTTTGAGGACCACGAAGGCCCCCTGGCAAAAGAACTTGAGGGGCGAGTGGCGTTTCGCTGTACCACGCATGATTATCAACCCGTTGCTGATAAGGTCGACGACACCGCTGAGGATAAACCCGCACCTGGTTTATTCATGCTAACAGGGCTGGGAAGCAAAGGGCTGACCTATGCTCCGTTGTTAGCCGAATATCTGGCAGACCGATTACTTGGGCACCCAGAATGCTTACCGGGAAGACTTGCCTATCGTTTGCGTAGCCGGAGGTTGATCGCGCAAAAGTGAAGATTTTACGATCTTTGCTGAAAAATAGTCAGCATTTTCCGCTTACATTACCGTCACGCGCGAAACCGACGCTAGGCTCCTCGCACGGCTAATGCTTTCTTAACATAGTGAAGCAGCACTGGAAATTACCGGACCGGCCGAGCCTTCGGGCATTGTGACCAATAAGAACTGTCTACGCGTTTTTGCATTTCTACCCTGAGCGATACGACCGCTAGGGGTTTAGCGAATCCCCCTCGGGACCAAACAATAATATTTGCCAATCCTTCGACGACCGAACAAGAGCAGTAATCTCGTCGTCACGATAGTTCGCCAGGGATAAGACTTCTGTGTCGCTCAAAGAGGACTGATATCGCCAACTGCTGTTATATTCGCCGGAAGTTTCATCCCCGCTCGCCTCATCACCACTGGAGGTGTCTTCACTATCTGTGGCAGCAACCTCTCCTGGTTCTGCCGTTAATGAAATCCTGGAAACGACTCCGTGCTGACCTAGCACCTCAGCACTGGAGTTAAAACGCCCTTCAGTTAACCCGGACACGACCAAGTCACCATTGAAAAGGATGATATCGCTAAATTCATCTCTTTGGCTGTCGTCCTTATCGTTCAAAGAGAATGCTTTTCTTATGTTACCAAACCTTGAGATCCCCACGACGAAGCCGGCTTCGCTGCTCAGAGGTTCACGCTCATAGGACGGTGCGGCTCCATTTCCTCGATCAGCAAAGAGATACTGTGTACGACCGTTTCCGAGGAACCAAATATCAGAGCTGGAAGAAGCACCGGACACAATACGATCACCCAGTTCTGTGGCAACCTGATTCACGGTAACGTTGCTGGAAGAGCTACTGACGCTGTAGGAGAAGCCTCCAGGCTCACCAATAGCGTCTGGTCCACCCTCCAGATTTGAGCTCCAGCCCATCACAAGGGGAATAGAATCGCCCGCAGTCACGCCGGCAACCTGTTCGTCACCGGTATAACCTACCTGCCGGGTAGAGCTTACTTGTGGTGTTACTTCGCTACCGTCAAGCACTCCGTCTATAGTTTGCACGAAACTATCAAAGTTTCCTGCTGAAGCCTGATCCGGCCAAGCGCCATTGGTTGCTCCAGCGATGACGATATTTCCAACCGAGTTGACGTCAATCGCCTGCACGGCATCATCCCCGGTAGTACCGGAACTTATCTCCCAGCTTCGAGTATATTCGCCACCGTTGCTATCTGGGTCGAAGATGAACTTAGAAATTACAATATCCATTCCATCCGTTTCGACTGAACTGATGTTGTAAGCTACGCCAAACTCGTACCTGGGCCCTTCTGCCCCTGTAACCGGATCTCTAACGTCCCGTTGGGATGTAGCAATAAGTGGCCCTTTACTTATATCCGCCACGAATCCGTTTCCTGGCGCAGCCACTTCGACCTCCTGAATAAGCTCCCCCTGCCGGCTATAAATACGGGCAACGATGCGATCGCCATTCAGGGGCTCATATCCAGCCACAAAAATATTTCCATTTTGCTCAACTGAAATGTCAGTTGGCATAAATTCTTCCGCACCTAACCCGTTAACAATCAGTGGACTTGTCAGCTCATTCAGACTAATCCTAAGCGGAGCATCATTGGCACCTCGCGCATGATTAGGCCGCCCGGCCTGATAAGTCGCATCTATCTCGATCAATGCGAACTTATCGTCGGACAGGAGGTTTGAAAACGAATCTGAATCTTCGATTTGGACCCGGAAAGTAACCTCGTCGGTTCCAACCGGAAAGACGATTTCATCAGCGTCCTCCCAGATTCCACCGGGAGACTGCAGCTGGGTGTAAAAATCGGTTCCAATAATTGCTGAGGACGAACCTCTGGAGGCGAGTTTTGCACGGATTTCGTCACTGCGTTTTCCAGTCAGTACCGCAGTGAATTCTTTAGACTGGCCGATATTCAGGGTGTCTCGGCTACCTCCTTGGGCCGTTTTCAGGCTGACAACAGGTTCATTGTCTTCAATCGACATGGCCTTTGCATAGGTATCTCTTCTACCCAGGGACGCAAGCCCTGAGCGGACTTCGGTCAGCCTGACCGTGAAATTTTCTGTCCGTTCGGGAAAGCCGTCCTCGATAACCTCTAAACGAATGAAACACTCAGTGGTACCCGGGCTCAACGTTACAACGCCCGACGTGGAAGCACCTGAACTATCGGGTTCGTAGAACAGATAATCGATGTCGCCCAACAGTTGCTGACTGCCACTTCCGAGCGCAATTACATCCCGGCCGATAACCGCATCGTCTTCATTGGACTCCGATTGATCACATCGCTGGTGAGGAGGCGCAAAATCAGTGTCACAATTATTTTCGTTAAAATTAGATTCCAGAGAAAAAGCAACGCTGATTTCAGTCACAGATGGCTGATCGAGAAGAATTCGAACGAGGACTGGACGCGTAGGAAGCGTAGCCTGTTCGACGCTCACTACACTGCCATCACTGGCGTATTCGTTATAGGTAATTGTGTGCTCGCCGTTGAGGCTAATATCAGGAATCGCACACTGATTGGTCTCGAATTCCTCTGGAGGTTCAGCCCGTTCACCCTCTACAAATGTTTCGGACGCCAAACTCAGAGGATTAACTTTCACATTTATATCAAAGGGCTCAAGCCCCACGGCTTGGCCATCTGTGGTAACCAGGTTGATATCCTGAGTCGTTCCGAGGTCGGATTCTCCGCGATTGCCACCGGTCAGGCCCGGCACCCCCCTCATAATCACACCCTGTCGAGCCTTGTTATTGATATCTTCCAGAGCTAGCCAAGAGGGAGCGTTCGTCAACGAATAATCAAGAATGCCCTCACCACCGTCAGCGCCAAAATTATAGGAATACTCGACACCGAGGTAGGCATTTTTTGGCGGGCTACCAAGTACTCTTACAGGGTCAGGATCCTTTTCGGTCTTACAGCCTATGAGAATCAGTACAATAGAAAGAGCGACTACGGCGCGGGTGGCGGACAGAATGCGGGGGAGATTCTCAGCGCGCATGAATAAATCCGTTTAGGCGTTTTTGTTATGGCGGTGATGGTGCTTTCTCCTGAAAGCCAATTACACACCGTTACAGACAAACGCCATGGTAGCCAATTTGTAAGCTTTTGGATCTGCGCAAGTTCTCAGATTCGCAGGCCAACCCCTCCCCCTGTGGGTTGGCCCCAATGGCCGGGCACTCCCTGTAAAATCCTAGATAGAAATACGATGCTCCTTCAGGAGTTCGAGCAGCCCCTGCTCGTCCAGGACCGGAACTCCCAACCGCTCTGCCTTCGCCAACTTGGAACCGGCAGCCTCTCCGGCAACCACCGTCGTCGTCTTCTTGGAAACGCTTCCAGCCACCTTTGCACCAAGGTTTTCCAGCCTTTCCTTGGCCTGATCACGAGTCAGTTCTGACAAGGTTCCGGTCAGAACCCAGGTTTGCCCCTGCAACGGTTTGTCGCCGACTGCAACGGATTCCTCCTGCCACTTCACGCCCGCCTCCTTGAGCGCTGCCAGAGTTTCCTGATTGTGGGCTTGGTCAAAGAAACTATGTATGTGACCCGCAACAATCGGCCCGACGTCTTGGACTTCCTGCAAAGACTCTTCTGACGCAGCTGCAATCGCTTCCAGGCTGCCAAAGTGAGACGCCAGCGCCTTGGCGGTAGCCTCACCCACTTCCCGAATCCCAAGAGCGTAAAGGAAACGCCAGAGCACCGGGTTCCTTGAACGGTCAATGGCTGCGATCAGGTTTCCTGCGGACTTCTCCCCCATCCGCTCCAGCGATACAAGGTCCGACTTCCTAAGGTGGTAAAGGTCAGCAACGGTTTTGACCCGCTCACTGCTGATGAGGATGTCGATCCATTTATCGCCCAGTCCTTCAATGTCCAGAGCCTTTCGGGATGCGTAGTGTCGAATGGCTTCTTTCCTCTGGGCTGGGCAATAGAGTCCTCCAGAGCAGCGGGCGACCGCTTCGCCTTCAATCTGAATCACGTCCGAGTCGCAGACTGGACAATGGCTTGGAAGCTCTACCATTTCAGCCCCCTCGGGCCGTTTCTCAGGAACAACCTTGACCACCTGCGGGATCACATCTCCGGCACGCCGGATGAAGACGGTATCGCCGATATGGACATCCAGCCGGCGTATTTCATCCATGTTGTGCAGCGTGGCGTTACTGACCGTCACCCCACCAACAAAAACAGGCTTGAGCCTCGCTACCGGAGTGACCGCTCCGGTTCGACCGACCTGGAATTCAACATCCTCGATAACCGTGAGCTCTTCCTGGGCCGGGAATTTGAAGGCAATGGCCCAGCGAGGGGCCCTGGAAACAAATCCCAGGGTTTCTTGCAGTGCAAGGCTGTCGACCTTGAACACGATGCCGTCTATCTCATAAGGCAGCGCGTCCCGCTTTTCGAGGAGCTGGTGATAAGCCTCCAGACAACGCTCCACACCTTTGAGCCTGCTCATTTCGGGATTAACCCTGAAACCCCAGCGCTTGACCTGCTGAAGACCATCCCAGTGTGTCTCAGGCAGATATCGCTCATCGGTTACCGCAACACTGTAGGCACAGAGTTCGAGCGGGCGTTTGGCCGTCACGGTCGATTTTTTCTGCCTGAGGCTTCCCGCTGCGGCATTTCTCGGGTTTACAAACGTTTTTTCACCGCGATCAGCCAGCTGCCGGTTCAGCGCCTCAAACCCGACCTTGGGCATATAGACTTCCCCGCGCACTTCCACCAGATCGGGGAAACTCCCGCCCCTGAGTTTGAGCGGGACGGAGGGTATGGTTCGGATATTGTCAGTGATGTCCTCGCCGGCGTAACCATCGCCGCGAGTGGCCGCCGTTATCAGCACCCCGTTTTCATAGGTCAAACTGACCGCGAGGCCATCAAGCTTGGGCTCGCAGACGTACTCAACATCATCCTCCGTCCCGAGCCTGGCCCTCACCCGGCGGTCAAAGTCCCGATACTCTTCCTCACTGAACGCGTTATCCAGCGAAAGCATGGGAATTCGGTGCACGACTTCCGCAAAACTGGTATCCGTTCGACTTCCGACCCTGCGTGTGGGGGAATCAGCGGTTGCCAGTTCCGGATAGTCTGCCTCCAGCCCCTGCAACTCCCGGAACAGGCGATCGTACTCGCTATCCGGGATGCGCGGATCATCCAGCACGTAGTATTGATGATTGTGGTCCTCGATCAGGGACCGCAGTTCCTCGACACGCGTGATAACGGCGGGCGTGACTTTGCTCATGAACTGTCACTCTCGTTGGTAAAAAAAATGCCCGGAACAATCCGGGCATCCATTCTCAGTTATCCGGCGGGCGCTCAGACCGGTTGTGAGCGCTGCTTTCGCTCAAATTCCCGAATTCTCTGGCGGCAATGCTCCACCGTTTGCGGAGTCATGACGCTGCGCCGTTCATCTTTCAGCTCACCACCCAGATTTCGAACAACACACTGAGCGGTTTCCAGCATAAAATCAAAGGCCTGAAGCGCATTATTCGGGCCGGGCATGCTCATGAAAAAGCTGATTCCGGGAGTTGAAAGAGCCGGAATATCCCCAGGTTTGAACGTTCCAGGTTCCACGGCACTGGCAACACTGAACTGAACCGGGCTCGTGGTATCTGCCGCTTCATGACGATGATAAATATCCATATCGCCGTATTCCAGGCCACAAGCCTCAAAAAGTTTCTTCAGGTCCGGCCCCTTGAATTCTGCGTTATCCCTTGCCAGTACGTTAATGACAATAACCTCCCGTGCTTCGGGCCGGTTCGCTCCGGCAAGAGGACGACCTTCTTTTGGCCCGGCGGCGGGTTCTCGGCGAGCGGTATCCTCCTCCACCTCAGTCACCGTGGGTGGTTCCTGCTCCCCGGCAGCACTCACTGGCTCTTCGTCAATTGTGGGCTCCGGCTCACGATCAACCACCCTTGGCTCACTCACAGATTCATCATCAACCGCGGAATCGTCTATGGCGCTCCAGCCGGCCTCGGGCTCATCCACCAGGTCATCGCGGCTCGAAAACCCACTCTCCCAGTCGCCATCGGACACGATATCGGGCGTCTCTTCGGCAGGATTCGCTGCGCCAACCACCGGACGGGTTGGTTTGGGTTTGGGGGTACCAAACCGGTTGGAACGTTCCCGCTTTACATAGCCCCGCTCTTCCAGCGTCTCCCGGGAGATTGTTCGGGCGCCGCCATTGGGCAACTCCGGGTTGTAATCCTCATCCAGTGGCGACTCCTGAAGCTCATCCACGCCCATTCCGGATGAAATGGCCATCGAATCCTTGCGCGCCCTACGGACACGACGAATTCCGTCAATGACAATACCGATGATCAAGAGGGCGCCGATGGCAAATAACCATTCCCTTAGTGACATAGTGGAGCTGTCCTGTTTGCGGCTCGGGTTACTTTATTACTCTAAAAAAAGCCCGTCATGAATACAACGCACACCGGGGCCAGATGGCGTTATTGTCATCCTTAACCAAATTCCCCCAGCCGGATCACGCCTCGGCCAGGGCTGCGGCCTCTTCCACATCGACCGACACCAATCGGGAGCATCCCGGTTCGTGCATGGTGACACCCATCAACTTGTCGGCCATCTCCATAGCGATCTTGTTATGGGTGATATAAATAAACTGAACCTGCCTGGACATCTCCTTCACCATGTTGGCATACCGGCCAACGTTGGCATCGTCCAATGGTGCATCTACCTCGTCCAGCATGCAGAATGGCGCCGGATTGAGCTGGAAAATCGAAAACACCAGGGCAATCGCGGTCAGGGCCTTTTCACCACCGGACAACAAGTGAATCGTGCTGTTCTTTTTTCCGGGTGGCCGCGCCATGATAGCAACACCGGTTTCCAGCAGGTCTTCACCCGTTAGCTCAAGATAGGCATTACCACCGCCGAACACCTTCGGAAACAGGGCCTGAAGGCCTCCGTTGATCTGATCGAAGGTTTCCTTGAATCGCTGCCGGGTCTCCCGGTCGATCTTGCGAATGGCGTTTTCCAGAGTTTCCAGGGCCTCGATCAGGTCGTCGTTCTGGCTATCCAGATAGGTCTTGCGCTCACTTTGCACCTGGTACTCTTCGATCGCTGCCAGATTAATGGCACCCAAACGCTGAATCCGATTGCCTATCCTCTCCAGTTCCTCGGACCAGTCTTTCTCGTTCGCACCTTCAGGTAATTGAGCCAGAACCTCCTGCAGCTTCACGTCCAGCTCCTGAAGCTGTTCGATCTGGTTGCCCGAGCGAATTTCCAGGGCCTGGGATTCCATTTTCAGTTTTTCGAGACTGGACCGGACGTCCTGGATCACATGGTCAATTCGGGCCCGGCCTTGCTCGATATCGCGGACCTTGCGATCAATCTCTTCCAGCGCATCCCGGGCGGCGCCAAGCTTTTCTTCCTCAGCAAGACGCCGGTCCAGAAGCCCCTCAAGCTGCATCTGAAGATCCTCGATAGGCTCCTCGACGCTTTCTCGGGTCTCACGAAGAATCTCGAGGCGTTCCTGATTACGCTCTTTTTGCATGTGCATGCGCTCAAGAGTCTGGCGCAGGCCGTCCCGCTGGCTGGTCAGTGACTGGCGCTGCAACTGAAGCTGATGAGCATGGTCTCTGTCATGTCTGGCCTCCTGTCTGAGACGATCCAGATCCTCGCGGAAACGGTCCCGCTGCTCAAGCAAACGTTCTTTTTCCTCATCACTGTCTTCGGAGGAGGATAACGCCTGCTGCCACTCTTCCCGCGCCTGAAGGAGAATCTCCTGTTGCTCCTCGAGACTTACGGACACATCCGACAAATCCTCGCCGATACGCTGCAACCGGGCATCAATCTGCTCTGCCCTCGCCTTCAGGCCGCTGATTCGTGAGCCGAGATTGCTCAGGTCACGTTCTGCATCCGTCAGGCTGGCCTGCGCGTCTTCCCGGCCCGCCTCAGCCCTTTCTGCTCGCTGCTGACAGAGCTCCAACTGCTCGTTCGCGGCCTGCAAAGCTTCCTCGGCATTTTCAAGCTGTGCTGCCAGTTCGCTGACTTTCTTCTGCCGCTCAATAACACCAACATGGCCTGCATCGGAGTTCGGCATCAACACCCAATCCCGTGCCACCCATTCTCCAGCAGGAGTGATAAGGCTCTCGCCAGCCGCAAGGCCTACACGTGCCGCCAGTGCCTGGTCCATATCGACTACGCCCCGGATACCCGAAAGAAGGGGTGCAAGTGCATCCACGCCGGAAACCTTGGACGCGAGTGATTCTGTGTTCACAGATACAGGCGGATTGCTTTCGTTGCTTACCAGAGCTAACCCTTTGGGTGCGGTAGCAAGTGAGCTTACGTGCCCATCGAGACCATCCAGTGTCACAGCCTGAGATAGGCGGCCAATGACCTGCTCAACGGCAAACTCCCAGCCGTCCTCAATGCGCAAGAGGCCTGCCAAACGCGGGGCATCATTCAGCCCCTGCTCCGCCAGCCAGTTCTGCAGAGCATCGTCCTGGCCACCAAGCTGCTCTTCGAGAAGGGATTCCTGGGACTCCAGGGACGCCCTCAGGCTCTGTACCTGCTGACGTTCATCCGCCGCTTTCTGAGTCGCATCCTTCTGGCTTTGACGGGCTTCGTAAAGGTCATCCTGAATCGAATTGATTCGTTCCAGGGCCTCTTCCCGCCGCAGCTCCAAGGTTTCCTGTTGTTCAAGCAGCTCTTCCAGTTCAGCCCGATCCACCTGGCCGTCCAGAAGCTCCCGCTCATCCTCAAGCCTTTGTTTTCGCGTCCGCAACTGCTCGATGGCATCCTCAACGGAGCGGATACGGGATTGCGCCAACTCAGCTTCGCGGCGCGCATCCGAGGAACGGCTGCTAAAGTCTTCCCAGGTCTGCTGCCAGTCAGCCATGGCCTCTTCCGCCATGTGCAGTTTCTCACCAGACTCCTCGGAACGGACAGACAGGGATTCCAGCTCCGGCTCCAGCATATCCAGCTCTTCCTGGATGCCTTCCAGTTTTTGTTCGTCCTGGCTCAGCTCCCGGGCCAGCTCCCGCTCGCTCGCCAGAGCCTGATCCAGCTCGGCGGCTGTCTGCCGGCTACGCTCACGCTGGTGCTCCAGGCTCTGCTCAATTCGTGCTATGTCGGCTCCGGCCTCGTAGTACCGGGCCTGCGCCTTGTTAAAGTGTTCGGTGCGATCGTGATGGTCTTCCCGGAGGTTTTCCAGCGACGTTTCCAGATTCACCCTTTCGGTCAGAAACTTTTCAAGTTCCAGTTCCGTATCGCGGATTTTCTCCCGCCAATTTTGAAGGTCGTTGTCCAGAGACTGCCAGCGGAGAACCGTCAGTTCCGCTTTCTTCTGTCGCTCTTCCTGCTTGTAGGCCTTGTACTTTTCGGCAGCTGCAGCCTGGCGTTCCAGGTGCTGAAGCTGTCTCCCCAGTTCTTCACGCAAGTCGGTCAGGCGCTCAAGGTTTTCCTGGGTACGACGAATCCGGTTTTCGGTTTCTTTACGACGTTCCTTGTATTTCGAAATTCCCGCCGCTTCTTCGATATAGACCCGCAATTCCTCCGGCTTCGCTTCGATGAGCCTGGAAATCATGCCCTGCTCGATAATCGCGTAACTTCGCGGCCCGAGACCGGTTCCCAGAAACAGGTCGGTAATGTCGCGGCGTCGACACTTGGAACCGTTCAGGAAATACTCAGACTGCCCTTCCCGGGACACCCTTCTTCGAACGGAAATCTCGTTAAACTGGGCGAATTCGCCGGGCGCAGTTCCATCGCTGTTATCGAAAACCAGTTCGATCGAAGCCTGTCCAACAGGCTTTCGGGCACTGGAGCCGTTGAAGATGACGTCCGTCATGGACTCACCACGAAGGTACTTTGCAGAGCTTTCGCCCATAACCCAACGCACGGCATCGATGATGTTGGATTTGCCACAGCCATTGGGGCCGACTACCGCCGTCATGTTGGACGGAAAAGGCACCGTGGTCGGATCAACGAAGGACTTGAATCCGGCGAGCTTGATGGACTTGAGCCGCATATCAGCTGGACGCCTCTTCCTCTAGGATACTCAGGACCTGATGGCGCTGATGCTCACCAAACGTCTTGATGGCTCGCTGCAGACGGTCCGAATCGTTTGAGACGATGGCTTCTGCAAGCTCGGTGAAAAACCTTTCGGTCTCACCAAAGCCGTCGCGGAAGTGCTTGAGTGCCACATAGTAGGTACGACTGATCGCAGGCCTGAAATTTTCCAGGGTTTCCTCAAGAAAAGGGTTTTCAACCAGGCCATAGGCGTACCTCATCAGGTCAAACCCGGCCTCCATCACCTTTTCTGGGGCGTCGGAACTGTTCGTTGAAACACCGTCCAAGGCCGATTGTATCTGCTTGACCTGGGCAACCACCCCGGTCAGATTCTCACCGGACCAGCGTTCCATTACCTTGGTGCCCAGCATCACCAGTAGATTGATATAGATATCGTAAAGGCTGTTGACACGCTCCGGCGTCAGATCGGACACCACAGCACCACGACGGGGAAAGATTTCGACAAGGTGCCGGCGTTCGAGGATGAGCAACGCTTCGCGCACAGAGCCCCGGCTAACGTTGAGTTCCCCGGACACCTTAAGCTCCTGAATCCGCTCACCCGGCTTGAGATCCCGGGTAGTGATCCTGTGGCCAAGATGCTGGGCGATTTGTTCAGATAGACTTTCCGGGGCCTGAAACCTCATACGTTTCCCTAGTGACTTCTTAGATTAGGACACGACACACAAGTGCAGGAGTTTACCACAGCGACTGCGCCGCCCAATCCCCTCAGCGTAGATTTTACGTTTATACACCGCTTCGGCCGGCAAATTGGTGCCGAAATTTTGACGCCACACCCTGAAACTTCCAAAGCGCTGCAACAAGACCTTTGCAGACCTATTTTTTTTGGGCGCAACCTCTGTGAATACCGGCTGAGTCTGGAGGGCGAATGCTGGGCAACCCTAATCATCAGCCAGCGCCAGAAGATGCCTGAAGACGCCTATTCGCTGTTACTTGTCGAGATTAACTACGTCAAGCAAATCAACGACACCGTTGGCCACGTTGCCGGCGACCATCTGCTGCGTTGTGTTGGAGAGTACCTTGAGCAGGACGTGCGATGCTGCCGAACGACCTCGGCTGCCCATCGGGAACATCGCGGTGGAGTTTGGTGGCGAGTGCAATTCGGTAACCGCCAGATGAAGAGTGGCAATTCATCTCAAGGTAAAGCAGCCCGAGCAGTGGATTGCCCGGGCCGACGAAGCGCTCAATCAGGCCAAACGGAACGGCCGGAACAATACTGAAACCTTTCCGTCGATCGGCTAACCAGCCCTGCCGGGCTAGCGTGGCTTGCGGGAAGTGCGCCCTTTTCCTGAGGGCCGCTGCCGCTCGGAGCGGTCCGGGGCGGCATCACTGACGTCCCACCGTCCGGCTTTCGGCTTTTTATTCCGTAGCCCTGGACTCTTGCGACGCTGACGGTCATGCGCGGCCTTCTCATTTGGGGTTTTTGCAGGAATCGCTACCGGCGGCAAGCCCACCGCCCGACTCAAGGCATCAACCCCCTTCTGATCCAGCTCTTCCCATTTGCCCAGTGTCAGGCGGCTGGGTAAGAATATCGGCCCATAGCGGACACGTTTCAGCCGGCTCACTCTCACTCCCTGGGATTCCCACAGGCGCCGAACCTCACGATTACGCCCTTCAAGCAAGGTGACATGAAACCACCGGTTCATTCCGCTGCCGCCAGCCGGGGAAACATCGGTAAACTTGGCCATACCGTCATCGAGGAGCACGCCCTCAAGCAGGCGTTCAATCATGGCGTCGTCCACTTCACCGAAAACACGAACCGCGTACTCTCGATCGATTTCGTTGGATGGATGCATTAGGCGATTGGCCAGCTCTCCATCCGTGGTGAACAGCACCAGACCGGTTGTGTTGATGTCCAGCCGACCAATGGATACCCAGCGCTGCTCCTTCAGCCGAGGCAGTCGATCAAACACCGTAGGCCGCCCTTCCGGGTCCTTTCGGCTCGTCACTTCCCCCTCCGGCTTGTTGTAAATCAGCACACGACGTACAACCTCCGCGGCCGAGGATACTTCGAGGCGCTTGCCATCAAGCTCAAAACGGTCATCCACCGTCGCCTTCTGGCCCGGGGCCACCGGCTGACCGTTGACCATCAAGCGCCCCTGCGACATCCAGCCCTCGATTTCCCGTCGGGAACCCACACCGGCACGCGCCAGGAGCTTCTGGATACGCTCCGGTCCGCCGTCACCGGATGATGTGTCGCGGCCCGCGTGTTTGCCGTGCTTCGGCTGCTCTGATGACATATATGATCCTTGAAGCCTTCCGGGGTTTGGAATGAATGGCGTTAATGAACGGTCTGCTGGTCCGTATTGTCGTCCGACTTGGCAGAACTGAAGTCGATTTCGGCCTGAATGTTCTTCTCAATCTCACGACCAATTTCTTCGAGATCCCGGACCTCCGACAACAGCGGCAACTGATCCAGTCCCGTGAGATTAAAGTAGTCCAGAAACTGCTTGGTCGTCGCGTACATCGCCGGGCGTCCCGGAACATCCCGATGGCCGACCACGCGCACCCACTCTCGCTCAAGTAACGTACGAATGATATTGCTGCTTACCGTGACACCACGAATGTCTTCAATTTCACCCCGTGTAATGGGCTGCCGATAGGCAATGAGGGCTAGCGTTTCCAGCAGGGCCCGCGAATAGCGTTGCGGCTTTTCTTCAAACAACCGGCCAACCCAGGGTGCAAACTCTTCCCTGACCTGAATGCGGTAACCACTCGCCACCTTTTTCAACTCAAACCCCCGCCCCTCACATGCGCTTTCGAGCATCATCAAAACATGCTCCATTACTTGCCGGGCCGGTCGCTCCTCCTCCGAGAACAGTTCTCGAAGCTGGTCAAGACTCAGGGGTTTCCCCGCAGCGAGAAGCGCGGCTTCGGTGATGGCCTGGATTCGGCGAAGTTGTTCATCATTCATAAGCAGTCAAACGTGATGTATGAGTGGACGGCACAGGGCCAGGCCTTAACCTAACTGGCGGCACGGGCCCGAATATGGATAGGACCCAGAACTTCACCCTGGACCACTTCCACAAGTTGTTCCTTGACGAGTTCCAGCGTTGCGAGAAACGTAACAACCACGCCAAGGCGCCCCTCTTCCGGGGTAAAAAGGCTTTCAAACGTGACGAACTTGTCGCCCTGAAGCACGGACAAAATGGTCGACATGCGCTCCCGAGTGGATAGCTTTTCGCGCTCAACCTGATGACTGGTAAACAGGTCAGCCCGCCGCAGCACACCCTGCAGTGCCAGCAGCATTTCCTTCAGGTCGACGTCGGGATGAGGCTGGGTTGAAGGAAGCTTGGGCAATGACGCGGACGCCAGATGGTTATCCCGCTCAAGCCGGGGCAGTTCATCAATATCTTCAGCGGCCTTCTTGAAACGCTCATACTGCTGCAGTCGCCGGATCAGTTCGGCCCGAGGATCCACCTCGTCTTCGTCCTCACTTTCCTGCCGCGGCAGGAGCATCCGGGACTTAATCTCCGCCAAAGTTGCCGCCATCACAAGATACTCCGCGGCCAACTCAAAACGCATGGCTTCAACCGCGGTAATGTAATCCATGTATTGGCGGGTAATTTCACTGACGTCGATATCCAGAATATTCATATTCTGGCGCCGGATCAGGTACAGCAGCAGGTCCAGGGGCCCTTCAAAGGCCTCAAGAAACACCGCGAGAGCGTCTGGCGGAATGTAAAGATCCTTGGGCAGATCAATGACCGGCTTGCCCGATACCCGAGCCAACGGCTCAGCTTCATCAGAGGCTGCCGGGGCGCCCAGTACAGCAACACTGGTCGTATCTTCGGTCATGAACCCACCCTTGAGACAATCAGATCCAGCGGTT
Source organism: Marinobacter suaedae (assembly GCF_030519635.1). NCBI lineage: Bacteria > Pseudomonadati > Pseudomonadota > Gammaproteobacteria > Pseudomonadales > Marinobacteraceae > Marinobacter > Marinobacter suaedae. The sequence continues at coordinate 242,425 of NZ_JAUMIS010000002.1, read as the reverse complement.
AACGGTAATTCGAATCACCGGTATTGCAGGCCCATGGCCTCGCGGACCTCTTCCAGGGTATCCCGGGCAGCATCTCTGGCATGCTCCCGCCCTTCCTGAAGGATAGAGTGCACCAGATCCGGGTTGCTTTCATACTCTCGCGCACGTTCGTGCAGAGGACGCTGTTCTTCCACAATGGCGTCCATCACGGGCTTTTTGCAGTCCAGGCACCCAATACCAGCGCTGCGACAGCCATTCTGCACCCATTCACGGGTCTCAGCGTCGGAGTAGATCTTGTGCATTTCCCAAACCGGGCACTTTTCGGGTTCGCCCGGGTCGGTTCTGCGAACGCGCTGCGGATCAGTCTGCATGGTCCGTATTTTCTGGACCACGGTATCTGGCTCTTCGCGCAATCCGATGGTGTTGTTATAGGACTTGGACATCTTCTGGCCATCCAGGCCCGGCATCTTGGACTCCGGCGTCAGCAACGGCTGAGGCTCCGGCAGGATGACCTTGCCACCACCCTCGATATAGCCATACAGACGCTCGCGATCGCCAAGGGAGATGTTCTGCTGCTCTTTCAACAGAGCCCTTGCCGTTTCGAGAGCTTCCAGATCGCCCTCCTCCTGATAACGCTTTTTCAACGTACGGTATAGTTTGGCGTTCTTCTTCCCCATCTTGACGATGGCACCCTCGGCCTGCTCCTCGAAACCGGGCTCACGACCATAGATATGGTTGAACCGGCGTGCGATTTCACGAGTGATCTCGACATGAGAAACCTGGTCCGCCCCAACGGGAACCTTTCCGGCCCGATAGATCAGAATGTCGGCCGACTGCAGCAACGGGTAGCCAAGGAAACCGTAGGTCGCCAGGTCCTTTTCACGAAGCTTTTCCTGCTGGTCCTTGAAGGTGGGCACGCGTTCAAGCCAACCCAAGGGGGTAATCATCGACAACAGGAGATGTAATTCAGCGTGCTCGGGAACCTGAGACTGGATAAACATGGTTGAGGAGCCCGGGTTAACCCCGGCTGCAAGCCAATCAATCACCATGTCCCAGGTGCTCTGCTCAATTTTACTCGGATCTTCGTAGTCGGTAGTCAGCGCGTGCCAGTCCGCCACAAAGAAAAAGCACTCGAACTCGTGCTGGAGTTTAACCCAGTTTTTCAGCACACCGTGGTAGTGGCCTAGGTGTAGCTTGCCGGTAGGACGCATTCCGGACAAAACTCGTTGCTGGGAATCTACAGAACTCAAAGCACGAACTCCTTAATTTGTTTGGGAACGCCATAATAAATCAGGCGGTCAGGCATTATAAATAAAAAACCCCCGCCCTGCAGTGCAGAAACGGGGGCTTTTCAAAGGGTCAGGCTTACCAGCCGGTCGCCTCTTTCAACGCCTTGCCGATATCGGCCAGGCTGCGAACGGTTTTCACGCCCGCGGCTTCCAGAGCGGCAAACTTGTCGTCTGCAGTGCCCTTACCGCCAGCAATGATGGCGCCAGCATGACCCATACGCTTGCCCGGAGGTGCAGTCACACCAGCGATGTAGGACACAACCGGCTTGGTTACGTTGTCCTTGATGAACGCTGCGGCTTCTTCCTCAGCGGTACCGCCGATTTCACCAATCATCACGATGGCTTCGGTTTCCGGATCTTCCTGAAGGAGCTTCAGAATGTCGATGAAGTTGGAACCCGGGATCGGGTCACCACCAATACCCACACAGGTGGACTGGCCGTAGCCAAAGTCAGTGGTCTGCTTGACCGCTTCGTAAGTCAGGGTGCCGGAGCGGGAGACGATGCCCACCTTGCCCTTCTTGTGGATGTGGCCAGGCATGATGCCGATCTTGCACTCATCCGGAGTGATGAGACCCGGGCAGTTCGGCCCGATCATGCGAACACCTTTACGATCAACGTATTCTTTGGCGTACAGCATGTCGATGGTCGGGATGCCTTCAGTGATGCACACGATCAGCTGGATACCAGCGTCCGCAGCTTCAATGATGGCGTCCTTACAGAACGGAGCCGGCACGTAGATAACGGTCGCTTCAGCACCAGTTGCTTCGACCGCTTCGCGAACGGTATTGAAAACCGGCAGACCAAGGTGCTCGGTACCACCCTTGCCCGGGCTGACACCGCCAACCATCTTGGTGCCGTATTCAATGGCCTGTTCGGAATGGAAGGTGCCCTGAGAGCCGGTAAAGCCCTGACAGATAACCTTGGTGTCTTTATTGATCAGGATGCTCATTACTTACCCCCTGCGGCTTTAACGACTTGCTCTGCGGCATCGGAAAGGCTGGTGGCGGCGATGATGTTCAGGCCGCTTTCTGCCAGCACCTTGGTACCCAACTCAGCGTTGTTACCTTCCAGACGAACCACAACAGGTACTTTTACGCCCACTTCCTTAACAGCACCGATGATGCCCTCTGCGATCATGTCGCAGCGAACGATACCACCGAAAATGTTAACCAGAACAGCCTGTACATTGTCGTCAGACAGGATAATCTTGAACGCTTCGGAAACACGCTCTTTGGTCGCGCCGCCGCCAACGTCGAGGAAGTTTGCAGGCTGGCCACCGGACAGCTTGATGATGTCCATGGTGCCCATGGCCAGACCAGCGCCATTAACCATACAACCGATGTTGCCTTCCAGCGCCACGTAGTTCAGTTCCCACTTGGCTGCTTCGGCTTCACGAGAATCTTCCTGAGACGGATCGTGCATCTCATGGATTTTCTTCTGGCGGTACAGGGCGTTACCATCGACACCTACTTTCGCGTCCAGACAGTGCAGATCGCCAGCCGGAGTGATAACCAGCGGGTTGATTTCTACCAGCGCCAGGTCGCACTCTTCGAACAGTTTGGCCAGACCCAGGAAAATCTTGGTGAACTGACCGATTTGCTTACCTTCCAGACCCAGCTTGAACGCCAGCTCTCGCCCCTGGTACGGCTGCGCGCCAACCAGCGGGTCGATCTCGGCCTTGAGGATCTTCTCCGGAGTTTCTTCAGCAACCTTTTCGATTTCAACGCCGCCCTCGGTGGACGCCATGAATACGACGCGACGGCTGCCACGGTCAACCACGGCACCCAGGTACAGTTCCTGATCAATGTCAGTAAGGGATTCAACCAGAATCTTGCTTACCGGCTGGCCGTTCTCGTCAGTCTGGTAAGTCACCAGGTTGTTACCCAGCCACTTCTCAGCAAACTCGCGGATCTCGTCTTTGCTCTTGACCAGCTTTACACCGCCGGCCTTACCGCGACCACCTGCGTGAACCTGAGCTTTTACAACCCAGCCGTCACCGCCGATTTCGTCCGCCGCTGCAACGGCTTCTTTAGGGGTATCACAGGCAATGCCCTTGGATACGGGCAGGCCGTACTCAGCGAACAGCTGCTTGCCCTGATATTCATGCAAATTCATAGTTAATGTCCCGCTTTCTGATGGAGGATAACCACATACGGAAAATGAACCCGCGCACACTCCGTCGTCCGGAGCGGCTAGTGCGAATTCGGTGTGGCGGGCCGGGGATCACCTCAGCCCACCGTACGCAACCGGAATCCAGCCGCTTAAAGGCAGCGGGGCGCCGTCGTTGGCGCCCCTAAATCCTGACTTGCGTTACTTCTTTTTGCGGCGGTTGGCGACGTGAATCGCGCCACCACCTACGGCCAGAGCTGCCTCATGCACAGACTCGGACAGAGTCGGGTGCGCGAAACAGGTCAGAGCCAGATCTTCAGCACTGGAACCGAATTCCATGGCGATAACGCCTTGAGCAACGATTTCAGACGCCTGCGGACCAACCACATGGAAGCCCAGGATACGATCGGTCTTCGCGTCGGCAACGATCTTCACCATGCCGGACGCCGCGTTCGCAGCCATGGCCCGGCCATTGGCCGCAAACGGGAAGACGCCCACGTTGTACTCTTCGCCTTCCGCCTTCAGCTGCTCTTCAGTTTTTCCGACCCAGGCGACTTCAGGCGCAGTGTAAATCACGTTCGGGATGCAATCGTAATTCACCTGCGGCTTGTGACCCGCAATACGCTCGGCAACCATGACGCCCTCTTCCGACGCCTTGTGCGCCAGCATCGGGCCACGCACAACATCACCGATCGCCCAGACACCTGGTGCTTCGGTCTTGCAGGTGTCGTCCACAAAGATGAAGCCACGCTCATCCATCTGAACACCCGAATCCTCGGCCAGCAGGTTGTCTGTGTAAGGACGACGGCCAACGGCCACGATCAGCTTGTCGAATTTCTCTTCGTGATCGCCCTTGCCGTCCTCGTAGGTAACATTGACTTGCTTACGCTTGACCTCGGCACCGGTCATGCGCGCACCCATCACAATGTTCAGTCCCTGCTTCTGGAACTGCTTCATCGCATCCTTGGCTACCTGTTGATCAACCGCCGGCAGGAAGGTGTCCTGCGCTTCAATCACAGTCACTTCAGCCCCCAGGCGAGCCCAAACGCTGCCCAACTCAAGGCCGATAACACCGGCGCCGATCACGCCCAGGCGCTTTGGCACTTCGGTAAACTCCAGCGCGCCCTCGGAATCCACGATATGCTCACCGTCGAACGGCGCAGGTGGGATTTCGATAGGTTTGGAGCCAGACGCCAGGATCACGTTTTCTGCTTCGTAGACGGAGGTGTTGCCATCGTTGTCGGTGACTTCAACTTTCCGGTTCGCCAGCAATTTACCGTGGCCATGAATGGAGGTAACGCCATTGCTCTTGAACAGGCCAGCAATCCCGCCGGTCAACTGGTTTACGATGCCACTCTTGCGCTCCATCATCTTGCCGACATCCATCTTGATATCGTTGGCGATGATGCCCTGTTTTTCGTAGTCGTGGCTGGCTTCTTCGTACTTGTGGGAAATTTCCAGCAATGCCTTGGAAGGAATGCAACCCACGTTCAGGCAGGTACCGCCCAGCACCTGCTTCTTGCCGTCTTTGGACGTCCAGGATTCAACACAGGCCGTTTTCAGACCGAGCTGCGCAGCCTTGATAGCTGCCACGTACCCACCCGGGCCTGCACCAATAACAATGACGTCGAACTTATCAGACATAATTTATCCCGTTTTGTGATTCGTTAATGGTCCGTTCACACGTCCAGCAGAATACGCGCCGGGTCTTCCAGCATATCTTTGATGGCAACCAGGAACTGAACCGCTTCCTTGCCATCAATCATACGGTGATCGTAGGACAGAGCCAGGTACATCATGGGCAGGATTTCAACCTGACCATTCACCGCCATCGGACGCTCCTGGATCTTGTGCATGCCCAGGATTGCGGTCTGTGGCGGGTTTAGAATCGGCGTGGAAATCAGGGAGCCGAAGATGCCACCGTTGGTGATGGTGAAAGTACCGCCGGTCATATCTTCGATACCCAGTTTTCCATCCCGGGCCTTGGTGCCATATTCGATGATTTTCTTCTCGATGTCGGCGAGACCCAGCGCGTCGACGTCGCGTACCACAGGAACAACCAGGCCACGGTCAGTAGACACAGCCACACCGATATCCTGATAGCCGTGGTAAACCATGTCGTTACCATCGATAGACGCATTCACCGCCGGGAAACGCTTAAGGGCTTCCGTAGCCGCCTTGGCAAAGAAGGACATGAAACCGAGTTTCACACCGTGGCGTTTCTCGAAACTTTCCTTGTACTGCTTGCGCAGTTCCATCACCGGCTTCATGTTGACCTCGTTGAACGTGGTCAGCATGGCAGCGTTCTGCTGCGCGTCTACCAGACGCTTGGCAATGCTCGCCCGCAGGCGGGTCATGGGTACACGCTTTTCAGCGCGCTCACCCGCAGCAACGTTGACCTCTGGCATCGCAGCTGCGCCTGCTGCTGGCTTGGCGGCCGACTTGCTGCCCTCAATATGGGCCTGTACATCTTCTTTGGTCACACGGCCATCTTTGCCGGAGCCCTTGATGCTGTTGGGGTCAACATTATTTTCTTCGGCCAGCTTGCGAGCCGCCGGGCTAAGGATGGCATCGGCAGAGCTAGCGTCAGCCGTTGCAGGCGCGTTTTCGGCTGCAGGCTTTTCTTCGGCTTTGGCTTCCGCCGGCTTGGTTTCACCAGCCGCGCCTTCCTTGAACTTACCGATTACTTCACCGCTCTCACAGGTGTCACCCTCACCCTTGAGGATTTCCTCGATGACACCGTCAGCCGGTGCCACCACTTCAAGTACCACCTTGTCGGTTTCGATATCGACAATCAGTTCGTCGCGTGAACAGGCTTCGCCCGGCTGCTTGTGCCAGGTCGCAACAGTACCTTCTGCGACCGACTCCGGGAAAACGGGGGCTTTAATCTCAGTTGACATTACGATTCCTTAGTTCGGTAGCTCGTCAGATTTCAAACGCATCGGTAACCAGCTTTTTCTGCTCCTCAATGTGGACAGACATGTGTCCGCAAGCTGGGGCAGCAGAAGCCTCACGACCGGCATACTGGAGATAGAGTTTCGGATTCAGGCGCTGCAGCGCGTTCCGCATATGGTGCTGGCTCGGATACCAGGCACCCTGGTTCATCGGCTCTTCCTGACACCACACTACATGTTTAAGTTTGATGTACTGGGCCAGCAGCGCATCCAGGTCCTCCGCCGGGAACGGGTAGAGCTGCTCGATCCGCAGAATCGCAACGTCGTCACGCTCTTCAGCCTTCTTCTTTTCCAGAAGATCGAAGTACACCTTCCCGCTACACATGATCAGGCGGGTAACCTTCTTGGGATCAGAGGGCTCTTTCTCCGGCAGTACCGTCTGGAATGTGCCGGATGTCAGATCATCCAACTCGGACGTTGCTTCTTTGTGGCGCAGCAGACTCTTCGGAGTGATCGCCACCAGCGGCTTACGCAACGGACGCTTCACCTGACGCCGCAGCATATGGAACACCTGGGAAGGCGTAGTCGGCACGCACACCTGAATGTTGTGTTCCGCACACAGCTGCAGGAAGCGTTCAAGACGCGCCGAACTGTGCTCGGGACCCTGCCCCTCATAGCCATGAGGCAGAAGCAGGGTCAGGCCGCACAGGCGCCCCCACTTGTGCTCACCACTGGTCAGGAACTGATCAATCACTACCTGAGCGCCGTTGGCGAAATCACCAAACTGGGCTTCCCAGACCACCAGACCATCCGGCGCTGTGGTCGCGTAGCCATATTCAAATGCCATGACCGCTTCTTCCGACAAGAACGAATCATAGATTTCGAATTTTGGCTGATCCTTGGACAGATTGGCCAAGGCGATGTGCTGGGAACCGTCTTTCTGGTTATGCAGAACCGCGTGGCGGTGTGAGAAGGTGCCCCGCCCCACATCCTGACCGGTGATACGAATTGGATGACCTTCATCCAGCAACGTGGCGTACGCCATCACTTCTGCGTAACCCCAGTTGAGCGATTGCGCCCCGGCCGTCATTTTTTCGCGGTCGGTCACAATCTTGGAAACCTGGCGCTGAACTGCGAAGCCCTCGGGCACGGAAGTCAGAATCTTGCCCAGAGCCTTGATCTTCTTGAGCGGCACGCTGCTCTTGCACTTGGCGGTCCACTCATGCCCCAGATAAGGCGTCCAGTCTACGTAGAGCTTTTTATTCGGCTCTTTGACCAGTGACTTGACCACGTGACCGCCATCGTCAAGCGCATCACGGTAATCAACCTCCATCTGCTTGGCTTCTTCTGCGGTAATCACACCTTCTTCGACCAGGCGGTCCGCGTAGAGCGCGCGCGTGGTTTTGAGCTTGCGAATCTTCTCGTACATCAGCGGCTGGGTCGCTGCCGGCTCATCCGCTTCGTTGTGCCCGCGACGACGGTAGCAAACCAGGTCAATAACCACATCGCCCTTGAACTCATTGCGATAGTCCATGGCCATCTGGGTCGCAAACACCACAGCTTCGGGATCGTCAGCGTTCACGTGAAGGATTGGGGCCTGAACCATCTTCGCAATATCGGTGCAGTACTCCGTGGAGCGAGCATCTTCCTGCTTGCTGGTCGTGAAGCCAACCTGGTTGTTCACTATGATGTGGATGGTTCCGCCGACCCCGTAACCACGGGTCTGGGATGCCTGGAAGGTTTCCATCACCACGCCCTGCCCCGCAAAAGCGGCATCGCCGTGCATGATGATTGGCACAACCTGGCTGCCGTCTTTATCGTCCCGTCGGGTCTGGCGAGCGCGAACAGAGCCTTCCACCACCGGTGACACGATTTCCAGGTGTGACGGGTTAAAGGCCATGGCGAGGTGAACCTCACCGCCCGGCGTCATCACGTTTGAAGAGAAGCCCTGGTGGTATTTCACATCACCGGAACCGGAGTCCGCCAGCTTGCGGCCCTCAAATTCGTCAAACAGTTCCTGCGGGCTCTTACCCAGAGTATTCACCAGGACGTTGAGGCGTCCACGGTGAGCCATCCCCAGTACAATCTCTTTCGCACCGTAGGAGCCTGCGCGCTGGATCAGTTCATCCAGGCAAGGAATGAGACTTTCACCACCTTCGAGGCCGAAGCGCTTTACGCCCGGGTAGCGGGAACCCAGATATTTCTCCAGACCCTCCGCTGCCGTCAGGCGCTCAAGAATATGCTTCCTCGTACCGGTCTCATAGCCGGGACGAGAGCGTACGGGCTCCATGCGCTGCTGGAACCACCGCTTGATACGAGTATCGACGACGTGCATATATTCTGCACCGATACTTTCGCAATAGGTTGTCCGCAGGCCGTCAACGATATCCCGCAGCCTCAGGGTCTCGGAACCAAAGTTCAGAGAGCCGGTTTGGAATTCAAGGTCGAGGTCAGAGTCACTAAGCTCATGGAATGCCGGATCGAGATCTTCAACCGCCGGACGCTGCCATACACCCAGGGGATCGAGCTTGGCTTCCTGGTGGCCCCGAAAACGGTAAGCATTGATCAGCTGCAGAACACGAATCTGCTTCCGGTCAGCGTGAGATGTGGCACTGGCGGGAACGCCCTGGCCTGAAAGAAAGCGCTGATTACGGGAAATATGCTCAAACTGCTCGCGGATGGACGAGTGGATAATATCCCGGCCGTGCTGGCCATCAACACTGGGAAGTTTATCGAAATAGTTTCGCCACTCTTCCGGAACGGCATTGGGGTCGGTCAGGTAGGTCTCAAAAAGCTGTTCAACGTAGGCAAGGTTCCCACCTTGTAGATGGGAGGTCTGCCATAGCTGCTCCATTATGCTTTCGTGCATTTTGAATAGCTCACCTTGGGCTGGTGTGGGGGTGTCCGAATGGTGGGCCAGGGGTAACTGTCAGTCAATACGGGTTTTACTGACTGTAAATTGGCCAACTTCGGGATCTGGATGTTGTCCATTCCCCAGCAGTATTAATACTCGACAAGCCGGAACGCTGCCTTTTAGGCCTCGTTACGGCTTGCGTAGTGTGCACCCCGGTTCGACCTTTGACTATAAGCCATTGGTTGAAAGCCCCACGCCATTGCAGGGCTGAGGGTGCATATTAATCCGAACAGTATAGCGCTCAGGCCAACTTCCGCCGCTTATGTAGCCCGCTGCAGCAGAAGATTCCGAATATGACCAATCGCCCTTGTGGGGTTCAGCCCCTTCGGACAAACGCTTACACAGTTCATGATACCCCGGCAACGGAACACGCTGAACGGATCGTCGAGATTCGCAAGGCGCTCTGACTGGGCAGTATCGCGGCTGTCGGCCAGGAAACGGTATGCCTGGAGCAGGCCGGCAGGCCCGATAAACTTATCAGGGTTCCACCAGAACGACGGACAGGACGTAGAGCAGCACGCACAGAGAATGCACTCGTACAGGCCGTCCAGCTTCTCACGATCTTCCGGGCTTTGCAGGCGCTCAATGGCCGGCGCCGGCGTATTGTTGACCAGATACGGCATAACTTTTTCGTACTGCTGGTAGAACAGGTTCATGTCTACCACCAGGTCACGAATAACCGGCAAACCCGGCAACGGACGAAGAACCAGCTTGTCGCCCTTCACCACCTGCGATACAGGGGTGATACAGGCCAGGCCATTCTTGCCATTCATATTCATGCCATCGGAACCACAAACACCCTCACGACAGGAGCGACGGTAAGAAACGGTCGGATCCCTTTCCTTGAGCAGGTTCAGCACATCCAGAACCATCAGATCCTTGCCTTCCGGAAGCTCAAGGTTCACGTCCTGCATGTAAGGGGCGTTATCGGTTTCCGGGTTATAACGATACAGGCTTACCAACATACTTTTCGTCCCCCTTAGTAAGTCCGAACCTTCGGCTCGAATGTATCCACGGTCTTCGGCGCAAAGTTCACATCACGCTTGCCCACACGCTTTTCAAGCGGGAAGTACAGAGAGTGCTTCAGCCAGTTTTCGTCGTCACGCTCGGTGAAGTCGTTTCGAGCATGCGCACCACGACTTTCTTTACGCTCGTACGCAGATTGAGCAGTCGCAACCGCAACTTCATAAAGATTGTCGAGCTCCAACGCTTCAATCCGAGCAGTGTTGAAAGCCTTACTGGTATCAGCCAGCTTGGTCTTTTTGACGCGCTCACCGATTTCGGCCAGTTTCTTCAGGCCCTCTTCCATGCTGTCGCCGTCACGGAAAACACCAAAGTAAAGCTGCATCACGTTCTGCAGGTCCTTACGAACCTCAGCGACGCTCTCGCCCTCTGAAGCTGAATCCAGACGATCAAGACGCGCCATCGCTCGCTTGATATCTTCTTCAGACGCTTCGTCCACCTCGAAACCGTTACGGAGCTGCTCTTCGATATGCAGACCGGCCGCACGACCGAAGACCACCAGGTCCAGCAGGGAGTTACCGCCCAGGCGGTTAGCGCCATGAACAGAAACACACGCCGCTTCGCCGCAGGCAAACAGCCCCGGAATCGGCGTGTCGTTGCCGTTATCATCCTGAGTCAGGGCCTGACCACCCACGTTGGTCGGAATGCCGCCCATCATGTAGTGACAGGTAGGCACAACCGGGATCGGCTCTTTAACCGGATCCACGTGCGCAAAGGTACGGGACAGTTCGCAAATACCCGGCAGGCGCAGGTTCAGAGTCTCTTCGCCCAGATGGTCCAGCTTCAACAGCACGTGATCCTTGTCCGGGCCACATCCACGACCTTCCAGAATCTCGATAACCATGGAGCGTGCCACTACGTCACGACCAGCGAGGTCCTTGGCGTTCGGCGCATAACGCTCCATGAAACGCTCACCTTCGGAGTTGATCAGGTAGCCACCCTCACCCCGACAACCCTCTGTTACCAGAGTGCCGGCACCGTGAATACCGGTCGGGTGGAACTGCCACATTTCCATGTCCTGCATCGGGAAGCCGGCACGCAGAGCCATACCGATGCCGTCACCGGTATTGATCAGGGCATTGGTAGTGGAAGCGTAGATACGACCAGCACCCCCAGTCGCCAGAACTGTCGCTTTGGATTTGATGTAGGCCACTTCACCGGTTTCGATTTCAATGGCAACTACACCAACCACTTCGTTTTTGCTGTTCTTCACCAGATCAACGGCATACCACTCATTCAGGAAGGTCGTGCCGCCTTTAAGGTTGGCCTGATAAAGAGTGTGCAGAAGCGCATGACCGGTACGGTCGGCTGCAGCACAAGTACGGGCAGCCTGACCACCTTTTCCATAATCCTTGGACTGACCACCGAACGGACGCTGGTAGATGCGACCCTGCTCGGTACGGGAAAACGGCAGACCCATGTGCTCGAGCTCGAAAACGGCCTGAGGGCCCACGGAACACATGTATTCGATAGCGTCCTGATCACCAATGTAGTCAGACCCCTTGACGGTGTCGTACATGTGCCAGCGCCAATCGTCATTGGGGTCCGCACTCGCAATTGCACAGGTGATACCGCCTTGCGCCGACACGGTGTGCGAACGAGTCGGAAATACCTTGGTGATACACGCCGTTTTAACGCCGGATTCGGTCAACTGCAGGGCAGCCCGCATACCGGCACCGCCGCCACCGATAACAATCGCGTCGTAAGAAATGGTCTTGATATTAGCCATTAATTAAAGCCCCCAAAGAATCTGAATGCCCCAGACCACGTACACAAACATGGTCAGCCCGCACGCGGCCTGGACCAGGAAACGAACACCTGCGGCCTTGATGTAGTCAGTGGTCACGGTCCAGAGACCAACCCAAGCGTGCGCCCCGAGGGACAGCAGTGCCAGCAAAGTAAAGATCCGGAACCAGGTTTGGGAAAACAGCGCAGACCATGACTCGTAAGTAACGTCGGTGGTCAGCATGAAACCCAACAAAAAGATGGTGTAGAGCGCAAGAACATACGCCGTTACGCGCTGGATCAACCAGTCGTAGACGCCGCTACGACCCAGATTGGTAACACTGTTTACCATACCCAAACTCCTGCGATAACGATGAGAATAACGGAAACCACGATGGTGATTTTCGAGGCGAGACGACCGGTCTCCAGCTCTTCCCCGATACCCATATCCATGAGCAGGTGCTTGATACCTGCAACCAGGTGATACAACAAGGCGGACAGAATGCCCCAGATAATAAGCTTGGCAAAAAAGCCGTCCAGCAGTTCATTCATACGACTGAAGCCTTCTTCCCCTGACAGGGAAAGCTGCAATCCGTAAAGCATGAAAGCAACACCAACAAAAATAATGATGCCGCTAATGCGATGCAGGATGGACGTAATGGCTGGCAGCGGAAAATGGAACTTGCCGAGATCGAGATTTACTGGTCGTTTGTTATTCACAGCGCTCTCACACTCTCTCATTTAATGACCGCGATTCCGGCACACCGGATGCGGAGTTGGTATGAAGATCAGCACACCCGCGCAGTGGGGGCATACGATTGGCTTAGGAGGAAGGATGACCTTTGCTCTGGAGCGACGCCATTGCCGCATCTCCACCAGATGCATCCCTAATTCCGGGCTACGGATTATAAGGAGTAGCCCTCGCAATTACAAACCGAGCGACGGGATTCCTGCCCACCAATTCAGTGGGTTAAACTATGAGCAGGAACTGCTGACCCACCTGAAGGCCCGCAACCAACCGCATTGGGGCTAATACGCATTTACAAAACCGAAAAAAATGGCGAATTCCAAACCCTTCCATTGACAAAAAAAGCCAACGCCCTATATTTTGCCGCCAGTTTTGCGATAATACGCGCCTTCCTTAGCGCTTTTTTTCATGCATAAAAGCTAACACGCTGACATATCCATATAGGAGAGCCCCATGACCGACAGGAAAGCCACGCTCTCGGTGGGAGAAAAATCCATTGAGTTACCGGTGTATTCTGGCACCGTCGGCCCTGACGTAATCGACGTACGCGGCCTGGTTCAGGAAGGCGTTTTCACCTATGACCCAGGTTTCGTATCCACCGCTGCCTGTGAATCAGCCATCACTTACATCGATGGCGCCAACGGTGTTCTCCTTCATCGTGGTTATCCGATCGACCAACTGGCCGAACACTCGGATTACCTCGAAGTGTGCTACCTGCTGCTGAAAGGCCGCCTGCCGACCAAAGAAGAGAACCAGCAGTTCCACAGCACCATCAAAAACCACACCATGCTGCACGATCAAATGCGCAATTTCTTCCACGGATTTCGCCGTGATGCGCACCCGATGGCAATCATGTGCGGCGTAGTGGGTGCCCTGTCTGCGTTCTATCACGACCAGATGGATGTGACCGACGAGCACCAGCGTGACATCACAGCTCACCGCTTGATCGCGAAGATGCCAACCATCGCGGCCTGGTGTTACAAATACAGCATTGGCCAGCCGTTCATGTACCCGCGTAACGACCTGACCTACGCAGAGAACTTCCTGTACATGATGTTTGGTGTGCCCTGCGAGGAGTACAAGCCGAATCCTGTGCTGGCCAAGGCCATGGACCGCATCTTCATCCTGCATGCGGACCACGAGCAAAACGCATCAACCTCTACGGTTCGCCTTGCAGGCTCTACCGGCGCTAACCCCTATGCATGCATCGCGTCTGGCATCGCCGCCCTTTGGGGGCCGGCACACGGTGGTGCTAACGAAGCAGTACTGGACATGCTGGCTGAGATTGGTGACGAATCCAACATCGAAAAGTACATCGCCAAGGCGAAGGACAAGGACGATCCGTTCCGACTGATGGGCTTCGGCCACCGCGTCTACAAAAACTTCGACCCCCGCGCCAAGGTTATGCGCGAAACGGCACACGAAGTTCTGCAGGAGCTGGGCCTGGAAAACGACCCACTGCTGAAAATCGCCCAGCGTCTCGAGAAGATCGCTCTGGAAGACGAGTACTTCGTCCAGCGCAAGCTGTACCCGAACGTCGATTTCTACTCCGGCATCATTCTGAAAGCGATGGGCATTCCGACGTCCATGTTTACCGTTATCTTTGCGCTGTCCCGCACCATCGGCTGGTTCTCGCACTGGAACGAAATGGTCAGCGGTAACTACCGGATTGGCCGTCCGCGCCAGTTGTACACCGGTTCCGACCAGCGCGATTATCCGGCAGAATAAATACGCCGGTGAAAACACCATGATTAAATAGGCCGCTGACCCAGCGGCCTTTTTTTTGTTTAGTGCGACCAAAATCCTGTCCGGAAATAATACCTAACAGTCCCTCTCAACCCTCCCCACTCTCAACTATGCTTGGAGGTGCGCAACAGCAAAGAGGGATGACCTATGCGTTTTTTCATCACACTTGTATTTACGACCCTGTTCTCTGCCAGTGTTTTTGCCGGCCAATGCCCGGCCCTTGTCGGCGAGATTGATCAGAAACTCGAGTCAAGCCAGCTCGACGATGAAACCAAAGCGGAAATAAAAGCCATGCGGGACAAAGGCGAAGCCCTTCACCAGCAGGGCAAACACGCCGAATCGGTGAAAGTACTAAGAGAAGCAACAGAGAAGCTGGACGCCATGTCCTGATTCCGTCCATCACCCGCTCAACAAAGTTGTTTGTAGTGTTCGATGCAGCCGCTTGATTGAGCGGCTTTTTTTCGTGACTATGCTACCAACAACAAACGAAAATGGAGATCAGCATGACAGCTACTGCAGCCTTCATTGGCCTCGGAGTCATGGGCTACCCCATGGCAGGACACCTCGCCAAGGCCGGCCTTTCCGTCAGAGTGTGGAACCGTACGACCGCAAAGGCTGAGCAATGGGCCCAAGAATACGGCGGCACCGCCTGCTCTACCATCGCTGAGGCGGTCGATGGCGTGGACTTTGTCATGACCTGCGTCGGCGCCGATAAAGATCTGATCGAGGTTTTCGAGGGCGATGACGGGATAATCGCCAACGCACCCGAAGGCGCCATTCTCATCGATCACACTACCGCCTCAGCAGGCGTTGCGGAACGCCTTGCCAGAAAGTCAGCAGAGCACCGTCAGGGTTTTATTGATGGCCCGGTATCCGGCGGGCAACAAGGTGCCGAAAACGGACAGCTGACGATCATGTGCGGCGGGGACGAATCAAGCTTTGCCCGGGCAAGACCGGTAATGGATCACTACGCCAGAGCCGTCAACCTGATGGGGCCGGCAGGCAGCGGCCAGAAAACCAAAATGGTGAACCAAATCGCCATTGCCGGATTGGTACAAGGGCTGTCCGAGGCACTTCACTTCGCGGAACAGGCTGGACTGGATGCCTCGAAGGTGGTGGATGTTATCTCCAAGGGTGCCGCGCAGAGCTGGCAGATGGAAAATCGCTCCGGAACCATGATTGCGGGCGAGTTCGAACACGGTTTTGCGGTCGACTGGATGCGCAAGGATCTGGGAATCTGTCTCGATGAAGCACGCCGAATTCACGCCCGCCTTCCTATCACCGCATTGGTAGACCAGTTTTACGGCGATGTACAAGAAATGGGGGGCAACCGGTGGGACACCTCCTCACTCATCCAGCGGCTACGCAAAAAGTAACCACACGCTCCAGGATAGCGCAGTCACTGCGCTATCCTGACTCCCCGGTGACGTAGCTCGCGTCTTTGCTCTAACGCCAGAGAGATTACAACCCATTGATCCACAGCGGTTTTATTTTCTATTGGTGCGCACACCGCTGCTTAAAACATGTTCACCAACGAAGGCGAACCAGGCTTTTGGCGAACAATTAAACCTGTGGCCGCTGCCACCTGCCGCGACCCAACGAAAAAATGATCCGAACCACGTGCATGCGGTGCCACTGTTTGGGCTTCTCCCTCGATGCACTGGCATCCGAGAATCTTATTCAGTCCAAGTTCCCAGGCCTGCCACCAACCCACATTCAAAACATCGACATGGCCCAGGACGATTGAACCAAGCAACGCCACCCCTGAAAATGGAGGGAGACCATAAAGAAAGGATTAACCGTCAGCACCCTACTGCCCCACTGCCTCACTGCTCGAAGGTTGCGAAGGCTCGGAGCAGACAGAACAAACCGGCATTGCCACGGAGGTGTTCACAGATTCCCTGTTTGCTGTAATGAACTCAGACCAGGCAAACTACACCAAGCTTATCGTTCAGCTCCTCGGCCCCAATTGGGCTGACGCCATCAAGCCCAATGAGCACTGGGAGGATATGGAAGGTTCCGCACCTCTGCCCGCTCAGATGTTCCGTTACGTTGCGGAAGGCGTTGCCGAGGTTACCGACACCTTCACCTACTCACTGCAGTCTCTGTGGCCAGTAAACAAGCAGAACGCCCCAAAAACCGATGTAGAAAAGGAGGGCCTCCAGTTCATCGCCGATAATCCGGGCCAGAACTTCTACGGTGAGGAAACCCTGGGTGACACCACGTACTTCACCGCCGTCTATCCAGACGTCGCCGTATCGCCGGCATGCACCTCGTGCCATAACGATCACAAAGACTCGCCTCGCAGTGACTTTGAAATCGGCGAGGTCATGGGCGGCGTCGTTATCCGTCTGCCGTTACCGAAAACCTAAACGCTCGCCCAACCGAGAGGCATAGATATGAACGCACAGCAAATCACACTCGTTCAGGAGTCCTTTGCAAAGGTCGCTCCGATAGCCGATCAGGCAGCGGCGATGTTCTACAGCAAACTGTTCGAAATGGACCCGGAGCTTAAGCCACTGTTTAAAGGTGACATGACGGAACAGGGCCAGAAACTAATGAAAATGATCGGGGTGGCCGTCAACAGTCTTGGTCGACTGGACGACATTGTGCCAGCCGTACAGCAACTGGGTGTACGACATGTCGGTTATGGTGTTAAGGACGCGGACTACGACACAGTCGGCGGCGCCTTGCTCTGGACTCTGGAACAGGGCCTTGGTGACGACTTCACACCCGAGTGTAAAGAGGCCTGGACGCAAACCTATACTGTTCTGGCCAGCACGATGAAGGACTCGGCAAAAGCGCCTGTTTGAATTCCGATGTAATAAAAAAGGGGGCAGTCACCTCCCCCTTTTTCTTTGACACATCAATTATTTGCTCTTGGGAACCCACTTACCGTCACGGTAGTGCGCTGTCCAACCGGTGGCCTTGCCATCCTTCTCGGACATGACGTACTGCTCCTTGAGCTTCCGGCTGTAGCGAATCACCGTGGGATTTCCCTCGGGATCCGCCGCAGGCGCCTCGAACAGGAACGAGTACTTGGGATCAATCTCCTTCCGGTGCGGCAGAATTTCCTTCACCAGTGGCGGTCGAGTCTCCCGATTCTTCGGAAACTTACTCGCGGCCAGGAACAGCCCGGACGCACCGTCTCGCAGCACGTAGGTATCGTCCACTTTCTGACATTGCAGCTCAGGCATGGGTACCGGATCCATTTTGGGCGGTGCAGGCTCGCCATTTTTCAGAAGCTTGCGAGTATTTTTGCAATCTGCGTTGGTACAGCCAAAATACTTGCCGAAACGCCCGGTTTTCAGCTGCATTTCAGATCCGCACTTATCGCAATCGAGCGTGGGGCCGTCGTAGCCTTTTATGCGGAAGGTGCCTTTCTCCACCTCGTAACCTGAACAGTCCGGGTTATTACCACAGATGTGCAGCTTGCGCCCCTCATCCACCAGATAACTGTCCATGGCCGTACCGCACTTTGGACACCGCCGTTTCATTCGCAGCAAACGAGTCTCGCCCTCGCCTTCCACGTCATCATCAGCAGCCACAACATCATCGCCTGAGACAAGATTAATGGTGGTCTTGCAGCGTTCTTTGGGCGGCAAAGCATAGCCGGAGCAACCCAGGAATACCCCCGTGCTGGCAACCCGAATCTGCATGTTACGACCACAGGTAGGGCACGGAATATCGGTTTCAGTCGGGGTATTGGCCCGCATTCCACCGTCACCAGCACCTTCAGCGGTTTCAAGTTGAGAGCGGAACTTTCCGTAGAAGTCGTTGAGCACCTTCTTCCAGTCAACATCCCCCTCGGCGATCTCGTCCAGCTCATCTTCCATTTTGGCGGTGAAATCGTAATCCATCAGATTCGGGAAGGACTCTGACAGGCGTTCATTGACGATCTCACCCATCTTCTCCGCGTAGAAACGGCGGCTTTCAAGTCGAACGTAACCGCGATCCTGAATGGTTGAGATGATGGACGCGTAAGTAGACGGCCGGCCGATGCCCTGCTTTTCCAGCTCCTTGACGAGACTGGCTTCCGTGTAACGGGGCGCTGGCTTGGTAAAGTGCTGGCTTGGCTCCAGTTTTTCCAGCCCAAGGACCTCGTCGACCTTAATGTCAGGCAGGGCGATATCTTCATCTTTCTTGGCCTGCGGCGCGGCCTTCAAGAAACCATCAAATTTGATGATGCGACCGCGTGTACGCAATTCGTAATCACCATTGGCTACCATGATCGAGGTGCTTAAGAATTCCGCATCCGCCATCTGGCAGGCGACAAACTGACGCCAGATCAACTCATAGAGCTTCTCTGCGTCCTTTTCCAAACCGGTGATGTCAGCGGATCGCCGGCTCACGTCCGTTGGACGAATCGCCTCGTGGGCCTCCTGTGCGCCCTCTTTGCTGCCATAGACGCGTGGCGTTTCCGGAAGGTACCGGTCGCCAAACTGGTCCTTAATGAAATCCCGACATCCGGTTACAGCATCCTGGCTCAGGTTGGTGGAGTCAGTACGCATGTAGGTAATGAAACCCGCTTCATACAGGCGCTGAGCCAGCATCATTGTCTTCTTGACGCTGAAACCCATCCGGTTGCTCGCTGCCTGCTGCAGGGTTGAGGTGATGAACGGCGCTGACGGACGTGAGCGGGTCGGCTTATCCTCTCGCTTTGCTACCTTGAAGTCACCGGCTTTGAGGCGCTCCAGGTGCGCGGTACTCTCGGCTTCATTAGTAGGCCGATAGGCCTTATCACTGTATTTGGTGACCTCGAAGCGAACCGGGCGATTTCCCTGCTTCGGTGCCAGATCCGCGTGCATCTGCCAGAATTCTTCCGGAACGAATTTCCGGATCTCTTTTTCCCGCTCAACGATCAGGCGAACTGCGACAGACTGCACCCGGCCGGCCGAAAGGCCCCGAGCGATTTTGGCCCACAGCAGTGGCGATACCATGTACCCCACGACCCGATCGAGGAACCGGCGAGCCTGCTGGGCGTTCACACGGTTAACGTCCACCGAACCCGGATCATTGAACGCTTCCTTGATAGCTCGCTTGGTGATTTCGTTAAACACGACACGACGATACTTGTCGGGCTCACCACCGATGGTCTGCTGAAGGTGCCACGCAATGGCCTCCCCCTCGCGGTCCAAATCCGTTGCGAGATAGACGTGATCGGCAGACTTTGCCAGACGCTTGAGCTCGCTGACGACTTTTTCCTTGCCAGGCAGAATCTCGTATCGGGCGGACCAGTCCTGGTCCGGGTCAACCCCCATCCGGGCTACCAGCTGCTCACGGGCCTTACGCTTCTTGTGAGCTTCCTTTTCTTCGGGACTCATCTTGCGCGTCAGCGCCGCCTGGCGGGCTCGTTCCTTCGGGTCTGTCTGGGATCCACCGCCGCTGACAGGAAGATCCCGAATGTGGCCCACACTGGACTTAACAATAAAATCTGAGCCCAGGTACTTATTGATGGTCTTCGCTTTCGCTGGCGACTCGACAATTACGAGACTTTTACCCATAGCAGAGATCTGTATCCTTGGCGAAAAACAGTCGGCAAATCAGCGGACCGTAAACTCGTTGAAAAATCAATCGGCTAGAAAACAAACAGCTTGCCAACATCATATAGGCCCCCTGTTTTACAGGGTCAAGAATAGCAAGACAACCCATTCTTTCACTTACGATCGGCTTTTTTTCGCAATTCCTAAATAAAGAAGGCCCGGCTTTATGCCGGGCCTTCTTTTAACATATCACCACTACCGCCGGGAGACTTAAACCAGTTCCCAAACGGTGGCGATACCCTGCCCAAGGCCGATACACATGGTGGAAACACCAAGCTTACCGCCCTTGTCACGCATAACGTTCAGCAGGGTTGTGGAGATACGTGCACCGGAACAGCCCAGCGGATGCCCCAGGGCAATCGCACCGCCGTTCAGGTTAACCTTCTCTTCCATAACGTCCAGCAGCTTCAGGTCCTTCAGAACCGGCAGTGACTGACCCGCGAACGCTTCGTTCAGTTCCCAGAAGTCGATGTCTTCAACTTTCAGGCCTGCGCGCTTGAGGGCCTTTTTGGTCGCCGGAACCGGGCCGTAACCCATGATTGCGGGATCACAGCCAGCCACCGCCATGGAGCGGATCTTGGCGATCGGCTTCAGCCCCAGGGCTTCAGCGCGCTCAGCAGACATCAGCAGCATTGCTGCAGCACCGTCGGTCAGCTGGGACGACGTACCGGCAGTTACGGTACCGTTCTTCGGGTCGAACGCCGGGCGCAACTGACCCAGGGACTCAACCGTAGTCTCCGGACGAATGGTCTCGTCCTGCTCGATCAGCACCTTGAAGCCATTCTCGTCGTGACCTTCGATGGGCACGATTTCGTTCTTGAAACGGCCTTCCAGGGTCGCTTCGTGGGCTTTCTGGTGAGACCGTGCGCCAAACTCATCCTGCTGCTGACGGCTGATGCCGTGCATCTTGGCCAGCATTTCTGCGGTCAGGCCCATCATGTTGGACGCCTTGGCAGAGTACTTGGACGCAGCCGGGTTGTGGTCAAAGCCTTCGGTCATGGGTACGTGCCCCATGTGCTCAACACCACCGACCATGAACACATCACCGTTGCCAGTCATGATGGCCTGGGCGGCAGTGTGGATAGCCGTCATGGCAGAGCCACAAAGACGGTTGACGGTCTGGGCTGCAGACTCGTGAGGGATCTTGGTCAGCAGTGAAATCTGCCGCGCCACGTTGAAGCCCTGCTCTTTAGTCTGGTTTACACAGCCCCAGATCACGTCTTCTACTTCTTTCGGGTTGAGCTCAGGGTTGCGCTCGAACAGTGCATCGATAAGCGCGGCGGACAGAGTCTCTGCGCGCACATTACGGAAGCAACCATTCTTGGCACGACCCATCGGAGTCCGCACGCAATCGACGACGACAACGTCTCTCGGATTAAGGCTCATAGATCTTTCTCCGTTCGGAAATCTCGTTCAGGGTTAGCCAAAGAACTTTTTGCCAGTCTTGGCCATTTCACGCAGCTTCTCGGTCGGGTGGTACAGAGGACCCAGATCTGCATACTTGTCTGCCAGTTCGACGAACTTGTCGACACCCATGTCGTCGATGTAACGCAGGGCGCCACCACGGAACGGAGGGAATCCGATGCCGTAGATCAGACCCATATCCGCATCGGCCGGGTCTTCAACAATGCCGTCTTCCAGGCAGCGTACGGTTTCCAGACACAGAGGAATCATCATGCGAGCGATAATGTCTTCTTCCTCGAAGTCCTTCTTACCCTGAACCACAGGCTCAATCAGCTTGTAGGTTTCTTCGTCGACAACCTTCTTCGGCTTGCCACGCTTGTCGGTCTCGTACTTGTAGAAACCAACGTTGTTCTTCTGACCGTAACGGTTATTCTCGAACATCACATCGATAGCGGACTTGTTCTCGTCCTTCATGCGATCCGGGAAGCCTTCGGCCATCACTTCGTTGGCGTGCTTGGCGGTATCCATGCCGACAACGTCAAGCAGGTACGCAGGACCCATCGGCCAGCCAAACTTTTCCATTACCTTGTCGATCTTCTGGAAGTCCGCGCCGTCACGAACCAGGCCGGCAAAGCCGCCGAAGTACGGGAACAGAACACGGTTAACCAGGAAGCCCGGGCAGTCGTTAACAACGATCGGAGTCTTGCCCATCGCCTTGGCGTAAGCCACGGTGGTAGCAATGGCGCGATCGGAGGTCTTCTCGCCACGAATAACCTCAACCAGCGGCATCATGTGCACCGGGTTGAAGAAGTGCATACCACAGAAGTTTTCCGGACGCTTCAGGTTCTTCGCCAGCAGATTGATGGAAATGGTAGAGGTGTTGGAGGTCAGGATAGCGTCTTCGCGAACCGCATCTTCGGTTTCACGCAGAACAGCATCTTTAACCTTCGGGTTCTCAACAACCGCCTCAACAACCAGGTCGACACTCTTGAAGTCGCCGTAGTTGAGGGTCGGAGTAATGTTGTTGAGCACGTCCGCCATCTTGTTGGCGTCCATCTTACCCTTGGACACACGCTTGGCCAGCAGCTTCTTGGCCTCATTCAGGCCGAGCTTGATGCCGTCCTGGTTGATGTCCTTCATGACAATCGGGGTACCTTTCAGTGCGGACTGATACGCCACACCACCACCCATGATGCCAGCACCCAGCACGGCAGCCAGATCAACCTTGGAGGCTTCTTTTTCCCACGCAGAGGCCTTCTTCTTAAGCGCCTGATCGTTCAGGAACAGGCCAACCAGACACGCCGCAACGTTGGTCTTGGCCATCTTGGCAAAGCCCTTGGCTTCCACTTCGATCGCCTTGTCGCGAGTCATACCGGCATGCTTCTGCATGACCTTGATGGCCTCTACCGGAGCCGGATAGTTACGACCCGCTTTGCCAGCAACAAACGCCTTTGAAATTTCGAACGCCATCATGCTTTCCATGGCATTCAGCTTGATCTTGCCCTTCTTCTCTTCACGGCGAGCTTCGTTGTCAAGCTTGCCTTCGTTGCACTGGTTAATAATGGCAACGGCGGCGTCCAACAGCTTGTCAGATTCAACAACCGCATCGACAGCGCCTACCTTCAGAGCGGCGTCAGCACGGTTTTCGGTGCCGCCACAGATCCACTCAACAGCGTTATCCACGCCAACCAGACGGGACAGGCGAACAGTACCGCCAAAACCCGGGAAGATGCCCAGCTTCACTTCCGGCAGACCAACCTTGGCCTTCTTGTCCATCACCCGGTAGTCGGTGGACAGGCACATTTCAAAGCCACCGCCCAGCGCGATGCCGTTAATAGCGGTCACGGTCGGGAACGGCAGGTCTTCAACTGCGTTGAACACCTCATTGGCCTTGAGGTTGTTTGCCACGAGATCCTCTTCGGAACCGGCAAACAACTCGGTGAATTCAGTAATGTCAGCACCAACAATGAAGCTGTCCTTTGAGCTGGTTACCACCAGGCCCTTCAGGTTCTTCTGTGCTTTAAGTGCGTCAGTCGCGGCGCCGAGCTCTTCAATAGTGAGACGGTTGAACTTGTTCACTGACTCGCCCTGCAAGTCAAAGTTCAACTGAGCGATCCCGCCTTCGATCTCTTTAACCGTGATGGCTTTACCTTCGTAAATCATCAACTGATCTCCAGTCTGTGTTTGGAACTGCTTCCAGCTTCCCCGACTACGGTTCCAGGTCGCAGCCAGGGAGGTGTCTGTGCAGCGAGAATTCTGTCACTGCCCGATTATCCGACCCAAAATTCATACAGTCGTTTGAATCGCGATGGCACACGATGAAAAAAAATCGGCCATTTGTCAATTTGTTTCTTCAGGGAAATTTGTGATTTGAGAGTATTCCGGTAACCCTCCCGCCGGCCCCAGAGGCCGGATTGGAAGCTCCGGCATCAGCACCTCTGGACAGGCAATCCACCGAGCTCCAAGGAGTGTGACAGAGTAAACCTGAATAAAATCCACTCAATGGTCCTTCTTCTTATACTTGTTGACTACTCACAAGGGTTGAGGCGGCAAAATTGCTTGATTGGCCAGCCCAGTTACTTTAACTTCGGAGAACGAGTTGTGGTTCACAATAATAAAACAGCATTACGGAGACTTATCCGATGAAAGACTCTCGCCTCCAGGTCCGCTCCCTGGTTGTTGCCTTGGTACTGCTTGTATTTGCATCCATGGGCGCCCGGGCTCAGGAAACCGCTGGTAACTTCCTTGCCAATCTTCATGAATTCCGGATTAACAACTATATGGCGATGGACGCTTACTACCGGTTCAGCGCCAGCGGAGATACCGAAACCCTGAATGAAATCGTTGCTGCCATCAATGGTGCCAACGATGCCATGAACGCCGTTATCGAAAGCACCAGTGGCATTCTGACCGAAGAGCAGATTGAGTCTTTGAATCAGGAGTTTGACAGCTTCAAGGATCTGATGCGAAGCAATGTGAATGATGTTCGGAAAACCGGCTACCCGGACCTCCGTCTGGTGTCAGACATGGCCAACCAGGCCCTGACAATGAATGACATCGCCACGGAGCTGTATTCCATTTCCCAGGAAAGCACTCAAACCGGGAACAACCCTCGCGTCGAAGCTGCACGGTCAGCTTCCGTCATGATGGCACAAATGATGGCGAAGTATTCGGCCCGCTCCAACTCCTCGGTGTACCAGACATTCCAGGGTGCCGAAACCGAGAAGCCTCTCGATGAGCAGGCCCGCGAATTCGACCAACTGTTGGCAGTGGTCACCCGCGGAGACAACGAAGACGCCGTAGAGGAAACCATCCAGAATGTTTCTTCTAAGTGGGAATTCATTCGGGGCTCCTACATCAACTTCAACGACCGTAACGTCAGCTTTATTATCGATCGCTATTCAAAAGGCATCATAGAAGGCCTCTCAACCACGATCGAACTGCTACAGAACAAAGCCTGATCCTTGCAAGCCTGACGGCCCTAACTACCCGTCAGGCTTGATTTCCCCCACCCATCTTTATTGATACGCATCAGTTTCCCGCTACACTTTCTGAGATACATTGGACGTATTATCCAGAGCCTATCCACGCAGACGAAGGAGTGACGCGATGTCCACCTACAAAAACATTCTGGTTGCCATCGACCTGACCGAAGAAGCTCCGCAGGTTCTCAAAAAAGCGCAGTCACTGGCACAGACCCACGGCGCCCAGCTTACCCTGGTTCATGTGGTCGAGCCGGTTGGCTATGCTTACGGCGGCGACATCCCCATGGACCTCACAGAACTCCAGGACCAGCTGGACAAGGCCGCGCACGACCAGCTGGCCGCCTACGGCGAGGAATACGGCGTTGGCAAGGATCAGCAAATCGTGACGGTAGGCCGTCCGGAATCAGAAATCCACCGGCTTGCCAAGGAAATGGACGGCGACCTGGTCGTGGTTGGAAGTCATGGAAGGAAGGGGTTTCAGTTATTGCTGGGATCGACAGCCAACGGCGTATTGCATGGCAGCGAATGCGATGTACTGGCCGTGAGAATCGAGCAGGAATAAAGAAAAAGCCGGAGCGCCCATATGGGTACTCCGGCTCATCATTACCTAACGCCGGGCAAACTCTGATCACCCTTCCACGGTCATCTTCCCCTCAAGCTTCCTAAGCTGGGTTTCCAGCGAGAAACTGACGCTCGAAGCCATCGAGAAAAAGTTAAGCAGTGCCTTCAGGTTACTGTCCCCCATGCAGACCGAGTGAATGCGCTGCCACAAAGCCTGGTTAACCAACTGCAATCGCCGGTTGCGCTCAACCAGACCTCTTAGCTCCCAATCGGGCTCACCGTGGTTCCGCTTGGCAAAATATTGCTGCAACAGGTAATGGGAAACACTGCGCGCAATAAATTCATCGGAGCTGGCGAAAGGCAGGTGATGAATAGCCATGGGTTTGAGCTCACTCAGCACCGGGCACCCACTGGTTGCCATCTTTAGCCCCATGAGGGACCGAAGAGCCTCTTCAAGCGTGGTGTCCTTTGAATAGCTGCGGCGATCGTCGGTAACTTCAACATGAACCCTGTCGAACGCATTGTCGGCCTGGAAGGCCTCGACGACTGGCTGAATCTCCGTTGCGGCCGGACAGTATTCCATGGCGCCAGACTTAAGAGGGCAATTGGAGCACTTGCAATGCTCCAGCCTGGCCCACGCCGGCTGCTTGCCGGCAGGAACTTCGGGATGATCGGAAGCAGCGAATTCAACGGTCCGGCCACCCTGAAACTCAAAGCGGTACTTTACATTCATTTATTCTGTTGCTCCTCGAGCTCCATCCACCTTTCGATCGCCGCCTCCAGAGATGCCTGCTTTTCTGTCAGGTTTTCCAGAGTCCCAGACACCTCATCCGGTGGCCCTGAATAGAAATCAGCCTTGGCGATTGTACCTTCAAGTTCGGCAACTTCCTGTTCCAATGCCTCAATTTTGGCGGGCAGTTGCTCGAGCTCCAGTTTCAGTTTGTAACTAAGTTTTCCAGTTGCCGGCTTTGTGCGCTTTTGCTCAGCACCGGACTTGATATTGGCATCTTTAGGCTGCGTTTTTTCAGTCTTCGCCACGTCCTGACGATCAGGACGATTGCCACCGCTCTCTGAGGGGAACCGTCCTCCCTGATGACGCCAGTCACTGTAGCCACCGACAAACGACCGGACCTCGCCGGAACCATCCAGAAAGAGCGTTTCCGTCACCACGTTATCCAGAAATTCCCGGTCGTGACTGATAACAATGACCGTGCCCTTGAATTCAGCCAACTGCTCTTCAAGCAACTCCAGGGTTTCCACGTCAAGATCGTTGGTTGGCTCGTCGAGAACCAGCACATTAGCCGGTTTACTGAACAGTTTTGCAAGCAGCAACCGGGCCCTCTCCCCGCCCGAGAACACGCGGACCGGAGAGCGCGCCCGCTCCGGTGTAAACAGGAACTCCTGCAGGTAGCCGAGGACATGCTTGTTACGCCCATTGATTTCGATGAACTCCCGGCCTTCGGACAGGTTATCCAGGGCGTTTCTGGTTAAGTCCAGTTCCCCCCGGAGCTGATCGAAATAGGCAACCTCCAGATTGGTACCCAGCCGAATCCGACCTTCGGTGGGCTCCAGGCCTCCCAACAGGAGCCTCACCAGGGTCGTCTTACCAGTCCCGTTTTCACCTACCAGGCCGATCTTGTCGCCCCGACGAACTGTCAACTCCAGATTGCGGATGATGGTGGTTTGGCCGGCATAACCAAAACCTGCGCCGTGAGCTTCAACCACCAGATTGCCTGAGCGCGAGGCATCCTCAACCGCAAAGCTGGCATTACCGGTACGTTCCCGACGCTGGCGCCGCTCCTCGCGCATGGCTCTCAATGCGCGAACACGCCCCATATTCCGGGTGCGCCGGGCCTTGATTCCTTGCCGGATCCACGCCTCCTCCTGCTTGAGACGCTTATCAAAGAGCGCGTTCTGTCGCTCTTCCTCCTCAAGCGCCTTCGCTTTGAGGTCGAGATACCGGTCATAGGTTGCGGCAAAACTGACCAACTGCCCGCGGTCCAGCTCCACTATCCGGGTCGCGATTCGACGGATAAACGCCCGGTCGTGACTCACGAACAGGATCGCTCCGCGAAACTGACTTAATGCGTCCTCGAGCCAGGCGATGGCGGGTACGTCGAGATGGTTCGTAGGCTCATCCAGCAGCAGAATGTCAGGTTCGGCAACCAGTGCACGGGCAAGCAACACCCGGCGCTGC
Source organism: Marinobacter suaedae (assembly GCF_030519635.1). Taxonomy (NCBI): domain Bacteria; kingdom Pseudomonadati; phylum Pseudomonadota; class Gammaproteobacteria; order Pseudomonadales; family Marinobacteraceae; genus Marinobacter; species Marinobacter suaedae. The sequence continues at coordinate 214,808 of NZ_JAUMIS010000002.1, read as the reverse complement.
CAGCCACCTGACAGTGTGTTAAGGGTCCGGTCCGGATCAATCCCGTACTGGCCGAGAATAGTCGTCACTTTCTGATCCAGCCGCCAGCCGTCCAGTGCCTCGAGGCGCTCCTGAACCTTCATGAGACGATCAAGACTGGCTTCGTCCGCCTTTTGTGAAAGGCCGTGGAATTCCGCGAGCAGATCGCCGGTTTCCGGAAAGGCACCCGCAACAACGTCGTAGGCGCTTCGCGAGTCGTCCGACGGAAGATTCTGTGGCAATACCGACAGCATCGCGCCATCTTCCAGCCTGACCACACCGCCGTCCGGAACCACTTCGCCGCCCACCACCTTCAGAAGAGTCGACTTTCCTTCACCATTCCTGCCGAGCAGACAGACTCGCTCCCCCTGCTCTACCGTCAGGCTGGCCTGATCCAGAAGCGGATGCATCCCGAAAGAAAGCGATATTGACTCAAGCGTTAACAAAGGCACAGACGCCTTACTCCTTATGCAATGACTGAAACGGGATCGCCAACCGACAGGCAACCCCTGCTCTGATGAATAGCGTTCATGCCGAAGATCACACCTTCCTTTTGCCGCCGATAGCCACTCAACGTTTTCAGAGGCTGACCATCACTGTCCTTTACCCCAACCTCCGGATCGACAGTCGTCATGACGCAGCGAGAACAGGGTTTCGCCAGACTAAGACGGACAGTTCCGACGCTGAGCTCCCGCCAATGGTCTTCCTGCCATGCGGTGAAGCCGGAAACCACCACATTGGGCCGAAAACGCCGCATCTCGACCGGATCCCGGAGTCGCCCATTAAGCTCTTCCAGCGAAGCCTGGTTGGCAATAAGGAGCGGATAACCATCGGCAAAGCCAACACGGCGCCGTGACGTTACGTAATCGGGATCAATCTGGCGAAAAGAATCTTCGGGCATAAACACGAAACGAAGTGATCTCTGGCAAAACGCACTCACTGCAGCGTTGGCTTCCTCTGCACCCAATACCGTGTTGACCTGATCGCCCCAAACCTTCGCCTCCAATCGCCTTTCAGTCGGCTCAAGAGCAAAGCTCCCATAACCCGGTATCTCAACACCAACCTCGCCGGCAGCAAGGGATGTTTTGATTTTCGCGAGCTCGGGATGAGTGCGCTGGGTGACAAAACGCCCGTTATCGTCCACCAGCATCCAGCGACGGTCATGAGCTGGACCGAAATCATCGAGGTCCAACGCCTCAACACGGATACCGGCCAGTGACTTTACGGGGTAGACCCATAGAAACTGTACATTCATAGCGAGCTCATCCGCTCCGATGGATTTCAGGGAGCATGATTATATCCGACGTCGACACACCCCGCCGATTCCTGCACGCCAAAAACGAAAAAACCCGGCTTCATACGAAGCCGGGTTTCAAAAATCTGGAGCGGGAAACGAGATTCGAACTCGCGACCCCAACCTTGGCAAGGTTGTGCTCTACCAACTGAGCTATTCCCGCAAATCGTGTCGGTTGATGCCGACAACGGAGGCGTATTCTACGGATCACAGGCCGGTCGTCAACCACTTTTCTCAAAGTTTTTTTCGTTTTCTTCCAGGGGCCGCGAACACTTGATGAAAAAGCCAGCAAACTGATCAAACACCAATCAACCTCAGCCCGAGTTGCCGTCCTCGACGGTTGCTTCGGCAACCTCATTGCCCGAACAATTCAGCAACGATGACTCTGCCATCCAATGCTCATCCGGGTAATATTTGAACACCAGTTGCCCACCTTTGAGGTTATCGACCACCTGCTGGATAACCTGTCTGTCAACGGCCGGACAGCCGTGACTGCGCCCGACTCGCCCGTACTGACCGACCCACGCGTCACTTACATAATCCGCACCGTGAATAACGATCGCCCTCTCCCGGGCACGATGGTTGAAACCCTGCTCCAGCCCATCGAGTCTCAGAGAGTATCCATGCTTACCGTAGTACGACTCGCTACCCAGAAAGAGACCAATGCTGGACTGGTGACTCCCTTCCACGTTGGAAAATGAGGTGGAATCGAACAGCCCCGAGTTTTTGCCGTGAGCCACAAGGTCACGAAGCAGGAGTCGGCCATCCGCCAGGTCAAAGATCCACAAACGCTCTTCACTGGAGGGGCGGGAGAAATCGATTACCGCCAAACGCTCGGGAACGGCAAGACCGTTGCGGATCGCGCATTGAGTGGCGGTTACCGCACGCCTTAATACAATGGGGTTCAGGTCTGGGGCGGAATCGGACAGAAGCTCAAGCAGTGATGGATCATGAGATGTGCCAAAAGAAGCAACAGGAAAAAGCGAACCGACTATAGCCAAAAGAAATGAACGAACAACGTTGCCAGCCAGCATTCAGAATCCTCGGTCGTTTACTGCCGGCACGCGTGGTACCAGCTCAAATTTTCGACGCGGATTCTATCAATCGAATGGAAGGCCAGGACCCTCCGGTACACTTTTCATACAAAACACAATAAGCGGAAAGGTTTTCAGCGCTACTCGTAACCGACACCGAGGATCAGGTTGACCATTCGTTCAACGCCCCGCTTGAGGGAAACCGCCTCTCCCCCGGGCAAGCCGAGCAACTGGTCATAACCCATACCGAACGCCAGATCGATCACGAGGGTTGCGTCTTCATGGGGGTGAGGCGATTCCAATCTCTCCAGAACACCCCTGAGACCCGCAATCCACGAATGACGATAACGGCGGGCCATTTCCGCCAGATGGGGCTCCCGCAGGGCTTCAATCAAAAAAACCTGCTCGACCAACATCCGGTCCCGCCCCCCGTTGACATGACTCTCAATAAACGCATTGGCAATGGTCCCCAGTCGACGAGCTAAAAGACCACGGCGCGGACTCTTCCTCGCCAGGTCTTCTGGCGGCTGATTGTCCAGAACCAGGCCAAGTGTGTCACAGAATGACTGAATATCGTGGCTGGCGCGTTCGGCAAACAGCAGAAAGGCATCGCTGATCAGTTCGTTGATATCACGAAAATAATAGGTGGTGGCAGCCAGGGGGACGCCGGCCTCTTGAGCGACAGAACGATGCTTTATGCCCCGAACCCCATCCCGTGCAGCAATTCGCAGAGCAGCCTCAAGAATAGCCCTTCGGCGGGCAGCGCTTTTTGCCCTCGCCACTTTTCGCCCCTGATAGGCGGGAAAGGCATCAACCAGCTCTGCCTGTGGTTTGACCTTGGTTCCTGTCGTCGGCTCCATTTGTCCCATGCTGGCGCTCCATCCTTGGTAACGGAAAACTGAAGGCCAGTATGAATAACCCGAGACCGTCAAACATTGATGAACTCGTCAAAAAGTGGGTACTCCTTTAGTCTTACTGCCCGAAACGACGGGCCTTTTTCAGGTACTCATTCTCCTCTGGTCGGGAGACGCGCCCCAAAGCAGCGTTCCGATGGGGGAACCTACCAAAACGGTCAACGATATCCCGGTGATCACGCGCCGATTGGGCGAAGCTGGCCATCAACTCTTTCAGTACACCCTGAGTTGATGCAAACAGTTGTTCATAACAGTCCACCGACTCGCTCTGATCGTCGATACGTTCAGAGTGTTTCAACGGCATGTAAAGGAATGCCCTCTGTACCGGCGGCAATTCCATATCATGCCCTGCGCGCATGGCCTGGTGACAGAGTTTCTTGGCCAGGGAGTCCTGTTCGAAAGCCAACGCAGAGCCACGAAAAACATTCCGGGAAAACTGATCCAGCAGGAGAATTTCCGCCAGCCTGCCCCCTGCTTCGACGCGCCAGTGCGAGAGGCCGCCCTCGGAGGCAAGCACAATCATGGACATGAACCGGCGGCGGAGCTCCTGGTCAAACTTTCGGTCGGCATGAAACCACCTGCTTCGGTGAAAGTGGTCCGGCAAGCCATTGCCATCAAGTTCACCAAACCAGAAATCCAGAATCTCTTTCCAATCGAACATTTACACACACCCTGCTATCTTAGAAGCCAGTGATTTCGGGAACTGAGCGCGTACTGGCTGTTACGACACGCCGATCGAAGTTGATTAACCTGGAGGAGCAATGAGCAACCGCATTATTCTGTTGGCACACGGCAGCAGTGACAAGCACTGGTGCCAGACCTTTGAAAAGCTCGCTCAGCCAACACTGGATGCCGTCAGCGGTTCGAAAATCGCCTATATGGAACTGGCCAGCCCGTCCCTCGATGACGTGATAGCAGAGGGAGCCTCCGCGGGATTCACTTCCTTCACCATTGTGCCTCTCTTCCTGGCCGCCGGCAGACACCTGAGGAAGGACGTTCCAGCCATGGTCAGAGACCTGGAATCCACACATAATGTAGAAATCCAACTAGCACCTCCAATCGGCGAGAGCCCCGAGATTGGCAATGCGATCCGAGATGCCGTTGTCAGCCATTTAGGTACGGATACCGGTTAAAGCGCAACTTTAAGCCAACCTCCCACAAGGAACGTCAATCGGAGGAAAACCCGATGTCTCAGCGAATACTTCTCACAGGTGGCACAGGCTTCATTGGCCAACAGCTCTGCCCTACGCTTCTCGAGCAGGGGTATGAGCTAACCGTACTGAGCCGCCAGCCAGCCAAAAGCGTTATGTCCCTGTGCGGTCCGGTAGAAACCACCCGGGACCTGAACCAACTGAGGAACCACCGCGGTTTTAACGCGATCATCAATCTGGCCGGCGAAGGCATCGCCGACAAACGATGGAGCGATGCCCGGAAGAAGGCACTCCGCGACAGCCGAATCGGCCTGACCGAAACACTGGTGGACGTTGCCCGCAGCTGGGAAACACCGCCGGCCGTCATGGTTTCCGGCTCTGCGGTGGGCTTTTACGGTAATCAGGATGACCAGGCCGTAACCGAAGACACACCACCCCGGGATGAATTTACCCACCAACTCTGCCGGGATTGGGAAAATGCCGCTCTTCAGCTTTCCGAACAAGGGGTCAGGGTTTGTTTGTCGCGCACCGGTATAGTCGCCGGACCCGGTGGCGGTTTTCTGCAACGCATGGTCCTGCCGTTCAAACTCGGCCTGGGCGGGAAACTGGGTCACGGGCAGCAGTACATGCCATGGATTCACCGGGCCGATGTGGTGGCTGCCTTAGTCTGGATGCTGGATAACCCCGATGCCAGCGGCCCCTATAACGTCGTGAGTCCTAATCCGGTCACTAACGAAGAATTTACCCGGACCCTCGGCGATGCCCTTAACAGGCCGACCGTGATTCCTGCGCCCGCCGTGGCGCTGAAACTCGGCCTCGGTGAAATGTCGAGGCTTCTGTTGACAGGCCAGAAGGCTTTACCAGAGAGATTGCTTAAGGAGGGGTTCTCATTCCAGTTCCCAGAACTGGGGGCCGCGTTAGCAGACTGCCTGAGGAAGGAGAGCTAGGATGGTGACGTCGCGCCGACGTCCTTTGTGACTTTCATCCTGGCGCCACTTCTCGTGACCCAGCCAAGTTTGGCCGGGGAAGCTTTTGCGTCACAGAGCTACGAATCCTGCAGCCTGGTTACCAGCGAGTATCTCACCGTATTGCAATTAGCAGACCGCGGCCTCGATCTCCAAACACTCAGTACCTCGCTTCTGGATCTGAGCGACCCGGGCGCCCAGCGGCTTGAGGCGATACTGGCGCTTGCCAACCGGGAGGGCATTGTGGAAGCCCACTCTGCGGTTCATTCCGAGTATGCCCGGTGCGCAAGAGGCGTGTACGAATACAGGGGCATCCCCGCCGCTGGCAGCCGCGAACATCATTTCCATCAGTGTGCCGGTGAAAACAAATCGCGATATGAAATCGGGCTCGCTGCGACCCTCCAGGCAAATCCGGCAAACGTAGCCGCACAGCTTTCACCAGAGCATAAGGATGCCGTTACCAAAATTTTCGACACCTTCGAAAGTCAGGGTGCAGGAGTGCTGTTTGACGCACTTGCGTCCGAACTAAAGCGCTGTCTGAAAAATTCGGGATAATTTTTAAAAAAGGCGTTGACAGGCCCGAGGCGCTTCCCTAATATACGCGCCACCTCGACGAGGCAAGGTTTGAAAACGTTGCGTCCCCTTCGTCTAGTGGCCTAGGACTCCGCCCTTTCACGGCGGCAACAGGGGTTCGAACCCCCTAGGGGACGCCATTTTCTTTCTTGTTCCTTCCCTGGAATTCTTTCTTCGAATACTCGTCTCGCAAGCTGCTTAAAGCCTCTGCCCTGCGTGATCTGATTTTGTCCGGGTTTCTGGACCGTGCTCTTTCTGGTCCTTGGCCACGAACAGCGCAACGCCACCAAAAAAGCCAACCACCAACAGCACAACCACCAATCCCGCGATAACGACCGCATCCATATACATAAAGCACCTCCGAAAGTATCGAAATCTGATGCGTTCAGACTAAGCCTGCCCTCGAATGCCCGTATTGACCCACGTCAAACAACGAACGCCCTGCCCGATATACAAAAACTCTGAACCTCGGCACACTTTTCCCCAGATTTCGGATATTTGCAGGACACTGGTAAAGCACTGCTGTTATATTCGGTTATCGGATAATACCTACTCCCGACACTGACCGGACCTAATAAAGCAGTTACAGGTATGCCAACACTGTCGAACCGATTCCAACGTTTCCGCCAGGCCTCCCCGCTTTCGTTCAGACTCCTTGCCTGGATTCTGCTTTTCAGTTCCGCGTTCTCGCTGATCGCCTCTGCGATCCAGATTTATTCCGACTATCGTGAGGACCTGAACCAGATTGAACGTCACCTGGAGGTCGTTGAATCCGGTTACGCATCCAGCCTTTCCAAAAGTCTCTGGTCCCTCGACAGCGCACTACTGCGAACCCAGATGGAGGGTATCCTGAGCCTGCCAGACATCGTTCACCTGCGACTTCGCCAGCCAGATTCCGAACTGGTGCTGGGCGACATGCCCCGGAACGCCAAAACCCGTTCCCATAGTTTTAAACTCACTCACGAAGGCGATCAGTCCATCAAGCTCGGAGAACTGACGGTTACCGCCGACCTCAGCCGACTCCACCTGGAACTGAAGCGCAAGGTTGGTGTTATCCTGGCGACTCAGTTTCTGAAGACCTTTTTCGTATCCATTCTGATCATCTGGATATTCCGGCACTTTGTTACACGCCACCTGTCCGACATGGCCGATTACGCCCGGAAGCTCTCTCTTAGTACCGCCTCAGAGCCCTTGCAGCTTCAACGGGCCGATACGCCGACCAATCGTATGGATGAACTCGGCCAGGTTACCGATGCGATCAACCAGATGCGCGAGCGCTTGCATGAAGACGTTAAGCGACAGGAACGGGATGCCGCGGAGATCCGCAAATTTTCAAAGGTCATCGAGCAGAGCCCATCTTCCGTGCTTATTTGTGATCGTCAGTGGCGGATCGAATTCGCCAACCACAAATTCATGCAGCTAACCGGCTACAAACCCGAGTCAATCCGGGGCAGGCACCCGGGCTCTCTTGATCCAAGTGCTTTCAACAGCCGTGAAAACCAGCAATTGTGGCAGTCTATCCGGCTTCAGGTGCAACGAGTGGGTGTCTGGCAGGGCGAAGTAAATAGCACGCGGAAGAATGGCGAGCGCTTCTGGGAGCAGCTCATTGTCACCCCCATCAAGGATAACGAGGGTAACACCAGCGGCTTCCTCATCCTTGGCGAGGACATCAGCATCCGGAAACGGTACGAACAGCAACTTTTACGCCAGGCAAACTACGATGTACTGACCGGCCTTCCCAACCGCATGCTGGCACTCGATCGCCTGAAACTGGCCCTGGCGCAGGCTCAGCGCGAACGTTCTATGGTCGGGGTAATGTTCCTCGACCTCGATAATTTCAAGCATATTAACGACACCCTCGGCCACGATGCCGGCGACAGCTTGCTGGTTGAAGCCGCTCGTCGCATATCGAGCTGTCTTCGGGGAACCAGTACCGTTGCCCGTCTGGGCGGGGATGAGTTCCTGGTTATCCTGCCCGGACTCCCCGAAAAAGAGTCCGCCGATCAGGTCGCTGAACGCATTCTACAAACCTTTACACCGCCCTATGTGCTCAACGGGCAGGAAGTGTTCGTCACGACCAGCATCGGCATCGCGACCTTCCCAGACGATTCGAAGAATTGTGGCACTCTGCTCCAGCATGCCGACGCCGCGATGTACCAGGCCAAGCACAAAGGTAAGAGTGCCTTTGCCCACTTCACGCCTGAAATGACCGAGGTCTCCCAGGATCGACTGCAAATGGAATCGCGGTTGCGTCGGGCACTGGAGCTCCGGGAACTGGAGCTGAATTTCCAACCCATTGTTCACACCAAATCCGGTCACCTGTGTGCTGTCGAAGCCTTGTTGCGTTGGCGAAATCCGGCCATGGGCATGGTAATGCCTGACAGGTTCATCCCACTTGCGGAAGAAACGGGGCTGATCATTCCAATCGGCGAATGGGTGCTGGAAAACGCCTGCCGTGCCGCCGTGCGGTGGAAACAAATTAGCGGCCAGGACATTGCCATTTCCGTGAACGTGTCGCCCAGGCAGTTCCGTGATCCAAGTTTCCCGGAAGTGGTGATGCGAATTCTTGCCGAGTGCGGATTGGCCCCGGAACTGCTGGAACTGGAAATCACCGAACGGCTTCTTCTGGACAACTCCATCGAAACCGCAGAGATCCTAAGGGAGCTCGACCGTGCGGGCGTGCGGCTGTCAGTGGATGATTTTGGCACCGGCTATTCAGCCTTGAGCTACCTAAAGAGCTATCCTTTCGATACCCTGAAAATCGATAAGTCCTTCGTGCAGGATGTCATGAAGGAGCCTGAAGATGCCTCCCTCGTTAAAGCCATTATCAATATGGCTCACAGCCTCGGCCTTCGGGTGATCGCTGAAGGCGTTGAGGAGGAAGCACAGACCCATTTCCTCAGGCAGGAAGGGTGCGATTTCTCCCAGGGCTTTTTCTACAGTCATCCTTTGCCCAAGCAGGACTTCGAAGAATGGCTCAGAACCAATGAGCGCGTTCAGGCCTGACCATCAGGAACCACAAGCCTATGCAAGCCAATACGCTCGTCGTTAACTGCGGCAGTTCGTCCATCAAGCTCGCACTCTTTGACCATCAGGAACAGAAGATTTCCTCCGCCCTGGTTGAGCGACTCAACACTGCGGATGCCTTCGCCCGTATTGAGGGAATCGATGCCCCCCTGGCGATTGAGCCCGAAGCTCGTTACGAGCAAGCCCTCAAAGTTGTGTTGTCCGCATTCGAGGAACTGGGTCTGCTTGATTCGGCACCGTCCGCCATCGGGCATCGGGTAGTACATGGGGGTGAGACGTTCCGGGAAGCCGTGCTGATCGACGACGATGTCATCGAAGGTATTCAGGCGTGTTCGGGACTTGCACCATTGCACAACCCGGTGAATCTTGCCGGTATTGAGGCCATGCGCAAGCTCTACCCCCGGGTTCCGCAGGTTGCGGTATTCGACACCGCCTTTCACCAAACGCTACCACCCAAAGCCTACATGTACGCTGTTCCAGAGAGCTACTACCGGGATTGGGCTGTGCGTCGATACGGCTTTCATGGGACCAGCCATTATTTTATGTCCCGGGAAACTGCCCGACGACTGGACCGGACCCCCGCCACGACGTCTCTGATTTCTGCCCATCTTGGAAACGGCTGCAGCATAACTGCCATCCGCGATGGCCTGAGCGTTGACACCAGCATGGGGCTGACCCCTCTGGAAGGTTTGGTGATGGGCACCCGCAGTGGAGATGTAGATCCGGGGCTGTTTGACTACCTCGATGGCAAAGGCATCACCGCAGCGGCACTTAACGACGTACTGAACCAGCAAAGTGGTTTGCTTGGCCTGTCCGGACAAACCAATGACATGCGCACCCTGTGCGATCTGGCAGATCATGGCCACGAGCCCTCCCGATTAGCCATCGATGTATTTTGTTTCCGACTGGCCAGGTACATTGGTGCCATGATGGCCTCACTGAACCGGATCGATGCTCTGGTATTCACCGGTGGCATTGGTGAAAACAGCAGTCGTATCCGGGAGCAAACCTGTAATCACCTTGGACTGCTTGGCTTCGAACTGGAAGCGGATCTCAATTCCGCGCACGGTGGATTCAGCGACGGTATCATCAGCTCCCCCGAATCGCGCTTTCCGGTGATGGTGATCCCCACCAATGAAGAACTGGTCATTGCCAGTGAAGCCAAACGTTTGGCGGAAACCCCTACCCCCAGTGAACGCCCCTGACAGTAAGGATCGCCATTATGGCCAAAAGCCTGTTCATCGCCCCAACCTCCATACATTCCGGCCTCACTTCCGTGTGCCTTGGCTTGCACCGGGCCCTGGAGCGGGTCGGGGTAAGCGTTGGCTTTTATAAACCCTTTCGCCAGGCAGTTCACCACGGCGAATCGGTGCACAACGATGGCAAAGACGCCTCGGTGGAGTTTGTCCGCGAGCACAGCTTGGTAGAACCACCTGAACCGATCAGCCTGAAGGAGGCCCAGCAACTCTTGAATCGGGGCAAATCCAATTACCTGATGGAACGCATAGTCGGCGAATACCAGAAAGTCGCGGAGCAGGTGGATGTCGTTGTGATTGAAGGCCTGGTGCCTGACCGGAGCGAAGCCTATATCGCCAGACTGAATGTTGAGGTGGCCCGCAACCTGGCCTCCGACGTCATTCTGGTGGCCGCGCCAAGCGACGCTGAGCCTGCAATGCTGGATGACGAACTGGATTTTTCTGCGAGGCTGTATGCCGATCCTTCAGACCCTGATGTGATCGCCGTCATCCTGAATAAAGTGGGCCAGCCGGATGATTCCAACCTGTTCCTGAAAGGCATACCGGATCAGCCACCATCCGAACCGGACTACCGGCGGGCCTGCAATGTATTTCGCCAGAACCGCTTCAAATTACTGGCCGAAATCCCCTGGCTACCCAAGCTTCTGGCACCCAGGGTTTCCGATATCGCCAGGGAACTGGACATACACGTCCTGAACGATGGGCAGATGAAGGTTCGCCGCATCCAGAAAGTGGCCGTGGTTGCCCAGAGCCTGAGAAACGTGGTGGAAACGTTGACCGCCGGAACGCTCATTGTGACTCCCGGAGACCGGGAAGACATCCTTGTTGCAACCGCCGTGGCCGCGCTCAACGGTGTTCCGCTGGCAGGGCTGATGCTGACCGGCGGCCTGATGCCCGATCACCAGGTTATCGACCTGTGCCGGCGAGCGGTTGAAACCGGTCTCCCGGTGCTCTCCGCGCAGAGCAACACCTACGAAACCGCCAATCGACTGGCTAACCTGTCAGCCGCCATACCGGTGGACGACAAGGAACGAATCGAACTGGCCATGGAAACCGTGGCGACGCGAATTGACACCGACTGGCTGCAGGACCATCTGAAAGTCCAACGTCAACGTCGTCTCTCGCCACCGGCTTTTCGCCATCAGCTGTCAGAAAGGGCGCGTGCCGCCGACAAGCGCATTGTTTTGCCTGAAGGGAATGAACCCAGAACCGTCCAGGCCGCCATCATCTGCCACCAGCGTCGCCTGGCCCGATGCGTTCTGATCGGTCATCGCAACGATATTCAGGAAGTGGCGCGTTCCCAGGGACTCGAACTGCCCGAGGATCTTGAAGTTATTGAACCTTCAGAGGTTCGGCCCAACTACGTCCAACCAATGGTGGAGTTGCGCAAACACAAAGGGCTGGCGCCGGACATGGCAGAAGCCATGCTGGAAGACAACGTGGTACTCGGAACCATGATGGTTGCGCGGGATGAGGCAGACGGCCTCGTGTCCGGAGCGATACACACCACCGCCAACACGGTCCGCCCTGCCCTTCAGCTGATCAAGACCCACGACCACGCGAAGGTGGTTTCGTCGGTATTCTTTATGCTGCTACCCGAGCAGGTCGTGGTCTACGGCGACTGCGCCATCAATCCAGATCCAAATGCCGAGGAACTGGCAGACATTGCCATTCAGAGCGCCGAGTCTGCGGAAGCGTTTGGCATCGAGCCATTGGTGGCGATGATCAGTTACAGCACCGGGGAATCCGGGAGTGGACAGGATGTCGACAAGGTTCGGGAAGCCACCCGGATTGCCCGAGAGCGCCGGCCGGACCTGCTGATTGACGGACCGCTGCAGTACGATGCCGCTGCCATTGAAAGCGTGGCAAAAAGCAAAGCCCCCCACAGCAAGGTGGCGGGCAAAGCCACCGTGTTTGTGTTCCCGGACCTGAACACCGGAAACACGACCTACAAGGCGGTTCAGCGTAGCGCCAACGTAGTCAGCATCGGCCCCATGCTGCAGGGCTTGCGAAAGCCGGTGAATGACTTGTCGCGGGGCGCACTGGTGGACGATATTGTGTTTACCATTGCCCTGACCGCGGTTCAGGCCAGGCAAGCAGAGGACGCCAAACGGGGTTAATCCCCGTTTGACGAAAGACAGCAATCAGCGTTTGACGCTCTTCTGTCGGGTCTTCTTGACCCGACGTCCCTTCTTCAGGTCGTTGTCCTTTTTGACCCGCTGGCGAGGTGTCATTCGTTCCACCTTGTTCGCATAGGGGTTTTCGCCGGACTTGAATTCGAAGCGAATGGGTGAACCGGTCACATCGAGCACTTTCCGAAAGGTATTTTCCAGATAGCGCTTGTAGGAACCTGGCAGTGCCTCTACCTGGTTGCCATGAACGACAATTCTCGGCGGATTCGAGCCTCCCTGGTGAGCAAAGCGCAATTTTATCCGCCTGCCCTGCACCATCGGTGGCTGATGCTGGGCAACCGCGTCCTGAAGGATTGCCGTCAAGCGATTGGTCGGCCACTTGGCCATAGCTGAGTCGTAACAGGCTTGTACCGATTCGTACATAACACCCACGCCCGAGCCGTGCAGCGCAGAAATATAATGCTTGTCCGCGTAATCCAGAAAGTCCAGGCGCCGCTGCACTTGTTCCTTCACCCTGGCGCGCTCTTCGGGATCCATACCGTCCCACTTGTTGACGGCAATCACCAGCGATCGGCCGGCATCCAGAACAAACCCAATCAGGTGGAGATCCTGATCAACCAGACCCTCACGGGCATCAATGACCAGAAGAACAACGTGAGCATCTTCTATGGCCTGAAGGGTCTTGATAATGGAAAACTTTTCGACCGCCTCACGCACATTCTTACGACGTCGCACCCCGGCGGTATCAATGAGTGTGTACTCTTTCCCCTGCCGTTCATAGGGAATATACACGCTGTCTCGGGTGGTTCCCGGCATGTCGTAGACCACGACCCGGTCTTCCCCCAGCATTCGATTGACGAGTGTCGATTTACCGACATTCGGCCGACCAACAACGCCGATCCGAATACCGGGATACTTGCTGGCGCTATCCTGCTCGGCCCCTTCCTCGGGCGTCGGGAGCAGCTCTTCCAGCAGGGAGCGGATACCCCGGTTGTGGGACGCAGCAATCAGGAAAGTAGATTCGAAGCCGAGTTGGTAAAAGTCTGCGGCGGCAATATCCGGATCCTGGCCGTCTGTTTTGTTCACCACCAGGTGGGCCTGTTTGCCAGAACGGCGGAGGTGGTTAGCGATGGTTTCGTCACCGGCAGTGAGCCCGGCACGGGCATCCACCAGAAACAGGACGATATCCGCTTCTTCCACCGCTTGCAGAGACTGGCGCGCCATTTCGGCATCCAGCCCCTCTTCATCACCGGTCAGACCGCCGGTGTCGATCACGATAAACCTTTGGCCCTCGTAATTGCCGTCGCCGTATTTCCTGTCCCGGGTCAGACCGGGAAAGTCTGCCACCAGGGCATCACGGGACCGGGTCATCTGGTTGAACAGGGTCGACTTACCAACATTGGGACGGCCGACAAGGGCAATTACTGGGGTCATAGTGCTTCGCTACTTGAGATAGAAAACAGCCCGGTGTGGAAGCCGGGCTGATGGTCAGTTATTCGACGGGCTGGATTTGCAGGACCGACATCCTGCCGCCATTACCATAGATCAACAGGTTACCATTCTCCAGCCGCTGTGCCGGTACGCGGATACCGTCATCATCGAAATCGAGCTGGCCCAACAAACTGCCATCCTCTCTTGAGAAAACGTGCAGGTAACCTTCGTAATCACCGGCCACCAGGTAGTCATCGGAAACAATTGGCCGGGTCAGTTGGCGCCACGCCAGACGCTCCTGGGTCCACAACTCCCGGCGATCCGAACCTCGCAGAGCAACAACATCGCCACTGGCCTCGGCCAGGTAAATATTGCCGCCCCCGATGGACGGCGAATAAAGGCTGGACGCCTTCTTGCTCCAGATTTCCTGGCCTGTTCGAACATCCACCAGGGCCAGCTTGCCCTGGTAGCCCACCACCATGATCGCGGTATCGATCACCAGGGGCTGACCGGTAATGTCCACCAGGCGTTCAAGCTCGGTGCGCCCCTGAGGCTCACCCACCGCATACTGCCAGAGCGGCTGGCCGTTCTCTGCCGACAGTGCAATCAGTTTGCCATTGGAGAACGATGAAATAACGACATCAGCCCCGACCAGCGGCGTCGCAGCCGCTCGCATGGAGAGAACCGGAACCACGCCATCGTACTGCCAACGTTGAACGCCACTTTCCGCGTCGAAGGCCAGTACGCGCCCATCGGTCGTTTGAGCCACGACCAGTCGGCCGTTGGACTGCGGGATCGAGAGCACTTCAGTCGGCAGCTCCGCACGCCACAGTTCGGAACCATCTTCACGGGACAGCGCCAGCAGGTCGGCTTCCCGGGTTGTCAGGTATAGCTGTTCGCCATCACCACCCACGCCGGAGAAAATCCGATCATCCAGGGTTTTCTTCCAAACAACCTTGCCCTGCTCTGCCTCGACCGCATACACGGTGCCATCCGCAGAGGCTGCGTAAAGAATGTCACCCGCATTCAGCGGCGTGAGATACAGGTAATCCCCGTCATGACCATCACCCACTGACATGCTCCAGACCGAGTCCAGCTCGACCGTAGCCTCGATGTCGGGAACCGGACGGGGCTGTTCAAAGGTATCTGGCGTACTGCAGCCAGCCGCCCCAACTAGGACAGCCAGACTCATTAGTCCGTGCTTTAGGAGCCTGTTGCGAGTTACCCGCATCAGGCCTCTCCTCCGACACCCAGGTCAGACAGTTTCAATTCCAGAATGCCACTTCGCCCTTCAGGACTGGCTTCACGAGCCGCCAGATAGGCCTCCTTGGCACCTTCTGAATCACCTTTCGCCAGCAGGATATCGCCCCGCAACTCAGAGAAAATGGGGGCAAAAGTCCCGGCTTCGTCTACCCCATCGATAGTAGCGAGCGCCTCGTCATATTGCCCGGCGTCAAATTGTGCACGGGCAAGACGGTTTTCAATGACCAGTTTCAGAGCCTGGTGATCCCCGGCCTGATCTTTCGCCCAGGTCAGCGCATCAATCGCCGACTCCGTCTCGCCATCCAGCAGATACTGCTTGGCCAAAATCAGGTTGCCATAGACAGCATACGCGCTGTCACCGTGCTCCTCACGGAGCGACTTGGCAACGAACTCGACGGTTTCACCAGCAGTTTCATCGGCCTGATTGCCGAAGGTATTCAACAAATTGGCAAACTGGGCAGCAGCCTCAGCCCGTTGCTGTGTCTGGTGGTTTTGCCAGGCTTGCCAGCCAAAGACAATTGCCAGGGCGGCACCGACACCAATCAGCAGCGAACTGCCATTATTCTTCCACCAGTCCTTGATTGCCTGGACCTGTTCTTCTTCGGTGCGCAATTCAGCCATTGTGACTCCTGTAATTCGATTTCGCGTTGTTGTTCGATTTGATTTAAAGATTGAAGGCTCTGGCCAGTGCTGACGCCAATTCGGCCTGGGCAATATCCTGCTGGGGTTCGTCCGCACGCAGTGGTTTCAGGGCAGCGGTACCACTTGCCACTTCGTTTTCACCGAGGATGAGCGCATACCGTGCACCACTCTTGTCAGCCTTTTTCATCTGGCTCTTGAAGCTACCGCCTCCACAGTGGGAGACGATAGTGAGCCCCGGCAAGGTATCCCGGAGATTTTCGGCCAGGGCCATCGCCGCCGGTATGGCGCTATCTCCCATGGCCGTGACGTAGACATCCGCATCACTGGTGACGTGCGCGGGAATCAGATCCAGGGTCTCGAGCAATAGAATGAGGCGTTCCAGCCCCATCGCGAAGCCCACCGCCGGTGTTGGCTTGCCCCCCAGTTGTTCTACCAAACCGTCATATCGCCCTCCGGCACAAACGGTTCCCTGGGCTCCAAGACTGTCAGTCACCCACTCGAAAACGGTCTTGCCGTAGTAGTCGAGCCCCCGAACCAGCGCCGGATTGACCGTGTACTCTACACCAGCCGCGTCCAGAAGGGACTTTAGCTGCTCAAAGTGCTCCCGGGAATCGTCATCCAGGTAGTCGTCGAAGCTTGGTGCACCTTCCAGAATTTTGCGGGTTTCCGGAACCTTGCTGTCCAGAATCCGCAGGGGGTTGGTGCCGAGACGACGCTTGCTGTCTTCATCCAGGTCTTCTTTGTACTGCTCGAGGTAGGCAACCAGGGCCTCACGGTAGACTTTGCGCGCATCGGACGTACCGAGTGAGTTGATCTCCAGGCGAGTATGCCCGGCAAGCCCAAGAGCTTTCCAGAGACGCGCGGTAAGAACCAATAACTCGGCGTCGATGTCCGGGCCGGTCATACCAAAGCATTCCACACCAATCTGGTGGAACTGGCGATATCGGCCTTTCTGCGGACGTTCGTGACGGAACATGGGGCCGGTGTACCAGAGCCGGCGTGTCTGGTTGAACAGCAGTCCGTGCTCTTCCGCCGCCCGCACGCATCCGGCGGTGCCTTCCGGCCGAAGCGTCAGACTGTCGCCGTTGCGGTCTTCAAAGGTGTACATTTCCTTTTCAACGATGTCGGTCACTTCACCGATAGAGCGCTTGAAAAGATCGGTCTGTTCAACGATGGGCATACGGATTTCTTGATAACCGTACTGCCCGAGCACCTTGCGAACGGTGTCTTCAACAAACTGCCAGACCGGCGACTGGTCCGGCAGGATATCGTTCATTCCACGAATTGCCTGAATCTTAGCCAAGTGAAACCCTTAAACGTAACTCTATGAACTTAATCGGATAGCGGCCGGCGATCAGCCTTCGGATCGGGCAATAACTGCCTCGTCCTGCTCCTGTCTGCGAGCAACCTCGTCTCGAATCAGGCGCTCGAGATCGTCGGTCAACGTGGCATTATCAAGCTTCTGGTTGGGCTTGCCGGACAGGTAAAACAGGTTTTTGGGGCTGCCGCCGGTCAGACCGATATCGGCCTCCTTCGCTTCACCAGGTCCATTCACCACGCAACCTATGATTGCCACGTCCATTGCGGTGTTAACGTCTTCCAGACGAGCCTCAAGATCATTCATGGTCTGAATCACATCGAAGTTCTGACGCGAACAACTTGGACAGGCGATGAAGTTGATACCCCGACTGCGCAGACGCAGGCTCTTGAGGATATCGTAGCCAACTTTAATTTCCTGAACGGGATCTGCAGCCAGAGAGACCCGGATGGTGTCACCAATTCCGTCCATAAGCAGCATGCCGAGTCCAATGGAGGACTTGACGGTACCAGAGCGGAAGCCGCCCGCTTCGGTAATACCCAGGTGCAACGGTTGTTCGATCTGGCTGGCGATCTTGCGATAGGCAGCCACCGTCATGAACACTTCCGATGCCTTCAGACTTACCTTGAAGTCCTGAAAATCATGGCGATCCAGAATATCGATGTGGCGCATGGCGGATTCAACCAACGCGTCTGGCGTTGGTTCGCCGTACTTACGCTGAAGCTCTTTCTCCAACGAACCTGCGTTCACGCCAATCCGGATCGGGATGTTTCGATCCCGGGCAGCACTGATCACCGCACTGACCCGATCTTCACGACCGATATTGCCCGGATTGATGCGCAGGCAATCCACACCGAGTTCTGCGACACGCAAAGCTATCTTGTAATCAAAATGGATGTCCGCCACCAGCGGAAGCCCTACTTTCTGCCGAATCTGCCCGAAGGCTTCCGCAGCGTCCATCGTCGGTACGGATACCCGAACAATATCCGCTCCGGCTTCTTCCAGTGCCTTGATCTGACCCACCGTTGCGTCAACATCGCAGGTATTGGTGTTGGTCATACTCTGCACGGCAATCGGCGCATCGCCACCGACGGGCACATTGCCCACCATGATTTGACGGGACTTGCGTCTTACGATCGGAGATTCCTGTTTCATAGGGGATTGACCAATAACTCTGAGTTAATGAAGTTCACTGGGGCAACGTAAATTCGGAACGGTTGTTAACAATACGGAAACCGTCAAGATCGACAGGCCGGCCCTCGAACTGGATGGCACTGACGGCATCCACAGCACCAATCACTACGCGCAACGGGGCTTCCCCCGCGACCTGTAACCGGTCTCCGCTGCGTTGGAGCGAGCTCGCCAGACGATTTCCCGACGCGTCAGTAACCTGAACCCAGCAATCGCCAACAAAACTGATATCAAGGTTTGCCGTCGACGCTTCAGGTACTTCTTGAGTTGCCGTAGGCCCAGCCTCGACCGCGTCGCCGGAATTGTCAGTAGTCGGCGCCTCCGAAATACTGTCCCCGGTCACAGGCTCATCTTGAACGCCAGCCTCATCAGCAAAAACCGGAGCCTGATCAGCGGATTGCACGTCCGACTCCGGCTGTTCATCGGCGGTCAACTGCACTTGGGACTGACCACTGGCCAACGGTTCCTGCGCACCGGAGACATCAGAAGACGATTCGGCGTCAGCGCGGCCCTCTTCAATGCCCTGCTCTTCCAGGGCCTCATCATCGGCACTCTCTGCCACATCTGGTGACGTCGATTCACCGAGGGTCGGAACATCCTCTTCAACAACCGCGGTTGAATCTTCTTCGGCAAGGCTCGATGTGTCAGACGCAGAAACAGTGGCGCCATCGACGGCGGGTTCTTCAAGACCTGCGGTGGTATCCGGTTGCTGCCGTTCTGCATCCGGACTCAGTGCACCGCTTGCTGGCTCTTCCGTTTCCAAAGTGGCACCGGAGTCGGACACGTCGGTTGGCTCACTCTCTTCAATCGAGGACGTAGCGAAGAGATCCCCCGGCAATTCGAAATCGGTCTTTGGCAGGACGAACGTAAACGCGAGATACCCGGCAAGACCGACCAGGGCGGTATAGAACACGCCTCGAGCTACCCGGCGCTTTTGCTCCCGTCGCCGCTCAATGCTCACCAGGGGATTGGCTTCCACAGCCTGCTTTTCGGCGACCCTCATGGGCTCCAGCTCTTCATCGAGGCCGGCGATGATCTCATCCGCATTCAAGCCAACCATCCGGGCGTAGGCCCGAACGTACCCCTTCAGGAAGATTTCACTGTCAACCTTGCTGTATTCACCGGCCTCAATGGCCTGGATAACACCGGTCCGCAGGTGTTGTGCGTTGGCAACATCGGTCTCTGTCAGGCCTCGCTGTTCGCGAGCCCGCTTAAGAGTTTGACCGATTGGCTCTTTGGTCTCTGGCTGAACTACTTCATCACTGGCCATTAGAAATCAGCACCTTATATTGTTCGTATTCGACTGACTCTGGATAATTATTCTTAAGCTGCAAGGCCAGGCTGGCCTCTTTGTCACGGTCGTTCAGATTATGGGCAATGCGGATGCCGGTAAGAAGGCTTTCCGGGGAATGGCGAAGACGCTGATTTCTCTGCATGACCGACATAAGACGCGAGTAGTACCGCGACGCCGCGCTGTAGTCTCCCTGATCCGCCAGAACACGGGAAAGCGCCAGCAACGAACGGGCATCTCCGCGAGAAAGCTCTACCGCCCGACGATAAGCGCTTTCAGCCTGGACCGGATCATTGAGTCGTTCTTCGGTCATGCCAAGGTTATAGAAAACCGAGCCCCGGTCTTTGTAGTCCGTGTCGCGGGAAGCCGCCTTGAACTGATCCCGGGCGTCTTCATAGCGATCCTGGCCAAACAGGAAGGCGCCGTAGTAAACCCGGCCCCGTGTGTATCCGCCATCGGAGTCGATCGCATCCTGAAAGCTCTCTTCGGCGAGTTCAGGTTCGCCTTCCGAGTTGTAGACCAGCCCCATGGCCGCCAGTGCTGAGGCGCTGTCTTCATCCAGCTCTAGAGCACGGTCCAGATGGTGACGCGCACGCTCCATGTTGCCCTGCCCTATGTAGGCGGTAGCAAGTTGAACGTAGTCTTCAATAGCTTCCTGACGATCTGCTTCCCGGGAGAACCGGCTGTCTACCGTGGTCACACAACCTGTGACAAAAAAAGCAGCCAGCAACATGGCTACAGCCCCGATACGCCAATTTGCCTTTCCGGATGTCACAGTGTCACCTACCTCTTACAGGCTTTCTCGCTTGTTCAGATCAGGGGTTTACCTGCTGAACTTGAATGTATCGTTGACTTCGACGGGTACGGTCTTCGACCCGGCCAACGAGCTGACCGCAGGCCGCATCGATGTCGTCGCCCCGCGTGGTCCGAATCGTGGTCACGTACCCGGCCTCATTCAGAACCGTCTGGAAACGTCGCGTGGCGTTCATGCTTGGGCGCTTGAAATCGCTCTCCGGGAACGGGTTAAAGGGTATCAGATTTATCTTGCACGGCAGGCCCCTCAACAGACCAACCAGCTGCCTGGCGTGTTCGGGCTGGTCGTTCACACCCTCAATCACGGTGTACTCGATGGTTGCCTTGCGCTTGTCAGGAAGGCCTGAGAGGTAACGGCGAGTAGCCGCCAACAACTCTGAGATCGGATACTTCTTGTTAAGCGGCACCAACTGGTTACGCAGTTCGTCGTTCGGCGCATGCAGGGATATGGCGATCGACACGTCAGTGACTTCGCCCAGTCGGTCGAGAGCGGGAACCACGCCTGAGGTGCTCAGTGTAACCCGGCGCTTGGAGATTCCGTAGGCCAGGTCTTCCATCATCAGGTTCATGGCGTCAACAACGTTGTCGAAGTTAAGGAGCGGCTCGCCCATCCCCATCATCACGACATTGGTGATCGGGCGATCAGAGCCATTATCAAACGGCATAAACGCCTTACGGGCTACCCAGACCTGACCAATAATTTCTGCCGCCGTCAGGTTACGGTTAAAGCCCCGCTTGCCCGTCGAGCAGAACGTGCAGTCCAGGCTGCACCCTATCTGCGACGACACGCACAGTGTGCCGCGCTCTCCGTCTGGAATCAGGACGGTTTCTACACTGTTGCCGTTATCCATACGCATGACCCACTTGCGGGTACCGTCCTTGGAGGTTTCGTCGTACACAACCTCCGGACCGCGAATTTCGGCAACAACTTTAAGCTTTTCACGCAAGGCCTTGCTGACATTACTCATTTGATCGAAGTCATCGATACCCCGCTGATGAATCCACTGCAGGATCTGAGTGGCACGAAAACGTTTTTCCCCCAGGGATTCAAAAAAAGCCTCCAGCTTTGACTTGGGCATCCCTAGCAGATTCGTTTTTTCAGCAGCCGCTGTCATTACATAACCTCGAACAAATAACCAATGCGGAGGCGGCTGAACGCCGCCTCCTGACAACCGAATTAGCCGCGCGGGCAGATTTCGTTGTCATTGAAGAAGTACGCCACTTCACGCTCAGCAGAAGCTGCGGAGTCGGAACCGTGAACAGCGTTCGCGTCGATGGAAGAAGCGAAATCCGCACGGATCGTGCCGGCATCGGCTTCTTTCGGGTTGGTGGCGCCCATCAGGTCGCGGTTTTTCAGGATCGCGCCCTCGCCTTCCAGAACCTGAACCACAACCGGACCAGAAGTCATGAAAGCAACCAGGTCGTTGAAGAACGGACGCTCTTTGTGCTCAGCGTAGAAGCCTTCCGCCTGCTCCTGGGTCAGGTGCATCATCTTGGCAGCAACAATTTTCAGGCCCGCTTTCTCGAAGCGGCTGTAGATTTCGCCGATCACGTTCTTTGCTACTGCGTCGGGCTTGATGATAGAGAGCGTACGCTCAGTTGCCATGGTATTACTCCATTAAGTTCAGGGTTAAAATTCAGGCCTGCGATTATACGCAGTCCAAGGCCGGCTGCCTACCGCACTGAGCGCAGGCGGGATACAACATCAATGATGTGCTTCCCGGCAAACTCCACGTCATCGGCGGAGGTAAAACGGCCAAATGAAAAACGAAGTGCGCGGTGGGCCTGCTCGTCATTCAGGCCGATACCACGAAGAACAAACGAGGGCTCCATCGTGGCAGATGCACAGGCGGAGCCGGAAGAAACAGCCAGCTCGCGCAGGCCAAGCATCAGGGATTCGGCTTCAACACCGTCAAACGAGAGGTTTACGATGCCCGGCACACGGTGGTCTTGACTTCCGTTGAGGCGAACGCCCTCCAGCGCAGACAACCCCGCCAGAAAGCCGGAGCGCAACTGTTCGAGCCTCTCGATTTCCTCACCAAGGCGCTCCCGGGCAATCGCAAATGCCCTGCCCATACCCGCAATCTGATGAGTGGGCAGAGTACCCGAACGCATTCCGCGCTCGTGCCCACCACCATGAATCTGCGCCTCAATACGAACCTCGGGCGAGCGGCGAACGTACAAGGCCCCCACCCCTTTCGGGCCGTATACCTTATGACCGGACACTGACATCAGATCCACAGACATCTCACTGACATCCACCGGTAGCTTGCCGGCGGCCTGGGCAGCATCCACGTGAAACAGAATCCCCCGCTCCCTCAGCATGGCCCCAATGGTAGCCACGTCGGTCACGCAACCAAGCTCGTTGTTCACCATCATCAGGCTGACCAGGACGGTATTGTCCCGCAAGGCTTCCGCCACCTGCTCCGGCAGCACCCGACCATCTCCCTGCGGCACCAGCCAGGTGACGTCGACACCCTGCTGCTCAAGCCACTTGCAGGTATCGAGAACCGCTTTATGCTCAATAATCGAGGTGATGATATGAGGATTATCGTGCCCGGCAACCGCGCCCTTGATTGCCAGGTTATCCGATTCGGTGGCACCCGATGTCCAGACAATTTCCCGCGGGTCCGCTCCAATCAGCTGTGCAACCTGGCGGCGGGCATTTTCCACTGCCGCCTCCGCCTGCCAACCGTACATATGGGAGCGCGATGCCGGGTTGCCAAATACGCCATCCATCGTCAGGTACTTCGACATTTCTTCAGCAACAGCAGGATCAACGGGCGTCGTGGCCGCGTAGTCAAGGTAGACGGGCTTCTTCATGGTATGTTTGGGCTTGAATTTCAGGCCGGCGCCTGGCTCGACAGGCGGTCGGTATTGATCGTATCAGAGTCGCTGCCTGACTGACGGCGATTCTGGCGGTCCGCAACCTGGCGGATTTCATGTTTTTTCATCAGATCCTTCAGACTGATTTCGCTCAGGAACTGATGAATCTGGTCGCTCAGATCAGACCAGAGGTGATGCGTGAGGCACTTCTCGCCCTTCTGGCAGTCACCCTTGTTGCCACAGCGCGTGGTATCGAGGGACTCACTCACCGCATCGACCACCTCGGCAATGTACACATCACCGGCGTCCCGACTGAGACGATATCCACCTCCGGGACCACGGATGCTGATCACGAGATTTTCTCGACGAAGGCGCGCGAACAACTGCTCCAGATAGGACAGGGAAATTTCCTGGCGGGCTGAAATATCTGCGAGACTCACCGGCCCCTGGTCTGCGTGCAGAGCCAGATCCAGCATTGCCGTTACGGCATAGCGGCCTTTGGTCGTGAGTTTCATTACGTCAGCCCGAGCTTGGATATGAGTCCCGTAAAACAGCTGCGAGTATGAATTGACCCACTAAAACAGTCAAGTATTACCCCTGCCGTTGACTGGGCTCATCCCTCACGCAATCGAAGTCCTCTTCTGCCAGCGGAGGCAGCTCGCCGTTGGGATAATCGGCATTTAGCTTCTTCAAAGCCTGACACATGTTTTCAATACGGTCGTCCACCGCATGCATGTGATCCAGGAGCGCGCGAACGGAACGCGCCACCGGGTCCGGCATTTCCTCAGTTACACCGTAGGCATCGAATCCCATTCGCTCTTCCATTTCCTTCCGGCGCTGATTATCACCTTCCTCTTCCGGTCGCTTGACGATGACGCGACCCGGAATACCGACCACGGTCGCACCTGCCGGAACCTCTTTGGTAACCACGGAATTGGAACCTACCTTGGCCCCCTCGCCCACTTCAAACGGACCCAGGATCTTGGCGCCAGCACCCACAACCACCCCGTTGCCTATGGTTGGATGCCGCTTACCTTTGTTCCAGCTGGTGCCACCCAGTGTGACACCCTGATAAAGGGTTACGTCATCACCGATAATGGTGGTTTCGCCGATCACCACCCCCATGCCGTGATCGATAAAAAACCGGCGACCGATCTTGGCGCCCGGGTGAATCTCAACCCCGGTAAACCACCTTGCAAGAGTGGAAATGGTCCGCGCAATCCACTTTAGGCCGAGCCCCCAGAGCCAATGGGACATCCGATGGAACAGCAGTGCATGCAAGCCTGGATAGTTGGTCAGAACCTCGAACGTGTTCCGGGCCGCCGGATCACGATGAAAAACGCTGTTAATGTCTTCCCTTAAACGCTCGAAAATGGCCATCTTTATTCCTTTTTCTGGGCCCCGGAATCCGCCGAAGCTGATTTTACAGATCCCTTGGTACCGACTGCTTTCTGGATGGATGACAAGATGCCCCGGAGGATATTCACTTCCATCTGATCCAGTTTTGCCCGCTGGAACAGACGTCGCAAGCGAGTCATCAACTGCCTCGGGTTCTCCCTTCGATGAAAAGAGACATCCACCAGAACCTGCTCGAGATGGCTGAAAAAGCCCTCGACATCGTTAACCGATGCGAGCTCAACATCCCAGCCTTCATCTCCGGGCATCGTCATAGGCTTAAGATTGGGGTTCTCCTCACCCCCTTCAAGACCTCGAAGGTAATGCATTCTTAATTCATAGCATATCACCTGCACCGCCATCGCCAGATTCAGCGAGCTGTAGTCCGGATTCGAAGGGATATGAATATGGAAATGACAACGTTGCAACTCTTCATTGTTCAGACCGGAGCTCTCACGGCCGAACACCAGCGCAACCGTCCCTTTCGCAGCATGTGCTCCGGCGGTAGCTGCCGCTTCGGGCGGTGCAATGACCGGCCAGGGCACCTTTCGACCCCGGGCACTGGTACCCATAACCAGGACGCAATCGGAAATCGCTTCATCCAGGGACCCGACAACCTGCGCATTATCGAGAACATCCGACGCGCCCGACGAACGGGCATAGGAGGCTTCATCGGGGAAGGAACCGGGGTTAACCAACCAGAGATTTCCCAACCCCATATTTTTCATCGCACGGGCAACCGCGCCAATGTTGCCGGAGTGGGAGGTTTCGACCAGGACAATCCGAACCTGATTCTGAAAAGTGTCAGTGCTTTCCTGAGGAAGCGCCGGTTTATGCATCGCTACGACATCCAGACCTGATGAGAAAGCGGCAATGGTACCAGAAAAGCAACCGGTGCCGGTTATTGTAAGTTGCCGTAATCCATTGCTATCCGTGCTATTGCTGAGTCAAAAAACATACAAGCCACAGTAAGTTTTGCTATGATAGCCGGCCTTCACACACTCGGACATTGAACACTCAGATGCAACCAGCGATCAAAATGGCCCTGCGCGTTGCGCGCCAGGGTTCAGACTATCTGAAAGCCCACTTCGAGCGTCAGGAACCCAACACCAAGAATGATGGCGAACTCCGCCGTCAGCTGGACCGGGTTGAACAGTCTATTTACGACAATTTCAGCGAGCAGTTGGAAAAGGCCTACAAGGACCACGCCATCGCGCCGCTGAACGAGGCTGATGCAGGTTCCAACGAGCGTAGCTGGCACATCTTTCCGCTGCTCGGAAGCGAGAACTTCCTGCGGGGCATCCCTGACTTTGTCATCGCCCTGGCGCAGAAAAAGAACAACCGCACCGAAAACCTGCTGATCATTAACCCGGTTACCGGCGAGGAGTACTCTGCCAGCCGGGGCCATGGCGCAGCGCTAAACAGCCGCCGCGTTCGGGCATCCCAGGTCAAGACACTCGACCAGGCCGCGATTGCTTCCAACCTTCTGGCGCAAGCGAAGAAAAGTGACGACGCCCAGCTCTGGGGTGAGATGTCTGCAGCTCTGGCCAGTGAGGCCGCCATGATGCGTACCTCCGGTTGCCCGGTACTGGATATCGCTCGCGTGTCCGCCGGCCATCTCGACTCCGCCGTACTCTTCCGCCCGCAAGCGGTGGATCTGGATCTTGGTGGCACCCTGGCGATGGAGTCCGGCGCATTGGTTGGCGACTTCTCCGGAAACCCGTCTACCAGCAATGCCCGGCAGCTGGTCGTTGCCAATCCGAAGCTGTTCCGTGAAGTCCTGAAAGCGCTTCACCCTTTCCGGGGTCGCCTGCCCCGCTGATAAAACAGCAGCCATAAAAAAACCGCCAGTCCCGAGGGATGGCGGTTTTTTTGTGCCGGAACGGCTGAATCACATCCGATTCAGCCACTCGGGTGGCTCTTCTTCCTCCACCTCTTCACCAACAGCCCCCTCTTTCTGCGGCAACTGCAGGTCCTCACGGGAAATGTGCAGCGCGAGCAGCATATTGGCCGCTACGTAGATAGAGGAATAGGTACCCACGACAACACCAATGATCAGCGCCAGTGAGAAGTTGTTGATGGCCTCACCCCCGAACAGGTAAAGGGCCAGCAACACCACCAATGTGGTACCGGAGGTGTTGATCGTCCGACGGATCGTCTGGTGGATCGAGGCATTAATGATGTGCCAGGAGTCGCCCTCACGCATCTTGCGGAAATTCTCCCGGATGCGGTCAGCCACAACGATGGTGTCATTCAGCGAGTAACCGATAACCGCGAGCAAGGCCGCGAGTACGGACAGGTCAAACGTCCACTGGAACAGTGCGAACACCCCGAGAACAATGATGACATCGTGGGCCAGCGGAACCACCGAAGCGATACCAAACTTGAACTGAAAGCGCATACCAACGTAAATCAGCACCACCGCCAGCGCCAGGAGCATGCCCAGGCCACCGTCCTCGCGTAACTCTTCCCCCACCTGGGAGCCGATAAACTCGGAACTGATGAGCTCAAGCTCGGCACCACTGGCTTTCAATGCCTCAGCGACTTCAAGACCTACCTTGTCGTTATCCGCTTCGGCAAGGCGCACCAGGACCGTGGTGTCTGAACCGAAATTCTGAACCACAAACTGTTCATAACCCGCCTCTGTCAGAGTGGTCCGAACATCCTCCAGCGCAGGAGCCTCCGTGTACTCGAACTCCACCGACGTACCGCCGGTGAAATCCAGCCCCAGATTCAGGCCGCGAACCGCCAGCAACAGGATCGAGGCGATGACCAGCGCGATCGAAAGCACGGAAGCAGCCTTCCGAAGCCCCATAAAATCAAATGGCTTTTTCTCTTGATCAGACATTTGCCAGCTTTCCTCCGATCGACAGCTTTTCGACCTTTCGACCACCGTATACCAGATTCACAATCGCCCGGCTGACCATCAGGCCAGAGAACATGGACGTCAGGATACCGAGGCACAGAGTGACGGCGAAGCCCTTCACCGGGCCGGAGCCCATGGCAAACAGAATCACGGCCACCAGCAAGGTGGTGATGTTCGCATCAAAGATTGAGACGAAGGCGCGGGAATAACCAGCGTTAATGGCCGACTGAGGGGGGGCCCCGCCCTGCAATTCTTCACGGATCCGCTCGAATATAAGAACGTTGGCGTCAACCGCCATACCCACGGTAAGAACAATGCCGGCAATACCGGGCAGCGTGAGCGTGGCCGACAGAATCGACATGCAAGCTACCAGCAACATCAGATTGAGGGTCAACGCCACATTGGCGATCAGGCCAAAACCGCGATAATTCACCAGCATGTAGGCCAGAACCAGAGCAAAGCCAAGGGCAACCGACATGACGCCCGCATCGATGTTTTTCTGACCCAGGCTCGGGCCGATGGTCCGTTCCTGCACAAAGTACATCGGTGCCGCCAGCGCACCTGCCCGCAGCAAGAGCGCCAGCTCTGCTGCTTCAGGAATGGAATCCAGACCGGTGATCCGGAAACTGCTTCCAAGCGCCGACTGAATGGTCGCCAGGCTGATAATGCTCTTCTCGACCACCCGCTTATCAACTTCCGTCATTTCTCCGTCAACCATGCGGTTTTCGGTCTCGGTACGGAACTCAATAAACAGCACGGCCATCCGGCGGCCAACGGCGCTGCGTGTTGCCCGGTGCATCTGATCACCACCAATGGAATCCATGGTGATATTGACCTGAGGCTGACCATTTTCGTCGAACGCCTGCTGGGCATTGGACACGTTGTTACCGGTGGTGATCACCTCTTTCTCAAGGCGAGCGGTTCGGCGGAGATTGTCCCGGAAACCGAACTCTTCCACTTCGCTGGCGCTGGCATCAGAGCGTGCTTCCAGACGGAATTCCAGGTTGGCAGTCGCGCCAAGAACACGCTTGGCCTGAGCGGTATCCTGCACACCCGGCAGCTCAACGATAATTCGATCGGCACCCTGGCGCTGGACCAGCGGCTCAGCGACACCCAGTTCGTTAACCCGGTTGCGGATGGTGGTGAGGTTTTGCTCCAGGGCGTATTCCTGGATGGATTTCACTTCGATCTCAGACAGGGACAGAACAATCTGCCGTTCGTCATCAAGGGTACGCTCGTTCATCAGGAACTGATTGTAGCGATCGCGAATCAGATCAAACGCTTCCGAGCGCTGGGCTTCATCGCGAAAGCTGAGAACAATCTGTCGGCGACCTTCGACGTCACCGCCCCGGTAACGAATGCGTTCTTCACGAAGCTCTCGCTTGATCTGGCTCGACATCGCCTCAAGGCGCTGATTGACGGCCGTATCCATATCCACTTCAAGTAGGAAGTGAACACCACCGCGCAGGTCCAGACCCAGTTTCATGGGGCCGGCGCCCAGACTCTTCAGCCAGTCGGGAGTGGAAGGCGCCATATTAAGGGCGACCAGGTAATCTCCGCCCAGTGCTGACTGAACCACAGGACGGGCCTGCAGCTGGTCTTCCGCACCGGTCAGACGAATCAGGGCATCCCGATCCTGGAGAGAACTGTCTTTAACCTCAATTCCTTCAGATTCCAGCGCCTTCACGGCTCGCTCGAGAACCGAGGCATCCACCTCGGTGCTGCTGCGGGAACCGGTAATCTGGATGGCGTAGTCGTCCGGAAAGAGATTGGGGAGTGCATAAATAAACCCGACCACCAGGGCGATCAGGATTATCAGATTTTTCCAAAGCGGGTACTTGTTCAGCATGGGATCCTTCAAGCCGGCCGGCTGGCCGGCCGTGGTGTTTCAGCCAGTTAGACTTGTTATCGGCAAGGACCTGGCTCAGATGTCCTTCAGGGTGCCTTTCGGCAGAGCGGCGGCAACGGCGACCTTCTGAACCTTGATTTCGACGTTGTCAGCAACTTCAACAACAATGAAGTCATCGGTGACCTTGGTGATCTTGCCGGCTACGCCACCGGAGGTAACCACTTCGTCACCCTTGTTCAGGCCAGACATCAGAGCCTTGTGCTCCTTCGCACGCTTGGACTGGGGACGCCAGATCAGGAAGTAGAAAATCAGGATAAAGCCGGCAAAGAAGATGATCTGTCCCATGGCGCCCATACCCTGAGGAGCCGCCGGATCCTGAGCCATAGCGAGTGCAGGCACCAGGGCCATCAGGCCAGCGATGAGCGTTTTCATTGCTTTCATTGATATTCTCCGTTGGTTTTTTTCTGGATTTTTCAGGCGGCCCCCAGCGGTGGAACGGATTCCCCGCGCAGGGCATAGAAGTCGGCTACAAAGTCGGACAATGTACCTGCTTCAATGGCT
The DNA here is from genome assembly GCF_030519635.1 of Marinobacter suaedae. Classification (NCBI taxonomy): domain Bacteria; kingdom Pseudomonadati; phylum Pseudomonadota; class Gammaproteobacteria; order Pseudomonadales; family Marinobacteraceae; genus Marinobacter; species Marinobacter suaedae. The sequence goes on along the minus strand of NZ_JAUMIS010000002.1, from coordinate 184,998 downwards.
CCACGCAATCCGGCCATCAGGTTCTGATAGAACCTCAGGTTGTGGATCGTATTAAGCTGGGAACCAAGCATTTCTCCACATTTATCCAGATGATGCAGGTAACTTCTCGAAAAGTTCTTGCAGGTATAACAGTCGCAACGTTGGTCCACCGGGCCCGTATCGTGGCGATGCTTGGCGTTGCGGATTTTGACGATACCCTCGGAATTAAACAGATACCCGTTACGGGCGTTCCGCGTGGGCATGACGCAGTCAAACATGTCGACACCGCGCCGGACCGCCTCGACGATGTCTTCCGGCCGCCCTACCCCCATCAGATAGCGGGGCTTGTCCTCGGGCATCTTCGGCGGAAGATGGTCCAGGATCCGAATCATGTCTTCCTTGGGCTCTCCCACGGACAGCCCGCCGATCGCGAAACCATCGAAGCCAATGTCGGTCAGACCTGCCAGGGACTCATCGCGCAGTTGCTCGTACATGCCGCCCTGGACGATGCCAAAGAGCGCTGCAGGGTTACCCTCGTGAGCCTTTTTGCTCCGCGCTGCCCAACGCAGCGATAACTCCATGGACTGCCTGGCTTCTTTCTCCGTTGCCGGGTACGGCGTGCACTCGTCAAAGATCATCACGATGTCCGAACCCAGGTCACGCTGAACCTGTATAGCGATTTCCGGATTCAACTTGACCGGAGAACCATCCACCGGCGATCGGAAGGTTACCCCTTCTTCTGTGATCTTGCGCATTTCCCCGAGACTGAACACCTGAAAGCCACCGGAGTCGGTGAGAATCGGCCCCTTCCACTGGGTGAAGTCGTGGAGATCGCCGTGGGCCTTAATGACCTCCGTCCCCGGCCGAAGCATCAGGTGAAAGGTGTTGCCCAGGATAATCTGGGCCCCAATTTCGTGAATGTCCCGCGGCAGCATGCCTTTTACGGTGCCGTAGGTGCCCACCGGCATGAACGCTGGAGTTTCGACGGTGCCACGGGGAAAGGTCAGCCGACCACGACGGGCCCGGCCGTCTTCCCCGAGCTTTTCAAAGGACATGAAGCAGGATTCGCTCAAAATAGTTCCCCGACTCAATCTCTGTTGACGTTGTCAGCGGCATTCGCCGGGCCGATCAGCATTCCGCGGCTGGGCTCCTGACAAGTGATAAACATGGCATCGCCATAACTGAAGAAGCGGTACTGCTCGGCAACGGCCTCACGATACGCCCCCATGACGTTTTCATAACCGGCAAAGGCACTGACCAGCATGATCAGCGTGGATTCCGGAAGGTGGAAATTGGTGATCAGGGCATCCACCGTTTCGAACCGGTAGCCCGGACTGATGAAAATGTCGGTCTCGCCCTGGAACTCCCGCAGCCGCCCTCCCCGGCTGGCAGACTCCAGGGAACGAACCGATGTCGTGCCGACGGCGATGACACGGCCACCGCGGTGCCGTGCATGCTCGACAGCCTCAACGGTCGCTTGCGGGACATTGACCACCTCACTGTGCATGACGTGATCCTCCACCCGATCCACCCGAACCGGCTGGAAGGTGCCCGCTCCCACGTGCAGGGTTACGAACGCCGTTTCCACGCCCATGGCACCGATTTTTTCCAGCAAGGCATCATCGAAATGCAAGCCAGCCGTGGGCGCTGCCACTGCGCCAGGCTCCCGGGCGTAAACGGTCTGATAGCGTTCCCGGTCGGTGGACTCATCCGGACGATCGACGTAGGGCGGCAATGGCATGTGCCCGATTCGCTCAAGAACGTCCAGCACGGGCTCGGTAGCCACACAGGTCAGATGGAACAGCGCATCGTTCCGGTTAGTCATCCGTATCTGCGTGCCATCCTCGAGGGTAATCATCTGACCCTCTTTAGGGGACTTCGAGGCCCTTACATGGGCAAGAATCTCATGCTCACCCAGTACACGCTCCACCAGAATTTCGACTTTGCCACCGGTCTCCTTGGTGCCAAACAAACGGGCTGGAATAACCCGCGTGTCGTTGAACACCAGCAGGTCGCCCGGCTGGAGCAGGTCAGTGATATCGGAGAAACGCCGGTGCACTGTCTCGCCCGACATGCCGTCCAGGCACAACAACCTTGATGCGGACCGTTCAGTCAGCGGGTAGCGGGCAATGAGTTCATCGGGTAATTCAAAATGGAAGTCAGAAACGTTCATAGACAAGGCGAGGTCTGGGCACCGCGTTGATTAAAAAGTGGTGCGGAATTTACCACGGAATGCCCCGTGCCTAAAGCGCAAGAGCGTTTAATCGGGTGCCGGCGTTTTCTGTGCGGAGCCGATGTAAAGGTAGTTGCTGCGCAAAGAACGGTATGACCCTGGCGGCACGATGTTCTGTACCGAAATCACGAGTCCGGGGTGAGCATCAGAGGAAAAGCCCGTGGCCACACCAAGATAGCGCCCGTCCCGCTCCCGGGTGACAGAATCCTCCTGCCAGGAATCCCCCAGGCATTGCTGCACGGTCTTCAGGCTGTTGCGATACCGCTGGGCTGCAATCTCACCATCCGGTGTATTGGCAGAGCAAACGTAGGCACTGTCGCCGTCGTTCCACACCCATATTTCACAATGACCTTTCACCAATTCCTCTTTGGCGGCGTAAACCGTGAGCGACGTAAAGTCATTGCGCTTGCCCCGAAAGCTCTGAAACCCGCTGCCGAAATCCGCAATGATGCCTTTCATAGTGGTACAGGGATCATCCGTGCCTGCTTTCAGGTTGGCATCAGTGGCACAGCCGGTACCCAGGGCCATCGCAACACCCACGAACCAGAGACCCTTCCTGTTCATGCTGATCATTCTTCAGCTGGCCTCGGCAGGGTTTTCCGTAAGGCACTTACAACCGCTTCACCAAATTCTTTAGCGGCTTTGTCCAGCGACTCCGGATCCACTGTTGTGGAATACATCTGCCAGACAGGGTTCGTGGATTCGGTGTCGAACAGGGTCGATTTCAGCACGTAACTGGTGGATTCCTGATAGGTCTGGGGAACGACGGTCGTATCCATGTAGGTTGTGGACGCGAGGGGGCCTACTGAAGTAGTGATGGGCTGATACACCACCTGTTCCGGGACATAACGCGCTTCCCGGTCTTTGCTCATCAGGGAAACCACCAGAACGCCATCGTACTGGCCCGCAACGGCACTCTTTGCAACCAGTGTTTGCAGCTGTTCAGCATCTTCCCAGGGAACATCCGCATTGGCCATACCGAAGCGCCCGGACTCGAATTCGCTCTCGTTCATCTCGGCGACAATCTGGCGCTCCACCACATCCCGGACGGTTTGCTTGGCACTCACCACGAACACCAGCACTTTTTCATAACTCTTGCTGACCGTAGGCGCGGCCTCGATCCGGTCAACCCTTGTGCCGGACGATCCCCCACACCCGATCATAAGCAATGGAAGTAAAAGGCAGGCCAATCTCAAACTGGTCCCCATAGCGTTCCCTCTGGCACGTTTGCTGACAAATCCCTTGGCTAACACCAATTTAAGATAGATCAATTCAAACAACGCGCAACGCAAGCAAAAGCGTCACATCGCGCCAGGGGAGGTATCAATGGGAAACAGACAAAGGTTCCGAAGGCATGTCAGACGCTACGCCGTCACGGATACAGAAACCAAAATAAGGGAGAGGCTGGTAGCGGCGGGCGGACTCGAACCGCCACGGGTTTTACCCCAACGGATTTTGAATCCGTCGTGTCTACCAATTTCACCACGCCGCCATGGGAAAGTGTGGGCGATTATACTGAGCCTGCGGATGAAAGCAACTGGCCGGCGGACGATTTCTCCAGCCGGTTTAGGCGATTAAAGCGGGCTGGACAAGAGCAGTCCGACCACCAAGGAAATGATGACCGGAAATAGGTCAACCTACCTAAGATGCGAACTACTCGGGCCAGCAACTCCATTACCACCCGTCAGCAGATGGTAGTCTGGGCATAATCCACAGTACAAAAATGCTTTATTGGGGCCAACGGCGGACGAACTCAGCCACCTCCGGACGTGGCACCCGCGGTTTCTCAGACACAATTGAGCCGGTATACAGAAAACCGGTGATCGATTCTCCCTCTGCCAAACCAAGACCCTGAGCAACAGATTGGCTGTACGCAACATCCCCTGTCCGCCACATCACACCGAACCCGGCGTCCTGCAGCGCCAGAGCCAGAAAACTCATACTCGCCGCCGCCGACATTACCTGTTCTATTTCAGGAACCTTAGGATGAACTTTCGGAGATGCAATCCCCACGATCACCATCGGCGCACGCATGGGCGATTTACGCAGCTTCTCCCATTTCTGGTTATCGGCCTCGTCGGCACAGGAACGGGCGAACAACTCCCCGAGAGCATCAAGCCCCTCGCCCTCGACGATCAGGTAACGCCAGGGGCGCAACAAAGCGTGGTCCGGCGCCCTGGCCGCGCACGCCAGGGCTGTGTTCAACACATTCTGGTCAGGTGCCGGTGCCTGCAAACGCGGTTCCGACGATCGGTTGAGGAGAAAATCGGTCAATGAATTCATATGACTCCACCGTTTACTTTTCGATCAAAATCAGCAACACGACAACACATGAATGCCGATTCCCTTAATTGTCGCTTACCTTTAATGCTGTTAATCTTTAAGCAATACAATGGTCAAACCAAAAAACTATAAGAGCATCCTGAAAGCACCATGAGTGATCTCCAGAGTTTTCGCAATTTTGCTGAATTCTACCCGTACTACCTGGAAGAGCACAGTGACGTTACCTGCCGTCGACTGCACTTCGTCGGTAGCCTTCTGGTTCTGGTTGTTGGTGCCTGGGCCCTGCTATCGGGCAAGTTCGTCTGGCTGCTCAGCTTGCCGGTGATCGGTTACGGCTTTGCCTGGATTGGCCACTTCAAGTTTGAGAAAAACCGACCAGCGACCTTTAAATATCCCTTTTACAGCCTGATGGGCGACTGGGTGATGTTTAAAGATATGCTGGTCGGCAGGATCCGCTTCTAACATGCTCAGTGTACCGGCAGAATTACGCGCCACGCCCGGCTCATCCGGCAAGGCTCCGGCATCCGATAACCCCCCGGTTGTTATTCCCCCTATGCCGGATTATAACGGCAGGGCTCTAGCCTACACGGCCGTGGCCGCCATGCTCATCACGGGCGTTCTGCAGGGTGTTTTCCAACAATGGCAGCTGTGGCTGGTGGTTGCGGCGTTCATCTGGCCCTACACCGCCTATGTATTGACCCGCCGCACATTTCTACGAAAATCCCCTCGCATCCGGCAAAAAATGCTGATCTTCGATTGCGTGGTGGGTGGAGCCTTCATCGGCTGCATTGGTCTCGTGGCTATCCCCTCGGCGTCAGTTGTCCTGATGCTCATGTTCAGCTGCCTCATCGTTGGCGGCATACGCCAGTGGATGCTGGGTACCGGTTTTCTCGCCGCCACCACCTCAGCAGCACTGGCAGTTGCAGGTGGTCCGGCGGAAACTTTCCACGCCCCCCTGATCACCAGCATCATTTCTATCCTCGCCACGGGTATTTATATCTGTGTTACAGCCTATTACTCCCACCAGCAGGCCCAGGCCCTGATGCTGGCAAAAACCCAGATACAGAATCAGCGCGAACAATCCATTGCGCTCTCGCACAAACTGTCCAAGTACCTCTCACCTCAGGTCTGGCAATCCATCTTTACCGGCGAGCGGGACGTTCGGCTTGAAACCCAACGTAAAAAACTGGTGGTATTTTTCTCAGACATCAAAGGTTTCACCGAACTGTCGGAAGAAATGGAGCCAGAAGCGCTGACCGAGCTTCTGAACCACTACTTTAACGAAATGTCCGAGGTGGCCCTGAAATACGGCGGCACGATCGACAAGTTCGTGGGCGACTCCATCATGGTATTTTTCGGGGATCCTACGAGTCGGGGACAACGAGAAGACGCCATGGCATGTGTCTCAATGGCCATCGAGATGCGCAAGCATATGAAGATCATGCGCCAGAAATGGCGTAGCCAGGGCATCAAAACGCCGCTGGAAATCCGCATGGGCATCAGCACCGGCTACACTACCGTCGGCAACTTTGGCGCGGAAAACCGGATGGACTACACCATCATTGGCAAGGAGGTTAACCTCGCCAGCCGACTGGAATCCCTGGCGGAACCCGGCGAAATCCTGGTTTCCTATGAAACTTTCTCCCTGATCAAGGACCGCATTATGTGTCGGGACAAGGGAGAAATTACGGTCAAGGGGTTTGGCAAGCCCGTTCCCATCTACGAAGTTGTCGATTTCCGGCGTGACATGGGACCGAACCGCAGTTTCCTCGAACATGAACACAGCGGCTTTGCCATGTACCTGGACTCTGAAAAAATCACCGAGAAAGAACGAAAGGCCATTCTGTCAGCCCTGGAAGATGCCGCCGATCGGCTCCGCCAGGAAGAAGACGCAACCTGACGTTGCCCCCTCCCACCAGCGCCAGCCCTTTACCCTATTGCCGTACCAGGCGAGGACCAGCCCCCCCGTCGGGCTCGGTACTGCGCCAGGGGTTAATATCCAGCCCGCCTCGACGAGTGTAACGGGCACAAACCGTCAGCCGGCTTGGCTGACAAGCTTCCATCAAATCAGTAAACAGCGTCTCTACGCAATGCTCATGGAAGTCCTGCTTCTGGCGGAAACCGACGATGTACTTCAGCAGCCCGGACCTATCTATCTTCGGCCCCGTATAGCTGACCAGGACCGTCGCCCAATCAGGCTGCCCCGTCACCGGACAGTTACTTTTCAGCAGATGAGAACATAGCTGCTCCGTTACCAGGTCGCCGCCCGCCTGCAGCGAGTCGGAGGAATATTCGTACACAACATCCGATACAGGCTCGTCATCTATTAACTCAAACCCTTCTGGGCGCCCCTCTGCTTCACCGGCAACGTCCACGCTGTGCATCACCACCTGAACCGCCGCGCCGCAGGCACTGGAAAGATCCCGCGCAATGGTTTCCTTCACCTGCTCCGAGGAGGAAAAAACCGTCTGATTAAATGAATTCAGGTAAAGCTTGAGAGACTTGGACTCAACGATGGCCGGCGATGCAGCGGGAAACCGCAGCTCCGCCCAGGCTACCGCCGGCACACCGCTGTGCCGGAGCCACGACACCTCCCAGGCCTGCCAGAGGTCTTCCCCGAACCAGGGCCAGCGCCCATCAGCCAAGCCCAGCCTACGCCGGTTTTCGTCCCGGGCCACTGGGAACAGCAATCCGGCATCGTACCGTTCTGGGTATTCGCTGGCCTTGCCCAGCGGAGCATCGTGTAGTGCCATATTGGTTCCTGTAATCAGTGTCGAATGCCCTTGCCTCGGGCAAGCATTGTCAAAGCAACGAACACAAGACCCGCGATAAACACGAGAATCATACCCAATGAAACGTAGGGGTTGACGTCCGAAACCCCCAGTATTCCAAATCGAAATCCATTGACCATGTATAGAATCGGGTTCAACAAAGACACGCCCTGCCAGAAATTCGGAAGCAAATCGATGCTGTAAAAGACGCCTCCCAGGTAGGTCAACGGTGTCAGAACAAAGGTAGGCACGATCGAGATATCGTCGAACTTGGTGGCCAGCATGGCATTAATGAAACCTCCCAGAGAGAACAGTGCGGAGGTCAACACCACGGTCACGATCATCATCGGCAGACTGTGTATCGACAGGTTGGTAAAGGCCAGGGAAAGCAGAGTCACGAGCAAGCCAATACTCAGGCCCCGGGCCATACCGCCACTCACATACCCGGCGAGAATAACCCAATTGGGAACCGGTGATACCAGCAACTCCTCAATGCTTCTCTGAAACTTCATGGAGAAAAACGATGACACCACATTGGCATAGGAGTTGGTAATCACCGCCATCATGATCAGCCCGGGGACGATAAACGCCATGTAATCAAAACCACCCATTTCACCGATTCGGGAACCAATCAGATTGCCGAAAATAATGAAATAGAGAGTCATGGTAACGACCGGCGGGAGCAGGGTCTGGGCCCAAATTCGGGTGAACCGGCGGATCTCGCGAATAACGATCGTATAGTAGGCAGTTAGTATGGCTCGGCTCGTCATTCCGCTACCCCCTCTGCCGGTTTGGCGGACGACGCATTTTCTTCCACCATGCGGATGAACAGCTCTTCAAGCCGGTTCGCTTTGGTTCTCATACTGACGACCTTAATGCCCATGTCTTCCAGCTGGACAAACACCTGATTCAATCCCTGCCCTTTTTCGACATCCACCTCCAGGGCACCTTCACCATCAAGACGGCAAACGAAACCAGGGAGTTCAGGCGGAGAGTCGAGGGTTACCTCTGTATCGAGCACAAAGGTTTCAAGGCTCAGTTCCTGGAGCAAGTCCCGTTTGCTGGTATTTTTCAGGATTCGGCCATGATCGATAATGGCGATGTTACGGCAAAGAGCCTCTGCCTCTTCGAGATAGTGAGTCGTCAGAATGATCGTGGTCCCCTGACGATTCATTTCCTCCAGAAAAGACCACATAGACCGACGGAGCTCAATGTCTACTCCTGCCGTTGGTTCGTCAAGAATCAGCAAACGGGGTTCGTGGACCAGAGCCCGGGCAATCATCAACCGGCGCTTCATGCCCCCGGAAAGCATTCGTGCAGGGGAATTACGCTTATCCCACAAGCCAAGCTTTTTCAGGTATTTTTCCGCGGATTCAGAGGCCCTCCTGAGGGGAATCCCGTAATAGCCAGCCTGGGTGGTAACGATATCGAATACTTTTTCAAACTGGTTAAAGTTGAACTCCTGGGGCACAACACCCAGATTCATTTTGGCTTCCGAAAGATTCGTATCGATATCAAAGCCAAACACTTTGACCTCACCGTCGCTTTTGTTGACCAGCGACGAGACGATCCCCAACGTCGTTGACTTGCCGGCACCATTTGGCCCGAGGAGCGCGAAAAAATCCCCTTCGGCAACCGACAGATCGATCCCTTTCAGCGCCTGAAAGCCGTCACCATAGGTTTTGGTCAGGCCCCGAATATCTAATGCTTGGGTCATAGAAAGTCCTGAACTCGTCATACGGGAACACCAGGGCTACCCCGCCAGATTGGATTCAAACCTTCAACAATGGTGGCAAGCTAACGAATTTCAAGGTTCAGCATGACTGGGAGCGAAGCCGACGAACATCAGAACTGCGACAGGTTTCCCGATATACCGGCCACCCTGCCTTTATAATCCCGTTACAACAACTTACAAAGCAACGAGCCAACTGGCTTGGTTCATTGGCTCACTCGAAGGAAGCGTGCTACCCACCATGAGATTTGTTCAGTCGAACCGTTTTTCTCTAACACTGGTTTCCACTGTGCTCCTGGCCGGCTGCCTGGATATAAGCGGCTCGGACGACGCCACCGACGATAGAAGTGTCGGACGACTTAATTTTAACGGCATCAGCGGACTTACCTACCAAACCCAGAGCCAGCGGGGCCAGGTCACCGAGAACGGTGAGTTCAAATATTATCCCGGCGAAACACTGACCTTTTGGGTTGGCGATCTGAAACTTGCGGACGTAGTCCCTGCTCAGGAATTTGTGACACTTCTGGAGTTTCTTCCGGAAGTCCGCTCGCAACTGACAAATACCGCACCAGACTCAGACGGGCTGTCAACCCACAAAATTACGGAACAAGAACTTCTGGAAGACAGCGCCCAGATGAACCTGACCAGATTCATACTCGCGCTGAACTGGACTGCTGATGTCGCATCAGATCGAACGATAGATATCCGTGAGCGTGTAATCGAGCAAATCAACGATGCGTTGCCAATGATTGAAGGCGAGATCGACTTTCAAGTTAGCGAGTTAGAGTTCGCCTTGAAGGACGATGACAAACTCTCACCAGCAAACCAACTACTCTCGAAAATATGCTTCTATCCTGAAGAGGACGAACGCTGTTCCCCCCCGCCCAGCCAAGCAGAAATTGAACAGGCAGAACCCATTCCAGCCGAACCTAACGAGATCGACGAGAACAAGATATATCGAGAGGACCTCGTAGCCAAACGAGCACTTATATTGTCCTCGACTCGCTCCATTGACAAAGTGCGTCGAGACAATGCCCAAGCTTTTATGGTTAACGAACTCAACGATATAACAACGCTCGTTTCAAACCGCTATTACCTCGATGACTATGTCGCAAACCACTCTGCCTCAGACACCAGCCTGCAAACCGCCGAGATCCGACAAATTGGTAGAAGCACAAGCCTGGTTGACATGGATGCGATAAGCACACGCCCGCACGACGTAGTCCTTCACTCTACAAGCTGGCAGGACGCCGAGATCGAATACTTCGTGGCCGGCGAGCCGGGAGGGGAATCCGAGCTGATCCTCAGCTTCCGTCCGGAGGACACCTACCGGTGGATCAGGAAGCAGCTCAGAGTTGTGATCGAATAATCAACCGCTGAGGAGCCGAGAAAGGCTCCATCGGGATTCACCACCCGTTACATCGTAGCGGGACGGATCGAGATCTTTGGTGCCATTGGGCAGGCACTCTCGAACCGTCAGTGATTCATCCGCCATGCGCTGCTCATTGAATTTGGCCAGATCAATGACCTTGGCGGTTTTGAGCGCCTTGTGTTTTTCGTCAGTCATCACCATGACGCGCGGCCAGAGTCGACGCTCCGGTGAATGGGACATAACGATACCCCGACGCCCATCGCTCAGCTCAACCAGACTCCCGGTCGGATAGATGCCAATGGCGCGGATAAAGCCCTCGACCAGATCTTCCTGAAATTCGATATTGCGCATTTCATAAAGCATGGCCACCGCCTTGGCAGGGGTCATGGGTTCAGCAACACCACGAGGAGCGATCAGTGACTCGAAGAACTCGCCGATGCCAGCCACCTTGGCCAACAAAGGAATCCGATCGCCTCTTACCCCCTCGGGAAAGCCAGAGCCATTGTGGCGCTCGCGATGACTCTGAACCACACTCAGAACAGCACGGGACAAACCACAATCGGCAAGCGCGGCGACGCCGCGAGATACATACTGCCGATACTCAGCATACTCTTCGGAGCTCATCCGACCTTCCTGCTCGAGCAGTGCCTTCGGCAGATAACATTTACCAACCTGGGAAAGCAGGCAACCAAGCCCGAGATGGTTCAGCAACGTTTCGTTGAGACCAAGATGCCGCCCGCACACCAGCGCCCAGACGGCCGTATTCAGCGAGTGCCGATAAATGTAGTCGTCGTGTTCACGAATCCGGCTCAGCCACAGCAAAGCATCCGGTTGACGGACGACACTGGCAACCATTCTGCGTGTTATTTCGGCCACAGGCCGAACATCCGCCACACCCTCATGGCGAATCGTGTCGAACAGGCGCTGCAGAGCCATCTCGGCATCATCAAGCAATTTACGGGAGGTCTTGATCTCTTTGTTGAGAGGAGTTTCCCTGGAGTAGCTCACCGGCTCGCGAATGTTCAGCGGCGGCAACTGAATTTCATTCCGCCCTTTTTGCTTGGCACGGCGCCCAAAGATAGGTTGCTTGCTATCCGGTAGCGCCTTTGGCTGCCGGGCTTCAGAAACGTCGACCATCACCCATTTGCAATGGGACGACAGAGCCCGTACATCATCCTGAGAGCGGATATAGAAGCCCTGGATGGGAAATGGGGTCTGGTGCCATGGCCGATCCAGATCCGACACGAACATGCCCGCTTCCAGATCCTGGACCATGATTTTTCGCTGCTGGACGCCCACAAGTCACCTCATTAAGAAATTTTCCTCATTTAACATTGTGAGCGATCCACAGGAAGAATCCATAACAGTTCAGTAGCGCAAGGTAACGGCCGAGCTACAAAGCGTACTCCTATTGTTTCCCGGGAAACAAATTGTAGCAATGTGATCTCGGTCACACGCGAGAGCCAACGTCATTCATCGTCGCAAACCGATTCATCGAACTCGGGCAATCGAGCCCTGAGAGAGCCCCGGGGCGCCGTTCGCACATAGACCCTATAGGGAACAGGCGATGCGCGGAGATAGTCAATGCCTTGCTCTTCTTCACCATCTGGCAGGCTCACTACGACCGGCAAGCATGAAACGAGAAGATCCATTTCATTCTTCAACTGGGGGATGACGATATCGCCATTACCGGGCTCAATTACCATACACCGCACCCCATGACCAGCCACCGGCTCACCTGTGGGCGCATAGGCATCGAGGCCGGGCTCTCCACAAGCTCGGATACCAGCACCACAGGCGCCCACATCCGGATCTCTATCATCCCTTAACCGCCAGACACGATCGCTGCACTGAGTATCAAGCTTGATAGGCGTTGCCCTGTCATCGACAAACCACCAGTCCGGATAGTCGGCTGTTTGCCAGGACAGGCGGATTTGACGGTTCTCACCCGCTGAAACCTCAGCAGGGAACATAGCGTAGTGGGAGTAGTAGGAAGCACACCCCTGCAATACCAAGGGCACCATTAACAACACACCGCGATTCATCATGTCATCCATCACTAAACGTCAAGCCGTACCCATCGTTGGTCCGACGAACTATCTCCATAGACACGACCGGCACAGGTATTGGCAACCCCTGCACCTGGACAGTCACGCTGTACCGGATCCAGGATTCGACGTCCTGCTCTTCAACGACGATAAACACTCCACCATCAGAGATAGCCCGGGTCGTGGAAGCGAACTCATCAAACTCCAGATGCACGACCTTCACTCTTGCATTCATTCCGGCACGAATGTGCTGCCTTAGCTCTTGGCACGACCCAGAAAAGCCCTCTCTTTTCCTGATAGTTATAAAAACGTCCGAAGCATACAACCATTTCAACCAAAAATTGCGAACGAACGCTTGACTTAACAATGAACCTAAATGAGAATTGTTGGCGTTTCCAATTAACCACTCATACGACGGCTAGACAACGTCATGAAGTCAAGGAACCCGTTATGAAAAAGACCCTAGCGGCAACTGCCCTCGCGGCCTTCACAGCCCTTCCAATGGCCGCCTCTGCGGATGGCGAAGTCAACATCTACTCTTACCGCCAGGCTTATCTACTGGAACCACTGCTCGAAGCTTTTAATAAAGAAACCGGTATCGAAGCCAATGTCGTATTCGCCAAGAAGGGGCTGGCAGAGCGCCTCGAGCGCGAAGGCAGGAACAGCCCGGCAGACGTGGTTATGACGGTGGACATTTCACGGATCAACGAACTGGTCGAGCGGGATCTGGTTCAGGGTGTCGAAAGCGAAATCCTCAACCAGAACATTCCGGAGAACCTGAGACATCCGGAAGGCAAGTGGTATGCCCTCACCACCCGCGGTCGCCTGATCTTTGCGTCGAAGGACCGTGTTGAAGAAGGCGAGATTACCACCTACGAGCAGCTGGCCGATGACAAGTGGAAAGGCCGGATCTGTACTCGCAGTGGGAAGCATCCCTACAACATTGCCCTGTTCTCCTCAATGATTGCCCACCACGGTGAGGCTGAGACTGAAAAATGGCTCCAGGGCGTAAAGGAAAATCTGGCGCGCAAACCCCAGGGTGGCGACCGGGACCAAATCAAGGCGATTGCCGAAGGTGTTTGCGACCTATCCATCGGTAACAGCTACTACTATGGCAACATGCTGCAGGACGAAAACCAACGAGAGATTGCCGAGCAGGTTCGACTGGTGTTCCCCAACGCAGAGGGCCGCGGCACCCATGTAAACATCAGCGGTATTTCACTGACCAGGAGCGCTCCTAACAGGGAGAACGCCATCAAGCTGATGGAATTCCTCTCTTCCGAGAAGGCTCAGCAGGTATATGCAGAAGCAAATACCGAATACCCCGCCAACCCTGACGTCGCGCCATCCGGCATCGTCACCGAGTGGGGTTCCATCAACCCAGACGATCTGTCCCTGCAGGAGATTGCCAACCACAGGGAAGCAGCTGTGAAGATGGTTGACCGGGTTGATTACGACGGAGAGTAATCACCGTTACCCCTGCCGGGCGACCTACGGGCGGCCCGGCAGCTCAGTCATTGCAGCCCTGCAACGACCTGTCTACAATCCCCTCTCCGCTCATCCAGACCAACCAGGATCACTATGACAGAGGCCGTTTCCAGCACAGACACTGGGCTACACCAGCCCCTGCTGGCCAAACGCACCTCCCGTCGATGGCTATTCTCCGCTCTGCTAACCACCGCCATTTTGGCGCTGCCAGTATTATCGGTTATTTTCCTGGCCTTCTTCCCCGAAGAAAATATATGGCCTCACCTGCTGGAAACCACGCTACCGCGCTACCTGATCACCACTATTGAGTTGATGCTTGGTGTCGGGGTCCTAACCCTCGTTATCGGACTAGCGACGGCCTGGACAGTAACCATGTGCGAATTCCCGGGGCGAAAGTTCTTTGAATGGGCGCTACTTCTTCCATTTGCCGTCCCCGCCTATGTGATTGCCTACGTCTACACCAGCCTGCTTGATTACGCTGGCCCTGTACAAACCACCCTGCGGGACTGGTATGGCTGGAATAATGCCAGCGACTATTGGTTCCCAGAGATTCGGAGTCTCGAAGGCGCCATATTGATGATCGGGTTGGTGCTGTATCCCTATGTATACCTGCTGGCCAGAGCGGCATTCCTGGAGCAGTCGCCCTCTTTATTTGCCGTCAGCCGCAGCCTCGGACACTCAGCCGTCAGTACTTTTTTCAAGGTCGTGCTCCCCATCGCACGACCGGCGGTCGCCGTTGGTTTATCACTGGTACTGATGGAAACCCTGAACGACTTTGGCACCGTCGACTTCTTCGCCGTACAAACCCTCACCGCAGGATTGTTCGACACCTGGATGAACCTGGGTAATCTGGGTGGTGCCGCGCAGATTGCCACCACCATGCTCGCCTTCGTCGTCATACTGGTGACTCTGGAGCGCTACTCGCGCCGGCGCCAGCAGCAATTTGCCGCACGCGATAACCGCGACCCCATCCAACGATTCACCTTGTCTGCCCCGAGGCAATGGATTTGCGTTCTGGTATGCCTTGTACCAGTCCTCTTTGGCTTCCTGATTCCCGGAGGCACACTCGCGTTTTATGCCTGGGACTACTTCGAGGAGAGCTGGAATCCGGACTTCATACAGAACACCCTTAACAGCCTCTTCCTGTCTGGAACTGCGGCCATCACCACCCTGTTAATTGGCATCACACTGGCGTACAGCCGACGCCTTCACAATACCCGAAGCATGAAAATCCTGATGCGGCTTTCCAGTCTTGGCTACGCGATGCCCGGCGCCGTGCTCGCGGTCGGCGTTATTGTTCCACTGGCAGGGTTCGATAACTGGCTCGATAGCTGGTTCCGGGAAGCGTTCGGGATCAGCACCGGTTTATTACTGAGCGGGTCGGCCTTTGCCGTTGTATTTGCCTACACCGTAAGGTTCTTAGCAGTATCGGCCGGAAGTGTGGAAAGCGCCTTGCAGAAGATCACCCCAAGCATGGATATGGCATCCCGCTCCCTGGGCCATTCACCCGGAAAGACCCTGATAAGGGTCCACCTTCCAATGTTGCGAGGAACACTGCTAACAGCTGCGCTCGTGGTGTTTGTGGACTGCATGAAGGAGTTGCCTGCCACGCTGATCCTCAGACCATTCAATTTTGAGACTCTAGCAACCTACGTTTACCAGTTTGCCTCTGACGAGCGCCTCTACCATAGCGCGCTGCCGGCGCTGATCATTGTCCTGGCAGGCATCATTCCGATTATTCTGATGAGCCGGTCCATTTCCAATACCCGCTCCATCGGGTAGCACAGGTTTTCACTCCGCAGCTAGCCGAACAACTTAGAGCGGGCGTCCTGCACGACCAGCCTGGCCTCAAGTACGGCAACGGCATCGCTGGCTGGCCGCCTGTGAGGGTGGCCGCAATGCACTTCGGCAACGAGATCCAGGCGACCCTTCCCATAGCGCGCAAGGCTTTTCCGGAAACGATCTGACACCTCACCCCCTGGCAGACGACAGATAACGTAGAAGTCTGTATCTACCGGCAACAGGTAGTCGATACTCCCCTTCTGTATAACGACAACACCATCGAGCCCCAAATCCGACAATACCAGTTCCGTCAGCCCCCACGCGCCGGTCACAGCGACCGAATAAACGCTCCCTCCGAAACCTGTTCCCTGATGGTTTCGATTTGGCAACAGCGGTGCGGAAACAATAAGGGTTTGTCCGTCCCAGAACTCCAAACGAACGCCGAGGGTCCGGGAAATTGGAATCTGATCGTTTATCCGTCGTTGAAGAAGATCCAGCTGACTCATACAACCTCCCTGAACAAGCATTCAGCTTATGTCGCCTCCCGCAAACGACCAATGAGACTTATGTCGCCCTCCACAAAAAAGGCCCGGCAATGCCGGGCCTTTTTATCTTCCAATATCGATTATCTCATCACTGCCAGATAACCGGCTGACGTTTGGCGTACCAGGTGTCCACCTTCTCCTGATAGGCATCTTCCACCACGTTGCGCTTGAGCTTCATGGTCGGCGTCAGGAAGCTATTCTCCACGGACCACTCATCACTCACAACCGTGATAAACGCCAGCTGCTCGTGAGGATCAACGCTCTTGTTTACTTCTTGGATCAGGTTCTTGAAGCTGGCTTCCAGATCCTTTCGGAAGCTCTCATCAGCGGCCCTCGGACGGATCTCCTCACCCAGAACCACCAGCGCATGAGGTTGAGTCTGGTTGGCACCCGATACACACACCATCTCAATCGCATCGTGAGACATCAGGCGGTTTTCAATCGGGGCCGGCGCAATGTACTTGCCCTTGCTGGTTTTGAAGATTTCCTTAATGCGGCCTGTCAGCTTCAGACGCCCCAGTTCATCCAGCTCACCTTTGTCACCGGTTTTCAGATACCCATCGTCGGTAAAGGCTTCCCGGGTTTTCTCTTCATCCTTGTAGTAGCCCATCATGGTGGCCGGGCTCTTGACCAGAACCTCACCGTCTTCGCTGATTTTCACATCAACGCCGGGCAAAGCCTCGCCAACGTAACCGGTCCGTGAGCGCCCCGGACGGTTCATGTGGGAATAGGCAAAGTTCTCAGACATACCGTAGCCTTCAAGCAACTCCAGCCCCAGCGCTCGATACCAGTCCAGAACATCGTTGGACAAAGGCGCAGAACCACTGCCGGCCAGCTTGACCTTATTCAGGCCAAGACCCTTGAGAATCTTCTTCTTGATCAGCCTGCTCACGACCGGCATGCGCATCAGACGCTCAAGCTTCTGCTTGGGAACCTTCTGCAGGACACCGTGCTGGAATTTCACCCACAGGCGCGGCACAGAGAGGAACAGCGTTGGGCGGGCGCGCTGGAGATCCTGAACAAAGGTATCGAGAGATTCGGCAAAATAAAGCTCGAAGCCCGCATAGAGGGAGCCCAGTTCAACGAAGGTCCGCTCGAACACGTGGGCCAGGGGCAGGTAGGAAAGCATGCGCTCTTTTGGCCCCAGGCTGAGAACCTGAGTCCCGCCGGCAGCGGCGAAGGCCATATTACGGAAACTCAGCATCACCCCCTTGGGTCGACCAGTACTGCCTGAGGTGTAAACGATCGTGGCCAGCTCATCCGGATCTCGCTGAGTTTTGCCCTCAAGCGGAGGGTAGGACGCAACGATATCATCCCAGCTCAGGAAATCATTGGGCGGACTGAGAGGATAGGAAATACAACGGACAGACTCCGGAACGCCCGGCTTCATCATGTCCCAGTCGTCCAACTTGCCGACAAACAGAACGTCACACTCGGCGTGGTCCAGAATATAGTTGACCGTATCGGCGTTCAGCGTGGGGTAAAGCGGCACAGAAATATGGCCCGCCATCCAGATCGCCCAATCCGTCATGATCCACTGGGCACAATTCTTCGAGATCAGACCAATCCTGCTTTTTTCCGGCAGATTGAGAGACTTCAGATACGTTGCAACCCGGCGGGCTTCATCAACCGCACGACCCCAAGTGTACTCTACGACCTTTCCATCGCCGATTGGCTGAGTCATGTAGAGGGAATCGCCAAGTGTGGCCTCCCTTTGGTAGACCAAATCCAGTGGGAGTCTGTTAGTGGTGTCCATGAATCTTCCTTGTATTCGTCCGCTAAAAATAAGTTCTGTAAGGGTTTGTTATAAGACGTTCGTAGGGTATTTGATCACAGCCTGAAAGCGCAAAATGTGATGAAGCCAGAAACTATTCAATTAAACCACCCCATTACAAAGCCGCTACCAATCCCTGCCCCCAAGCCTCAGAGGCTGTGGTAAACTTGCGCCCCGTCGTCGTTCTGAAGTTTTGTAAACCCAACCAACCAGACAAGAATTCGGAGACAGGCACATGGCCAAAAAAAACCTGCGCACCCTGATCGGTGCCTCACTGCTTGCAGCTGCAAGCCTGGTGCAAGCTCAGGAAGCTCGTACCGTTGCCATCACCCAGATCGTTGAACACCCTGCCCTGGACGCTGTTTATCAAGGCGTAAAGGATGAACTGGCGGAGCGTGGCTATAAGGAAGGCGAGAATCTGACCGTGATGCACGAGAGCGCACAGGGTAATTCAGCCATCGCAGCCCAGATCGCCCGAAAATTCGTTGGTGAAAGCCCCGACGTCATTGTGGCCATTGCCACCCCGTCCGCTCAGACGGTCGCAGCAGCAGCGCGTAACATCCCGGTGGTGTTTTCTGCAGTGACCGACCCGGTAGCGGCCAAACTTGTAGCCAGCCTGGAAGCTCCCGGCGCTAACATTACCGGCGTGTCCGATATGCTACCCATCGAAAAACACATCGACCTGCTGAAGCGCGCCGTACCAGATGCCACTCGAATTGGCACCGTCTACAACCCGGGCGAGGCAAATGCCGTTTCCCTGGTAAACCTGTTGGAAGAACGCCTCAAAGCCCGCGGACTGACGCTGGAGAAGGCCGCCGCCACCAAAACCTCCGAAGTGCTTGGGGCGACCCGCTCCCTGGTTGGTAAGGTTGATGCCATTTACCTGACCACTGACAACACCGTGATCAGTGCGGTGGAAGCTGTCATCTCCGTGGGTGAGCGCACCGACCTGCCGGTATTCGCTGCGGACACGGCAACCGTCGATCGTGGTGCGGTCGCGGCCCTTGGCTTCAACTACTACAATCATGGGCGCCAGACCGGTGCCATGGTCGCGCGCGTGCTTGAAGGTGGCGACACCGCCAGCATGCCCGTTGAAACCATGGAAACCCTCGACCTGTTCGTAAACCTGGATGCCGCTAAAGGCATGGGCATGACCTTGCCGGAAGATCTGGTCAAGGAAGCCCAGAAAGTTATCCAGAACGACGAGTAAAATCCGAACAAAAACGGGCGGAGTCCCATTACTGGGGCCCGCCCGTTTTTTTATTTACAGATAGTGATACAGACCCATGCTCAGTGAAATCGCACTCTACGGCGCCATTGAAACGGGCCTCATATACGGCCTGGTAGCGTTCGGCATCTACATCTCCTTCCGCGTGCTCGACTTCCCGGACCTGACCGTGGACGGAAGCTTCCCGTTGGGCGCAGCGGTTGCCGCCATGCTCATTATCAACGGCTGGAACCCCTGGCTGGCAACGGGCGCCGCCGTCCTGGCCGGCATGGCTGCGGGAGCCGTTACAGCCTTGCTGAACGTAAAACTGAAGATTCTGAACCTGTTGGCCTCCATCCTTACCATGATTGCGCTTTATTCCATCAACCTGCGCATCATGGGCCGCCCCAATGTGGCGTTGCTGAGTGAGGAAACGGTACTGACGCCATGGTACGACCTGGATCTAGCATTCCATCAGGTGCCGGTGCTTCTGTTCACTATCGTTGTGGTGATCTGCCTGGTCCTGATGTGGCGCTTCATGAAATCCGAAACCGGCCTCGCAATGCGCGCCACCGGCGCTAATGCACGCATGGCCCGGGCCCAGGGCATTGCAACCGGCGCAATGATCGTACTGGGGATTGCGATTTCCAATGGCCTCGTCGGCCTGGCCGGCGCGCTGTTCGCCCAGAGCCAGGGCGCTGCTGACGTCACCATGGGCGTGGGCGTTATCATCATTGGTCTCGCATCCCTGATTGGCGGTGAAGCGGTAATCACCCCCTCCTCCGTGCTTCGCGCCCTGTTCGCCTGTGTCATTGGCGCCATCGTTTACCGACTGGCCATTGCCTTCGCTTTGAACGCAGACGTTCTCGGCCTGCAGGCGCAGGATCTCAACCTGATCACTGCCATTCTGGTTACCCTGGCGATCGTTCTGCCGGGCGTTCGCAGCTCCGTAGCCAGCAAATTCACCCGCAATAAGGCCTGAGGAGGCATCATGATTAGTGCAAGCGATCTCCGACTGACCTTTGGTAAAGGCACCCCACTGGAAAACCCAGCGCTGCGGGGCATGAGCCTGACCGTCAACCAGGGTGAATTCGTAACGGTTATTGGCAGCAATGGCGCTGGCAAGTCGACGTTCCTGAACGCGCTGTCCGGCGAGGTAATGGTGGACAGTGGTGAAATCATCGTCGATAACGTGGATGTCACCCGACTGCCAACCCATAAGCGCGCGGGCATGGTGGCGCGAGTGTTTCAGGATCCCCTGGCGGGAACCTGTGAAGCACTCAGTATTGAGGAGAATCTCTCCCTCGCCATCAAGCGCGGCCAGCGGCGGGGCCTGACGGCTGCGGTAAAGAAGCAGTACATGGAGCAATTCCGGGACAGCCTGTCCTCGCTCAAGCTTGGCCTGGAAAGCCGGCTCGGTGACAAAATGGGCCTGTTGTCCGGCGGTCAACGTCAGGCCGTGAGCCTGCTGATGGCCAGCCTGACTCCATCGAGCATCCTTCTACTGGATGAGCATACTGCCGCACTGGATCCGAAAACGGCCACCTTCGTTCTGGAGCTGACCACCAAAATCATCGATGAGCAGAAACTGACCGCTTTGATGGTGACCCACAGCATGAAGCAGGCGCTGGAAGTGGGCACGCGTACCGTGATGCTTCACCAGGGACAGGTTGTTTTCGACATTCAAGGCAAAGAACGTGAAGGACTGGAAGTGAAAGACCTACTCGGTCTGTTCGAAAAACAGCGCGGCCTCGAAGTGGATGATGACAGCCTGCTTCTTGGCTGACCAGAGCCTGAAGAGCGCTAAGGCGGGAGATTCTCCCGCCTTTTTTATAGATGTGGCGGGTACCCCCCGTGGTACAGCTCAATGTAACGATAATCCCGCCCTTTGTTGGATATTTTTTAACCACAACATGTAGTGGTTTTTACGATCAGGCCGGGAAGCCAGATGCCATCTGGTGTTTCAGACTTGCAAGCTCTCTTCGATTTATTTTTTTTGTTTCCAGCCGGAGTTCAATAGGTCTGATCTTCTTCACAGACCACTATATCCTGTTATACTTTCTCTCATCATGACCCATATATAGGGCCAGCAGCATTTCCGGACACAATCCTCAAACTCGCTGCAGAGACGGCACAGAGCCGACCGGCCCACACGATCCGGACCAGGATCAGCGCCCGAGACGAGCCTTCCAAACCCAATATGTTGTGGTTTCGATTGCTGCCGGGCAACGAAAGATCGAACTTACTTGAAGTTAAAAGGGGCGCAGTACGGTCCAAGGTCGTACTGCCAATAAGAAACGCGTTACAGACTGGCATTATCAAAGGGGTGGCAATGAACGCTAAGGCACAAGCTGTGGTTACGACAATTCCGATGCAGGAAGCTTCGCTGGACATCTGGGGCAGCAAATACCAACTGAAAACCAAAACCGGCGAACCGGTCGACAAGGACATCAACGCAACCTACGAGCGTGTTGCCAAGGCTCTGGCCGAGGTCGAAAAGAAAGCGGACCGCACCAAGCACATGAAGGACTTCATCTGGGCCCTTCAGAACGGTGCCATCCCGGCTGGCCGCATTACCTCCAACGCAGGCGCGGAAGCCCACAAGCCGGCGACCTCCACCATTAACTGCACCGTTTCGGGTTCTATCAACGACTCCATGAACGACATTCTGGAGAAGAACCACGAAGCCGGCCTGACTCTGAAAGCCGGCTGCGGCATTGGTTACGAGTTCTCTACCCTGCGCCCGAAAGGCGCGTACGTCGCGGGTGCTGGCGCCACCACCTCTGGCCCGCTGTCCTTCATGGATATCTTTGACCGCATGTGTTTCACGGTGTCTTCTGCCGGTGGTCGCCGCGGCGCGCAAATGGCAACCTTTGACGTTCACCACCCGGACGTGATCGATTTCATCCAGGCCAAGCGTGAAGATGGTCGCCTGCGCCAGTTCAACCTGTCGCTGCTGATCACCGAAGACTTCATCGAAGCCGTTCGTAACGGGGACGACTGGCACCTGTCTTTCCCGGTGACCCAGAAGGAAGTGGACGACGAGCAGCTGGACCTGACGGACACCACCCAGTTCGTTTACCGTGACTTCCCGGTGCTAGATGGCTACGTCACAAACGACGAGGGCAAGGTAGCATGCCGTATCTACCGCACCCTGAAAGCCCAGTTCATCTGGGACACCATCATGACCTCTACCTATGACTACGCCGAGCCAGGCTTCATCCTGATCGACAAGGTCAACCAGATGAACAACAACTGGTTCTGCGAGGACATCCGCGCCACCAACCCCTGCGGCGAGCAGCCCCTGCCTCCTTATGGCAGCTGCCTGCTGGGCTCCGTGAACCTGACCAAGTTCGTGGACTACCCGTTCACCGACAAGGCCAGCTTCAACTACGAGAAGTACCGCAAGGTGGTGGGCATCTTCACCCGCATGCTGGACAACGTGGTAGAGATCAACGGCCTGCCGCTGGAAGAGCAGCGCCACGAGATCACCCACAAGCGTCGTCACGGCATGGGCATTCTTGGCCTGGGCTCCACGCTGGCAATGCTGCGTATGCCTTACGGCTCCAAAGAGTCCGTGCAGTTCACTGAAGAAGTAGTTCGTGAAATGGCGGTAGAGGGCTGGCGCCAGTCCCTGACTCTGGCCGAAGAAAAAGGCGTTGCGCCGATCATGGACGAAGAGTTCGAAATCACGCCGAAGATGCTGCGCAAAGCTCCGGAACTGGCCAAAGACGGCTACAAGCTGGGCGACAAGGTGAAAGGCCGCGTGCTGCACGCCAAGTACAGCAAGTACATGCAACAGATCGCGAGCGTTGAGCCGAAGCTGATTGAAGAACTGGCGGAAAAAGGTGGTCGATTCACTCACCACACGTCTATCGCGCCGACCGGCACCATCAGCCTGTCACTGGCCAACAACGCCAGCAACGGTATCGAACCGAGCTTCTCGCACCACTATGCGCGGAATATCATCCGTGAAGGTCGGAAGACCAAAGAGAAGGTAGACGTATTCTCCTTCGAACTGCTGGCCTATCGTCAACTGGTAAACCCGGGCGCCATGCCCTTCTCTGACGACGCCGACAAGAAACTGCCCGAGTACTTCACCACCTCCGACGACGTGACACCTCAGCAGCACGTGGACATCCAGGCGGCGGCTCAGAAGTGGGTAGATTCCTCGATTTCCAAGACGGCCAATGTTCCGACAGACTTCGCCTATCAGGATTTCAAGGACATTTACCTGTACGCCTACGACAAGGGCCTGAAGGGCTGCACCACCTTCCGCTTCAACCCGGAAGCGTTCCAGGGCGTACTGGTGAAAGAGAAAGACCTCGAGAACACGATGTACGAGTTCACCCTTGATGACGGCAGCAAAGTCACCCTGAAGGGCAACGAGCAGGTAGAATATGACGGTGAGATGCACACCGCTGCTAACCTGTTTGACGCACTGAAAGAAGGCACTTACGGCAAGTACTGATCTGGGAACCCGACATAGGAACACGAACATGACAGTGAAAATCAGCAACAAGATCGTCGGCTACCGAGTCAAGAAAGCCGACGCTGAGAGCAACGCAGCAGCGGCACCGGAGCAAACCGAACAGGCTCCGGTGAAGATGAACGAAAACATCGAGCGTCCTGATTTCTTGCTGGGCACCACCTACAAGATCAAGCCGCCGGTGGCAGAGCACGCGATGTACATCACCATCAATGACATCCTGCTTAACGAAGGCACGGACCACGAAAGCCGTCAGCCCTACGAAGTGTTCATCAACTCCAAATCCATGGAGCACTTCCAGTGGGTTATCGCCCTCACCCGCGTTATCTCTGCGGTATTCCGCAAGGGTGGCGACGTAACCTTCCTGGTCGAAGAGCTGCGCTCTGTGTATGACCCCAATGGCGGCTACTTCAAGAAAGGCGGCGTATTCATGCCGTCACTGGTTGCCGAAATCGGCGCCGTGATCGAGAAGCACCTGAAGGCGATCGGCCTCTTGGAAAGCGAAGAGATGAGCGAAACCACCAAGCGCATCCTCGCCGAAAAGCGTGCCGAGTTTGAAGCCACCCAGAGCTCCGCCACCAACGACGAGAAGAGCAGTGACTACCCTGCCAACGCCACCATGTGTGGCAAGTGCAGCACCAAAGCGGTCATCGTCATGGACGGCTGCGCCACTTGCCTGTCCTGCGGAGACAGCAAATGCGGCTAAGCTGAACGCCTTGCGCTGAAAAAGGCCCGGAGCTTAATACTTCCGGGCCTTTTTTATTGGCTAACCGGAACGCTCAGGGCCTTTGATACCAGGTCAACTGGGTTAGCCCCCGTCCCGTACCCATCGATCACCTTCCTTGTGATATTCATTCTTAACGGCCGCCCAGGCAACCTTATGCGCGGTTTCCTCACGACCTGCCCCGCCCCTCCGGTCGGACGGGTCCTTGTATTCCTCCCACGCCGAGTTAAACGCTTTTCGGTAAATCTCCTGGGCGTGCTCGGGCAGGTTGTTTTTCACCCCTTTGGGCAGTTCGGAGTTCCGATCATAGGGCATTGTTCCGGCTCCTCTTTGTCTCCCATTAGGGAAGGGTTCTTGAAATCAATTTGACGGATTGACAGCAGCGTCAGTAAGCCACATAAGGCCAGCCCTGACTGAGGACGAGCTCATCCTGTACTGAAGCACTTGCCCCTGCCAAGTTCAAAGTGTTCATAGATGTGGTTTTCCACGTCTGCTAGGGTGAATGGCACATTTTCCAGTACTTGAGTCCGATATGCAGAACTTCCTTCAGCTATGGAGTGAAGCGGCAACGACCAGTCTTGGGTTCTTCTGGATGGCTCTCTGGGCATTCATTCTGGGGTATCTGATCAGCAGCCTGATACAAGTTCTGATTACACGAAAGCGCATGCAGCAGGCGATGGGCAAGGACGGTCCACGCAGCATACTTCTCGGAACGTTTTTCGGATTCATCTCCAGCTCCTGCAGCTTCTCGGCTTTATCCACCACCCGCGCAATTTTCGATAAAGGCGCCGGCCTCGCGCCCTCACTGGCTTTCATGCTGGCATCAACCAACCTGGTCATCGAGCTGGGAATGGTTATCGCCATATTTCTTGGCTGGCAGTTTGTGGTGGGGGAATACGTCGGTGGGATCATCCTGATTCTGGTCACCTGGTTTCTTATCCGGATCACTCGTCCCCGCCGCCTGGAGGCCCAGGCCCGCAGGAAACAGGATTCGGAACAAGAAAACGGAGATAACCAGGATCTCACCTGGAAAGAAAAGCTGAAGAGCAAGCAAAGCTGGCAGAACATCGGTCAGACGTATGTCATGGAATGGCAGATGGTCTGGAAGGATGTACTTATTGGGTTTACGGTCGCTGGGATCATTTCCGCCATGGTACCGGAGAGTTTTTTCCAGGCTCTGTTCCTCGGTTCTGGCAACGAAGATGCCGCCAATCCGGGCTTTCTTTCGGTGCTCGCCCAGACCCTCATCGGTCCGGTGGCCGCCTTTTTCACCTTTATTGGCTCCATGGGGAACATTCCTCTGGCGGCGGTGCTGTTCGGGCAAGGTGTCACCTTTGCCGGCGTAATGGCATTCATTTTTTCAGATCTGGTGGTTCTGCCCGTCCTGCGTATCAACGCAAATTACTATGGCTGGAAAATGGCCCTGTACATCCTTGCGCTCATGCTGGCCGCCATTGTTTTCGCCGCTCTGACGATGCATTACGCGCTGGCATTTCTCGGTTTGCTACCGGACTTCAGCTCAGTCACCGCCCCGGGAGAGCGCGAGTTCTTCCAGCTGAACTATCAGTTTTTACTGAACCTTATTTTTCTTGCGATCAATGTGGGATTGATTTGGTTGTGGCACCGGGCCAAATATGCCCGCAACAAACATGACCACGGACACGAGCACGATCATCATGATCATGGCTCGCCGTCACTGACCGACAAGGTTCTGTCGGTGCTCGTGGTAATGGCGATCATCTGGCTCACAGCCGGTGTGACGCTGACAGCACTCTGAGGGATTTCCTTTCCCTGTGACGAGTCGCAATAGGCTCAAAATTTCTCGACTTTACACGCCCACATCGAATTCACGGGATAACAACTTCTGAAATGGAGCGTAATTTGCGCCCCACACCATCGCTTCCTATAGTTTGGGTCCGATATCAGCCTCCACGGAGGTCATCGAAATGCGCTTTCTAATTGTCTCCGCAGTGCTTCTGGCACTGTTCAGGATTCCCCTGGCCATCGCGGACGATGGCGTCGGTCCCTGCAACGAAAATTACTATTTCAGCTGTGACGAGGATGGCAATTGTACGTGCCTTCCCCTGCAGCCCATTTACAAAACGTTCCACACCGATGATAGAACACCACTCACTGCGGTTGCCTGATCCAGGTTCAGGCATCCGCAGTGAGATCGGTAATCAACCGTTGGCCGCTGCCACCACTGACATTTCAACAAGGATTTCGGGCCGGGCCATCCGCGCTTCCACACAGGCGCGCGCTGGTTTTGGGTGATCCTTGATCCAGGCATCCCAGACCGCGTTCATGGCGGCAAAATCCTTCATATCGCGGACATAAATGGTGACGGACAAAATTCGGTCCACAGCACTGTCGGCGTCTGCCAGAAGGTTTTCAATCTTTTTGAGACACTCCTCGGTTTGCCGCTGAATATCCCAGTCTGCCTCACCGGCGGTCTGGCCGCACAGATACACGGTCCCGTTGTGTTTAACAATACGGCTCATTCTGTCTGTGGAGTGAATGCGCTCAATATCTGACATGGGTGCTCCCCCGTTGGCTGAGTGTGAAATGGAAGCGCAAGTTTACACCGGTGCCTTCCATGTAACCATTTCACCAGGGGGCAGACGCAAAGAAGGCAACAGGTACATCACGAACCTGCTGCCACTACGTAAGAATGATTGATACGTCGGGTCCACTACACCTTCGCTTTCTTCCGCAACGGCGCCTTGGCTGGCTTATCCTTTTCCGCTGCCAGCGTACGTACCCGATCGAAATCTTCTGCACTGAACACGCCATTCACGCCGGAGATGGCTGCCAGTTTCATGCCGTGCTTCAGGCCCATCTTGTAGATTTCCCGCACCTTCTCCCATTCGATGTTTCGGCCCAGAGTGAAGTTCTCGAACCGCCCTTCCAGGGCCAGCACGATGGTTTCCGCCAGGCAGGCATAGGCAATACCCTCTGGCAGGCCGATGTCTTTCATTCTGACATGGCCCGGCAGCTGAATTTCACCGGATTCAATCACCAGAACATCCGGGCGTTTGGCCACGTCTTCAGCGGGGATATCCAGCGGGCGAGCTACGTCAGTGATTACGCAACCGGGCTTGACCTTCATGATATCCAGAATCCGCTTACCCGCTCCGGACGTGGCAGTCACGATCATATCCATGTCAGCCAGGTGCCGATTGGCTGAGCCGGCAATATGGACGATGGCGCCGGGCGTTTCAGACTCGATGCTTTCTTTCAGCGCCAGCAGCTTGGCGGGCTCGGGCGCCGCCAGATAGATCTCGTCCACGGCCTTGGCCAGCAGGCGCGCACATACGGAGCCGATGGCACCGGTGGCTCCGACCACCATGGCCTTGCCCGCCATTTTTCCGTTCTTGCCAACACTCACACGGCCGATTTTCTTCACGGCCTCGTGGGCTGCCCACAAGGCACCGGAGGCGCTGTAACTGTTACCCGTAGTGATTGGCAGCGGAGCGCGTTTGGCCACGGTGATGCCGGCATCCCCCACCACCTTGGTGAAGGCGCCGAGACCCATGACCTGAGCCCCAAGCTTTCTAGCCAGCCTGGCCGCCTGCAACAGACGTTTGTAGGTAAACTCCGGATCGTGGGCCATGATTTCTTTTGGCGTTCCACCCACGGTAATCAGCCAGCCTTCCACTTCGTCCCCCGTGGGAGAGGCAATACCCGTTACCTTGGAATAGATAAAAGGCGGCGTGTAGGCGATCGCCTTTTCAACCAGATTCATCACCCCTTTTGGCGAAACTTCGGCAATCCAGTCCAGCGGTGGTGTCTTGGTCAGGTACTGCTGGGACAGGGGATGAATAACGAAGGCAAACCGGTTCACCCGGCGGTACTCATTCGGGTAGATGATTCGTGGCTCGATGCCGAGTTTCTGGATGACACTCAGATAATCATCGGCCGCCAGCTGCTCGGGGGTGCGCGCCAGCGAGGCGCTGATCATGGCCTCCATCACGTTGGTTCCTACTGGCCGCCCTTCCAGCCAGGGACTGTAGTCCACCACCATGGCCACATTGCGGGCCTTCAGCCAATCAAGGGCAGAATCGGTTACGCGGGAAGTAATGATCGTCTTGCCATCCAGCTGCTTCTGCCCCATGCCCTCCAAGTCAGCGATGGACGCGACAATGACATGGGCAGACTCCACTGCCTCACTGAGCGACGTCTTCACCATGCCTTCTGCAAGGCGATAAAGCGGGTTATGAAGCGCAATTTCCACCGCACGGGCGGCCGCCGGCCGATACATAAACGGCGAGGTAATGCGGGTATAGGTTTCCAGATGGCTGAGGGACGTCAGCAGGTACGGAACACCGAAATCGGTGTAGGGATCGGCGAAAAACAGATTGTCCGTATGTTCCGCCAGCGCCCGGGCAATGCGGTAACTGGCCTGGCCGTTAAAACACAGAATCCGCGCGTTATCAAAGAAATGGCCCAGTTCTGACTGGGTGTGGCGAACCGCCCACTCCTGCAGAATTCCACGTAGGCCAGCACCGGTGGTAACCGGCTTGTCCGGTATGCAGTCTTCCAGGCGCGCTGTGTCCGGATGAAGGATCTGCTCTTTACCGACCTGGTAATGGTCGTGAATCATGCTCAGCCCTATCGCGTCAGCCTGTTCACGCACTGAGTCCAGAATGGATTCCGCGCGTTCCAGGTCGCCGTCCGACCCCAGACGAATCACCCGGAAAGGCTGGCCCAAAAATTCCGTTTCAAGCTGATAGTCGAACTCCGATGATCCCTGGCTGACGCTGACAACCGTTTTCATAGTGCTTACCTGTCCCTGAATTGTTTGTTGTGCTGACCGAAGGGTAATCCACTGCGCTGCTTCTTTCCTTTGCTCAGATCAAATTTCACCCCTTTCAGATAGGTCTACAATGAAAGCGAAAATTCGATTACCCATTTGCCTCACAAGCAAGGAGCTGGCATGACCATCCAGGAAGAGCTTGCATCAACCATTGAGGATCTCGTGGGCCCGGATCGAGGGATTCTGGCCGCCGACGAAAGCGCACCGACCATCGAAAAACGTTTCCGCGCCATTGACGTGGAATCCACCGAAGACAGCCGCCGGGAATACCGCAGCCTGATTCTGTCTGCCCCGGGGCTCGGAGAGTTCATCAGTGGCGTTATTCTGTTCGAGGAAACCCTCGGTCAGTCGAGCCTGGAGGGCCAGCCCATACCCGAGCTACTGAAGAGCCAGCACATTGTGCCGGGCATCAAGGTGGATAAGGGCAAAAAGCCAATGGTCAATGCGCCCGGTGATGAAATTACCTTTGGGCTGGATGGGCTGAACGATCGGTTGGAAAGCTATAAGGCTCAGGGTGCCCGCTTCGCCAAATGGCGTGACGTGTTCCATATCTCCGACACCCTGCCCTCGCGATGTGCCATTGAAGCGAACGCCGAAGTGTTGGCCCGCTACGCTGCCGTGTGCCAGTCCTGCGGAATCGTCCCCATTGTCGAGCCCGAAGTACTGATGGATGGCCACCACAGCATCGAGCGCTGCGCCGACGTGAGCGAAGAGGTGCTTCGTGCAGTATTCAACGCGCTTGCACGGCACAGAATCCAGCTCGAACACATGATTCTGAAACCGAGTATGGTGACGCCTGGAAAGGCCAACCCTCACGCTGCACCCAGCGAGGTGGCTGACGCCACGCTCACCATATTCAAGCGGGTGGTGCCAGCGGCGGTTCCCGGAATTTTCTTCCTGTCCGGTGGGCAAACGCCAGAAGAAGCCACGGCCAATCTGAATGCCCTTAACAGTCATGGCCCGCAACCCTGGGCGCTCAGTTTTTCCTACGGCCGGGCACTACAGGAACCCGCCCAGAAAGCCTGGGCAGGGAAACTGGAAAATGGCGAAGCGGCCCAGGAAGCCTTGCTGAAGCGCGCCCGCCTGAACAGTGGTGCGCGCTCCGGAAAGTATCAGGCAGCGCTTGAGGGCTAGCCCCTAGTCACAACCGTCGGTGCAGAGGCCTTTGCCGTCAAAGGCCATGTTCCTGCCACTTAGAGGCACGTGTACCGGCACCTGGACCATCTCGCGGAACCGGGCGGTTCGGGTGCCCTCGATGACGTCACCGCCTGAGGTCGCCGCTTCATTGGCATGGGAGGCAATCACCGCTTTCGGTTTGATCAGGTCATTGATCACGTAAGCGGCTTCTTTAGGCCCGGTGGTATAGGTATCGCCGATATTCATCACCACCAGCTCAGCCCCGTAATGGTCCCTGACCACCAGCTCCTGCTCGGCGGTAATCCCGGTATCCCCGGACAGGTAGACGACCAACCCATTGGTGAACGTCAGAACATAGCCGGTGGGCGGCCCCACACTGGCACCCACGCCGGCCGCTTTCAGATGTTCTGCCAGCGGACCAGTCAGGAAGGAAGGCGCCACACCGTTACTGTGAACGGCAGGTACGGTGGTCATGGCGACCTCGCCAACTTGAACCTCGGCCCCAAATCGAACCAGCATCGAATTCGCAGGATCGCCCCCGGCGCTCTTCAGCTTGGCAGCAAAAAAGGCGGGCATTTCGCTGCCAGTGACAATTTTCGCCCCTTTGCCGACGGCGATATCCACGGTATTGGATTGGGGCAAGGTTGCTACAGAAGTATCCGGCGCGCCGCAACTTCCCTGATTGACCTTGGCAATACGGCGATCACCCACGTGGTCCCCGTGCATGTGGGAAACCAGCAGCACATCGATATTGCCGAGCCGTGGGTCATCAGGCCCCGCTACCGTCCGGCCGGCATCGTATAGAATCCGAGTGCCGTTTGGATCCTCGAAAATCAGAGCGCGGTCACGCCCGCAAAACTCCCCGTCGTGGCTTCCCAGGGGGGTTACGGTCACCACCCCATCATCGGCAAGTACACTGGCACTGAATATGCTGATCAGGCATGCGGCAGCAGCGACGAACCCATTGCTTCGTCGGGTCGATCGTGTAGACATCGGTTTCTCCTTCCAGTCCTCGAAATGTGCTCATCGTCGGGTCACAACGCACAGTCGTTTACTTCCAATGTAGTTGGCAAATACGGACTGGAGGGAAAATAACGAAGCTCAGGCGGCTTCGATGGAAGGATCAGATCTCTGCACGCCTTGCTCCAGGCAAGCCAACATCGGCGTTACCTCACGAATTTTCCGGGCCTGAGGCCACAGACTTTCGGCTTCATTAAAGCCCTGACGAAGGAAGTTCATCCACTGCTTTATGCGGCCTGTCACGTAGCGATCTTCCAGCCAGCCCTGAAGCACCTCGGCGTATTCACGCACCAGCGCCACCGCTTCGGCCCAGGTCATATCCGGGATGTCTTCACCGGCCTGGCTGGCTTTGATTTTGCGAGCCAGGTCCGGCCGTGCAATCAGGCCCCGACCGATCATCACATCGTCACAACCGGAAACTTCTCGACAACGCCAGTAGTCGTCCACGGTCCAGATCTCACCATTGGCAATCACGTGGTTCTTAACCGCCTCACGGACTTTGGCGATCTCTTCCCAGTAAGCAGGCGGCTTGTAGCCATCCACCTTGCTTCGGGCATGAATGACAATCTCCGCCGCGCCGGCCGCTTCCAGCGCCTGGCCGCAGGCTACGCCCATGGAGCGGTCATCGTATCCCAGCCGCATTTTGGCGGTCACCGGAATATCAGCGGGTACGTGCCTGCGCACGGCTGCGGTGATGTCATGCATGAGTTCGGGCTCACGCATCAAAACACAGCCACCCTTGTGGCGGTTCACGGTCTTGGCCGGACAACCGAAATTGATGTCCACCTGGGATGCGCCCAGTTCCGCTGCCCGAGCGCCGTGAAGCCCCATCTGTTCCGGATCGGAGCCCAGTAACTGAAGCGCCACCGGCGTACCGACCTGCGTCAGAGACCGGTTATGAAGTTCCGGGGCGTACTTGTAGAAAACCCGGGGCGGAAGCATGCCATGGGTGACCCGGACAAATTCGGTCACGCAGCGGTCGATGCCACCGACGGTCGTAAGTACTTCTCGGATAGGTGCATCAACAAGCCCTTCCATCGGGGCAAGGATGATTCGCATGTCGGCTCCGGACTGATCAATCTTTAAGCGGGGCCGGCATTGTAGTCAGTTTGAGGAGTGGATAGAAGAGTACGCGGGTAGCGACTTTTACGTGGAAAGCTGCCCCGCACACCATCGTGCAAGGCAAACGTTGACAGGATTCGGGCCGGGACGCGGACGGAACGCCCGTCCCGGGCCCTGGGTGATCAGCCTGAGCAGCGCCCTGATAGAGTTTTACCCACTCATCAGGGCAATCCTCAGGTCCACCGCGATTTGCTGCCTACCACTTAGTTAGCCAGTTCCAGCAGCAGACGGTTCAGGCGGGTAACGTAGGCACCCGGATCTTTCAGCTGCTCGCCGCTCGCCAGTGTGGCCTGATCCAGCAGTACGGCTGCCAGTTCACCGAAGCGCTCGTCGCCCTTTTCACTTTCCAGGCGCTGAACCAGCGGATGCTCCACGTTGATTTCGAAGATCGGTTTGCTGTCCGGCACCTTCTGGCCAGCCGCTTCCATGATCTTCTTCATCTGGGCGCCCATGTCGAACTCGCCAACCACCAGACAAGCCGGTGAATCGGTCAGACGATTGGTCGCACGAACGTCCTGGACCTGATCTTCCAGCACCTTCTTGATGCGCTCCAGCAGATCCTTGTGCTCTTCAGCCGCAGCTTCCTTCTGTTTCTTGTCCTCTTCGGTTTCCACCTCACCGAGGTCAAGATCGCCACGGGCAACGTCCTGGAACTGCTTGCCGTCGTATTCGCTCAGGTAGCCCATCATCCACTCGTCGATTCGATCGGACAGGATCAGAACCTCAATGCCCTTCTTGCGGAAGACTTCCAGATGCGGGCTGCTCTTGGCGGCCGTAAAGTTGTCAGCAGTGATGTAGAAGATCTTCTTCTGACCATCTTTCATGCGGCCAATGTAGTCGTCCAGAGACACGTTCTGGGTTGCTTCACCGGTGTGGGTGGATGCAAAGCGCAGCAGGCCAGCGATTTTCTCGCGGTTGCTGAAATCTTCCGCCGGGCCTTCTTTGATAACGGTGCCAAACTCGCCCCAGAACTTCTGGTATTCCTCAGGATCCTTCTTGGCCAGCTTGGACAACATATCCAGCACACGCTTGGTCAGCGCGGTGCGGATGCTCTCCACGGTGCTGTCGTTCTGCAGGATTTCACGGGAGACGTTCAGAGACAGGTCGTTGGAATCCACCACACCCTTGGCAAAGCGCAGGTACAGCGGCAAAAACTGCTCGGCGTCGTCCATGATGAACACGCGCTGAACATACAGCTTCAGGCCACGGGGCGCCTCACGGTTGTACAGATCAAACGGTGCACGGGCCGGGATGTACAGCAGGCTGGTGTAGTCCAGCTTGCCCTCAACCTTGTTGTGGGACCAGGTAAGCGGGTCCTCGAAGTCGTGAGCAATGTGCTTGTAGAACTCTTTGTACTCTTCGTCCTTGATCTCGGTACGCGGCAGTGTCCACAGAGCGGTCGCGTCGTTGACGGTTTCGTCTTCGTCCTTCTTGTCTTCTTCCTCGGATTCGGACTTCATCACCACCGGGAAGGAGATGTGGTCGGAGTACTTTTTCACAAGGCCGCGCAGGCGGTAGCCATCGGCAAACTCGTTCGCGTCACTTTTCAGGTGCAGAACGATTTCGGTACCGCGCTGCTCACGGTTAACCTGCTCGATGGTGAACTCGCCATCGCCCGCAGATTCCCAATGGACACCTTCGCTGGCGTCTGCGCCGGCGCGGCGAGTGAACACCTCTACCCGATCCGCGACGATGAACGCGGAGTAGAAGCCCACACCAAACTGACCGATCAGCTTGCTGTCTTTCTTTTCGTCGCCGGAAAGCTGCTTGAGAAACTCCGCTGTACCGGATTTGGCGATGGTACCCAGGTTCTGAACCACGTCTTCTCGACTCATGCCAATACCGTTGTCCGCAATGGTTACGGTGTTGGCGTCTTTGTCATAGGAGAGACGGATTTTCAGTTCGGAATCGCCTTCGTACAGGCTGTCATCCTTGAGCGCTGCAAAACGCAGCTTGTCTTCGGCGTCGGACGCGTTGGAAATCAACTCCCGAAGGAAGATTTCCTTGTTGGAATACAGGGAGTGAATCATCAGGTGAAGCAGTTGCTTCACTTCCGTCTGAAAACCAAGCGTCTCTTTTTTGGACTCAACCGTCATGGCGTCTTTATCTCCTGACTTAATGCACAGTTCAGAAAAAGCGGTTACAGGAAGGCTGCTTGAAGGGAGCCACCGCAGGGGCACAAAGCGCCTTGCGACAGGATTTCCAGACAATTCGCAGCAACCTTTCCGTACCCGCTTCAGTACGGATTCATTACCTTGCTGCAAAAAGTGGGGTCATGCCGGCGCATTTCAAGCCCCTGCAAGAAGGGGATTTGATAGAGATTCAACCTTCAATGAGGAAATGAGCCCGGGCGGTGGCTATCGGTTGGGAACGGGATTTCTGCCAGGCGGTAATCATCACGTTGGCGACCCGATTGCCCTGGCGGGTCAGTCTACATTCGGCGTAGGTTTCACGGTCCAGCCCGGCGCGCAGGTAATCCAGAGAAAAATCCACGATTCGGGGCATCCGGGGCGTTTCCTGGGACATCATCAGATAAAGGGCTGCCGACAATTCCATGAAGCCACCAATCACACCACCATGAATGGCCGGCAAGATGGGGTTGCCCAGGTTCTGCTGCTTCCTGGGCAGACGGAAAATCAGGTCATCCCCGAAGCGATCACATTCCAGGCCGATGAACCGGGCGTAGGGAATGCTGCTCAGCATGCGTGAGAAATCGCCAGTATCCCGGGTGTACTGCAGAAGTTCCGCGTCGGTCATGCTTCACCTCCGGTAATCAGGTCCCGGTAACCCTTGGGAGTGGCTTCCTTACCGATGCGCATAAAGGTACCGACGCAGTTGGCAATCGTTTCACCACCTTCCTGATAGGCCTCACAACGGGTGAAGATGATGTTGCGGGTCACCTTGTAGGTTTCTGCCCGGGCATAGACCGGCTTTCGCGGTTCAGCCGGGCGCATGTAATCCACCCGAAGATCCAGAGTTGGGCAAAGCTCAAATTCGTCCAGCGCACAAATGATGACGGAGCCGGAGGCGGTATCCATCAGGGTAGTAATAGCACCACCGTGGATGACGCCGGTTTCCGGGTTGCCGATGATACGGTCACTGTAAGGAAGGCAAAGCACCAGCTCCCCTTCCTTTGCGTCTTCCACACTCAGCCCCAGTTCACGGGCCTGATTCAGTGTTTCAATAAACCGGGTAACCCGGTCTCTGCGAGTATCATCGTTCATTCAGGTTTAGCCTGTTGGTACTTGAAGTTTGGAATTACTGATTCGAGTCTGTTGCCGCGGGCGATGGTTCTTCGAACACCTTTCCGGCCCGCAAAGCCGTCAATGCATCCGAACAGAATTCCCGCCGATACAGCACCACAACCACCAGGGTTGAGGACGCCATAAACACCACCGGGTGAATAAACCAGCCAACCACCGCCAGCGCGTAGTAATAGGAACGCAGTCCCAGGTTGAAGGCATCCCCGGCGAGGTTACAGATGTTACCGGCACTGCGGGCAAACGCTTCTCGGGCCGCGGGGCTGGTTTTGGTATCGTCCGGAGGCGGCGCACTGCCCACCATCACCGACACGAAATTGTACATCCGCATAGACCAGGTGAACTTGAAGAAGGCGTAGATGAACACCACCAGCAGGATGACCATCCGCAGCTCCCAGATCTCCCGGGTTGGCAGTGTGCCGAACGGCAAGGTGCCGAAAACCTCCATCACCTCCTGGGTATAACCCAGCGCGGTAATGATACCGGCCAGGATCAGCAAGCAGCTGGAGGCGAAAAAGGCGCCGTTCCGTTCCAGATTTCCCACCACCGAGGCGTCCGCAATTCGGTTCTCACGGCGCAGCATCACCCGCATCCAGTCCTCGCGATACAGGTCCAGGGTGTTGGACAGGCACGGACGATCACCGGCCCGGCGCTTGGAATACTGGGTATAGCCCACCCAGCAGGTCAGAAACCAGAGCAATGCTATGAGTTCAAGGACAATGCCCATGATGGCCCCACGAATAATTGAGCGGAACGAAAGTGCGCAAGAACAGTCAGTTATGATACGCGAAGGGGAATATTGTCACCACATTCTATGGCCTGACACACAGTCGTCCCTGCCCCTTCCTGTGGTATAACATCATGGCACACCACGAAAGGGACAACGTACCCGCTGACGGATCAAAGGGGAGTTTTACGTGATTCACTCCATGTTTTTTCGCTGCCTTGGCCTGGCCATCCTTGCCCTCACGCTGGCTGGCTGCGCCAAAAATCCGGTAACCGGTGAAAGCCAGCTTTCTCTGATCGCCGAGGACAAGGAACTGGCGATGGGCGCGGAGCAATACACTCCCACCCAACAGACCCAGGGCGGCCAGTTCTATCTGGACCCGGAACTGACCATCTATGTTCGGGAAGTTGGCCAGAAACTCGCCCGCGTCAGCGACCGACCAGACCTGCCCTATGAATTTGTTGTGTTGAACAGCAGCGTACCCAACGCCTGGGCCCTGCCCGGCGGGAAAATCGCCATCAACCGGGGCCTGCTAGCCAAGCTTCAGGACGAAGCCCAGCTCGCCTCGGTCCTGGGTCACGAAATTGTCCACGCTGCGGCCCGCCACAGCGTCCAGCGCATGCAGCAGGGGATGCTGATCAGCGCGGGTGTTGCCGGTCTGGGCATTGCCATGTCGGACAACGAATGGGCGGGACTGCTCATGGGTGGTGCTGCCGTCGGAGCGCAACTTGCATTGGCCCAGTACAGTCAGGGCGATGAACTGGAGTCCGACTACTACGGCATTCTTTACATGCGCCGGGCCGGCTACGATCCAACCGCCGCTGTGGAACTGCAGCAGATTTTCTTTGAGCTGTCCAAGGGACAGAATCCGGACTTTATTCAGGGCCTGTTTGCCACCCACCCACCATCGGCTGCGCGGGTCAAGGCGAATCAGGCGCTGGTAAACAAAGTGGGTGCCGGCGGTTACCGTGGCAAGGATGTGTATGACCGAAAACTGGCGACGCTCAGAAAACTCCAGCCCGCGTACGATGCCCATGACAAGGCACGTAAACTGGCATCGGAAGGCAAAACTGACGAAGCCCTGAAGGAAATCAACGAGGCCATCAAACTGGCACCGGATGAGGCACTGTTCTATTCCCTGCGCGGGCAGATCTACAAAGGGATGAAGAAGCCAGACCAGGCTTCCAAGGACTTCGACAAGGCAGTCTCCCTCTACCCGGAAATGTTCCTCTATCGCCTCTACAACGGCATGAACGCCCTGGAATTGAACAATCTGGACGAAGCACGGGAAAACCTGACTCAGGCAAATCGGGTGGTTCCGACATCCATCGGCTTTTTGCGGATGGGAGACGTTGCCGCCAGGCAGGGCAACAAGGATGAAGCCGCTGGCTACTACCGCAAAGCCGCCGAAGCCGGCGGGGATGTAGGCAATGAAGCCAGGCAAAAGCTGGAAGCCCTGAATCGACAGGGGTAACCATCAACAAAAACCGAGGCCGGAAAGCCTCGGTTTTTTTGTGCCCTGCTCTGCAGTTTGCCGCACCGACTGTCATTCACTGTCACGCGCCGCATTGACATTTAGAGTAATAGCTCTAAAAATCAGAAAAGACCAACAACCAACGGAAAAACGGCAATGCTCACAAAACGGATTCAGCCGATGATCTTCCAGGCTCGCCGGCTCTACGTAGAGGTGATGTTCCAGGTCATGGGACGCGCCCTTCAGGCGGTCAGCGAAGTAGACAAAACAGTGAACAAGGAAGCCGAAGCCCTGCCCGACGGGTTTCTGTTCGAAATGATGGTGATGCCTGATGGTGCTCGCCTTATCGTCGAGCACACCGGTCTGGGGCGATTCAAGTACCACGGAGATTCTGCACCCCGCCCAGTGGATCTTTCCATCCAGTTCAAGCACATCGCCCATGCTTTTCTGGTGCTCTCCTTCCAGGAGAAAACCTCCGTGGCCTTTGCCAATGACCGGATGCTGGTGGATGGTGATATCAGTTACGCGGTGCGCATGACGCGGGTTCTGAATCGTCTGGAATCGTTCATCCTGCCAAAGCTGATTGCAGAACGCGCGGTGAAGGAATACCCCGCAGACCTCGGACTTCCCGAAAAACTGATCAGTGCCGCCCGAATCTACCTGAAAGTTGCAACCAATTTCGTCGAGACCGTGAGAGCATCATGACTAACAAATATTACGAATTCTTCTGCCCGGTCAAAGTCATTGCCGGCAAGTCTGCCCTTGAGCACATCCCCTACGAACTGACCGGCCTGGCTGCCAAGCGCCCGATGATTGTTACTGACAAAGGCGTTCGCGCGGCGGGGCTGCTGGACCCTGTGATTGCAGCCTGTGAAGAGAGCGGCCTGGAAATTGTCAGCATTTACGACGACGTTCCGCCCGATTCATCCACCTCCGTAGTACGCGATATCGCGGGTGTTTACCGCCAGGAGAAGTGCGATTCCATTATTGCCGTGGGCGGCGGGTCCGCCATTGATACCGGCAAGGCCGTCAATATTCTGGTTTCAGAAGGGGGGAACGATCTTTCCAAGTACAGTGGTGCGGGTGTTCTCAAGCATCCACTCAAGCCTTTCTTCGTGGTGCCCACCACCGCCGGGACCGGCTCGGAAGTCACCGCAGTGGCAGTCATCACCGACGAGTCCAAGGGCGTGAAGCTGCCGTTTTCTTCCTCGTTCCTGCTGCCCAACGCCGCAATCATTGATCCGCGCATGACTTTGACGCTGCCGGCGCACATTACCGCTGCCACCGCCATGGATGCCATGACCCACGCCACCGAAGCGTTTACCTGCATGGCCAAGAACCCGCTGAGTGACGCCTACGCGACCGCTGCTATCAAGAAGATCAGCACGTCCCTGCTGCAGGTGATGGACAATCCGAAGGACTCCGAGGGCCGCCTTGAACTGGCGCAGGCTTCGACCATGGCGGGCATTGCCTTCTCGAACTCCATGGTGGGCCTGGTGCACGCCCTCGGGCACGCCACGGGTGCTATCTGCCACCTGCCCCACGGCCTGTGCATGAGCCTGTACCTGCCTTACGTGCTGGAATTCAATCTTGAGGATATCCGCGAACCTCTCGGCGAACTGCTGCTTTATCTGGAAGGCCCGGAGGTCTATTCCTCCACCCCAGCCAGCCGTCGAGCAGAGGCCAGCATTTCAGCCATTCGCAAGCTGCGCGACCAGCTCTATCGTCACTGCAAACTGCCACGGACGCTGAAGGAAACCGGCAAGGTTGAGGAAGCCCAGCTGGACCGGATTGCCGAAATGGCACTGGATGACGGCTCCATTATGTTCAATCCGAAAGAAGTCACCCTGGACGATGCCAAAGCGGTCCTCCGACGCGCCTGGGCATAATCACCAACGGGTCCGCTTTACGGAGTAGCCCGCTGAAAAGAAAAACCAGCGACTAAAATCGCTGGTTTTTTTGTCTTACTGAACAATTTCTTTCCCGCAAATATTACTGCCTTTAACAACTATTGCCCAAAACCAGTCCTTGGCAATTCGTCCATGCGGTTCCGATCTTTAACCCTCTGGCGTGTACCAGATGGGCGATGAGTAAGCCCGGTCAATCACTTCCATCGCGGTTCCTTCAGGCATTTCTACATCAAAAAACTTGGCGTCGTAGGCGGTCCATCGGGGCGTGGGGATTTCAAGAACCCGAATGTAGTAAACAGCCCGCTGATCAGGATCAAAGTCGGGATCCATCCAGTGGCCAGCCAGGAAGGCATCGCCAATATTGTTGGTGTAGGTCGCCTCGGCCACGTTGACGGTGTTGCCCACATCGCCATCACAACGATCGTCACTCACCTCTCGACCGTCTGCACAGGCGACATCCCAGATTTTCTCCATGGTCTCGCCATCCGTGCCTATCCAGCCTTTGACCATCTGAATCCGATCCAGATTGGCGCCGTCCGGATCACGCAATGCCCGAACCAGGAAGGTGGGCGCTTTAGCACCGTCTGGGGCGGTTCTCAGGTCACTGCCCATGGGAACGCCTCTGGAGTATCCCTGAGTGGCAAAGTCCGCCAGTTGAGCCTCCTCTGGTTCGAAGTCCCATCCTGCAAACATACGCAGGCGAATCCGCGACCCGGTCGTTGCAAAAACTTCCTTACGCAGCATGGCGTCAAAAATGGCTTCTCGGGTGTTTTCTGTCGCCCAGACGCCCATCAAACCAGCCGCAGACAAATCCGTCGCATAGATATTGAGCTCTGGATTTTCTGCCTCGATCAACACATCTTCAAAACGATGCTTCGAAGGCTCCACAATGTGGGCCTTACCGAACCAGTTGTCCTCACGGGTGGTTGGCAGTGCGGTATGATTGTCGGTCGCTCCAATCATGCCAAACTTGAAAGGGTTAACGCCGAGTTCTTCCTCGTAGGCCAGGCCCCGAATCAGCGCCGGGCGTGCATACTCTCGCGGTAGCATGTCAGGTTCCTTCGGTTCCGAACCCGTAATGTTCCCGCCATCAAGAAGCTCCTGACCGGCAAACTCATCGTCGGGCGAAACCAAGGGATGCGCTTCTCCTGTTCCCTTGGCCTGGGTCATCTCGTAGAGGGGCTCCCAGCGCATACGACGCTTGGCGTAGTCCGCATCCAGCTCATCACCGGACAGGGTGACATCGTTGAACATAAATCCATTGGACAGGTTGCCGTTGTGGGGAATCGCGAGCATGGATCCGCCGGTTTCATCCTCATAGGCCTGCATGTATTTCCAGAGCGCTTCCGGGTCGTCGCTATCGTAGGCAGAGAACGGAACCACATTCATGGCACGCTCTTTACCGTCCCGGAAAACCACGACGCGGTGCAAATTGTTGCCTTTGGGCTGCGAAGTCCATTCAAACCCGACAAAGGTGGTGAACACACCGGGTTGGTAGAAGTGATCTGCCCGTGTTGTAGCTGAATCCCACGCAATCCGCTGCATCTTGATGCTATCGATGCCATCGGTCCCCTCTGCAGTCAGGCGCAACCAGTCGATAAACGCGTCATAGCCCTTTCCGGACTTAACCAGCTTATACCACTCCCGACCCTTCTCAGTGTCCTGAACAACGGGCGCATCCTGCCGGATAAACTCGGCGAGGCCAAAATTCTCTGCGTGGTCGGCAAGGACAATAAAATCGAGGGGGCGATTCAGCTTTACCGGGTACCCAAGATGGCTGATAACCTCCTCGCCTCGCGAAAAGCGATAGGCCTCTTCAGGTCCCAGGGTGGCCCCTGCCATTCCGGCATCGGTAGACCAGGAAGAATGAAGATGGGTATCACCGAAATACACGTTCTGGGGAAAGTCCTGCCCCACAAACGGGGAATAGGACTTCTGGATGGCGGTGTTTTCCCCTTCGGGTGGGCGTAAATCCTGTGCCAGTAAAGCCGTTGCGGGCAGGCAGGTTAATGCGATGGCTGAGAACAATCGAAAGCAGGGTGAGCGCTCCATGGCTGCTGTCTCCAATCTGGTATCAGATTAAGACTAGCAGCACCTGAAGAGAGCGCATGGTTGAAGCGAAGTTGGCCTGGCTTTACACCCCGCCCGAGCGGGGTGCGACCGTTCGGGAGCCAGGCCGAGAACAAGTGAAGTCCCGTATTATTCCAGCCGGCGCAGTAACAGCATCGGCGATACATTCAGCACAGGCCCCAGTTGCCAGCGACCAAACAGCGCCAGGACCACCGCACTGACCAGCGGTACTGAAATCACAATTGGCCAATGCCACTGGAAGCTGCCCTCGAACATGCCATATTGCAGTGCCCAGACCGCAGCCTCGGCTGCAGCAACCCCGATTAATCCCGCGAAGCCACCCAGCAGCGCAAATTCCATCATGGTACTGCGTACCAACAGGGACTGACGGCCACCCAGGGTTCGCAACAAGGCGCCTTCGCGCTGTCGATCTTTCAGCGTGGCACTGACCACCGCAGCCATTACCACCAGCGCCGCCGCCAGTATGAGA
Source organism: Marinobacter suaedae (assembly GCF_030519635.1). Lineage (NCBI taxonomy): Bacteria > Pseudomonadati > Pseudomonadota > Gammaproteobacteria > Pseudomonadales > Marinobacteraceae > Marinobacter > Marinobacter suaedae. Next base: position 142,545 of record NZ_JAUMIS010000002.1, on the reverse strand, counting down.
GCGAGTATGGCCTCAATCGCCCGGGTCACCTGACCGACAATCAGCTGTATACGCTCGATGATGTGGTCAATCTCCAGCACTGAAATCGTTGGGAACCGACGGGAAAACTCGTTCAGCGCCTGCTTATCCTGGTCCGGCAGGTAGAAGCTGGTTATCCAGGTGGCCGGCATATCCGTCAGCCCTCCGTTGGGAGGAAACGCCATATAGAAATTGGGTTTCATACTGTCCCACTGGACGGTACGGATACTGGTCACCGGCTCGGTCACTTTGGCCGAGCCAATAGTAAAGGTCAGCCGATCACCAATCTGAAGTCCGAGCCGTCCGGCGAGCTGGGATTCAACGGATACGCCCTCCGTCTGTCCCTCCTTGAACCAGGCACCCTCAATGATTTCGTTATCCGCTGGCAACGAGACCATCCAGGTCAGATTCAGCTCCCGATTCAGCGCATTGATGCGCTCGTCCTTACTGACCGCATCCTTAACCGGTCGGCCATTCAGCTCCGTCAACCGGCCCCGCACCATAGGATAGAGTTGGCTCAGGGGCTGACCGTTGTCCTGCCAGTATTCGCTCACCTCTTCCACCGCACCCGGTGATATGTTGATCAAGAAATGATTCGGGGTGTCTTCCGGCAACTGTGCCTGCCAGTCGTCCAGCAGCGACGAGCGTACCAGTACCAGAGTCGCAGCGAGCATCAGGGTCATGGAGAAAACCGCCATCTGGGAGAGGCTGGCACGACGGTGGCGATACAGTCCCACCAGCGCCAGTCGCCAGGCATTACCACCGCCCTTCACGTGGCGAAGCAACGCCATCAACGCCCAGCCAACCAGGGCAAGCACCGCCAGCAACAACACCAGTCCACCCAGCAGGGACACCACCAGAACCAGCTCGCCAGCATACAGCCAGACCAGACCGAACACCGCGAGAATGGCGACAACGATATCCGGAATGGCCTCCCGACCAGTTTCACCGGGCTGACTCCGCAATACCCGCATGGCGGGTACTTGCCTAAGCCGCCGAATGGGCGGATACGCAAAAGCAAACAGAGACACCAGCGCAGTCAGTAAGGCAGGCGCTAACGCAGCGGGATCAAGGTAGAAATCCACTGGCCGCTCCAGCACATCACTAAGTATTCGGGTCAGCAACCAGAACAACGGAAGAGCGACCAGCAGACCACCCACGACGCCCACCAAGCCCCACAGGGCGAGACGACGGAGATAGAGTTTGCCAATGCCGGCGCCATTGAGCCCGAGGGTTTTCAGCAATGCAACGGTATCTCGCTGTGACAGGGAATACTGCCGACTGGCGACCGCCACGGCCACCGATGCCAAGAGAACCGCCAGGCTTCCACCCAAGAGAAGGAATCGCTCGGCCCGCTGGAGTGAGCGGGAAAAGGTTTCTCCGTCCCGAACCCCTTCCCATTCGTGACTGGGGTGAAGCTGGGGTTTCAGCCACTCGTGGTACTCGTCCAGAACCGGTTCCTCGCCAGCAAACAGGTAAACATATTCGACCCGGCTACCTTCCTGAATCACACCAGTCGAGGGCACGTCGTCTACGTGCATCATCACCCTGGGCGCCAGCGCCGAAAGCCGAAAACCGCCGTCCGGTTCGCGGATCAGTAGTCCAGACACCGTCAGGCTGCGACTACCCACATCCAGTGAGTCGCCGATCTCAAGCTCCAGCAAACGAAGCAGCCTGGGATTGATCCAGACTTCGCCGGGCGCAGGTCCGCCACTGGCCAGTGTTCGGGTACCGTCTGGTGAGGCCTGGAATTCAATTTCACCCCGCAGCGGGTATTCGTCACTGACGGCTTTGACCGACACAAGCTGGAAGCCGCTGCTCCCGAACACCATTGTGGAGAATTCGATCATGCGTCCTGTTTCCAGGCCGCGGCGGGTTGCCTCATGCATCCACTCCGAGGGGATTTCCCGGCCGTTTTCTGCCTCCAATTGGCGATCCGCCGCAAGGAAGGAACTGGCGGACGTCACCAACGTGCGCTGAAGCTGGCTGGCAAAGAGGGCAATGGTGGCCACAGTGGCTACGGCAATGATCAGTGCCACCAGAACCACCCGTACATCCCGCTCGCGCCAATCCCGGCGCACGGACATCAGTTTCTCAGCGGCAACCATCAGTCAGCGGCCTCCCGGGCCGATTCCGGCTCCGTCAATTCGCCCGCCTCGATGTGAAATTGACGGCCACAGCGTGCCGCCAACTGTTCATCGTGGGTCACCATGACCAGGGTCGTGCCCTGTTCCCGGTTCAGGGCCATGAGCAGGTCCGAAACAGACTGGCCGGTTCGGTTATCCAGATTGCCCGTCGGTTCGTCGGCAAACAGGACGACTGGATCCGACGCAAAGGCCCGGGCGATGGCCACCCGTTGCTGCTCGCCGCCGGACAGCTGGCGGGGCGTATGGCCCAAGCGCTCCCCCAGCCCAACACGCTCAAGCAACTCCCTGGCGCGGGCTTCGGGTTGTTCGATACCCGCCAGTTCCAACGGGAGCATGACGTTTTCCAGAGCCGTCAGGGCCGGCAGCAACTGGAAAGACTGGAAAACAAACCCGACTCGTCGTGCCCGAAGTTGTGCCCGCGCATCCTCACTCAAATCACTGATGACCGAACCATCGAGCTCGACCTTTCCTTCACTGGGCGTATCGAGGCCCGCCAGTAATCCCAGCAACGTGGTCTTCCCGGAACCGGAGCGGCCAACAATCGCCACAGACTCGCCACGATTGATTTCCAGATTGACCCCCTGCAAGATCGTTAACGTATCGGTTTCAAGGCTGACCCGATGGGTCAGGTGGGACACCTTGAGCATGGGCTGCCTCTGGTCGGAATTGGGATGGGCCATCTGATTCACGAAAACTCCCGGTTTTGAAAACGAATGTATTGAACGCCACACAGAGTAAATAATATTGCTATGAATACGGCACAAGTGACCGCCAGATCAATAGTTTTCCTCCTGTTCATGTGTTTCGTTGCTCCGCTCTACGCCAGCGCGAACACCATACTCATCCTTGGCGACAGCCTGAGCGCCGCCCACGGTGTGCCCACGGAGCGAGCCTGGGTACAGTTGCTGAAGAAACGGCTGGACGACGATGGCCTGCCCCAGTGGCAGGTGGTGAATGCCAGCATCGGAGGCGAGACAACTGACGGCGGTGCCCGTCGTCTACCCGGGCTGCTGGAGGAGCACGATCCGGACGTGGTGGTCATTGAACTCGGCGGAAATGATGGGCTCCGGGGGTTTCCGCCTAACGTCATCGAGTCGAACCTGGCGGATATGATCAGTCGGGTACAAGCATCAGGGGCTGAAACCGTGCTGGTCGGCATGCAAATTCCGCCCAATTATGGCCAGCGGTACACGCAGATGTTCGCCGACATTTTCCCGAAGCTGTCTGAGCGTTTTGACACCGCACTGGTGCCCTTTTTCCTGGATGGCATCTACGACCAGGAAGGCTTTATGCAGGACGACGGCATCCACCCAACCGCCGAGGCCCAACCCCGCCTACTGGACAATATATGGCCCGCCCTGCGCCCCAGACTGGACTGAGGTCCGACGGACGTCAGACTTCATTTTTAAGGAAGGATATGGCTCGGCGCTCTGACCAGTAGTAGCCGTCCCGGGCGTGTTCGACGAAACCGACATGCCCTCCCCAGCGGGGATACTCTGCCCTTACATAGCTACCCAGCACACTTCGCGCTTCCGGGAAACAATGCCTGGACAGGAACGGGTCGTCAGCGGCGTTGACCATCAGCGCCGGCACACGAATGTCCTTGAGACGTGGCAAGGCGGATGCCTGAGCCCAGTAGTCGTCGGCGTCCCGGAAGCCGTGCAAGGGCGCCGTATAGAGATCATCAAACTGGCGGAAATTCTGAATCTTCTCAAAGCCTGAAATATCGATGATTTCCGGGTATCTTTCGGCCTTTACCTGCATTTTGGTCTGAAGATCCTTCAAGAATCGCCGCATGTAGATCTTCCGGCTTGGCCGGGCGAGTACTTCCGCGCTGCCAGCGAGATCACAGGGCACAGAGTAGGTCACTGCGCCACAGATACGACTATCAACCCGTTCGCCCTTCTGAGCCAGGTACAGCAGCGTCAGATTGCCGCCCATACTGAAGCCAGCCAGAGAGATTTTCCGATAGGACTTGAGAAGGACATGCCCCAGCACTCGCTCCAGATCTTCCGTGGCGCCGCTGTGGTAGAAACGGGGCAGCCGATTCATCACGCCGCCACATGAGCGATAATTCCAGGCCAGCACATCCCAGCCCGCACTCATCAGAGCCCGAGCCAGGCCAAGCACGTAAGGCCGACGGCTATGTCCCTCCAGGCCGTGGGAAATGACAGCGAGGCGGTCGCTGCCCTGCCGGTACCAGTCGAGCTGGAGTTCGTCGTCGTCATCCGTGGCCAACGCTTCCCGGTGGGGCTCGGTCAGGCTTACCGTTCGGAACAACGTAGGCCAGACCGATTGCACGTGACCACTGCGTAGCCAATGAGGTGGTCGATACGCCATGCCATCAAACCAGAAGTTTTCGGGTAAAGGGTGTGGAGCCGATTCCATAGCTGTCATATCAACATCTCCCTGTCGCTTTTTTCCTGCCACTACAAGCGCCTGAACAGCAAAAGAAGTACAATTTTTAACCTGTCAATTCAGGGGGTTGACCCGGCCTCTTAAAGCCCTTAATATGCGCGCCACTTCGACGATGTTCCCCGATAGCTCAGTTGGTAGAGCAACGGACTGTTAATCCGTTTGTCGCTGGTTCGAGCCCAGCTCGGGGAGCCACTTATTCCTAAATGCCGCTCTTCCATACGGAACAGCGGCATTTTTCGTTCAGGCCCTAGAGAACCTGTTCCCGCTGCATGAATTCGGTCAGCACCCGATAAAGAGTATAGCCATCTTCAGAGCCAATGAGCTCACGAATGGAATGCATACCGAACTGGGGCACACCGATATCCAGCGTGGTCACACCCAGGTTACCAGCCGTCAGAGGCCCGATCGTGCTCCCACAGGCCATGTCACTGCGAACCACAAAGCTCTGATGGGGCAACCCCAACTCATCACTGATGTGGCGGTAGACGCCTGCAGAGCGACTATTGGTGGCATAGCGCTGGTTGTGATTGATCTTGATAACCGGTCCCTGGTTCAGGATCGGGCCATGGTTCTGATCGTGCTTGTCCAGGTAGTTCGGATGGATGCCATGGGCATTGTCCGCGGAGATCATCATCGAATGAGCAACCGCCCTCGCCTTCGCAGCTCCGCACCAGCGGTCCAGCACCGCTGAGAGAAACGGCCCCTGAGCACCCTCGGCGGAGACACTGCCCACCTCCTCGTGATCATTGCACACCAGCAGCGCGGCCTCGTCCCCGGAGGTATTCAGCAGCGATTGCAGGCCGATGTAGCAGCTCAACAGGTTGTCCATACGGGCGGAGGCAATGAACTCATCCCGGAGACCCACATAGGCTGCTTCAGCGGTGTCGTAAAGGCTCAGTTCGTAACCCAGGACCTTGCTGACAGCCAGCCCGGACTCTTTGGCAATCTGCTCTTTGAGCAGATCCACAAAACTTGTCTCGTCAGTCTCCGCAACCTGCATGACCACGGGCGGGAGATCTGTTTGAGGATTGACCGTCTTGCTGTTGTTGGCTTCGCGGTCCAGATGAATGGCCAAGCTGGGAATGAACGCAATCGGCTTCTTGAAATCGACCAAAGTGTCACGCACCTTGCCTTCACTATCCAGCACAGTCACCCGGCCCGCCAGGGACAGGTCACGGTCAAACCACGGGTTCAGCAGGACGCCGCCATATACCTCGACGCCAAGCTGGAAATATCCCGTCTGGCGCAGATCCGGGTTGGGCTTCACTTTCAGACAAGGACTGTCAGTATGCGCCCCGACCATACGGATGCCCGATGTGGTCACATCTTTGGACCCCGTCCGGAACGCAACGATAGACGTGCCATTACGGGTCACGAAATACCCCTGGCCACTGTCCAGCGCCCACTCTTGCCGCTCGTCCAACTCCCTGAAACCGGCCGCTTTCAGCGTTGCCTTCATGGTTTCCACGGCATGCCAAGGCGTCGGTGACGCATTCAGAAACGACAGAAGTTCTTTGTTAAATTCAGTGTGTTCCATGATGTTCCTGATTGAATGATAATGACGGGTACAGTATCGCATGAAGCCGTTTCGCCTTAATACCGATTCAACGGACATCCACTACCCTTGCGGTATTGAAACTCAGGAGCCCGCCGTGTCCACACCCAGATTTCTCGATATCGAATACTGCCAAACCGACGATGCCCTGTTTCCCACGGCAATTGCCTGGTCCCTGGGCGATGGGCGCATGAAGACCGTCATCATCGCGCCCGACGACGATTGGCTGCCCGCCGATGGCGATCTTGGGGATGTCGACCTGAACTACCTGGAAGAACAGGGTGTCCCGCTGCTGGAATTGGTTCGCGAACTCCACCAGGACCTTCCTGACCAGACGGTTTACGTCGACGGTTTTGATCCGGACGAAATTCTCATCGATAAGCTGTTCGGTGCCGTAGGCCAGGAACCACCGTTTGAAATTGCCCCGATTGCTGAACTCATTACCGGACTGGACATCGACACGCTGGAAGACCAGCGCCGGCAGCTGATGATCGATGAAGGGCTTGAACCTCAGCTGCCGGAAAACGGGGTATATGCCCTGCTGCTACTGGCGCGTGGAGAAGGCCTTCTGGACGGATAACCCCAACCAAACCCGCCTGGCACAGGGAAGTGTGACACGGGTCGACGTAACAGTTGGTTACACAAGGCAAAATCGGGCCCGTATCCGCTGAAGTCAGGAAGCCCGACAACAATGAACAAGGTCCTGCGAACATCCCTGCTCGCTGCATTGATCACACCCACATTGACTGCCGCTCCGCTTGCATCCGCACAGGAAAAATTCCGTGAGGATCTGTACTACGTGGGTGTTTTGGGATCACTGTTCAATTATCGGTCCGTACTGGAGCGAGTCCCTTTAGAGGGGGGCGGGCGCACGCAGCAATACAACGATGGCTGGGGCAGCGGCGTGACGCTGGTCGCTGGGGACCATATCAGCGAACTGTTCCATGTAGAGCTTCGACTGGGCGGCGGCTTCAAGGAAGCCGACATAGGTAATACCGGAGCATCCCTGAACGTTGATTACTTCGCCAGCTGGTATATTGGCCTTCACTACCACCTTGGCGAAGGCGCCAATATCTACGGGCAATTTGGCTTTTCGTACATTGGCGGTGACGCCGATTTGCCCAACGAAGAAGCCCGGTACGCTTTCCCACAACTCCAGGAGGAATTCCCCGAAAGTGCCTTCAGCAAGAGCTGGATTGCCGGCCTCGATTACGAAGTTTTGGACAACGTTTACTTTGTACTGGAAGGCGGCAACCTGTTCGAGGACACCCTCACCGAAGTCAACACCTTCCAGTTCAACAGCGGCGTTCGCTACGAATTCTGAGCTCAGCCCTTGTGACGAATATGCCAGCACCGATGGATTTTCTGGTTTCGCTGGAAATCCCGATCGATGGTACTGGCACTTACCTCCTGGACTTCAAACTCGCTCTCAATCGACTCATCCAGCTTAAAGCGCCGGAAATTGTTCGAGAAGATCAGCAGCCCGTCCGCAGAAAGCCGCGCCATCGCCTGCCGCACCATGGCCCCGTGGTCCTTCTGAATATCCAGCACACCCTCCATGCGTGCAGAGTTTGAGAAAGTGGGCGGATCCATGAAGATCAGATCGAAGATCTCCCCCTGAGCCGGTTTCGCCGCAAGCCAGGCCAAACAATCAGCAGGCTCAACCCTATGCTTCCTAGTGTCCGCGCCATTCAGGGCCAGATTATCCCGCGCCCAGTTCACATAGGTTTTGGACATATCCAGACTCAGTGACCGGCTGGCGCCACCAACCACTGCGTGGACGGTAGCCGCGCCGGTATAGCAAAACAGATTGAGAAACCGTTTGCCATGGGCATGCTGCTGGATCCAGTACCGAACGGGTCGGTGATCCAGGAAAAGCCCCGTATCCAGATAATCCTTCAGGTTTACCTTGAATCGACAGCCGTGCTCATGAACCTCGAAAAACTCATCACTGGACGCCTGTTTTTCATACTGCTGGGTACCGGCTTGACGCTGGCGCTGCTTCAGGACCACGAGCTCCGGATCAGCGTCGAGAACCTCGGGAATAACCGCCATCGCTTCAGCCAGACGCTCCCGAGCCGAGCGCTCATCGATGGATTTGGGAGCGGCGTATTCCTGAACGTGCACATGCCCCTCATATAGATCAATAGCCAGCGCGTATTCCGGCATATCGGCATCGTACAGGCGGTAACAGCCGATACCCTGTTTGCGCGCCCATTGCCCGATCGCTTTCAGATTCTTCCTGAGCCGGTTACGAAACATCGAGGCCCGCTCTTCGTTGGCAATTCTTGGTGTCAGCTTGCCGGGTTCATGTGGTTCCCGCGGTGTCACCTCACTGGCCTCATCCACCGAGAACAGCAGAAGCTGCGCAGGCAGCTTGCCGTTGAACAGCCTGTACTGCTTGTAACTGCGCAGACCAATAGAACGGCCAAACTCCGGGGCGCCAGTGAAGACCCCCAGCCGCCAGCCCTGGGCCACACGCTTCACGGCATCGCCCAGTGACCGGTACAACGCCCCCAACTCATGGCGTTCGCTCAAACGCTCCCCATACGGCGGGTTAGCCAGAACGAGTCCTGTCTCAGACCAGTCACCATCCAGAGAAAGGGACTCGACAGCCCGACATTCAACATGAACAATGCCTTCGAGTCCGGCTCGCTGGATGTTTTTCCAGGCAGTGGAAATCACCCGGCTATCCATATCGAACCCCGCAATGCGGGGTATCCGCCCTTGTTTACCCTCATGGGCTCGGCGCTCGGCTTCCTGCCTCAGCTCCAGCCAGATCTCGGGCTGATGGCCAGGCCAACGCTCGAAGCCAAACCGGTCGCGCTTCCGGCCGGGCGCCATGTCCAGCGCCATCATTGCTGCCTCAATAGCGAGCGTTCCAGAACCACACATGGGATCAACGAAATCGCCGCCCTGCCCGACAATATCAGGCCATCCCGAACGCAGCAGCAGCGCTGCCGCCAGGTTCTCCTTCAAAGGCGCCAATCCCTTGTCAGTCCGATAGCCCCGCATGTGAAGGCTCTGGCCACTCAGGTCAATACCAAGGGCCAATCGCCCCCGGTTTAACCGGGCAGAAACGGTCACATCCGGCGTTTTGGGGCTGACTTCGGGCCGCTTGATGCCCGCAGCCCGGAAGGCATCCACGATGCCGTCTTTGACTCGCTGGGCGCCGAACTGGGTGTTGCGAATCGCGCTGTTCTGACCGAGAAAGGTCACCTTGAAGCTGCCATTAACCGGGATGTGCTGGCTCCAGTCGACCCCAAGGACACCGTCGTACAGCTGGTCTCCACTGCCAGCGGCAATTTCCTGAACATGCAGGATGACCCGGTTCGCGAGCCGGGACCACAGGCATGCCCTGTAGCCGGACGCCAGCGAGCCCTCGGCCCACACTCCGGCAGGTGCATTACGGGTGGGGGTCATACCAAAAGTACGGAGTTCGTCCTCCAGAAGGTATTCAACACCCTTCGGGCAGGTTACGAAAAAGACACACGTGGACAAGGCTGGCTCCCGGTCAGAAGAGGGTTCTCGTAAGTTTCTGGAATAAAGACTTTTTTGCTTAGAAGGCTGGAAAGTTTATTGCGTGAAACTATAAGAATTACGTCACATAGATTAAATAATTAGTGTACATCGGCACGACGTTGGACTTACCTTTTAGGTGACGCGTCGTTCAGGAGGAAGGTATTTTCCTCCGTTAACAGGATCCTGACTGCTCTGGCTTGTAATGACAATAAGGACTTATCCCGCAACGGGTAGCCATTGTCGCAGCCACTGCAGATGTGTACACGCTTGTTCTGTTAATCCATTAGTGAGGAACGGCATGAAAAGACAGAAAAGAGATATGTACGCACGTGCATACAAGCGGGGTTATCTCGCTGGCGTGTCAGGTAAGCCGAAAGACAGCTGCCCAAATGAACAAGCCGAAGTTCGCCAGGAATGGCTGAACGGCTGGCGAGAAGGTCGCACCGATAATTGGGAGGGTATGACCGGCGTTTCCGGCATTCACAAACTCTCCAACGTCACGTCGGCATGACGCACAGACTCTAAGCCCCGGATCTTAATCTGGTTTTTCAGTACACAAGACAAGCTAAGGCAAACGACAATCTAGTAAAGTTCTACGAATAACCGAAACGGGGCCTCCCGCCCCGTACCATGCGACGAAGCGCAACGGGGTTTATTCCCCGCACGGGCCCGCTAAGCGGGCCCATTTTATTTCTGCGCAAGCACGCCCGGATCACCTCAGGACCGGCTACCCACCACCTGCTCCTTCCGGATCGCCTCAACCGCCTCACGAATCAGTTCTGGTCCGCGGTATATAAAGCCTGTATAGATCTGAACCAGCTTCGCTCCTGCCCTGATTTTCTCCGCGGCGCTCTCGCCATCGGTAATGCCGCCAACCCCGATGATGGGCAGGCTCTCTCCAAGTTCGGCGTGCAGCGCTTGTATCACCCTCACCGACGCCTCGCGGACTGGAGCACCGCTGAGCCCGCCCGCCTCTCCGGCAAAGGGATGGCCAGTCACAGCATCCCGGGAAATAGTCGTATTGGTGGCAATCACACCGTCTAAACCGGAGTCCCTGAGGGCCTGGGCGACAAAACGAATACCTTCATCGTCCATATCCGGAGCGATCTTCACCGCCACCGGCACGTAACGTCCGTGCTTCTTTTCCTGCACACCCTGCTCGTCCTTGATGGCGTCCAGCAGATTCTTTAACGAATCGCCGAACTGAAGGTCACGCAAGCCCGGCGTGTTCGGCGAAGACACATTGACGGTGATGTAGTCCGCCGGATCATAAACCGCTGCCATCCCCTTTCGGTAATCCGATTCGGATTGGTCGTTGGGGGTATCCTTGTTCTTCCCCACATTGATACCGAGGATGCCGGCGTAGCGTCGCTGGTCGACCTGCTCTACCAGATGTTCCAGACCATCATTATTGAAACCCATGCGATTGATAATGGCCTGATGCTCTGGCAACCGGAACATTCTTGGCTTCGGGTTTCCCGGCTGGGCCAGCGGAGTGACTGTGCCTACTTCGATGAAGCCAAAGCCGAGTGCCCCCAGAGCATCCAGGTGATCTGCATTTTTATCCAGACCGGCAGCCAGCCCGACAGGATTGGGGAAATCCAGCCCCATGACGCGCACGGGCAGTGGCTCAACCTTCGCGGAAAACGGGCCGAGCAATCCCAGGCGATATAACGCATCCAGGCCGCCAAGTGCGAGATTATGAGCCTGCTCTGGAGGCAGACGAAACAGCAGGCTGCGAATCAGTCCGTACATCGAAGAAACTCCTTGCAAAATGGTGGGCGGAGTATACCGAAACTTTTCCACAGCATCGCACGGAAAAGGCGAAACGCATCTAACTTGTTATACCACGGGGGTCTCAGATGCTTTTCCACGAAATCTGTGGATAACTCTGTTGAAAAACTTGTAGCAACCTCGCCCATCCCTTGATAACTGCGCCAATCTACAAATTGATCATTTTTTGACCAGTTATTTTTATCTTTATTTTCAACGAGTTATAATTTTTTTGACAGACCATTGCCGTTAGATGAACAAAATGTTAGCCAGGCATCTTTTGGTCATATTGTGCATAAATGGTGCAGCGCCACCCTGGTTTTTGGTACAGATGCCCAAGTTTCAGCAATAAGGTTATACTGAAATTCCCGCCCCGGTTCGGAGCATTTTAAATGAACGATTTGCCTCAAGCAGATTCTGCTCGGCGAGATAACTATTCCGCCGAGGCCAGGGCTGCTTCCAAGGTCACAATCATCGGCATGATTCTTGACGCTGTGCTGGGCGTCATCAAAGTCATCGCAGGTGCCGTTTTTCACTCCCAGGCGCTGCTTGTCGACGGCATACACTCCTTTAGTGATGTTGCCTCCGACCTCGTTGTGCTGGGTGTAATGCGGGTTTCCCGACAGGAACCCGACGAGGACCACCCTTATGGTCACCAGCGAATAGAAACTCTGGGAACTCTCGTACTCGGCAGCATTCTGATCGCCGTGGGTGCAGCCCTGGCCTGGGAAAACATCCTTCGCTTGTGGCAAGGCCAGGCCGATATAATTCCCGGTTGGCCAGTACTTGCTGCGGCAGGACTCTCTGTGGTCGGAAAAGAGTGGATCTACCACTACACCCGGCGAGTGGGTATCCAGATTCGTTCAGACCTGATCATCGCTAATGCCTGGCACAGCCGGACCGATGCGTTTTCCTCCGTCATCGTTGTGGTCTCAACGCTGGGAGCAATGTTCGGTCTAGTCTGGCTGGATGTTGTAGCGGCTATCGTTATCGCCGTCATCATTATTCACATTGGCTGGAAATTTACCTGGGACAGCGTAAAGGAACTGGTTGATACCAGCATTTCGCCGGAAGACACCGAAATGCTGAAGTCCATCGCCCGCAATACCGATGGGGTCCGCAACATCCACGAATTGCGCAGCCGCAAAATGGGTCAGGATATCCTGCTTGACGTCCATCTGGTGGTGCGACCGGATATCAGCGTATCGGAAGGCCATCAGATCGGCGTTCAGGTCGCCAGTGGCATGAGAGAGGCCCTGGAGAATATTCGGGACATCAACTTCCACATTGATGCCGAAAATGATGAAGAGCTATCCCCCACGTCCGAAGAACTTCCATCACGTGGGGATATCCAACGCACGCTGGAAAAACACATCAGCGATTATCCGACCAAGACTCGCCTTCGGCTTCACTATCTCAAGAACAAGGTTCATCTGGAGCTCTTCCTGGATTCCGATGCGGACACCCTGAATGAGGCAGAAGTTCACAAAGCAATGACGGGCTATCCCTGGTTCGGGAGTGTGCGGGTATGGGTCAAAAACTCCTGATCACCTCTATTTTTCCCTCTTTTGTTCCATTCGCTGGAGGAACTCCTGCATGACCAGCGTATAAAGCTCCCCACCAAGGAACCGATCTTCGATCCCGGCATCAATGCTGGGATTATCATTTACCTCAATCACCGCCACCCGCTTTCCTGACTGTTTGATGTCCACTCCGTACAAGCCGTTACCGATGAGTCTGGTGGCCTTGAGCGCAGCCTGAATTACCTTTCTCGGAACCTCATAAGTAGGCAGGGTTTGAAAGTCGCCACTCTCGCTGCTTGATTCGCCGTACTGGTAAATCTGCCAGTGCCCTTTCACCATCATGTACTTGCAGGCATAAATCGCTCGTCCGCCCAGCACCCCGATGCGCCAGTCATAGTCGGTATAGAGGTACTCCTGAGCCAACACCAGAGCCGACTGTTTGAAAAGCGCTTTCAGGCCGGCTCTCAGCGACGCTTCGTCTTCGGCCTTGGTAACGCCTCTCGAAAACGCACCATCCGGAATCTTGATGACCACCGGAAAGCCAATCTCCTCGATCACCTGCTCCACCGCCCGCTTCTGATCCTTTGAGAGAATCAGTGTCTTAGGTGTCGGCACCTTGTTGGTTTTCAGCAAATCCGCCAGAAAAACCTTATTCGTGCACCTTAAAATGGAAACTGGATCGTCGATCACCACCAGGCCCTCCGCTTCGGCCTTTCGGGCAAATCGATAAGTGTGGTGATCAATTGCCGTGGTCTCGCGAATGAACAGACCATCGTATTCAGGCAGGCGGAGAAAATCCTTGCGGGTAATCTGTTCCACATTAATACCGAGTTTTCGGCCCGCGCGTTCAAAGCGCCTCAACGCCTCCTGATCACTAGGAGGCATTTCTTCCTCCGGATTGACCAGCACGGCCAGATCAAAGCGATACCGCTGACGGCTTCTGGGTTTACGCCAGACCATACTGCTGAACCGGTCCAGTGCGGTGGCGAACAGATCCTGCTCTTTCTCGGTCAGGTCCGCGGGCGAGGCCGGTTTCATGGAATCAATCTGCCACCCCTTTCTGTAACGGAACACCACCTCCAGAATCGGACAAGGAAATCGCTCGAACACTAGCCGGGCCACAGGCTTCAATGCCGGCTGGTCTACCTGACCGAAGAAGGTGCGAATGCGCAGTTCGCGGGTAGCCTGCCGTTCATCGGACGCCGGGTCTATTGTACAGCCGGCACGATCCAGCCAGTTGACCACACTCTCATCGAGCTCATCCAATTGCAGGGAAAACAACCCCTTTCGACTGAGATCGTTCAGTGTCATGACCGACGGCACCACGTTGTGCCCGCGGGCTTCTGCCAGCAAAGAGCAGTAATACCCGCGACTCAGGTACTTTGCGCTCTGGCACAGGTTGATGACACGAACCCTGCGGGACGCGGCCTCGGACAATTCAAGGTACTGATCAAAGGTAAGCACATCCTCGCTGGGGTAGTAAGGAGCCCAGTCTTTGGATTGGTCAACCACAATAAGTAAGCGGGACATGCAAGAGTCTCCTCCGTGAAGACACCAACGTTATTTTGCGAAACGATATTCCACACTGAGAACAACCACAACTAACTGATAATGAGTGCTTTTACGCATAACACAATGCCTTGTCTGAAAACGGATTTCACCGATAATGAGCTCAATGGAGCCCCTCAAACTGGCCTCTTACCCTACTGATTGAGCCCCGATGCCATGTCAGAACTGATGCTGCGCCCTGCCGCACTTGCCGACCTTGATTCTCTGGTTCAGCTAGAGCAACTGTGCTTTCAGGAAGACCGATTATCCCGGCGCAGTTTTCGCCGGTTTCTGGAACAGCCGCAGGACCGGCTGATCGTTGCCTTACAAGGGACGGAGCTTTTGGGCTACTGTCTGGTGTTGATGCATGCGGCCACCCGACTTGCACGCATCTATTCGATTGCTGTATCGCCCCGAGCCAGGGGTCAGGGTGCAGGCGAAGAACTGATTCGCCGAGCCGAGCAGGAAGTGGTTCGCGCAGGCCGGATCATCATGCGTTTAGAAGTGCGGGAGGATAATGTTCATGCCATCAGGTTGTACAAGCGGCTGGGATACCGGCAGTTTGGAACCTACCGGGACTATTACGAAGACCACGGCAACGCCCTGCGTTTTGAGCGCAGGATCCTGTTCTACGCGCCAGCGCCCGACGTACCAAAGGTGCCCTATTACCCCCAGACCACCGAGTTTTCCTGCGGGCCGGCGGCATTGATGATGGCGATGGCAACCCTCGACGAGCACCAGCCTCTGACAACCCTCGAAGAGCTGAGGATTTGGCGTGAGGCCACGACCATATTCATGCTGTCAGGCCATGGCGGATGCGGACCCCATGGTCTGGCACTTGCTGCCTGGCACCGGGGCTTCCATGCAAGAGCATGGATCAGCAAGGAAGGGCCGCTGTTCAAGCACACGGTCAGGAGCATAGAAAAGAAGAAGGTTCTGGAACTGGTCCACGAGGGCTTTCTGCACGACATTGGACAGACAAACATTGAGCTTCATCACGACCCACTCACCCTGACGGGTATGGAGGCTGCCCTGCAGGAAGGCTGCATTCCCATCATCCTCATCAGCACGTGGCAACTGAACCGGAGTCGAATTCCTCATTGGGTGACGGTTTGCGCCATAGATAAGCAGTTCATCTATCTGCACGATCCGGAAATCGACACCGAAAACGGAGAAACGGTAGCCGACAAACAATACCTGCCCATCGACCGCCGGGTATTCGAGAAAATGTCACGCTACGGGAGCCAGCACCCATTGCAGGCAGCGGTGATCGTCGGCCCGAAACGGGCCGACTGACTCAAGCCGTTCTGATGGCTGCCTCTTTAAGTTCGGCGATCTCGTCACGCAAGCGCGCAGCCGTCTCAAAGTCCAGATCCGAAGCCGCTTTATACATCTCATCCTCCAGCCTGGATACTTCCTTGAGCACCTCCTCCGGCGACCGGTTTCCAGCCTTGACCCGGTACTCTTCCGCTTCCTCGGCAGCCTTCTGACCCGGCCGTTCTCCCTTACGGCGGCCACGACCACCCCCTCCGGCTGCACCTTCCATGATGTCCGCGATTTTCTTATTCAGCCCCTGGGGCGTAATACCATGTTCCTTATTAAACGCCATCTGCTTGGCGCGGCGGCGCTCCGTCTCATCGATCGCCTTCTGCATGGACTTGGTGATCCTATCACCGTACAGAATCGCTTTACCGTTCACGTTCCGGGCGGCACGACCGATGGTCTGAATCAACGACCGCTCGGAACGGAGGAAACCTTCCTTGTCCGCGTCGAGAATCGCCACCAGGGACACTTCCGGCAT
Source organism: Marinobacter suaedae (assembly GCF_030519635.1). NCBI lineage: Bacteria > Pseudomonadati > Pseudomonadota > Gammaproteobacteria > Pseudomonadales > Marinobacteraceae > Marinobacter > Marinobacter suaedae. The sequence continues at coordinate 126,240 of NZ_JAUMIS010000002.1, read as the reverse complement.
ATCCAGACCTTCCCTGAGCAAGTTGATACCGACCAACACATCGAACTCGCCCCGCCGAAGGTCGCGAATAATTTCGACCCGCTCCACGGTATCGATGTCCGAATGCAGGTACCGAACCCGAATATCGTGCTCCATCAGAAAGTCCGTCAGGTCCTCGGCCATCCGTTTGGTGAGCGTGGTCACCAGAACCCGCTCCTTTACCTCCAGGCGAGCATGGATTTCTGACAGCAAATCATCCACCTGTGTGGACGCAGGCCGAACCTCAATCTCGGGGTCCAGCAACCCGGTGGGGCGAACCACCTGTTCAACCACCTGCCCCGCGTGGTTAGCCTCATAATCCGCAGGGGTTGCTGAGACAAAGATCATTTGCGGGGCAATGCGTTCCCATTCTTCGAATCGCATCGGGCGGTTATCCAGCGCCGATGGCAATCGGAAACCATATTCGACCAGGGTTTCCTTGCGGGATCGGTCACCCTTGTACATAGCACCGATCTGGGGAATGGTGACGTGGGATTCGTCCACCACCAGCAAGGCATTAGGTGGCAAATAGTCGAACAATGTTGGCGGGGCCTCTCCCGGACGCCGACCGGACAGGTAGCGGGAGTAGTTCTCAATGCCATTGCAGTACCCCAGTTCCAGCATCATCTCCATGTCGTATCGGGTCCTCTCTTCAAGACGCTGAGCCTCTACCAGGCGGTTGTTATCCCGTAACTGTTTCAGGCGCTCTTCCAACTCAACCTTGATATGCTCAACCGCATCCAGCACGGTCTGCCGGGGTGTTACATAGTGGGACTTCGGATAAATCGTGACCCTTGGAACGCGACGAAGCACTTCCCCGGTGAGCGGATCGAAATAACTGAGGTTTTCCACCTCATCGTCGAACAGCTCTATACGGATCGCTTCTTTCTCGGATTCTGCCGGAAACACATCAATCACATCACCGCGCACTCGGTAATTGGCTCGGTGAAACTCAATGTCGTTACGGGTGTACTGCAGCTCGGCGAGACGGCGCAGGATGTAGCGCTGGTCAATCTGGTCACCCCGATCCAGGTGCAACATCATCTTCAGGTAAGACTGGGGATCCCCCAGGCCGTAGATCGAGGACACCGTCGCTACAATGATGGCGTCCGGCCGCTCCAACAAAGCCTTAGTGGCAGAGAGACGCATCTGCTCAATGTGCTCATTGATGGAGGCGTCCTTCTCGATGAACGTATCCGATGACGGCACATAGGCTTCCGGCTGGTAGTAGTCGTAGTAAGACACGAAGTACTCAACCGCATTGTTCGGGAAGAACTCCTTGAACTCGCCGTAAAGCTGCGCTGCCAGCGTCTTGTTGTGGGCCATAATGATGGTTGGACGCTGCACCTGCTCCACCACATTGGCAACCGTGAAGGTCTTGCCAGACCCAGTCACCCCCAAGAGGGTCTGATGAGCCAGGCCTGAATCAATACCATCCACCAGGCCTTCGATCGCTTTGGGCTGATCGCCGGCCGGCTGGTAGGAAGAATGGACCTTGAATACGCCTTCGCGCGTGCCGGAGGAGTCTTTTTTCGCCATCGTAATCCAACTACCTTGAGGAGAATGTGAGAGCCAGTCATTGCGCAGCTCCCTTATAGACATTTAGCGATGATAACGCTTCATGATAACATCACCGGGTTCGCTAGGCGGTCCGAGACAACCCACAACCCGAGAACAGTGGCGCACAGGCCCGTCGATCGCAACCCATCAAATGCAGCTTTAAGGAGCGCAAGTTTGGACCTTCAACTTTCCAGCCGAGTACAGGCTATCAAGCCCTCCCCCACACTCGCCGTCACCAATAAAGCAGCCGAGCTTCGCGCTGCTGGCCAGGACATTATCGGCCTTGGCGCTGGCGAGCCCGACTTCGACACCCCGGATCACATCAAGCAGGCCGCCATTGAGGCCATCCAGAATGGCCAGACCAAATACACCGCCGTTGATGGTACGCCAGCCCTGAAAAAAGCGATTATTGCGAAGTACAAACGGGACAACGGCCTGGAATACGAAGCCAACCAGATTCTGGTATCCAGTGGTGGCAAACAGAGCTTTTTCAACCTCGCCCTGGCCACCCTGAACCCGGGGGATGAAGCCATCATCCCGGCCCCCTATTGGGTATCCTACCCGGACATGGTGCTGGTTGCCGAAGGCAAGCCGGTCATCATTGAAACGACTGCGGAAACCCGCTTCAAGATCACGCCAGAGCAGCTCGAAAATGCGATCACCGAGCGCACTCGCCTGTTCGTGATCAACAGTCCGTCCAACCCCAGCGGCATGGCTTATACCCTTGAAGAACTCAAGGCTCTGGGTGAAGTGCTGAAAAAGCATCCGCGCGTCATGGTCGCTACTGACGACATGTACGAGCCCATCCTCTGGACCGGCAAGCCGTTTTGCAACATCCTGAACGCCACCCCGGAGCTGTATGACCGTACCTTTGTGCTCAACGGCGTGTCCAAGGCTTACTCGATGACTGGTTGGCGCATTGGCTATGCCGCGGGCCCTGCCAAGATCATTGGCGCCATGAAGAAAATCCAGTCCCAGAGCACATCCAATCCGTCATCCGTGTCCCAGGCGGCTGCCGCGGCTGCTCTGGATGGATCTCAGGATTGCGTCTCCGAGATGGTCAGCGCCTTCAAAGAACGGCACGACTGGCTCGTCGAAGCACTGAACGGGCTGCCCGGTGTTGAATGCCTGTACGGTGACGGAACCTTCTACGTTTTCCCGAGCTTCCAGGGTGCCATTGATGCCGACAGCAGCGTTTCCACCGACGTTGAATTCGCCGAAAAGCTGCTGACCGATGCGGGTGTGGCGATCGTTCCCGGCTCCGCATTCGGCGTTCCCGGACACATGCGCCTGAGCTTCGCCACCAGCATGGAAAACCTCCAGAAGGCGGTCGAGCGGCTGCAAAAAGCACTAGGATAAAAATTTAAGAAGAGGGGTTGACGAGGCGCTATCACCCACTTAATATACGCGCCTCGTCACACGACGACGTTCCCCGATAGCTCAGTTGGTAGAGCAACGGACTGTTAATCCGTTTGTCGCTGGTTCGAGCCCAGCTCGGGGAGCCACTATTCTGAAAGGCCGAACATTCACAGAATGCTCGGCCTTTTTCTTTTCCGACTTCCATGAAAAGAAAAGGCGACTCAGAGAGCCGCCAGTTCGCTGTAAATCGCATTCATCGCCGCCAAAGGGTCCGGCGCCTGGGTAATCGGTCGACCAATCACCAGATAGTCACTACCCGCCTGAACCGCTTCCACCGGGGTCATAACCCGTTGCTGATCACCCCGCTCCGCGGACGCCGGACGGATACCAGGAGTAACCAGCTTGAAATCCTGGCCCTGCTCAGCCTTGAGCTTCGGCGCCTCCTGGGCAGAACACACCACCCCATCAAGGCCACAGCGTCGAGTCAGGGTCGCAAGCCGAGCGACATGCGCCTCGGGCGAATCTGAAATACCAATGCCCACCAGATCATCCACCCCCATACTGGTCAAAACCGTTACTGCGATCAGGAGTGGACGTTCGCTGCCAAAGCGCTCAAGCCGCTCCCGACAGGCGGTCATCATCCGCTCACCGCCGGACGCGTGAACGTTGACCATCCACACCCCAAGATCCGCTGCGGCCTCCACAGCGGCCGACGTGGTATTGGGGATATCGTGGAACTTGAGATCAAGAAACACCTCAAAGCCCTTGTCATGCAGATTGCGAACCAACTGTGGACCCGACCTGGTAAACAACTCCTTGCCTACCTTGAGCCGACACTTGGCCGGATCCAGCTTATCAGCGAGCATCAAGGCCTGATTCTCGGACGGAAAATCCAACGCCACTACGATCTTGGGATCGGATGATTTAATCACGTTAACTACCCTGGAAACTTGAAAATTTATTCTGCTTCAACACCCTGAATGGGCCGAACCGTCTCCCACTCTTTGCAACTGGGGCAAAGCCAGTGCAACTGCTGACCGGAAAAACCACAGCTCACACATCGATAAACCGGGCGGTTCTGCAGGATAAGATGCCCTATTCGACTGACCAGACGCCCCTCATCCGTGGTCATGCCTTTTTCATACCCAGCCAGCGCAACCAAACGAAGCAGCCCCCGAACACTGGGCCGAACCTCCAGCTCCTGCCGCAGCAATTCGATTGCTGCCGGACGTCCGGAAGATCGCTCAACGGAATCGGCCAACGCCAACAAAAGACTGGTACTGGGATAGCGCTCATAGAGCTTACGCAACTTCCTGCCAAGGCGCCCCACATCACCATGCTCATTTTCCAGACGCATCAGGCGATCCACAGCCTCCGGTCCGAACTCGGGATTCTGGTCGAATATTTTCAGGCTCTGGTTGCTGGCATCGCGAAAATTGCCCTGACGTATCTGCAACTTCATCAGGATCAACGTTGCCCTCACGCAAGAGGGGTCGTACTCCAGCGCTTCTTTGCAAAGCTTCTGAACCGACCAGCGATCATCCTCTCTAAAAGCCTCATCCGCAAGCTCACAAGTGATGTAGGCCAGCGACTTGGATACCGAAGGGTCAGCCCCGGCCTTTGCGAGCGTCCGCGCGACATCCGCTGCCTTATGCCACTCTTTTTCCTGTTGATACACCTCGATCAGCTGCAATGCCGACCTCTGACCGTATTCGCGATCCCCCATCAACTCCTGCAGCAAGGCTTCGGCCCGATCAAGAAGTCCGGCGTTCAGATAATCCTTGGCCAGCTCCAGCGTCACTTGCGGGGAAAACCGGGAAGGCAGATCTGGCCGAGCCAACAGATTCTGGTGAATAAGAATAGCCCGCTCGGTCTCCCCCTTCAGGCGAAAGTGGCTTCCAATGGAAAGGTGAAGGCTGACAGTGTCCTTGTTGACCGCCAGAGATTGAACGAAGTTATCAACGGCCTGATCGGAATAATTGGTAAAAAGAAACTGAAGCCTTTCTCGTACAGAACTTTCGTCGGAAATACTCTTTCGAGACCGGGAGGCAGGGTTACTGAGCCGCGCTAACGCCCACCCTGCGGCAACGGCTGCAGTCAAGAGCAGCCACTGAAGAACTATATCCATTAAATCGTCCGGTCGTTCTGAACCTGGGATTTCTCCAGCGCCTGTTCGGCACGAGTGAGTTTTTTCTTGAGGCTACGCCGCGAAACAGACGTGCCAAGAGTGGCGAGAGACGTGAGAAGCACACCAACCAGCGCACCAATCACAAACGACATGATGATCCAGACCGCGACTCCATGTGGTGCTGTTTCAAACAGCAAGAAGTTGAGCGATACCGCCATCTGATTATTCAACGAGAACACAAGCGCCAACAGCACGAGGGCCAGAACCAACAGAATGATCAAAATTTTCCGTAATCCCGCCATAAAAAGGCACTCCTCGAAGGGCGTTCAGATCGCCCGTTTTCCCTGATTCAACAATCTAGAAACCTTTCTTCAGACTGTCGTTTACCTGTTCCCGAAGCTCTTTTCCGGGCTTGAAATGAGGCACAAACTTGGCAGGCAGCTGAACCGCCTCACCCGTCTTCGGATTACGGCCGGTACGGGCTGCCCTGTGGTGAAGGGAAAAACTACCGAACCCCCGAATTTCAATTCGTTGACCATCGGCGAGCGACTGGGACATATGCTCGATGATGGTTTTTACTGCCAACTCCACATCTTTAACGGACAACTGCGTTTGTTTCGATGCAATCAGCTCGACCAGTTCCGACTTCGTCATGAGGCGCTTCCCTCTATCTTTATTTTTCGACCGTCTTCTTACCGGGCTATTCTGACCACTAGTTTAGCCAAACCTAAAAAAAACACAAAAAAAACGGGCTCTTAGAGCCCGTTTTTTTAGCTTGCCAGACGAGGAACTCAGTCCTTGTTGGCGTTTTGCTGCTGCATCTGTTCCTTGATGAGATCACCGATGGTGGTCGCACCAGAAGCTTCCGCAGACTTACTCCGCACATTCTCAAGCGCCTGCTTGTCTTCTTCAACGTCCTTAGACTTGACAGACAGGTTGATGATGCGGTTCTTGCGATCGATGCTGATGATCTTCGCTTCAACTTCCTCGCCTTCCTTCAGCGCGTTGCGTGCGTCTTCCACACGGTCACGGCTGATTTCGGACGCCTTCAGAACAGCTTCAACTTCGTCGTTCAGAGCGATAGTTGCCGCCTTCGCGTCAACAGCAGATACAGTACCCTTCACGATGGAGCCCTTGTCGTTCAGCTGAACGAACTCAGCAAACGGATCGCTCTCGAGCTGCTTGATACCCAGGGAAATGCGCTCACGCTCCGGATCAACAGACAGGATAACGGTCTCAACTTCGTCACCCTTCTTGTACTGGCGAACGGCTTCTTCACCGGTTTCGTTCCAGCTGATGTCGGACAGGTGCACCAGACCGTCGATGCCACCGTCCAGGCCGATAAAGATACCGAAGTCAGTGATGGACTTGATCTTACCGGAGATGCGGTCGCCCTTGTTGAAGTTGCTGGAGAAATCTTCCCACGGGTTAGAAACACACTGCTTGATACCCAGAGAGATACGACGACGCTCTTCGTCGATGTCCAGAATCATCACGCCCACTTCGTCGCCAACCTGGACAACCTTGGACGGATGGATGTTCTTGTTGGTCCAATCCATTTCGGATACGTGAACCAGACCCTCAACACCTTCTTCCAGCTCAGCAAAGCAGCCGTAGTCGGTCAGGTTGGTAACACGAGCCGTGACCTTGCTACCTTCTGGGTAGCGGCCCTTGATATCAACCCAAGGATCTTCGCCCAGTTGCTTCAGCCCCAGGGATACACGGTTACGCTCACGGTCGAACTTCAGAACCTTAACGTTAATTTCATCACCAACGTTAACGATTTCGCTCGGATGCTTGATGCGCTTCCAGGCCATGTCAGTGATGTGCAGCAGGCCGTCAACACCGCCCAAATCTACGAATGCACCGTAGTCGGTCAGGTTCTTGACGATACCCTTGATTTCCAGACCTTCGGTCAGGGTTTCGAGCAGAGCTTCGCGTTCAGCACTGTTCTCAGCTTCCAGAACGGCACGGCGGGAAACAACGACGTTGTTACGCTTCTGGTCGAGCTTGATAACCTTGAATTCGAGCTCTTTGTTTTCCAGGTGCGCAGTGTCGCGAACCGGACGAACGTCAACCAGAGAGCCCGGCAGGAAGGCACGGATACCGGACAGATCGACGGTGAAACCACCCTTGACCTTGCCGTTGATGATACCCTTAACCACTTCCTCTGCTTCGAAGGACTTCTCAAGCACCTTCCAGGCTTCGGCACGCTTCGCCTTTTCACGGGATAGACGGGTTTCACCGAAACCGTCTTCTACCGCGTCCAGAGCTACGTCAACCAGGTCGCCGATAGCAACTTCCAACTCGCCTTTTTCGTTACGGAACTGGGAGGCGGGGATAACGCCTTCGGACTTCAGTCCGGCGTTAACGGTGACCCAGTCGTTATCAACATCAACCACGGTTCCTTGGACGATGGAACCTGGTTGCATATCGATTTCTTTCAGGCTTTCTTCAAAAAGATCCGCAAAGCTCTCGCTCATTATCTGTCCTATGCAATCAACGCAAGTGTATCCGTGATACCAGCAACACGGTCTGTTAATACTGTCCGGATGCAGCCAGTGGCTGGCCGTTAACGCCGCATCCGGCATTTCAACAACAAAAAGGTGCGGTCAGGCCTGGCCTGCAGCGACCATGCACCTCCCTAACACCTCCTCAATACTCAAACCTGTAGAGTCAATGACTTGCGCATCATCTGCCGGTTTGAGAGGGGCCGCGGAACGGTTCATATCCCGATCGTCGCGCGCCTTTATCTCCTTTAAAAGGGCGTCAATGGTAACACCGGCGGTAGTGTCCTTCAACTGAAGATAACGCCGTCGGGCGCGTTCCTCGGCACTGGCGGTCAGAAAAATTTTGACCGGAGCATCCGGGAACACAACAGTGCCCATGTCCCGACCGTCAGCGACCAGTCCGGGGGCCTCCCGAAAGTCTCGCTGCCGTTGCAATAGCGCATCCCGCACTGGCTGCATGACCGCCACCTTTGAGGCATTATTGCCGCAGGTTTCGGTCCGGATTTCAGAGGTGACGTCCTCACCGGCGAGCATCACCCTTGCCGGCTCACCAGGGGGCGTGGGCTCGAACGCAACATCCAGTGACGCCGCCACTTGAACCAACGCTGCCTCGTCATCAAGGGAAACGCCCTGCCGCGCTGCCGCCAGAGCAGTCAGACGATAGAGTGCGCCGCTATCAAGCAAGTGATAGCCCAGCCGCTTGGCAAGCATCTGAGTCACTGTACCCTTACCGGCCCCACCCGGGCCGTCCACAGTGATAACCGGCACTGGATTGTCGCTCATGATCAAGCTCCTTCGGCAGCGATCTGGATACCACAATTTTGGGCTAGTTCAACAAAGCCCGGGAACGACGTGGCAACATTGGCACAATCCCTTACTTCGATCTCTCCCTCCGCGCGCAAGGACGCAACCGCAAAGGACATGGCAATACGGTGGTCTCCATGGCTATTCACCACACCGCCAGCAATGGTCTGCCCGCCATCAATGACAATACCATCGGCGGTAACGGTGGTTTTCACGCCCACCGCCTCGAGTCCATCAGCCATGACCTGAATGCGATCACTTTCTTTTACCCTCAGCTCCTCAGCGCCACGGAGTACCGTCCGCCCTTTTGCACACGCAGCTGCGATAAACAGCACCGGGAACTCATCAATGGCCAGAGGCACCTGATCCTCCGGAATATCAATACCTTTGAGCTCCGCCGAGCGAACCCGGATATCGGCTACCGGCTCACCGCCAATCTCCCGCTCATTAAAGATATCGATGTCCGCACCCATGAGCTTCAGGATGTTGATCACCCCGGTGCGCGTGGGGTTAATCCCTACATGGCGAAGAACAAGCTCCGATTCAGGAGCGATACTGGCAGCGACGAGGAAGAAGGCGGCCGAGGATATATCGGCGGGCACATCGATATTGGTCGCAGACAATTCGCCGCCACCGCTCACACTCGCCGTCGGGCCATCCCGGTATACGTGATAACCAAAACCGGACAACATCCGCTCGGTATGATCCCGGGTTGGGGCGGGTTCGGTGACTGACGTGCTGCCGTCGGCATAGAGACCAGCCAGCAGCAGGCAGGATTTTACCTGGGCGCTGGCCATGGGCATTTCATAGTGAATCCCGGTGAGCTTTTGACCGCCTTTGATCCGCATAGGCGGACGACCGCCCCCTTCGGTATCGATCACGGCCCCCATGGCCCGCAGTGGATCGGCTACACGCCCCATTGGGCGCTTGGACAGACTTGCGTCACCGGTGAGCTCGGAATTGAAAGACTGAGCAGCCATCAGCCCCGCAAACAGGCGCATAGCAGTGCCGGAATTACCAAGATACAGCGGGCCGCGAGGAGCCTGCAGCCCCTTCATGCCAACACCATGGATGCGCACAAAGCCATTATCCGGCCCTTCAATGGTGACGCCCATATCCCGGAACGCCTGAAGAGTGGCCAGACTGTCTTCGCCCTCGAGAAACCCGGTCACTTCAGTCACGCCCTCGGCGAGAGCACCCAGCATTATGGAGCGATGGGACATGGATTTATCGCCCGGAACCCGAAATTCTCCGGATACAGCGCCTCCTGGCTGGAGACGGAAGGTTACCTGTTTGTCGCTGTGGTTTGTCACGAAAGCCTGTCCTGAAAGTATCTTGGAAAAATGTTCCCGCGCCGCCTTGGCGCGACTAAAAACTCGCAACAGCTTGGCGCTATCCTGATCCGCAATGGCCGATCTGAGCTGATCAAGGTCGTGGGTGAAATGATCAATCACCCGCAGTACCGCCTCTCGATTGGATAGAAAGATATCGTGCCACATCACCGGGTCGCTTGCGGCGATACGGGTAAAATCCCGAAACCCTCCGGCAGCATAACGAAAGATATCCATATTTTCGTCTTCACCCGCCAGGGTATCGACCAGTGAAAACGCAATAAGATGGGGCAAGTGACTGGTCGCCGCCAGAACTTCATCGTGGTATCTGGGCGACATGGTCAGCACATTCGCGCCACAGCCCTCCCAAAGCGACCTCAAACTTGACAACGCCTGAGGATCCGCATCGTCTCCCGGCGTCAGAATAACCTTGTGATTGTTGAAGAGATCGGGGTTAGCCGCACGGATGCCACTCTTTTCTGAACCGGCAATGGGGTGCCCCGGAATGACAGATGGCGACACCGAACCAAAAACCGCTTTTACGTCTTCCACAAAGCTGGTTTTGGTGCTCCCTACATCCGAAAGCACGACCGCATCATCCAGCCAGGGCTTGATCTCCTGAAGAACCGCTCGCGTCGCTCGAACGGGTACCGCCAACACTACAAGGTCACTGCCTTTTACCGCTTGTTCAAGCGAGTCAGCGGCTTCATCGATCACCCCCAGGGATTCGCCCAGAGACAGTTCATCAGGCCGTTTGTCGTAGCCGACCACTGAACCGGCCAGCCCGCGACGTCGAACCGCACAGGCCAGTGAACCGCCAATCAGGCCGAGACCAATCACGGCGACACGATTGAATACAGGCGGCTGGGCAGACATGTCAGCCTCCTTGCCGGATCTTGTTCAGGGAATGTTCAAGCGCCTCGACGAAGCGATCGTTCTCTTCAGACAAACCGACTGACACCCGCAGATGGCAAGGCATCCCATAACCAGCGACCGGCCGAACAATTACACCTTGCGCAAGCAGCGACTGAAACACTTCCTGAGACTGCTCTCCCACGTCCACGGCAATGAAGTTTCCAACAGAGGGAATGTACTCAAGGCCAAGACGTTCGAATGCCGCCTCCAGTTGCCTCAGGCCTGCTTCATTTACCTTACGGGAACGCTGCAGGTAGGCTTCGTCCTCCAGAACCGCAGTAGCCGCCGCCAATGCAATCGAATCCACATTGAAAGGCTGGCGGACCCGATTGAGGACATCCGTTATTTCCGGAGAGCAAATGCTGTAGCCCACGCGCAGGGCTGCCAACCCCCAGGCCTTTGAGAAAGTCCGGCAGACAATCAGGTTCGGATAACGCGGCAGCAACTGGATTCCATCGGGATACTCATTGCCCAAGAGGTATTCGCAGTAGGCCTCATCCAAAACCACAATCACGTTGGCTGGTACCCGATCCAAAAACGCCTCGATCGCCGCCCTGCCCTGTACCGTTCCGGTCGGGTTGTTGGGGTTGGCGACAAAAATCAAACGGGTGCGGTCGGTGATCGCATTGGCCATGGCATCGAGGTCATGCCCCCACTCCAGAGCCGGGACGCACACACCTTTTGCGCCAACAGCCTGGGTGACCAGCGGATAAACCGCAAAAGCATACTGTGAGAAAATGACTTCGTCATCGGCATCTGCAAAACAACGTGCGATGATTTCCAGTACATCGTTCGAGCCATTACCCAGGGTAATCTGATCGGCTTTGACCCCGAGCCGGACGGAAAGGGCTTGTTTTAAATCAAAGCCATTACCATCCGGGTAGAGACACAGATCAGACAACGCTTTCTGCGCCGCTGCCAGAGCCCTGTCACTGGGACCCAGAGGATTTTCGTTACTGGCGAGTTTTACGATGCTTGCCGGATCAAGCCCGAACTCTCGAGCCAGCTCGTCAATGGGCTTGCCCGGCTGATAGGGCGATAACGATTGCACACCCTCGACGGCCAGACGCTGGTAATCAATGGCCATAGCCTTTCATCCTTTTCGGCTCAAAGCACGCCGACCGGGTACGACCCCAGCCGCTTGAGTTCAACAGCTTCCTCGTCCACTTCAGCAAGCACCTTCTTAACCTGCTCGTCGTCCATGTGCCCCTCGAAATCGATGTAGAACACATAGGCCCAGGTGCCACTGGGCGAAGGCCGTGTTTCGATCCGGGTCAGGCTGATACCGTGACGATGGAAGGGCTCCAGCAGCTGATAAAGGGCGCCCGGCTTGTTGCGCATGGATACCAGAATCGAGGATTTATCATGCCCGCTGGCCGGGACTTCCTCGCGCCCGACGATCAGGAATCGGGTGGTGTTATCTGGCCGGTCTTCAATGCTGTTTGCCAGCAACTCAAGGCCGTAAAGTTCGGCCGCCATGTCGCCGGCAATCGCCGCGGTGCCCGGCTCTTCGGCTGCCCGACGTGCTGCTTCGGCGTTACTGGAAACGGTCACCCGCTCGATACCGTATCGATGGGTATCCAGCCACTGGCGACACTGGGCGAAAGACTGCTGATGGGAGTAGATCCGGGTGATTTCCTGATCCTTATGCTTCGGCGACACCAGCAAATGATGGTGAATACGAAGCTGAACCTCGCCACAGATTTTCAGAGGCGACGACATGAACATATCGAGGGTGTGATTGATCATGCCTTCGGTGGAGTTCTCCACAGGTACCACACCATAGTGCGCAGATCCCGATTCGACTTCCCGGAACACTGCATCGATGGCCGGCAGCGGGACGCTGATCACCGAATGGCCGAAATGCTTGAGCGCGGCGGCCTGGGTGAAGGTTCCAACGGGCCCCAGGAAAGCAATGTGCATGGGCTTTTCAAGCGCCAGACACGCCGACATAATCTCCCGGAAGAGTCGCGCCATTTCTTCGGACGACAAAGGCCCCGGATTCTCCTCCTTGATGCGCCTCAGTACCTGGGCTTCACGCTCCGGACGGTAAAAGAACACATCCTGCTCGGGATTCGAGTCCATTTTCACATGGGCGACTTCCTGGGCGCAGCGTGCACGGGCACTGATCAGATCCATGATCTGCTGATCCAGACTGTCGATTTCTTCCCGCAACTGCCCCAAACGGGTTTGTTCGTCCGTCATGATCACCCACGCTCCTTCGCAAATTCAGTCATGTAATCGATCAATGCGTCAACACCAGCCTCCGGCATGGCGTTATAGATACTGGCACGCATACCACCGACAGAGCGATGCCCCTTGAGATTAAGCAGACCACGGGCGTCCGCCCCTTTAAGGAATTCACCATTAAGGGACTCGTCCGCAAGCGTGAACGGCACATTCATCCAGGAACGGAAACGCGGCTTGATAGGGTTCGCATAAAAGTCATTGCCATCAATGAAGCCGTAGAGCTTCTTTGCCTTGCGCTCATTGACTGCCGCCATGGCGGTGACGCCACCCTGTGCCTTCAACCACTGGAACACCAGTCCGGCCAGATACCAGGAGTAGGTGGCCGGGGTGTTGTACATGGAACCGTTATCCGCGATGACCTGATAATTCATCATGGTCGGGGTATTGCTGCGGGCCTTGCCCAGCAGGTCCTTCCGAATCGCCACGACTACGAGGCCAGACGGTCCGATGTTCTTCTGAGCACCGGCATAAACCAGACCAAACTTCGAAAAATCCATCGGCCGGGAAAGAATGGTGGACGACATATCCGCCACCAGCGGTACCGAACCGCTATCCGGAATGAAGTCATATTCCAAACCACCAATGGTTTCGTTCGGCGTGTAATGCAGGTAGGCGGCATCGGCGCGGGTCTGCCACGAGGCCTGGTCGGGAATTTCGCTGAAACCAGAGGTTTCTGCGCTGGCAGCCACGTTCACGTCGCCGTAACGTTTCGCTTCAGCAATCGCTTTCTTCGACCAGATCCCGGTATTCACGTAATCAGCACTACCGCCTTCCGGCAGCAGATTGAGGGGGATGGTGGCGAACTGACTGGACGCCCCACCCTGCATAAAAAGGACTGCGTAATCATCGCTGACACCGGCGAGCTCGCGAAAATCCCGCTCGGCAGTTTCTGCAATCTGCACAAACTCGTCGCTGCGGTGGCTCATCTCCATCACGGACATGCCCGTACCGCGCCAGTCCAGCATTTCCTCACGCGCCTGGTTCAGCACCGCCTCCGGCAGTGTGGCCGGACCAGCACAAAAGTTATACGCCCTGCTCATAGTCCTTTTATCTCTCACTACTCACTGATGTTGTATCAGTGCCGGTTTATTCCTCGCCGGCAGCTTCTTCCGAGTCATTGTCACCGGCAGCATCCAGCGCCAGATCTTCCGGGTCTTCATCGTCCGATTCAGCGATGCGCTCAACCCCAACCAGGCGTTCATCTTCCTGGCTTAGCTTGATCAGGCGAACGCCCTGGGTGTTCCGGCTCAGTACCGAGATTTCGTCTGAGCGGGTCCGTACCAGGGTGCCCGTATCAGAGATGAGCATCATCTGGTCACCGTCGAACAGCTGGAGGGCGCGAACCAGGTTACCGTTCCGCTCAGAGCACTGCATGGCAATAACGCCCTGGCTGCCACGGCTGTAGGTCGGGAACTCATCAATGGATGTGCGCTTGCCATAGCCGTTTTCACTGGCCGTCAGAATCACGCCGCCGTCTTCCGGAATAATCAGGGACACCACTTCGTGCCCTTCCGGCATACGGATGCCGCGAACGCCACGTGCGGTCCGGCTCATCGGACGAACCGCGTCCTCGTTAAAGCGCACGGCCTTACCAGCACTGGAGAACAGCATGACTTCCGCATCGCCGTTGGTGATGGCGGTGCCGATCAGGGTGTCGCCGTCGTCCAGAGAAAGCGCAATCAGGCCACTGCTGCGAGGACGGGAGAAATTAGGCAGCGGTGTCTTTTTGACCACACCTTTGGACGTCGCCATCAGCACAAACTGGTCTTCCGGGTAATCCCGTACCGGCAGGAAGGTGGTAATACGCTCACCCTCGTCCAACGGCAGGATATTCACCATGGGACGACCACGGGATGCCCGGCTGGCCCGGGGAATCTCAAACACCCGCAACCAGTAAACCTTGCCGCGGTCGGAGAAGCACAAAATGGTATCGTGGGAGTTGGCGACCAGCAGTTTTTCAATGAAGTCTTCGTCCTTCATGGACGTTGCCGCCTTGCCTCGACCACCACGACGCTGGGCCTGGTAATCCTCAACAGCCTGAGTTTTGGCGTAACCACCGTGAGAAATGGTTACCACCAGATCTTCTTCATCAATCAGATCGGCAATAGTCAGGTCACGACGGGAGCTGGTGATTTCGGTACGACGCTCGTCGCCGTAGTCATTCACCACTTCATTCAGTTCGTCGCGAATCACCTGGAGCAGACGCTCCGGGTTGCTCAGGATATCCAGCAGATCGGCGATTTTCTCCAGGATGTCCTTGTACTCGTTCTGCAGCTTCTCGGTCTCAAGACCGGTCAGGCGATGCAGACGCAGGTCCAGAATGGCCTGAGCCTGTTCTGGAGAAAGATGGTAAAGGTTGTTGTGCAGGCCGTAGATTTCCGGCAGATCGTCCGGACGACAGGCATCTTCGCCCGCACGTTCCAGCATGGCCATCACATCACCCGGGGCCCAGCCCTTGGCCATCAGCTTTTCCTTGGCTTCCGCGGCAGACGGTGAGGCCTTGATCAGCTCGATGATCTCGTCGATGTTAGCCAGCGCGACAGTCAGACCTTCCAGGATGTGGCCGCGTTCGCGGGCCTTGCGCAGCTCAAAGATGGTCCGGCGGGTCACCACTTCGCGGCGGTGGCGCAGGAAGGCTTCCAGCAGCTCTTTCAGGTTGAGGGTCTTGGGTTCGCCGTTAATCAGCGCAACCGTGTTGATACCAAAAACGGTTTCAAGCTGGGTCTGGGCGAACAGGTTGTTGACCACAACCTCCGGGTTTTCGCCTCGACGCAGCTCGATAACCACGCGGATACCTTCTTTGTTCGACTCATCCCGAAGTTCGGAGATGCCCTCAATCTTCTTGTCCTTCACCAGCTCGGCGATCTTTTCGATCAGGCGAGCCTTGTTCAGCTGGTACGGCAGCTCGGTGATGATGATGGATTCGCGGCCAGTCTTCTTGTCCTGCTCGATTTCGTGGCGGGCACGGATGTAAATGCGCCCACGACCGGTGCGGTAAGCCTCGACGATGCCTGCACGACCATTGATGATGCCCTGGGTCGGGAAATCCGGCCCCGGAATATATTCCATCAGGTCATCGACGCCCAGATCCGGATCATCAATCAGTGCCAGACAGCCGTTCACTACTTCGGTGAGGTTATGCGGCGGAATATTGGTCGCCATACCAACCGCGATACCGGAGGAACCGTTTACCAGAAGGTTGGGAATGCGAGTTGGAAGAACCTCGGGAATCTGCTCGGTGCCGTCGTAGTTGTCTACGAAGTCGACCGTTTCCTTTTCCAGATCGGCCAGCAGCGAATGGGCCATCTTTTCCATCCGCACCTCGGTGTAACGCATCGCTGCCGCGTTATCACCGTCGATGGAACCAAAGTTACCCTGGCCGTCGACCAGCGGATAGCGCAGGGAAAACGGTTGCGCCATACGGACGATGGTGTCGTAGACCGCAGAGTCACCATGCGGGTGGTATTTACCGATAACGTCACCCACCACACGGGCGGACTTCTTGTAGGGCTTGTTCCAGTCATTGTTCAGCTCGGACATGGCGAACAGCACCCGCCGGTGGACCGGCTTCAGTCCGTCTCGCACGTCGGGCAGTGCCCGGCCCACGATGACGCTCATGGCGTAATCGAGGTAGGACTGTTTAAGCTCGTCTTCAATATTTACCGGCAGGATCTCTTTGGCTAATTCACCCATCGAGAAAGGTTCCTCTGCATTATCTGAAATGTCGTGTCAGGGCCGTTGGGTCGGCCCCCTAGTTATTCTTTGATCAAGCGCCCGAGTCTACCACAAACGCCCTCCAGCGGGGCGATTGTCGGCAACTCTCAGTCAAACACCACGGTCTTGTTTTCGTAGGTGATGACGCGATCCTCGATATGGGACCGAAGACCACGGGCCAGCACGTTCTTTTCGACATCCTTGCCGAGGCGAACCATGTCCTCAATGGAGTCACTGTGAGTGACACGTATGACGTCCTGCTCAATGATCGGACCTTCATCCAGGTCCTGAGTCACGTAGTGGCAGGTCGCACCAATCAGCTTTACCCCGCGGCTGTATGCCTGATGATAGGGACGGGCCCCAGCAAACGATGGCAGGAAGCTATGGTGAATGTTGATCACCTTACCGGCGTATTTCTCGCACAACTCGGCCGGCAGGATCTGCATGTAGCGGGCCAGAACAACCACATCCACGTCGTACTGCTGGAACAGCCCCTCAATGTGGGCAAATGCCTCATCCTTGTTTTCCGCGCTCACCGGGACATGGTGATAGGGTATCTCGTGCCACTCCACCATCCGGCGCAGATCATCATGATTTGAAACCACCGCCACGATCTGGGCATTGATTTCCTTGCTGTGCCAGCGGTGCAGGAGATCCGCCACACAGTGGGATTCCTTGCTGCACATGAGAATGACTTTCTTCGGCTGAGCCGAATCCGCAATGTGCCACTCCATATCGAATTCGCGGGCAATCGGCTCGAAAGCGGCCCGGAACTGATCAAGCCCGAACGGAATGGAACTGGCCTTGATCTCATGCCGCATGAAGAACCGGCCGGCCTGGGTATCGGAGTGATGACTGGCTTCGGTAATCCAGCCGTTGTAGGTCGACAGGAAGTTACTCACCTTGGCAACAATGCCGACCCGATCCGGGCAGGAAATCACAAGACGGTAGGTATGCTCCATGAACCCCTTTCCTTAACTAAACTTCAGGCAAGCAGGTGCGCCGATCAAATCTTGACCGGACCACGCCAAATGGCCGGACGCACCTATGAAAATGACCGGCTATCATAGCCTATCTAAACGCCAGAAACGAGGAAGAGAATCATGGACGAACGGCGACACCGGACTGCCACGAAAACGCCAGAAACTGGCCCTTACCTCAGGCAACTTTTGATTGGACTGGTGCTGACGCTTAGTGCCTCTCCGGCGGTCCACGCCGAAGCCATTTTCACCGGGGATCGCTTCATCCCCGCAGTAGGCACTCAAGGCATGGTAGCCACCAGTCACACTGTCGCCACCGAAGTCGCGCTCAAGGTGCTTCAGGATGGCGGCAATGCCGTTGACGCCGCCGTGACCGCAGGATTTGCCCTCGCCGTGACGCAACCCCGCTCCGGCAATATTGGCGGGGGCGGCTTCATGCTGATCGCCAAGGGCGATGGCAGCCCACCGGAAGCTATTGATTACCGGGAAACAGCCCCTGCTGCAGCCACCGAAACCATGTTCCAGGATGAACATGGGGAGGCGGTACCCGAACTCAGTCGTTTCTCCCATCTGGCGGTGGGCGTTCCCGGCACTGTCGCAGGGCTCGCGCTGGCCCTCGAGCGCCATGGCACCATCTCGCTCAAGCAAGCACTGGCACCGGCCCTCGACCTGGCCCGCAATGGTTTCGTGGTGCCACGGCGATTCACCACCGGGCTGGACGAGGCACGGCCCCGGCTGGAGAAATGGCCCGCCAGCGTGAAGGCTTTCTATAAACGGAATGGTGACACCTATCAGCCCGGCGAGATATTCCGCCAGCCTGACCTGGTGCAAACCCTGCAGCGAATCGCCGGAGAGGGTGTAGCCGGCTTCTATGAGGGCAAAACCGCCCAGTTAATTGCCAATGAAATGAAACGCCATGGCGGCCTGATCACCAAAGAGGACCTGAAAGCCTACAAACCCGTCGTTCGCACCCCCGCTCATGGCACCTATCGGGGCTACGACATTTACTCCATGTCGCCCCCGTCCTCTGGCGGAACCCACATCGTCCAGATCCTGAACATCCTTGAAGGGCTGCCGATCAAGGAGGCTGGTCACAATTCCGCTGACACCATCCACTGGATGGCCGAAGCCATGAAACTGGCCTACGCAGACCGCTCCCAGTTCCTCGGCGACACCGACTTCGTTGAGGTTCCCCTTGGTGGACTGACCAGCAAGGCCTATGCAGAGTCCCTGCGTGCCGGCATTTCAAAAGATAAGGCCCGCCCCGCCAGCGAGATAAAGTCCGGGGAGCCGGCAAGCTATGAAAGCCCGGAGACCACCCATTTTTCGGTGGTCGACCGATGGGGCAATGCGGTCTCAAACACCTACACCATCAACTTCAGTTATGGCTCAGGCATCACTGTTCAGGGCGCAGGTTTCCTGCTGAATAACGAGATGGACGATTTCAGCGCCAAACCCGGGGTGCCCAATGCCTACGGTTTGATTGGTGGTGAGGCAAACAAGGTCGAACCGGGCAAGCGCATGCTCAGCTCCATGTCCCCCACCATTGTCCAGAAGGATGGCAAGACCTTTCTGGTCACCGGCAGCCCCGGAGGTTCCAGGATCATCACCACCACCCTGCAGGTGATCATGAATGTGATTGACCACGGCATGAACATCCAGACTGCGGTTAATTCACCCCGCATCCATCACCAGTGGTTGCCTGACCAGATCCGCATTGAACAGGGCATCAGCCCGGACACCGTCCGGCTGCTGGAATCCCGGGGCCACAAGGTGATCGAAGATTCGGCGATGGGGGCAATCCAGAGTATCATGATCGGAGAGGATGGCACCCTGTATGGCGCGGCGGATCCGCGGCGCAGCACCTCCTCGGCCATGGGCTACTGACAGGGTGTCGGACATTTTGCAGACGTTTTAAGGAAGCACGCCTATGTACCTGTCTGTGCAGCTGAGCTGCTACCCACTTAAGGACGATTACAAACAACCGATCTGGGACCTGATTGCCCGACTGGAGCAAACCGGGCTGGAAGTGTATCCGGGACGCATGAGCACAGAAATCTTCGGCGAGTATGATGAAGTCATGGCGGTTCTCTCCGACACCATGAAGTGGTCGTTCGAGACCTATGGCAAATCAGTGTTCGTGGCCAAAATCATGGAGGGAGACCGGAGGCCCCGATGACCCAACCCAGCCAGCCAGACCCGCGCAAGCCAGAGGATTCCCCCTCCGAACCTACGCTGCCCAAGCAGTACTCCTTCCTTTGGCTCAGCGCCCTGCTCTTCCTGCTGGTTATGTGGATGCAGGAAGACCGGCAACCCCGAGACGCAGAGCTCGCCTACTCGGACTTCAAAACCGCAGTAGCCGACGGCCAGGTCGCCGAAGTCACTCTTCATGAAGAGCAGATTCGTGGACAATTCACCGATCTGGGCGCCAGCCGCTTTGATTCAGGCAACGCGTCCGGTGAATCCACCAGGGGCTTTCAGACCATACGTCCCCCCATGGAAGATCCCGAGCTGCTGGAGTTGCTGGAACAACAAGAGGTCACCATACGCGCTACGCCGTCCGGCCTGCCCTGGTGGCAACAGCTGCTCCAGGCCTTCCTGCCCTGGTTGCTGTTCCTGGCGTTGATGTTCTGGCTTTGGGGCAACGCCCAGAAACGGATCGGGCAAGGAACCGGAGTCTTTGATTTCAGCAAATCCCGGGCACGCCTGGCGCGCAAGGAAACCTCCACCACCACGCTCGATGACGTGGCCGGCATTGAATCCGCCAAGCGGGACATCACCGAGATCATCGACTTCCTCAGGGCGCCGGAAAAATACCGGGCCGTAGGCGCCGACATGCCCAAAGGCGTGTTGCTGGTAGGACCTCCTGGTACCGGCAAGACACTCCTTGCAAGGGCTATTGCGGGCGAAGCAGAGGTACCTTTTTTCAGCATCAGCGCCTCGGAATTCATTGAAATGTTTGTAGGTGTTGGCGCCGCCCGTGTCCGGGATATGTTTCAGGAAGCACGCAAAGAAGCCCCCTCATTGATTTTTATCGATGAACTGGACGCAGTGGGTCGCTCACGAGGAACCGGGCTGGGTGGTGGACACGACGAACGGGAACAGACCCTGAACCAGATCCTGACCGAAATGGATGGTTTTGAGCCCCATGAAAACATACTGGTTCTGGCTGCCACCAACCGACCCGACGTGCTGGACTCTGCTCTGCTTCGTCCGGGCCGGTTCGATCGGACGATCACCCTGGACCGACCACATAAGGATGCCCGCGAAGCCATTCTGAAAGTCCACGTCCGCAAGGTACCCCTGGCCGACGATGTAAACCTCGAAGCCCTGGCCGCGCGAACCATCGGGCTGTCCGGTGCCGACCTTAAAAATCTGGTGAACGAAGCCGCGTTGACTGCCGCCCGTGAAAACCGCCAGCAGGTGGATGCCCATTGTTTTGAGGTAGCCCGGGACCGCATCGTGCTGGGGCAGGAACGGGACTCACAGCTGTCCCCCGAAGAACGCAAAGCCGTCGCCTACCATGAATGCGGCCACGCGCTGATTGCCTACTACGCGCCCAAGGCCGACCCGCTGACACGCATTACCATTATTCCCCACGGCATGGCCATGGGGGTGACCGAACAAACCCCCAAAGAAGACCGCTACACCTACACCGAGAGTTATCTGAGGGACCGAATCAAAGTCATGCTTGGAGGTCGGGCCGCCGAAAAGCTGGTCTACGGGGAAGTCAGCACCGGCGCTCAAAACGACCTGAAGGAAGCCACCCACCTGTTGCGCAAGATGATCGGTCAATGGGGCATGAGCGAAAAGCTTGGGCCCCTTGGCCTTAGCATCGGTGAGGAGCACGTATTCCTGGGGCGGGAAATGGGCTTACCACGGGAATACAGTGAGAAGATGGCCGAACAAATCGATACGGAGATCCAGTCACAGCTTCAGGCTTTGGAAAAAGAAGCGATTGACTGTCTGACCAGCCACCAAGACCAGCTGGACGCTCTCGCAAAAGCGGTACTAGAAAAAGAAACCCTCGACGGCGAAGCGATCGACGCGATTCTGGGCGGGCAAGCCACGACCAGCGTTCGCGCCCATCCCGCCCGGAGTTCTGGTTAGGCAGACATCTCACGTTTGATGACTGCGCACACTCGCCTCAGGAGTGCCCAAGAACAGCGGCCAGCTTGTCCTGGGTTTTGGTTTCGAAGTCACTGGCGTCATGGCGCTCGTGTAGTTGCTCTTCCGGGTCTCCCCAGGTTCGGTTCACCATTCGTCCCCGCTGGACGGCTGGCCTGAGAGCAATCTGATCCGCCCATCGGCAGACGTTCTCGTAGGTGTGCACCTGCAAAAACTCCGCTGCGCCATACAACGCCCCGCGGACCAGAATCCCATACCAGGGCCAGATCGCCATGTCTGCAATGGTATATTCATCACCAGCCACAAACGGCTGCTCAGCCAGTTGCTTGTCCAGAACGTCCAACTGACGCTTCACTTCCATGGTGAACCGGTCAATCGGGTACTCCAGTTTTTCAGGCGCGTAGTTGTAAAAGTGCCCGAAACCACCCCCCAGAATGGGACCACTGCCCATCTGCCAGAACAACCAGTTCATGGCTTCTGTCCGGCGGGCCCGATCGGCTGGCAGGAAGGCGTCAAACTTTTCGGCCAGGTACAGCAGGATGGAGCCCGACTCAAAGACACGAACCGGCGGATTCTCACTGCGGTCCACCAAGGCGGGAATCTTCGAGTTGGGATTCACGCCTACGAAGCCACTGCCAAACTGATCGCCTTCCGTAATCCTTATTGGATAGGCGTCGTACTCTGCGCCCTTGATGCCCAGCGCCAGTAACTCCTCCAGCATGACGGTAACTTTCACGCCATTCGGGGTCGCCAGTGAATACAATTGCAGAGGATGCTCGCCAACAGGCAATTCCTTTTCATGAGTGGCCCCGGCAACCGGCCGGTTGATCTTCGCAAACTCACCCCCGCTTTCTTTCTCCCAGGTCCAGACTCTGGGCGGGGTATAGCTGGGTTGCTCGCTCATTAATTCGCTCCCTTCTTCTGGCGATACGTTGGTCAGAAGGTATTGGCAATTCTCGCCAATGGTACGCGGCCACACGCGGTTAAGACCAATCACCCACGCTTCAATCTCGTGTTTGAAATCCACTGCTATAGTTAGTCCGAGCGCTTTAACAAAACGTAACAAACTTGCTCGCTCCGTCCCGCCCAAGGGACCCACTGTAGACAAGGGAGTTCACTATGAAGCAGCACTACCGATCAGGGCGGATCCTGTTTGTTGTTTCCCTCTCCGCCACCCTTCTGGCCTGTGCAGGACCAGGGCCGAAACCCGACAGCGAACTGAAAATTGCAGAGTCATCCGTTCAACAGGCAGAAGCAGCCGATGCCCGGCAGTACGACCCCGTCCTACTCAATCAAGCGCAGAACAAAGTGGCCGATGCCCGTAACCTGATTGAACGAGAGGAATACGAGCAGGCCCGACTGCTGTTAGAGGAAGCTACCGTGGACGCCCAGCTAGCTGCCGCTCGCTCAGAGGCGGAAAAAGCCCAGTCGGCCATGGATGAAATCAACAAGAACATCGAGTCCCTGCAAAACCAGCTCGAAACGGAATCCCAATAGAGGCGAAGCAAGGAGATCAAAAGAATGAATCGACTACTTTCCATTGTGATCGCGCTTGGGCTGGCAACCTTGTTCGCAGGCTGTTCGAGCACCCCCCCGTATAACCAGACACTCGATGAAGCTAGGTCCGCCTATCTTGCCATTGAGCAGGATCCCGACGTTGCTCGAAGTGGCGCAGCCCAGTTACGCAGCTCCAAAACACAGCTGGAAAAAGCTGAGATGTTGCTTGAAGAAGATGCGGACATAGAAGAGATTGAACATGCTTCCTATCTCGCTCTGAGGCACGCCGAAATCGCCCAACAACAAGGATTACGCGCCGCCTTGGAGGAAGATGTCAGCGAGGCCGAAGAACGGCGCAATCAGATCATGCTAAACATGAAGACTCAGGAAGCAGCCGATCTACGCGCCCAGATGGCCGCCATGCAAGCGGAGCAGACAGAGCGCGGCATGGTGCTGACCTTGGGCGATGTGCTGTTTGACGTGGGCAAGGCAGACCTCAAACCCTCTGCCCAGAGAACCATCGACCAGCTTGCCGGCTTCATGAAGCAGTATGAGGAACGCAGGGTGCGCATTGAGGGTTATACCGACAGTACCGGCGACGAGGCCTTCAACCAGCGCCTTTCTGAACGCAGGGCCATGTCGGTCTACGAGGCACTGCTGAGTGAAGGCATCTCCAGCAGCCGAATCGAAGTCGAGGGCTACGGTGAGGCCTACCCGAAGGCCAGTAACGACACCAGTTCAGGCCGTCAACAGAATCGGCGGGTAGAGGTGGTTATCTCTGACCAGAACGGGGTGATCAAGGGCCGCTGACGGAGACAGGAAACATCGGTGCCTTCGCTCAATGAAGGCACCGATGAATCTGCTCCCCAAAGGCCAAACAGGGCTACTGCGTCCCCTCGCCCCCCAGGTTCCCGATGAAACCGACAGGCGCTACCCGAAGCTTTCCCCTTCTGCTACTCACGCTGTTGCTCGTCAGTTTTTCAGAAGCAAACCATGCGGCACTGAGATGCGGCACCTCTCTGGTCAGCGAGGACGCCTGGCCCTACGAGGTGGAAAAGCTGTGCGGCAAACCGGATTACGTGGCCATCTACCCGACCGCCGCCGTACCTGGTCTTGGCGTGGTTCAGACCGAAGAGCACTGGTATTACAATCCCGGCCCCCAACGGTTCATCCGCAAACTGACGTTTCGAAATGGCAAACTGACCCGCATCGACAACCTTGGTTATGGGTTCCACACTCCCTCGAAGGCCCGCTGCAGTCCAAGCACCCTGAGACACACCACCAACGAATACGAACTGGTCGCCCGATGCGGTGAACCGGCCTCCAAACGGGTTGAGTGGGCCCTGCCCACCCAGCGCAAACGCACCGAAACATGGCAGGTTCTGCAACCGGTCTATGTGCAGCACTGGCTCTACGATTTCTCGAGCAACCAGTTCCCACAGGTCGTCACGCTTGAGAATGGCCTCGTCGTCGACGTTGAGTCCCGGCCCGAGTAATGGCTTGGGCAGTGAAGCAAGTGCTCTATCTGATCAAGAGGAAAACCAGGTAAGAACCACCCGCTCCGATCTACAAAGCAGTCTGTGCTTTTTATCGACGGTTTCACCAGTGAGCCCTGTCAGCTTCCTATACATCGATCTCCGACCCCAAAAAGATAAATCGCTAAATTTAAAGTGTGATCTACATCACGGCATAAAGAGTGCAGTAGCCAAAGAACAATTCCTATAACCTAAAGGGATCTTAGTTATGCGCGTTGCTACCTTGATTGCCGCCTCGGTTTTCAGCAGTTTTTGCTGGAGTGCGCCCATCACCTATCTGTTCTCGGGAGTCACCACCAACATCGTCATCAACACGGGAGATTATGATCCCTCTGCCCCTTTGGTTGGGGATGACAGTTCCCTGATCACGAGTGGTGACGTCACTATGAACGGACAGATTGTCTTTGACCCAGAACTTTTCCGAAGCGGTGCTGGCGGGGAAGGATTGGGGGAAGTCCTGTCCTGGGAATTCAACACCCAGGGCCTTAACTACGCCGGCGCTGGTGGTGCTTTCCATTACCTGGACTTCAGTGACAATGCCCTTTCCTATCTGGACGAGGTTCCAACGGGCGGTTTCGGGCCAGATGTAGTCACTCTGGATTTCGAATTTTCCGGCACACCGTTCTCCCTCGGTCCCGCTGATTTTCCGATCGCCGACTTCCTGGGGGGCACTTTTTCCACCGCCATTGACCTGGCGTCAGTAAGCGATGAAGTCGTTCTTTACGGTCTCGAAGGTGAAATTACCGACATTCAGGTCGCTCCGGGGCCAACTCGAGACCTCGTCTCTGTCTCAGGCCCATCCAGCCTTTACCTGATGCTGATCGGGCTGCTTGCACTCAGCGGTTGGTGTGCCCGGCAATCACGCCGGGCGAATTGAGACGACGAAACCGGGTAGGTCGGGAAGGCGGCATTCCTGACCTGCCGTACCCGGTTCGCTCTATTCAGGGAGCGGGCCGGAACCAGACCTAGCGCTGCTTGTCGGGCAGGGAATGCACAAAGTCCAGGCAACGGTCGAGCCAGACAGACAAGTCTACATCTTCGGCGACACCCTCTGCCCGCACATACAGCAGCCCCTTCATGGGCCGGCCGGTGAAGTCCATTTCGCTGGCGTAAGGTTTACGGAGGCACGCTTTGTACTGTTCCGGCCCCACGCGGGCCATCAGGGTGTCTCCAAGAATGCCGCAGCACATGTGGCCAGACACCATGAAACAGAGCCCGCCGAACATCTTCTTCTCAGCCAACTCTGCCTTGCCGTTCAGCATGTCCCTGACTCGTTCCGCCAGGCCTTCGTCGTACGCCATGGGTTGGGTCTCGCAATTGCATCCAGTTGGAAAAGGCCACCCCGGGCGGGGCGACCTGCAGATTAGTCTAGCTCTCCACGGCGGTTCGCACACCGGAACCCTTAACAGCTTTTGATTTCGAGCGAACAGTGGGCAGTAGTTTGGGCACACTTGCCTGGTACTCTTTGTAAGTGCCCCCGAACTCCTCGACCAGGTCTTTTTCTTCAAGCCGGGTTCCGAACAGGATGTACAACGTCATCAGCAGCGCGAAGTACGCATGGCCGAGGGTCATGGTCGGACTCGCCCACACCAGAATCAATACACCAGTCATCATGGGATGGCGAACCAGTTTATAGAGGAATGGTGTGACAAACCGGGGCACGAGCGCGTGTTGCCCGTCTTCCTTAAGGTTGGCAAAGGCTTGCTTGAGACCGAACAGTGACCAGTGGTCAATCAGGAAGGTGGAGAGAAACAGAATGCCCCAACCCAGGCCATACAGGGCGTACAGGCCCACTTTTGCGGCCGGTGTTTCGACCTGCCACAGCATTCCACCCATGGGTTGCCAGGCCAACATGATCACGATCAACGTGATACCGGATGCAAGCACATAAACACTCCGTTCAACATGGACCGGGACGGAACGGGTCAGCCAGGTCTTGAACCCTTTTCGGGCCATAACGCTGTGTTGCAGTGCAAACAGACCGATCAGCAACGCATTGCTTAGCCAGGGCAGAAAGAACTGGGTTCCCGTGTCGATGGAGAACAGCGGGCAGGCATTCACCAGGAACGCCATAAGCCCCAGTATCGCGGCCATGCCGACGCTATAACTGAACACTGAGAACACGATTGCGATGATTTTTTTCATGGTTGTATCCCCCGAATTAGATCTTGTTGTCCACTGGGTTATGCCGCGTCGACACAGACAGGGTCTGGCACTGAGTGGGTTGAGATGAAATCAGAAACTGCCTGGAACGTTGGAGCACGATGAGTCAGGGGCAGAAGATGCCCCGCTCCGGGAACGATGGTTTGCCGGGTGACGGCAACGCGGCTGACCAGATCATCGATCACGTCATGGACAATTGGTTTGGTACGCTCACCCTTGATCAGATGAACCGGCATAGTCAGTGACGCCATGTCCCGGGCACTGTAATCGGGCAGCATCAATTCGCTGAACTCATGAAAGATCTTCTTCATGCAGGCGATTTGCTCTGGCTGAACGGGAACTGCCGACTCAAACTGATCATCCAGCCCCTGCCAGAATCCAAAGAACTGCTTGGCGGCCGAGGAGCAGGCGCCAGAACGCATATACTGGGTAATAGCATCACCGATCGAACAAAACTCCCGAAAGGATGCCGAGTGGCCATCTGGTTTGTTCAGAACACGGATGGCAGCCGGATCGATCAGGGTCAGGGTCTTTACCTGCCAGGGAACCCGGATCGCGGCCTGAAGGGCCTTGCCGCCCCCATAGGAGTGGCCAACCAGGTGGCAGGGTTGATCAAGCCCTTCCAGAATCTGCGTGACCATCCGCAAATCAGGGTTGTCATCGCCACGCCATGGAGTGAAAGGCACGGAACGTCCATAGCCGGCAAAGTCAGGTGTGATGAACCGATGCTGAGTGAGATAGTGCTCCATGCCCTTCCATTGGCGATGGTCACCGCCGCTGCAGTGCAGCATGACCACGGGCTCGCCCTCTGCGGTTTCGTGGTAATGGAACAGCTGTTGGTTAATAGTAAGGGTATGTTCAGAAGACATGATGGGCTCCTCCGGAGGCTGGTTTCTGGTGAACTGCACGATCAGTATCTTCAGGGGCGTGGCAGAAACGTGGCAGCCAGGAAGGGCTCAGAAAAAAATCAATAAGGACGATGATGGGTCAGAAAAACAGCATCTGGCAGCTCAACGTATTGGGCGCACCATCCCTGCAACAGGGCTCGGAGGTCGTGCGCCTCAAGCGCAAGAAATCACTGGCTTTACTCTGTTATCTCACGCTGTCCAACCGGATGTGTTCCCGCGATACCCTCGCCTGCCTGTTCTGGCCGGATCAGGATGACCAGAATTCACGGATGAACCTGCGCAGTGTGGTGTCCGACCTCAATAGAGTACTCGGGCACAATTGGGCCCAACTGAATGGAGACAGTCTGGGCATCCACGAGCAGTTTCCCCTGATCACCGATTTATCTGCGATGGAAATGGCGTTGGCCGAACCGGTACTGCCGGATCTGGACAAAAAGACTCTTGACCACTGGCAGGCCCAATTCATGGAAGGTTTCTATCTGGCCGGGTGCGACACCTTTGACGAATGGCTTTACATTCAGCGGGAAAGCACATCCCGAACCTTTCACGCCCTGCTGGAACGGATGATTCGCCGTGCCGAATCTCACCAACAGTCTGAGCATCTCCAGCGGCTTTGCGAGCGGATGTTTGCGGTTGATCCTCTGTACGAGCACGCGTATGCCGCGCTGATTCGGCAAGCCTGGCTTGAAGACAAGGCGGAGCACGCGCTGTCGCTCTACCAGCGACTCGCCGACGTACTGGACGAAGAGCTCGGCATCCAGCCAGGTAAAGAACTGAGATCACTGGCCCAGAGCATTCGTAACGGGGAGCCTGCCCCGGCGCGGCAAACTTTCGAGGTTTCTGAACACGATGTGCAGATGTCTGACGTGGCCTACGCCAGAAATCAGAGCGTACACATCGCCTACAAGTCCATCAGCTCCGGCAAGCCTGCCCTGGTGGTGGTCTGGGGCTTTGTTTCCCATCTGGACCAGTTGACGGATCTGCCATCACTTGAAAGTCTGTTCTTGGCACTGAGCGAAGACTTCACCGTGATTCTGTTCGACAAGCGGGGCATGGGGTTGTCGGATCGCGTGGCCGAGCCGGCGTCGCTGGAAGATATGGCCGACGACATCATCCATGTCCTTGACCATGCCGGCGTGGCAACCGCTACGTTATTCGGATTCTCCGAAGGTGGCCCCACTGCGATTACCTGCGCCCACAGACACCCGGACAGGATCTCCCGCCTCATCCTTTACGGAACCTCACCAAAGTGGGTGAAATCTGAGGACTATCCTTACGCGATTCCCGATGAAGCCTATGATCGCTGGATCGAATTCCTCGAGAACAACTGGGGCAAAGCCAACAATCTGGAGCACTTTGCACCGACGGTGGGTGCCGATGAGCAGATGGTCCGGTGGTGGTCCAAGTGTATTCGTATGTCGGCAAGCCCGGGTTCCGTGCGCAGCGTCCTCGAGGCGGACCGGCATATCGATGTGAGGGACCTCCTGCCAGAGATCAAACAACCTACGCTGATCATTCAGAAGAACAAGGACCGGATGATGCGGATCGAGAACGGTCGGTATCTGGCCCGGCACCTTGAACAAGCC
Organism: Marinobacter suaedae; assembly: GCF_030519635.1. Classification (NCBI taxonomy): domain Bacteria; kingdom Pseudomonadati; phylum Pseudomonadota; class Gammaproteobacteria; order Pseudomonadales; family Marinobacteraceae; genus Marinobacter; species Marinobacter suaedae. The sequence continues at coordinate 96,854 of NZ_JAUMIS010000002.1, read as the reverse complement.
ATCTACATGGAAATCGAAGGGCGGGATCACTGGTTCTGGGCGGATAATCGGCAGGCAGTGATTGAAGCCGTCAAAGAGTTTGGCCGGCGATACCCTGAATCCTAGCCGGCACATCGAGCCGGGTTACAGCCTGATCAGACTGCTCCCTCGAGAACACAAAAGAGCCCATCACGTTTTCGGCTCCCGGATGAATTGATTGAACGAAAGGTCGTGGGGATGGGTTCAGTCCTCATGGGAGGCCCGCTTTTCTGGCGTATTGAATGGAGTAGCCGCGGTAGCAAGCAGCCAAGGCGAGGCAAATAATGCCAGGCACGAGCAGCGCCTGGAAATAGAACTGGCCGAACAGGTACGCGCCAAAAAAACCGCCAATAACAAAGCCCGCGATAATCAGCGTGAACAGAATGGCCTTTCGTTTGTCGAACGCTTCGCCCCTCAGAACAGAGCCAAACATGACCCCCAAATCGGTGAAGATACCCGTGAGGTGGGTCGTGCGAACCACCGCCCCGCTGTACGTGGTGGCCAGGGCATTCTGGATACCGCAGGCCGCCGAAGCCGCATAGTGGCCATAAAACGACCCTTTCGATAACAGGTACAAAGCGACGAATATGAGCAGGGACTCCACCACCAGTGCCGTATCGTAATGCCGCCCCAGTTTTAACGTGGCACCGGGCAACAGGAATCCCGAAATGGCCGATCCTACGAAGAATGCGAACAACACACCGGCGAAATTAAGCGAGCTCTGAATGGGCCCATCCAGGAAGCTTGTTCCAAGCAGCGTGGCAGTACCGGAAAGATGGGACACCGACTGGTGATCAAACCCCAGAAGCCCGATGGCATTGATGCACCCAGCGACAAAAGCCAGAATAAACGCACCGTATTCAATCCATTTTGGGAGTTTTGATATCAACAGCCTGGCCCTGGTAATAAGTGTCGCTCTATTGGCGTAGTAGAACACACTTGGAAAACGAAGCGCATCAGCGACGTACTGCCCGGTACGATCCGCTAATCATCGGGTGAATTCCCGCATGTCGCTACCCCCATACTGATTCAAATGATAAAGAGTGAGCCCGGAGAACCAAACGACCCAAGGCGCCACGCCCCTCCCGCCAACTCATGCTCGCCAGACAGACTTTGACATGCTATCTTCCCCACCCCGTTTCATATTCTGAACACCCGTTAAGTATCTTATGGACAAAACAGCGCATTTCTGGGCATGGATGTTACTGTTCGTCAGTTTCGTCTGGGGCATTGAGTTTTCATTGGTGCACCAGGCGCTCGACAGCCTGACACCGCACCTGTTCAACGCAGTTCGCTTTTTTATCGCGGTCATCACCCTACAGCTGTGGTGTGCATGGCGAGGAACTCGCCTGACTTTGCTGGCCAATTCTGACACGCTGAAACATGGCGTTGTGTTAGGCGCCCTGCTCTATGCGGGCTTCGCAACTCAAAGCATCGGTCTGCAGTACACTACCGCCAGCAATGCCGGCTTTATCACTGGTTTGAACTGCGTGATGGTGCCGATTATTGCCGCCCTTTGGTTACGTCAGAAAATACGCTACTGGGTTTGGCTCGGTGTTGGCTCCGCAACGCTGGGTACTTTTTTTCTGACCGGTGGCGTCTCGGGGTTCGGAATCGGTGAGTTATGGGTCCTGGTTTGCGCCCTGTCTTTTGCGTTGCATATTGTCTACACCGGTATCTATACAAGGGAAAGCGATGCGCTGTCCCTGGCACAAATTCAACTTATTACCGTTACCGTACTCAGTGCCGGATCAGCCGTCGCCGTTGAGAGCCCAGCTCTGAGTGATGCAGCCAACACCCTCATTTTTGATCCGCACTGGCAGCCCTGGGTTGCCATCCTGATTGGCGGGGTTCTAGGAACCGGCCTAGCGTATGTGGCTCAAACCATCGGTCAAAAATTTCTTGAATCCTGGCGGGTCGCGCTCATCTTTACCACAGAGCCCCTCTTTGCTGCGGTCGGTGGCGTTCTGTTGTTAGGCGAATCCCTCAGTGCCCTGGCCTGGATAGGTGGGCTCTTTATCCTGGCAGGTATGCTGGTTGCCGAACTGATAGACAGCGGAGAATCAGACAAGGGTGATGGTAGTGGATCCTGTGAAGCCGTCGCTGGTCGGTGAAGGCCACGCCTTTCGTGGCCCTAACGCATTTTAGCGGCGCGTTAATCGCCCAGATATTCCCCCGGTTCCAATACCCAGCACCGCTCATTATGTTTATAGCCAAGGCGCCCATAATAAGCACTCGCTGCCGGGGCCGCGATCAGAATCAACTTGCATAACGGACCTAGCTGATCCTGTGTCAGTGACTGCAGACGCTTACCAATTCCCGACGCCTGGTAGTTCTTGTCGACGGCCAGATCCGATAGATAGCAGGCGTAGTGAAAATCCGTAACGCTTCGGGCGATGCCAACCAGTAAAGACCCATCCCACGCCGTCACGACCAGGTTGGAATTGCGAATCATCCCCTCCATGCAGGCTCGGTCATGGATTGGTCTCCGCTCTCCAAGAGTCGAGTTTTCCAGGAGCTCAATAAACTGGTCAGCAGTGATCGGTTCATTCACTTTGAATTGGATCGTCATAGTATCCTTGACTAATTAACGCTTGGGCCAAGCTGTCGATACCTCGTGCAACGTAGTACCGATCAGCTTAAGTGCCTGGTTATTTTTTTCATACTGCCCACGGGTTCGAGGGAATATCCTTTATGTTTTTTCAGCCAAATCCACCGGCAAACGGACTTTCTCAGAACCACTAATCTGACGCTTAATACAGACCATTAGCTGTATCGAGTCACCTCATTTAGCGGAGTTTTTCGACAATTGTCTTTGGGCTCCCCATTTGATTCCGCGATGGCCGTATTAACCGTCAAACGCCTCATCCGTCCGTGCCGCCATGATGAAGTCATTCTGATGCAGGCCACCAATGGAGTGCGTCCACCAGCTAACGGTAGCCTTGCCCCACCCCAGTTGGATATCCGGATGATGGTTTTCTTCTTCCGCCAGCGCCCCTACCCGGTTGATGAACGACAGTGCCTGGGCGAAATTCTTGAAATCGAACTCCTTGTAGAGTTTTTCATGCCCCTTCGCCTCGAGAATCTGCCATCCGGGCAGTTTTTCGTGCAACCGATGCTTTTCGCCTTCCGTGACTCTGGAAGCCGTCTTGCCACAGGCCACACAGGGTTGCCGGGCCAGGTCAGTCATAGCGTTATCCTCTTGGGTTAGCTGAATCCGCGCGTGTCTCGGGAACCCCCGCCAGCCGCAGCCCTTCCAGGTAGTGGGCAATCTGATTGCGCTCTTTCAGGTAGAAGAGTTTCTCTTTCGCAAACGCCACCGAAAATCCGGGGTGCTCAAGCAAAAGCTGGTCCCGGGCTCTGGCGGCATCGTCCAATCGCCCCATATGAGCCTGGGCTACGGCACGGTGGGCGGTGGTCCAGTACTGGCAGTTGGGGATGGTTGCAGCCCGTTCGGTCCATTCCACCGCAGTTTGGTAATCCCCTTTGAAGATCATGGCCAGGGCACCGTAGGTCAGGAAGGCCCACATCTGGGGGTCGTTGGGACTCAAAGCAATGGACTTGCGGAAGTTGTCCAGCGCTTCGTCGTATCGGGCTTCGTAGGCCAGCGAATCGCCAAGGCCGCAAAAGGCCGCGGCAAACGTGGGGTTGAGGTCAATGGCGATGCGGTTCTCGGCAATGGCGCCGTCGTATTCCCGGCGCGCCAGCAGAATCCGGGCCTTCAGGGCATGAAAGGTGGCGTTGTTTGGAACCAAGGAAACGGCCTGGTCGCAGGCCTTCAGGGCATCGTCCAGCAGTGCCTGGGTAGGCGAGGTGTCCCAGTACACCATTCCCAGGATGACCGCATAAGCCCACCAGGCAAAAGCTTCGCCAAAGTATGGGTCCAGCTCCTGACTCCTTTTGAGCAGTCGCTGCGCTTCTTTGTTGTCGTCGCCAGTAAACCGGAAGAAGTGATACACCCCCAGATGGTAACAATCCCACGCCTGAAGATTAGCCGGCCGGTTATGCACCAGCCGGTTGCGTTCGGCGTAGCCAATTTCAGGCTCCAGCCGTGCAGCGATGGTTTCGGTGATGTCGTCCTGAAGTTCGAAGATATCAGCAATCTGGCGGTTGTACCGGTCAGACCACAGGGTGTGGCCGCTGTGGCAGTCGGTCAGGTGAACGTTTACCCGCACCCGGTCTCCTGCCTTTTGCACGCTGCCCTCGACCGCGTAATCCACGTGCAGTTGCCTGCCCAATTCCTGCAGGTTGACAGCCTTGCCCTTATAGCCGAAGGATGTGTTCCGGGCGACAACATCCAGCCAGCGATGCTTGGACAGGTTGGAGATAATGTCGGTAGTGATCCCATCCGAGAAGTATTCCTGGTCCGGGCTGCTGGAGAGATTGCTGAATGGCAGCACCGCGACAGCGGGCTTGGCACTGTGGGACGCCGGCACAGACACCGTCGATGGGCCGGCGGGGTCGGACATGAGCGGCTCGGGAGGCACTTCATCGGGTCCGGCCTCTGGCCCGGGAGTTTCTTCCGCGTCGTCTACTTCCTCAACCGGCGCAACGAAGCGAAACCCCTTCTTATGGATGGTTTTAATGTAGCGCTGGGTGCGCCCGTCATCCTGTAGCAGCTTACGGGCGATCTTGATGCGGCTGCTGAGTGCGGCGTCGGAGACAATCCGTCCCCGCCATACCGTTTCGTTGATTTCTTCCTTGCTCACCATGCGATGCTGGTTCTGAACCAGCATCACCAGCAATTCAATCACTTGCGGTTCGGTCGCGAGCGCTAGCCCACCCTGACTCAGTTCAAAGCGGTCGGTGTCGAGTTCGTAGTCGTCAAACCGGTAGCGCATAAGCCAGGCCCAAGCATTCCCGTCTCTGCCAATGAGGTTATGGCAATCTCCACGTTTTCTCCAGATTTAAATCCGGTTACCGCCAAGCTTGGTGCGTAGCGCAGGCATAAGATGGTCAACGTCGCAAACACAACAGCGCACTTAGCCAACAACGGAGAACGATCATGACCACCCAACAAACTCAAATCGCCCCCAAGTACCTTGTGAACTGCCAGGACGGAGCCAACAATCTGGAGCGGGCCACCATTGCCTTCATTCTGGCCACCACGGCCTCCAAGACCCACGAAACCGCGATGTTCATCACCGCCGATGCCGCCGATCTGTTCGTCAGGGGCGCGATGGATGGTCTGGCTGCCGAAGGCCACGAGCCCATCGCCAACCTGGTGACCCAGTATCAGGGCAACAACGGTCAGATCTGGATCTGCCCCGTATGCCTGAAAACAAAAGGTATTGCCGAGCAGGATCTGATTGAGGGGGTCGAAGTGGCCGGTGCCCCCCGTACCATGGAGTACCTGGCCACGGGCGGAATGATGCTGGCTTGACTATTCTTGAGGGCAGCCGGCGTGGCCGCCCTCCGGAAACCTTGCCGATATCCCTATGTCCAATCCACGGGAGAGCCATCGCCATGAATATAGACCAGGCCGAGTGTGGCAACCTTTCTGAACTGTCCGCCTTATTGGGACAGCAGCTCGATGCCTACCTCAAGTTCGAGTCACCGGATGCCATGCGCCACCCGGAAACATGGCGCGGCGCTCTTGACCGGCCCTTACCGGAACAGGGTGTGGGTGCCGCCGGTGTGCTGTCGGAATTGAGCGAATGGGTCATCCCCAATGGTTCCCAGATTCCCCGCCCCGGCTGTACGTCATTCATCACCACCGGCGCCACCACCATGGGCGCACTAGCGACTCTGGCTGGCGCCATCGCATCACCCCAGCGCATGGGACTCACCGCCTTCAATCTGTTGGAAGAAGTGTCGCTGGACTGGATGGCCCGGATGTTTGACCTGCCGGCTGATATGAAGGGGGTCTACAGCAGCGGCGGCTCGGTGGCTAACCTGGTCGCATTGGGCGGGGCCCGCCAGGCGGCCTTTGAGGCCATTGGTATCGATCCTGCCCGGGATGGCGTGTCCCGCCCCTGCCGGATCTTTGCCTCCGCCGAATGTCATCATTCGGTTCAGCGGGCAGCAGCGGTGCTGGGGATGGGAAGGCAATCTGTCTGCAAGGTCGCGACAGACGATCAGGGCCGCATGCGACCAGACGCCCTGAAGCAACAGCTCCGGGAAGACCAGCAAAGCGACCGCCTCCCGGTGGCCGTGGTCGCCAATGCCGGCAGTACCAATCGTGGTGCCATCGACCCGCTACGGGTCATTGGTGACATCGCGAAGGCCCATGGGCTCTGGTTCCATGTGGACGGTGCCTACGGCCTGCCCGGCATTCTGGACCCCAGGGTCGCCCCGCTGTACGACGGTCTGGAACTGGCCGATTCGACGATAGTGGACCCTCACAAATGGTTAGGTGCCCCCGTTGGCATCGGCGCAACCTATGTGCGGGACCGGGAACTGCTGAACCGGGCCTTCACACAGGAAGCGGCCACGTATCTGGAGGGTTCCCTGATCGGAGAAGGCATTACCCACTCCATGGACAACCTGGGCATCCCCTACGCCGATATGGGCGTTGAGCTGTCGGCCCCGGCCCGCGGCACGGTGGTGTGGGCACTGATCCGGGAAATCGGTTTGGAAGGCATGCGCGAACGCATTTGCCGGCATAACGACATGGCCCGGCATGTCGCCGAACGCGTTCAAGCTCATCCGAACCTGGAGCTGGTGTCGGCGCCCACTCTCTCGATTATTGGATTTCGCTACATCGATGAAAACGAACCTGACCTTAACGAACTGAACCGAAAGATTCACCGCAGGATGGTGCAGCGGGGTAACGCCATTCCAAGCACCACCGTGGTCAACGGCATCCTGGCCATTCGCCCCTGCTTTGTGGGCGCTCGAACCACGATGAAAGAAGCTGACGAACTGGTGGACGAAGCACTATCAGCCGGTCAATATTTAACCACAACGACGAATGAAATCGCTGAACAACGATAAACGTCCGGGCACGCATCCAGACGAAGCAGCGAAGGAGAAACATCATGGGTACACGCTACAACAGCATTTTGGACACCATCGGGCACACTCCGGTGGTCAGGATCAACAACCTTGCGCCGGAAGGCGTCAACCTCTATGTGAAAGTTGAAGCCTTCAATCCGATGGGCTCGGTGAAGGATCGTTTGGCATTGGGTGTCATCGAAGACGCCGAGCGCCGGGGCGAACTCAAGCCCGGACAAACCATTGTGGAAGCCACCAGTGGCAACACCGGCATTGGCCTGGCTATGGTCTGCGCACAGAAGGGCTACCCCCTGGTAGTCACCATGGCGGAAAATTTCAGTGTGGAACGGCGCAAGCTGATGCGTTTTCTGGGCGCAAAAGTCGTGCTCACACCTGCGTCCCTGAAAGGATCCGGCATGGTATCCAAGGCGGAGGAACTGGCCAAAGAGCATGGCTGGTGGCAGCCCCGCCAGTTCGAAAACCCGGCCAATGCCGACACCCACGAACGCACCACAGCAGTGGAAATTCTGGAGGATTTCGCGGATGTCGGGCTGGATTACTGGGTCACTGGCTTCGGGACCGCTGGCACCCTGAACGGTGTATCCCGGGTTCTGAAACGCGAAAGCCCGAATACTCGAGTGGTGGTCTGCGAGCCAGACAACTCCGCCATCCTGGCCAGCGGCATTGCACAGCCCAGAGCCGCTGACGGCAATCACTCGGAAAGCCACCCCCTGTTTCGCCCGCACCTGATGCAAGGATGGTCACCAGACTTTGTGCCCAAACTGGCCGAAGAAGTCATGCAAGCCCATAACATTGACGAATTCCTGCCCATCGCCGGTAGCGACTCCCTTCAATGCGCCCGGGATCTTGCCTGCAAGGAAGGCATTTTCGTCGGTATTTCCTCTGGCGCCACCTTTGCCGGTGCGCTGCAGGTAGCCCGCAATGCACCGAAAGGCTCCAACATTCTCTGCATGCTGCCGGATACCGGCGAACGCTACCTGACCACACCATTGTTTGAGGATGTGGCCGTTGAGATGACCGATGAAGAAATGGCGTTGTCTCAGTCCACCCCAGGCTTCCGGTTCGACGTCAACACACCCCAGGCTCCGGAGCCCAAGGAAAAGCCGGTTGAGCTGGACCCAGAAGCGGTGGAGGAAGTGGAAGCCCTGATCAATGTCCCCAGCAGCCCCATCGTGATGTTCGCGCTGGAATGGTGTGAGTTCTGCTGGTCGGTGCGTAAAGTCTTCCAGAAATACGGGATTGAATATAAATCCGTGGACCTGGATTCCGTGGTGTATCAGGAGGGTAACCGGGGCGGCAAGATCCGGGCGGTACTCAAAGAGAAAACCGGCTGGGCCACACTGCCCCTGATCTTCATCAACGGAGAGTTTATTGGCGGCTGTACCGATATCTTCGACCAGCTCAAGGACGGATCCCTTCAACCCAAGCTGGAAACCCAGCACATCCCCTTCAACCCGGAGATCCAGGTGGACCCGTACACCATGCTCCCGGGCTGGCTGCACCCTCGTTAATGATCAGACAGGTAAAAAAGGGGCTCATTCGAGCCCCTTTTTTTGTGCACCCCCTTCAGACCAGGATTTCATAACCCCTAACAACACTCCGCCCGAAATCTCCCAATCATCACCCGATTTAAACCAGAGAACCGCCAAGTTCTCAAAGGCTCATCGTTTTAACCTGAAACTGTTCCAACTGATCGGACACAACAACGGAGAACAACGCCATGTATACCCAAAAATCACAACTCTATTACCCACCACTGGAGCACGTCGCTGGCCACTTTTCCTGGATTCAGGAACGGCCGGACGATTACATGCCCCGTCGCACCGAAGACACCACCAAGCGTTTTGCCGCCACCACTGCCGTGATGGCCATGGCATCTACCCTGGTGACCGCGGCCGCCTGCCTGATTCCCTGGATTGCCCTGAGTGTGGGCATCGGCGGGCTAGGTTTCCTGACCCGCTACACCTACCTGCAGGTGCCCGCCACCATTGTGACGGTTGCCCTTCTGTCCATCAGTTACCGGGCCCTTCGCCGCAGCCCTTGCCAGGGCACGACTTCTCGCCTGACCCGGGGGCTGTTCTGGTTTGCTGTAGCCCTGGCAGTTGCCATCAACCTGATCGAATACGTGGTTCTGCCCGCACTGGCCTGAACCCATAACAAACGAAGGAGACTCGCCATGAAAACCACCCTTCTGATTCTGACCCTGATGGGCGCTCTGGTTCATATCGCCGCCATGCCACCCAAGGCCTACGCGGACGAAACCCAGAGCGCCAGGCAGTCCACGACAACCCTGCGTATCGATGACATGTCCACCCCCGCCTGCCCGGCATTGGTGGAAGCCGCCGTCGCCAAGGTTCGGGGAGTGGAAAGCGTCAAAGCTTCCCTGGACACAAAAACCGCCATTGTTTACTACGACGCCTCACAAAGCGCCCCCAGGGATTTCATGCTGGCCATTCGAAAAGACGTAGGTTTCCACTCTGAAATCCAGCAATAAACGCTCCCGCCTGATGCCTTCGCCGGTGGTTTCCCAATCACCGGCGATTTAACCAAACGCTCTCCGAAACACCCCGCCGTTTAACTTGAAATCATGCCCCTTTCAGAATACTGTATATTTAAACAGTATTTCGAGAGATTCCCATGAGCGAACTGCTAAATACCCTGATGCGGGATGCCCGTGTCTGGCAGGGTCACCGTCACACCGCCACCCTCCAGCCCGCCGAGCCCACCGGCTACCAGCGCCTGGACAATCAACTGGGCGGCCTCGGCTGGCCCACCGGCGCGCTCAGCGAGTGCCTGCTGGATGCCCCCGGTATTGGTGAACTGCACCTGTTGCTGCCACTGATGCAGCGGCTGTCCCATCGCGGAAAAACCGTGTTCTGGATCAACCCACCGCACACCCCCTATGCCCCGGCTCTGGCGCGGGAAGGCGTGAATCTGGATCAGGTTGTGATGGTGCACACCGACAACCAGGGCGATTTCCTGTGGACACTGGAAAACTGCCTGCGCTCACCGGTCACCGGTCTGGTCATGGCCTGGCCCGACAAGCTGGCCGCCCGGGATATCCGGCGCCTGCAACTGGCTGCCGAAGCTGGCAGCAATGTGTGTGTACTGTTTCGGGAACGCCACCACGCAGAGCAGAACTCTCCCGCCGCCCTGCGCCTTGAGCTGACCCCCGGCGATCATCAGGCACTGAAAGTGAATATTGTGAAGCGCCGTGGTAGCTGGCCCGGCCAGCGCTGTTCGCTCAGCATGGGGCACCGGGCAGACCTGGCCAGCCAGGAAACACCTCGCATCATCCGGGGGCCCTGGCGACAGGGGCCAGGAACCGCCGCCAACCGGTAACCTCGTCATGATCTGGCTGTACCTGCACTTTCCGCACCTGTTGCTGGATCACATCCGGCGTGCCCGGGAGGACTCTGGCGCACTGGTGATTGTCGACGGCTCCGGACAAACCGTCCTCCAGGCCTGCCCGGAAGCCCGGGAACTGGGTGTACAGGTCGGCATGCGCCTGAAAACCGCCATCACGCTGGCGCCGGAATTGGCCATCGTACAGGCCGATGATCAACAGCAGGCCCGGATTCTGGAAGAGCAGGCTCGCTGGCTGTACCGGCATGCGGCCCATATCGTGCCCAAGCCACCGGATGGTTTACTGGCCGAAGTCGGTAGCCTGCAACGCTTGTACGGCGGCTTACCGGCCGTGTGGCAAACCGTGGAGATGGCTCTGGATGAGCACCAGCTCACGGCCTGGCCCGGCCTGGGTCATACTCCACTGGCCGCCCGGTTGATGGCCCGGACCGGCAAGGGCGAATGCAACGCCGACCGGGGGCATATTCTACGAACCCTTGGTCAGCTGCCCTTGCAGGCAGCCGAGTTCGATGATCGCACCTGCACCCGCTTACAACGGCTGGGACTGGATCGCCTCCAACAGGTATTTGACCTGCCACCGGCGGAACTGGCCCGGCGGCTGTCACCGGAAACCCTGGCGCGGGTGCAGAAGATTCTTGGTACTCGCCCGGACCCCCAACCGGATTGGCAGCCACCCCACCAGTTCCGGCAGCAGGCGGATTTCGTGCGGGAAATTGAGCAGGCCCAGGGGCTGCTGTTTCCGCTCCAGCGCATCCTGTCTGAACTGGAAGACGATCTGTGCTGGCGCCAGCAGGAAACCGACACTCTGTTCCTGACGCTCCATCATCGACATGAGGAGCCCACCAAGCTGCGCATCCGAACCTCCGGGCCGGAACACCGGGCCGAAGCCTTCCTGAATCTGATTCGCCTGCGGCTGGAACGGCACCCACTTAGGGCTCCGGTGCTGTCCTTACAGCTCTCCGTCAAACGGTTCCTCGGTCGCGAAGCTCCCTCCGGACGAGACCTGCTGGGCGAAACCCAGGATCTGAACGAAGCCTGGCACACCCTGATGAGTCGGCTTCAGGCCCGGCTCGGCGAATCTGCCCTGAGCCAGCTGGCTCCACAGGCTGACCACCGCCCGGAGCGGGCCTGGAGTGCCGCAAGCCTGGCGCGCAAGCACCAGCCCACCGAAACAACCGGTTTGCCCCGCCGCCCGCTGTGGCTGCTGCAAGGACCACAACCGCTGACCTCACCCCCACAGGCGTGGTTTGCAGGCCCGGAACGCATCAGTGGCGGCTGGTGGGATGGCCAGCGAGTACTTCGGGACTACTACATTGCCCAGCTCGATAGCGGCCAGTTGGCCTGGGTATTCCGGGATACTCAAGGCGGCTGGTACATACACGGGTGGTTTGGCTGATGGAGCGACCGGGCTACGCCGAACTCACTTGTGTCAGCAATTTCAGCTTTTTAACCGGTGCGTCTCATCCTCATGAACTGGCTGAGCGTGCCGCTGGGCTGGGCTACCGGGCACTGGCAATCACCGATGCCTGCTCCGTGGCCGGCATTCCCCGGGCCTGGGCCGCCCTGAAGGACAGTCCGGTACAGCTCATCACCGGCAGCCACTTTGAACTGGACGATGCCCCGCCGGAGGCCTGCATACCCCGGTTCGTGCTGCTGGCCCGCACCCGCAGGGGCTATGGTCAATTATGCCAGCTGATCACCACCGGTCGACGCCGGGCTGAAAAGGGTCAGTACCAGCTGTTTTTTCGGGACATCGAAACCCACACCCTGGACGACTGCCTATGCCTGTGGAACCCACCGGCACCGGCGGAAGCCAGTGCCGATCAGGCGCTGGCCTGCGGTGAATGGTTATTGCGCCTGTTCGAGCACCGGTTATGGCTGGCGGCCACCCGCACGCTGGAATCCGGCGAAGAACAGAAGCTGTCCCGTATCCGCTGGCTCGCCGATCAACTGCGCTGCCCGATTACCGCCACCGGCGATGTCCACATGCACAGCCGGGAACGCCAGCCCCTGCAGGATGTGCTCACTGCCCTGCACCATCACACCACCGTCGAGCACGCGGGCCATTGCCTGTTCCAGAATGCCGAACGCTACCTTCGGCCGCTGCCTGTCATTCAGCGATTATTTCCGGATGCCTGGCTGGAACAGAGCCTGAAAATCGCCGATCAGTGCACCTTCGAGCCCGGCAGCCTGCGCTACGAATACCCGCCCGATCTGGTACCGGAAGGCGAAACCCCCGCCGGCTACCTGAAACGCCTGACTCGCGAAGGCGAACGCCGGCGCTACCCCGAGGGTACGCCCCTCACCATTCAAGGCCTGATCCGCAAGGAGCTGGACCTGATTTCGGAGATGAAGTACGAACACTACTTCCTCACCATCTACGACATCGTGGCCTTTGCCCGCAGTCAGGGCATCCTGTGCCAGGGTCGGGGTTCGGCCGCCAACTCCGCCGTGTGCTATTGCCTGGGCATTACCGAAGTGAATCCAGCCCGCGTGGAACTGCTGTTCGAACGCTTCATCTCCAAGGATCGCAACGAGCCGCCCGACATCGACGTGGACTTCGAGCACGAGCGCCGGGAAGAAGTCATCCAATACATCTACCAGCGCTACACCCGTGAAAGGGCTGCGCTCGCCGCTACCGTCATCCGGTACCGTCCCCGCAGCGCTGTACGGGATGTGGGCAAGGCCTTGGGCTTCGACCCGGCACAAGTGGAACAACTGCTGGAAGGCATCGACTGGCGAGACAAAGCCACCAACTGGCGCCAACAGATTCTCGACAAGCGCCTGACCCGCAACCCCAAGGTGGCGGATCAATTCTTTACCCTGGTGAACACCCTTCTGGGCTTCCCTCGCCATCTGTCCCAACACGTGGGCGGCTTTGTCATCAGCGCCGGGCCACTGGCGGAACTGGTGCCGGTGGAAAACGCCGCCATGGCCGACCGGACCGTCATCCAGTGGGATAAGGACGACCTGGAAAGCCTTGGTTTAATGAAAGTGGATGTGCTGGCGCTGGGTATGCTGTCCGCCATTCGCAAAGCACTGGCTCTGATCAGCGAACGCAAGGGCGAGCCGTTCCGGATGCAGGACATCCCGGAGGAAGACCCGGCCACCTACGCCATGCTGCAAACCGGCGATAGCATCGGCGTATTCCAGGTGGAATCCCGCGCCCAGATCAACATGCTGCCCCGGCTGAAACCGGAAACCTATTACGACCTGGTGATCGAAGTGGCCATTGTCCGGCCCGGCCCCATCCAGGGCGACATGGTGCACCCGTATCTGCGGCGTAAGCACGGTCTGGAACCGGTCAGCTACCCCAACGACGCCATCCGCAAAGTGCTGGAACGCACCCTCGGAGTACCGATCTTCCAGGAACAGGTGATCAAACTGGCCATGGTGGCGGCCGGATTCTCCGCCGGTGAAGCCGACCAGTTACGCCGGGCCATGGCGGCCTGGAAATCCCACGGCGACCTGACGCCGTTCCGGGAGAAGCTGATTACCGGCATGCTGGAACGGGGCCACGATGCTGACTTCGCCGAGCGTCTGTACCAGCAGATCTGCGGCTTTGGCGGCTACGGCTTCCCGGAATCCCACGCCGCCAGTTTCGCTCTGCTGGTGTATGTCTCCGCCTGGATCAAACGCCACCATCCCGCCGCTTTCTACTGCGCGCTGCTGAACAGCCAGCCCATGGGATTCTACTCTCCATCCCAACTGGTTCAGGATGCCAGGCGCCATCAGGTCAACGTACTGCCGGTGGATGTAAATTGCAGCCAGTGGAACCACACCCTTGAAGGCCCGGACCAACATCTACGGCTGGGGCTTCGACTGGTACAGGGGCTCTCCTATGCCGGTGCCCAACGGCTGCGCGAGCAACGGCCTACTGGAGGCTACCGGTCTGCAGGCGAACTGCGAAAGCTCGCCGGACTCAACCAACGGGACATGGAAGTACTGGCCGGCGCCAATGCCATGCCGGCATTCGCTGCAAACCGGCACCAGGCCTACTGGCAACTGCTCGACCACGAACAACCCACGGAACTGTTCGCGGCGGAAGCCCCTGAAGACTATCGACCAGACCACTGCGAACAGCTACCAGAGCCCAGCGAAGGTCAAAACGTCCTGGCCGACTACGCCAGCCTGGGCCTCAGCCTCCAGCGCCACCCCCTCGCCCTGCTCCGGGAACAGGGTCACCTGAAGTACTGCCACACCGCCGAAGAACTCAAGTCCACCCGGGCCGGCGTACCCGTTCAGGTCGCCGGGCTGGTCACCGGCCGCCAACGCCCCGGCTCCGCCTCCGGCGTCACCTTCGTAACCCTGGAAGACGAAACCGGTAACGTGAACGTCGTGGTCTGGCTGGAAACCGCCCGGCGCCAACGCAAGCCATTGTTAACCGCGCGGCTTCTGCATGTGAAAGGCGTGCTGGAACGTGAGGGAGACATCGTTCATGTTATGGCCGGAAAGCTCTCTGACCTGAGTCACCTGATTCAAAAACTTCCGGTTAGTTCGAGGGATTTTCACTAATCTCTGGAGAAGCCCGTTAGGGGTGTCTGTTCAGGAAACGCTACAAGCACATCTATGTGCGCTTGGCTTCGGCCATCCTTGGCCTCAGACATTCCTGAACAGACACCCCTAACGCGCCCGAACATTTACGTTCGCTGCCCCAAAACAAGAAAACCCCGCACAAAGGCGGGGTTCTCCGTACTGCGATGTAAAGATCAGCCCAAAAGCTTGATCATCACACCTGCAGCAACCGCAGAGCCGATAACACCAGCCACGTTCGGGCCCATGGCGTGCATCAGCAGGAAGTTCTGCGGATTGGCTTCCAGACCAACCTTGTTGGAAACCCGCGCTGCCATCGGCACCGCAGATACACCGGCAGAACCGATCAGCGGGTTGATCTGCTCTTTACTGAGCTTGTTCATCAGCTTGGCCATCAGAACACCCGATGCGGTACCTACGCCAAAGGCTACGATACCCAGGCCCAGGATACCCAGAGTCTGGCCATCCAGGAACTTGTCCGCCATCAGCTTGGAGCCTACGGACAGGCCCAGGAAGATGGTCACGATGTTGATCAGCGCATTCTGGGCAGTATCGCTCAGACGCTCAACCACACCACACTCACGCATCAGGTTACCGAAGCAGAACATACCCAGCAGCGGCGCCGCATCCGGCAGGAACAGCACAACCGCAATCAGAACCACCAGCGGGAACGCAATCTTCTCGCGCTTGCTGACCGGGCGCAGCTGGGACATCTTGATCTTCCGCTCTTCCGCAGAAGTCAGCGCCTTCATGATCGGCGGCTGAATCATCGGAACCAGCGCCATGTAGGCATAGGCCGAAACCGCGATCGCACCCAGCAGATGCGGAGCCAGTACGCTGGACACGTAGATGGAGGTCGGGCCATCAGCACCACCGATGATACCAATAGCCGCCGCTTCCAGAATGGTGAACTCCAGAACGCCGGTCCAGTCCAGCAGCGCAGCGCCGATAACAGTGCCGAAGATACCGAACTGAGCAGCAGCGCCCAGCAGCAGGGTCTTCGGATTGGCCAGCAGCGGACCGAAGTCGGTCATCGCGCCTACACCCATGAAGATCAGCAGCGGCCCGATGGTGCTGCCGATAACCACGGTGTAGAAGTTATACAGCATGCCGTTGCCGTAGCCGAGGTCCTGGGCCGCAGCATTCGCCAGGGCCATCTGGGTGTGGCTGGCTTCTTTAATAGCCACCTTGAAGGCTTCTTTCAGTTCGGGCGTTACCGCCTGCCCGGCCTGATAAGCCACATCCAGAGGCGCCGCCAGCGCGACCAGCGCTTCGGCCGTACCGTTTTTCAGCGCGAAGTGGATGGCATTTTCCGCCGCAGACAGGGCTAGTCCTGCCTCCGGGATGTTCGCCAGAATACCGCCGAAACCAATAGGCACCAGCAGCAACGGCTCAAAGCCCTTGCGGATCGCGAGGAACAGCAGGAGAAGGCCGATGGCGATCATCACCACCTGGCCCGGCTCTATATTGAACAGGCCACTACCTGTCCAGAGTGTCATCATTTTTTCCATGGAATGCTGGCCCTTATCCGATTGTCAGCATTTCATCATCAGGGGAGACGGCATCACCGACCTTGATGAAGACTTCGCCGATGGTACCGGCTTTGGGTGCACGAACCTCGGTTTCCATTTTCATGGCCTCAAGGATGATCAGCACATCGCCTTCCTCAACGGTGTCGCCCGGAGAGACAAGTACCTTGAAGATGTTGCCGCCCAGAGGAGCAACCACAGGTTCACCTTCGCCAGCGGCCGGAGCCGGTGCAGACGCAGCAGCCGGTGCGGAAGCGGCACCACCATCGCCCTGGATCTGGGTGATTTCACCGCCTTCGGAAACAGCAACCACAAACTTCTTGCCGTTCACGTCTACGGTGTAGGTTTCAGGGCCGCTCGCCTTCTTGGCAGGCGCAACGTCGTCAGCAGACGGTACCGGCTCGAAGGCATCCGGGTTGCCGCGGTTTTCCAGGAACTTCAGACCAATCTGCGGGAACAATGCGTAGGTCAGTACGTCGTCCACTTCCTGCTCGGCCAGCTTGATGCCTTTGTCGCTGGCAATGTCTTTCAGCTCAGCTGTCAGCTTATCCATTTCAGGCTCGATCAGGTCTGCCGGACGGCAGGTAACCGGCTCTTTACCATCAAGAACGCGATCCTGCAGTTCCTTGTTGAACGGCGCCGGTGCTGAACCGTACTCACCCTTCAGGATGGCGGAGGTTTCCTTGGAGATGGACTTGTAACGCTCGCCGGTCAGAACGTTCAGCACCGCCTGAGTACCCACAATCTGGGAAGTCGGGGTTACCAGCGGGATGTAACCCAGGTCTTCACGAACCTTGGGAATTTCGGCCAGAACCTGATCAAACTTGTCAGCGGCGTTCTGCTCTTTGAGCTGGCTTTCCATGTTGGTCAGCATGCCACCCGGAACCTGGGCGGTCAGGATGCGGGAATCTACGCCGCGCAGGCTGCCCTCAAACTTCGCGTACTTTTTACGAACTTCACGGAAGTAGCCTGCGATTTCCTCAAGCAGGTTCAGATCCAGACCGGTGTCACGATCGGTACCTTCCAGAATCGCGACCACAGCCTCGGTGGGTGAATGGCCGTAGGTCATGGACATGGAGGAAATAGCCGTGTCCACGTTATCGATACCAGCCTCAGCGGCCTTAATGGCAGTTGCGGTAGACATACCAGTGGTCGCGTGACACTGCATGTGAATCGGGATATCGAGTTCTTTCTTGAGACGGCTGACCAGGTCAAACGCCACATACGGCTTCAGCAGGCCTGCCATATCCTTGATGGCAATGGAGTCGGCACCCATGCTGGCCACTTCCTTCGCCATATCCACCCACATTTCGATGGTGTGCACCGGGCTGGTGGTGTAGGCGATGGTGCCCTGGGCGTGCTTGCCGGTTTTCTTGACGGCCTTGATCGCGGTATCGAGGTTCCGCGGGTCATTCATCGCATCGAAGATACGGAATACGTCCACGCCATTCTCAGCGGCACGATCACAAAAACGCTCTACGACATCATCCGCGTAGTGACGGTACCCCAGCAAGTTCTGCCCACGCAGAAGCATTTGCTGTTGGGTGTTGGGCATGGCTTTTTTCAGCTCACGGATCCGCTCCCACGGATCTTCGCCCAGGTAACGGATACAGGCATCAAAGGTAGCGCCGCCCCAGGATTCCAGGGACCAGAAACCGACCTTGTCGAGTTTCTCGGCAATCGGCAGCATGTCATCCAGCCGCATGCGGGTGGCAAGCAGGGATTGGTGGGCGTCGCGCAGGATAACGTCCGTAATCCCAAGCGGTTTCTTTGAATCAGTCATCGTGTCAGCCTTCTGTTACAAGGTTCTAATCCGTTTACCGTGTCACTTCTTGTGGCGTGAACGGTATTGTGCAATTGCCTTCTTGATGGCCTCGGCGGTGTCCGGGTCGACCGCTGCGGGCGTTTTGGGCTTGGCACGTGGCGTTTTCGCCGGGGTTGCCGGCTCGGGTGCAAACCGGGCAATGATTTTGGACATGAGCAGAGTTGCGAAAACCAAGATCACCAGGAACGCAAACACGAAGCCCATGCCGGCAATCATCAGATCCGCGGCTTGTGACATCAGGGTATCCATATCCGATAGCTACCTGTCTAAAGTGAGTGATTTTCCCGCCTTGTGTGGCCAGACCACTTAGACCAATGTCTAATGCGATGCCGGAACAAATCGGGAGGCAAAATCCTGCGTAATTTACCGTTTTAACAGTCGATGAGCAAGCTAAGCTCAACTGACTATAAGGAGTTTCCGAAGCTAACACACAAAACGGAATAGCCGCTACAGCAGGGCTCTCGTGTGCAATCAGGCAAAACGGACACGGAATTTCCGCCCCTTGATCCGCCCCTTCTCCAAACGCTTGAGCGCCGACGATGCCTGCCCGCGTTCAATGGCCACAAAGCATTGAAAATCGAACAAATCAATCTTGCCGACAGAAGTACTCGGAATGCCGGCCTCCCCGGTGAGCGCTCCCAATACATCCCCGGGGCGAACTTTGTTTTTGCGCCCGCCGGCAATACAGATGGTTTTCATTGGCGGAACGCGAGGCTGCGAAGGCGTAGCCAGGAGCTCACCTGAATCGCCCCACTCCAGAGGCTTCCCACGAACTTCTTCCAGTTGCGATAACTTGTGCCCGCGCGCCGGGGTACAGAGGGTGACCGCCATGCCTTTTTCGCCGGCACGCCCCGTTCGCCCTACCCTGTGGGTGTGCACTTCCGGATCACGGGCCGGCTCCGCATTGATCACCAAGGGAAGGGATTTGATATCCAACCCCCGGGCAGCCACGTCCGTTGCCACCAACACTGAGGCGCTCCTGTTGGCAAAGCGAACCAACACGCTGTCCCGGTCTCGCTGGTCGAGATCCCCGTGCAGCGCTACCGCCGCGAAGCCCCCCGCGCGAAGGCCCTCTGCCAGATCATCGCATTGTTGCTTCGTGGTGCAGAAAACAATGCAGGATTCCGGCTGATGGCGGGACAACAATGCCTCGACAGCCTTTTCTGTGGTGCTTGGCTCCACCTCATAGAACCACTCGCTGATATCCGGGTTCGCCTCTCCCGCTTCAACCCGCACATCCTCTGGCTCATTCTGAAAGCGTTTGCTCAAGCCACGCACCGACTCGGGCCAGGTCGCCGAAAACATCAAGGTCTGCCGCCTGACGGGCACCTCCTGGAGAATGGCA
The DNA here is from genome assembly GCF_030519635.1 of Marinobacter suaedae. Classification (NCBI taxonomy): domain Bacteria; kingdom Pseudomonadati; phylum Pseudomonadota; class Gammaproteobacteria; order Pseudomonadales; family Marinobacteraceae; genus Marinobacter; species Marinobacter suaedae. Next base: position 77,281 of record NZ_JAUMIS010000002.1, on the reverse strand, counting down.
TCAACACTGTCCTGAAACCCCATATCCAGCATGCGATCGGCCTCATCCAGAACCACCGTGCTGACCCGATCCAGTGTCAGGGTGCCTTTACGCAAATGGTCCTGGATACGACCAGGCGTCCCGACCACGATATGGGCGCCATGGCTCAGAGAACCAATCTGCGGACCGATAGGCACGCCCCCGCATAGTGTAAGCACCTTGATATTCTCTTTCGCCCGAGCCAGCTCCCGCAGGGCCTTGGACACCTGGTCTGCCAGCTCCCTTGTGGGACACAACACCAGACCCTGAACCGCGAACATACGCGGCCGCAGGCCTTCAATCAGCCCGATACCAAAGGCCGCCGTCTTACCACTACCCGTCCGGGCCTGAGCGATGACATCACGACCACCCAGGGCATGGGGCAGCGTTTTCGCCTGCACCTCTGTCGGCTGCCGAAAGCCAAGGCGCTCCAGATTGCGAAGCATGGAAGGGGAAAGTTCAAATTTCTCAAAAGAGCTCATACGGGGACACCAGACGGTCAGCAAGGCGGGTTAGGAAGCACAAAAGCGAGCGCGTATACTACCGCATTCGGAAAAGCGAGTTTGCACCAAATTACGGAGTTACCCATGCCCTCCCTTCAGGACCAGCTACTGAAAGCCGGCCTGGCCGATGAAAAAAAGGCCAAGGCCATCCGCCAGGAAAAGCGAAAGAAACGTAAAACCCAGCCCAAGGGCGCCTTTCAGGAGTCCGAAGCGGAAATACGCGCACGCAAGGCCCGGGAAGAAAAAGCTGAACGTGACCGGGAACTGAACCGCCAGCGACAGCAAGAAGCCGAGAAAAAGGCCATTCAGGCCCAGATTCGGCAGATCATAGAAACCAATCGTCTTGACCGGAGCAAGGGCGAGACCTCATATCAGTTTGTGCACGACAAGAAGATCAAGAAAATCCTGGTCGACGATGGCATGTTCGACGCACTTTCCAGCGGCAGACTCGCGATTGCCAGCTTGAACGACAGCTATGAGATCATTCCTGAAGCCGTTGCCCGAAAAATCATGGAGCGGGACGAGCAGGCAATTGTCGTACTGCACGACCGCACCACCCAGCAGGAAAACGACGAAGACGATCCTTACGCTGGCTACGAAATTCCTGATGATTTGATGTGGTAACGAAAAATACCACCAACCTATGAATACCAGTGGTACCGGCCCTCGCCCCGGTACTCACTGGCCGATATGGTGGCCCGTGAACAAATATTCCCTGCGTAAATCCCACCAGTACCAGCGCTCTTTAGTCCAGACCACACTGGCCTCAATCCGGTTTCCATTGCGAATCCCCTTCCAGACCATGGTGCCATGCTTGGGGCTGACCGCCGTCGCCTCAAAATGCACCAGACCATCCTCCCTGAACGCCCTGTATTCGGCTCCTTCAAACCCGTAATCCTGACAGGCCTGGGAGACAAGCCGACCGTCAGAAAACACCAGCCAGTCCGCATCCCCCTCATAGCTTGCGGTTAACTCCCAAAGGACACCGGCGAAACTGGCCCCATCCAGCAATGCTTCCTGCCCGGCACTGGACGAGCCCCAAAAACAAGCAATACAGACAACCAGGAGCCGGACAGGTGCAACGAATGCCTCCATGCTCATTTCCACCCCTCCCTTATTTGCTCCCGGGCAACTGCATCAACACTTGGACAAAGAGATTGGTCGTTAGTGCGCAAATCCGCCAGTAAAACGGGGAGTTTTTCTGGCCCTGCATGAAAGTTTGGGGAATACAGAAACAAAAAACCCCGCACACGGCGGGGTTTTTTGTTCAATATGGCGCGGCTGGGAGGATTCGAACCTCCGACCGCCTGGTTCGTAGCCAGGTACTCTATCCAGCTGAGCTACAGCCGCTTAAAACTGAAGATTTGTGAGGAGTGGCGCGGCTGGGAGGATTCGAACCTCCGACCGCCTGGTTCGTAGCCAGGTACTCTATCCAGCTGAGCTACAGCCGCGCATCTTAAACTCACTGGTTGCTTGCTAGTTCAACCTGTTCTCGCCCCGAAAGGGAAATGGCGGAGAGGGAGGGATTCGAACCCTCGATACGCGCAATGCGTATGGTTCCTTAGCAGGGAACTGGTTTCAGCCACTCACCCACCTCTCCGTGAGAACGGGGCGTATACTACACATAAAAATTCCGTTTTCAAAGGGTTGACACATGTTTTTTACCACCGGATTTTCAACCCAACCAAAAAAGCCGCTCAGGTGCTTCCTGAACGGCTTTTTTCTGATCAACGATTGCCCGACTCTGGCTCATCCGAGCCCTTTTCAGACTGGATACGCTGATAGATTTCTTCCCGGTGCACCGCCACTTCCTTCGGTGCGTTAACGCCGATGCGAACCTGGTTCCCCTTCACTCCGAGAACGGTAACGGTGATTTCATCACCGACCATCAGAGTTTCGCCAACACGGCGAGTTAGAATCAACATATGCTCACTCCCTTTTCAGAGCTTCCTGTTCCGACAAATGGTCCCGATATAGCCTGCGCGTTTTTACCAGAATCCGAAATCAATCAGCAGACGCACATTCCCGTACTTGGTTCCAAATTGTCATAGATTTAGTCAATGAATCCCCATTTGGCAAGGCATCCCAACCATATGCCATGGATTCAGCTTAGCTCTCTTCCTTGAGTGCGGGCTTATCTAATTCAAATTCGCTGTGCAGGGCGCGCACAGCCAATTCGAGGTACTTCTCGTCAATCACGACCGAGATCTTGATTTCAGAGGTGGAAATCATCTGAATGTTGATGCCCTCGTTGGACAGTGCCTCGAACATCCGCGTGGCCACGCCTGCGTGGGAACGCATACCAACACCGACAATGCTGACCTTGGCAATCTTGCTGTCGCCAGTCACCTCACGGGCACCCAGTTCTCCGGCTACCGAGCTGAGAACGTCGTGAGCACGACGGAAATCGTTGCGATGCACCGTGAACGTAAACGCGGTTTTGTTATCCTCGCCCACGTTCTGAACGATCATATCCACTTCGATGTTGGCATCACTGACCGGCTTAAGGATACGCAGCGCACTCCCGGGCGTATCAGGAACTCCGGAAATTGTCAGCTTGGCTTCATCGCGGTTGAACGCGATACCAGATACTACCGGTTGCTCCATGGCGTCTTCATCCTCAAAAGTAATCAGGGTGCCCTCACCTTCCTGAAAACTGGAAAGCACCCGCAGGGGAACGTTGTATTTACCCGCAAATTCCACGGAACGAATCTGGAGCACTTTGGAGCCCAGACTCGCCATCTCGATCATTTCCTCGAAGGTAATCCGGTCGAGGCGACGCGCACTGTCAACCACGCGCGGGTCTGTGGTGTAAACGCCATCGACATCGGTGTAAATCTGGCACTCATCGGCCCGAAGCGCCGCCGCCAGTGCCACCGCGGTGGTATCGGAACCACCTCGTCCCAGCGTGGTGATGTTGCCCCGCTCATCAATGCCCTGAAAGCCCGCTACCACTACGACCCGTCCAGCATTGAGATCTTCACGCATATGCTGCTCGTCAATCTGCTTGATGCGCGCCTTGGTGTGCGTACTGTCTGTAACGATCCGCACCTGGGACCCTGTATAGGAGCGCGCGTCGCAGCCTCGCTTTTGCAGAGCCATGGACAGCAGCGCAATGGTCACTTGCTCACCCGTCGACACCAGCACGTCCATTTCGCGCGGTGTCGGCTCCTCCATGATGCTACTGGCCAGGCCGATCAAGCGGTTGGTTTCGCCACTCATGGCAGAAACCACGACGACAACGTCATGACCTTCTTCCCGAAAACGGGCTACCTTGTCGGCAACCGCTTCAATGCGCTCGGTCGTTCCAACCGAGGTGCCACCAAACTTCTGAACCAACAGTGCCATTATTTTTTCACTAATCTGAAACGAGGCCACAGCAAAGCATGGCTTTGCCAGTCACAACCAAAAACGGACAGGATTATAACCTCCTGTCCGTTCCTGAAAACAATGATTTAACAGATATTTTTTTCGACCCAGGCCGGCACGTCCGCAAGTGCATCTGCCAGCTTGGAGGGATCGTTTCCTCCGCCCTGAGCCATGTCGGGCCGGCCACCTCCCTTGCCATCCACCTGGGCGGCAAGATGCTTCATCAGGTCGCCGGCCTTGATCCGGGCGGTCGCGGATTTAGTGACACCTGCCACGAGAGTGACCTTCCCATCGGCCGTGCTGGCCAGAACCACCACACCTTCACCCAACTTGTTCTTGAGCTGGTCGGCGGTTTCCATCAGAGCCTTACGGTCAGCACCTTCGAGTTCGGCAGCCACCACTTTCAGGCCACCCACCTCAACGGCGGAACTGGCCAGGTCACTACCTGCGGAACTGGCCAGCCTGGCCTTCAGCGCATCCACTTCCTTTTCAAGCTGTCGGCTGCGATCCAGTGCCTGCTGCACTTTTTCAACCACCGACTCCCGGGTGGCGCGCACCAGGCCTGCTGTTTCCCGTAGAGTCCGGTCGGTTTCGTCTACCCATTCCAGGGCACCAAAACCAGTGACTGCTTCAATTCGGCGAACACCGGAGGAAATACCACCTTCGGAGGTGATGCGGAACAACCCGATATCACCCGTGCGATTCACATGGGTGCCTCCGCACAGTTCCACGGAGTAGTTTTCTGTTCCCATACTCAATACCCGAACGGTATCACCGTACTTCTCGCCGAACAGAGCCATGGCGCCCTTCTCCTGGGCCGACTCCATATCAGTGACTTCGGTCTGAACGCGCGTATTCTCAAGAATCTGCTCGTTGACCTGACGCTCAATTTCACGCAACTGCTCGGCGGTCACCGCCTCGAAGTGGGAGAAGTCAAAACGCAGCTTGTCCGGGTCTACCAGCGAGCCCTTCTGGTTTACATGCTCGCCCAGCACCTTGCGCAGCGCTGCGTGCAGCAGGTGGGTGGCCGAGTGATTGCGGCGAATGCGTTCACGACGGGCGTGGTCGATACGTGCATCCACTTCCAACCCCGGGAACAACTCTCCCTCAATCAGGGTACCCACGTGCAAGTGGTTCCCCCCTTCCTTACGGGTATCAGTGACTTTGAAACGACCACCACTCCAGGTCAGGATGCCGGTATCACCCACCTGGCCACCGGATTCGGCGTAAAATGGTGTGCGCTCCAGCACAACTACCGCTTCATCACCCGCTTCCGCGTTTTTCTCTTCACCGCTGACAATCACCGCGCGGATCTTCTCGTGACCGTCTACATGTTCGTAACCGGTGAACTCGGTAGAACCCTCAATACTCAGGCCGGCAGCGTTGTAATCGATACCAAACTTACTGGCGGCACGGGCCCGCTCACGCTGGTTTTCCATGGCCTGCTCGTAACCTTCGTAGTCCAGGGTCAGACCGCGCTCTCGGGCGATGTCATTGGTCAGGTCCACCGGGAACCCGTAGGTATCGTAGAGGGTAAAGACGGTCTCACCGGGAATCACATCGCCTTTCAATTCAGCGATGTCCTGCTCGAGCAGACGCAGGCCTTTATCCAAAGTCTTGGCAAACTGCTCTTCCTCCTGCTGAAGCACCTTTTCAATCTGCTTCTGACTGCTGACAAGCTGGGGATAGGCTTCGCCCATCAGGTTGACCAGCGCACCAGTCAGCTTGTAGAAGAACGGATCACTGGCGCCCAGCTTGTTACCGTGACGCGCCGCCCGACGAATGATCCGCCGCAGTACAAATCCGCGCCCCTCGTTCGACGGCATCACGCCGTCGGAAATCAGGAACGCACAGGAACGGATATGATCCGCGACCACGCGCAGACTCGCTTCAGTGGTGGCAACACCACCCAGCACATCCGACGCGGCCTTGAGCAGGTTCTGGAACAGGTCGATTTCGTAGTTGCTGTGAACACCCTGCAGCACTGCCGCAATTCGCTCCAGCCCCATACCGGTATCCACGGACGGCTTCGGCAGATTCATCATCTCGCCGTCGGCGGTACGGTTGTACTGCATGAAGACCACGTTCCAGATCTCGATGTAGCGGTCACCGTCTTCGTCCGGGGAACCGGGAGGACCACCTGCTACGTCCGGGCCATGATCGTAGAAGATTTCTGTGCAGGGACCACAGGGGCCGGTATCGCCCATCTGCCAGAAGTTGTCAGACGCGTAGCGAGCTCCCTTGTTATCACCAATGCGAACAATACGGTCGGCCGGAACACCAATTTCTTTGTTCCAGATTTCATAGGCTTCGTCGTCATCCGCGTACACCGTGACCCACAGTTTTTCGGTCGGCAGCTTGAGCCACTGCTCGCCGGTCAGAAAGGTCCAGGCAAAATTGATGGCTTCGCGCTTGAAGTAGTCACCGAAGCTGAAGTTACCCAGCATCTCGAAAAAGGTGTGGTGACGAGCGGTATAACCCACATTTTCCAGGTCATTGTGCTTGCCGCCGGCGCGCACGCACTTCTGGGAGGTGGTCGCCCGTGTATAGTCACGCTCTTCCCGACCCAGGAACAGATCCTTGAACTGGTTCATTCCCGCGTTGGTGAACAGCAGCGTGGGGTCGTCCGCCGGTACCAGTGAACTGCTTGAAACTACGGCATGACCCTGCTGCCGAAAATAATCGAGGAATGCTTGTCGCAACTCTGCGGTTTTCATAGCCCTTTGATACCTTTACACCTTGCCAAAACCTGCCGGGGAGTCGGCCGGTCCGCGATTGAATACGAGTACTTACATGCGTCTGCAAATCCGCTACTCTAGCACACGCCGAGTACATGAAAAACGTGCAACATCACAGGAGTATTCATGCCCCGACGCTTTCACGACGCTGAGGAACTGCTTCCTCCCGCCACCTTTTTAAAGCGGGCGCTGGCCGTCATTTACGATGGACTGATCAGTATCGCCGTATTGCTGGTCACAACCTGGCTTTACACCCTGGTGGCCGGCTGGTTTACAGGTTGGGATAAGTACGGGGAAATGGCGGAAGCCGGTCAAATCTCGGGAGACCCGGGGCTGACGTTCGTGCTCTTTCTGACGCTTTATCTCTTCTTCGCCTACTTCTGGACCCGTCTGGGCCAGACACTCGGCATGCAGGTTTGGCGGATCCGAATCGAGAACCTGGACGGGACGTCAGTTACCTGGACCCAGGCATTGCTGCGTTACGTTACCGCAGCCGGGGTATTCCTGGTGGCCCTGCTTGGCAGCTATTACCTGAGCCCGGCCACTCTGTTTATCACCATCCCGGCAATGATCGCCCTGTTCATGCCCATCAATGGCCTGTCCCTGACCGACCGGGCGTCCAACAGTGTGGTCGTTGAGGTCCCGAAACCGGTCAAGACAGCCTGACACCTTCCCCGCTAGCCGGCCCGCCGCATCAGAATGGCACCGGCTAGCGCGTTCACCCCAATGGGAACCAGCACTGCCAGCATAGGATTGAAACCGTAGACCAGGCTCATCGGCCCCAGCAGATCCTGCATGTACTTGAACAGCAGCCCAACCAGCAATCCGGTAAACACCCGGAACCCCATGGTGACCGACCGCAGCGGACCAAAGATAAAGGAAATCGCCACCAGAACCATCACCGCCGTACCCAGAGGCATCAGCACTTTTTTCCAGAACGCTAGCCAGTAAGGCGACGCATTGAGATCCTGGTCCTCCAGGTACCTGGCGTAGGTAAAGAGGCCGGACATGGACAGGTTCTCCGGCTTGACGATAAGGACGCTGAGCACGCCCGGCGTTAAACCGGTTTCCCAACGCAGCGTCTGGTTCCTGACCAGTTGAGTGCCATCGTCCTGTATTTCCGTGGTTCGCACCCGCTCCAGTAGCCAGTGATCACCCTGATAGATCGCCCTGGGCGCAAAGCTGGATGAGAGCAGTTCACGCTCTTCATCAAACTCAAACAGCGAAACCCCGTGCAGAACACCGTTCGGCTGGACGGCATTCAGGTGGATAAACACGTTTCCTTCCCGGTGCCATACCCCGGACGCCGCAGCGACGTTTTTCCCGGCCCCAAGGGCCACGGCCTTTTCGCTCTGAGCCAGACGCTCTGCCGGTGGCGCAATGTATTCACCCAGCACCACACCGAACAGCACAACGACCAACGCGGGCTTCATCGCCGACCAGACAATACGTTTGAGGGACACCCCTGCCGCCCGGATTACGGTCAATTCGGATGAACTCGCCATGGAGCCCAGGCCGATCAGGCACCCCATGAACGCGCCCAGTGGCAGGTAGTCGTAAATTCGACGCGGCAGGGTCAGCGCCACGTATTTCAGAGCTTCCAGCGTCTGGTAGTCGGACCGGGTATCCTCAAGCTCGGCAATAAAACCGAAGATGAGATCCAGAGAAAGCACGACCACCATGACCAGGAACATGGCGCCGCCCACCGTGCGCATGACATAGCCGTCTATCTTATACATCGGCCCGCGCCTCCTTCAGTGCCCTGCGTTTGTGCAGCCAGGCCGGGCCAAACTGCAGCCACAACCCCAACAACAAAAACAGCGCGTGCACCCACAGCATGCCAATCCACTCTGGCACCTTTCCGTCAGCCAGCGCATCCCGGGCAACAATCAGAAGACCCAGATACGTGATGTAGACCAGCATGGCCGGCAGCAGATGGAAAAACCGTCCCTGCCGGGGATTCACCCGGCTCAGGCGAACCGCCAGCAAGGTAACAATGGGGACGATCAAAGGCAGTGAAAAACGCCAGTGCAAAAGCGCCCGGTCCTCGGGATCGTCCGACTTCATCAAGTCCGGCGTGCTGATCCCCTCTTCCAGTTGCCGCGTGCCTTTCTCTCCACTTTCTATCTTGAGACCGTAGGCTTCAAACCCCGTGATGTTGTAATCCAGCTCTCCCGGAGAGCCATCGAACCGACCACCATTTTCCAGAATCAGAAACCGGCTTCCGGTGTCCTGATCAATAATTTGAGAACCCGCCGTAGCGGTAAAGATGGTGACACCCTCGCCACCCCGGCCGTACTCGGCAATGAATACGCCCTGAAGCTCCCGCTTGTCATCGCTGAGGGATTCGGTATAGGTGACCCGGCCACCCGAACTGAAACTCTGGAATCGTCCCGGAGCCAGCATTTCGAACTCTGTTGCCTGGCGCTGCTCGTTGAAAATCTGCTCAACCTGCTTCATCCCCCAGGGCGAAACTACCAGACTCATCGCTCCGACAATCAGCATCACCGGCAAACTGCCGAGCAGCGTCTTCACCAGCAACTGACGGTCGCTCAGACCACAGGCAAACAGCACCGTCATCTCGCTTTCCATATACATGCGGCCATAGGCCAACAGGATACCGATGAACAGGCCAAGAGGCAGGATCAGCTCCAGAAAACCGGGGAACCGATAGGCCATGATGGAAAACAGAACATCCGCAGCAATCTGGCCTTCGGCAGCGCTACTCAGGTACTTCAGGAAGCGACCACTCATGAACACCAGGAGCAGGATGCCGGACACCGCCACCATACTGATCATGACCTGCCGGATTAAATAGCGAAAAATAATGCTCAAGAAGATCTCTCTGCCAATGTCCGTTTAACCGTGGAGGAAAGCGCTAACTGCGCGTATTCTATGTAACCTTCGTGCCGAATGACAGTACGGTGGCAGCCTGCCACCCAAGAAAGCAAAGGGCCGTACCCGCTTGATAAATGATCGCCCCATCCCAATGCTAGACTAATCGGACGCTCCCTCAATCAGAAGGAGCGACAGCCGTCGCGCATCCATACCAGGAACATCTACAGGAGTTGCCATGAATTTCAGCCTGAGTGCCAAACCCATCGCCACCACCAAAGCTGACTGCCTCGTTATCGGTTTGCCGGAAAAAGGCACCTGGCCGGAATCCACCACTCAGGCAGACGAAGCCCTTGGCGGGCTGATCAAGACCCTGGAAACCAACGGCGACGTTACCGGCAAGAATGCAACGGCTCGGACCATTCCTGTCCAGGATGCACCCTGGGACCGCATCGTTGTGGTCGGCACCGGTAAAGATTCGGACCGCACCCTGCAGAACTACCGCAGGGCACTGATTGCCGCTGTAAATGCCGTGAAGGAGACCCCGGCCAAGAGTGCCCTGATTGCCCTGGCCGACACTGGCGTCAGCGGGACCGAAGCCGCCAGCAGCGAAGCCGCGCGTCTCAAGCTGATCGGTCGCTCCCTCGAGGAACATCTCTACGCCTTTACCGGTTACAAGAGCCAGCAGCCGGAAGCCCCGAAACTCAACAAGGTAACGGTCGGTGCCTCCGGCACCGGCAAGGCACTGAAAGACGCCTTCCACCTGGGACTGGCTACCGGCCGCGGCATGAACTACACCCGCGACCTTGGCAACACCCCACCGAACATTTGCCATCCGGAGTGGCTGGCCGAGCAGGCCCGTACCCTGGCCAAAGAAAACGACTGTATCCAGACCGAAATCCTGGATGAAAAGCAGATGAAGGAACTGGGCATGAACACCATCCTGGCGGTTGGCCAGGGCAGCGCCCAGCCTCCCCGTCTGATCGTGATGGAGTACCGCGGTGGCAAGCCGGACGACAAGCCTTACGTTCTGGTGGGCAAAGGCATCACCTTCGACACGGGCGGCATCAGCCTGAAGCCGGGTGCCGGCATGGACGAGATGAAGTACGACATGGGCGGCTCCGCCAGCGTGTTCGGTACCATGAAAGTGCTCACCGAAGTTCAGCCCAAGATCAATGTGGTGGCGGTGGTCGCTGCTGCCGAAAACATGCCGGATGGCGGCGCTTCCCGTCCGGGCGACATCGTCACCACCCTGTCCGGCCAGACGGTGGAAATCCTTAACACCGACGCCGAAGGCCGACTGGTGCTGTGTGACGCCCTGACCTACGTGAAGAAGTACGACCCGGAAGCGGTCATCGACCTGGCGACCCTGACCGGCGCCTGCATCATTGCCCTCGGCCACCATGCAACCGGTCTGATGGCCAATAACGACGGTCTGGCCAACGATTTGCTGGCGGCCGGTGAGCGAGCGGACGATCGTGCCTGGCGCCTCCCCCTTTGGGACGACTACCAGAACCAGCTGGACAGCAACTTTGCCGACATGGCCAACATCGGCGACCGCTCTGCCGGCACCATCACCGCGGCGTGCTTCCTGGCACGGTTCACCAAGGAATATCGCTGGGCCCACCTGGACATCGCCGGCACCGCCTGGCATTCCGGCAAGGCCAAAGGCGCCTCCGGCCGTCCGGTGCCCATGCTGGTCGACTACCTGATGTCCAATGCAGACAGCTGATTCCAGCCAGCAGCCAGAGTCCGGCGGCCCTGCCGCCGGAGACCCGGCAGAGTCTGGTCGCAACCAGCGTTACTGGTTCCACATCCTCGCCCAGAGCACACCCGCCGCCCGCAATCTGCACGCGGCCAGGCTGGTGGAGAAAGCCTGGCAGCAGGGTGATCGGGCCTGCATTGTCTGTGACACCCAGCAACAGGCCCAGGAACTCGACGACCTGCTCTGGAGCTTTAACCCGGAGTCTTTCATTCCCCACCGTCAGGTTACTGACTCAGGCATTACCTGCAGCGAGCCCGTTGGCATTCTACTCTGCCCTCCGCAGCCGGAGGACTGGGACACCGTCATCATCCTGTCCCAGACCCTGCCGGCCAACGCCGATCGCTTCCGAAGACTGGCCCTGGTGGCGCAAAACGACCCGGTAATACTGAACCAGGCCCGGGACCACTATCGCCAGTTACGGACCCTTGGAATCGAGGCCCGGGTGCACGATCAAAGGCGTCGCTGAAGTTCGCCGCCAACGAGGTGAGCATGTATAATCTTGCGCCTTGAAAACCACTCCCGAATCAACCGAACGGTCACCAGCAGAACCCATGGAAAAAACCTACCAGCCAGAAAACATTGAGCGCCAGTGGTACGAAAACTGGGAATCCAAGGGCTATTTCCGCCCCAGCGGTGAAGGCCAGTCCTACAGCATCGCGATCCCGCCGCCCAACGTCACCGGCAGTCTTCATATGGGGCATGCATTCCAGCACACCATTATGGACACCCTCACCCGCTACAAGCGGATGCAGGGTCGCAATGCGCTCTGGACCGTCGGTACCGACCACGCCGGCATCGCCACCCAGATGGTGGTGGAACGCAAGCTGGCTGGCGAAGAAGGCAAGACCCGGCATGACCTGGGTCGCGAAGAATTCATCAAACGCATCTGGGACTGGAAAGAACACTCCGGCGGCACCATCACCCGCCAGATGCGCCGTCTCGGCAATTCCGTCGACTGGGAACACGAACGCTTCACCATGGACGACGGCTTCTACAAGGCTGTCCAGGAAGTCTTCGTTCAACTGTACGAGCAGGACCTGGTTTACCGTGGCAAGCGCCTGGTGAACTGGGATCCGAAACTGCACACCGCCATTTCCGATCTGGAAGTGGAGAACAAGGAAGAGAAAGGCTTTTTCTGGCACCTGCGTTATCCGCTGGCGGATGGCGCCACCACCCAGGACGGTAAAGACTACCTGGTTGTGGCCACCACCCGCCCGGAGACCATGCTGGGTGACACTGCCGTGGCCGTGCATCCGGATGACGAGCGTTACCAGCACTTGATTGGCAAGCACGTCATGTTGCCGCTGGTGAATCGCCGCATCCCGATTGTCGCCGACCACCACGCCGATCCGGAAAAAGGCTCCGGCTGCGTGAAGATTACCCCGGCGCACGATTTCAACGACTATGCCGTGGGCAAGCGCAACGAGTTGCCCATGATCAACGTCATGACCCAGGACGCCAACATCCGGGACGTAGCCGAAGTCTTCAATTCAGACGGCACCGCCAACACCGACATCGACGGTACGATGCCATCTTCGTATGCTGGCCTGACGCGCGAAGACGCACGCAAGCAGATGGTTGCCGACCTCGAAAAACTGGGCCTTCTGGAACGGGTGGAAGATCATGTTCTGAGCGTCCCCCGCGGTGACCGTTCCGGCCTGATCATCGAGCCCATGCTCACTGACCAGTGGTTCGTGGACGCCAAGACCCTGGCCAAGCCGGCTATTGAAGCCGTCGAAGACGGCCGTATCCAGTTCGTTCCCAAACAGTACGAAAACATGTACTTCGCCTGGATGCGGGACATTCAGGACTGGTGTATCTCCCGCCAACTCTGGTGGGGCCACAGGATTCCCGCCTGGTACGACGCCGATGGCAACATCTATGTGGGCCGCGACGAAGCCGATGTGCGCCAGAAGCACAACCTGAGCGACGACGTCACCCTAAGCCAAGACGAGGACGTTCTGGACACCTGGTTCAGTTCTGCCCTGTGGACTTTCGGCACCCTGGGCTGGCCGGAAGCGACCGACCGCCTGAAGGCGTTCCACCCAACCGACGTGCTGGTCACCGGTTTCGATATCATTTTCTTCTGGGTTGCCCGGATGATCATGATGACCATGCACTTCATGAAAAATGAAGATGGCAGTCAGCAGGTGCCGTTCCACACGGTCTATGTGACCGGCCTGATCCGGGACGAGCATGGCGACAAGATGTCCAAGTCCAAGGGTAACGTGATTGACCCGCTGGACATGATTGACGGCATCAGCCTCGACGACCTGCTGGAGAAGCGCACCGGCAACCTGATGCAGCCGAAGCTGGCTGAAAAAATCGGCAAGCGCACCAAGAAAGAGTTCCCGGAAGGCATTGCAGCACACGGCACCGACGCCCTGCGCTTCACCCTGGCGGCTATGGCGACCACCGGACGCGACATTAACTGGGACATGAAGCGCCTGGAAGGCTACCGGAACTTCTGCAACAAGCTGTGGAACGCCGCCCGCTATGTGCTGATGAACACCGAAGGCGAGGACTGCGGCGTGAACGACGAGCCGGTGGAACTGTCACTGGCTGACCGCTGGATCATCAGCGAACTGCAGAACTGCGAGCAGGAGGTGATTCGTCATCTGGAGCAGTACCGCTTCGACCTGGCGGCTCACGCGCTTTACGAGTTCATTTGGAACGAGTACTGCGACTGGTACCTGGAACTGTCCAAGCCGGTTCTCAACGACGACAACGCCAGCGCCGAAGCCAAGCGGGGCACTCGTCGTACCCTGGTGCGCGTGCTGGAAGCGGTTCTTCGGGTAGCCCACCCAATCATGCCGTTCATCACCGAAGAAATCTGGCAACGCATTGCGCCGCTGGCCGGCAAGTCGGGCGACAGCATCATGCTGCAGCCCTTCCCGCAGCCAGATGCCAGCAAGATGGACACTGCCGTTGCAGCCGACATCGAGTGGCTGAAGGGTGTCATCATTGGCGTCCGAAACGTTCGCGGTGAGATGAACATTTCCCCGGGCAAAAAGGTTCCGGTACTGCTGCGCAGCAAAAACGCCGACGACAAACGCCGTATGGACGACTACCGCCAGTTCCTCTCCTCCCTGGCCAAACTGGAAAGTCTGGACTGGTTCGACGGCGACAAGGCCCCCATGTCCGCCACCCAGCTGGTGGGCGAGATGGAAGTGCTGGTGCCGATGGCGGGCCTGATTGACAAGGAAGCTGAGCTGAAGCGCCTGGACAAGGAGCTTGACCGTCTGAAGAAAGAAATCGGACGCCTGGAAGGCAAACTGGGCAACGAAAAGTTCACGGCCAAGGCGCCGGCTGAGGTGGTTGAAAAGGAACAGGAAAAGCTTCGGGATGCCCAGAGCAGCCTGTCCCGCCTGAGCCAGCAGCGGGCCGAGATCGAGGCCATGTAAGCCATGATCGCCATTCTTGGTGCGGGCGCCATGGGGCGGCTCTGGGCCGCCTCCCTGCCTGCCCACGAAACGGCCTTTGTGCCTCGTCCGGGGCAAACGAATACGGCGCCCGTCCACTTCCATTTTCAGGAAGTCGACGGGCAGTCCCGGCAGGTCACCGTATCCTGGCTGAACGCCGCCGACACCCCCGCCCTCGCACTGGTCACCACCAAAGCCGGCGACACGCTGGATGCGATGGAGCACCTTACCAACTGGCTTCCTGCCAGCACACCCATTGTGCTTTTTCAGAACGGACTCGGCAGCCAACAGGCTGTGGCTGAACGATGGGCTGACCGGCCTGTGCTTGCCGCCACAACAACCGAAGGTGCCAATCGTCCAACGCCCGATCAAGTGGTTCATGCCGGGGCCGGCGAAACCTGGATTGGCCCCCTGACCGACTCGGCGGACCAGAAACTCTATGCCGTGGTAGCACGCTTGTCGGTGAGCGGCCTGAGTATCCGGCCCGAACAGGATATCCTTGGCCGACTCTGGAAAAAGCTGGTCATTAACGCGGGCATCAATCCGTTTACCGCCCTGCTGGACTGCCCGAATGGAGACATGCTGTCGACCGACCTCTACCTCAGCCACATAGAAAGTCTGTGCACAGAAATCGCCAACCTGATGAACGCCGTCGGGCGCGGCCCCGCAGATCCGGAAAAGCTTCGGGAAAACATTGAAGCTGTGGCCCGAAGCACAGCGAGAAACACCTCCTCCATGCGCAGCGACGTGCTCAGCGGTAAGCAAACCGAGATCGACTACATTAATGGATACCTTGTCCGATTGGGCCAGTCACGGGGCATCGCGACTCCGGTGAACCAAATGCTGACCGAACAGGTACAACAACTGTCTTCAGGCGAACAGGAGTAAAGAATGGGCAACCGCCTTTCCAAGATTTACACACGAACGGGCGATGACGGATCGACAGGCCTGGCCGACGGTAACCGCATAGCTAAGAATGCCCAGCGAGTCGAAGCGATGGGTACCGCCGATGAACTGAACTGCCACATTGGCCTGTTGATCGAAACCCTGGAAGCCAGCGACCCGCTGAGCGATGTGTTTCGCCGCATCCAGCATCACCTGTTTGACCTCGGTGGAGAATTCGCGATTCCGGGCAGCAAAGTCATCGGCGACGAGCACATCCAGTGGCTGGAGCAGACTCTGGATGCCCACAATGAACACCTCCCGCCATTGAAAAACTTCGTCCTTCCCGGCGGAAATGCTCAAGCCGCCCAATGTCATCTGGCCAGGGCCGTGTGCCGACGGGCGGAACGCATTGTGGTCGCACTGGGCCACGAGGATTCCATCAATTCCGCCTCCCGGCATTATCTGAACCGGTTGTCGGATCTTCTGTTCGTCATCGCACGGGTTCTGGCCCGGCGTGGGGGACGGCAGGAAATTTTGTGGGACCAAAAAAAATCCGGCCTTTAAGCCGGATTTTTATCTGGTCGAATGCCCACCGGGACGCTTCCAGTTATGATGCACTTCAGATCAGCCCGGAGATCACTAGCAGGGCCAGGCCACAAATCCAGACCAGCATGCTTCGATTCAGAAGCTCTCGGATGGCATTCAGGCTACGATGACCAAAATCCGGCCACTCTTTCGGGTGAATCTCGAAAAATCGATCCGGATCCAGGGCATACCCGGTTAACGCGCCGTTGGCCGATATCATGAGAATGTGATCCAGCTTATTGGAAAACTGACTTGGCCCCACAGGCAACTCCCTGAGCCATCCGGCAAGATCACCGGCAATGCCAAAGGTTACAGACAGTACCCGGACCGGCAGCCAGGCCACCACCTCACACAGGAACGTAAAACGGCTCCGGGCTGCAGCCTGGGGCCACTGTTCCTTGAGTGCAACAAGCCCACGGGCCAGCACCGCCAGACCTATCCCGCCGACCACATACCAGAACCCGATCAAAAAGAAGCGCTGAAAAATGGACTGAAGAAAGACTCGCGAGAGAGCCTGGTGCATGGCACCGGGTGCAAACCCCGCCTGGCGTTCTTGCGGGGGAAGCTGATCCTGTATCGACTCCCACGCCTCTCGCATATTGCCACGGCGCCAGGCATCCCCGTACGCTTGGAGCACAGGGGCCCAACCGGGTGCGCCCATAAGCAAAACAAGAACCACGCATTCCATGGGATAAGCAGCAAAACCAAGCCCGATGGAATCCAGTGCCGCCACGAGCAGTCCGGCCGCCAACGACGGGAGTACCGCTAACGCAAGACCGGCACCAATGCCAGCCTCATGCCCCGCCTCAACCTTGCTGCCAAAGTGAAACCACTGGCGCCAAAGCTGATCGCTCGAAAGACGGTCCTGATAATCCAGCTGCCGCCGGATCAGATACGCCAGCAGAAAAACAACCAGAACCATTAAACGCTACTCCTTGTCGCCAGTCCGGGCCAGAATGGCCCGGAATTCCGCCCAGTCGAATGCCGGGCCAGGATCGGTTTTTCTTCCCGGTGCAATATCACAATGCCCGGTCACCCGTTCTTCCGTCACCGAAGGCCAGGCAGCAATAACCATCCTGGCGACCTGTGCCAGCGCGCGGTACTGGTCCGGGGTGTAAGGGATATCGTCAGTGCCTTCCAGCTCAATGCCGACAGAAAAGTCATTGCACTCCTCCTCCCCCTCAAAGCATGAACGCCCTGCATGCCAGGCTCGCTCCAGCAGACTGACAAACTGGACAACGCTGCCATCCCGCCGGATCAGTGCGTGGGCCGACACCTCCACCCCTCGAATGGTCTCGAAAAATGGGTGGGCAGAATGATCCAGCCGATTGCAGAAAAACTCTTCGATTTCCGGGCCACCAAACTGGCCCGGTGGCAGGCTGATATTGTGGACGACTAGCAGGCTGATGGCCGCGCCCTCGGGACGAGGACCAAAGTTAGGGGACGGGCTCCAGCGCGCTTTCGGCAGGCGCCCGGTCTCTCTCAGGGATTGAATGCTTCTGGCAAACTCGTTATCTGACTGAGACACAATAAATCCAAATGCTTTTGTGGCTTACGGGAGCAGCAGATTGAAGCACAAAGGGTTCGGACTGTGCCATTAGTCCTTACGATTACTCCGCAGATTATCAATGATGGATTCCAGTGCGCGGTCAAAAATCAGGCCGTCGTCAAGCATGCCGACCTCTCCGTCAGCCATTGCCCTCGCGAGGCCCTCCCGGTAGAACTCGGCAACTTTGGTACCGTTCCGGTTCACGAAGATGTACTTGCCAGTCACCTTGATGAAAGCTGCCAGCTTGCACCGCACCCTGTTGCCATCCACGGGCAGTTCAATCCAGGACCCGACCCGGAGTGAGTCGGCTTTTGCCAGCCACTGATTGTCGACGGCATCCGGATCGATGGCAGGCTCGGCAGAAGTCGCCTGCTCGGCCTTTTGCGGCGGCTTGGCGACAGCTTCCGACTCGGTTCCAGCCACCTGTTCAGACGAAACCACGCTTTCCTGTGCTGATTCCTCCGACGCCGGCTCCGGTTTTTTCGAAGGCGCCAGCAACCGGTGAAACACATCCACATGGACCAGTTCCAGGTCACGAATCAATGCGTCTGTCGCAAACGGGTCCCAGGAAATTTCCTGAAGCGCTTTTCGCAGGCCATCCACAATTGCCGGAATCGCCCGGAGCAACTGGCTGCGAGTGTCCTCGGACAACGGCCGGGGGTCCACACTCCAGATCAGCTTTTCAGTCATGCGGCAGGCTCCTGCCCAGCGCTCACTGCCGTCTGCTTCCCGGAGCAGCAGGGCCTCCAGGTACTTGGTCCAGGGGCCGTTCAATAAGGCCTTGACCGGTTCAGGCACTTCGCGGTCTGCGATCTGATCCCGGATCATCGCCTGCACATCGTTACCGGCGGTGTCCCGACGGGCGCGCCATTCTTCCTCATCCCGCAGTCGTTGTTCCACCAACTCACGGCGACGACGGTCCAGATCAAGGAAGTGACTAAAGTCCGCCAGCAAATCATCAAACAGGCCGACGTCGTCCGTATATTCGCTGAGTACACGACGGACGATCGCTTCCATCTTTTCCCGCAGCGGATCACTCTGCCCCCGGGGCTTTTCAACCCAGCTAGCCCCGGCCATTGCCAGCTCATTCAGCAGCTTCCGGGTTGGATGACCACCCCGGTTGAAGAAGTTCTTATCCAGCAACGCCACTTTCAGCACCGGGATTTGCAGGTGGCTGATCAGCGCCTTCATCGCCAGGTTCAGTTGCCGGTCTTCGAGAATGAAGTTGAACAGCATGGATACCAGGTTAATCACATCGTGATCCACCTGCCCCACACTGGCGGCCCGGCCGTTTTCTGGCTGCAGAATTGGCTTCAGGAGTTCGTTGAGCGTGACGATCTGATCACTTTCAAACGCAAGTTCCTGGGCCTGCACCTCGTTCAACCGACGCATCAGGCCGGCCGTATCCAGAGCCTCGGGCGCAGCTGCCGATTCGCAGCCTTCCTCGTTCTGGTGCAGCAACTCGCTGAGCTGGGAAAATGTGGAGGCAGGCCCACCCTCAGAGCCGCTCGCCGATGAGGGGCGACCAGTCGACCCTTTACCGGCTGGCGGGCGCTTCAGGTCAGGTAACACACCCTGCTCGGCCAGGGTTTGGTTGGCCTCCTGATAGAACTCACCCAGTGTATCGGCCAATAAACGGTCAAATAGCTTCAAGACGACCAGCTTGGCCCGGATATCGATATCCAGATCGGAACAGGCCTCGGAAACACCGCTACAGATAACCTGCGGACTCAGAGGCATCTGGCTGTCTGACAGGGTAATGGAAGGCGCCAGGTGATTAACCCGGGAGCACAGCAGGCGGATCGGCTCTTCGTAGCGGCTATGTAGCTTGGTGATCAGATTCTCGATGGCCACCTGCTGCTCAAGTTCCGACTGGTCCATAGGATCAAGAAGGTCGCTATCGATTTCTTCCAGCGAGCCGGCATTATGCAACGGGTTGAATCTCCCGAGTTCATTGAAGGCCTGGCTGACGTACTGCAGCATCGACACCATCATCGACTTGCGCCGCAGACGGAGTTCCCGCATGGCATCGAAATAGGCACTCTGATCTCGATTGGAGTCCGCCCGGTCCGCCAGCTCAAACAGCACATCGTCAGAGCGGTCAAAAAAATTGGCCAGCACTTTTTGCAGTGAACGGCCAGACGAATCCCGGAGGCGCACCAGTGCCGGAGGAAGCGAAAACTTCTGGACGGGCTTGCGGTCGGCAAATTGTACGATATTGTTGTTTTGAGCCATGAACCTGCTCCGGAGCTGCCTGAGGCATAATGGTAGAAGATAATGATAAGGCCACTGAACGTCAGCTTGTGTCAGGAAATGTCACCTTTTGTGTCAACCCGAATCCGCAAACAGTCGAGCAGTGATGCCCACAGCGTTTGGCGAATGGACGCCAGCCCATTAAAATCCCCCGTTTCAACGCATTCACCCTGACCGGACCGATACCATGATCCCTGCAGAACTGCTCCGCCAATCCCGCATCGAGTCTGTCGCCCAGAGCCTGAGAGAGGATATCGGTGACGGGGACATCACCGCGCAACTGATTCCCGCCGACAAACACGCGTCCGGCCGGGTAATTACCCGCGAGGATGCCACCATCGCCGGACGGGACTGGGTGAACGAGGTCTTCCGTCAGGTAGACCCGGCCGTCGAGCTGGAATGGCAGGTGAAAGACGGTGATTCCGTCGCCCCAAACCAAGTGCTGTTCCGCATGAAGGGACCAGCGCGCAGCCTGCTGACTGCAGAGCGCTCTGCCCTGAACTGGCTTCAGGCGCTGTCCGGTGTCGCCACCAGCTGCGCACGATACGCAGACCAGGTTGCCCACACCGGCGTTCACCTGCTGGATACCCGAAAAACCCTGCCAGGACTCCGGCTGGCTTCGAAATACGCAGTCACCTGCGGCGGCTGCTACAACCACCGTATCGGTCTGTGGGACGCTTTTCTGATCAAGGAGAACCACATACTGGCATGCGGTTCCATTGCCGAAGCCATTGAAGAAGCCCGACGAATTGCCCCGGGACGCCCGATCGAGGTAGAGACCGAAACACTGGACGAACTGACCCAGGCTCTGGATGCCGGGGCGGACATCATCATGCTGGATGAATTCAGCCTGGCGGATATGCGCACCGCGGTTACCCTTACCGCCGGCCGTGCCAAGCTGGAAGCATCCGGCGGCATAAATGACCAAACCCTGGTGCCCGTGGCGGAAACCGGTGTGGATTATATTTCGATTGGTGCGCTGACCAAGGACATCAAGGCCGTGGACCTGTCCATGCGGCTGGACTGATCAGCCGTCGCTGAGCAAACGGTCAATCGTTTCCAGTTCACGGATCAACGATTGCCCGGATTCTGCCCGCCCGCGAAAATGCTCTTCTGCCATAGGGGCCATGCCTGAGACGCTTGGCAGTGGGTTTTCGTTTTCGACGATGACCTTCATTCGCTCTATGAACACAAACTGCAGCCACTGGGTGAACTCCAGCGTATCGATACAAAACGGTTGTGTACTCTGAAACGCTTCGACGGGAGGCCGCTCGGCCTCCCAGGCACCTAACTGGCGCAGTTCCATCTCAAGGCGAAGCAGGCTGTCAGCAACCTGACCCACCACATCAATGCTTTCGGTCATAACATCCGTCCTAGTCGGCCAGAGGCTCCAGCTCGACCGCTTCACCATGCAACACCCCGAACAGATCCACGTACTGCCGGGTCAGCGCGTGCTTGGGCGCCATATGGATGAGCGGTTGCCGGCTCTGGTGAGATTCTTTCATTTTTACGGAGCTGGACAGGCGCACCGGCAATACCGGCAGGCCTTCCTCCATCAGTTCAAGGACCAACCGCTTGGGCAGACTTGCCCTCGGCTGAAACTGGTTTGCGACAATTCCTTCAACCACCAGATCTTCATTATGGTCTTCCTGCAGATCCCGAATCTCATTCAGGATGTTGTACAGGGCCTGACGAGAGAAGTCATCACAGTCAAAGGGTATCAGGCAGCGCTGCGCGGCGATCAGGGCGGAACGGGTATAGAAGTTCAGCGCCGGAGCGGTATCAATGTAGATGGCATCGAAACTTTCCCCCAATTTTTTCAGGGCTTCCCGAAGCTTGTAGATCTTATGCTTGGCTTCCAGCTTGCGCTCCAGGAAATCCAGCTCCGGGCTCGATGGCATGACAAACAGATTGTCGAAGGGCGTGGCATGGACAAACTCATCCGGGCGGCGATTGAACACCGTAAAGGCCACGGTCTGCTCCAGCATATCAGCCACGGTATCTTTCAGTTCACCAGCGGCCTTTCCCAGCAGGTAATGAGTGGAGTTGCCCTGTGGATCCAGATCCACCACCAGCGTCCGTTTGCCCCGCGCTGCACTGATCGCGGCCAGGTTACAGGTAATGCTGGATTTGCCCACACCGCCTTTCTGATTGAATACCACGCGTCTCATGTCACCTTCCCCTTGATGTTTTATCGTTGTTTGGCCGAACGTGCTTCCTACCAACCCATGACCGATTTAACGAATGGAATGGTCAGCCTGCGCTGCGCCTGAAGCGAATTCTCATCCAGCGTGTCCAGTATGGCCAGCAAATCCCCCAGACGCCGGGGCGCACGCCGCATGATAAAGGTGGCAACATCGTCAGCTATCACCAATCCCCGTTGTTCTGCACGCGCCATGAGAATTCGCAACCGGTCGTCGTCACGGTAAATTCCAAGCTGGATAGTCAGACCATGTCCGAGCCGGGACCTCAGGTCCGGCAGGCAAAAACCCAGCGCCGACGGCACCTCCGACACGCTCACGATCAGCAAGCCCCCTTGATCTTGAACCCGATTGTACAGGTGAAATATCGCTTCTTCCCAAGCCGGCTGTCCCACGACCCGATCGAGGTCGTCCAGGCAGATAATGTCGGCGCCTTCCAAGCCCACTAACGCCTCGGGGCCAAAAGGTTCCAATTCGACAA
The DNA here is from genome assembly GCF_030519635.1 of Marinobacter suaedae. NCBI lineage: Bacteria > Pseudomonadati > Pseudomonadota > Gammaproteobacteria > Pseudomonadales > Marinobacteraceae > Marinobacter > Marinobacter suaedae. The sequence goes on along the minus strand of NZ_JAUMIS010000002.1, from coordinate 54,677 downwards.
TGCTGATGCAGACGGCCGTACGCCCCTGCCCGTCCGCGTGGTGACATACCGCCTGCAGAAGATGGCTCTTACCCGTATCCGAGTCCCCGCAAATAACCACAACGGGAACCGCTTCGGGTTTTTCGCAGATCAGTTTCAGCCGCAACGCGGCATCGGCATTGCGGTCACCGTGAAAGTTGCCGAATCTCGCATCATCACGGAGCTTGATTCCCAAAGACAGCTGCGACGCATTCACGACCGGGTCGCCCTCCAAGCACGCATTCCCCAGACCAAGGTGTAATGAAGCCCGCTGAATATGGCTGAAATGGCCACCAGCAGGATACCCACCTCAAGAACCCAGGGCTGCATGGGCAGGTCGGCAAGCAAAACGATAATCGCCAGAGCCACCAGAATCTGTATGAATGTATTGATCTTGCCGGGAATACTGGGCTGCATATCAAAGCGTCCAATACCGTAATGATAGGCAAGCGCGCCGCTGACAATCAGCAAGTCGCGCCCTAGCACAAGTCCGAAGAGCCACACAGGGAAAACGCCGGTCAGGGTGAGCACCAGGTAGGCCGTCAGCAAAAGCGCCTTGTCCGCCAGCGGATCGGCGATAGCGCCGAACCGGGAACGCCAGTTGAAGTGACGCGCCAGGAAGCCATCGAACCCGTCGGTTGCTGCCGCCACCATGAAAATCACCAGCGCATACCGATAGTCCTGGGACAGCAACGCGCCCGCAAAAGGCACGATCAGCAACATGCGCAAAAACGTCAGGGCATTGGGAATCCAGCGCCAGCGTTGCAAACTCACAAATACCCCTCCGGAACCGCCTTACTCTCCGTCACCCGTTCCGATGACCGAACCAGGTTGCCATCGATAATACAGTACCTGATAGAGGGATTCGAACGCTTGCTCAGCCTCCTGCTCATCGACTTCCGCCGATTCGTAGGCTACAGGTGATGTAGCTGACTCCGTCGCCGGTGCTCCGACTTCCCCGTCGCCTCCGGTAACCGCTCCATCGGCCACTTCACTCCCTTCATTTGCCTCACTTTCCTGGGACTGGGCAGGAACACTTTCCTTCGCCGGCTCCGAAGTTGCCGCGGGCTGGCTAAGCAGGGATGCCACTTCCTGCTGTTCAAGCGGCACGAAACGGGTATCGAGGGCAATGTATTCCTTGAGCTGGTCCAGTTCACCGGAGAACGCCACCCGCAGGGTCAACTGATTCTCCTTCAAACGGTTGACACCGACCCTGGTAACCGGGGTGAGACCCTGCAGGGCTTTCGTTGCCGAACCATAGTCCGCCAGCGAGCCTACACCACGGAGCACAATGTCCACCTGCGGCGATTCGCCCACATCCGCTGCCGAAACGGCATAGCGATTGGCGTACTGATCCGCCCAGCGATTCACCACTTCCCGGGCCAGCGCTTCCGGTGTTGCTGCAGTCACCGATTGCTCGGCGGAATCCATAGACATACCTTCAAAGACCCAGCCCGCGCGCCACGCACCACCACTTCGACTCACACGCACCAACGCAAGCGCATCATGATCCAGGCTGTCCGACGCGTCCCGGATGCGACCAATAAACTGACCCCAGAGATCCGACAGCAATTCCCGGTTGCCCCGATAGACCTCTGGCGGCAGTGCCACCGGCAGCCCCCGATCGCTGGAGGCCTGTTCAAAAGCCTGCCGCCAGGCAATAGCCGGCATCGCGGGATCCGCATCGGGTGGCACCGGGCTGCTCGTGAGCAAGGTCCGGGCGCCGCGGTCCTCGACCGCTACCCAGGCCAGCGTCAGCGGGCGATTCGCCCCCCAGACCGGGGCATTGATGGAGGCCAGTGCCTGATTGACACCCACCGCACCAAAAGACATCTGCAGTCGGTTTCCACCCGCCTCGTTGCTGAAAAACTGATAGGACAACAACAGAGACTCAGCATCATCCAACAACGCCTCAATGCCCTCGAGTTCCAGAACATCCCGCGAGCCGGACACACGCACAAATACTCTTGCCAGACCGTCGGCATACCCTACCGCCAGCTGCTGGGGCGAGGAACCACTGACGGGAACCTCAACCGAATAAAGGCCGGGCACGGTGACCGCCGAGGCCGGGAAAGCATATGCCGCGAACAAAATACCCATAGCGGCAACCTGCATGACCAGCCTGCGAAAACAGGCTGGAAGTGGTCCTGATCGTGATACAGACATGAAATACCCTGGTGTTCGGATGAATGGCGCATAGGATACACCATGGCCCAAAGCGTGAGTAGCAACCAACAATTGCATAAGAGCAATATTGCCAGCCACTTGGCAACTCGCAAAGCCCCACTCAACAAAGCTCAATTACATTTGGCCCCCCATCCCGCAACTGGTAAAATTCGCCGCCTACTTTTCCACTGCCAACGGTTAATGACTCCCCATGAGCGAACAGAAGCCCTCCCTTACCTACCGTGATGCTGGCGTTGACATTGATGCCGGTAACGAACTCGTCCACCGGATCAAGGATACGGCAGCACGTACACGACGCCCGGAAGTGCTTGGCGGTCTCGGCGGATTCGGCGCCATGGTGTCCATTCCCACCGGGTATAAAGAACCGGTACTGGTCTCCGGAACCGATGGCGTGGGCACCAAGCTGCGCCTGGCCATGCAACTCAAGAAGCACGACAGCATCGGTATCGACCTGGTGGCCATGTGTGTGAACGACCTCGTGGTGGGCGGCGCAGAGCCTCTGTTCTTCCTCGACTACTACGCCACCGGTAAGCTCAACGTGGACGTGGCTGCTCAGGTAGTTGCCGGAATCGGCACCGGTTGCGAGCAAGCTGGCTGTGCGCTGGTTGGTGGCGAAACTGCCGAGATGCCCGGCATGTACGAAGGCGACGACTACGACCTCGCAGGCTTCTGCGTGGGCGTGGCCGAGCGCAGCGAAATCATCGACGGCAGCCGGGTGCAGGCAGGTGATGCGCTGATCGCCCTGGGTTCCTCCGGCCCTCACTCCAATGGCTACTCACTGATTCGCAAGATTCTGGAAGTAAGCAACGCTGACCTGAACCAGCCGATGGGCGATACCACCCTGGCCGATGCACTGATGGCGCCGACCCGCATCTACGTGAAGAACCTGCTGGAGCTGATTCGCAGGGTCGATGTACGCGCGCTGTCTCACATCACCGGCGGCGGCCTGCCCGAGAACATTCCCCGGGTTCTGCCGAAGGGAACCATTGCCGCGATCGATACCGGCAGCTGGACCCTGCCCCCTGTATTCCAGTGGCTGAAAGATGCCGGAGGCGTGGCAAGCGAGGAGATGTACCGCACCTTCAACTGCGGCGTGGGTATGATTGTCTGCGTACCGGCCGACCAGAAAGACCAGGCGCTAAATACCCTTACCGAACTCGGTGAACATGCCTGGCAGGTAGGCGTTATTGAACAGGCCGAAGACACTGGCACCGACGCCGTCGTTCGCTATGCTCCGGGGCTGTTGAATACATGAAGGCAGATCCAGCACCTCAGCCAAGTATTCTGATCCTGGCATCCGGCAGTGGCTCAAACCTTCAGGCGCTGATTGATGCATCCCGGGAGCGTGATTTCCCGGGCAAAATTGTCGCCGTTGGCTGCAACCGGCCCCAGGCATTTGCCCTGGAACGGGCGGCACAGGCCAACATCGAAACCTTCGTGGTTGACCACACCAAGCACCAGTCACGGGAAGAGTTCGATGGTGCCCTGATGGCAGAAATCCTCCGCCACAACCCGGATCTCATCGTGCTCGCCGGCTTCATGCGAATCCTGACCACCGATTTCGTGCGAGCCTTCCGGGGTAAGCTGCTGAACGTGCACCCGTCACTGCTGCCCAAGTACACCGGCTTGAACACCCACCAGCGAGCGCTGGATGCCGGGGAAGCCATACACGGGACATCGATTCACTTCGTCACCGAAGAACTCGACGGCGGCCCCGTCATCGCTCAGGCCGAGGTCCAGGTTCTGCCGGAAGACACCGCCGAGTCCCTGGAAGAGCGGGTTCAGGCCCGGGAGCACGTGCTGTATCCGATCGTTATTCGCTGGTTCTGCGAGGGCCGCATCCAACTGGGCAGCGATTTCGCCATGTTTGATGGCGAACTCCTGAAAAGCCCGATGCGACTGCCTGATAACTGATTCCCACCCTGAACGTATTGTCATCCCTTCCTGCGTGGTAACCCGCTAAACTGTCGCTAACTGTGACAGCATTGGGTTACCACACATGGATTCGTATCGCACACCCGCTAAAACGCTGCCCCGCTTCACCGCCTGGCTCCTGGTCGTCAGTGCCGGCGCTCTAACTACGGCAGCCCACGCCGAGCAACAAACCGAACTGCTCCCCTATGAGGTGACCTACACCGCCTCCATGAACAAGGGCGTCGCCATCGATGGCACCGCCACCCGCACACTCTCACCCCGTGAAGATGGGACCTGGCTCTACCGCACCAAAGTTGATTCGTTCATCGCAGACATTGATGAATCCCTGGTGCTCCGCTGGCAAAACAACCGGGTGATTCCGATCCGCTATCGTTACCGGCTTTCGGGCTTCCTGATCAGGGACCGGAAAGAGTCCATCAATTTTGACTGGGAGTCCGGCAAGGCAACCGGCGAATATAAAAACAAGGACTTTACTCTGGATCTGGAAGACGGCGCGCTCGATCCGCTGGGCCTTCAATTGCAACTCAGCCAGGACATAAAGCGCGGCCAGAAAGACATGACCTACCGAGTGATTGATGGAAACCGGTACGACACAGACCGCTTTGCCATCATTGATCAGGAACCTCTGGACACCTCAAACGGCTCCACCCTTACCCTGAAGGCGGAAAAGATTCGGGAGGAAGACTCCAAGCGGGAAACCCTGATGTGGTTTGCGCCGGAACGGGACTACCTGCTTATTCAGCTCCGGCAGGTGGAGCCGGACGGCAGCACCTACCAGTTGCGACTCACCCAATCCGAGGTGGGGGGTTAAGCCCCGCCCCGGTGCTCGGCCCAGACCCGCTTCACTTCATCGGCGATAATCCGAAGACCTTCGGCCACCCGGTCATCGTCCTGGGAATAGGTGACCCTCAGGCATTCGTGGCGATGACGCCAGCCGTCATCCGGCAATCCGGGGAAGAAGTAGTGACCAGACACCACCAGTACGCCCCTGGCCTTTAGCCGCTGATACAACGCCAGACTGGTCACAGGCAGATCCGGGAACCAGAGCCACAGGAACATGGCGCCTTCGGGCTTATGGATATACCAGCGGCAGTCCGCCTCGCCCATGGCGTCATGGAACACCCCCACCGCCTTTTCCATTTTCTCGCGATAAAACGGACACACTACATCACGGCTGAGACTGAGGATTTCACCGGAACGTACCAGTGGCTCCGCCAGCATCGCCCCGAAGCTTCCCGTGGCCAGATTCATAATGGCATTGATACCGGACAACGCCTTGATAACTGGCTTTGCAGCAATCACGATGCCCGTGCGCGCCGCCGGCAACCCGAGCTTGGACAAACTCAGGCACAGAATAATCTGGTCATTCCAGGTGGGTTTCGCATCCACGAACAGCAGGCTCGGGAACGGGGTGCCGTAGGCACCATCGACAATCAGCGGCACGTCGTGCTCCCGCGCCAAGGCCTCCAGGCGCGCCAGCTCGTCATCCGTCACCACATTCCCGGTCGGGTTGGTCGGTCGGGACACACAAATAGCGCCCGTCTCGCCGGTTACCTCAACGGCGTCGAAATCGACGCGATACTTGAACTCATGCCCGTCGGTGAAGGAAATATCCGGCTGGACCGCCCGGAACAGCCCGGGTTCGATACCTGCGTCGGCATAACCAATATACTCCGGGGCGAGTGGCAGCAGGATGTGCTTGCGCTGGCCGTTGCCGTAGTCACCGCCGAACATGTTAAACAACATGAAAAAGGCGGCCTGGCTGCCATTGGTCAAGGCAATGTTCTCAGGCTCCAGCCCCCAGCCATACTCCCGGTTAAGCAGATCCGCCAGCGACGAAATAAACTGTTTCTCTCCCTGGGGCGGATCGTACACACCCACCAGGCGGCGGACATGCTGGTCGCTGGCGCTCAGTTCCGCCAGTATGGACTGGACCCGCTCCTGTATTTCAGGGATGTGTCCGGGGTTACCTCCCCCCATCATGATCATGTCATCACCGGACGCCATGGCATTGCCCAGATCGTCCATCAGGGAGGTAATGCCGGAATCGGCGGTAAATTTGCGTCCAAAGGTGGAGAGTTTCATTGAGAACAGCCTGTCAAACACACCAGATGGATTAACGGCGCACGCCGCAGGAAAAGTGTAGCCCGGGGTCAGTCGCCCAGGGCAATCCCCAGATTACTGACACCGCCATTGGCCGCATCATCCCTGAGTTTCTCTACGAAAGATTCGGTTGGCGTTCGCTGACGCTTCAGCGACAACACGAGATCACGCTGAAAAGCCTTGTCTTCTTTCATCAGCGGGTGATGATCCAGCACGCGCACCAGATCATCCTCGCTGAGCTCATCCCCCTCCGAGACCTCGATAAAGCTGACCACTGTCGAGGTTGCCAGCTGGGAAGCCTCGGAGGCACGATGACGGGCCGGATTCAGGCGATTCAGCAGCGCCTGCTCCAGCAACTGGCAGAAATCAAACGCGGGATAGACACCGTAGGCGTCGTAAGCATCAACGTCCGGAGACAGGCCTTCGAGCCTGGCCAGCAGCTGCGGAATTGCCGCCTCGCTTGAGCTGTCTTGCAGCAGATCCCAGCCAAGATCCAGCAACTGCCGCATCTTGGCTCCGGTTTTCAGACCGACGGCGTCAGCAAACAGTGCGTAATTGGGAAACGAACGCTCGGCAAGGGCCAGCAGGAAGGCGCATTCGCGCCATCCCTGCAACTGGGAAACGGCTTTCAGAAACTGGTTGGCGTTCATGTCCTGGGCAGGGTTACTCCGGTCTGGCCGAGGTATTTACCACCGCGATCCTTGTAGCTGGTGTCACACACCTCATCGGATTCGAAGAACAGCATCTGGGCTACGCCTTCGTTGGCGTAGATTTTTGCCGGCAGGTTGGTGGTGTTGGAGAATTCCAGAGTCACCTGACCTTCCCACTCGGGCTCCAGCGGCGTGACGTTCACAATGATACCGCACCGGGCATAGGTGGATTTGCCCAGGCAGATGGTGAGCACGTTGCGTGGGATACGGAAATATTCCACGGTGCGTGCCAGTGCGAACGAGTTCGGCGGAATGATGCACACATCACCGGTGTAGTTCACGAAGCTGTTTTCGTCGAAGTTTTTCGGGTCCACGGTCGCCGAATGAACGTTAGTGAAGATCTTGAACTCGTTGCTGCAACGCACGTCGTAGCCGTAGCTCGACGTACCGTAGGAAATAACCCGGCCTTTCTCGGACTCACGGACCTGACCGAATTCAAACGGCTCGATCATGCCCTGCTGCTCGGACATACGGCGAATCCACTTATCGGACTTGATGCTCATTGGTAGAAGTCTCATTCCACTTGAAAAATTGAGGCGTAGTTTACCCGTTACTCGGCAACCTGTCGAAGGTGCGAATGGCGCCCCAATGGGCGTCTGTGCACTCGTTCCGAGCTCAGTGCTCAGTCACCGACACACTGGAAATCGACCCACCGAGATTGCGCTCCCGGGTGGAAAGCTGAGCACCAACCCGGCGGGCAATGTCCCGGTAGCGACGTGCCACCTCGGAATCCGGCTCGGCAATTACTGAGGGATTACCGCCATCGGTCTGCTCGCGGATGGTCATGTGCAGCGGCAACTGGCCCAGCAGCTCGGTGTCGTACTCCTCGGCGATCCGCTCACCACCACCGTGACCGAACAACGGCTCCTCGTGTCCGCAGTTGCTGCAGATGTGCACACTCATGTTTTCGACCACACCCAGCACCGGAATGTCGACCTTACGGAACATCTCGATGCCCTTCTTACCGTCCAGCAGGGCAATGTCCTGCGGCGTGGTCACAATCACTGCTCCGGTCACGGGGACCTTCTGGGCCAGAGTCAGCTGAATGTCGCCGGTGCCCGGCGGCATATCCACGATCAGATAGTCGAGCTCATCCCAGAGCGTCTGCTGCAGCAACTGCAACACGGCGCCACTCACCATCGGCCCGCGCCAGACCATGGGTGTCTTCTCGGTCACCACAAAGGCCATGGAGTTGGCCTGCAGGCCATGCACCGGCATAGGCACGAAGTACTTATTCTCCCGGGTATCCGGGCGCTTGCCCTCGGGCACACCCAGCATCATGCCAATGCTGGGTCCATAGATGTCGGCGTCCAGGATGCCTACCCGCGCCCCTTCGGCCTGCAGCGCGAGCGCCAGATTCACAGCTGTCGTGGATTTACCCACTCCACCCTTGCCGGATGCCACAGCAATAATGTTCTTCACACCCGGAACAGAAGGAAGATCTTTCTGCACCTTGTACGAATGGATTTTCTGGCCTACCTGAACGTCGGCACTTTCCACACCGTCAACGTTTTCCAGCGCCACGGCCACCAGCTGCTTCAGGGCGCCGGCAATGCCCGCTGACGGATATGGCAGCTCGACCACCAACTTAACCTCACCGGATTCACTGGATTCAAGGGCTTTAACAGCGCCGAGTTCGTACAAATCCTTACCAAGGTACGGGTCACGATATTCTTTGATGGCCGCCTGCAGAGCCTGCTCTGAAATCTGTGTCATCGGGGTCTCCGAAAGTGTCTCAAGCGATGTTCCGACGCCGTGAAAAGAACGGCGTATAAACAATTACCTGCCGTTCAGGGCTTCCAATGGCATGGAAACAGGTGATCTGGGTGAAAATTATCTGGGCGGAAGGTATCATTTGTGCCCGTTTCTGACCACACAACCCCTTATTTTCTGATGAAAGGTTCGGACACACCATGACGCAAGCGAGTGCAAAGCAACAGCGCGACATTCTGGTTACCAGCGCACTGCCCTACGCCAACGGCCCGATTCACCTGGGTCACCTGCTGGAATACATTCAGACCGACATCTGGGTACGCTACCAGAACATGCGGGGCCAGAACTGTTACTACGTTTGCGCCGACGACGCCCACGGTACGGCGATCATGCTGCGAGCCGAGCGTGAAGGCATTACCTCCGAGCAGCTGATTGACCGGATTCGCGAGGAACACCAGCAGGACTTCGCCGGTTTCCACATTCGGTTCGACAACTATTACACCACGCACTCGGAAGAGAACCGTCAGTTTTCCGAGTACATCTACCGCCAGCTTCAGGAAAACGGCCACATTGCCACGCGCAAGATCACCCAGTCGTACGATCCTGAAAAGAACATGTTCCTGGCAGACCGGTTTATTAAAGGCACCTGCCCCAAGTGCAAAACCGAAGACCAGTACGGCGACAACTGCGAAGCCTGTGGCGCCACCTACACCCCGGCAGAACTGATCAACCCGGTTTCTGCCGTGTCCGGCGCCACGCCGATCGAGAAGGAGTCCGAACACTACTTCTTCAAACTGCCGGACTTCGCTGACTTCCTGGCAAACTGGACCCGTAGCGGCACCCTACAGCCGCAGGTAGCCAACAAGCTGGCCGAATGGCTGGATGCCGGACTGCAGGAATGGGACATCTCCCGGGATGCCCCCTACTTCGGTTTCGAAATTCCGGATGCCCCTGGCAAGTATTTCTACGTGTGGCTGGACGCGCCCATCGGCTACCTGGCCAGCTTCAAGAACCTGTGTAACCGTGAAAACATCGACTTCGAGCACTTTTGGAAGACCGATTCCACCGCCGAGGTGTACCACTTCATCGGTAAGGACATCATCAACTTCCACGCCCTGTTCTGGCCGTCGATGCTGCACGATGCGGGCTTCCGAACACCAACCGCGGTCTGGGCCCACGGTTTTGTGACCGTGAACGGCAAGAAGATGTCCAAGTCCCGTGGCACCTTCATCATGGCGCGCACCTATCTGGATCACCTGAATCCGGAATACCTGCGTTACTACTTCGCCGCCAAGCTGACCAGCGGTGTCGATGACATGGACCTGAACCTGGAAGATTTCGCCGCCCGGGTGAACTCCGACCTGGTTGGCAAAGTGGTCAACATTGCCAGCCGCAGTGCCGGATTCATCACCAAGCGTTTCAACGGGCAGCTCGGTCAGGTGACAGAAGTCGAACGCCTGAGGGAATTCATCGATGCCGGCAAGGAAATTGAAGAATTCTACGAAGCCCGAGAGTTTGGCCGCGCCATGCGCCGCATCATGGAACTTGCGGACACCGCCAACCAGTATGTGAACGACGAGCAGCCGTGGGTAATCGCCAAGCAGGAAGGTCACGACGAGAAGCTGCAGGCCATCTGCACCAACGCTATCAATATGTTCCGCCTGCTGATGACATACCTGGCTCCGGTACTGCCAAAAACAGCGGAAGCCTCTGAGCATTTCCTCAGCGCCAAGCTGGACTGGAACAACCGCGAGCAGTTGCTGGAAAATCACCACATCAACAAGTTCAAGCCACTGATGAACCGCGTGGATATGAGCCAGATTGAAAAGATGCTGGACGATTCCAGGGAAGAGCTGCCCGCTCCAGCCCACAAGCAAGACCCCAAGCAGGAAGAGGAAAGCAAGCTGGAACCGGTCGCCGACGAAATCGAGTTCGGTGACTTCGCCAAGGTCGACCTGCGCGTGGCCAAAATTGTCAAAGCCGAGCACGTCGAGGGCGCTGACAAACTGCTGCGCCTGACCCTCGATATCGGCCACGGTGACAAAAACGTGTTCGCTGGCATCAAGTCCGCCTACCGGCCGGAAGACCTGGAAGGCCGCCTGACGGTCATGGTGGCGAACCTGAAGCCGCGTAAGATGAAGTTCGGCCTGTCCGAAGGCATGGTTCTGGCAGCCGGCCCCGGGGGCAAGGATATCTTCATCCTGTCACCGGACTCCGGCGCGACACCCGGCATGCGGATCATGTAATTCACTGGCGAGGCTGAGCAGTACCGATGACGGAATATCTACTGATCCTGGTGAGCACCATTCTGGTGAACAACTTTGTACTGGTGCAGTTCCTGGGGCTTTGCCCGTTCATGGGGGTTTCCGGCAAGCTGGAAACCGCCATGGGCATGTCCCTGGCCACCACCTTTGTTCTGACTCTGTCATCAGTGTGCAGCTATCTGGCCTACACCTACCTGCTGGCGCCACTGGATCTGGCCTTTCTGAAAACCATCACCTTTATCCTGGTGATTGCGGTGGTGGTTCAGTTCACCGAGATGGTGGTACGCAAGACCAGCCCCCTGCTCTATCGGGTACTGGGTATCTTCCTGCCCCTGATTACCACCAACTGCGCGGTACTGGGGGTGGCGCTGCTTAACCTCAACAAGAACAACAACTTTGTCGAATCGGTACTGTATGGCTTCGGGGCAGCAGCTGGCTTCTCGCTGGTACTGGTGCTGTTTGCCGCCATGCGCGAACGGATTGCGGTGTCTGATGTGCCGGTTGCGTTCCGGGGCGCGGCCATTGGCATGGTGACTGCGGGTTTGATGTCGCTGGCGTTCCTGGGCTTTACCGGCCTGGTCAGCGTGTAACGGAGACAGGTTGTATGTGGACGGGCATTGTCATCGCAGTTCTGGTGCTGCTCACCCTCGCCCTCGTGTTTGGCGGGTTGCTGGGCTTTGCCTCCGAACGCTTCCGGGTTGAAGGCAACCCGCTGGTCGACCAGATCGATTCGTTGCTGCCCCAGACCCAGTGTGGCCAGTGCGGGTTCCCCGGCTGCCGCCCCTACGCCGAGTCCATTGCCGACGGCGACGCCATCAACAAGTGCCCACCCGGTGGTGAATCAACGATCAAGGCCCTGGCGGACCTGCTGGACGTGGAGCCCCAACCGCTGGATGCCGAGCACGGCGTCGAGCAGGAAAAGCGGGTCGCGGTCATCCGCGAGGACGAATGTATCGGCTGCACCAAGTGCATCCAGGCCTGCCCGGTTGATGCCATTCTGGGCGCTGCCAAGCACATGCATACGGTCATCGAGAGCGAGTGCACCGGCTGTGACCTGTGCGTAGAGCCCTGCCCGGTAGACTGCATCGACATGGTTACCGTCGAACCGGATATCCGTACCTGGACCTGGTCCGCGCCAGCCAAAAACCTGATCGCCACCGACCGCCAGGGAGCCAGAGCCTGATGACACAGTTTTGGGAGTTTCCCGGCGGTATCCACCCGGCCGAGAACAAACATCAGTCGACCCAGCGCCCCATTCGTCAGGCGGGACTGCCCGACCAGCTGGTTGTCCCGCTGCAACAGCATATTGGCGAACCCGCGCAGGTTCTGGTCAAGGTTGGCGACCGGGTTCAGAAAGGCGACAAACTGGCCGAAGTGACCAGCGGCCTGGGTGTCCCCGTCCATGCGCCCACCTCAGGCATTATTGAAGCCATCAGCCTTCAGCCCGTTCCCCACCCCTCGGGCATGCAAGACTGGTGTGTGACGCTGCGGCCCGATGGAGAGGATGAGTGGAGAAAACGCCACCCCATCAAGGATTACCGGGCCCTCGAGCGGGATCAGGTACTGGGCCTGATTCGCGAGGCCGGCATCTCCGGACTTGGCGGCGCTGGATTTCCCACCAACGTCAAACTGCGACCGCCCCGGGACCGAAAAGTCAGCACCCTGATCCTCAACGGTGCCGAGTGCGAGCCGTACATCACCGCCGACGACATGACCATGCGCGAAAAAGCCGCCGACATCGTGGCTGGCCTGAAGGTCATGGCCTGGATTCTGCGCCCTGAGCGCTGTGTCATTGCCATTGAGGACAACAAACCCGAGGCCATAGAGTCGATCAACAGGGCCATTCAGGGCACCCAGATAGAACTGGCGGTAATCCCGACCAAATACCCGTCCGGTGGAGAGAAACAGCTGATTCACATCCTGACCGGGATGGAAGTGCCCAGCGGCGGCATTCCGGCGGACATAGGCGTGATGTGTCAGAACATCGGAACGGCCGTAGCGGTGGCTGACGCAATATTTGAGGACAGGCCTCTGGTTTCCCGGATTGTCACCATCACCGGAGAAGGCGTTGCGGAACCGGGCAACTTCGAAGCTCTGATCGGTACGCCGATATCGTACCTCCTGGAACAGGCCGGCCTCGATGCCGAACGTACCAACCGACTGGTGCTCGGTGGCCCCATGATGGGGTACACGCTCAACAGCGCGGCTGTTCCGGTGGTCAAGACCAGCAACTGTGTGATCGCCGCCACCAGCGCCGAATTACCTGTACCGCCGCCAGAACAGCCATGCATCCGGTGCGGCGAATGTGCGCTGGCCTGCCCCATGGAACTGCTTCCGCAGCAACTGTTCTGGCACGCCAAGGCGGGCGAGTTTGAAAAGGCCGAGCACCTTAACCTGTTCGACTGCATTGAATGCGGGGCCTGCTCTTACGTCTGCCCGAGCTCCATTCCGCTGGTACAGTATTACCGGCACGCCAAGGGCGAAATCCGTGTACAGCGGTCAGAGCAGGAAAAAGCCGATCGAGCGCGGGAGCGTTTCGAGGCCCGTCAGGAACGGCTGGAGCGGGAAAAACGCGAGAAAGAACAGCGCCGGAAAGAACGAGCCAAAGCTGCGGCCGAGGCACAGGCAAAGAAGAAAGCCCAGGCCGAACAGTCCGCGCCCTCGGCAGATGGCGACACCGACGAACGGGCTGCCAAGGCTGCGCTGGTTCAACAGGCATTGGCTCGCAAGAAGGCCAAGGCAGAAGCCAATACCAGCGAAGCGGCACACGATAAGCCCGCACCGGACGCACCAGACATTGAAACCCTCGAAAAACAACTGGCACAGGCCCAGGCCAAGCTCCGTAATATGGGGGACATGCTGAAAGAAGCCCGGAGCAAAGAGGCCGACAACGTGGACAAACTCCAGCGGGCCGTCAGCAAAAATCAGGATCGTGTAAAGCGCGCCGAAGAGGCTCTCGCTGAGGCCCGCCAACAACAGGCTGGCCAAACCCAATCCCAGTCAAACGAATAACCGATTTCAGGCACTATATTCATGTCGTTCGTTCAACAGTCTTCACCTCACGCCCGCCAGGCCCGCCCGACGTCCCGAGTGATGCTGTGGGTCATTATTGCGGCGTTGCCGGGACTGCTCGCGCAAACCCTGTTCTTTGGCTGGGGAAATCTGATCAATGTGGTCTGGTGTGTTGGGGTTGCCATGGCAAGCGAGGCCGCCGTACTCAAACTGCGCGGCAAGCCGGTGGCCTTCTTCCTGAAAGACAACACCGCCGCCGTTACCGGGCTTCTGCTTGGCTTATCGCTACCGCAGTTTACGCCCTGGTGGGTATCCGCCACGGCGGTCATTTCCGCCATTGTGGTGGCCAAGCAGCTGTACGGGGGGCTTGGTTCCAACCCGTTTAACCCGGCGATGGTGGGCTACGCCCTCGTGCTCATTTCCTTTCCGGTGGCCATGACTACCAACTGGGCTCAGCCAGTCATGCTGTCGGGCGGTACTCCCGGATTTGGCGAAACCCTGTCTGCCATCGCCTCCGGCCAGCAAACGGTGATCGACGGCTGGACCATGGCCACGCCCCTGGACGAGTACAAGCACAAGATTGCCTCCTTCACCTCCTCTGAAGTGCTCGAACACCCCTCCTTCGGAGAGGGCGTTGCACTGGGATGGGAATGGGTGAACGGCGCATTCCTGGCGGGTGGACTGCTGCTGATCGGTTTACGCGTGATCACCTGGCACATTCCCGTGAGCTTCCTGGCCGCTCTCACCTTTATGAGCCTGGCCTTTGGCAGCAACGCGGACGAATACGCGCCCCTGTCCCTGCACCTGCTGGCAGGTGCGACCATGTTCGGAGCGTTTTTTATTGCCACCGATCCAGTGTCGGCGGCCACAAGTCGTCAGGGGAAACTGATTTACGGTGCAGGCATTGGTGTTCTGATCTACATCATCCGGACCTGGGGCAACTACCCGGATGCGGTAGCCTTCGCCGTTCTGCTGATGAATTTCGCCGTACCCTTTATCGACCACTACACGCCACCGCGAACTTACGGACACCACAAGCCTCGCCGTGGTGTGCCAGGCCGGAGCCGGGGATAAGCCATGTCAGCCATTGCACAATCTGTCCGCCGAAGCGCCATTGGTCTGGGCTTGTTCGCCCTGATTACCGGGGGCACCATCGCGGTGACCCAGGCCATCACCAAAGATCGAATCCAGGAACAGGCCGCCCGGGCCGAAGCCAGCGCCTTGTTCGAGATCATCCCGGAAAGTGAACACGACAACGACCTTCTGACCGACAGAGTCCAGTTGCCCAGTGACGAGAATCTGACCACCGCTGCTCCCCCCGTCGCCTGGGTGGCCCGGCAGAATGGTGAGCCGACGGGGATGATTCTGCCCGTGGTGGCACCTGACGGTTACTCCGGGAATATCCGCCTGCTGGTTGGCCTAGATATGGACGGGACCTTGCTGGGGGTGCGCGTCACCAGCCACAAGGAAACACCGGGGCTGGGTGACCGGATCGAGGTGAAGAAATCCGACTGGATTACGGACTTCGCCGGTGAAAACCTGGGCGAGCCGCCCTACCGCAAATGGAACGTGCGCAAAAACGGGGGGGAGTTTGACCAGTTCACCGGCGCCACCATAACACCGCAAGCCGTGGTCAAAGCCGTTCAGCGCACACTGGTTTATTTCCGGAAACATCGTCAGGACATCCGTTCACAGTTGGCTGCAGACGGCCAGGCACCTGAGGGAGACGATGGCGGTCAATCCCTGTCAGAACATTCCACCACTGGAGAGCGTTCATCATCATGACCACCAAGACCTCCAGAGAAATCATTAACGACGGACTGTGGAACAACAACCCGGCACTGGTGCAGGTCCTCGGGTTGTGCCCGCTTCTGGCCGTCACCAGCACCGTGGTCAATGCCATCGGCCTTGGGCTGGCCACCCTGATCGTACTGATGGGATCCAACCTGGCGGTATCCCTGATTCGCAACTTTGTCGGCGAGTCGGTTCGCTTGCCCGCGTTCGTCATGATCATTGCGTCCTTCGTCACCTGTACCGAACTGCTCATGCAGGCGTTCACTTACGAGCTTTATCAGATCCTTGGCATTTTCATTCCCCTGATCGTCACCAACTGCGCCATCCTCGGCCGGGCCGATGCCTTTGCTTCCAAGACCACACCCGGACCAGCCTTACTGGATGGCCTGATGATGGGGCTGGGTTTCCTGTTCGTCCTGATCGTGCTGGGTGGTCTGCGGGAGCTGATTGGCCAGGGTACGCTGTTCGCTGACATGAACCTGCTTCTGGGGCCGGGCGCCGCAGATTGGGTAATCCGCCCCTTCGAGAACTACCCGGATGTACTCTTTATGGTGCTGCCACCCGGCGCTTTCGTCGGCCTTGGTCTGTTGATCGCCCTCAAAAATGGCATCGACAACCGACTGGAAGAGCGGCGCAAGGCGGCAGCTCCGTCAGTGGCCCCGGGCAGCAAGCGCGTTCGAGTCACCGGTGATGTGTCCTGAGCCCTGCCAAGTTGAGACCTGAACGCTATGAACAAGCAAAAACGCACCGAAATTTTTACCCGGCTCCGTGACGCGAATCCGAACCCAACCACTGAGCTGAATTACTCAACCCCGTTCGAGCTGTTGATCGCGGTTATCCTGTCGGCTCAGGCGACGGATGTTGGGGTAAACAAAGCGACGGACAAGTTGTTCCCCGCAGCCAACACTCCGGAAGCTATTCTGGCGCTCGGCGTCGATGGGCTGAAGGAATACATCAAGACCATCGGGCTGTTCAACAGCAAGGCCGAAAACGTCATCAAGACCTGTCGCATCCTGATTGAAAAGCACAGAAGCCAGGTACCAGAAAAACGCGAAGAGCTTGAGGCATTGCCAGGGGTGGGGCGTAAAACCGCTAATGTGGTACTCAATACGGCATTCGGGCATATGGCCATGGCCGTGGACACCCACATCTTCCGGGTATCGAACCGGACCGGCATTGCACCCGGCAAAAACGTTCTCGAGGTGGAAAAGCGCCTGCTTCGACTGGTGCCGAAAGAGTTCCTTCTAGACGCCCATCACTGGCTGATTCTGCACGGACGCTACACCTGCACGGCGCGCAAGCCGAAATGCGGCGCCTGCATGATCGAAGACCTGTGCGAGTTCAAGGAGAAGCGGGATTACCTCTAGCTACAGGAGGTCTCGTAAGGGCTGTGGCCCCATAACCAGAAAAGCCGGCATCAAGTGCCGGCTTTTCGTTGCAGAAGCCTTCGATTAACGCTGGCCCAGCATCGCTTTTTTCAGATCTTTCTGAGCCGGCTTGTCAGACAGCCAGATACCAAACAGCGCTTTCTTGAACTCAAGGCCACCCACGGTGTCCCTCTTCTGGCCATTCTTAAGCACCTTCACGCCCTCCCCCGGCAGATAAACCAGGTCGAATACGTCGCCTTCTTTAATCTCTTCCTTGAACACGTTCATGAAGCGATCAATCTCAGTCTTAACGGGAGCCGTGTTACCGCCGGTAGACGCTTCGAAGCCTTCGAGGGTGGCTTCCGTCATGCGCTCACTGGTGATCATGTCAGAGATAATATGCAGGGTAATGGCCTGGGGCTCATCAGCGTTGATCACCGCGGCACCGTCATTAGCCGCCTGTGGTACATACAGACCACCAACGTAAAGATCCATGAACCACTTGGAACGGGTACCAGCGCCGTTCAGCTTCAGCTCGGTATCCATAGCGGTATAGGTATCAGGCACGTCGACACCATCGACAGTCAGTGCAGAAACCGGCGCGGACAGCGCCGCGGCCATAAAAAGAGATGCGAAACCAGTTGAGATAGCCTTCTTCATAGTCCTTTCCTTTTAGATCATTATTATCTACGCGTTTCAAACGTGCGTGCCCAGGCTTCGACAGCCTTATCCCCACCTGGAATCCGCATTCTACCAACGCTAAAGGGCCACGATTCGGCACCTGGTTCTCATTTGCAATGATATTAAAAAAAAGAAAGGCCGACCGGCTCTCACCGATCGACCTTTGTTTTTTCTCAACTTTTACTTGAACAGAAGATTCCCGGACAGACCTTCCTTCTCAAGGATTTCACGCAGTCGGCGCAATGCTTCTACCTGAATCTGGCGAACCCTCTCACGAGTCAGGCCAATCTCGTGACCAACCTCTTCCAGGGTGCTGACGGGGTAACCCCGAAGGCCAAAGCGCCTGGCCAGTACTTCCTGCTGCTTATCGCTGAGCTGGTCGATCCACTTCTCCAGACAGCTACACATGTCGTCGTCCTGGAGGACTTCCGCAGGGTCTGTGGCGCCTTCATCCGCCACCGTATCCAACAGAGATTTATCGCCACCGGTCCCGATTGGAGTGTCCATGGACGCAACGCGCTCATTGAGCCCCAGCATTCGCTTGACGTCCGCCACGGGCTTATCGACCAGCTGTGCAATCTCTTCGGCTGAAGGCTCGTGATCCAGTTTCTGGGTCAGCTCACGGGCCGCACGAAGGTATAGATTCAACTCCTTCACAACGTGTATCGGGAGGCGAATCGTCCGGGTCTGATTCATGATCGCCCGCTCAATGGTCTGGCGAATCCACCACGTAGCGTAAGTAGAAAACCGAAAGCCACGCTCCGGATCAAACTTTTCGACGGCCCGGATCAGGCCAAGATTGCCTTCCTCGATCAGGTCGAGGAGTGTTAAGCCGCGATTCACGTAGCGCCGGGCAATTTTGACCACCAGACGGAGGTTGCTTTCAATCATCCGCTTGCGGCCAGACTCCTCTCCCTTGCGCGCGAGGCGGGCGAAATAAACCTCTTCTTCGGGAGTCAGGAGTGGGGAAAATCCGATTTCATTCAGGTAAAGCTGGGTGGCGTCCAGTTGCTTTTGACTCGAACCGTAACGACCTTGGCTGGAAATTTCTTCTGTCTCGGCTGCGTCATCGTTGCTTGATTGGCTTTCCGCCTTTTCTTCGTGCAGCTCTTCTTCGGATTCTTCTACATCTGCGACCCGATCGACAATAGTCTCTTCACGCTCTGCTGACATGTGTATTGCCCCGTCTTTCAGAAATCCTGTTTAGTCGCCCGATACTCCGTCTTACATGCGGACGTTCGTGGTCTTCCTTCGTTATCAGGAATTACCTGGGCTAGCCGGCCATCACCGTTGCCCTTGTTATTCTTGTTAACAACACGGTTTTTGGTTAGTGCCGGCAGTCGGTGGCAGTAGAGTACTGTCTGGATCTTTACTGTCGTGGAGGCAGGTAGTGGGCGGGGTCGACCGGATTGCCATTCTTTCGAATCTCAAAATGCAACATGGGTCGTTCTGCGCCGCTGCTGCCAAGCTCAGCTATCACCTGACCGGCTTTCACATCCTCCCCTTCTCGCACCAGAATCTTGCGGTTGTGTGCGTAGGCGCTTAAAAAATGCTCATTGTGGTTCACAATAATCAGATTGCCGTAACCAAGCAACCCATTTCCTGCATACACCACATTTCCATTAGCGGCGGCCTTTACGGCATCACCAGGTTTTCCGGCAATATCAAGGCCTTTGTTCACCTTGCCAGATGAAGAATAACCAGCAAGTACGGTGCCAACGTGAGGCCATCGCCAGTCGATCCGGCCCACGGTCTGGCTCTGACTCACCAGCGGTGCGGTCTTTTTCGGTGGCTTGGTAACCTTGGGTTTTGGGGCAGTCTTCGGAGCTGCTTGGGGAGGAGCTACCCGTGGCCTGGTGGGCGCCTGTGCCGGGCGGGATGCAGTCGAAGCCGCTGGGCGAGAAGCTGTAATGGTGCCCGTTCGATCGAGCCGAAGCACCTGCCCCGCCTTGAGGGTCCAGGGCTCGCGGATGCCGTTGGCACTACCTAGTTCCCGGTAATCACGCCCATAGCGCCATGCAATGCTGTAGAGGGTTTCACCAGGGCGAACCACATGCTGTCCCCAGTAGACCGGCGGGTTGTACAGATCATCCTTATACAGAGCCGGGGTATTACATCCGCTCAGCATCAATACACAGAACAAACCGGCCAGTACGGCTCCATTTGCAGCCATGCTCCGGGCACAAAGCGCCCGGATTGCACCACCGGGGAGCCGCACGAGCACGGCAAAAGGAGCATTCATAATCCCGGGAAAAATTGTCACAGAAATAAAATTCAATCCGTTTGGGAGAAACCGCAGTCAGCTACGGCACTGATTCTGGCGTTTTATTCTTTATAAGACTAACTTACTAATATATTGCACAATTCCGAAACGAATCCAAGTTACCCTCTGAACCGATCTGTTACCGGGCGAAACACCGGCTATGTGCGGCAGGTAACACTTCTTAACACTCCTGACGACGTCGGCTCTGCCCCACCCACTCGATCATAAAAACGAGCACAAGACCACCCAGAGCACAGATAATCGCCCCGGTTATCTGTGGAGACTGACCGGTTAACTCGGCAAAGGAAAGTGGACTGATACTGGCCTCTGTCAGAGGCACCTTGTCGCCGGCACTATTGATACGCCAACTCAGAGTTTCCTTCCAGGGCCATACTTTATTGAGTGAGCCGATCATGAATCCGGTCAACAACGCCAATACAGCATCGTGGAAATGGCGGAATGCCCAGGTAATCAGTCGTGCGATCGACAGCAATCCCACAACGCAGCCTGCGGCAAAGAGCCCGAGGTGCACCAATTCAAAGGATTTGATGGCAGAAAGCACGTGGGCGTACATGCCCAGGATCACAAGAATGAAACTGCCGGAAATACCGGGCAGAATCATCGCGCAGATTGCCACGGCACCAGCTCCGAAAAAGATCACCGGCGATGGATTCAGCTGGTTGGCTGTCAGGGAGGTAATCGTCCAGGCTATGACAACACCGGCAACAAGCGGTACCGCCAGACGGGGGCTGAACCGTTTAATCTGCCGGCTAACATGCCAGACCGACGCCAGAATGAGGCCGAAGAAGAAACTCCATACCAGCACCGGATACTGCTCCAGTGCAGCTCCGATCACCGAGGCCAGAGTCAGAATGCTGGTAAGGACACCTGCCATCAGGCAGAGCAGGAATGTCCCATCGCAGGCGGTCCAGAAAGCCTTGAGCTGGCCGCGGAACAAGTGCCGGAAAACCGCTTCAGGTACCGCACTGATGGCCTCAAGCAAGCGGAAGTAAATGCCGGTGATGAAGGCGATGGTGCCCCCGGATACGCCGGGAACAATATCCGCAGCGCCCATGGCCATCCCCCGGAGATAGACAGCGGCGGGATGATGGTTATGGTATTCATCCGAGGGGTCGAAGTTTTTCTGACTCAACGGATCACGCCCCCCAACAGGGGCACGAAGCGAACAGGCTCGAGATCCCGGCGCACAAACCGGTCACCCCGGCGGACCACCTCCACCAGCACCTGATCGGTCTCACCCACCGGAGCGATCAATACTCCGCCCTCATCCAACTGGGCCAACAGCTCTTCAGGAATCTCCTCGGGGGCCGCCGTCACGATAATGCCATCGAACGGTCCTTTATCGGGCCAACCCATGCCACCGTCGGCATGCTTCATCTGCACGTTACGGACGTCAAGCTGACGCAGGCGGTGCCGGGCCCGGTCCTGCAGGGGTCTGATGCGTTCAACACTGAAAATCTCGGGAAAGATCTGGGCCAGTATTGCGGTCTGGTAACCGGACCCGGTACCAAGCTCAAGTATCCGGTTGGGCTCGTGAGCCAGCAGCAGCTCCGTCATCCGGGCAACAATATAAGGCTGAGACAACGTCTGTCCATGACCAATGGGCAGTGAGGTATCCTCATACGCCCGGTGTGACAAGGCCTCATCAAGAAAGATGTGCCGGGGCACGTCCGCCATCACATCCAGGACCGGTTCTGACTGGATGCCGGCCTCCTTCAGTCTTTGCACCAGCCGCATGCGGGTGCGCCGGGAGGTCATACCAATCCCCTGCAAGGTAGCATTCACGACGGATCGACCTCACCGGTATTCAACTCATCAACCCAATCCGCCAGACGACTCATGGCCTCATGGCGAGTCATATCGACATGTACTGGGGTGATCGAAACGTAACCCTCTTTAATGGCCTGAAAATCCGTGCCCGGGCCGGCATCGCCGCCCTCTCCTGCCGCACCGATCCAGTAGCGCTGCTTCCCGCGGGGACAGGTCATTGGCACCGCACCTTCCGCCCTGCCCCTATGACCGAGCCGGGTTACACGGAAACCCTTCAATTCGCTCCAGGGGACATCAGGTACATTCACATTGAGAATGGATCGGGGGCCAAGCGCCAGAGGACGATCAGATTCCAGAAGTACGCGCACCACACGAGCTGCAGTGTCGTAATGGAAGTGTCCGCTGTTGACCAGAGAAACGGCAATGGCAGGCAACCCAAGGTGTCGCCCTTCGGTGGCCGCTGCCACGGTGCCGGAGTAGATAATGTCATCACCCAGATTGGCGTGGGTGTTGATGCCGGAAACCACCCGATCAAAAGGTTCATCGAACAAACCGTTGACGGCCAGGTGAACGCAATCGGTGGGCGTACCATCGACGGAATGATATCCGTTGGGATGTTTCTCGACCGTTAGCGGTCTGCTCAAAGTCAGTGCGTTGCTGGCACCACTGTGATCCCGATCGGGGGCAACCACTTCAAGCTCGCCAATACCCTCAAGCCCCTCGTACAGGGCGATTAGCCCCGGCGAATGGACACCATCATCATTGGACAACAGAATGCGCACCGTGTTCTCCGCTAGCCGTGTTGCTTGTTATGTTGGCCGAGGCTCCTGTCCTCAAGCTCAAATAGGTCACTTAATACCGTCGTAGCGTACTGGCCTGGCGCCAGTGAAAATGCCACTTGCAGGCAGTCGTCGTCCAGCCAGTGCCAGTCTAAATCGGCAGGCCGGGCTACCAGCGGGCGCCGCTCTGGCTTCATCCGCGTGGTAGAAAAGACTTTCAGTAGCTCAGGATACTGTTCGGCTATTTGCCATTCCAGCCTTGCCTGTGTTTCTTCGGCGGTGGTACCACCATCGCCCCACAGGGGACCAGTCACCGTTCCCGGCTGGCCGTTCAAACCCGGTTCACCATCCATGGGGGACAGCCAGTCACCGCTTTTCACCCGAGCGGCCAGAATTTGGTTGAATATCCATGAACGTGCCGCCGAAAAGTACAATACGTTTTTAGACGCCCCAGCGCCACCACGCTTTTTACCCTTTCCTCGTCGTCCCCGACTGTCCAAAGCATCAGGGTCCATACTGGCCGCCCGATCCAAATTACTTCCGTCGTGACCGAACCGCTGGGGACCAAAATAGTTTGGCGCACCCTGCCCCTTCACTCTCGCCAGCGCCTGATCGATACGCTCCCGGTCGCCAGATACCTGACGAAGGCTAATGACGAAACGATTGCCCTGATGATCGCCCCGACGCAACTTTCGCGAAGAGCGACAAGCCCCGACCACCTGCCATCGTTCAGCGACACGGGCCAGATAGGCCTCATCCTCCGAGACCAAACCAGGGCGATAGATACTAAACCATTGCCGGGTCACCGCATGGCGATCCTTCAAACCACAAAAACCTACATCGAAGGCACGACACCCGGACAGTTTGGCCAACTCGCGAGCAACGTATTCTGTGTTATCGCCGGATTTCTCCAGCCGAAGACAAAGGTGCTCGCCACTGCCGCTCACCTCAGACAGATCCGTTATTACCGGGAAGTCGTCGAGGATCTCATCAACCCGAAAATCCTCGGGTACCGTCTTCAGGTCAGCGGTAGCCACCCGGCCACCACCTGAAGTGGGCCAGTCCAGACACCAACGTCGCGGCGTCGCACTGGAATCGGTCACGAGAACGACGGCTCCAGAAGGCATATGGCCTGGCAGGCAATCCCCTCTTCCCGACCGGTGAATCCGAGTTTTTCGGTCGTGGTCGCCTTCACACTGACCCGGCTTGCCGGAATACCAAGATCTTCGGCGATGTTCAGCCGCATGGCTTCAATATGCGGCGCCATCTTTGGCGCCTGGGCAATAATAGTGGTATCCACATTCACCACACCAAAGCCCTCTTCCCGAACCCTATTCATTACCCGACGCAAGAGATCACGACTGTCGGCACCCGCCCACTCATCGCTGGTGTCCGGGAACAGGTGGCCTATATCACCGAGTGCAACGGCTCCCAGCAGCGCATCAGCCAGCGCATGCAACAAGACATCCCCATCGGAATGGGCCTTCAGTCCCTGATTATGGGGAATGGACACACCACCAAGAATAACCGCGTCGCCCTCACCAAAGGCGTGTACGTCAAAGCCCTGTCCTATTCGCATATTCGACTCCGGCCAAATTAAGGTTTACTTCGAGCGGTTCAAAAGAAAGTCTGCCAACTCCAGATCGGCTGGAACGGTGACCTTGATGTTGTCGGGGCGCCCCTCCACGAGAACAGGAATCTTACCGAAAATCTCAAGTGCCGAGGACTCGTCAGTGACCGAAAGCTCATTGCGCCGAGCATTCTCCAACGCTTCTACCAACATCCCGAACCGAAACATTTGCGGCGTAAGGGCTCGCCAGAGATGTTTGCGATCCACAGTCTCGACGACCTCCGGGGTCGTACTTTTATCGCCCTTTTTCAAGGTATCGGCCACCGGAGCGGCAAGCAGGCCGCCAACCGGGTGACTCCCAACAGTGCTGACAAGGCGTTCGAGATCAGCTCGGTGAACACAGGGACGTGCGGCATCGTGCACCAGCACCCAGTCCTCCGGAGAAGCCTTGTCCGAGAGCGCTTGCAAAGCAGCCCGTACCGAGTCGGCCCGTTCTTCACCGCCCATACACGTACTGACCCGCGTATCCCGACTTGCTTCGGTTTCATTCCACCAATCATCGGAAGAATTCAGCGGAACCATGCAGCCATCGAATGGCAGGGCGTCCAATAAGCGGGATAACGTGATATCGAGAATAAAGCGGGACTGGATACGGAGATATTGCTTCGGGCACTCAGCCTGCATTCGCTGGCCAATACCAGCGGCCGGAACAATCAGCCAACGTTTTGGGTAGGTCATGAAGGATCAGTTTCTGCGTAAAAAAGAGAACGCGGTGATCAGTTTTCCACGACGAGGAAAAAGGTTTCGTCCTGACGAATCAAGCCAAGATTCATTCGGGCCCGCTCTTCCACAGCGCCCTGCTGGTTTCGCAGGTTGCGGACCTCTGCGTAGAGGCGTTCGTTGCGGGTCGCCAGCTCGGCATTTTCATGTTGCTGCTCGGCAATAGACTGCTCAAGCGCCCAAACCTGCGCAAGACTGCCTTCTCCGATCCACAGGCGCCCCTGCAAAACGAGAATAAGCGTAACCATGATTGCCCAGAGCAATTTCATTGCCGTTCCATTCGAAAAAAGCCGATCACACACTCAGCGTAGACCGGGAGTATAGCTCTTGTAGCAGATTAGCAACAAATCCTTCTAACCAGTTGTGTGAAAAGGCCATCGCTTCCGAAACTGTGTCCGGTGCACGATGGCCCTGTTCATTCTGTGACCGCGATCAATCCTGTCGCGGTCGAGAAGCGCCCGGGATTAGCCTTGGCCCTTGATTTCACTCAGGCCGCGGTATGTAGCATTTCCTTCCAGCTCCTGCTCAATGCGCAGCAACTGGTTGTATTTGGCCACACGGTCAGAACGGCACAGGGAGCCCGTTTTGATCTGACCAGCACAGGTAGCAACCGCGAGGTCTGCGATGGTGGTGTCTTCAGTCTCACCGGAACGGTGGGAAATCACCGCAGTGTAACCGGCGTCCTGAGCCATCTTGATGGCGTCCAAAGTTTCGCTGAGGCTGCCAATCTGGTTGAACTTGATCAGGATGGAGTTACCAATGCCCTTGTCGATGCCCTGCTTCAGGATCTTGGTGTTGGTGACAAACAGATCGTCGCCCACCAGTTGAACCTTGCTGCCCAGCTTGTCAGTCAGCACTTTCCAGCCGTTCCAGTCGCTTTCATCCATACCATCTTCGATGGACACGATGGGATAACGCTCGCACAGGCCCGCCAGGTAATCGGCGAAACCTTCGGAATCGAAGCTCTTGCCCTCGCCGGACAGCTGATACTGGCCATCCTTGTAGAACTCGGAAGATGCGCAGTCCAGTGCCAGGGTGACATCGGTACCCAAGGCATAGCCCGCCTTCTCAACCGCCTCCTTGATCACGGCCAATGCCGCTTCATTGGATGGCAGGTTCGGCGCAAAACCACCTTCGTCGCCCACAGCGGTGTTCAGGCCCTGAGCCTGCAGGACCTTCTTCAGGCTGTGGAAAATTTCCGCGCCAATACGCAAAGCTTCAGAGAAAGACTTCGCTGCTACCGGCTGAACCATGAATTCCTGGATATCAACGTTGTTATCCGCGTGCTCACCGCCGTTGAGGATGTTCATCATCGGAACCGGCATAGAGAACTTGCCAGAGGTGCCGTTGACGTCAGCGATGTGAGCATACAGAGGCTTGCCCAGAGACTCGGCAGCGGCTTTCGCTGCAGCCAGGGAAACAGCGAGGATAGCGTTTGCGCCCAGGTTGGACTTGTTCTCGGTACCGTCCAGTTCCAGCATGCTGTTGTCGATACCACGCTGGTCCGCAGCATCCTTACCCGTCAGGGCGTCACGGATTTTTCCGTTAACCGCCTCAACAGCCTTCAGTACACCTTTGCCCAGGTAACGGGACGCGTCCTTGTCGCGCAGTTCCAGCGCTTCGCGGGAGCCTGTGGATGCACCGGAAGGCGCGCAGGCGCGGCCCAGTGTGCCGTCCTCAAGGATAACGTCCGCTTCCACCGTCGGATTTCCGCGAGAGTCGAGGACCTCACGAGCCTTGATATTGGCAATCTTAGTCATACTGTCGTGTCTCCAAACTTACTAATAAGCAACAGGTGATGAAACGAAGAACACCGCCGGTCAGGCGGTGTCCAGGGGTTCAAAGCTCTTGACCAGGTCATCCACAGCCTTCACACGTTTCAGGAACGGCTCAAGCTGACTGAGTCTGAGCGCACAGGGGCCATCGCACTTGGCCTGATCAGGATCGGGATGGGCCTCCAGAAACAGTCCGGCCAGCCCCTGGGACATACCGGCGAGGGCCAGATCGGTGACCTGGGCACGGCGTCCGCCGGCGGAATCTGCCCGGCCACCCGGCATCTGCAGGGAGTGAGTCACATCAAAAAACACCGGCACGTTCAGGTCTTTCATGATGCCGAAGCCAAGCATATCAACCACCAGGTTGTTGTAACCGAAGCTGCTGCCTCGCTCACACAGAATCACCTTGTCGTTGCCGGCTTCCTCGCACTTGCGGATGATGTGTTTCATTTCCTGGGGTGCCAGGAACTGGGCCTTCTTGATGTTGATGACAGCGCCTGTTTTCGCCATCGCTGCCACCAGGTCGGTCTGCCGGCTCAGGAATGCCGGTAGCTGGATAATGTCACACACTTCGGCCGCCGGAGCCGCCTGGTCAGGCTCGTGAACGTCGGAAATGATCGGCACACCGAACTTGCTCTTGATATCCGCAAGAATCTGCAGTCCCTGCTCCAGACCGGGTCCCCGGAAGGAGTGAATGGAAGAGCGGTTGGCCTTGTCGAACGAGGCCTTGAACACATAGGGAATGCTCAACTTCTGACATACCTCTACGTATGCCTCGGCCACTTCAAACGCCAGCTCTCTGGATTCCAGCACGTTCATGCCACCGAAGAGCACGAACGGCTTGTCGTTGGCAATCTCGATATCAGCAACAGTAACGGTCTGCCGCGCCATGATCAGGCTCCTTTCTTTCTCGCCAGGGCTGCTTCAACAAAGCCCTTGAACAGAGGATGACCATCACGGGGCGTGGAGGTGAACTCCGGGTGGAACTGACAGGCTACAAACCAGGGGTGATCAGCCACTTCAACTACCTCTACGAGCTTGCCATCCACCGAGCGACCGGAAATGGTCAGGCCAGCGCCTTCCAGCTGCGGCAGGAAGTTGTTGTTGACTTCAAAGCGGTGACGGTGGCGTTCACGAATGGTTTTCTTGCCATAACATCCGGCGATGGTGGTGCCTTCCGTCAATACACAATCCTGACCGCCCAGGCGCATGGTGCCACCGAGATCAGACGTTTCGGTGCGCTCTTCCTTCTCACCACTAGCATCCAGCCACTCGGTGATCAAACCAACCACCGGCTCCGGCGTATGTTCGCGGAATTCGGTACTGTGGGCATCAGTCAGGCCTGCCACGTTACGGGCGTATTCAATAACCGCCACCTGCATGCCCAGGCAAATACCCAGATAGGGCACCTTGTTTTCACGGGCATAACGAACGGTGTTGATCTTTCCTTCGACACCACGCTCACCAAAACCACCGGGCACCAGAATCGCATCGGCACTTTCCAGTGCGCCGGTCCCCTCACGCTCGATGTCTTCAGAATCGATGTAATTGATGTTGACCTTGGTGCGGGTCTTAATGCCGGCGTGCAACAGGGACTCGATCAGGGACTTGTAGGCGTCCAGCAGCTCCATGTACTTGCCGACCATGGCGATGGTCACTTCCTGTTCAGGATTCAACAGGGACTCGACCACGTCATCCCACTCGGTGAGGTCTGCTGGGCTGGCGTCCAGATTGAAGCGCTCAATCACCAGCTGATCCAGGCCATGCTCATGGAGCATGCGCGGGATAGCGTAGATGGACTTGGCGTCCTGCAGCGGGATAACAGCCCGCTCTTCTACGTTGGTGAACAGGGCAATCTTGCGACGGGAGCTGGCATCCACTTCGTGCTCGGAACGGCACAGCAGGATATCGGGCTGCAGACCGATGGACCGCATCTCTTTAACCGAGTGCTGGGTCGGCTTGGTCTTTATCTCGCCCGCTGTCGCAATATAGGGAACCAGGGTCAGGTGCATGAACAGGGCACGCTGTGAACCCACCTCAACCTTGAGCTGACGACAGGCTTCCAGGAACGGCAGGGATTCGATGTCCCCCACGGTGCCGCCAATTTCAATCAGCGCAACATCGGCACCGGCTGCCCCTTCGACCACACGACGCTTGATCTCGTCGGTGATGTGGGGAATCACCTGCACAGTTCCGCCCAGGTAATCGCCACGGCGCTCCTTGCGGATAACTTCCTCATACACCCGGCCGGTCGTGAAGTTATTGCGGCGGCTCATGGGAGTACGGATGAAACGTTCGTAGTGACCGAGGTCCAGGTCGGTTTCCGCGCCATCTTCGGTGACGAAAACCTCACCGTGCTGGAACGGGCTCATCGTGCCGGGGTCCACGTTGATGTACGGGTCCAGCTTGAGAATGGTGACCTTCAGGCCTCGGGCCTCGAGAATCGCCGCCAGAGAGGCAGAAGCGATACCTTTACCCAATGAGGACACGACACCGCCGGTGACGAAAATATAACGCGTCATGCAGATTCCATGATTATCTGGTTCGGTGAAGGGGGGAGATTGTCATCTCAAGATGGGACGCCAGACTACCAGAAAGCCCCGGGCTACTCAATCACAATCCCGACCCACGACCAGCCGCCAACCGGCGGCTGGAGCGCATCCTGAGTATTGGTCAGAACACCAGAAATCGCCAATTGCGATGAGTTGTTCGGAGTCACCGAAACCTACGAAAATCAAAGGCAGACATGGCCTTTCCCAAGGGGGAACCCCCTGTTCCTGGAACCAGTTCTTGAGGGATTTGGAGCGGCCTTCGGGGTAAGGCCGGACGCGCTCACCGCCCTGCCTCGTAGATACCCTTATTGGCGGTACCGGCTGAGTCGGGTTAGAGGTTGGCTCCAGGCGCAGCGTCCATATCCCCCAACGGAGCTGCTCACCCGGATTCAGGGGCAGCGGCTCTGATGGCGATGGAGGCGCATCCGGAACCAGATAAAGCTTTGACTGAAATCGGCGCAGACTGAACCCGTCGCCCTGAAAAAACGGCATACGGTCTTCACCCGCCAGGATCAAATCGTGTATCGCCTGCTCCCAACCAACGACGGATGGCAGCGGTAAGTCACGCTGGAGAATCCACCATCGAAGCAGGTTTTTCTGCTCCGGCAGTGACAGCGCTGCAAAACGCTCCACTTTCAGGCA
The DNA here is from genome assembly GCF_030519635.1 of Marinobacter suaedae. Lineage (NCBI taxonomy): Bacteria > Pseudomonadati > Pseudomonadota > Gammaproteobacteria > Pseudomonadales > Marinobacteraceae > Marinobacter > Marinobacter suaedae. Next base: position 24,741 of record NZ_JAUMIS010000002.1, on the reverse strand, counting down.
ACTTTCACCATCACTGCACTCCGCCCACTGCCGCTCAGCCAGAATCTGATTGAGCACATCGCTTTCGTGGCAGGCATCGGCGCTGCGACGAACCCGGCCTAACAGCTCAGGCCAGCGCGATTTCATTTCGGATAAGACACTATGCCGCAAGAAGTTTCGGTCGAAAACCTGATCGTTATTGCTGGGATCATCGATCCACCGAAGACCGGCCTCTCTTGCGTAGCGCTCGAGATCTGCCCGCGCAAACGGGAGCAGCGGCCGAAACAGATGCCCGTGGCCCACCCGCCGATGAACCGGCATGCCCGCCAGTCCGGCCACCCCACTCCCACGGAGTAACCGGAACAAAACCGTCTCTGCCTGATCATCGGCATGATGGGCCATCAGCAGCAAGTCCCCCGGGCGGAGGATCTGCTCAAACTGGGTATAACGGGCGTTGCGTGCGGCTTCTTCGATACCTGCGGTGGCGGGCAGCCCCGACCTCCCTTCAACCGAAACCCGGCGAACCTCCAGGGAAATATCGAGCCACCTGCAGGCATCGACGCACAACGCCTCACCCTCGCCCGCATTTTTCTGCAACTGATGATTTACGTGGATGGCCGCCAGCGGGACCTTTCCGTCATGGCACGCAGCGGTGAGATGTAACAGCAAGATTGAGTCCAGGCCGCCGCTGACAGCGACCCAAAGTCGGGAATGCGAGGGAAGCGACCTGACCGCTGCACACAAAGCATCCGGCCAGGCAAAACCGGCATCGGGCTTATCGCCCGCCGTCATAACGGGTCAGCCGCTCGTAGCGACGGGCCACCAGTTCATCCACGGGAAGACGGGCCAACTCGTCCATGCCCTGGACAAGAATTGCCTTGAGTGCGCCTGCCATCTCTTCCGGGTTGCGATGAGCGCCACCAAGAGGCTCGTCAATCACGTTATCCGCCACGCCCAGTTCTTTGAGCCGATCGGCAGTTACACCCATGGCCTCGGCAGCCTGAGCAGCAAACTCCGCACTCTTCCAGAGAATCGACGCGCACCCCTCTGGGGAGATAACGGAATAGGTGGAGTACTGCAGCATGTTCAGCTGGTCACATACACCGATGGCCAACGCGCCACCAGAACCACCTTCACCGATCACTGTGGAGATAATCGGCGTTTTCAGACGCGACATCACCGCCAGGTTAAAGGCGATGGCTTCACTCTGCCCGCGCTCTTCGGCCCCAATGCCGGGATAGGCTCCCGGGGTGTCAATGAAGGTCATGATCGGCAGCTTGAATCGCTCGGCCATCTCCATCAGGCGCAGGGCCTTGCGGTATCCTTCCGGCCGCGGCATGCCAAAGTTACGGCGAACCTTGTCGCGCACTTCCCGCCCCTTCTGGTGTCCGATCACCATCACAGGCTTGTCATTGAGACGGGCCGTACCACCAACAATGGCCAGGTCATCGGCATAGCGACGATCGCCGTGGAACTCGTCAAAGTCCTCGAAAATGGTCTCGATGTAATCGAGTGTGTACGGACGACGTGGATGGCGAGCCAGACGCGCAATGTCCCAGGGTTTCAGGTCGGAGAAGATATTCTCCGTCAGGTTGACGCTTTTGCGTTTCAACCTTGCGATTTCATCGGTGATATTGATGTCGGTGTCATTACCGACCATGCGAAGCTCTTCGATCTTCGCTTCCAGGTCGGCAATGGGCTGCTCAAAATCCAGATAGTTAGGGTTCATGATGTTCCATCATTTTGATTACCTGACAGGGAATCCTCCCCGCCAAACCAGAATTTGGGACAAAGATAGCAGCGCCCACTGCTTGGAAAAAGCGGACATTGGTATGAGTCCGCTTTCTGACAAAAGCTTAACTTTTCAATACGTCAGCCGCGATGGCGCCCAGAACCTTGCCGGACTTCTTCAATCATAGACCAGTTCCACCGACTGGTCGCCAACCAGGTAACGAAGCTCCAGAAGCAGGTTGTCATCCGGCTGAACCCGCCAGCTTTCGCCCAGCTCGATGCGGGTATGAGCCTGATCGCTGCTGTACTCGATCCAGACAGGACTGCCCTCACAGCGGAATGGACGCATGGTGGTATCCAACTTGTCGAGCAGACCGTTCTGCAACTGCTTGGAGTGCAGCACGAGCTTCAGCCCTTTACTGAATTGCTGGCGCGCCGTACCTACATCCATCACCGAGCTCACCCGCATCTTCATCTGGCCGGAGTAATCGTCGTGGCTGACCACACCCTCCACAACGATGACCTGATCAGAACCCAGCAATTCCCGGTTTTCCATGAAGGTTTCCGAGAACAGGGTGGCTTCAATCCGCGCACTCCGGTCATCCAGGGTGATGAAACACATGGTGGAGCCGGACTTGGTCTTCATGGTGCGCTGAGCGACCACCAGGCCGGCAACGCGCTGCGGCGACTTGTTGGGTTTCAGATCAGCGATGGAGTTGCGGACGAAACGCCGAACTTCTCTCTCATACTCGTCAAACGGATGCCCTGTCAGATAGAGCCCCAGGGTGTCCTTTTCACCCTTGAGGCGCTCTTTCTCTGGCCACTCACGAATACCGGCCACGTCCTCGTAGGGGTCGCCGCCGCCATCCTCGCCGCCCCCCATCAGGGCTTCGCCGAACATATCCATCATGCCCACCGACTCGTTGCGCGACTGCTGCGCGGCCTGCTGGATGGCCTTGTCGATACTCGCCATCAGCTGGGCACGGCTGGGGCCGAGCTTGTCCATCGCACCGGATCGGATCAGTGCTTCCAGGGCTCGCTTGTTGACCTTTTTCATGTCGATGCGACGACAGAAATCAAAGATATCCTGGAAGGGCTCACCGTTCCCGCGCCCCTCAACGATGGCCTGGATCGGTCCCTCACCCAGTCCCTTGATGGCACCGAGACCGTAAACGATCTGGCCGTCGTCGTTGACCGTGAAGGTGTACTCCGACCGACTGACATCTGGCACCAGAAGGTCAAGCTTCATGTTCCGGCACTCTTCCACCAGCGTCACCACCTTGTCGGTGTTCTGCATATCGGCGGTCAGTACGGCGGCCATAAACTCGGCCGGATAGTGGGCTTTCAACCACAAAGTCTGATAGGACACCAGTGCGTAAGCGGCAGAGTGCGATTTGTTAAAGCCGTAGCCGGCAAACTTTTCGACCAGGTCGAAGATGTTTTCGGCGAGGGTCCTGTCAATGTTGTTGTTTTCACAACCTTCAATGAAGATCGCCTTCTGCTTGGCCATCTCTTCGGGCTTTTTCTTACCCATGGCTCGCCGAAGCATGTCGGCGCCACCGAGGGTATAGCCAGCCATCACCTGAGCGATCTGCATGACCTGCTCCTGATACAGGATGACCCCATAGGTGGGCTCAAGCACTGGCTGCAGGCCTGCGTACTGGTAATCCGGATGCGGGTACGACAGAGGCTGGCGTCCGTGCTTTCGGTCGATAAAGTCATCCACCATGCCCGACTGCAGAGGCCCCGGTCGGAACAGGGCTACCAGAGCGATCATGTCTTCGAGGTTATCCGGCTGAAGTCGACGGATCAGATCTTTCATACCCCGGGATTCCAGCTGGAACACGGCGGTCGTTTCTGCCCGCTTCAGCATCTCGAAGGATCGCTTGTCATCCAGGGGGATGGTGGCAATATCCAGCGCCTGTTCTCCGCGCTTTTCCCTTCGCGGGTTCACCATGTTCAGCGCCCACTTGATGATGGTGAGCGTCCGCAAACCCAGGAAGTCGAATTTGACCAGCCCGGCTTCCTCGACGTCCCCCTTATCGAACTGGGTGACCAGACTGCCGCCCTCGTCATCACAGTACAGGGGTGAGAAGTCGGTAATCTTGGTGGGCGCAATAACCACGCCCCCCGCATGCTTACCCGCGTTCCGGCAGACACCCTCAAGCTTGAGCGCCATCTCCCAGATTTCCTGGGCTTCTTCATCCTGTTCCAGGAACTCCTTGAGTTGCGGTTCTTCCTGGATCGCCTTGTTCAGGGTCATGCCGACTTCGAACGGAATCAGCTTGGAAAGTTTGTCCGCCAGCCCGTAGGACTTGCCCTGCACCCGGGCGACGTCCCGCACCACCGCTTTCGCAGCCATGGTACCGAAGGTGATGATCTGGGAAACGGCTTCCCGGCCATATTTGCGGGCCGTGTAATCGATAACCCGGTCGCGGCCTTCCATGCAGAAGTCAACGTCGAAGTCGGGCATGGAGACCCGTTCCGGGTTCAGGAATCGCTCGAACAGAAGATCGTATTCCAGCGGATCCAGATCGGTAATCAGCAGCACATAGGCTACCAGGGAGCCGGCACCGGAACCCCGGCCTGGCCCCACGGGCACGCCGTTGTTCTTGGCCCACTTGATGAAGTCCATAACGATGAGGAAGTAACCCGGGAACCCCATCTGGATAATAATATCGAGCTCGAAGTTGAGCCGCTTGTAATAGGCATCCCGCTTGCTGTCGTATTCCGGATCGTCCTTGCTCAGGATGGTCGTCAGGCGTTCTTCCAGGCCGTCTTCCGACACCTTGCGGAAATACTCGTCCATGGTCATGCCATCCGGGATTGGATAGTTCGGCAGGAAGTACTCGCCCATCCGGACCTTTACGGAACAGCGTTTGGCAATCTCTACGGTGTTCTCGACCGCCTCCGGGATATCGGAGAACAGCTCGATCATCTCCTCAGCGCTGCGAAGATACTGCTGATCACTGAAGCGACGGTCCCGTCGGGGATCATCCAGGGTGCGGCTTTCACCGATGCACACCCGCGCCTCATGGGCTTCGAAATCCTCGGCATGCAGGAAGTGCACATCGTTGGTGGCCACAACCGGCAAAGCCAGCTCCCGGGCCAGGTCCACGCTCATGTGCAGACACTCTTCATCGCCGGCACGACCGGTACGCTGAAGTTCCAGGTAATAGCTGCCCGGATACAGGTTCTTCCAGTATTCCGCACGCTCCCGGGCCAAATCTGCTTTGCCAGCCAGCAGTGCCCTGCCCACGTCACCCAGCTTGCCGCCCGACAGGGCGATCAAACCAGCGGCACGCTGTTCCAGCCAGCTGCGCTGGACAATGGGCTTGCCGAACCGCTGCCCTTCGGTGTAACCGAGTGAAATGATTTCAGTCAGGTTCAGGTAGCCATCGTTATTTCGCGCCAGCAGTGTCACCCGGAAGGGATTTTCCGGTTCTTCCGGGTTGTCCAGCCAGAGATCAGCGCCAATGATCGGCTTCACGCCAGCGCCGAGGGCCGTCTTGTAGAAGCGCACCAGCGAGCACATGTTGGACTGCTCGGTCAGCCCGACCGCGGGCATGCCCAGTTCGGCCACGCGGCCAATCAGCGGCTTCACTCGAACCAGGCCATCAACCATGGAATATTCGGAATGCACCCGCAGGTGTACAAAGGTGTTCGGCATAACGTCAGGTGTGTCCTGCTAAAAATTCATTGGGAGTACGGGCGGTTCAGCCGCCAATCAAACTCCGGATATCATCTTCGGTCTGCGGACCAAAACGCGCTTCGACCAGGTCGCCGTCGGGGCCCACGATATAGGTGGCCGGCAACGCGATAGGGACGTCCCACCCCAGCTTGGCCGCCGGGTCTTCTGCCAGTAGAACGAATTCAATGCCCATACGCTTACCCAGCTCTTCCAGAGCCTGCCCCTGGATGCCGTCAAAATTCACCCCCAGCACGGCAATGTCAGGGGCGATATCAAGAGCATTGAGTTCGGGAATTTCTTCCAGACAGGGCTTGCACCATTCCGCCCAGTAGTTCACCAGCACCCACTGGCCACGGAGCTGGTCCCAATTCAGCTTCGCTCCTTCAGCGCGCTGAAGTTCGATCTTCTCACATCCAGACAGGAGAAGTACCAGGGAAAATATCCCAAGGGCGATGGTCCGGCGAAAAAACCGCTGTTTCCCAGGGTACTGCACGTGAATTCCTCCTGTTAGACTACCGGCCTTTCGAAACCGACGTATTCACCTTGATAAAGTCAGGCCCGACGATGACAGAAGCTACCCGGATTTTCCACAACCCACGCTGTTCAAAATCTCGCCAAACCCTGCAACTGCTGACCGATCGGGGTATCGAACCTGAGATTATACGCTACCTGGAAACCCCACCGACAGCTCAGGAACTGGATGCCATCCTGACCGCCCTTGATTTCGAGCCCCGGCAGTTGATGCGCACCAAGGAAGACGAATACAAATCCCAGGGGCTGGATAACCCAGAGCTCTCCCGGGAGCAGCTGATTGACGCCATGGTGAACACCCCCAAACTGATCGAGCGTCCGATCGTACTGGCCAATGGCAAAGTCGTCGTCGGACGCCCGCCGGAAAACGTGCTGTCCATTCTTTAAGTCAGCACCAAACTCGTTCAGTCACCCGCGACCGCAAAGGAGAGCGCGATGTCAGAGCCGTCACCCTACGTTCTGGTCCTGTATTACAGCCGAAATGGCCAGACCGCCGAACTGGCCCAGCAGATTGCCCGTGGCATCGCCCGGGTGAGCGGCATGGAAGCAAGGCTGAGAACCGTGCCACCTGTATCTCCGGACACGGACGCCGCTTTGCCTGCAGTACCGGATAACGGAGCGCCATACGCCACTAAGTCGGATCTGGCCAACTGTGCCGGCCTGGCCCTGGGCAGCCCGACCCGCTTTGGCAACATGGCGGCGCCTCTCAAACATTTCCTCGATACCACTGGAGACTTGTGGCTCAGCGGTGCCCTGGCAGGCAAACCGGCTGGCGCGTTCACTTCAACTGGCAGTCTTCATGGAGGCCAGGAAACCACCCTGCTCACCATGATGGTCCCCCTGCTCCACCATGGCATGGTGCTGTGCGGACTGCCCTACACGGAAAAGGGACTGTCCGCTACCGATGCAGGCGGAACCCCATACGGCCCGACACATTGGGCGGGAACCGAGGAACAAAAGGCGCTGACCGATACCGAGAAGAAACTGTGCCAGGCATTTGGTGAGCGCCTGGCAAGACTCGCTGACAAACTCTCCAATTGATACGCCCGTCTCTGAACGGCGTACCTTAACCAAGGCATTCTTTAATACGCGGATACAATTGCATGCTCCATAACCCGAAAGCCCGGAACACCGCCCGACTGACCATCGCCACCTACCTGGCGGTGCTCGTTACCCTGGTGCTCACCACGTTTTTCCCAGCTCCGGTCGAGGGCGTCTCCATCCCGTTGATGCTGACCGTGAAACTGATCCCCCTCCTGGTCTTTGCCGTGCCCGTGTTCCGGGGGCACAACCGGGGCTATATCTGGATGGCTTTCGTGGTTATCTTTTACTTCACTCAGGCGCTGGTGTCTGCGTGGCTCAGCGAGGGAGGCACCGGCCCTGTCGTGCTGACCGTTCTGACGTTCCTGCTGTTTACCTTTGCCATGGTGCACCTGAAGGTAAACAGGCCTTTACCGGCGCCGGCAAATTCAGCGGAGTAAGAGACCGGGGCAGCCCTAGCTGCCCGGCCGCATCCCACACTGGCCCAACAACTCTTGCCAGCTTCGTGTATGGGAAGCGATGGCCTCGTCCAGCTCAGCCCAGATGCCCTGATCCGATGTCTGGGACAGGTGTTGCCGAAACCAGTCAGTGAAACTGCCGGGCATTACCGACCGCTGGGATGCCGCCAGCTGCGCCAGCGGCTCCAGCAACGCCTGGCGTGCCCGCTGGATGTCGCTCAGATACGGCTGAATTTCTTCGATATACACGCTGAAAAACATGCTCTGAACGATATCTGATTGATTGTTGGGCTTGCCATTCAGGCACAAAGGACGCCCTTCAAGTCGCCCTTCGATCAGTGCAGTTGCATCGTTCAAGCGGGCAGTCACCAACGCCGCACTGTTGATCAATTGTCCGGCGCGATACTCGGCTTGCCAGCGCTGTTGCACGCCACCGGCAAAATCAAGATCCACGGACAGCCTGCCAGCCAGAAGATCGGCCACCGCTTCATTCAGTTGCTGGGCATCCAGCGCCAGATCCGACACCGGGTTACCTTTCGCCGCTACCGGATAATGCCCCTTGGCGAGGGTGAACAGGGTCTCGACCTCTTCCGCCCCCCAGGTAGCATTCCACAGGGCAATGGGCAGAGATTCCTTCTTGCTTTCGATCGCAGCCTCCAGCTCTCCAGCCAGCGCTTCCCTCTCGATCTCCGGCAGGCACTCCTCGGACGACTCAATGAACTTCAGTTCGTACCTCAACCGGTTCAGAGGCTGCATCACCCGCCCCATAACCGAGTTTTTCTCTCCCACCACGAATTGAAGCTCGCAACCGTACAGGGACAGGAAGTCCAGCATACCCATTTCCAGCTCGGGCATGGACAATACCCGGTCACGGCGCCGGGGCATCTGAGAGGCAGCAGGGATGTCCGAGAGTTCAGGTTCCAATTCCAGAACCCGGGCGACCCGCTCGACGTATTCATCCATCATTGGGCGGGCATCAGAGAAGGGATTACAGGCGCTGAGCAAACCTGCGAACACGCCCGGAATCAGGGCTCTGCACCAAACGACTCCGGGCATGGGTACCTCCGGGTAATCCGGCGGAATTCACTGCTTGCGCAGCAACGATTCCACCTCCGAAAAATCGCGGGCGATAAACCGGCCAGCGTCTTCTGGCACCTCGCCCTCCCGTATCAGCCAGGCGGTCTCCAGCCCGGCCTGTTCGGCGGCTTCCAGCTCGGCCTCCACATCCGACAAGAACAACACCGTGGAGGGCTCCACCCCAAGCTCAGCAACGATGTTGCGATAAGAGCCGGCGTCTTTTTTGCCCCCGATTCGGGTATCAAAATAACCGGAGAAAAACGGGGTAAAATCACCGGCGGTAGTGTAACCAAAGATCAGTTTCTGGGCCTGCACTGAACCAGAGGAGTATACGAACAGGCGCAAGCCCCGATCATGCCAGAGCCGCAGATGGTGAGCGGCATCTTCATAAATGTGCCCCTTCAGCTCCCCCCGGTCATAGCCGTATTCCCAAACCATGCCCTGCAACGCTTTCAGCGGAGTTTCCTTGCGATCCTCACGAATCCACGTCAGCAGGGTCTCAATCAGGCCATCCACATCCTGGCGATCCTGACCGGTGCTCTTCGCCACTGCATCCAGTTGCTCGGCCACATCGGGCCGCTCGTAATTGTCGCGAACAAAGTCCGGAAGATGTTCGCTGGCGTAGGGAAACAGCACGTCATGGACAAAAGAAATCGAACTCGTCGTGCCCTCGATGTCGGTAAGAACCACCCGGATCATTACGCCCCTCCCACCATGGCCTCGTAGCGGGGCAACCGACTGGCGATATCGTCGCCGGTAAAGTCCGCCACCCAGCCCTCGGGATTGGTGAACAAGCGGATGCAGGTAAACCTCGGTTCCGGGCCCATATCAAACCAGTGACGAGTGCCGTCGGGCACGCTGATCAGATCGTTCTTTTCGCACAGCACGGAAAATACCTGATCGCCGAAATGCAGGTAAAACAGGCCCTGACCACGTACGAAGAAGCGAACTTCGTCTTCACTGTGGGTGTGCTCATCCAGGAACTTCTGGCGGAAGGCCTCTTTGTGAGGGTGATCCGGATTCAGGCTCACCACATCCGCAGTCTGGAAGCCGCATTCAGCCTTGAGGGATTCAACCTCCTCTCGATAGGCCTCCAGAATCTCATCCTGTGATGCATCGTCTGGCAGGTCTTTGGTGGGCCACTGCTCGAAACGTACGCTCTGCTCCGCCAGCAACGCCCGAATCTCTGAAGAATCGTCGGTCACCTTCTTTGCCTCGTCTGGCTGGCTGAAGTCAAAAATGCTCAAGGTTGTCATGGTCGAACCCTCATGGCTTCAAGTTCACACTCGAACAGAAATTCAAACGCTTCCACGTGGCGCAGGCAATCCTTCATGGTCTCTCCCCAGGTGTAGAGGCCGTGACCACGGATCAGATATCCCGGCTGCCCGGGATGGGAGGCAAACCACTGTTTGGTCTTCTCCGCCAGCGCGTCGATATCCTGACTGTTATTGAAGACCGGAATGGTCAGGGTGGATTCATGGGTATCAACACCGGAAAAGGCCTTCTGCAATTCATAGCCTTCCAGTATCAGTGAGTGCCCGGCGGAAACCAGCCGGCTCAGCACTGTGGCTTTCACCGAATGGGTATGCACAACGGCACCCACCTCCGGAAACAGCTCATACAGTACCGTGTGCAGACGCGTCTCCGCGGAAGAACGACTGCTGCTCTGCACGGGGTTACCCGCCAGATCCACCACCATGACATCACCGGACCCCAGATCGCCTTTGTGGCGGCCGGATACGGTGATGGCAATATGCTGTTCGTCCAGCCGCGCCGAATAGTTGCTGCTGGTCGCAGGAGACCAGCCGCGCTGATACAGGAAACGTCCGGCCTCGATGATCGAATCCGCAGCTTTCGCATATCGGGTTACGTCAAACACGTTATCTCCCTGGAATCAGGCGCGCCCGAGGGCGCTGAATCCCGTCATTATAGGGCTGGAGAGGTTTGCCGCAAACGATGCCGCTCGGCAATCAGGTCGGCAACGATGGAAATGGCAATCTCTGCGGGAGTCTTGCTGGGGATGCTCACACCTATGGGCGCCTTCAGGCGCTGGAGCGATGCTTCATCCACACCCAGCGAAGCCAGTCGCTCCCGTCGCGCAGCCGATGTTTTTTTCGACCCCATGGCGCCGACATAAAAGGCATCGGATTGGAGTGCGGCCAACAAGCCCATATCATCCACCCGAGGATCGTGCGCCAACGCCAGAATGCCCGACCATGCGTCACTGAACCGCTCCGCAATCAGGTCATCCGGCAATCGCCGAACCAGGGGAATATTCGCGTGACTCCAGCCAGCGGCAAATGCCTCCCGCGGCTCGCACAAAGTCACGTCGAAATCGGCGGCGCTGGCGAATTCTGCGGCGTAACGGGCCACTTCACCAGCCCCGATAAACAGCAAACGACACTCGGGCTGCAACAGGTGCTGCAACTCTGCGCCATCAAAATGTACGTGGAATCGTCCGCCGAAGCGGGCCTGCTCGAACTCCACCTCACCGGCTAGTGAAACCCGCCGACAAACTGGGCTGCGCTGCTCAAGGGCATCGACCAACGCAGCCACATGCCCGGCTGAGCGCTCGCCTTCCAGCGGTTCCACCAATAGTCTGATGCGCCCACCGCAGGGAAGCTGGAACTGGTGCTGATCGCTCTCCGTTATGCCGTAGTCGATCAATTCGGGTGTTAGCAGGCCGCCTTCGGCTGCCCGCCTGAGCAAATCCTCTTCCAGGCAACCGCCGGAAACAGAGCCACTCCACATACCGGAACTGCTGACGGCCAGCCATGAGCCCTCGGGCCGCGGTGATGATCCCCAGGTCTGGACGATGGTGCACAGCCACACACCCTCCCCCTGTTCCAACCAACCAAGGACATCCCGAAGCACCGAGAGGCGGCCGCTCGAAACGGACCGGCCCATAGTGAGGTCAGACATCGGCCTTCAACGGCAGGCGACGTTGGCGCTGACCGGTGAGGGCAAACAGCGCATTACCCAGCGCCGGAATTACCGGCGGCACACCGGGTTCACCAACACCGGTGGGGTTTTCCTCGCTATCCACGATATCCACCTGGATCTCAGGGCGCTCGTACTGGCGCATCAGGGGGTAGTCGTGGAAATTACTTTGCTGAACTTCCCCCTGCTGTAGAGTGATCTCGCCGTAGAGCGCAGCAGTCAGACCAAACAGCACACCGCTTTCGATCTGGTCTTTGACAATATCCGGATTCACCACCTGGCCACAGTCAACCGCTGCGGACACCCGGTAGACACGAATCGCGCCATTTTCGATGCCGGCTTCCACCACCTGGGCAATGTAGGTTCCGAAACTCTTGAACAGGGCGATGCCCCGGGCCCGACCTTCGGGAACCGGGCTATTCCAGCCCGCCAGCTGCGCGGCACGATCAAGAACCTCGAGATGCCGGGGCTCATCTGCCAGCAGGTCCCGTCGGAACTGATAAGGATCTTTCCCCATCTCATGGGCCAGTTCATCCATAAAGGTTTCAACGGCAAAGCCATTGTGGGAATAGCCCACCGAACGCCACCAGGTCACGGGCAAGCCCGGGTCGGTTAGCGTGTGGCGAATATCGATGTTGTCCACAGCGTAGGGGTACTCAACCGCGCCTTCGATGGCGGACACATCCTTGGGTGTCGCCAGACCTTCAAACAGGACGCCGACCGACCCCAATGTGTCGTACATGAACTTGGGCGCCCAGGGGAACTGGGCCGGCGCGGCGTTGCGAACGTACCAGGCGAGGATTTCAGGCCCCACGATCTGGTGGTGCCATCCGGTAACCGCGCCCTCAGATATCGAGGCTTTCATCCGATGCAGCATGGCCGGACGATACAGGTCGTGGCGGGTGTCTTCCTCCCGGGACCAGATCACCTTGACCGGACGCCCTGTCTTGTAGGACACCTCGGCCGCTTCTTCGATGAAATCCTGGGTCAGTCGACGGCCAAATCCACCGCCCAGAAAAGTGGTATGAATCACCACATCATCAGGCGACAGATCGGTTACCCGTGCCACGGCAATCTGCCCCAGGTCCGGTGCCTGGGTCGGCGCCCAGACCTCGGCTTTGTCCCCCTGATACCAGGCCGTGGCATTCATGGGCTCCAGCGTGGCATGAGCCAGGTAAGGCTGTTCGTATTCCACTTCCACCATGCGTGAGGCCGCATCGGCAGCCTCCTCGAAATCGCCCTCACTGCGTTCGGAGCCCCCATCATCGTCATCCGCGGCCTTGCGATAGGAGTCGAACACCTGGTCGGTGGACATCGAGAACGCGTCGGAGAAATCCCACTCGACGGTCAGCTCATTCTGGGCTTTGCGGGCCTTCCAGTAGCTTTCTGCCACGACGGCAACGCCCCGCTCGATTTCAATCACATCGATCACGCCGGGCATTGCCTGCACATCGCTCCGGTTGAACGAAGCCACCCGGCCGCCATATCGGGGCGAACGGGTGACCACGCTGTAGACCATGTCCGGCAACTCAACATCGATACCGTATTCAGCCGTTCCAGTCGCTTTGGCCCGGGCATCCAGGCGCCCTCTCTGACGGCCAATGTATTTCCATTCGCTGCGGGGCTTCAGAGCCACGTCATCACGAAGTTCTTCTTTCGAGGCAAGCTCAACCAGCCGGCCATAACGAATCGAATCCGAGCCATTCGGGTGCACGACAACGCCATCGCGGGCCGTGCATTCGGCCGGATCCACCTCCCACACCCGGGCAGCGGCCTGAACCAGGAGGGTCCGGGCCGAGGCACCGGCGGTTCGAAGTGGCTCCCAGCTCGTGGCCAGGCTGGTACTGCCGCCAGTCAGTTGCAGTTTATACAGGGGATTTCGGTATTCGGGAGCGGCAGGCGCAAACCGGGGGGTGATGGCTTCAGGAGCCACTTCCAGCTCCTCGGCAACCAGGGTAGTCAGGCCAGTGTAGGTGCCCTGCCCCATTTCCACACGAGCCAGCGTGAAGAAGATCTGATCATCGGTGGTGAGCTCCAGCCAGGCGTCCGGCGTCCATTCTCCGGTTTCCGGCTCGTACCCCTTCTTCACGCCCGCAGCACAACCCACCAGATTCATGGACAACATGAGTCCACCGGAAGTGCCAACCCCGACTTTCAGGAAATCGCGTCGACTCAAGGTCATGTCACGCGCCCTCCTTTTCCGCAGAGCCAGCGGTACCGGCGACCGATTCGACCGCCGCAACGATCCGGGAATAGGTTCCGCACCGGCACAGGTTGCCGGTCATCGCGGCCACGATGTCGTCCCGGGAGGGTGTCGGGTTGTTAGCCAGCAGATGAGCCGCGCTCATGATCTGTCCTGACTGGCAATAACCACACTGGGGCACGTTGTGGTCAATCCAGGCCTGCTGCAACGCATGAAGCTGCCCCCCTTCAGACAGTCCTTCAATGGTCGTCACTTCAGCGCCAGCTGCCATCTCAACCGGCGTGGAGCAGGACCGGACAGGTTGACCATTCAGATGCACCGTGCAGGCGCCGCACAACCCGGCACCACAGCCGAATTTGGTGCCCTTCAACCCCAGTTCGTCACGAACCACCCACAGAAGCGGGGTATCTCCGTCAACCTCCAGCGAACGCGCTTCGCCGTTTACCGTCAGGCGTAATGCCATATCCCTGTGCTCCATCTGCTCTCTGCGCGCCGCCTTTCAGGGCGGCGGATATTATTGTTGGCAGGTTCGAATCAACCAACGCTTACTTGACCACTTCCTTGCCGTCAGCGTTCACCCAGATTTTCCGGTCCGCGTTGTTGATCTTGCCATTGGTATTCCAGATCTCACGATTTTCGCTGGTTGCACCACTCATTTTGCCATTGTCATTCCAGATAACCCGGTCTTTACAACCAGCCAGGGCAGCCATTGCCACCATCACCAACATCAATTTCTTCACAAGATACCTCTACTCGCGTAATTCGTTTTTTAGCCACCCTTTCAAGGGCGTTTTTATCAAAAGTGAGCCTCACGGAAGCCTGTTATCGGCTTCCGTGACGCTCACGATTATTCTGTTTATCCCGTTCACTTTTGCGCACCATGACATACACGGCTCCGGTTCCGCCATGGTGTTTCTGAGCCGAATGGAACGCCAGCACATCATTGAGTTCCGGCAACCACTTGGCCAGATAGCTCTTCAACTGGGCAATGCCATCTGGATTCCGTTCACCCTTGCCATGCAGGATGATCACCGAGCGCAATCCGTAGCGAACGCAGTCTCCAATGAACGTGAACACTTCCCGGCGCGCCTCTTCCACAGTCATCCGATGCAGATCCAACCGGGCTTCAATGGGGTATTGCCCAAGCCTGAGTTTACGAAAGACACCGTGCTGAACCCCCGGTCGCATCCACTCCAGGACATCGTGAGCCTTGAGAGGCTCGACCATATCGGAGGTCAGTGGATTCCGGTCAATAATGGGCCTGGCAGTCGCCGCACGCTGGCGCTCCAGATGCCCGGGCGTCAGGTCCTTCGGCGCTTTGATATCCGCCCGGTTGGGCTTCTTGATACGCCGAACGTCTTTCATCTCTTCCAGGAAGCTCAGACGTTCTTCTTTAGTCGTCATGACGATGCTACTGAATTAATGGTTAACAACCGAATGACTTTACCATCCACTCTGCCGGCCATAAAGCAGCGGAGACACAGCCCTGAACTTCGACCAAGATCGAAACGATTTTCGCCCTCTCGGTGAACTAAACTATGGGTCGGCAGACCCGATAATAAGAAGGAAAAGGACTTTTTCATGGCAGGCTCCCCCCAGGACAGCAACCGGCCACAGAACACACGGGCCATCATGACTTTCCTCAGGGAACACGCGCCCTTTTCCAACATGGATGATGCCCACCTCGCTCATTTCGCCGAGCACGCCACTCTGCGCTTCTATGCCGACGGAGACCCGGTAATCACCCCTGAGGAGGGCGTGGTAAAACGTTTTTACGTTGTGAAGCAGGGCCGGATTTGTGGTGAGCGCCCGTCGGAAAAAGAAGACCGGACGGAAACCACCTTCGAAATCAGCGTGGGAGAATGTTTTCCGCTGGCCGCACTGATAGGCGAGCGCCCCACCCGCACCCTTCACCGGGCCGCCGGGGATACCTTTTGCCTGAGCATTGAGCAGGATGCCTTTGTCACCCTGTTTTCTGACAGCGAGCCGTTCCGGGATTTTTGCCTGCGGGGCGTGAGCAGCCTGCTGGATCAGGTGAACCAGCGCCTTCAGTCTAAGGCCATGGCCTCCATGGGCTCCAGCAATACGCTGGACACACCGCTCGAAAACTACGCGCTTCGCAACCCCATTGTGTGCTCGCCCGACCTGCCGGTCAGCAAGGCAGTCGCACGCATGCACGACAACAACGTCGGCAGTATCATCATCACCGACGACAACCGCCACCCCACCGGCATCTTCACACTCCGGGATCTACGCACCATGGTCGCCGAGGGAAAAAGCCCGCTTGATACCCCCATTGGCCAGGTGATGACCCGCAACCCCAGCTCCCTGACGTCGGACGCTGACGCCTTTGAAGCGGCTATGCTTATGGCCGAGCACCACTTTGCACACCTGTGCGTCGTGGATGAGGAAGAGCACCTGATTGGCGTGGTCTCTGAGCGCGACCTGTTTTCGCTGCAGCGTGTGGACCTGGTCCATCTCGCCCGGACCATCGGTACCGCCACCCACCTGCGAACCCTGGTGAGCCTGAGATCGGATGTGTCTCGTCTGGTGGATTCAATGCTCGCCCATGGTGCCGACTCAGGCCAGGTCGTAAAGATCATTACCACCCTGAACGATGTCACCGTTCGACGGGTTCTGGAGCTGAACCTGAAGCGCAACGATCCAGGCATCCCCTTCACCTGGCTGACGTTTGGCAGCGAAGGCCGACAGGAACAGACGCTGCTGACCGACCAGGACAATGGCATTCTGTTCCAGACGCCGGAGGGCATGACCGCGGATCAGGTCCGGGAGAAACTTCTGCCCTTTGCCCGCACAGTCAATGAAGAACTGGCTGAGTGCGGCTTTACACTGTGCAAGGGCAACATTATGGCCAGCAACCCGAAACTGTGCCTTAGCGGCGACGAGTGGGACGAGTGGTTCATCCGGTTCATTGATGCATCCACGCCCCAGAATCTCGTTTATTCGTCGATCTTTCTCGATATGCGTGCCGTCTACGGTGACACCGAGCCCCTTCGCCTTCTGCTCGACAAGGTCCTGACCCGGATCCGCAAAAACGCCCTGTTCCAGAAAATGCTCGCGGGCAACGCCCTGCAAAGAAAGCCCCCACTGACCATGTTCCGACATTTCCGCTACGTTTCCGACGGCGACCACCGCCGGGCCCTGGACCTGAAACGGCAAGGCCTGGCTCCGTTCGTTGAATCGGTGCGGGTATTTGCCCTGGCCCACGGAGTGGAAACCGCCAACACACTGGAGCGCATGTCGGCGCTGGTGAAAAAAGGCATTTTCGATGCGAAAGATGGCAATGCCTGGCGCGAAGCCTATAGCCTGATTCAGGCCATCCGGATGCGGGCTCACCAGGAAATGCTCAAAGAGGGTGAAGAGCTGTCAAACTACATTGACCCGGACGACCTCAACCCACTGGACCGCCGGATTCTCAGGGAGTCCTTCCGCCAGGCCCAGCGCCTGCAACAGAAACTGGAAGTCACCTACCAATTCTGAGCAAGGAACAGGCAACCATGCTGGAGCGGATCAGGCAGTGGATTGAACGGCGTAAAGGTCGGCAGATCGGCGAACATGACTTCAGTAACCTGCCAGAACCCAAAACGTCGGGCAATTTGTTGCTCGACGACTGCCGGCTGATCATCCTGGATCTGGAAACCACCGGCCTGAACCCCGCCAGGGACGAAGTGATAGCCATCGGTGCCGTGGCTATCCAGGGCGGTGTCATTCACCTGGACGACCAGTTCGACCTGATCTTGCGCAGGCCGGAACTGAATATCGACGAAACTGTTCTGATCCATGGCATAGGCAACGAAGCCCTCACCCACGGACACGAAACCCAGGATGCCCTTTTGTACCTTCTGGAGTGGATGAATGGCGACCCCATCCTGGCCTACCACTCCGCCTTCGATCAGAAGTTCCTGGAGAAGGCCCTCAAGCTTCAGATCGGCTATACACGCAATCACCTTTGGATGGATGCAGCGGATCTATTACCGGCCCTGTTCCCGGATATCAAGCCCGGTGGTAAGGGGCTGGATCACTGGGCAGAACACTTTGGCCTGGAGTTCAGCACCCGCCATCATGCTGCCGCGGACGCCATGGCCACAGCCGAGCTGACACTGATTGCCATAAACAAAGCCATTAAGGACGGCGTAAAAACCGTTGAGCAGCTCAACACCAAACTTCAATATCATCGTCGGCTACAGAACATGCACCGGTTCTAGCGTGGATCTCACTGGCAATGCCGCTCGCAACTTACTGACTGTTAGACCTTTTGCCAATACCTATAAATGGTTTGAAGGGTAAAGTCAGGCAGGATAATAAGTAGAAAAACGACTATATAAATATCAACATCGCAACACGGAATATCGACTAGCAACACCCTGTATTTAAACAACAACAAAGCGAGGAGCGATCCTATGTCTGGTCATAGCTACGATGCTGAAAACTACTGGAAGGCGAATCTCCGCCTGATTGTCGGGAGCCTGGTCGTCTGGGCCCTGGTTTCCTATGGCTTCGCCATTCTTTTACGTCCCATGCTCGCGGGAATTCCCGTCGGCGGCACTGACCTTGGTTTCTGGTTCGCCCAGCAAGGCTCCATCCTCACATTCATTGCCCTGATTTTTCACTACGCCTGGCGCATGAACAAGATCGACGAAAAATTCGGTGTACACGAGGAGTAAGAACCAATGAGTCAGTTCGCCATCAACATAATGTTCGTTGGGGGGTCATTCCTCCTGTACATCCTGATTGCTATCTGGGCCAAGGCCGGTACCACCAAGGATTTCTACGTGGCCGGCGGTGGGGTCCACCCCGTCACCAATGGTATGGCCATCGGTGCTGACTGGATGTCCGCGGCATCCTTTATCTCCATGGCGGGCCTGATTGCCGCTGGTGGATACGCCAACTCCACGTTCCTGATGGGCTGGACCGGCGGTTACGTTCTGCTGGCGATGCTGCTGGCCCCGTACCTGCGGAAGTTCGGCAAGTTTACGGTTCCTGAGTTCATCGGCGACCGTTTCTACAGCAAGAATGCCCGCCTGGTAGCGGTCGTCTGTCTGATTGTGGCCTCCGTTACCTACGTTATCGGTCAGATGGCCGGTGCCGGTGTAGCCTTCTCCCGCTTCCTGGAAGTGGATTCCACCATGGGCCTGATGATCGCCGCGATCGTGGTCTTCATCTACGCCGTTCTCGGTGGCATGAAGGGCATTACCTACACCCAGGTTGCCCAGTACTGCGTTCTGATTATTGCCTACACCATTCCTGCGGTGTTCATCTCACTGCAGCTGACTGACACAGCCCTTCCGGCTATCGGCCTGTTCTCCACTCACGTGGACTCTGGCGTTCCGCTGCTGACCAAGCTCAACGAAGTGATCACCGATCTTGGCTTCAACGAATACACCGCTGACGTGGACAACAAGCTGAACATGGTCCTGTTCACCCTGTCCCTGATGATCGGTACTGCCGGTCTGCCTCACGTTATCATCCGCTTCTTCACCGTACCGAAGGTGGCTGATGCTCGCTGGTCAGCAGGCTGGGCCCTGGTATTCATCGCCATCCTGTACCTGACAGCGCCGGCCGTTGCTTCTATGGCTCGTCTGAATCTGATGACCACCATCTATCCGGATGGAACGTCAGCAGAAGCGATTCAGTATGAAGATCGCCCGAACTGGATCCGGGAGTGGGAAGTCACCGGCCTGATTCAGTTCACCGACAAGAACGAAGACGGTCGTATCCAGCTGTATAACGAATCTCCTGCCTTCGAAGCCGAGGCCAACGCCCGCGGCTGGAAGGGCAATGAGCTGGTGGTCAACCGGGACATCCTGGTACTGGCCAACCCGGAAATCGCCAACCTGCCGGGCTGGGTTATCGGCCTGATTGCCGCCGGTGGTCTGGCTGCAGCCTTGTCCACAGCAGCGGGCCTGCTGCTGGCGATATCCTCGGCGGTGAGCCACGACCTTATCAAAGGTGCCATCAACCCGAAGATTACCGAGAAGGGAGAGCTGATGGCAGCACGGATCTCCATGGCGGTAGCCATCGTGGTGGCCACCTGGCTTGGGGCTAACCCACCGGGCTTCGCCGCACAGGTGGTCGCACTGGCGTTCGGTATCGCTGCGGCGTCCCTGTTCCCTGCCCTGATGATGGGTATCTTCTCCAAGCGGGTGAACAACACTGGCGCCATTGCCGGTATGCTGACTGGTCTGGGCTTCACTCTGACGTACATCTTCGTGTACAAGGGCTGGCTGTTCATCCCAGGCACCAACAACCTGCCGGACACTCCGGAAAACTGGGTGCTGGGCATTTCACCGCTGTCCATCGGTGCAGTTGGTGCCATCGTCAACTTTACGGTAGCCTTCCTTGTGTCGAATGCGACCGAGGAACCGCCGGTTGAGATTCAGGAACTGGTAGAAAGCGTTCGCTATCCGCGTGGCGCAGGCCAGGCCCAGGATCACTAAGCACCACCCATCTCATTGACTCAGTGAGTTGGACTGGATGGGCTTCCTCAACGAGGAAGCCCTTCTATTTTTGAGGAAGTAAAAATATGTTCTGGACGTTTGTCGCCACAGTATTTTGCGGCCTTGGCGCCGCCGGCATTGCCCTTGGCATCCGTGCCGCCACCCGCAACAAAGCGCCAAAATGGCTGATCCCGGTATTTGCCGGTGCCGGCATGCTGGCCTACCTGATTCATGGCGAATACACCTGGTACGACCACAAGAAGCAGCTGTTACCCGATGAAGCCGTCATTGTCGACACCGAAAGTGATGGCATGGTCTGGCGTCCCTGGACCTTTGCATTCCCCTACGTCAACGCATTCTCCATCGTCGATACCGATAGCATCAGTCGTGAAACCGGCAATCCCGAAGTGGTGAGTTTCACCTTATATCGGTTCGAACAGAAGCTGTCCGATGCCGTTTCCCACCGCATTCACCTGCTTAACTGCCAGACCCGGGAACTGGTTCCCCTCGGATCAGACGGACAACCCCGCGTCGATAACCTGAAAGTGCTGGGTAATTCAGACACCCTGTTAAACACTATTTGCACCGGCTAATCCCTTGGGAGTGAATCGCCTGGCCCTGACGGAGTTGTCCGAACATGTTTAGCCCCTGGCTACTGGCACTGATTTCCATCGCCTACATTTCGCTCCTGTTTGTCATCGCCTGGGCCGGCGACAAACGGCCAGGGCTGTACCGGCGCAGGGTGGCACGAACCCAGATCTACGCCCTGTCACTGGCGGTTTACTTCACATCCTGGACCTTCTACGGTGCCGTTGGCCGGGCAACCCAGGAAGGCCTGGCGTTCCTGCCCATCTATCTCGGCCCCCTGCTGGTGTTTGTGTTCGGCGCCCCCCTGCTGCGCCGAATCATCTACATCAGCAAACGCAGCAACAGCACCTCGATTGCCGATTTCATTGCCTCACGCTACGGCAAGTCCCAACTGCTGGCCGCCATGATCGCGGTATTTGCCCTGGTCGGTAGCGTTCCTTACATTGCCCTTCAGCTGAAAGCCATCTCCATGGGCTTCAATGTACTGTCAGACAGCGGCACAGGTCCCCTGCCCTGGGGCTCCTCGGCCTGGAACGACTCGGCCTGGTACATCACCCTGGCACTGACAGTGTTCACTGTACTGTTTGGTACCCGGCACCTCGAATCCACCGAGCATCACCGGGGTATGATCCAGGCGGTGGCTTTCGAGTCCCTTATCAAGCTTATTGCCTTCGTGGCGGTCGGCCTGTTCGTCGGCTTCGGCCTCTACAACGGCTTCGGGGATTTACTTCATCAGGTTCGGGAAGCCAACCTTGGCGGGGTCCTGACGACTGACAACGTTAACCCTACGGCCTTTGTCACCCAAACACTGGTGGCCATGCTGGCCATTATCTGCCTGCCCCGACAGTTCCACGTGATGGTGGTGGAAAATGCCGATCACCGTGACTTCAGCACTGCCCGCTGGGCCATGCCCATTTACCTGATCATCGCCAGTGCCTTTGTCCTTCCGATAGCGGCGGCCGGCCTGCTGACAACAGGAAGTGAACAGTTCAATCCCGACATCCTGATCCTCCAGCTTCCGATTCAGGCGGGCGAAGAATGGCTGGCGATCCTGGCGTTTCTGGGGGGCGGCTCAGCGGCCGCGGCTATGGTCATCGTTTGCTCCGTTGCAATTGCCACCATGGTCAGCAACGAGATCGTGATGCCGGCACTGTTGAAATTCTTCCGGCCCCGGATGAACCGGCGTACCGACCTGAGTTTCCTGCTGCTCAGTATTCGGCGAATTGCCATTTTCGTGGTGCTGCTGACAGCCTATGGTTTTTACCGGATGGCCGGCGAAGATCACAGCCTCACCGCCTTCGGACTCCTCTCCTTTGCCGCAGCCGCCCAGTTCGGTCCGGCGTTGGTCGGAGGCATTATCTGGCGTCGGGGCAACTACACAGGTGCGGTCTGGGGTCTGGCACTCGGCTTCCTTATGTGGTGTTACACCCTGCTTTTACCTGCACTGACAACCACTGGCTGGATTTCCGAATCCCTGATCAATCAGGGTATCTGGGGTCTCAGCTGGACGCGCCCCACTGCCTTGTTTGGTATGGATGTCGACCAGGTAAGTCACGGCATTATCTGGAGCCTGGGGATCAACGTGATCACCTATGTCACCTTGTCCCTGCTCACCCGTCAACGTGTCCGGGAAAAAATCCAGATTGCCTCCTTTTTCCACGACCCGGAACCCCGAAACGACACCCCTCAGCTGCAAAGCTGGCAGGGCGAGATCCTGATTTCCGACCTCCAGGCCCTGACAGATAGATTCATGGGCGAAGAGCGGTCAGAAACCGTTTTCCGCAATTACGAACGTCGTAACGCCATCCGTCTGAATCCGCACCGGCCGGCATCCACCCATCTCATGAAATACATCGAACGGCAGCTGGCGTCCGTCATTGGTGCCTCGACTGCCAGGGTGGTACTGGAATCCACTCTCACTGGTCGTGACATGCAGATTGAGGACGTCGTCAGCATTGTCGATGAAGCCTCCCAGGCCATGACCTTCAGCCGGGAGCTGCTGCAATCGGCGATCGAAAACATCAGCCTTGGCGTCTCGGTGGTGAACCATCAGCAGCAACTCGTGGTGTGGAATCGTCGATACCTGGAACTGTTCAATTACCCAAAGGGGTTTGTGCGTGCCGGTCGTCCCATTGAAGACCTGATGCGCTACAACCTGACCAATGCAAACCTTGGCGCCCGACGGATCGACGACATCATTGCCGAGCGCTGTGCCAACATGCGTGATGGAAAAGCCATGTCTTTTGAGCGTCAACGCCCCGATGGCACGGTCCTGCGGATCGATGGCAGCCCTATTCCCGGCGGAGGGTACGTAACCACGTTCCAGGACATTACGCCGATGCGCCGCACGGAACAGGCCTTGAAGGAAACCAACATCTACCTGGAACAGCGGGTGAAGGAGCGGACCCAGGAGCTGCAGGTCATCAACGAACAGATGCTCAAGGCCAAGTCTGTGGCAGAACAGGCCAATCAGAGTAAAACCCGCTTCCTGGCGTCGGCCAGCCACGACCTCCTGCAGCCGCTCAATGCGGCCCGGCTATTTTCCTCGGCTTTGGCGGGAAAGACTACGGATGGCGAAACCCGCGAATTGGTTGAACACATCGACAGCTCGCTGGGGGCTGCCGAGGAAATCATCAGTACCCTGCTGGATATTTCCAAGCTAGACGCGGGGGCACTGGAGGCCGACATCGCGGTATTCCCGATCAATGACATGCTGCGCCACCTTGCCACGGATTTCTCGGCCATCGCCAAGGACCGCGGCCTTGAGCTGCGCGTAGTTCCCAGTTCGGCGTGGGTACGTTCCGACTCCAAACTACTGCGTCGCGTCATTCAGAATTTCCTGTCCAACGCTATCCGCTATACACCCCACGGCAAGATCCTGCTTGGCTGCCGCCGGCTCCGAGGTTTTATCCGGATTGATGTTTGGGATACCGGACCGGGCATACCCGAAGACCAGTTGAATCATATTTTCGAGGAATTCCGGCGTTTCCAGCAGGGACGAGACAAGAAAGGGTTGGGATTGGGGCTCGCCATTGTCGAACGCATCAGCGGCATGCTGAACCACCCTGTGACCGTTCGTTCGGTGCAAGGCCGCGGCAGCCTGTTTGGCATCACCGTACCCCTGGCCAAACCGGAAAAAAATAGCACTCTCAAAAGCGCTTCCATTGTGGGCTCACGCCGGGTTTCCAATTTGAAGGGTCTGCAGGTGCTGTGTATCGATAACGACTCCTCCATATTGCAGGGCATGGTGGCGTTGCTGGGCAACTGGCAATGCGATGTAACTGCGGCAGAAAGCCTGGAAGATGCCTTAGACCAACTTGGCGACAGGGTACCGGAAATCATCCTTGCCGATTACCAGCTGGACGATAACAAAAATGGCCTGGACGCCATGGACAGTATCCGAAACCATTGTCAGCAAGACATTCCGGGCATCCTGATCACCGGTTACATGGCTCCCGAAGTGCGGGAAGACGCCAACGACCGGGGCTACCATGTACTCTACAAACCAGTGAAACCGGCGGCACTCAGGGCGCTCGTTAACAAACTGCTCAAGCAGAAACATTGATGCCTAAGCGGGACTCCCAAGGACAACTGATACCTGCGGCAAGCCGTATTTTCTGATTGAATTGCCGAGTGATGGAATAGCGATCAGGAAAACCTCGTGGAAGTCAGACCCGTCCGCCTGTAGCCCTTAACTTACATGTGCGGTGCAAGTCGCGCTTGGAACGCCTCTGGGTGAAGGCTTGATTCCATATAGATGCGGCTCGGAGCAATCGCGCCTTGAAGTGTTGCGTCGATCTTTCCCTGTGCCGAGCCTGCGGGTTTCAAATGGGGCTCCTCCTACCAGACAGCCACCACCAACAAGCTAAAAAGCTCTTTTCGAACAGGTTTTCCTACGGGCAATAAAAAACCCCCGGCAGGGGTGCTGTCGGGGGTTTTGGTATTAGGAGTCTGACGATGACCTACTCTCGCATGGGCAATGCCACACTACCATCGGCGCAGGCCTGTTTCACTTCTGAGTTCGGGATGGGATCAGGTGGTTCC